>NZ_JANFNH010000047.1 GCF_024436055.1 Streptantibioticus rubrisoli | reverse complement strand
GCCCCCGCCCGGCGATTCTCCCGTTGGGCGCACAACGGGTCGCGTCCCCGCAACCCAACCCAAAAAGGGCCGGGCCCCGAGGGAACGTGTCCCCGGGGCCCGGCCCTTGGCTTCGCCTGGTGCGGCGAGCGATCAGTTGTCGTCCTCGTCGATGAGGAAACCCCTCATCGGCGTGGGTGCCTGCTGCAGCGGCTGCGGCCCCTGCGGGCGAACCGGAGCCATCGGCTGGGTCATCGCCGGCGACATCTGCTGCTGACCACCGTAGGTCTGCGCACCGCCGCCACCGCCGCCCATCTGCTGGCCGCCGTAGGTCTGGTTGCCGCCATTGGCGTGCCCCATCGCTCCGGCACCGGCCGCGGCCATACCGCTGCCCATCGAGCCGCCCATGGTGCCGCCACCGAGCGAACCGCCCATGGTGGACGACGAGGGCAGCGACGCGGTCGCGGGGGTACGCGGCGGGGCCAGCGAGTCATCCGCCTGGTTCTCCAGCTGCCGAAGCTGGCTTTCCAGGTAGGACTTCAGCCGGGTGCGGTACTCGCGCTCGAAGCCGCGCAGATCCTCGACCTTGCGCTCCAGCGTGGCGCGGGCCGACTCCAGCGAGCCCATCGCGACGCGGTGCTTCTCCTGCGCGTCCCGCTCCAGGGCGTCCGCCTTGGCGCGGGCGTCCCGCTCCAGGCCCTCGGCGCGGCTGCGGGCCTCGCCGACGATCTTGTTGGCCTCGGAACGGGCCTCCGCGATCGCCTGGTCAGCGGTCTGCTGCGCCAGCGACAGCACACGCGCGGCGCTGTCGCCACCGGGACCACCCTGCTGCATGGGGTGACCCTGCTGCATCGGGTGACCCTGACCCATCGGGCCGGGGCCCATCGGACCCTGACCCATCGGACCCTGACCCATCGGGCCGGGACCCATCGGGCCCTGCTGCCCGCTCGGACCAGCCGGAAGCTGCGGGGCGCCAGGCAGTTGGGGCGGACCGCCCATCTGCTGCTGGCCCGGCGGCACCGGCTGCGGGCCGGATATGGCGGCGGGGACGGGAGCCCCCTGCCGGTCCTGCGGGTCGGGCTTGCGCTGCTGGTTCTGCGCGGCAGCCCGGGTTGCCGCGGCGAGTTTGGCGCGGAGGTCCTCGTTCTCCCGCAGCAGCCTGGTGAGCTCCGCCTCGACCTCGTCGAGGAAGGCGTCGACCTCGTCCTCGTCATAGCCTTCGCGGAGGCGGACGGTCGTGAACTGCTTGTTACGAACGTCCTCGGGGGTCAGCGGCATCTCTTCACCTCAACGTGATCGTCGGCAATCGGCAAGACCGTATCGTTCACAGCCTGGCCACGACGGAGATCAGGATGTAGACGATGATCATCAGTACGAAGAAGGACAGGTCGAGCGCCACGCCCCCGAGACGCAGCGGCGGGATGAACCGCCGCAGTAGCTTGAGTGGCGGATCGGTGACAGTGTAGGTGGCTTCGAGAAGGACCACCATCACCTTGCCAGGACGCCACGATCGGGCGAACTGGAAGACGTAGTCCATCACCAGCCGGAAGATCAGTACGATCAGGAAACACATCAACGCGATGTAGATGACCTGTTTTGCGACACCCATCGCGATCGCGCTCCCCTCTCCCCTGCTCTCCGCTGTCCCCGTCGGTCCGGTCCCACATGGTCGCTGTCTCAGCTCTGGTTGAAGAACCCGCCCTCGGCGATACGGGCTTTGTCCTCCGCCGTGACATCGACGTTAGCAGGAGACAGCAGGAACACCTTCTGCGTCACCCGCTCAATGCTCCCGTGCAGACCGAAGACCAAACCGGCGGCAAAGTCAACAAGACGCTTCGCATCCGTGTCATCCATCTCCGTCAAGTTCATGATCACCGGGGTGCTCTCGCGGAAGTGTTCCCCGATCGTACGGGCTTCGTTGTACGTCCGGGGGTGAAGCGTGGTGATTCGATACGGCTCTCGCTCCGACACAACCTTGGGCATGATCACCGGTGCGTTCTTCTCCAGAGTGCGGCGTTCAGGTGTGATGGATGCCACGGGGGCGATCCGGGGTTCCCGGGGAGCCGGAGCATGCACGATTCGCGCCGGTTCCTCCTGAGTTGACTGGTGTTGTCGTCGCGCCCGGTCGGGTTCTGGCTCGGGCTCGAACTCGTCGTCGGGGTCGAACCCCGGGCCGTCGTACCCATCGTCCTCCACGAGGCCGAGGTAGACCGCCATCTTGCGCATCGCGCCGGCCATGCTCTGCGTCCTCCGCTCTGTGGTGGATCGGCACCGTCACCAGGTGAGGGGATCCACTGGGTCAGCTCCGTGATGTGACGGAGCATGACCATATTTTCTGCTGTGGTCCGACTTCCTCGTGACGTTACCCGAGGGCGGGACGGACTCCGAGTACCGCCGTACCGACGCGTACATGTGTCGCACCGGCGGCGACGGCGTCCTCAAGGTCCGAACTCATCCCTGCAGACACCATGGTTGCAGCCGGATGCGCTTCGCGCAGCGAGGATGCGATTTCCATCAGCCGGTCGAAGGCGGCGCGCGGTTTTCCCGCGTACGCCCCGGCTAGCGGCGCTACAGTCATCAACCCCGCGAGCCGGAGCCCCGGGGCCGCGGCGATCGCGTCGGCGACGGCGGCCACGTCGTCCGGGGCCGCACCGCCCCGACCGCCAACTGATCCTGACGGGGCGTCGAGTGCCACCTGCACCAGACAGCCCACCTCGCGCCCGACCCGCACCGCGGCGTTCGACAACGCGTCAACCAGTCGCAAACGGTCCACAGAGTGCACGAAATCTGCATAACGCACCACAGAACGCGCCTTGTTGGTCTGTAGTTGCCCCACGAAGTGCCATTTCAGGTCGAGTTCGGCACATTCGGCGGCCTTGGGCGCCGCGTCCTGGTCCCGGTTCTCGGCGACCTCCCGTACCCCGAGTTCGGCGAGCAGCCTCACATCGCTCGCCGGGTAGGTCTTGGTGACCACGACCAGGGTCACCTCCTCGCGCTCCCGCCCCGCCGCGGCGCACGCCTGGGTGATGCGTCGCTCGACCCGGGCCAGATTTGTGGCCAGTTGGGCCTTTCTGTCCGTCATCTCTCCGTCACTCGCTGCCGTCCAGCCATACGTATCCGGCGAGCCGCCCCGTCGTGCGGTCGCGTCGGTAGGAGAAGTGGTCCGCCGACTCCAGGGTGCAGATATGGGATTTCTCTCTTCTTGCCACCCCAAGTCGGGCGAGCTGGGCATGCACTCCGGCGGCCACATCGACCGCGGGTGTCCCCCAACTCGTCTGCGCCCAGGCCTCCGGGACCACCTCGGCGACCCCGGCCCGCATCCGCTCCGGCACCTCGTAGCACCGGCCGCAGACCGAGGGTCCGGTGAAGGCGGTGATGCGCTCGGGCCGCGCGCCGAGTTCGGTCATCGCCTCGACCGCCGCCGGAACCACTCCGGCCACCAGGCCCGGCCGCCCCGAGTGCGCCGCGGCCACCACGCCCGCCTCCGGGTCGGCCAGCAGCACTGGCACGCAGTCCGCGGTGAGCACGGCGAGCGCGAGGCCCGGGCGGGCGGTGACCACGGCGTCCACCTTCGGGACCGGCGCGTCACCCCAGGGGGCGGTGACGTGTGCCACGTCGTTGCCGTGCACCTGGTTCATCCAGACCACGCGATCGGGGTCAAGCCCCAGTGACTTGGCGGCCAGTTCTCGGTTGGCCCGTACGGCGGCCGGGTCGTCGCCGACCGCGCCGCCGAGGTTGAGCTCCTCGTACGGAGCGGCGCTCACCCCGCCCCACCGGTCGGTGAAGGCGAAGTGGGCGCCGCTCACTTCATAACGCTGCCGAATTATCAACTGGGCCGGATCACTTCAGGAAGTCGGGGACGTCCAGCTCCTCGGCCTGGCTGTCCTGGTAGGGACGGGCCGGGGGCACCTGCGGCGGGGTGAGCGGGGCGGTCGGCGCCTCGGCGGCCACCGCGGGTTCCGGCTTCTCCTCGCGCACCGGCTCGGGCTCGCGCGGGGTGACGCTGCCGAGGCCGCCGAACACCGGGCGCGGCGGCTCGGTCGGCTGGCTGCCGATGCGGGAGGCGGCGGACGGGGCGGACGGGGCGTTCTCGTCGCGGCCGCCGTAGGAGCCCAGCACCTTCTCGCGGTTCTTGGTGGGCGGTTGGCCGCCGTCGAACCCGGCGGCGATGACGGTGACCCGTACCTCGTCGCCGAGCGCGTCGTCGATGACGGCGCCGAAGATGATGTTGGCCTCGGGGTGCGCGGCCTCGCTGACCAGTTGGGCCGACTCGTTGATCTCGAACAGACCCAGGTCCGAGCCGCCGGAGATGGACAGCAGCACGCCGCGGGCGCCGTCGATGGACGCCTCCAGCAGCGGCGAGGAGATCGCCATCTCGGCGGCGGCCACCGCGCGGTCGTCGCCGCGCGCCGAGCCGATGCCCATCAGCGCCGAACCCGCCTCGGACATCACCGACTTGACGTCCGCGAAGTCCAGGTTGATCAGGCCCGGGGTGGTGATCAGGTCGGTGATGCCCTGCACACCGGAGAGCAGCACCTGGTCCGCCGACTTGAACGCGTCCAGCACGCTGACCTGGCGGTCGGAGATGGACAGCAGGCGGTCGTTGGGGATGACGATCAGGGTGTCGACCTCGTCGCGCAGGTCCGCGATGCCGTCCTCGGCCTGGTTGGCGCGGCGGCGGCCCTCGAAGGTGAACGGCCGGGTGACCACGCCGATCGTCAACGCGCCCAGCGAACGGGCGATGTTGGCGACGACGGGTGCGCCACCGGTGCCGGTGCCGCCGCCCTCGCCCGCGGTGACGAAGACCATGTCGGCCCCCTTGAGGACCTCCTCGATCTCCTCGCGGTGGTCCTCGGCGGCCTTGCGGCCGACATCGGGGTTGGCACCGGCGCCGAGGCCGCGGGTGAGCTCACGGCCGACATCGAGCTTGACGTCGGCGTCGCTCATCAGCAGGGCCTGCGCATCGGTGTTGATCGCGATGAACTCGACGCCCTTGAGACCGACCTCGATCATCCGGTTGATGGCGTTGACGCCTCCGCCGCCAATGCCGACGACCTTGATGACTGCGAGGTAGTTCTGCGGTGCTGCCACGTCGAAGGCCTCTCGCCTCGATTTACGTGTCGCCGCCTCGCGAAGTCGCGGTGCGCCGACGGATGCCGATGGGACGGTTCGGACGCCGACCCGAACCCTAACCCTGAGGTTTAGGGTTACCAGTATGTCTGTTCCTTGTGTCCGTCTGCACAGGACACTAAGTCGACAAGCGGTACTCGTTCAACGAACACGCCGAACCTCCCGCTTTTCTTTTGACCCTATGTGATCACGCTCGATGCGGGCCAACCAGGGTGGCCCCGGACAATCTTCGCCGTCAACTACCCGATGACGCGGGCGCGGTGGGCGCGCTCACGTCGTAGTGCGTGGCACCGCCCGCCGCCCTCATCAGCGCGGCCAGTGCGACGGCCTTCTGCGCACCGCGTTCCGCACTGCCCCACAGGACCGTCCGACCACCGGCGAGTTCCAGTGAGATGGCGTCAAACGACCGCACCTGGATGACTTGTGTCTGCCTCTGTACGGCTTCAGGGAGATCCATAGCAACTTGTGCCGCCGCGCGCAGAAGTCGATCTGTCCCGAAATAGCGGTTGCTGGGAGACTGGTTCTGGTCCCCCGACGCCGCGTCGCCCGCCAATTCGACGGACGGAACTCCGGGCGGAGCCGTCGAGTCCGTAGCAAATCGGACACCGTCCGCGTCCAGTTCCTGGAACTTTCCGTCCTTTTTGAGAACCGCTTTTGGTGTTCGCTCGGTTACTTTCAGCGCGATCGTGTCCGGCCACGACCGTTGGACGTCAACCGAGGCGATCCGCAACAGCCTCGAACGGAGCCGGTCCGCCACCGCGCGGGTGTCGACCGAGACCAACGGCGCCCCTGTCCGCACCGCCGCCGCGGCCTTGACCTGGTCCGGGGTGAGCACCCGGGTGCCCGAGACCCGAAGCTGGCGCACCCTCAGCCACGGTGAGCCGTATACCAGATACACACCGCCCGCCAGCAGCAGCACGGCCGTCACCAGCAACGCCAGCACACCGCGCCGGGACAGCCGCAGGCGTGGCGGGCGGGCGGAAGAGGGGCGCGGCCGGACCGGGCGAGCCCGCTCACGGTCGGCGGTCGTCGGTCCGGCCACTGCCCCTCCTCAAGACTGCTGCACGGTCCCCGCCTATCCTGCCCGGCCGGTGGCGATGGCCTCGTGCACCATGCCGACGAGCAGTTCGTCGGCGTCGCGGCGGCCGAACTCGGCGGCGGCACGCGACATCTCGTACAACCGGTGCGGATCGGTCAGCACCGGCAGGACGCTGCCCAGCACCCACTCCGGGGTCAGCTCGGCGTCGTCGACCAGCAGGCCGCCGCCCGCCTTGACCACCGGCTGGGCGTTGAGCCGCTGTTCGCCGTTGCCGATCGGCAGCGGCACGTAGGCGGCGGGCAGGCCCACCGCGGACAGCTCGGCCACGGTCATGGCACCGGCGCGGCAGAGCATCATGTCGGCCGCGGCGTACGCCAGGTCCATGCGGTCGAGGTACGGAACCGGGATGTACGGGGGCATGCCCGGCATGTTGTTCGGCTGCGGCAGCTCGTTCTTGGGGCCGACCGCGTGCAGGATCTGCACGCCGGACTGCTGGAGCCGGGGGGCGACCGCCTGGATGGTCTCGTTGAGCCTGCGGGCGCCCTGCGAGCCGCCGGAGACCAGCAGGGTGGGCAGGTTGGGGTCCAGGCCGAACGCCGCGCGCGCCTGGGGGCGCATCGCGGCCCGGTCCAGGGTGGCGATGGAGCGGCGCAGCGGGATGCCGATGTAGCGGGCGTCGCGCAGCTTGCTGTCCGGGGTGCTGACCGCGACGACCTTCGCGTACCGGGAACCGATCTTGTTGGCGAGGCCCGGGCGGGCGTTGGCCTCGTGCACCACGATCGGCACCCCGAGCCGCTTGGCGGCCAGGTAGCCGGGCAGCGCCACATAACCGCCGAAGCCCACCACGCAGGAGGCCTTGGTGCGCTCCAGCACCTGCTCCGCGGCCTTGATGGTGCCGCGCAGCCGACCCGGCACGGTGATCAGTTCCGCTGTGGGTCTGCGGGGCAGCGGCACGGCGGGGATCAACGCCAGTTCGTAGCCGCGTTCCGGAACCAGCCTGGTCTCCAGGCCCCGCTCCGTACCGAGCGCCGTGATCCCCACGGTCGGGTCCTGCCTGCGCAGGGCATCCGCGAGCGCGAGCGCGGGCTCGATGTGGCCGGCGGTCCCCCCGCCGGCGAGAACGACATGCACCGAATTTCACCGCTTCCTGGACGACCGACGTCTCACGAGTCGTCGCATGCTACGTGTCATTGCCCCTGTCACAGGACCCGCCCCCCGCGCGGCCAGTGCCGCCCGGGCGCCGGGCTCGCTCCTGGCGAACGAGATCAGCAGCCCGATGGCGAACATGGTCGGCAGCAACGCCGAACCCCCGTAGGAGAACAGCGGGAGCGGAACCCCGGCGATCGGCAGCAGACCGAGCACCGACCCGATGTTGACCACCGCCTGGGCCATGATCCAGGTGGTCACGCTTCCCGCCGCGAACCTGACGAAGGGGTCCTCCGTGCGTCCGGCCACGCGGATACCCGCATAGCCTAGAGCCGCGAACAGGCCGAGCACCGACAGCGTCCCCGCGAGGCCGAGTTCCTCCCCGGTCACGGCGAAGATGAAGTCGGTATGAGGTTCGGGGAGTTGACCCCATTTTTCCACACTCGCGCCAAGACCGGAACCAAACCATCCGCCCGAGGCGAGTGCGTAGAGCCCGTGCACCGCCTGCCAGCACTGGTCGTTGGCCCCGGGATCGGTGGCGCCGATGCATGCCAACCGGGACATCCGGTGCGGACTGGTCTTGATCAACAGCAGTGCGAGCAGCCCCGCCACCCCGAGCACGCCCGCGAACATCCGGGTGGGCGCCCCGGCCAGCCACAGCAGCCCGAACAACATCGCGGTGAGCACGATCGCGGTGCCCATATCACCGCCGAGCAGGATCAGCCCGAGGATCAGCATCACCACCGGCACCAGCGGCACCAGCAGGTGCTTCCACTCGGTGAGCAGCCGCTTCTCGCACTTGCGGGCCAGCAGGTCGGCGCCCCAGAGCACCAGGGCGAGCTTGGCGAACTCGCTGGGCTGCATCTGGAACGGGCCGCCCAGTGACAGCCAGTTCTGGTTGCCGTTGACCTTCTTCCCTATCCCCGGCACCTGCACCAGCGCCATCAGGAAAATCGATCCGGCGAGCAGTGGATAGGCCAGCGTCCGATGGGTGCGCACCGGCAGCCGGGCGGCCACCACCAGCAGCAAGGCGCCGATGGCCGCCGCGAGCAGCTGCTTGCGGAAGAAGTACGTGCCCGGCAGGCCCATCTGCAACGCCTTGACCTGGGAGGCGGAGAAGACCATCACCAGGCCGAGCACGGTGATCAGCGCACTGCCGCCGACGATCAGGTAGTACGCGGTCAGTGGCCGGTCCCAGGCCCTCCTGGCCCGCTCGTACGCGATCCGCGCCCCCCGCAGCGGGGGGCGCGGTGCGCCGGTACGCGGCGTGGCGGGCCGGGCGGAGCCGCGCGGCGGGGCGCCCGGGGCGGCGGCCGGGGTGCGGCGGCCGGGCAGCGGCTGCGCTCCCGGCCCGGGGCGGCGGCCACGGGCGGTAGAGCGGTCGGCCGTCATGCGCGTCCCCTCCATCGGTGCGTCGCGCCGGGTCCTCGGCGACGCGTGGACGACCGGCTATTGGTTGTTGTGCAGAGCCCGTACGGCCGCGGCGAAGGCATCGCCGCGCTTGCCGTAGTCGGCGAACATGTCCATCGAGGCACAGGCGGGGGCCAGCAGGACGGTGTCGCCGGGCTGGGCAAGCGCTTTGGCGGCGTCGACCACGGCCGTCATCGCTTCAGTGTCGGTCCGTTCCAGTTCCACCACCGGGACCTCGGGGGCGTGTCGCCGAAGCGCTTCGGCGATCAGCGCGCGGTCGGCACCGATGAGCACCGCCCCGCGAAGCCGCTTTGCCGATTTGGCGACAAGTTCGTCGAACGTGGCGCCCTTGGCGAGACCGCCCGCGATCCACACCACGTGCTCGTAGGCGGCCAACGACGCCTCCGCGGCATGGGTGTTGGTGGCCTTGGAGTCGTCGACGTACTCCACGCCGTCCACGCTCGCCACCAGCGCGATGCGGTGCGCGTCCGGCCGGAAGGCGCGCAGCCCGTCGCGCACCGCCTGCGGCTCCACGCCGTAGGCGCGGGCGAGCGCGGCGGCGGCCAGCGCGTTGGCGATGTTGTGCGGGGCCGGGGATTCGGAGGCCCGAGAGGACGCGGCGACGTCGTGGATCCCGGCGAGTTCCTGGGCGTTCTTCTGCCGGTCCGGCACGAAGGCTCGGTCGACCAGGAGGCCTTCCACCACGCCGAGTTGGGAGGGCGCGGGCGTGCCGAGGGTGAAGCCGATGGCCCGGCAGCCCTCCTCCACGTCGGCGGCGCGCACCAGTTCCTCGGTGGCCGGGTCGGCGGTGTTGTAGACGCAGGCGACCTTGTTGCCCTCGTAGACGCGGCCCTTGTCGGCGGCGTAGGCGGCCATCGAGCCGTGCCAGTCGAGGTGGTCGGGGGCGAGGTTGAGCACGGCGGCGGAGTGCGCGCGAACGCTGGGCGCCCAGTGCAGTTGGTAGCTGGACAGCTCGACGGCGAGCACGTCGTACGGCTCGCCGGAGAGCACCACGTCCAGGATCGGGGTGCCGATGTTGCCGACGGCCGCGGTGCGCAGGCCCGCGGCCCGCAGGATCGAGGCGAGCATCTGCACCGTGGTGGTCTTGCCGTTGGTACCGGTCACCGCGAGCCACTCGGCGGCCCCCGGACCCCTCAGCCGCCAGGCGAGTTCCACGTCCCCCCACACCGGCACGTCCGCCGCCGCGGCGGCGGCGAACAGCGGGCTGGTCGGCTTCCAGCCCGGCGAGGTGACGACGAGGTCGGTGGGCTCGGGCAGCGTGTCCGCGTCGCCGCGGCGTACCGCGATGCCCGCCGCCTCCAGCTGGGCGGCGGCCTGCCGCTGCTTCTCGCCGTCACCGCCGTCCACCACCGTGACCCGGGCGCCGAGTCCGGCGAGGGCGCGGGCGGCGCTGACGCCGGTGACGCCGAGCCCGGCGACGGTGACGTGCTTTCCCGGGAGGTTCGCTGAGAGCTCCCCCGGGAGGTTCCCCGACAGTTCCATGGCAGTCCTTACTTTGCCGCGACGAAGCCCGCGTAGAACAGGCCCAGGCCGACGGCCATGCACATGCCCTGGATGATCCAGAACCGGACCACCACCAGGACCTCGCTCCACCCCTTCAGCTCGAAGTGGTGCTGTAGCGGCGCCATTCGGAAGACCCGCCTTCCGGTGAGCCGGAAGGAGCCGACCTGGATCACCACGGAGAGGGTGATCAGCACGAACAGGCCGCCGAGGATGGCCAGCAGCAGCTCGGTGCGCGAGCAGATCGCCAACCCCGCCAGCGCGCCGCCGAGCGCCAGCGAACCGGTGTCGCCCATGAAGATCTTGGCGGGCGAGGTGTTCCACCACAGGAAGCCGAAGCACGCGCCCATCAAGGCCGCCGCCACCACCGCCAGGTCCAGCGGATCACGTACGTCATAGCAACCCGGGCCCGCGGTCAGCGGGTTGGAGCAGGACTGCCCGTACTGCCACACACCGATGACGGTGTACGCGGCGAAGACCATCACCGAGGCGCCGGTGGCCAGACCGTCCAGACCGTCGGTGAGGTTCACGCCGTTGGACATCGCCAGGATCATGAACAGCGCCCAGATCACGAAGATCACCGGGCCGATCGACCAGCCGAAGTCCTGGGTGAACGACAGCCGGGTGGACGCGGGCGTGGTGCCGCGGCCGTCGGCGAAGTTGAGGGACAGGATCGCGAAGGTGATGCCGACGATGAACTGTCCGGCCATCTTGGCCTTGGCCCGCAGGCCCAGGCTGCGCTGCTTGACGATCTTGATGTAGTCGTCGAGGAAGCCGACCACGCCCAGTCCGGCGAACAGGAACAGCACCAACAGACCGGACATCGTGGGGCGTTCGGAGACGATGACCTTCGTCAGGGCATACGCGATCAACGTCGCCAGGATGAACGCGATACCACCCATGGTCGGGGTGCCGCGCTTGCTGTGGTGTTCCTTGGGGCCGTCGTCGCGGATGAACTGCCCGTAGCCCTTGCGGGCCAGCAGTTTGATCAGCAGCGGAGTGCCGACCAGCGACAGGAACAGCGCGATGACACCGGAGATGAGGATCTGCTTCATCAGTGAGCGCCCTCGCCCTCGGCACCGTCGAGCAGGGCCATCGCCACCCGCTCCAGGCCGACCGACCTCGATGCCTTCACCAGCACGACATCCCCCGGGCGCACTTCGCTGCGCAACAAATCGATCGCCGTCTCCGCGTCGGACACGTGCACCGACTCCTCACCCCACGAACCCTCGTTCTTGGCGCCCATGTCCAGCCAGGCGGCCGCCTGGCCGCCCACGGCCACGAGCTTGCTGACGTTGAGCCGGACGGCGAGCCGCCCGACCGCGTCGTGCTCGGCGAGGGACTCCCCACCGAGCTCGGCCATCTCGCCGAGCACCGCCCATGTGCGGCGTCCCTTACCCATGGCCGCGAGTGCGCGGAGCGCAGCCCGCATGGAGTCCGGGTTCGCGTTGTAGGCGTCGTTGACGACCGTCACACCGTCCGGCCGCTCGACGACCTCCATCCGCCAGCGTGAGAGTGTGCCCGCCTCCGAGAGCGCGGAGGCGATCCGCGAGGCGGGCATGCCCAGTTCACCGGCGACGGCGGCGGCGGCCAGCGCGTTCGACACGTGGTGCTCACCGTACAGCCGCAAGGTCACTTGGGCGCACCCGGTGGGTGTGCGGAGTGTGAAGACCGGGCGTCCGCTTTCGTCCAGGCGCACGTCCTCGGCCCGTACGTCGGCCTCCTCGGCCTCGCCGAAGAACACGGTGCGGGCCTTGGTGCGGCTCGCCATCGCCCGTACCAGCGGGTCGTCGGCGTTGAGCACGGCGATGCCGCCGTCCGCCGCGGCGGGCAGCGCCTCGACCAACTCGCCCTTGGCCTGGGCGATCTGCTCACGCCCGCCGAACTCGCCGATGTGCGCGGTGCCGACGTTGAGCACCACCCCGATGCGCGGCGGGGTCAGTCCGGTCAGGTAGTTGATGTGGCCGATGCCCCGCGCGCCCATCTCCAGCACCAGGTGACGGGTGTCCTGGTCGGCACGGAGCGCGGTCAGCGGCAGCCCGATCTCGTTGTTGAAGGAGCCGGGCGGCCAGACCGTCGGACCGATCTTGTCCAGCAGTTGGGCGATCAGGTCCTTGGTGCTGGTCTTGCCCGCCGAGCCGGTGAGCGCGACGACGGTGGCGCCGAGCCGTTCGATGACGGTCCGGGCCAGCGCGCCGAGCGCGGCCTGTACGTCGTCCACCACGATCGCCGGACCGGCGATCGGCCGGGCGGCCAGTACGGCCACCGCACCGGCCGCCAGCGCGGACTCGGCGAAGTCGTGCCCGTCCACCCGCTCGCCGCGAAAGGCGGCGAACAGCGCGCCCGGGCGCACCTCACGGGAGTCGATCACCACGGGTCCGGTGACGGTGACGCGTGGGTCGGGTATGTCGTGCATGCTCCCGCCGACCGCCTGCGCGATTTCGGCGAGGGTGAATGCGATCACTGCTGGTCCTGGTCCTTCGCTTGGCTGAGCGGAGTTTCGGCTTTCCGAAGCGCGGCGTTCCGGATCGCCGTACGCAGTACCTCACGGTCGTCGAAGGGGCGAACCACTCCGGCGATGTCCTGGCCCTGTTCATGGCCCTTGCCCGCGACCAGGACGGTGTCCCCGGGTTCGGCGACCGCGACGGCGGCGGCGATGGCGGCCGCCCGGTCGGGCTCCACGGTGACCTGTCCGCGCTCGTGCGCGGGGACTTCGGCGGCGCCGGCCAGCATCGCGGCCAGGATCGCCAGCGGGTCCTCGGAGCGCGGGTTGTCCGAGGTGAGGATCGCGGTGTCGGCGAGCCGGGCGCAGGCGGCGCCCATCGGGCCGCGCTTTTGCTGGTCGCGGTCGCCGCCGCAGCCGAGCACGATGTGGATCCGGCCCTCGGTGACCTTGCGCAGGGCGCGCAGCACCGACTCGACGGCGTCGGTCTTGTGCGCGTAGTCGACCACCGCCAGATACCCCTGGCCCTCGTCCACCCGCTCCAGTCGGCCGGGCACGCCGGGCACCGCGGCCACGCCGTCGGCGGCGGTCTGCGGGTCGATCCCGGCGGAGACCAGGGCGGTGATCGCGGCCAGCGTGTTGGCCACGTTGAACGGGCCGGGCAGCGGGGCGGTCGCCTTGACCCGCTCGCCCCTGGGGCCGACGACGGTGAAGCTGCTGCCCAGCGGGCCCACGGTGACGTCCTCGGCGCGCCAGTCGGCGTCCGGGTGGCCCTCGGCGGAGAAGCTGACCACCGGCACGGTGGCCTCCTTCAGCAGCCTGCGGCCGTACTCGTCGTCGAGGTTGACCACTCCCTTGCGGCTGCGGGCCGGGGTGAACAGCGCCGCCTTGGCCTGGAAGTAGTCCTCCATGTCGGAGTGGAACTCCATGTGCTCCGGGCTGAGGTTGGTGAACACCGCGATGTCGAAGACCGCGCCGTCCACCCGGCCGAGCACCAGGGCGTGGCTGGAGACCTCCATGGCGACGGAGCGCACGCCGCGCTCGCGCATCACCGCGAACAGCGCCTGCAGGTCGGTGGCCTCCGGTGTGGTGCGTTCGCTCTTGATCCGCTCGTCGCCGATCCGCGACTCGACGGTGCCGATCAGTCCGGTGTGCTCCTGGTAGGCGGCGCGCAGCCCTCCTTCGACCAGGTAGGCGGTGGTGGTCTTGCCCGAGGTGCCGGTGATGCCGATCTGCAGCAGGTCCCGGCCGGGCTCGTCGTAGATCGCGGCGGCCAGGGCGCCCATCCGGGCCCGCGGCCGGTCCACCACGAGGACCGGCAGCCCGGTGTCCGCGGCGCGCCGCTCGCCCTCGGGGTCGGTCAGGATCGCCACCGCGCCGCGCTCGGCCGCCTGGGCGGCGAAGTCGGCGCCGTGGAAGCGGGCGCCCGGCAGTGCCGCGTAGACGTCGCCCGTGCGCACGGCGCGGGAGTCGTGGGTGATGCCGGTGGCGGGCTTCCCCGGGGAGGGCGCCGCGGTGCCGAGCTGTTCGGCCAGCTCCGCGAGCGGCTTCGGGCGGACCTGGGACGGGCGCGGGGGGCCCGGGACGTGACCGGGTTCCTGCGCTTGGTGGGACTGATCAGCATGTGGCACGGCGGTGAGGTTACCGGGCGACACGGCCTCCCGGCGAAAAGGGGCCAGCTGGGACGGCTCCGCGCCGGTTCCAGCTACCGCCCGATTTGTGATCGTTGTCACGGCGCCCTCACTGCTTGCCTGGCTGGAAGTCGACGGGGATCTGCGGCGCCGGGGCACCGGTCGGCGGCACCTGGAGGGTCTTCAACGCGAACTCCATGACCTGCTTGAACACCGGCCCGCAGATCTGGCCGCCGAAGTAGCTGCCGACCGTCGGGTTCTGGATGACGCAGGAGACCGTCACCCGTGGCGCGTCGGCCGGGGCGAAGCCCATGAACGACGCCGTGTAGCCGTGGTAGCGGCCGGTCCTGGGGTCGACGCGGTTGGCGGTGCCGGTCTTGCCGGCCACCCGGTAGCCGTCGATCTTCGCCTTGGTGCCGGTGCCCTGGTCGTCGCCGACCACCGACTCCAGCATCTCGGCGACCGTCTTCGCGGTCTTCTCGCTGACCACCCGGGTCTTCCTGGGCGCGGGCGCCGGGATGAACTGGCCGTCGGGGCCGACGGTGCCCCTGACCAGGGTCGGCTGGATCCTCACCCCGCCGTTGGCGATGGTGGAGTAGATCGAGGTGGCCTGGACGGCGTTGACGGACAGGCCCTGGCCGAACGGGATGGTGTACTGCTGGGAGGTGCTCCAGTTCTGCGGCCTGGCCAGGATGCCGGGGGTCTCGCCGGGGAAGTTCAGTCCGGTGGGATCGCCGATGCCGAACTTCTTCAGGTAGGAGTAGAGCACCTGGTTGGCCTGGCTCTGGGTGCTGCCGAGCTGTCCGGTGGCCAGGATCGTGCCGATGTTGCTGGACTTGGCCAGCACCCCGTTGAGGGTGAGGTCCCAGGTGCCGTGGTCGACGTCGTCGTGGAAGACCCGGTCGCCGCGTTGCAGGGTGCCGGGGACCACCACATGGGTCCAGGGGGTGGCGACGCCCTGGTCGAGCACCGCGGACATGGACATCAGCTTGCTGACGCTGCCGGGTTCGTACGCGTCCTGCAGCGCGGGGTTGCCCAGCGAGGCGGGGTCGGCGCCGCCGATGTCGTTGGGATCGAAGCTGGGGGCGTCGGCCATGGCCAGGATCTGGCCGTTGCGCGCGTCCTGGACGACGACATAGCCGCGGTCGGCGTGCGACTGGCGCACCTGCTGGCTGATGGCGCTCTGGGCGGCCCACTGGATGTCCCGGTCGATGGTCAGCTCGACCTTGGTGCCCGGGACCGGCGCCTGCTCGTCGAAGCCCGCGCTGGGGATCATCTGGCTGCCGGACTGGGCGTAGGTCCTCTTGCCGGGTTTCCCGGCGAGTTGGCTGTTCAGCCCGGCCTCCAGGCCGCCCGCGCCCTGCTGTTGGCCGTTGACGAAGCCGAGCACTCCGGCGGCCAGGTCGTCGTTGGGGTAGACGCGCCTGCTGGTGGGCTCGGACAGCACTCCGTTGAGCAGCCCGGGGGCGCCGCGCCTGGCCGCCTGGTCGGCGAGCTGGTTCTTGAGGGCCTTGATCCTTTTCCACACCTGCGGCAGCTGGCGGCGGGCCAGCACCACGTAGCGTGACTTGGGCGTGGCCAGTTGCTGGGCGATGCTCCGCTCGTCGCCGCCGACGATCGGGGCGAGCAGCTTGGCGGCCTGCTGCGGGGCGTCGTCGATCTTCGCCTGCTGCGGGGTGAACAGGTACGGGTCGGCGGTGATGTCGTACGCGTCGACGCTGGTGGCCAGCGGGTCGCCGAAGCGGTCGGTGATGTCGCCGCGCTTGGCGGCGACCTCCACCGGCTGGTAGCGGTTGAGGTCCGCCTTGGCCGCGTACGCGGAGGAGTCGACCACCTGCACCTGGAACAGGCGCGCGGAGAAGACCACCAGCACCAGCGTGAGCAGTACGGTGACCAGCCGCAGCCGCGGCCTGGGCTGCATCAGCCGCAGCGTCGGCGTCACCGGCGGCCGGGCCTGGCCGTCGGCCCGCGGCCGGGGGGCGGCGGGCCGACGCGGGGCCTGGCGGGGCGGCTGGCCGCGGCGGGGCGGGCTGGGCTCGGTCACTCGCTCACCTTCCGGCGCTCGGGGCGGGGGCGTTCGGTGGCGCGCCGGCCTGGCTGGGTACGCCGTGCACCTTGCCGTCGGCGCCAAGGAAGACCGGGGTGCCGCCGGGGACCATGCCGAGTCCCCGGGCCCGCTGCTCCAGCGTGCCGGGGGCGGAGTCCCGGTCGACCTCCTGCTGGAGCGCCTGCTCCTGGTCGGTGAGGTCGGTGGTCTCCTTCTTCAGCTTCGACAGCTGGAAGGAGCCCTGGTTCACCGCCGTGTTGAGCAGCAGCAGCGAGATCAGCCCGCTGGCCAGCAGCGCCACCACCAGCAGTACGAACGGCGCCCGGGCTGCCTTCGCCGACCGCCTGCTGGCGGCGGGCAGCAGTCGGCCGAGCCCCGGCCGGGCCGCTGGCCTTGGTTTGCCGCCGGTCACGGCGCGTCCCGCTGGTCCTGGACGTCCTCGCGGATCCGTTCCGCGGCGCGCAGCCGGGCCGGGGCGGCCCGGCGGTTGACGGCGATCTCCGCCTCGGTGGGCACTTCGGCGCCGCGGGTGATCAGCCTCAGCCGCGGCTGGTACCGCTCGGGGACCACCGGCAGGCCGGGCGGCGCGGTGCTGCTGGCGCCCGCCGCGAAGACCTGCTTGACCAGTCGGTCCTCCAGCGAGTGGTACGACAGCACGGCGATCCGGCCGCCGACGGCCAGCGACCCGACGGCCGCCGGAATGGCCCGTTCCAGCACCGCCAGTTCGCCGTTGACCTCGATGCGCAGTGCCTGGAAGGTGCGCTTGGCCGGATTGCCGCCGGTGCGCTTGGCGGCCTGCGGCAGCGCCTCACGGATGAGTTCGACCAGTCGCGCGCTGTTGCGGAACGGCTCGCGCTCGCGTTCGCGCACGATCGCCTCGACGATCTTGCGGGCGAACTTCTCCTCGCCGTAGGTGCGCAGGATGCGCACCAGTTCGCCGGGCGGATAGGTGTTGAGGACCTCGGCGGCGCTGATGCCGACGTCCTGGTTCATCCGCATGTCCAGCGGCGCGTCCTGGGCGTACGCGAAACCCCGGTCGGCCTCGTCGAGTTGCATGGAGGAGACGCCGAGGTCGAACAGGACGCCCTGGACCTTGGGGATGCCCAACCGCCCCAGCACGTCGGGCAGTTCGTCGTACACGGCGTGCACCAGGGCGGCCCGGTCGCCGAACGGCGCCAGCCGCTCCCCGGCCAGCTTGAGCGCGGCCGGGTCGCGGTCGACGGCGACCAGCCGGGCCTGCGGGAAGTTGGTCAGCAGCGCCTCGCTGTGGCCGCCGAGACCGAGCGTGGCGTCGACCACCACCGCGCCGGGCTCGGCCAGCGCCGGTGCCAGCAGCTCCAGGCAGCGCTGGAGCATCACCGGAACGTGCCGTGGCTCCTCCACCGTCACCGCCCCCATCCGGCGTCGCCGGGCCGCGACCGCGGCGTCGGGGAAGGAACGTTGCTGGTGGTGCTCATACTGGGAGGCCCTCTTGTCGGACTGCGCCCTGGGAACGCTGGACGTACCGCCGGGTCCCCGCCCGCTCGGAAGGGGAAGCGGTCGGCTGGCGCCGGGGAAGTAGCACCAGCAGACCATGGAGCGGGAGGAGGCCTGGCGTCACGTACGCGGATGGCGCGGGCGTGGCTGCCGGGTGTTTCGGATGCGGACGGTTCGGACGGTTGGCGACGTCGTGCGCGGCGGCGCGGTCACAGTATTCCGGGAAGCACCTCCTGCGACAGGGCCGAGAAGGACTCCTCCTGGGCGGCGAGGTAGTGCTCCCACGCCGCCGCGTCCCACACCTCGACCCGGTTGTTGGCGCCGATCACCGCGCAGTCCCGGTACAGCCCCGCGTAGTCGCGCAACGGCTGCGGGATGGTGATGCGGCCCTGCTTGTCCGGGGTCTCGTCGGTGGCCCCGGCGAACAGCACCCGCATGTAGTCACGGGCGGCCTTGGAGGTCACCGGCGCCTGCCGCAGCTGCTCGGTTACGGAGCGGAACTCCGTCGCCGGCCAGACGGACAGGCAGCGCTCCTGGCCCTTGGTGATCACCAGTCCGTCGGCGAGCTGGTCGCGGAACTTGGCCGGCAGGACCAGTCGGCTCTTGTCGTCGAGTCGCGGCGCGTACGTTCCGAGGAACATCCGCACCTCCCGCACTCGACCCGCACCGACCGCCCGGACTGTCCGAAACACCACAGTGGGAGCGCCTCGCCTCCCACTTCGCGCCACTTTACTCCACGCCGCCCCACGGTCAACCGACGCAAGCGCCGTCCGGCCAGCACTGTGGCAGACGAAACCGCAGGCCAGACTGGTTGCGGCGGCAGTATGCGGGGCGCTCCGGCGCGGCGGGCCCGGCAGCGCGCGCCCCCTGCATGCAATTCACCCGTTCAGGGGAGCGGGCTCCCCGCCTGTGGGTTACCTCACAGGCGGGGCAATTGACGTGGTAATTACGCAATTTCGGCCATGCCATGGCGGGACAGCGCGCCCGTCTCCCGTTACGGTCACGGCATGCCCATACCTGCATCGTTTCCCGCTGACGCCACCCACAAGTCCGTCATCGACCGCCTGGTAGAGGCCAACCGTCGCTACGCGGCCGCCTTCCACGACCCCGGTATGGACGCCCGTCCGGTACTGAAGGTCGCGGTGGTCGCCTGCATGGACGCCCGTATCGACCTGCACGCCGCGCTCGGCCTCGAACTGGGTGACTGCCACACCATCCGCAACGCCGGCGGCGTGGTCACCGACGACACCATCCGCTCACTGTCCATCAGCCAGCGCGCCCTGGGCACCCGCTCGGTCGTGCTGATCCACCACACCGGCTGCGGCATGGAGTCCATCACCGAGGACTTCCGCACCGACCTGGAGCGCGAGGTCGGCCAGCGCCCGACCTGGGCGGTGGAGGCGTTCTCCGACGTGGACCAGGACGTACGGCAGTCGATGGCCCGGTTGCGCACCTCGCCGTTCCTGCTGCACACCGATGACGTGCGCGGCTTCGTGTTCGACGTGCACACCGGTCTGCTGCGCGAAATCACCAGCGACTAGCGCCCTCTTGGCGCAGGCCCGTGACGTACGGCCAAGCCGAAGGGAAGAATGCACTCAGCGGCACCGGCTTCCCCGGTGCGCATCAGTCGGGGAGGGCCGGTGCTCCGGTTGCGACGGGCCGCTCCCATGGGAAAGGGCACCAGCCCTGCCGCACATGGGCCTAGGAGGGCCGGGTGACGACCTTTGACGCACGAGCGAGCCTCAGCGATCTGACCACCACCGTCGACCGGGTGCGGCGTTCGGTGGAGAACGTGATCGAGGGCAAGCCCGAGGTCGTACGGCTGGCGCTGACCGTGCTGCTCGCCGAGGGGCACCTGCTCATCGAGGACGTGCCG
This sequence comes from Streptantibioticus rubrisoli, assembly GCF_024436055.1. Lineage (GTDB taxonomy): Bacteria > Actinomycetota > Actinomycetes > Streptomycetales > Streptomycetaceae > Streptantibioticus_A > Streptantibioticus_A rubrisoli. The sequence continues at coordinate 38,323 of NZ_JANFNH010000047.1, read as the reverse complement.
GGAGTGGGCAAGACGATGCTCGCCAAGGCGCTGGCCAGATCCATCGACTGCTCGGTGCGGCGCATCCAGTTCACCCCCGACCTGCTGCCCTCGGACATCACCGGGGTCAGCGTCTTCGACCAGCAGCGCAAGGACTTCGAGTTCAAGCCGGGCGCCATCTTCGCGCAGATCGTGGTGGGCGACGAGATCAACCGCGCCTCGCCCAAGACGCAGTCCGCGCTGCTGGAGTCGATGGAGGAGCGACAGGTCACCATCGACGGCAGCACGTACGAACTGCCCAGTCCCTTCATGGTGATCGCCACCCAGAACCCGGTGGAGATGGAGGGCACCTACCCGCTGCCCGAGGCGCAGCGGGACCGCTTCATGGCCCGGGTGTCGATCGGATACCCCAGCCCCGAGGCCGAGTTGCAGATGCTGGACGTGCACGGCGGCGTCAGTCCGCTGGACGACCTGCAAGCCGTCGCGCACGCCCATGAGATCACCAAGCTGGTGGAGGCGGTGCGGCAGGTGCACATCGCGCCCGGGGTGCGGCGGTACGCGGTGGACCTGGTGGGTGCCACCCGGCACCATCCGGAGCTGCGGCTGGGCGCCTCGCCGCGCGCCACGCTGCACCTGGTGCGGGCGGCACGGGCCGCCGCGGCGCTGGACGGACGGGAGTTCGTGCTGCCAGACGACGTTCAGGTGCTGGCGCCAGCGGTGCTGGCGCATCGCCTACTGCCCACGGCGCAGGCGCAGTTGAACCGGCGCACACCGGAACACGTGGTCGCCGAGATCGTCCGCCGCACCCCGGTCCCCGATCCGTACGGCCCCGGACAGCGCGGCCGGTCCTCCCGGTGAGCACGCGTACGGCTGGCGCCGTTTCCGCGGATCGCGCCCGGGCACGGGCGCGTTGCGCACCACCGGGCCGCCCGGGTGCCAGCCGGGGTGCGGTGGGTTCGGCACCGCCGGGCCGCGGCGTTGTGGGTACTCGCCGTGGCGGCGGGCCGTTGCCGCCGGGGTGTCGCGCGCCGGAACGCGGTCTGTTCGGGGCGAGTCGCACACTGTCGTCGCCGTATCCAGCGCCGAACCGCGCGTGCTCCGGGGCGAGTTGGGCGGCATGGTGCCGCGCCGCCGAAGGACGGTTCGCCGCGGTGATCACTTTCCGCCGCGGCGGCGTGCGGCCCCCGCGGCGGATACCGGCCGGGTCAGAGCGGGCGCGGTCCATGGCAGCCCGCCGGACCCGCGGAGCCGTGTCATGACCGCGCGCGAGCGGGCGCTGCGGGACGCGCTGGGCGGACTGACCACCCGTGGCCGGTCGTTCCTGGCCGCGGGACTGGCGGCGGGCGTCTGCGCGTACGTCCTGGGACAGCCCGACCTGCTGCGGGTCGGCCTGCTGCTGGCCGCGCTGCCGCTGGTCTGCGTGGCCGTGCTGTACCGCACCCGCTACCGGGTGACCAGCACCCGTCGGCTGAGCCCGGCGCGGGTGCCCGCGATGTCCGAGGCCCGGGTGCTGCTGCGGGTGGAGAACGTCTCCCGGCTGCCCACCGGCCTGTTGATGCTGCAGGACCGGGTGCCGTACGTGCTCGGCCCGCGCCCGCGGTTCGTGCTGGACCGGGTCGAGCCGGGTGGCCACCGGGAGGTTGCCTACCGGGTCCGCTCCGATCTGCGCGGCCGCTACCCGCTGGGGCCGTTGCAACTGCAACTGGTGGATCCGTTCGGCATGTGCGAGCTGACCCGGTCGTTCGCCACCGCCGACATGCTGACCGTGGTCCCGCGCACCGAGCCGCTGCCCGCGGTACGGCTGGCCGGTGAGGCGTCCGGGTACGGGGACAGCGGCTACCGCGCGCTGGCACTGGCCGGTGCGGACGATGTGATTCCGCGCGGCTACCGGTACGGCGACGACCTACGACGGGTGCACTGGCGGTCCACCGCCAAGTACGGGGAGCTGATGGTACGCCGCGAGGAGCAGCCGCACCGGGCGCGCTGCACCGTGCTGCTGGACACCCGGCGCGAGGCCTTCCACGGCGCCGGGCCCGACTCCCCCTTCGAGTGGGCGGTGACCGGTGCCGCGTCGATCGCGGTGCACATGCTGGAGCGCGGTTACACGGTGCGGCTGCTGACCGACACCGGCAGCTGTGTGCCGGGCCCCGACGGGGCCACCGGCTCGGGGGCGGGCGCGGACTCCTCGGAGACGGCCGGGCTGCTGCTGGACGCGCTGGCGGTGGTGGACCACTCCGAGGGCGCCGGGTTCTCCGCCGCGCACGAGGTGCTGCGCGGCGGCAGCGAGGGCCTCGTGGTGGCCTTCCTCGGCGAACTGGACGAGGAGCAGGCCGCGGTGGTGGCCCGGATGCGGCAGCGCACCGGCGGCGCGGTCGCCTTCGTGCTGGACGGACGGGAGGACGGCACATGGGCGGCGGGCCCGCTGCGGACGCTGCGCGAGGCGGGCTGGACCGCGCTGCCGGTACGACCCGGCGACCGGCTCGCCGATCTGTGGCGGCAGGCGGACCGTTCCGCCTCGGCCAGCCGGACGAGGGCCGGGCGATGAGCGCGGGCGCACGGTTGACGTTCTGCGCGGCCCTGGCCTCGTTGCTGACGGCGTGCTCGCTGCTGCCACTGGCCACGCCGACGGTCTGGCTGGTGCAGGCCACCGCGCTGGTGCTGGCGCAGTCGGCGGTGGGCGCGGTGGCGCGGCGGATCCCGCTGGCCAGGCCGCTGACGGTGGCGGTGCAGGCGGTCGTGTCGCTGGCCCTGCTGGCGGTGGTGTTCGTCCCGGACCAGGCGGTGCTCGGCGTGCTGCCGGGTCCGCACGCGATCGGCGGGCTGGGCCGGCTGCTCGGCGACGGGGTACGGGATGTCGGCCAGTACGCCACCCCGGCCCCGGTGACCGCCGGAATCCGGCTGATGCTGGTCGGCGGTGTGCTGGTGGTCGCGCTGATCGTGGACGTCCTGGCGGTGACCTGCCGCAGCGCCGCACCGGCCGGGTTGCCGCTGCTGGCGCTGTACTCGATCGCCTCCGGGCTCGGCGAGGGCGGCGGGCACTGGCTGTGGTTCCTGCTGGCGGCGGGCGGCTACCTCCTGCTGCTGCTCGCCGAGGGCCGGGACCGGCTCTCCCGCTGGGGCCGGGTGTTCGGCGGCGCGGCCCGGCGTCCCGGGCCCGCGGCGGGCGCTGCCGGGCGGGACGCGGTGGCGCCGGTTCGCACCGGGCGGCGGATCGGCGCGCTGGTCCTGGGCCTGGCGCTGGCGGTACCCGCCGTGTTGCCCGCGATGGGCGGCGGGCTGCTGGACGCCGCCGATCCGGACGGGCCGCTCGGCCACGGCGGGGGCACCATCACCGCGGTCAACCCGCTGGTGTCGTTGCAGAACAACCTCAACCAGCCCAGCGACCGCGAGGTGCTGCGCTACCGCACCACCTCCCCCGACGCGCTCAGCATGTACCTGCGGGTGATCACCCTCGACCAGTTCGACGGCACCTCCTGGAAGGCCTCGCCCCGCAGCGTCACGGATGTACCGGGCACCCTGCCGTCGCCCGCGGGGCTCGCCCCGGGGGTGCAGGTGAATCAGGTGGCGACCTCGATCTCCGCCGCCTCCTGGTACGCGCAGAGCTATCTGCCGCTGCCCTACCCGGCGACCAGGGTGCGGATCGGCGGCAACTGGCGGTACGAGCCGGAGGGTCGCACCCTGGTCGGCGACCACGGGCAGACCACGGCGAACGCGCAGTACCAGGTGGCCAGCCTGCTGGTGGAGCCGACCGCCCGGCAGCTCGCCGCCGCGCCGCCCGCCCCGGAGCGGATCCAGCACGAGTACACCCAGGTGCCCGGTTCGCTGCCGGGCGAGGTCCGGCAGACCGCGGAGCAGGTGACGCGGGGCGCGACGAACAACTACGAGCGCGCGGTCCGGCTGCAGAACTGGTTCACCCTCACCGGAGGCTTCACCTACGACACCCGGGTCCAGGAGGGCAGCGGCCCGGACGCGATCGTCCGCTTCCTCCACGACAAGCGGGGCTTTTGCGTCCACTTCGCCTTCACCATGGCCGCGATGGCCCGCACCCTGGGCATTCCGGCCCGGGTCGACGTGGGCTTCGTCCCCGGCACCGAGCAGCCGGACAACTCCTGGTCGGTCGGGCTGAAGGACGCGCACGCCTGGCCCGAGCTGTACTTCGAGGGGATCGGCTGGACCCGCTTCGAGCCCACGCCGAGCCGGGGCAGCACCCCCGACTACACCCGGGACACCAGCACCCTGCCCAGCGGCCATGACCCGGCCGGTCCCCAGCAGGGCGCCAGCGCGGCACCGTCCGACAACCCGTCGGCCGGGACGGCCTGCTCCGGGGTGGGCCAGCACCGCGCGGACGACTGCGGCGGCGCGGACCAGCCGTCGCTCAGCGCGCCGACCGGCGGCAACGGCCCGGGCGCCGGGCTGCTGGCGGGTATGGCCGGTGCGGTGCTGCTGGGCCTGCTGTGCGTCCTGCCGATGGTGTGGCGGTCCCGGCTGCGCGCCGCACGGCTGGGCCGCGCCGACGGCTCACCAGGCGGCGGGCTGACCGCGTGGTTGCGGCGTACTGACGGCTGGCCGGTCGACACGGCACACGGCGCTGACGGCGCGCCGGACGGCCGGGTGCTGGCCGCCTGGCGGGAGTTGGTGGACAGCGCCTGGGACTACGGCGTGCTGCCGGACGCCGCCCAGACCCCGCGTCGGGCGGCCGACCGGCTGGTCAGGGTGGCACGGCTGGACGACGACGCGGCGCGGGCGGCGCGCCGGTTGGCGGCCGCGGTGGAGCAGGCGCTGTACGCCCCGGCGCCGGGCCCGGTGGCGGAGGTAGCGCACGACGTCCGGCGGGTGCGGCGGGCGCTGTACGCCGGGGCCGACCGGTTCACCCGGGTTCGGGCGGTGCTGGCACCCCGGTCGGCGGCTCGGTTGGGCTGGCGGATCGCGGACCGGTGGGCACACGTGGCACGCCGGGGGCGCGAGGTGGCGGGGCGCGCGGCGGCGGTGGTCAAAGCGCGTTGAGGGGCGCGGGCTCCGATGGAGTTCCGCGCCCCTCAACGGCACGCTGTGCTGAGGACTTCCGGCTCAGGGACCCTGCTGCTCATCGCGGCGGCGCTGCCACCGCTCCTCGATGCGGTCCATCACCCGTCCCTTGCGCCGGGGGTGACGGCCGTACGGCCCCGAGGACATGCCCATGCCGGGCTGCTGCTGAGCCGGTTTGACGGAGCGCCGCCAGCCGGTGATCGCGAGTGCGGCGCAGCCCAGCATGACGAGGAAGCCCACCACACTGATCCAGATCTGCTGGGCGACCATTCCGGCCATCAGCAGCGCGATGCCGACCAGGAAACCCGCTACCGCCTGGTAGACACGCCGCCGAGTGAACGTGCGCAGCCCGCTTCCCTCAAGCGCCGACGCGAACTTGGGGTCTTCGGCATACAGCGCTCGCTCCATCTGCTCAAGCATGCGCTGCTCGTGCTCCGAGAGCGGCACGGAGTCCTCCTACTCGTCGGTCGCAGGGCGCGACCGGTACGACCCTTTCAGGATAGGCAGGGATTCGTCCCCGTGAAACCCGCCCCTGAGCGCCGATCCAGCCGCCGGTGCGCTTGTCGCGTACCCGCTTCGGTGACGAACACGGCGGACCGAGGAGTGCATTCCCCACCCGTCAGTTCGTCATGCTGCCGTTGCTTTACCCAGATGATACGTTCCGCAGCCCTGGAACGGGCGGGCCTGTGACGGACTGCTCGCCGGGCTCGTCAGCCGCGGTGGGCGAGCACGTGCAACTGGGTCGCGATCGAGTGGAACGCGGGCAGTTCGGCGGCGGCCAGCTCCAGCTTGAGCAGTGCGTCCAGGGCGCCGGGCTCGGTGTCCACCAGCACTCCGGGCACCAGGTCCGCGAAGACGCGCACCCCGTGGACGGCGGCGACCGCCAGGCCCGCGTCGGAGACCAGGGCGGTCAGGTCGTCCGCGGTGAAGCGGCGGGGCAGCGGGTCGCCCTCGCCCCACCGGCCGTCCGGGTCGGTGAGCCCCTGCCGGGCCTCGGTGAAGTGCCCGGCGATGGCCCGGGCGAGCACCGCGCCGTTGCGGCTGGCGGCGAGCAGGCTGAGGGTCCCGGACGGGCGCAGCGCGCCCACCACGTTGCGCACGCCCTCGGCCGGGTCGTCGAGGTACTCCAGCACGCCGTGGCAGAGCACCACGTCGTAGGAGGACGGCGCGACCACGCCGAGCAGGCCATGCGCGTCGCCCTGCACCCCGCGGATCCGCTCGGTCACCCCGGACTCGGCGGCCCGCCGCTCCAGCCCGAACAGCGCGTCAGGGCTGGGGTCCACCACCGTCACCCGGTGACCGAGCCTGGCCACCGGAACCGCGAAGTTCCCGGTGCCGCCGCCGGTGTCGAGCACCTCCAGGGTCTCCACGCCCGAGGCTTTGGCCTGCCGTTCCAGGGCGTCCTTGAGCACCTCCCAGACAACGGCGGTTCGCAGGGACGCTCGGGGGCGCAGCGGATCTGACACGGCGGGGCGGCTCCTCGGCGCGGCGTGCCCGGGCTGTTGCCCTGGCACGGAACTTGACGTCGGCCTCCACCTTAATGGCCTGCGACCGGGAACCTCCCTTGCGTCAGGCACTACCGAAGGGGCGGCTGGAGCCCCAGCATCCGTTCCACCAGGCGCAGGAACATGCCCGTGGCGCGCACCAGGTCGTCCGCCTCGCGCCAGCTCGCGGCACCGGGTATGCCCGCTTCCGCACGGGCCCTGCGGCTGGCGCCGGAGGCGAACAGGGCGCTCCACTCGGCCAGTTCGGGCGCCACCTCGGGCAACACCTCCCACGCGCTGCGGATGCGCTGCCGTCGGCGCCCGGTCGGCTGCGGGCGGGCTCGGACGGCGAGCACGGCGGCGGCGGTGCGTAGCGCGGCGAGATGGGCGGTGGCGTAGCGCTCGTTGGCGGTCGGCAGGACCGCGGCTTCGTCGAGGCCGGTGTGGGCCTGGGCCAGTAGGTCGAGGGCGGCCGGCGGTGCGGCCATCTTGCGCAGCACAGGGTGGACATCGGTGGGCGGACCGGATACCGGACCGGTGGCGGCGCGACGGTGGCGTGCGTGAGCGTTGGCGGTGGTGGCAGCCATGACGACCTCCTGTCTTCGGACTCCTGCCTTCCTGCGGACGACGGTGCGAGTCCGTCCACGCTCATAGTGGGGCAGACCACTGACAATCGGCTCTGACCTGCGAAAACACCAGGAACCGCGGTCTAGTTGACGCTTTTGGCGACCCCCGCCTAGGTCGTTTTGGACGTCATGCGGCATACTTTTGAACTGACCAGTCAGTTCAAAATTTGAGGGAGGGCACGTGGGTCGGCACACCGATGCGCATCCGGACACCGCCGCACCCGGCGGTGCGGGGGTCAGCGCGGACGGGTACGGGCTCAAGGGGCCACGCGGCTGGGTGTTCCGGAACGTCACGTTCGAGGCGCCGCCCGGTGGCCTGGTCGCCATCGAGGGGCCGTCCGGCTCCGGCCGGACCTGCCTGCTGCTCGCGCTCACCGGCCGGATGCGCGCCACCGAGGGCCACGCCGAGGTCGCCGGACACCGTCTCCCCAAGGCCCTTACCGCGGTCCGCCGGTTCAGCGGGCTCGGTCCGGTGGCCGGCGTCGCGGAACTCGACCCCTCGCTGACCGTGGGCGAGCACCTGCGCGAACGGGCGTTGCTCCAGCGCCGGTTCGACGGCTCGCCGCGCGCCCTGCTACGGCCGCGCCGCGAGCGCGCCGCCGAGGACCGCGCCCGGGCGGAAGCGGCCCTGGCGGCCGCGGGACTGGACCTGGAGACGCTCCCCAAGGGGCCGCGTACCTATGTGCGGGACCTGGAACGGCTGGAGGCGCTGCGGCTGGGCGTCGCTCTGGCCCTGATCGGCCGCCCGCGGGTGCTCGCGGTGGACGACGCCGACCACAAGCTGTCCGCCGAGGACCGGGTGGCCGCCTGGGCCGCCCTCAGGTCGATCGCCGCCGCCGGAACCACCGTGCTCGCCGTGTGCGCCGAGGCGCCCGAGGGCGCGATCACCGTGCGTACGGGCGACGGACGCACCACCACCAGCAACGAGACCACCGAGACCGAGGAGGGGTCGGCGCATGCGTTCGCCGAGGCTGGCCGCGATTGAGCTGCGCAAGTTCGGCAGGGGACGGCTGCCGAGGGCCGCGATGGCGGCGCTGCTGCTGCTGCCGCTGCTCTACGGAGCGCTGTACCTGTGGTCGTTCTGGGACCCCTATGGGCGCTTGAACAAGATTCCGGTGGCGCTGGTCAACGCCGACCAGGGCGCGACCGTGGGCGGCAAGAAGATCACCGCGGGCGATGACATCGTCGCCAAGATGCGCGGCAACGAAAGCGGCTTCGACTGGCAGGAGACGGACGCCGCGCACGCCGCCAAGGGCGTCGAGAACGGCAGGTACTACCTGTCGCTGACCATTCCGGCCGACTTCAGCCGCCGCATCGCCTCCAGCGCGGGCAACGACCCGCAGACCGGCGCCCTGCAGGTGCGCACCAACGACGCCAACAACTACATCGTCGGCACCATCTCCCGCTCGGTCTTCGCCCAGATACGGTCGGCCGCCTCGGCCAACGCCTCAAAGGGCTTCTACGACAAGATCTTCGTGTCGTTCGCCGACATCCACGACAAGACACAGCACGCGGCACAGGGCGCGGGCGACCTGCACGGTGGCATCGACAAGGCCCAACAGGCCACCGGCAAGCTGGCGGACGGTCTGAACACCGCCAAGGACGCCAGCGACCGGATCGGCGACGGCCTCGGCTCGCTGCAGTCCGGCAGCCGCGACCTGGCCAGCGGCGCGCACACCCTGGCGGACGGCACACAGCAGTTGGCCGACAAGGTCAACGGACTCACCGACAACTACGGCGCGTTCCTGAAGTCGAACAGCAAGCAGATCGGTCTCACCGCCCAACTGATCGCGGACGTCACCCAGCAGATCCGCGACAACCTCGGCGACCTGCCGCAGAAGTCGTCCAGCATCGCCACCGCCGCGCAGACGGCGGCGGACCTGTCCCGCAAGTACTACGACGCACGTTGCGGCAGCGCCCCCCAACCCGGCGCGGACTGCGCCACGTTGAAGGACATCGCGGACATCAACGCCCAGCAGGCGAGCGACGCCAAGAGCCTCGACGCCTCGCTGAAGACGGACTCCTCCGCGCTGGACAAGCTGGACGGCAACCTCAAGACGCTGCAGCAACTGGCGCAGCAGATCGCCGACAACGCACCGAACCTGTCCTCCGACCTGGACACCGCGGTCGCCAAGATCAACGCCCTGAACAAGGGCGCGCACGACGTCGCCAACGGCGCCGACGGTGTGCGGGAGGGCGCGGGCACCGCCAAGAGCGCGGTGGACACCCTGGACTCCGGCATCGGCGACCTCCAGGCCGGGGCACAGTCGCTCAACGGCGGCATGTACAAGCTCTCCGACGGCTCCAACACCCTGGCCACCGGCCTGAAGGACGGTGTCCGGCAGATCCCGGACTACGACGCGAAGGACCGCGACGCGCGCAGCGGGGTGATGTCCGACCCCGTGCAGTTGCTGTCCCAGGCGACGCACAAGGCGTCGACCTACGGCACCGGTTTCGCCCCGTACTTCATCCCGCTGTCGCTGTGGGTGGGCGCCATGGTGGCGTACATGCTGATGCAGCCGCTGAGCAAGCGCGCGCTGGCCGCGGGCGCCCCAGGGTGGCGGATCGCGTTCGCGGGCTGGCTGCCGGCCGCGGTGGTCGGCGTGCTCCAGGTCGCCGCGCTGCTGGCGGTGCTGCACTGGGCGATCGGCCTGCAGATGGTACGGGCCGCGGGCACCATCGGGTTCCTGGTCCTGGTCAGCGCCTGCTTCGCGGCCATCGTCCAGTGGCTGAACGCCCGCTTCGGGCCCGCGGGACGGGTGCTGGTGCTGGCCCTGCTGATGCTCCAGCTCACCTCGGCGGGCGGCACGTACCCGGTGCAGACCTCGCCCGCGTTCTTCAACGCGATCCACCCGTTCCTGCCGATGAGCTACGTCGTCGACGGACTGCGCCACCTGATCACCGGCGGCGAGCTGTGGCCGGTGTGGCGGGCGTGCCTGGTGCTGCTGGCGTTCACCGCGGGCTCCCTTACGCTCACCGCGTGGAGCGCGCACCGGAAGCAGGTGTGGACGGTGGATCGGCTCCACCCCGAAATCAGCTTGTGACGGGGAGGAGAATCGGCGCATGAACAGCGCAAGACGCCAGGCCACCCGGCAGCGGCTCTACGAGGCCGCGGTCACCCTCATCGCGGAGAAGGGGTTCTCCTCCACGACCGTGGACGAGATCGCCGAGCGCGCCGGGGTCGCGAAGGGCACCGTCTACTACAACTTCGCGAGCAAGAACGACCTCTTCGAGGAGTTGCTGCGGCACGGCGTGGGGCTGCTCACCCAGTCCCTGCGCGAGGCGTCGGAGAACGTGATCGCCCAGGGCGGCAGCCGGGTGGACGCGCTGGACGCGATGATCCGGGCGGGACTGGTCTTCATCGGCCGCTCCCCGTCGTTCACCCAGCTGTACGTCGCCGAACTGTGGCGCACCAACCGGGCCTGGCAGTCGACCTTGATGATGGTCCGCCAAGAGGCGATCGCGGTGGTGGAGAAGGTGCTGCGGGAGGCGGTGGACCGCGGCGAGCTGAGCGACGAGATCGACGTGCCGCTCACCGCGTCCGCGCTGTTCGGCATGGTCCTGGTGGCCGCGCTGGACTGGCAGGCCTTCCAGCCCGACCGGGACATCGACGATGTCCACGCGGCCCTGTCCCGCCTGCTGCAGGGCCGGGTGGGCGGCGGCTGAGGCGCCGGGACCGGCGCGGCCGGTCCCGGCGGGGGTGACTGTCAGTGGTGACCGATACAGTCCCTGACATGGCACGGATCGCGGTAATCGGCGCGGGTATGGGCTCGCTGGCGGCCGCCGCCCGGCTCGCCACGGGCGGCCACCGGGTGGCGGTGTACGAGCGCGCGGAGACGTACGGGGGTGGCGTCGCCCGGTACGAGCGGGACGGGTTCGCGTTCGACACCGGTCCCGGACTGCTTCATCTGCCCGCCGTCTACCGTGACTTGTTCATCAAGACGGGCAAGGAGACGCTGGAGCGCAGCGTCGAGCTGAGCCAGGTGGATCCGTCCAGCTGCCATCTACTGCCGGAGGGCACACGGTTCGCGCTGCCCAACGCCTCGCGCGCGGGCGTGGTCGCGGCGCTGGACGAGGCGTTCGGCTCTGGTGCGGGCGAGCGCTGGGGCGAGGTGATGAACAGGGCGCGGTCGGTCTGGGAGGTCACCCGCCGCCCGCTGCTGGAGGACACCCTGGCCGCCGACACCGGGCCGCTGGGCCGCGACCCGTACCCGGCGCGGCGGCACGGCCTGTTCGGCCGCCCCGCGCGCACGATCGCCGAGGTCGGCCGCCGCGAACTGAGACACCCGGGCCTGGCCTCCCTGCTGGCGGGCTACGTGCTGGGGTACGGGTACGACCCGGCCACCGCTCCGGCTAGTGCGGCCGTGCTGCCGTACATGGAGCAGACCTTCGGCTCCTGGTACGTCGGCGGGGGCCTGCGGGCACTGGCCGACGCGGTGTTCGAGCGCTGTACGGCGCGCGGGGTGGAGTTCCACTTCGGGGCCGAGGTGACCGAGGTGGTCGAGAAGGACGGCCGCGCGGTGGGGGTGCGGCTCGCCGACGGCACCCTGGTGGAGGCCGACACGGTGGTCCGCGGCACGCCGCGCGAGCCGCTCGCGGTGGATCTGGGCCGGTTCACCGTGCTGCTGGCGCTGCGCGGGCCGCGACCGGCCGGGACGGCGCACCGCACCCTGGTGCACGGTACGGACCGGCCGCATGACGGCAGGCCGGGTACTCCGCCGCCCACGGTGACGGTGCTGCGGCCCGATGACCCGCGGCTGCGGCCGGACGACGCGCACGAGTCCGTCACCCTGACGGTCACCGTGCCACCGCAGGGGGTGGTGGACTGGACGGCGCCGGGCTACGCGGAGGCGTTCGCCGACCGGGTGGTCGAGGTCGCCGGGGTGGCGGTTGCGGGGTTGGCCGAGCGGATCCTGTGGCGTGAGGTGCGGACCCCGGTGGACACTGAGCGGCTCACCGGGGTGCCCGGTGGGGCGGTGCCCGGCCCGGCGCTGGCCGGGGCGTCGGGTGGGTACCTGCGCACCGGCAACCGCGCTTCGGCGTCCGGCCTCTATCTGGTGGGCGGCTCGGCCCATCCCGGCGGTGGGCTGGCCCACGCCGGGATGTCCGGCGCCATCGTCGCCGACCTCATCGCCGGCGGGCCGGGGGGCAGCAGGTAGACCTCTGGTCCGGTTTGGGCCGCTGGGGCTGCGGGTGCGGTTCGACCTCCGGTCCGGGTGTCTGACGCCGGGGCTGCGGTGCGCTGCGACCGCCGGGATCCGCCGTGGGGGTTGCTCGCCGTCGCGGCGGATCATTGATTGGGGCACGCCCCCAAGGCCCCCGAGTGCGGTGTGCGCTTCGACCGCCGAGGTCCGCCGTGGGAGTTGCTCGCCGTCGCGGCGGATCATTGATTGGGGCACGCCCCCAAGGCCCCCGAGCGCGGTGTGCGCTTCAAGCGCCGTGGTCCGCCGTGGGGTTGCTCGCCGTCGCGACGGACCATTGATGGGGACACGCCCCCAAGGCCCCCGAGCGCGGTGTGCGCTGCTGCGGCGGGTCTTTGCTTTGAGGCGAGCCCTCAGATCCCCAACCCCCCCCCAGTGTCGCGGTGCACTTGGGCCTAACGGCGCGCACGCCGATCAGGCTTTCGCCTCAACGAGGCCCGCCGCGCCAGGGTTTGGGGGCTTTGCCCGCAAAGGACCGCCCCAGCGTTGGAGCTGCCGCGCGCCAGGAATTCCGGGGCCGCCGGAGGCCTTAGTAGTGGTACGGGTCGTAGGGGTCCGTGGGTTGGGGCTGGTCGTGGGTGGGGGGTGCCTGTTGGGGAATGTGGGCCTGTTCGGGGTGGTACTCCGGGTTCCAGACGCCGCCGGGCGGCGTCTCATAGCCGTACTGCGCGGTGGCGTATGGATCCTGCGCCGGATAGGCGTACTGCTCGTACTGCGGATACGGCTGCTGCTGACCGTATCCGTAGGCCGCGTTGCCGAAGACATCCTGCTCGTACTCATAGGACGGCTGCTGCTGCCACCCGTACCCCTGGTAGCCCCCGGTGGGCTGCGACTGGTACGCCGCGTACTCCCCCGTGTCGTCCGGCATCGGCATCGGTGAGTACACCTGCGCGTACTCCTCGGTGCCTGTGCCGGTGCCGTACGGCTCGAACTCGGCGGCCTCCGGCGCCGGTTCGGGCTCGGCCGGGGGCTGCTCCGGCGCCGCCGGTACGTCCGCCGGGGCCGAACTCCCCGTACCGCGGCCCCCCTTACGGCGGCGGCTGGAGCTCGGCCGTCCGCCGAGCGCCCAACCGGCGGCGAAGCCGCGCCGGTACGACAGCGTGACGAAGGTCTGCCCCGTCCCGAACGCCGCCGCGCCCAGGCAGATCACGATCACCGACGGCAGGGCCACGCCCACGACCACACCGCAGAACCCGGCGAAGGCCAGCAGCCGCCAGCGCAGCCGCGCCTTGTACTGGAGCAGCACCTCGCCCAGCAGCCAGAGCGCCACGACACCGAACGCGATGTAGAGCACCGTGTAGCCCATGCGCGCACTTCCTTTTACCGTTCACCGCCGTCGTATCCCCGGGGCAGCGGATCCGCCCGCTACGACCTTCGGTGCAGACCGAGATTCTCGTAGATTTCCAGCGATGCCGTGGAGTGGTTCAGGGTAATGAAGTGCAGCCCCGGGATGTCCTCGTCCATCAGTGTGCGGCACATCTCGGTGGCGAACTCCACACCGATGGCCCGCACCGCCGCCGGGTCGTCCTGGACCGCGAGGATCCGTTCGGCCAGCGCGGGCGGGAACGGCGCGTTGCCCAGCTGCGAAAAGCGCTCGATCTGCCGGACGTTGGTGACCGGCATGATCTCCGGAATGATCGGCGTCTCGCACCCGGCCTTGGCCGCCCGGTCCCGCAACCGCAGGTAGTCCTCGGCGTTGAAGAACATCTGGGTGATGGCGAAGTCGGCACCCGCCCGGCACTTCTCCACGAAGTACCGCGTGTCGGACTCCAGGTCGACGGAGCGCGGATGCATCTCGGTGAAGGCCGCCACACCCACGCAGAAGTCCCCGGACTCCTTGATCAGCGCGACGAGTTCCGCCGCGTAGCGCAGGCCCTGCGGATGCGGGACCCACTCCCCCATCGGGTCACCGGGCGGGTCGCCGCGGACCGCGAGCATGTTGCGGATTCCGGCGTCCGCGTACTGCCCGATGATGTTGCGCAGTTCGGCGACGGAGTGGTTGACCGCGGTCAGGTGCGCGCACGGCGTCAGCGTGGTGTCGGAGACGATGCGGTCGGTCGCGCGCACCGTTCCCTCGCGGGACGAGCCGCCCGCGCCGTAGGTCACGGACACGAAGGTCGGCTGGACGGCCTCAATGCGACGGATGGCGTCCCAAAGGATCCGCTCGCCCTTGTCGGTCTTGGGGGCGGCGAATTCGAAGGAGTAGGAGCGCTCGCCGGACGAGAGCAGTTCTCGAATGGTGACCGCGCGATCGGTCCTGGTGGAAGGGGTTCCGAGGGCCATGTCGTTCAGGCTAACGGCCAGCGTGGACGGTCCGTAACCAGCTTCCACGATATGGGCCGCTATGACGGACTTCCGTCCGCTCCCCGGACGGTCTTGGCAAGTCGGGCGGCCACCTCGGCCGGGTCGTCCGCCTCGGTGAGCGCCCGGACCACCACGATCCGGCGCGCTCCGGCGGCCAGTACCTGCTCGACGTTCGACAGGTCGATGCCGCCGATGGCGAACCAGGGCCGCTCGGTGGCCAGCCCGGCCGCGTACTCCACCAGCGGCAGGCCGGGAGCGTGCCGCCCCGGCTTGGTGGGGGTGGGCCACACCGGCCCGGTGCAGAAGTAGTCCGCACCGGGCTCGGTGGCGGCCGCGGCCGCTTCGGATTCGGCATGGGTGGAGCGTCCGATGACCACCTCGTCGCCGAGGATGGCGCGGGCGGCGGGCACCGGCAGGTCACCCTGTCCGAGGTGCAGTACGTCCGCGCCCGCCGCGTGGGCGACGTCCGCGCGGTCGTTGACCGCCAGCAGCTTGCCGTGCCTGCGGCAGGCCTCGTGGAAGACCGCGAGGTGTTCCAGTTCCTCGGCGGCTTCCATGCCCTTGTCCCGCAGCTGCACGATGTCCACCCCGGAGCCGAGGACCGCGTCCAGGAACTCGGGCAGATCGCCCTGGCGCTTGCGGGCGTCGGTGCACAGGTAGACCCGTGCGTCGGCGAGCTGTGCGCGCAGCGCGCGCCCACGGTTCTCGGCGGTGGTGGTCATACGGTGGCGCTCCCCCTGGTACGGGTCAGACGGCTCGGGTCAGACGGCGAGCGCCTGGGCGCGGCGCTTCACCTCGGTCCCGCGATTCTCCCGCAGGGCTTCGACGGGGGTGCCGGGGAGGGTCGGGTCGGCGGTGAACAGCCACTCCAACGCCTCTTCCTCGGTGAAGCCGTCGTCCTTGAGCAGCGTCAGCGTGCCAGCGAGGCCCTTGATCACCTTGCCGGTGCCGATGAAGTCGGCGGGGACCATCAGGACCCGGTTTTCGCCCCGGCGGACCGCGATGAGCTGACCCTCCTTGATCAGCTGGCGAACGCGGGTCACTTCCACGCCGAGGCGTTCGGCGACGTCGGGCAGGGTGAGCCAGGAAGGCACGAGGGCGTCAATCTTGGGGTCAATCGACGAGTAACCAGTCACGGGGACAAGCGTGCCATCCCGCACCGACAACCGGTACCCGACGGGCTCCGTCCGGACGGCGCCCGTACGGCGCCCTTACGGTGCGGAGTGCGGTGTCCTGCCCGACAGTCACTCTTACGGCTGCCCGCCGCCAGGGGCCTCCGGCCGGGATCTCGCGGTGGGCTGCGGTGCCCGTGGACCCGGGGCTGCACCGTGGGAGTTTGCTCGGCGTCGCGGCGGGATTTTTCTGGGCGAGCCCCGGGCCCGCAGGGCCTCACGCCGCGCTGAGTACCGCGGCCTTCAGCGGGATCGCGGGGTCGGCGGCGGCCGTGGGGTCCAGTTGGGTGCCGCGTTCGATCAGTTTGCGGCTCTGGGCCAGGTCACGGGGGCGGCCCACGGCGAGCAGGGCGACCAGCACGCCGTCGCGCAGCCAGCACACCGACCACGCCGGACCGTCCGGATCGCCGCGCCGCAGCACCTGGTCGGCGTCGGTGTGGTGGCCCGCGTACTGCACGAAGCGGCCGAACTGCTCGGACCAGAAGTACGGCACCGGGTCGTAGCGCACGTCCCCGCCCAGCAGGTTCGCCGCCGCCGTGCGCGGCCCCTGCACCGCGTTGTCCCAGTGGTGGATGAGCAGCCGCTCGCCGTAGCGGGCGGACGGGAACGAAGCGCAGTCGCCGACCGCCATGACCTCCGGCACCGACGTGCGCAGCCGGTCGTCGGCGCGTACCGCCCGGTGCTCATCCAGTTCGACGCCGGAACCGGCCAGCCAGCCGGTCGTCGGGCGCGCCCCGATGCCGATCACCACCGCACCGGCGAGCAGCCGGGTGCCGTCGGCGAGCAGTACGGCGCCGGGCTCCACCCCGGCGACCCGGGTGCCGGTGAGCAGCCGTACCCCGGCCTCCTCGTACCAGCCGCGCATCGGCGCGGCGATCTCCGCGGGCAGCACCCCGGCCAGCGGCAGCTCCGCGGCCTCGACGACGGTCACCTCGCAGCCGGACTCGCGGGCCGCGGTGGCGAACTCCGCGCCGATCCACCCGGCGCCGACCACGACCACCTGGCGCTTGGCGGCCAGTACCGGCCGCAGCGCGTTGGCGTCGTCCAGGGTGCGCAGCATGTGGACGCCCGGCACTCCGGCCGCGCCGGGCAGCGTCACGGGTTCCGCGCCGGTGGCGATCACCAGCCGGTCGTACGGGAGCGTGCCGCCAGCCGTGACGACCTGCCGGTCGGCCGGGCGCAACGCGTCGGCGTGCTGGCCGAGCCGCAACTCGATGTCGAGCCCGGCGAAGTCCACGTCGAAGGCGGAGCCGTCGGCCGCGCCCAGCAGTACGGACTTCGACAGCGGCGGGCGGTCATACGGATGGTGCGGTTCCGCACCGAGCAGTGTGATCGATCCGCTGAATCCGTGCTCGCGCAGCGATACCGCGGTCTGCACCCCGGCCATCCCGGCCCCGACCACCACGACGCGGCGCACGCTCTGCTCATCCCTCACGCGATCACGGTAGCGCCGTACGGCGCGGAATCCGCACCATCGTGCGGGGAGATCCCTGACACATCGTCACGGCTCGCGGCGGGTTCGGCACGACACCCGCCGCCACGAACCGCCCCGCCCCCAGAGGGGAAGCCACCACACGGCGGACGGGACCGGGGGCCCACCCCCGTACCTCACGCAGTAAGGTACGGGTGAGCACTCGCGGGAGCCCGGACGTACCGGGCTGAGAGGGCGGCTGAGCGGCCGCCGACCGTACGAACCTGATCCGGGTCATACCGGCGAAGGGAGGAGCGGAACCGTCATGCACGTTCCCAGTTGCCCGCCGCAAGACGACGTGCTCGTCATCGGTGGCGGCATCATCGGCCTGGTCACCGCTTGGCGCGCGGCCCAGCGCGGCCTGCGGACAGCGGTGGTCGACCCGTCGCCCGGCGCGGGTGCGGCCCATGTCGCCGCCGGGATGCTCGCCGCCGTCACGGAACTCCAGTACGGCGAGCAGACCCTGCTGGAGCTCAACCTGGCGTCCGCGCGCAGCTACCCGACGTTCGCCGAGGAACTGACCGAGGCCACCGGCCTCGACCTCGGCTACCGCCCCTGCGGCACGCTCGCGGTCGCGCTGGACGCCGACGACCGCGCCGCGATGCGCGAACTGCACGCCTTCCAGCTCACGCTGGGCCTGGCGTCCGAGTGGATCAGCGGCCGGGACTGCCGCCGCCTGGAGCCGATGCTCGCCCCCGGCGTGCGCGGCGGCCTGCGGGTGGACGGCGACCACCAGGTCGACCCGCGACGGCTGGCCACCGCTCTGCTGCGGGCCTGTGAGAGGGCGGGGGTGGTCTTCCACCGCGACTCGGCGGAACGCGTCACGGTGGACGGCGACCGTGTCCGCGGCGCGGTGCTGCGCGACGGCACCGCGCTCGCCGCCGAGCAGACGGTACTGGCGGCGGGCAGCCGCAGCGGCACCGTCGCGGGCCTGCCCGAGCACGTGCTGCCGCCGGTGCGGCCGGTGAAGGGCCAGGTGCTGCGGCTGCGGATCCCGCGGGCGTACGCCCCGTTCCTGTCCAGGACGGTGCGCGGGGTGGTACGCGGCGGGCATGTCTACCTGGTGCCACGGGAGAACGGCGAGCTGGTGGTCGGCGCGACCAGCGAGGAGTTGGGCTGGGACACCGAGGTCACCGCGGGCGGCGTCTACGAACTGCTGCGGGACGCGCACGACCTGGTGCCCGGCATCACCGAACTGCCGCTCGCCGAGGCCCTGGCCGGGCTGCGCCCGGGCTCACCGGACAACGCCCCGCTGCTCGGCCCGACCGCGCTGCCCGGGCTGCTGCTGGCCACCGGCCACCACCGCAACGGGGTGCTGCTCACCCCGATCACCGGCGATGCCATGGCCGAGGCGCTGACCACCGGCGAACTCCCGCCGTACGCCCGTCCGTTCACCCCCGCACGATTCGCGACCGCACCCCAGGAGCAGGCCGTATGACCGTCTCGCTGAACGGTGAAGCCCGCGACGTTCCCGCAGGCCTCACCCTCGACCGTCTCGTCGCCACCTTGACCACCGCGCACTCCGGGGTGGCCGCCGCCGTCAACGAAACCGTCATTCCACGCAGCCGCTGGACCAGCACCGCGCTCGGCGAGGGCGACCGCGTCGAGGTGCTCACCGCGGTACAGGGAGGCTGACCACATGGCCGACGACCTGTTCAGGATCGCCGACACCACCTTCACCTCCCGGCTGATCATGGGCACCGGCGGCGCGCCCAGCCTTGAGGTGCTGGAGCAGGCGCTGCTGGCCTCCGGGACCGAGCTGACCACGGTCGCGATGCGCAGGCTGGATCCGACGGTGCGCGGCTCGGTGCTGTCGGTGCTGGACAAGCACGGCATCCGGGTGCTGCCGAACACCGCGGGCTGCCACACCGCCGGGGAGGCCGTGCTGACCGCGCGGCTGGCCCGGGAGGCGCTGGGCACCGACTGGGTCAAGCTCGAAGTCGTGGCGGACGAGCGGACGTTGCTGCCGGACCCGGTCGAACTGCTCGACGCGGCCGAGACGTTGGTGGACGACGGCTTCGTGGTGCTGCCGTACACCAACGACGACCCGGTGCTGGCCGCCAAGTTGGAGGACGTGGGGTGCGCGGCGGTGATGCCGCTGGGCTCGCCGATCGGGTCGGGGCTCGGCATCCGCAACCCGTACAACTTCCAGCTGATCACCGAACGGGCGTCGGTTCCGGTGATCCTCGACGCGGGCGCGGGCACCGCCTCGGACGCGGCGCTCGCGATGGAGCTGGGGTGCGCCGGGGTGATGCTGGCGTCCGCTGTGACGCGCGCTCAGCAGCCGGTGCTGATGGCGGCCGCGATGCGGCACGCCGTGGAGGCCGGGCGGCTCGCCGCCCGGGCCGGGCGGATCCCCCGGCGGCACCACGCGGTTGCCTCCTCGCCGCAGGACGGCGTGGCCGCGCTGGATCCGGAGCGCCCGGCGTGGGGCGCGGACGGGATCTGACGGGCACCGGGATTCCACAGTCCCACCTCGTAAACTCCCTTGCGTGAATACGACCCTCCAGGACCCGCTCGTCGGGCACGTGCTCGACGGCCGGTACCGGATCGAGGCGCGGATCGCCGTCGGCGGGATGGCCACGGTCTACCGGGCCGTGGACACCCGTCTCGACCGCGTACTGGCGCTGAAGGTGATGCACCCGGCGCTGGCGGGCGACGAGGCCTTCGTCGAGCGGTTCATCCGGGAGGCCAAGGCGGTGGCCCGCCTTGACCACCCCAACGTGGTGGGGGTGTTCGACCAGGGCACCGACGGCACGTACGTCTATCTGGCGATGGAGTACGTGGCGGGCTGCACCCTGCGCGACGTGCTGCGGGAGCGCGGCGCGCTGCCGCCGCGGGCCGCGTTGGACATCCTGGAGCCGATACTGGCCGCGCTGGGCGCCGCGCACCGGGCGGGTCTGGTGCACCGGGACATGAAGCCGGAGAACGTCCTGATGGGCGACGACGGCCGGGTCAAGGTCGCCGACTTCGGCCTGGTGCGTGCGGTGGGCACCGACACCACCTCCACCAGCGGTTCGGTGCTGGGCACCGTGTCGTACCTGGCCCCCGAGCAGATCGAGCACGGCACCGCCGATGAGCGCTCCGACGTCTACGCGTGCGGCGTGCTGCTGTACGAGATGCTCACCGGCGCCAAGCCGCACAACGGCGGCACCCCGGCCGCCGTGCTCTACCAGCACCTGCACGAGGACATCGCGCCGCCGTCGGCCGCCGTGCCGGGGCTCGCGGCGGAGCTGGACGAGTTGGTCACCGCCATGGCGTCCCGTTCGCCGCAGCCGCGCCCGGCCGACGCGGTGGCCGCGCTGGGCCGACTGCGCTCGGTGCGCTTGGCGCTGACCGACGAGCAGTTGGACGCGGTACCTCCGCAGGCCGCGGCGGCCACGGCGGACGACGACCGTACGACGGTCATCCGCCGCACCGAACGCACCGAACCCACCGAGGTGATCAACCGCACCACCCGCTTCCAGCTTCCGCCGAACCTGATCAGGTCCGAGGACTCCGCTGCGCCGCACATGTTCAGGCGGCTGCCGCGGCGCGGGCTGATAGCGATCGTCACCGTGCTCGCGGTGCTGTTCGGCACCGGCGCGGTGGTCTGGTACGTGGGCTCCGGCCAGTTCACCAGCGTGCCGCCGGTGCTGGCGCTGTCGCGGGCGCAGGCCGAGCAGAAGCTGCGGAACGCTGGGCTCGGGGTGCGGGTCAGCGAGGACTTCAGTGAGACGGTCGCCAAGGACCACGTGATCTCCACCGATCCCGGCCCCGGCGCCCGCATCCGCGGCAACGGGACGGTGCGGGTGGTGGTCTCGCGCGGCCCGCAGCGCACCGACGTACCGCAGGTGGTCGGCAAGCCGCTGGACCAGGCGCAGCAGGCGATCAAGGCCGCCGGGCTCACACCGGGCACGGTCACCCAGGCGTTCAACGACACCGTGCCCAAGGGCGCGGTGATCTCCACCGATCCCGCGCCGGGCACCGCGCGCAAGAACGGCGACGCGGTGGCGATCACCGTCAGCCGCGGCAAGGCGGTGCCGGTCCCCAACGTGATCGGCTCCACCGTCAGCGACGCCGAACAGAAGCTGCAGGCCGCCGGATTGAAGGCACAGGTCTCCAGCAGCCCGGTGTTCTCCGACTCGGTGCCGAAGGACTCCGTCGCCCAGCAGAGCCCGGCCGACGGCCAGGCCGCACAGGGCGACACGGTCACGCTGACCGTCTCCAAGGGCCAGCAGTTGTTCAAGGTGCCGGACGTGACCGGACAGGACACCGACACCGCGAAGCAGACCCTTGAGGCGGCGGGCTTCAAGGTGACCGTGATCAACCTGTTCTTCACCGGCAAGGTCTTCAACGAGTCGCCCGGTGGCGGTTCGATGCAGCCGAAGGGCACCACGATCACCCTGTGGGCGCGTTGATGGGTACGGCACGCAATCCCGTTGGCGCCCATGTCCCGGTGGCGGGCGGGCTGGCGAAGGCCGGGCTGGGGTACGCGCGGGACATCGGCGCGGAGACGGTGCAGGTCTTCGTCGCCAACCCGCGTGGCTGGGCGACGCCGGTGGGCAACCCGGCGCAGGACGAGGCGTTCCGGGAAGAGTGCGCGGCGCGGGGCATACCGGCGTACGTGCACGCCCCGTACCTGATCAACTTCGGTTCGCACACCGCGGCGACCGTGGACAACTCGGTGGACTCGCTGCGGCATTCGCTGCGCCGGGGACGGGCGATCGGCGCGCTGGGCGTGGTGGTGCACACCGGTTCGGCGACCGGCGGGCGGTCCCGCGCGGTGGCGCTGGCGCAGGTACGGGAGCGGATGCTGCCGCTGCTGGACGAGCTGGTGCGCGAGGACGACCCGTGGCTGCTGTTGGAGCCCACGGCCGGGCAGGGCGCCTCGCTGTGCTCGTGGGTCGAGGATCTCGGGCCGTACTTCGAGGCGCTGGACCGGCATCCGCGGCTGGGCGTGTGCCTGGACACCTGCCATGTCTTCGCCGCTGGCCACGACCTGGCCGGGCCCGGGGGCATGAAGCAGACGCTCGACCTGCTGACCGAAACGGTCGGGGAGGGACGGCTGCGGCTGGTCCACGCCAATGACTCCAAGGACGTGGTCGGCGCGCACAAGGACCGGCACGAGAACATCGGCGCCGGTCACATCGGCGCGGAGCCGTTCCGCGAGCTGTTCCGCCATCCGGCGACGGAAGGCGTACCGCTGGTGATCGAGACGCCGGGGCCGAAGGTCAACTACGCGGCGGACGTCGCCCGCCTGAAGGCCCTGCGGGGTTAGGGTCCGGGGGCCTGCCGCCCGAAGGGCGGACCCGCCGGGCGGGCTACAGTTCTGGGCCGTCGCCCGGTTCTTCCTGGTAGGAGTAGCGCTGTTCGCGCCAGGGGTCGCCGATGTTGTGGTAGCCGCGCTCCTCCCAGAAGCCGCGGCGGTCGGCGACCATGTACTCCACGCCGCGCACCCACTTGGGGCCCTTCCAGGCGTACAGATGCGGCACTATCAGCCGCACCGGGAAGCCGTGCTCGGCGGTGAGCAGCTCGCCGCCCCGGTGCGTGGCGAATATCGACTTGTCGTCAGCGAAGTCATCCAGCCGCAGGTTGGAGCTGAAGCCGTACTCGGCCCACACCATGACGTGCGTGACCTCGGGCGCGGGCGGTGCCAGCTTCAGCACCGTGGAGGTGGCCACCCCGCCCCACTCCACGCCGAGCATGGAGAACTTGGTGACGCAGTGGAAGTCGCCGATGACCGTGGCGTGCGGCAGCGCCGAGAACTCCTCGTGGTTCCAGCAGTGCTTCTCACCGTCGGCCGTGGCGCCGAAGACCCGGAACTCCCAGCGCTCCGGCTTGAACCTGGGCACCGGTCCGTAGTGCAGAACCGGCCAGCCGCGTTGAAGCCGCTGCCCGGGAGGAAGCTCTCCTTCGCGGCGTTCCGACTGACCCATGACTCCATGGTGACAGACCGGGCGGCATGCTCTTGACCGGCGGTGCACCGACCAGCAGGCAATCCAGACAAGCCACCATGAGTGTGTACTTACTGGATCGCCCCTCCGCTCGGTGCGAGGATGCGCGCATCTGCCGCGCCCCACCGGGCACAACGAAGGGACGGCGTTGCCATGCAGGGCGACCCCGAGGTGATCGAGTTCCTCAACGAGCAGCTGACCGGCGAACTGACCGCGATCAACCAGTACTTCCTGCACGCGAAGATGCAGGAGAACCTCGGCTGGTACAAGCTCGCCGAGCACACCCGGGCGGAGTCCTTCGACGAGATGAAGCACGCGGAGGTGCTCACCGACCGGATCCTGTTCCTGGAGGGGCTGCCCAACTACCAGCGGCTGTTCCACGTCAGGATCGGCCAGACGGTGACGGAGATGTTCCAGGCGGACCGGCAGATCGAGGTGGAGGCGATCGACCGGCTGCGGCGCGGCATCGAGGTGATGCGGTCCAAGGGCGACATCACCTCGGCCAACATCTTCGAGGACATCCTGGCCGACGAGGAAGAGCACATCGACTACCTCGACACCCAGCTGGAACTGGTGGAAAAGCTCGGCGAGCCGCTCTACATCGCGCAGCTCATCAAGCAGCCGGACGCCTCGTAGACCGGGCTCAGGCCGCCTCGACCGCCGCCAGCACCGGCCGCGGCGCCGCGACGGGCTCGACGCGGGACGCCACCGGAGTCAGCCGGGCCTGGATCTCTTCCCGTGGGACCTCATCCCGTGGGACCCCGGCACGCGGGACACAGCCGCCGCCCCGGCCCAGCAGCGCCTGGATGCGGCGGACGCAGGACCCGCAGTCGGTCCCCGCCTTGCACGCGGAGGCCACATCGCGCGGAGTACAGGCTCCGGCGGCCTGGTGCGCATGCACCTGCGCCTCGGTCACCCCGAAGCAGCTGCACACGTACACGCGGTCTCCCTCCCAGCGGATCCCAGAATGGTGAGGCAAACCTAACCTTACCTGGCGTGCCCGCCGCGGAAAAGCGCCGAGGGGCGCGAATCAGTGTGATCCGCGCCCCTCGCAAACGCCGTAGGCCCTACTGCTGCCGGTACATCTCCGCCACCAGGAAGGCCAGGTCCAGGGACTGGCTGCGGTTCAGCCGGGGGTCGCAGGCCGTCTCGTAGCGCTGGTGCAGGTCGTCGACGAAGATCTCGTCGCCGCCGCCCACGCACTCGGTGACATCGTCGCCGGTCAGCTCCACGTGGATGCCGCCCGGGTGGGTGCCCAGGCCCTTGTGGACCTCGAAGAAGCCCTTGACCTCGTCGAGCACGTCGTCGAAGCGCCGGGTCTTGTGGCCCGAGGCCGCCTCGAAGGTGTTGCCGTGCATCGGGTCGCACACCCACGCCACCTGGGCTCCGGACGCCGTGACCTTCTCCACCAGCTCGGGCAGCCGGTCGCGGATCTTGTCGGCGCCCATCCGGGTGATGAACGTCAGCCGACCGGGCTCGCGCTCCGGGTCCAGCCGGTCAATCAGGGTGAGGGCCTCGTGCGGCGTGGTCGTCGGACCCAGCTTGACGCCGATCGGGTTGCGGATCCGGGAGGCGAACTCGATGTGCGCGCCGTCCAGCTGCCGGGTGCGCTCGCCGATCCACAGCATGTGGCCGGAGACGTCGTACAGCTTGCCGGTGCGCGAGTCCACCCGGGTCAGCGCCGACTCGTAGTCCAGGATCAACGCCTCGTGCGAGGAGTAGAACTCGACGGTCTTGAACTCCTCCGGGTCCGTCCCGCAGGCCTTCATGAAGTTCATCGCGTTGTCGATCTCGCGGGCCAGCGCCTCGTAGCGCTGACCGGACGGGGACGACTTCACGAAGTCCTGGTTCCAGGCGTGCACCTGCCGCAGGTCGGCGTAGCCACCGGTGGAGAAGGCGCGCACCAGGTTCAAGGTGGCGGCCGAGGCCTGGTACATCCGCTTCAACCGCTGCGGGTCCGGGGTACGGGCCTCGGGGGTGAACTCGAAGCCGTTGACGCTGTCACCCCGGTACGTCGGCAGGGTGACCCCGCCGCGGGTCTCGGTCGGCTTGGAGCGCGGCTTGGAGTACTGGCCGGCGATCCGGCCGACCTTCACCACCGGCACCGAAGCCGCGTAGGTGAGCACGGCGCCCATCTGGAGCAGCGTCTTGAGCTTGTTGCGGATGTGGTCGGCGGAGATCGCGTCGAACGCCTCGGCGCAGTCGCCGCCCTGGAGCAGGAACGCCTCACCACGGGCGACGGCTCCCATACGGCTGCGCAGCAGGTCGCACTCGCCCGCGAAGACGAGCGGCGGATACGACTCGAGGTCCGCGATCACTTCGCGCAGAGCCTCGGGGTTGGGCCACTCGGGCTGCTGCGCCGCGGGAAGGTCGCGCCAGGTGTTGCCACCGGCAGTGGATTCAGCGTTCACGGTCACAAGGCCAACACTACGGGGTCTTGTCCAGATCTTTTCGTCGATGCCCGCAAGGTGAGACAACCGGTGGTCGTCCATGGACGTGCGCTAGGGTCGGGGCCGTGTACGCGCTGACGAACCCGACCTGCCGCACGGCATGGTGGTGGACCGCTGATCCGGCGGCCCACTGATCGCGCGCACCCAGGAGTTTTCGCGAAGGCCGCCCGAGGGCGGCCTTCGGCGTGTCTGGCCGCCCTCCGCATCCCGGAAGGATCCGCCATGAACGCCAGCCCCAGCGCACTCGTGGAGCGCCTGTGCTCCCCCGACCGCCCGCCGTTCGCCCTGTTGCGCCGCCGTACCCCCGGCCGGGCCGAGGACACCGTCGAGCTGCTGCTCGGCCCGGTGACCCGGCTGGAGCGGCTGGCCGACATCCCGCTGCCGACCGGAGTACCGGACGGCGGCGCGGCGCTGGACGCGCTGGCGCTGGTGCCGTTCCGGCAGATCCGGGAACGCGGCTTCGACGTGCGCGACGACGGCACCCCGCTGCTGGTGCTGCGCCCCCGGGAGACGCATCTGCTGCCGGTGCCGGAGCTGCTGGCCGCGCTGCCGGGACACGCGGTGACCGTCGAGGGCGGGGCGTTCGACGTGGCCGACGAGGAGTACGCGCGGATTGTGCGCCGGGTCGTCGAGGACGAGATCGGACGCGGTGAGGGCGCGAACTTCGTGATCCGCCGGACCTTCCGCGGCGAGATCCCCGGCTTCACCACCGCCGACGCGCTCGCCCTGTTCCGGCGGCTGCTGACCGGCGAGCGCGGCGCGTACTGGACGTACGTGGTGCACACCGGCGAACGCACCCTGGTCGGCGCGAGCCCGGAAGTACATGTCCGGATGGCCGGGGGGACGGTGGTGATGAACCCGATCAGCGGCACCTACCGCTATCCGGCGACCGGCCCGTCCGCCGAGGGCCTGCTGGCGTTCCTGCGGGACGCGAAGGAGGTGGAGGAGCTGACCATGGTCGTCGACGAGGAGCTGAAGATGATGTGCACCGTCGGCGACCTCGGCGGCCAGGTGATCGGCCCCCGGCTGAAGGAGATGGCGCACCTGGCGCACACCGAGTACGAGCTGCGCGGCCGCAGTTCGATGGACGTGCGCCAGGTACTGCGCGAGACGATGTTCGCCGCGACGGTGACCGGCTCGCCGGTGCAGAACGCCTGCCGGGTCATCGAACGCCACGAGCCGCACGGCCGCGGCTACTACGCGGGCGCCCTCGCGCTGATCGGCCGGGACGCGGGCGGCGCCCAGACCC
Source organism: Streptantibioticus rubrisoli (assembly GCF_024436055.1). GTDB lineage: Bacteria > Actinomycetota > Actinomycetes > Streptomycetales > Streptomycetaceae > Streptantibioticus_A > Streptantibioticus_A rubrisoli. The sequence continues at coordinate 11,426 of NZ_JANFNH010000047.1, read as the reverse complement.
TGGACTCCCCCATCCTCATCCGCACCGCCGACATCACCCCGGACGGACGGTTCGGCGTCGGCGTGGGCGCCACCCTGGTCCGCCACTCCGACCCGCACGGCGAGGTGGCCGAGACCCACGCCAAGGCCGCCGCGGTCCTGGCCGCACTGGGCGTGGGCCCGGCCGCCGTGCGCCCCGCCGACGGCCCCCGGCCCCGGCTGGCGGACGACATCCGGGTGCGCGCCGCACTCGACGCACGCCGGGCGAACCTGGCTCCGTTCTGGCTGCGGTTGCGGGACCGGCGGGAAACCGAGCCGACCGGCCATGCGCTGGTGGTCGACGGCGAGGACACCTTCACCGCGATGCTGGCACACGTTCTGCGCTCCGCCGGTCTGGCGGTAACCGTACGCCGCTACGACGAACCCGGCCTGCGCGAGGCGGCGTTGGCGCACCCCGGCCCGGTGGTCCTCGGCCCGGGTCCCGGTGACCCGGCGGACCGCACTGACCCCAAGATGCGTCAACTGCGCGCGCTGGCCGCCGAGTTGCTCAGCGGCCACCGGCAGGGGCTGCTCGGGGTGTGCCTCGGGCATGAGCTGATCGCCGCCGAATTGGGCCTGGGCATCGTCCGCAAGCGGGTGCCGTTCCAGGGCGCACAGGAACGGATCGACCTGTTCGGCCGCCCGGAGACGGTCGGCTTCTACAACACGTTCACCGCGCGGTGTGATGACGCCAGCGCGGACGAACTGGCCATGCACCGCGTCGAGTTGTCGCGTGACAAGACGACCGGCGACGTCCACGCCCTGCGCGGCCCGGGCTTCGCGGGCGTCCAGTTCCACCCGGAGTCGGTCCTGACCTTGAACGGCACGGGCATCCTGCGGGAGCTGCTGACCGCGGTAACGGTATGAGCGCTTGAAGGGGCGGGTGGGTGGGCGAAAGCCCACCCACCACCGGCGGTCAGCCGAAGAACACACCAGCCTCGGCGTACAACGCGGGATCAACGGTCTTGAGCTTGGCCGTGGCCTCAGAAAGCGGAACCCGCACGATATGCGTCCCCCGCAACGCGACCATCTTCCCGAAGTCCCCGTCACTGACGGCATCGATCGCGTGCAACCCGAACCGGGTGGCGAGCCACCGGTCGAAGGCGGACGGGGTGCCGCCCCGCTGGATGTGGCCCAGGACAGTGGTCCGGGCCTCCTTACCGGTCCGCTTCTCGATCTCCTTGGCCAGCCAGTCCCCGATCCCGGACAGCCGGACGTGCCCGAAGGAGTCCAACGTGCCGTCCTTGGTGACCAGTTCGCCGTCCTTGGGCATGGCCCCTTCCGCGACCACGATGATCGGCGCGTACCGCACCTTGAAGCGGCTCTCCACCCAGCCGCACACCTCGTCGATGTCGAAGCGGTGCTCGGGGATGAGGATGACGTTGGCGCCGCCCGCCAGCCCGGCGTGCAGTGCGATCCAGCCCGCGTGGCGGCCCATGACCTCGATCACCAGCACCCGCATGTGCGACTCGGCGGTGGTGTGCAGCCGGTCGATGGCCTCGGTCGCGATGTTCACGGCGGTGTCGAAACCGAAGGTGTAGTCGGTGGCGCTCAGGTCGTTGTCGATGGTCTTGGGTACGCCCACGCACGGCACGCCGTACTGGTCGGCGAGGGTGGCGGCCACGCCCAGGGTGTCCTCTCCGCCGATCGCCACCAGCGCGTCCACCTCGTGCTTGGCGAGGTTCTCCTTGACCTTGCGCACCCCGTCCTCGACCTTGAGCGGATTGGTGCGGGACGAGCCGAGGATGGTGCCGCCGCGCGGCAGGATGCCGCGCACCGCGGGGATGTCGAGCTGCTTGGTGTGCCCTTCGAGCGGGCCGCGCCAGCCGTCCCGGAAGCCCACGAACTCATGCCCGTACTCCTGTACGCCCTTGCGTACCAGGGCCCGGATGACCGCGTTCAGCCCGGGGCAGTCGCCACCGCCGGTCAGCACTCCGACGCGCATGGATTCCTCCCTATCTACGACGCTGGCAGCCAACACGGCACACGCTAGCCGTGGTCCAGGTCACAGGGGATCGCCCAGGGCGTGGATTCCGCCCAGCCACAAGGGAGTTGGAGTTCGCGCATCACTCGAACGGGTGGCGGTGGCGCGAGCCGGTTCGGTCAGGAGCCGGACTTCGACTGCCTGGCGGCCTTCTCGGCCTCCTCGGCCCGCTTCTTCGCCTCGGCGATCTGCCGCTTGGCGGCGGTGGCGTAGATGTCCACGTACTCCTGGCCGGAGAGCTTCATGATCTCGTACATGACCTCGTCGGTCACCGAGCGCAGGATGAAGCGGTCGTTCTCCATGCCGTGGTAGCGGCTGAAGTCCAGCGGCTTGCCGATCCGGATACCGGGGCTCATCAGCTTCGGCACGATCTTGCCGGGCGGCTGGATCTTCTCGGTGTCGATCATGGCGACCGGGATCACCGGCGCGCCAGAGGCGAGCGCGACCCGGGCCAGTCCGCCGGGCTTGCCCCGGTACAAGCGGCCGTCGGGCGAGCGGGTGCCCTCGGGGTAGATGCCGAACAGCTCACCGCGGGCCAGCACGTCAAGGCCGCTCTTGACCGCCGCCTCGCCCGCGCCGCGCGCCCCCGAGCGGTCCACTGGCAGTTGGCCCACGCCCTTGAAGAACGCGGCCGTCAGCTTGCCCTTGACCCCGGGGGAGGTGAAGTACTCGGCCTTGGCGATAAAGGTGACCTTGCGGTCCAGGACCGCGGGCAGGAAGAAGGAGTCCGAGAACGACAGGTGGTTGCTCGCCAGGATGGCCGGGCCCTCCTTGGGGATGTTCTCCAGCCCCTCCACCCAGGGCTTGAAGGCGAGCTTGAGCGACCCGCCGAGCGTCAGCTTCATCACGCCGTAGAACAACCGAGGACCTCCTGTAGGCGACGGTAGACCTTAACCTGCCGGAACGGAGCCACCGCAGGTGGCCACCACGGCCACAGGGCGGGACGGTTCGACCTTCCAGCCGCCCGGTCGGCCGCGTACTGTGAGGTACCTGTCCGTGCTGTGTGCCGTCAGCGCGTCAGCGCCGCCGTACCGGTACCGACCGACCCCGCGGATCGCGCTCATGAACAGGAGACCCACGGTGCCGCTCATGCCCGGAGCCGAACCGTACCGCCATGACGGCGGACAGACAGGTGTGCTGTTGTGCCACGGCTTCACCGGCTCCCCGCAGTCCCTGCGCCCCTGGGCGGAGTACCTCGCCGAGCGCGGTCTGACCGTGTCGCTGCCGCTGCTTCCCGGGCACGGCACCCGCTGGCAGGACCTGCGGGTCACCGGCTGGCAGGACTGGTACGCGGAGGTCGACCGGGAGCTGCGGGCGCTGCGCGAGCGCTGTTCGCGGGTGTTCGTCTTCGGGCTGTCGATGGGCGGTGCGCTCACCATCCATCTGGCCGCCGAGCACGGTCCGGCGATCAGTGGGATCGTACTGGTCAACCCGTCGGTGCGGGCGGACAGCGGGCGGTTGCGGCTGGTGCCGGTGGCCCGGCACTTCGTACCGTCGGTGAAGGGCATCGCCAACGACATCGCGAAGGAGGGCAGCGTGGAGCTCGGTTACGACCGCACCCCGCTGCACGCGGTGCACTCGTTGTCGAGGTTCTGGCGGATCGTGCAGGCGGATCTGCCGAAGGTGACGCAGCCCGTGCTGCTGTTCAACAGCCGGGTGGACCATGTGGTGCACCCGGCGAACGGGGACCTGGTGGAGCGTCGGATCGGGTCCGCGGATCTGACCCGTACGATCCTGGAGCGCAGCTACCACGTGGTGCCGCTGGACCACGACGCCGAGCGGGTCTTCCGGGCCAGCCACGAGTTCGTGCGGCGGTTGGCGTCCGGACCCGACGGGGAAGTCGAGGTGGCCAGTGGCGGAGCGTGACGAGCCGCCACAGGACGGCACGGACGGCACGGAGCCGCGCGACCCGGCGGGCGGTGCGGGGGCGCCGCTGGACGAGGAGGCGGCCTGGGCGCAGATCGTCGCGGGGTACGGCGAGGAGCCGGAGCTGCCCGAGGGCTGGCCCGACGCCGAGGGCGAGCACGAGGCGGCGACCAACAAGGGCGTTCCGGAGGTGCCGCGGGAGTTCGTCATACGGGCAACACCGCGGCCCGGGCCGCGGGACTACGAGCTCACCGACGACGAGGACGAGGGGCACTTCGTGCCGCCGGAACCGCCGCCGCTGCCGCCCGCCGACGTGACCACCAAGTTCGCCTGGATCGCGGTGCTCGGCGGGCCGCTGCTGGTGCTGGGGTTCGTGCTGTTCCAGGAGCCGCTGACCTGGTGGGCGATGGTGCTGGGGATCGGCGGCTTCCTTGGCGGCTTCACCACACTGGTGGCCCGGATGAAGGGCCGCGAGGAGGACGACGACCCCCACGGCGGCGCGGTGGTCTAGCCGGGGGTTCGGGGCCTGCCCCCGGAATGAGGACCTCCGCGGCGGCGGGCGACCCCAGCGGCGGAAGCCACCGTGAGCGCGGGCGCCAGCCTCACCCCGCGGGAATGCGCACGGCCGCCAGCACCGGCAGGTGATCCGTGGCGGCCACCAGGTCCTCCGCCCACACACCCGAGAGCTTCTCGGGGACGCCGCACCCCAGGAACTCCACCCCCTTGGTGGCGAAGATCGCGTCGAGCCGCTGATACGGATCGCCAGGGCGGGAGGTGTGCTCCCCGCCCCACGGCCGTACCGCCCAGCCGTCCTGGAGCTCGCTGGCGATACGGGTGAACGCCCTCCCGTCGGGGTGGTCGTTGAAGTCGCCGCCGACCACCGTGTGCGGCTCGCCGACGGTGGCGACCCGGTCGAGCAGCAAACCCGCCTGCGTGTAGCGCTCAACGGGGTTGACGCTCAGATGGCAGCTGATCACCGCCAGCCGCGCGGCACCGAACCGCAGCACGGCGGTGGCGAAGCCGCGCTGGTGCAGGCCGGGGGTGCGGGGCAGCAACAGGTCCTCGGTGCGCTCCACATGGGCGCGCAGGTTGGCCAGGATCATCGGGCCCGCGGCGGTGGCCCCACCGGTGACCGTGACCAGCCCTGACTCGCGGGCCAGCCACGCCGCGTGCTTGCGCCACCGGAAGAACCGCGGCGCCTCCTGGACGCAGACCACGTCGGGGGCGCAGGCCCGGATCACCCGGGCCAGCGCCGCCCGGTCATCCCGCATGGAGCGCACGTTGTAGCTGAGCACCCGGACGACCGCCGAGCCGTCCGGTTCGGTACGGGAGTTCGGCAGCTGGTCCACTGTGCCCACGGTGGCTCCTGCCCGGTCAGCCCTGGCGTGCCAGGTCGGCCGCGCCGACCAGCCCCGCCTCGCCGCCGAGCTGGGCGGCGAGCACCTGGGCGTGCGGCCGCCACTGGCCGCCCACCAGCCAGCGGCGGAACGACTTGCGGATCGGTTCCAGCACCAGGTCGCCCTCGTCGGAGACCCCACCGCCGACGATGAACGCCGAGGGATCGAAGAGGGAGGCCAGGTCGGCGAGTCCGGCTCCGGCCCAGCGGGCCAGCTCCCGGAAGGAGTCGACGGCCACCGGGTCGCCCTTCCTGGCGGCCTCGCTGATGTGCTTGCCCTCGATGGACTCGACGGTGCCGTCGCCCAGGCCCAGCAGGATCACCGCGTTCTCCGGCGTGGCCGCGGCACGCTGCCGGGCGTAGCGCACCAGGGCGCGTCCGGAGGCGTACTGCTCCCAGCAGCCCTGGCTGCCGCATCCGCACAGCAGGCCGTCCGGCACCACCCGGAGGTGGCCGAACTCGCCCGCGACGCCGAACCGGCCGCGGTGCAGCTTGCCGCCGATGATGATGCCGCCGCCCAGGCCGGTGCCCAGGGTGATGCAGACGACGTCGTCATGGCCCTGGCCGGCGCCGAACCGGTACTCGCCCCAGGCCGCCGCGTTGGCGTCGTTCTCCACCACGACGGGCAGGCCGACCCGCTGCTCGACCTTGTCCTTGAGCGTCTCGTGGCGCCAGTTGATGTTCGGCGCGAACAGCACGGTGGCGCGTTTGTCGTCCACGTAACCCGCGGCGCCGATGCCGACGGCGTCGATCCGGTGGGAGGCGCTGACCGTGCGTACCGCGTCCGCGATGGCGTCGATGACGCCTTCGGGGGTCGGCGGGGTCGGCACCTTGCAGGTTTCGAGGATCGTGCCCTCCTCGTCGACCACTCCGGCCGCGATCTTGGTGCCGCCGATGTCGACGCCGATGGTGAGTCCCATGTGTCCCTCAGAGTTTTGGTCGAACCCCGCTTAAGGCAACCGTACCCGAGGAGGACTCAATCGAGGTCGATGTGTTCACTTCCTGAAGGCTGATCGTTACCGACGCCCTGGGTCCAGCGGCTCTCCTGGCCGGACACCGCGGCCCGGTAGGCGGCCAGCAGCTCGGATCCGGCGGCGGCCAGGTGCTCGAAGACGTCGGGGTTGCGCTCACGGATCGGGCCGACTGCCGCGCGCACCTGCGAGATCACCGTCTGCGCGGCCAACTCGGCGGCGGGGGAACGGAGTTCGGCCACCTTGTCGGCGACCGCCTCGGCCAGCTTGCGCAGTTCGTCCGCCGCGCTGCCGGGACGGTGACCGGCCTGCGCACGGCGGCGGGCCCGCTCCTCGGCGAGGTCCTCGGCGCAGGCCGTGGCCCACGCGTCGGCGCCGGTGTGCTGGCGGTCCTGGCCTTCGCTCATCGCGGACTCCTCACGGCGTTCCGAGGCGGATCGGTTCACCACTTGTACTCAATGGTGTGTTCTGCACCACTGTGGCGAATCCGGGGTTGGTCATCGTGACCCATCCAACGTTAGCCCGGCGGATGCGGCGAATTCACTGGGGCCACAGCGCCGGGTCAGGTGCGAAACGTACCCGCAGCACACCGTCGCGCAGCGCGGCCCCGGTCACGGTGCAGCGGCGCAGCGCGGACGGCAGCGGCATGATGCGCCGGAACTCCCCTGCGTCGACCACGACTTCGTCCCCCCGCCGCACCAGGTCGAGGGTCTCCCGGGTGGCGCCGGGCAGCGGCAGCCGCCACAGCAGGTGGCCGTCCGCCGCCAGCCGGTCCTCGACGCTCCACGGTTCCCCGGCCGGTGTGTCGGGCAGCGGCTCGACGGCCAGCTCCGGCCCGCCGAGCGCCGCGAGTTCGTCGGGGCCGTACGGATCGCGGCCCAGGTGGGGCAGTTCGCGCACCGGCACGCCGTCGGCGCCGAACTCCTCGTGCAGCGCCTTGAGATACTTCTGCTGCTGTCCGGACAGCCCGGCCAGGAAGGGGTCCGCGGAGCCGGTCGGCAGCAGCCGGTTGGCCGTCAGCGACTCCACCCGGTGCCCGAACAGGGCGAGTCCGGTGCGGGCGGTGCGTATGGCCGCGGCGGCCCGCGGGCCCGGCTCGACGACCAGCCGGACCGTGGTGGCGGCGGAGGCGATCACCGCGCTGACCGCGGCGAGTTCGGTCTCCCAGCGGGCCGCCGTCTCGTACAGCCACTCCGCGGGCATCGGCACCCCGGCGAGCTGGGCGAGCATCGGGCGCAGCGCGCGGGCGGCCTGCCGCTCCGGCGGCAGCAGTCTGCCCAGGTAGCGGCGGAGTTGCTCGGGCAGCGCCAGCAGCCGGATGGCGCTGCCTACCGGCGGCAGATCGGCCACCAGCACGTCATGGCCGTCCGTCCGGCCGAGCGCGTGCAGCAGCGCGAACTCCCGGGAGCCGGGCAGCTCGGTGAACTCCTCGGGGTCCAGCGGGCTTGCGCCGAGCAGTTCGAGGACGGTGGACAGCCGCTGCTGGAGTTCGGCGGCCCGGTCCTGGAAGAGGCACGCGGCGTCGAGGGTGCGTACGGTCAGCCCGGGCGTCTGGGGCGCGGTGAGGCCGGGCGGCGGGTCGGCGGTGACCAGCAGGGCACGGGCACCGGCGCGGGCGGCGGCCAGCGCGGTGGCCGCGGCGACGGTGCTGCTCCCCGCGCCGCCGGGACCGGTGACCAGGACGGTACGCACCGCGCTCAGCCCTGCTCCACGCGCTTCTTCAGCCCGTCCAGGGCGCGGTCGATGATGACCTTCTCCGCCTTGCGCTTGATCATGCCGAGCATGGGGATCTTCACGTCGACGGTGAGCTGGTAGGTGACCTCGGTGCGCTTGCCGTCGGCGAGCGGGGTCAGCGTGTAGGAGCCGTCGAGGGCGCGCAGCATCTGCGACTTCACCAGCGACCAGCTGACCTGGTTCGGGCCGCCCCAGGTGTACTTCAGGGTGTGGTCGTCCTTGATCGCCCCGGCGTCGAGCACCAGCCGGACCCGCTCCGCGCGGCCCTCGTCGTCCTTGGCGAGGATCTCGGCCTCCTTGACCTCGCCGGTCCACTCCGGGTACCGCTCGAAGTCAGAGATCACCTTCATCACGTCGGCCGGGGCCGCCTCGATGGTGATGCTAGAGCTGGTGTGTTCCGCCATCGCCGTGGCCCCTCCGGGACTTCGCGTCGGTCTTCCCAGGCACCCGGCGGCCGTCGGCGCCGCGCCTGGAGGTTTTCTGGTGCGTCAGGTTATCGCGGGTGGCTCCGGCGGTGGGTAGCGCCTCGGTCGTCCTCGGTCACCACTGCAGGACGTAGGGGGCGTGGGTGGCGTTGAAATGGCCGACGTTGACGCACTCGGTGGTGCCTATCCGCATCCGCCGCACCAGCGGCTGGTGGACGTGGCCGAACAGCGCGTACCTCGGGCGCACCGTGTGGATGGCGTCCAGCAGGGCCTGGCTGCCGCGCTCGAAGCGGCGGGCGACGGTGTCGTAGCACAACTCCGGCACGGCGGGCGGGATGTGCGAGCAGAGCACGTCGACCGGTCCGAGCGCGGCGACCTTGGCCGCGTAGGTCTCGTCGTCGATCTCGTACGGGGTGCGCATCGGGGTGCGCAGTCCCCCGCCGACGAAGCCGAAGACCCGGCCGCCGATCTCGGCCGTCGTCCCGTCCAGCACGGTGGTGCCGGGGCGGGCGAACTCCGGCCACAGATCGGGCATGTCGACGTTTCCGTAGGTCGCGTACGTCGGCGTGGGCAGCACCCCGAACATCTCGGCGTACTGCTTGCGCACGGCGCGCTCCACGGCGGCGGCGCGGTCGATGCCGTCCCACAGCCTGCGGGACAGGGCGCGGGCCTCCTCGAAGCGGCGGGCGGTGCGCAACTGCACGATGCGGTCGGCGTTCTCGGTGCCGAACAGCTCGGGGAAGATCCCGCGCGAGTGGTCGGCGTAGTCGAGGAAGAGGATCAGGTCGCCGAGGCACACCAGGGCGTCCGCACCGTCTCCCGCCCTGGCGAGGGGCTCGACGGCGCCGTGGACATCGCTCACCACATGGACCCGCATGCCGCTCACCTTAACGGGCCCGGCAAGAGGCGAACGCCCCGGTGGACCGGTGGTTACCTGCGGGTCACCGGACCTCTGCAATAGGGTGCCCGGAGCACCGCTGCGGCCGCGTCCGGGCGGCGGGACGGACAGACCGGTGGCGGGTGCCACGACGATCGAGAGCGGTGTGACACAGCGAACATCTGCCCCTGAACCCCTATCCCGGAAGCTTTACCCATGGGTAACGTCCGGGCCGTCCCATACAGCTCTTGATCACGAGCGCAGCCGACAACGCCGCCGGCGCCGACGAGGAGCATCAGTCTTGCGCGAGTTCAGCCTTCCGGCTTTGTACGAGGTCCCTGCCGACGGCAACCTGACGGATCTCATCCGCCGCAACGCCGCGCAGCATCCCGACGTCCCGGTGCTGGCTCGCAAGCGTGACGGGGTCTGGCAGGACGTGACCGCCAGACAGTTCCTCGCCGAGGTGCGCGCCGCGGCCAAGGGCCTGATCGCCTCCGGTGTCGAGCCCGGCGACCGGGTCGCCCTGATGTCGCGCACCCGGTACGAGTGGACGCTGCTGGACTTCGCCATCTGGAGCGCGGGCGCGATCACCGTTCCGGTATACGAGACGTCCTCCGCCGAGCAGGTCGAGTGGATCCTCGGCGACTCCGGCGCGGTGGCCTGCGTGGTCGAGACCACCGTGCACGAGGAGTTGGTGGAGTCGGTCCGCGAGCGGCTGCCGCGGCTGAAGCACCTGTGGCGGATCGACGCGGGCGCGGTGGAGACCCTGGGATCGTCCGGCAGCGATGTGTCCGACGCGGAGGTGGAGGAGCGCAGCACGGTCGCCGACGCCGACACCCCCGCCACGATCGTCTACACCTCGGGCACCACCGGGCGTCCCAAGGGCTGTGTGCTGACCCATCGCAGCTTCTTCGCCGAGTGCGGCAACGTGGTGGCGCGGCTGACGCCGCTGTTCCGCACCGGCGAGTCGTCGGTGCTGCTGTTCCTGCCGCTGGCGCATGTGCTGGGGCGGCTGGTCGAGGTGGCGTGTGTGATGGCGCCGATCAAGCTCGGGCATGTCAGCGACGTCAAGAACCTCACCGACGAACTCGCCTCGTTCAAGCCCACGTTGGTGCTGAGCGTGCCGCGCGTGTTCGAGAAGGTCTACAACTCGGCGCGGGCGCAGGCGGGTTCCGGGGGCAAGGAGAAGATCTTCGACAAGGCGGCCGACACCGCCATCGAGTACAGCAAGGCGCTGGACACCCCGGGCGGTCCCGGTTTCCCGCTGCGGCTGCGGCACAAGGTCTTCGACCGGCTGGTGTACGGCAAGCTGCGGAACGTGCTGGGTGGCCGGGCCACCCACGCCATCTCCGGCGGGGCACCGCTGGGCGAGCGGCTCGGTCACTTCTACCGGGGCATCGGCTTCACCGTGCTGGAGGGGTACGGGCTCACCGAGTCCTGCGCCGCGACCGCGTTCAACCCGTGGGACCGCACCAAGATCGGTACCGTCGGCCAGCCGCTGCCGGGCAGCGTGGTGCGGATCGCCGACGACGGCGAGGTTCTGCTGCACGGTGAGCACCTGTTCACCGGCTACTGGAACAACGAGCGGGCCACCGCCGAGGCGCTGGAGGACGGCTGGTTCCACACCGGGGACATAGGAACCCTGGACGAGGACGGCTATCTGACGATCACCGGGCGCAAGAAGGAGATCATCGTCACCGCTGGCGGCAAGAACGTCGCTCCCGCGGTGATCGAGGATCGCATCCGGGCGCACGCGCTGATCGCCGAGTGCATGGTGGTCGGAGACGGTCGGCCGTTCGTCGGAGCGTTGATCACGCTGGACGAGGAGTTCCTGCCCCGCTGGGCCGAGCAACACGGCAAGTCGGCGGACACGCCCGTGGCCGAACTGCGTTCGGATCCCGAGCTGTTGGCGGAGGTGCAGCAGGCCGTCGACGACGGCAACGCGGCGGTCTCCCATGCGGAGGCGGTCAAGAAGTTCCGCGTTCTGCCGACGCAGTTCAGTGAGGAGTCGGGGCATCTGACGCCGTCGCTGAAGCTGAAGCGGAATGTTGTCTTGCGGGACTTCGCGGACGAGATCGAAGCGCTGTACGCGTCCCGCTGACGGTTCCGGCCACCTCCTTTCCGTCCGCCCACCCCGGCGGGGGTTCCTTTCCCCA
>NZ_JANFNH010000046.1 GCF_024436055.1 Streptantibioticus rubrisoli | reverse complement strand
GCGTGGGCCATCAGGACCTCCGAGGTGAGTGAAGTCGGCAAACTCCACTACGCCCGGAGGTCCACCTCTTGATCAACAACCGTCGGCCACGTGTCACCAACCCCACGGCCGAGTACAGCTAGCGCGCGAGAATCCGACCTGGGGTTATCGCCGGATCCATGGCGAGTTCGCGGTGCTCGGGATCAAGGTCGCGGCCTCGACCGTCTGGGAGATCCTGCCCACCGCGGGAATCGCCCCTTCGCCGCAGCGCACGACCACGACATGGGGAACCTTCATCCGCTCACAGGCCGACGCCCTGCTGGCGTGCGACTTCTTCGAAGCTGTCACACTCACCGGTACGAGGCTGACGTGTTGGCGGTGATTGAGCAGGCCAGCCGCCGGGTTCGAATCCTTGGCGCAACCGCCCACCCGAACGCCGCCTGGGTCACCCAGTCCGCGCGGAACCTGGTCATGGACCTGGAGGACGCCGGATACCGGGCCCGGTTCCTGATCCGAGATCGAGACGGGAAGTACCCGCACATCTTCGACGCGATCCTCGCCGACGCTGGGATCGAGACCGTGCTCACCGGCGTCAGGATGCCGCGGATGAACGCGGTCACGGAACGCTGGATAGCAACCTGCCGACGTGAGCTCCTCGACCGGACTGCACCCCTGCGTCCCGGGTGATGGACCTGGGAGACAGAGCCGAAAGTTTCCGGTTCCTCATCCGGGACAGCGACTCCACGTTCACCGCCGCCTTCGATGCCGTCTTCGCCGGCAACGACACCGAGGTCGTCCCGACCCCACCGCAGAGCCCACGGTCGAACGCTTTTGCGGAGCGGTGGATACGCACCCCGCGCGCCGAATGCAGCGACCGCCTCCTCACCACCGGCGAACGGCACCTGCGCACCGTGCTCGGCGAGTACGCCGAGCACTACAACACCGGCCGTGCCCACCCCAGCTTGGAGCTACGGGCCCCGGACGACGAACCCAACGTCATCCCCCTGCCCGCCACGGCAGTTCGGCGCCGTCGAAACTCGGCGGAACTGCTCAACGAGTACCACGCTACGTCAATCACGCCTTCTCGGCCGCCACAGGGAACCCCCCAGATCAGCGGCCTGACCGCAGTTTTGACACCCTTCCTGCATGCGGGAGTTTGGGCCGGGCGTCGTCGTGGGGTTTCTCCCGGGCATCGTCGTGTGGTTTCTCCATGAGGGAGTCGGATCGGCTTCGACTGCGGTCGTGAGGTGGGCGGGCCGTGATGCCGTCACGCGCCCGCGTCGCCCGTTCCATGCGGTGTGCTGGCGGCTTATCCAGCGATGAGGGCCAGGTGGTGGCAGTCGAAATGGAAGCCGCTGCGCAGGTAGGTTCGATGGGCGCCAGGGTGCTGGGTCTGTACCAGGTTCATAGGCAGAAGGAGCAGGTCACCACTCGTAGCCGGGGGATGCGGCGCACTCCCTCCGCCCTCGTAGCGAATTCGCAAGCGCAAAACGCCCCGAGCCGATAAATCTGCTGCTCAGGGTTGAGATCACGGTGCTGAACCGAAGTTGCGAGGCGGACACACGGAAGGGATCGTGTCTCGTGGGGGTTGTCCCAGGAAGGAGACAACCAATGGCCTTGTCTGACACTCTCACTACCCTGGCTGAGCGGGCCAAGGCTGCCGAAGATCACGTGTCCCAGGCCGCAGCCCAGAGCCGTGAGCAGTTGCAAGCCGAGGTTGAAAGGGCCCGCGAGGACGCCCAGGCCCAAGCTGCCAAAATCCAAGAGTCGGCGCGCGGCGCGGAAGCGCAGGTGTCGCAGTGGTGGGCCGAGATGCAGCAGAATTGGCGCGACCACACGGCCAAGGTGAGCAGAGACATCGAAGCCCGCAGAAAGGAACACAGCGCGGCTCGCGCGGCCCGCGAGGCCGACCGGGCCGAGGCGGATGCGGTCGCCGCAGTCGGATTCGCGTTGGCCGCTATCGAAGAGGCCGAGTACACGGTCCTCGATGCCCGGCTGGCCCGCATGGAGGCGGAGCAGAAGACAACCGGGTAGCGCGCCCGACGACATTTGCCGAGGGAGCCGGGCCGCCCCGGGCCACCTGGAGCGGCCCGTATGTCGCCGGGGCACCGACCACGTCGATGCTCATCGCCAACGTGCACGAGCCGCTGATCGGCGCGCTTCTGTTCCCCTGGCCGTAGTGGTCGGCATCCCCTCGCGGCGGCTGGCGATGGCCGCTGCGCGGGGACCGCCATCGCGGTGGCCACCCCGCGGACGGCACTGCGCGAGGTCGGCACCGGGGTAGAAAGCCGCTCCCTTGTACGCGTACGCACGTCGTGAGGCGCGGCCGTCGTAAGCCCCCGTAACGACCTGATGATCTCCCTCACGGCTGTGGTCACCTGGGTCCGGTTCTTACGGCGTTCCCTCCCAAGGTGACTGGGTGCCTGACCGCAGGGCACGGCTCGCTCGCGCGGCTGTGACGGACGACCGGGCTGGCTGACGGCAGGTCGGCGTCGCTGATTGGGTGCGCGCACCACCAAAGTGCTGCAGGCTGGAATTACGCCCCTTTCGCCAAAGGAAGTTTCGAACTGCCGAAGGCAGGCGGTGCGGATGCAGCAGAAGAGGCCGCCTGAACCAGCTTCGGCCGCGCGAGGGGCGCCAGATACAACCATCCGCTCCCGCGAGATGAGGGGAGAAGTGACGATGAGCCGCTCCTCTGACGAACCGCGTCCAACCACCGATCCGGATGCGCAAACCCATGGCGCACCGCCCCACGGGGGCCCACTCGGCGCCCTCGCAGATGCCGCCTGGCAGGCGGTACTCGCCACCGGGGTCGCCGCAGTCGCCCTCGGCGTGGTGGTGCTGGTGTGGCCAGGCGCCTCGCTACGTGTGGTCGGCGTGCTGTTTGGCATCTACCTGCTGGCCACCGGGGTCTTCCACCTCGCCGCGACCTTCGGCAGCCACATTCCGGGACACCTGCGAGCACTGCACTTCGTCAGTGGTGCGCTCCTGGTGCTGCTGGGCGTGTTGTGCTTCCGCGGCGCCGCGGAGTCGATCCTGTTGCTGGCCCTGTGGATCGGGTTCGGCTGGCTGCTGCGCGGCATGCTGATCGCTGCCTCGGCGGCCTCGGCCCCAGCCATGCCCGCGCGGGGCTGGCAGATCTTCCTGGGCATCACCACGCTGCTCGCCGGGATGGTGCTGATCATCTTTCCGTTCGCCTCCATCGCCGTGCTCACCGAGGTCACCGGCATCGTGCTGGTCGTACTCGGGCTGACCGAGGTTGTCCACGGCTTCCAGCTGCGCCACCAGCTACGGAAACTCACCCCGGCCGGACAGACCGTTCCCCGCCACACCTGGCGCCCGCATCTCGGTCACCCTTGATCTGCGCGATGGCCCCTGAAACAGGAGGTTGTCGATAGCAGCGGACAAGGAGGTTACGACAATGGCCAGCACGTTCGGGCAGGAAGAGATTCTGGCCGTCATCCGTGAAAGCCGGGAGATCGTGACCGCTGTGGTCGGGAACTCGACCGAAACCGACAGGACAGATCGTGCGGGCCGACGGGCCTGAGCCCGAGCCGGGCCGCGTGCTGAACGGCATCTCAGATGTGCGCGCGTTCTTCCACACCAACGCCGTACCGCTGTACTTCATCTCGCCGACCCCGTTCAACCTGCTGGGCATCGACCGGTGGGTACGAAACTTCTTCTACCTGACCTACTTTGACTCCTTCGAGGGCGCACATCCGCGCGTGTCCGTGCCGCAGCGGCGCGACCGCAGAGGTTTCGGGTGCATGGAGGACGTGTGCAACCACCTCCTGCGCGATCCCGAGACACTCGAGTTCCTCGCGCGCCGAGGTCCTGGTGGTAAGGCCTGCTTTGTGATGTTTGACGAGGAGACCCAGGCACTCGCACACAGGGCAGGGCTCGAGGTCATGCACCCATCGGCGGCGCTGCGCCATCACCTGGACTCGAAGATCGTCATGACACGCCTAGCCGAGGAGGTGGGCGTATCGAGCGTGCCCAACACAATCGGGCGAGTCGGCTCCTACGACGAGCTGACTGCGCTCGCGCAGAGCGCCGGGCTGGGAGATGACCTCGTCGTCGAGGCTCCGTATGGCGACTCCGGCAATGAGACGTTCTTCGTGCGCGGTCAGCGCGATTGGGACCATTGCGCTGGTGACCTGGTCGCGCAGGAACTCAAAGTTATGAAGCGCATCCGCAATGTCGAGGTGTGCCTCGAGGGCGTCCTGACGCGCCACGGCACCGTGGTCGGCCCCGCAATGACGAGTCTCGTCGGTTACCCAGAGCTGACTCCGTACCAGGGCGGCTGGTGCGGCAATGACATCTGGCGCGGGGTGCTGCCGCGCGAACAGACGCACGCCGCGCGGGAGATGGTGCGAAAGCTAGGTGACGGCCTGCGCCGCAAGGGGTACTGCGGCTACTTCGAGGTGGACCTCTTGCACGACCTGGACTCGGGTGAGCTCTACCTCGGCGAGTTGAACCCGCGTGTGAGCGGTGTGAGCCCGATGACGAACTTGACCACCGAGGCTTACGCCGACATGCCGCTGTTCCTCTTCCACCTGCTCGAGTACATGGACGTGGAGTACGAGCTCGACATCGAGGAGATCAACTCGCGCTGGGAGCGGGGCTATGGCGAGGACGAGGTCTGGGCTCAGCTGATGATCAGGGAGACCTCGCCGGATCTCGAGCGCTTGACCGCGACCCCACGTACAGGCGTGTGGCACCTCGACGACGACGGGCGAATCTCCTTCGCGCGTTGGGGCAACGACTGGGACTCGCTGATCGACGAGTCCGAGGCCTTCTACATGCGTGTCGCCGAGCCCGGCGACTACCGCTGCCAGGGCGCCGAACTCGGCGTGCTCGTCACCCGCGGGCGCCTACAGACCGACGACTACCAGCTCACCGAGCGCTGCCGGCGCTGGACCGAGGGCATCAAGGCACAGTTCGCCACAACACCCCTGGCAGCGGATGATGCGGCCACGCCGATCGTCTCGCGGCTCGTCGCACGAGCGTGAACCGCGGCTGGCCGAGCAGGTCGACGAGGTGGAAGCGCTGGGCGGCCACCACCGGCGGCTGCTCGCCGAACGCGACCGCCTCGACGCCCTGGCCTGCACCGTCTCGCGCACGATCGCCGAACTGGAACAGTCCAGGAAGGACGGCAAACCCACGACCATCAACCGACCGGAGAACCTGTTCGAGGGCGTGACGCCCGCCCAGTACCAGGAGACCCTGCGCGACTTCCCCGAGCACGCCCAAGCGGTAGCCCTGTGGGTGCCCGAAACTCGGCCGCCGCTGCTGACCTGGGACTTGCCATCGGGGTCAGGCGAGGCGGGATTCTGAGGCATGGCTCTGCGACTGCTGTACCTGACCTTCCTGAAGGTCCTGGGGTGGATTGCGTTGCTGGCGCGATCGGAGGCATCGAAGAACGCGGAGCTTCTCGTGCTGCGGCACCAACTCGCCGTCCTGTGCCGTCAGGTCGTCCGGCCAAAGCTCTCGTGGGCGGACCGGGCGGTGATCGCGGGACTGGCGCGACCGCTGCCCAAGGCGCTGCGTGGGCATCTGTTCGTCACCCTCGGCACCCTGCTGCGTTGGCATGCCGACCTGGTCAAACGCCGCTGGACCTACAAGCGCCGAGGCCCTGGCCGTCCGCCGACCCGGCCCAGCGTGCGGGAGCTGGTGCTGCGCATGGCCGCGGAGAACCCGACCTAGGGATACCGCAGGATCGCTGGTGAACTGGCCGGCCTGGGCCGCCCGGTCGGCGCCTCCACGGTGTGGGCGGTCCTAAAGAAGGCGGGGATCGATCCGGCGCCACGACGCTCGGGCCCGACGTGGGCGCAGTTCCTGCGCAGCCAGGCTTCCGGGATCATCGCGGTGGACCTCTTCCACGTCGATACCGTGCTGCTGCGACGCCTGTACTGCATGGTGGCCATGGAGATCTCCACCCGTCGAGTGCACCTCCTTGGCGTCGCCGCCCACCCAACCGGCAACTGGGCACTCCAGCAGGCCCGCGACCTCTTGATGGACCTGGAGGACCGCGTTGGCCAGGTGAAGTTCCTGATCCGGGACAGAGACGCGAAGTTCACCGACGCCTTCGCCTCCGAGAGCATCAGGGTGTTACTCACCCCAGTCCGGGCCCCGAGGGCCAATGCCTACATCGAACGCTGGATCGGCGGATGCCGGAGGGAACTCCTCGACCGGACGCTGATCGTCAACGAACGGCACCTACGTCACGTTCTGGCCGCGTACGAAACGCACTTCAACGCACATCGCCCGCACCGTGCCCTCGGCCAAGCAGCACAACTGCGGCCGCTACGTGATCCCGTCCATCCCGACGGCAACGTCATCCGCCGTGACCGCCTCGGCGGAGCGATCCACGAATACACGCAGGTCGCATAGGTGGCCGAATATCGCGCACTCACAAGGCCGCCTTCCTCAAGGCCCAAGCCAGCGGTCTGCTCGCCACCGATCTGTTCCATGTCGACACCATCGGCCTGCAACGGCTCTACGCGCTGTTCGTCATGGAGGTACGCACCCGCACCGTGCACATCCTGGGCGTCACCGCCCACCCCACCGCCCCCTGGGCCACCCAGCAGGCCCGGCAGTTCCTGTGGCGACTCGGCGATCGCGCTCGAGAGTTCATCCACCTCATCCGCGATCGGGACGCGAAGTTCACCGCCGCCTTCGACGCCGTGTGCGCCAGCGAGGGCACCACCGTGGTCAAGATCCCTCCGCGCAGCCCCAACTGCAACCCCCACGCCGAACGGTTCATACGCTCAGCACGGGAGGAGTGCACCGACCGGGTCCTGCTACTCGACCGCGGTCACGCCGAGAAGAGCCTCCACGACTACGCCCATCACTTCAACAGCCACCGCCCCCATCAAGGAAGCAACCAGCTCGCGCCCAACGACGACCCCAACGTCATCCCCCTGCCCACAGTCCGAACCGAACGCCGACAAGCCGTCGCCGGCTTCATCAACGAGTACCACCCAGCCAGCTGACCATCAGACAAAGTCCCAGCTCACAGCCAGTGAAGCCATTCTGAAGCACTACGGGCCAAGACAAGTGCCGTTCATGGAGCCGACTTTGAGCAGCCACCAGCCCACTCTCTCGTTCGTCTACGACCGATCCTGCACCTCCGACACGACGGAGTTGGAGCGTCGCCTGAAAGCGTGCGGCGAGTACGTCATCGCGCAGGGCTGCTGGTGGCGCGACACCGGCGACTCTGCCCTGCTCAACGACCACCGCCCGGCGTTCGACACCCTGCTCCGCACCATGCGGGCCGCAGAGGGATGCGAACGGGTGTGCCTGGTCTACTGCTGGGAGCGGCTCAGCGGCGACATGGCGGCCCGCGGCCTGACCCGCCGCGTGCTCCTCCTCGGCGGCTGGGTGGAAACCTGCAGCGGCGAGAAGCGCACCGCGGGCGGTACGGAACCGGCCGGTCGGCAGGGGACCGTCGTGCACGTGGTCCTGCCGAAGGTGGAAGCTAGTTTCTCGAGTGGGATGCCTTGTGTAGTTGTGGCGTCAGCCAAGGCTACTGCGGACGTCGACATGCCGCTCGACGGCAAGATCATCGCCGTCAATGACGCGTTGGAAAGCTCCCCTGAACTCGTCGACTCGGATCCCTACGGAGGAGCATGGCTGTTCAAGTTCACCATGACCGAACCAAACTCGGTCTACGCACTGTGCGACGCTCCAGAGTACGACATATACATTGGCGGCCCTACGGACTAAAGCGGACGCGGATTCATCAACTTCCTCGCCGTCCCACGCCAACAATGCGTCTACGTGTGCAGCGTCACCTGGTACGGCTGATTTGTCCCGCTCGAAGAGACGACGCGGGGCCATGTGTTGCGCCTTGGGAGAGCTCGAAGGAGGCTGGGACCCGCCCCGCGCCCCAGCGTACGGATCGCCCCTCCGCCACCCATTGACCGCACCGACCCTTCCAGCAGCGGGCTCCGAACCAACTCATTGCCCCCGAGCCACGCGCTGACGGCGGCGAAAACCGCATCTACCGACTCGACGGCCTCATCCACGAGTACTCGCAGGTCGCATAGGGCGACACAGCCATCTTCGAGCGGGCCCGCATCTCGGAGTCCGGCCGGGTAAGCCCCTTCGCCCAGGCCGCGACCGACGCCCCGTCAGCCGCCCACCAGGGCAGGCAGATGCCTAGCGCCGGTTTTCGTTCCGATGTTCCTCACCCCCCCGTATACCTCATCTAGTCCTGGCCTGCACCCCGGGCACGACCATCACCCTCTCGTGACCTGGCAGAGGCCGGATGAGCCGGTACGAGGATCGCGCTGCGGCGGACACGGTGCTCAAGGGCCACCACCGTTGCCGTTCAACCCCCAACAGATTGTGCTCGCTGTAGGGTTGCCACGGGTTTAAAGTGTGTTACTTCCCTGTTTCCGATCCGGCGCTGCGGGACAACACGGTCAGCATTGTATGACCCTACAATCAGGGCCCCGTTTCAGGCGGGATTCATGGATGTTCCCACAGTGGCACGCGGCCTTGACGAGCCGCTTTACTAACAGCCACTTCACAGTCGGTTGTCAGCCGACGAACCGGAGTCGTTCAAGACCCGTCCTGGACAAGACTTCGGTGAGCGAGGAAGACCCGCCAAAGCGGGTCACGCACCACTGCCGTTGAGATCGGATGTCGGCACCCCGCCAGTGCGGGGACCAACGCCCCCTGACCTCAAGAGGCGGCACGATCCGACACGGTGCCGATGACGCCACCGCGACAGGCGAGCGCCCGCTCCCGGAAAGCCCGTCGCCGGTGTCACCGGCAGGGACGCCCGCGAGCAGGCATTGCGCCCCCTCTTCTTCAGCCAATTCCCATATGCCGGAGGGACCATGCGGTTGCCACTGTCTTCCCAAGCGGGTGGAGGACACCCGGTCGACGAAGTGCCGCCACCTCCTCGGTTGGCAGTCCTGAGCATGCAGCACGTTTTCATCATGTACGCGGGCGCTGTGGCCGTGCCATTCATCGTGGGCAGTGCGCTCAAACTGGACCTCGGGACGATCGCCATGCTGGTCAACGCGGATCTCCTCGTTGCCGGCATCGCCACCATCATCCAGGCGGTGGGCATCCGCAAGGTCTTCGGCGTGCGGTTGCCGGTCGTCGCCGGAGCGACGTTCACCGTGGTCAGCCCAATGATCACGATAGCTGCCAGGCACGGGCTGCCGACCGTCTACGGAGCCATGCTCGCCTCCGGAGTCTTCGGCCTGCTCATCGCCAAACCGTTCGCCAAGATGATCAGGTACTTCCCACCGCTGGTCTCCGGAACGGTGATCACCGTCATCGGCCTGTCACTGATCGGCCCCGGAGCCGGGATGATCGCCGGGCACGACACCGCTGCCAAGGAGTACGGCCAGGTCTCACACGTCGCGCTCGGTCTCGGCACCGTCGCCCTGATCGTCATCTTCAGCCGAGTGCTCCGCGGCTTCCTCGGCCAGATCGCACCACTACTGGCGATCGCCGCCGGCAGTCTCATCGCGATTCCGATGCACCTCTTCCACCTCAACGGCGTCGCCAGCACTGGCTGGTTCGGCATCACGGCACCGTTCCACTTCGGTGCTCCCCGCTTCGACGCCGCCGCGGTGCTCTCCATGTGTGTCGTCATGCTGGTCACCTACACCGAGTCCACCGCGGACATGCTCGCCGTGGCGGAGATGACGGGCAAGGAACTCACCGACGCCGACATCGCCCGCGGCCTGGCAACGGACGGCCTTTCCGCGGTACTTGGCGGCTGCATGAACTCCTTCCCCGACACCGCCTACGCGGAGAACGTCGGACTGGTACAGATGACCGGGGTGCGCAGCCGCTGGGTGGTGGCCGGAGCGGGCGTGATCCTTCTGCTCATGGGCCTGGTGCCCAAGGTCGGCGCGTTCGTCGCGGCCGTCCCCGAGCAGGTGGTCGGCGGGGCGGCCCTGGTGATGTTCGCCATGGTGACGGCGGTGGGCATCCAGACCTTGAAGAAGGTCGAGTTCCGCGACAACCACAACCTGCTGATCGTCGCCGTCTCACTGGGCGTGGGCATGCTACCGGCGGTCGCCACCGACCGGTTCGGCAACGAGGTCTTCTTCGAGCACTTCCCCGAGTGGACACAGACCATCTTCGGTAGCCCGATCACACTCACCGTGCTGCTGGCCTTCACCCTCAACCTCGTCTTCAACCACCTGGGCGCGGCGAACCGACGCGAACAGACAACAGCCCTGCCCGCCGCCCCACGGGAGGACTCGGAGGTCCAGACCGCCAAGGCCTGACCCGGGTCGCTGGCCGTCTCCTCAGCAGGTGGGCGGCCGGTGCAGCGGGACCTCCGCAGAGTGATCGGCGGCCAGTACTGCAACAGTCTTTGTCGTGACTGCTGGCCGGGCTGGTCGCTGGTGTGTTTGTGGGTGGGGACTTTGCTGATGTCAGGTCGTGGGCTGGTGAAGTGAATCGCCGGTGAGGGCTTCCCGCAGCTCCGCTATCTTGCGGCCTCGGGCCTGCCGCGCTCGCCTATGCCGCAGACCACAACTTGCGGTCGACAGCTCCTGCAGATCTATCCGTCGAGGAAGTGCCGACAGGTCATCCGGTACTCGCCCGCCTTGAGCATTGCGCGATCCTGGGGGTTAATTCCTGGGCTGGGTAACTGCTCGTCAGGAATGTGTGAAGTGTGTTCTTCCGGCAGGCTGACTGGCGGTGTCTGTTGGCAGGATGGAGAGTGCGGTGTCGGTGCAGCCGCAGCCCTGGCCGGAACCGGCCCCGGAGATCGCTGCCGCTGTTCGGGCGACGTGCTCGGGCAGACGGCAGGCACCGCTGCCAGTGCAGATCCGTGACCGGCTTGGCGAGTTGTTCGCTGATGCCGAGTTCGCGGGCGGGTTCGGCGCCCGGGGTAGGCCGGCGTGGTCGCCGGGGCGGTTGGCGCTGGTCACTGTGCTGCAGGGATCAGCTCGCTGTGGACTACGGCAGAGACGGTTTCGCCCTACTCAAGGCGGTCTACGCATCGACCTCGCCGTTTTGGCTAGCGCGAGCTGCCGACCGTGCAGGTCCTGCGGTGGTGCTGCTGCAGAACTACACGCGGCCGGGGGCGGGAGATGGTCAAGCGGCGGGACAAGGACACCGAGGGCGGTTAGGGTCTGCCGCCTGGTCGTCTACGGCTGGCCTCGCCATAATACGGGGCAGTCCAGCAGGCCCCGCTACCTCTTCATGGCGTTGGTTGACCGCGTTGACCAGATGAAGTTCCTGATCCAGGACAGAGATGCGACGTTCACCGACGCCTTCGATGCCGTCTTCGCGTCCGAGGCCATCCAGGTGCTGCTCACTCCGGTCCAGGCACCGCGGACGAATGCAGTCATCGAGCGCTGAATCGGAGGATGCCGACGGGAACTCCTCGACCGCACGCTGATCGTCAACGATGGGCACCTGCGACACGTGTTGGCCGCGTACGAGACGCACTTCAATACCCATCGCCCACACCGCGCACTCCGTCAAGCAGCACCACTGCGCCCGCTACCCGATCCAGTAGGCCCGGACGGCAAGGTCATCCGTCGTGATCTACTCGGTGGGGCGATCCACGAATACACGCAGGTCTCATAGCGCGGCCGAGTATCGGGCACCCACAGGCTTTAAAGAGAGCGAAACTCCTCGGAAACAACGCGGCGGGACTCTTCCGGGACACCTGACCTTGCGTGTGGGAGAGGGAAGCGTCGTGACGGAGATCATCGACAATGAGGCGCCGCCAACGGCAACCGGGCGGACGTACAACGGCTGGACGCAGAACGACACCCTGGAGGACTACTCGCTGCGCTATGCTCCGAAGTCCTTCCGCCGCTGGACGCCGTATGTGGTGGCCACGACGGCCCTGGGCGGCATCGCCTATCTCGCGGACTTCGCCATCGGCGGCTCGATCGCGATATCCAATGGCTTCTCCAGCGCCATGGTGGCGATCCTCGCCGCGGCGGTGGTCATCTTCCTCACCGGCATCCCGATCTCGTACTACTCGGCGAGGTACTCCATCGACATGGACCTGCTGACCCGGGGCGCGGGCTTCGGCTACCTCGGTTCGACCCTCACCTCGGTCATCTACGCCAGCTTCACCTTCATCTTCTTCGCCCTCGAAGGCTCGATCATGGCTCAGGCCCTGGACCTGGGCCTGCACATCCCGCTCGCCGTCGGCTATCTGATCTGCTCGCTCATCATCCTGCCGCTGGTCATCTACGGCATGACGGCACTGTCGAAGATGCAGGTGTGGACCCAACCGGTCTGGCTGGTGCTGATGGTCGCGCCGTTCGTCTCCATCGCCATCCAGGAGCCCGGGAAATTCTCCGAGTTCACCCACTTCACCGGAAACTCGCCCACCGGCTCCAGTATCAGCATGCTCGGCGTCGGTGCGGGCGCCGGCGTGGCGCTGTCGCTGATCGCGCAGATCGGTGAGCAGGTCGACTACCTGCGCTTCATGCCCGACAAGACGCCAGAGAACGCGAAGAAGTGGTGGGGCGCGGTGCTCTCCGCAGGCCCGGGCTGGGTGGCGCTCGGAGCGACAAAGCAGATCGGCGGCGCCTTCCTCGCCTTCTTCATCGCCGGCAGCGTGGGCCTGGCCAAGGCCAACGAGCCCATCCAGCAGTATGTGCACGGCTTCAAGACCTTCGCCGCACCGGTCGCCCTGGGGCTCGCCACGTTCTTCGTGATCCTGTCCCAGATAAAGATCAACTCCACGAACGCCTACTCCGGTTCGCTGTCCTGGTCGAACTTCTTCTCCCGACTCACCCACCGCCACCCGGGCCGCATCGTCTACATCTTCCTCAACGTCGGCATCGCGCTGGCGCTGATGGAAGGCGGCGTCTTCGGCTTCCTCAACACGGTGCTTGGCTTCTACTCCAACGTGGCCATCGCCTGGATCGGCGCGGTCGTCGCCGACCTGGTCATCAACAAGCCGCTGAAGCTCAGCCCCTCGTACATCGAGTTCAAGCGCGCCCACCTTTACCACTTCAACCCGGTCGGCTTCGGCTCGATGCTGATCGCCTCGGCCGTCTCCATCGCCGCGTACTTCGACGCCTTCGGCGACTACGGCAAGGCGTACTCGCCGTTCATCGCGCTGTTCCTGGCCATGGCACTGTCCCCGCTGTTCGCGGTGCTCACCAAGGGCAAGTACTACATCGCCCGGGTCGACGACCTCGACGAGCCGCTGCTCGGCTCGGACGGCCTGCCCTCGGCGGCCACGCTGACCTGCACGGTGTGCACGACCGAGTTCGAGCGGCCCGACATGGCGAAGTGCCCCTTCCATCAGGGCGCGATCTGCTCTCTGTGCTGCAGCCTCGAGAAGGACTGCCACGACTCCTGCAAGAGCGGCACCAGCAGCGGGCCTGTCGACCTCGCCTTGCCCGCTCTGCGGTCCGCGGACTGACCACCTCCACGCATCCGCATCTCGGCTACCCTGGCCCGCGCCCTTCGACGCGGGCCGGGGCGTGCGTATGGTCAGGCGCCAGCCTGTTCCGCGTGAAAACTCGGGTTCGGGTCGATGAGCTGCTCCGTTCCTCTGCGGGAGCTGCACCACATGGCTGCTGGGCAACGCAACCAACAACATCGAGCTGCTCGTGCTGCGGCACAACTCGCAGTGCTCCAATGCCGAGTCGGTCGACGAAGCTAGTGCCTCATCAGGAAAGGTTCGCCCTGCCAGGCGCCTGATGTGAACGATAGGTTGAAGCGTGACCGAAATAGTCCACATGCGCCTGGCTGGCGCCGTCGATGCTGCGACTGTCGCTCGTCTTCAACTGGAGATGGACCGGGAGTTGGGTGCGGCCGACGAGCAGGGCTTTGTGGACCGTTTCGCTGCGGCATGGCTCGCCGACCTCGATCGTCGTCCGACCTGGCTCGCCGAGCGCGCCGGGCGGGCCATCGGTGTCCTGGTCCTGGTTGTGGTCGACAAAACTGCCCAGGCCTGGTCAAGCCGCTGGGCGCTGGGCGCACGTATCCCTGGTCTTCGTCGAGCGCGCAGGGCGCAACGCTGGTGTCGGGCGTCTTCTGCTGGACGAGACGTTGGCCTGGGCGAGTGCGAACCGTGTGGACCGGATCCAGTTGAATGCGAATCCGAACTCGGCGCGGCTGTACGAGAGGGCTGGCTTTGCAGCCGCCGATCCAGCGCTCGACGTACGCGTTCGCCCGCGGACGGACCCGAGTGAGTAGCACCTGGATGGCCTCGGAGGCGAAGACGGTGTCGAAGGCGTCGGTGAACTTCGCATCTCTGTCACGGATCAGGAAGTTCACCTGGTCAACGCGGTCTTCCAGCAGTATAAGGAGGTCACGCGCCTTGCGCCTGCCGAAAACCTCATCGGGGCTGGTCAGGCGGTTGCACTCGTGTGCTCACGGAGGACGCCTGAGGGGTGTCTTTACTGGCGCAGTGTGTCTGATCGGCGGGTTTGTGCACCCCTGCGTCCCGGGCATGATTGCTGATCGTGGGTCCGCAACTGCTGTACTTGATCTTCTGCCGGGTGTTGGACTGGTTGGCACTGCTGGGGCGCTCATCAGCTGCAAGGAACGCCGAGATCCTCGTCCTGCGCCACGAGGTCTCAGTGCTCCGCCGACAGAAGCAGAGCTCAGGGGCACCCGGCGCCGCCGCCGGATCTCAACTAGTCCGGTTCCAGGACGGCCTCGATGTCGACGGTCACGTCGACCAGGTCGCTGACCACGACTCCGCCGCGGTCGAGTGTGTCGTTCCAACTCACGCCGAAGTCGTGGCGGTTGAGCCGGGTACGGGCGACGAAGCCGGCCCGGCGGCGGGTGCCGAGGTTCTGGTCGCCCTCCCACCAGGGAGTGTCCCACTGGCCCAGGTAGGTGACGTCGAAAGTGACGGGACGTGTGGTGCCCCGGATGGTGAGGTCGCCGGTGACCTCGAACGCGTTGGACCCTACCTGGTGGACGCTGGAGCCGGTGAAGGTCCAGGTGGGGTGGTGTTCGACGTCGAAGAAGTCAGCGCTGCGCAGATGCGCGTCGCGTTCGGGTTGGCCGGTGTAGACCTCGGCGGCGTCGACGGTCGCCTCGACCCTGGCCTGCTCGGGATGTTCCGGGTCCGCCTCCAGCCGACCGTGGATGTTCTTGAACTGTCCGCGCACATAGGTGACCATCATGTGCCGGGCACTGAACTCACCGGCTGTGTGACCCGGTTCGAAGAACCATCTGGTGCTGGCCATCAGCAACTCCTTCACAGGCGAGCAAGGAAGTCCGGGCGACCTGTGGGGTGCGCAGACCGGCCCGTGCGATGGCCGAGGCGTAGCCTCGATCAGCTTCAGGCTAAGCCTGTCCACCGCCGACATCCACTGGGCCGGGGCCGGAGCCGAGGAGCCCGTAGCGCTTCAAAACTGCTTCACCGCTGCTGACCTGGTCGTTGTTCGCGCGGTCGGGCATGATCCGTCGTCGTGCCCGTATGGATGATCTACCTGCTCACCACGCGGACCTTCGCGTGGCTCTGCGGGTGCCGATAAATCATCCGGGCAGGTGAGAGCCTTGCTCGTCGATCTTGGGCGATATTCGCCCCTGTGAGGTTCCAGAACAGGGCCACCTACGCTGAACTGCTCACCTATACCGCCCGCTCGTACTCGTTGATGAGGCCACCGAGTCGTTGTCGGCGCTTGATCCGTTCGTGGGAGGGGTCTGCGATGGGTGGTCGGGCCGTGGTGGGTGCAGTTGTTGTCCGCGGTGGGGCCGGCGTCCGTTGTAGTGCTTGGCGTACTCGTCCAGGACGGTGCGTAAATGCCGCTGGCCGAATACGACGCTGCAGCGGGCTGCCTCCGGGAGGCGGGTGCCCCAGCTGCCGACCGTTCTGGCCTACGCGCGCGCGTGCGGGGCCCAGGCCTGCAACACCCCTCCCCGTTTGAGGCGGACCGGTTGTCCGCCGCTAACTCGGATCGGCCTGCGGGCGGCCCCAACTCCCGCCGCTACCCGTATCGGTGAATCCCCGGGCGGCGGGGCTGTCTGGTGGCCGACCGGTGGAGGAACGGTCACTAGGCGGCAAAGAGCTCCCGGCCAGGAACTATCCCGGCCGGGGCTCTCGGTGCGTTGTTACGCGGGGCGGATGTTCTCCGCCTGGGGGCCCTTCTGGCCCTGCGTGACGTCGAACGTCACCTTCTGGCCTTCGTCAAGCGAACGGAAACCTTGGGTTGCGATGTTCGAGTAGTGCGCGAACACGTCGGCGCCGCCGCCGTCCTGCTCGATGAAACCGAAGCCTTTTTCCGCGTTGAACCACTTCACGGTGCCGCTGGCCATGCCTATCTCCTTCAAGGGAACTCGTATCGGAACCCCGCACCGCGCGGGTCTCCGGAGGTGATCGCCTTGGTCCGGAGATGCGCTAGACAGCAAGAACGCCCGTGAGCGTGCCACGGGCGAACAGCCTTCGGAACCACGACTACTGCCCTCGACGCTACACGCGCCACATCCACCCGGCCACAGGACAAGCAAAGAGCGCCTTCTCGACCACCTCGACGGATTCCGGAGGAACAGGCAGAGAGGCAGGTCATTGGCCTACGGGACCGTGTAAGTCGGCCGGTCCGCGAGCCAGGGCCATTTGAGTGAGGCCAGAGTCTGCGTAACCGGACAGGCACCACAGGTCCCGCGAGGGCCACAGTCGGCGGCGCCACCGATCGTAAACGAAATACACGCGCGCAAGGCCACCGCCAAGGGTGGGCAGTACTGCCCACCCTCTCTCGTCGGGGACGCGAAGGGTCAGGCGAGCAGCGCCACCTCGGTACCGGGGGCAGCGCCTGGGTAGGCGTCAACGACCTGGTTCAGCTCACGCTGCATGTACCAGACGTTCAGGCCGAAGACGAATGCCAGCAGCCAGCACACCGCCGGGCTGCACGTCACCGGCCGCCCGGCCGCCCGCTGCGCGTTCGCGACTGCCTTCCCGGTGTTGTGAAAGGAGATCAGCGGAGCGATCACGGTCCAACCCAGGAAGATCAGGACAAGCACGCTGCCCGCCGGGCTGAGCACGCGCCGCCGGTCGAACTCCTGCAGCTCCTTGTGAATCTTGTAATACCAGACCAGGTGATAGATCCCGAGGGTGATCAGCGGCAGGCCGAGCCAAACCGCGACGGATCCGCGGCTCTTCATGGCCAGGCCGGTCAACGGGCCCGCGGCCGCGGGCTGGAGGTCGTTCATGCTGGTGTTCCCTTTACGGTTCGGTGATCCTGCCCAGGCACTTTGTCAGCACCGGGGAGACGAAGTGCGGCATGTTGCCGGACCGTGACGGTCGCCTACTCGGCCAGCGCGGCAGCAGGGCGTACACCAGGGACTTATCCAGCCGCCCACGCATCCGGTCGTAACGTTCCGTCGTCCGGCTGTCCGCGTGCCCGGCCATCGCCTGGACGTCCCGCAGGGATCCGTCGGCCTCGAGCGCTCCCGTGATGGCCGAGTGCCGGAGCGAGTGCGGGTGCAGGTCGGCGATGAGTGCCTTGGGCAGGCTGGCCTTGCCAGCGAGCCGCTTCATTAGCCGCCACAGCGCAGGCTCGTCCATGCGTCCGGGACCGCCACCGCGGAACGCAGTGGCAAACAGCCCACGAGGAACGTGCCTCACATACCTAACGCGACGATCATGCTCTGAGCTGCCGGGATACGCCATCGACCCCGTCCTCGGCGCCACGGCGCACCCTCTGCGAACTGGGTCGCCCAGGCTGCTCGGAACGTGGTCATGGACCTGGAGGACACCCAAGTCACCGTCACGTACCTGATCGAGACAGAGACGCGAAGTTCCCCGCGCTCTTCGACCAGATCCTGGCAGCCGCCGGCATCCAGACGGTACCCACCGGCGTCAGAATCCCGCGTATGAACGCCATCATGGAACGCTGGGTCCAAACCTGCCGCCACGAACTCCTGGACCGCACACTCATCTGGAACGAACGCCACCCGCGCCACGCCCTCCGCCAGTTCGAGCTTCATCACAACGCTCACCGACCCCACCAAGCGATGAACCAGGCGGCACCACTGCGCGCTGTCCCCAAACCGACCACCGATCTCAGGCGAATCTCCCATCCGGACATACCCCGCCGAGACCGGCTCACCGGAGTGGTCCACGAGTACCACCATGCTCCCTGACCCGGCCGGATGAGATATTCGGCAGGCGCACCCCACCCGCAGCTCGTCGAAGTTGTCGGCAGCACCGCGCGGCTCAACGAATACGACGCCCGGCAGAACCTGCGCCGCCACGCGCACGCCCCGCGCGGAGCCCTGAGGGGTGTCTTTACTGGCGCGGTGTGTCTGATCAGCGGGCGGAGCGCTGAGAATTCGACCTGGGGCTACGTCAGGATCCAAGGCGAACTGCGGCGCCTCGGCTACCGGGTCGCGGCTGCCGCCATCCGCCGCGTGCTACGCCGCTCGGGCCTTCCGCCCGCACCGCAGCGCGCCACCCAACAGACCTGGCGCACCTTCCTCCGCTCCCAGGCCCACACGCTGCTCGCCTGCGACTTCCTGCACGTGGACACTGTCTTCCTCCAGCGTCTCTACGTCTTCTTCGTCATGGAGATCAAGACTCGGCGCGTCCATGTCCTCGGGGTCACCGCACATCCTGCGCGGGCGACGAGTTCGGCGCCATTGACCGGGATCCGGGTCCGGCGGCGGCTGGTGTCGTGACACCCCGCGCCGGGGAGCGGGGAGGCGCCCTCAGAAGCCGAGATCGCTGAGTCCGGGGTGGTCGTCGGGACGGCGGCCCAGCGGCCAGAAGTACTTTCTCTCGGCTTGGGCGATCGGGAGGGTGTTGATCGAGGCGTGGCGGGTGTGCATCAGGCCCTGCTCGTCGAACTCCCAGTTCTCGTTGCCATAGGAGCGGTACCAGTTGTCGGCATCGTCGCGGTGCTCGTAAGCGAAGCGCACGGCGATGCGGTTGCCGCCGAAGGCCCACAGCTCCTTGATCAGCCGGTAGTCGAGTTCGGTGTTCCACTTTCGGGTCAGCAGCGCGACGATCTCGTCCCGGCCCGTGGCGAACTCCGAGCGGTTGCGCCAGCGAGAGTCCACCGTGTACGCGAGCGCCACCTTCTGTGGGTCACTGGTGTTCCAGCCGTCCTCGGCCAGCCGGACCTTCTCGATGGCGGTCTCTCGGGTGAACGGCGGTACCGGTGGGCGGGTCGTGTCAGCCATGTCGAGTCAGCTCCTTCGGACTTCGGGGCCGGGTCTCCACACGGACCGGTGAGACCGGAAGCCATTGGAGAACGATCGTTCTCCATATGCCACCGCTAGAGTAGAGAACGATGGTTCTCCACGCAAGGCGGGTAGAGACGGTGGATCGGGAAACGGCGCGGCAGCAGGTGCTCGACGCAGCCCAGCAGCTGTTCTACAGCCGCGGCATCCAGGCGGTCGGGATGGATGCCGTGCGCAACGCCTCCGGGGTGTCGCTCAAGCGCCTCTACCAGCTGTTCCCCTCGAAGGACGAGCTCGTGCTCGAGTTCCTTCAGCAGCGGGACTCACGGTGGCAGCGTGCCCTCGCCGACTACGTCGCGGCGCAGCCGGGTCCCGAGGAGCGGATCTCCGCGGTGTTCGACTGGCTGTACCAGTGGTTCTCCGAGCCGGATTACCGCGGGTGCGCCTTCATCAACTCCTTCGGCGAGCTGGGCGCGGTCTCGCCCGGGGTCGCAGAGCAGGCCCGGCAGCACAAGAGGGCCTTCCACGACTACCTCGCCCGGCTTGTGACTGCGTCCGGGCGGCCCGCCGAACTGGCCGACCAGCTCGCGCTCCTCGCCGAAGGAGCGATCACCACGTCAGCGATCTTCCACACGCCCGAACCCGCCCGCCAGGCCGGAGACGCAGCACGCCTGCTGATGCGCACTCATTCCGATTCCGACCTCGCAAAACCCCCGCGATGACAAGCAGCCGAAGGCGGGAGATCGTCCGTCGGCTGTTGGAGGGGGGTGGGAGATCGACCCCGAGGACCTGGCCCATGTCTCGCCGTACCTGACCGGACCCATCAAACGCTTCGGCGAGTACAGCACCCACGAACTCCGCATCCAGCCGGAGGCGTACGAGACCCAGCTGGATGTGGACTTCACTCAGCTGCGTGTGGAAGCTACGCCCGCAGACGGGTTCGGGCAGGCCGCCCAGCAGGTACGGGGGACGTGCCTGGGGCAAGGCCCAGGCACCGCCCTCGCGCCAGGCTCATGAGGGGCTCACCCAAGGCGGTGCTGCAGCTGGTCATTTCTGTCGCAGTGATGCGGCGGCGGTGATGAGGGCGGTGACGTGGTCGCGGTGGTCGTGCTCCCGGCGGGCGATGACGATCCGGCTGGGGCCTGCGTCGGTGACGGGAACGCACACGATGCCCGCCGGGGCGGGCGTGATGAGCGAGCGGGGTACGACCGCGACGACGCGGCCGATCCTGACCAGCGCGGTGAGTTCGGCGGCATCGGCGATTTCGGGGCCGCTCGCGTCGTCGGGAACACCTGGCCACCGGGGGAAGACCTCGTCACTCAGATCGTCCAGGTCGATGCTGTCGCGGGTGGCGAGCCGGTGTCCTTCCGGGAGGACGGCCACGCGGTCCTCGACGTGGAGGGTTTCGGCGGCGAGCCCGGTGAGGTCGTCGAAGGGGGCGTAGAGCAGGGCTGCGTCGGCGCGTCCGTCGTGGAGATGGTCGGTCCGGTCGGTGGCGCCGCTGAAGAGGATGTCGACCTGCCGGGCGCACGGGTGTTGGGCGTAGGCGGCGAGGATTCCGGAGAGCAGGTTCGCGTCCCCGCCGGGTTTGATCACGAGCTTGAGTGGTTCGTCGCCGGCGGCGCGCTGTGCGTTCTGTACGGCGACGGTCATCGCGTTCAGCGCATGCCGTCCGTGTTCGAGCAGAGCGGCGCCGGCGGGTGTCAGCGCGACGCTGCGGCTGGTCCGGTCGAACAGCTGCACACGAAGCCGTGACTCGATGCGCTGGATGGTCTTCGACAGCGCGGGCTGCGCGATGGCCAGCCTGGCGGCGGCACGGCCGAAGTGCAGTTCCTCGGCGACAGCGACGAAGTACCGCAGCTCCCTGATCTCCAACAGATCCATTCCCCCAGGTTATCGAACAGGGCGAGATGGGTCTTGGACGCGACCGGGGCTCGGGTGGTCGTATGGGGACATGATCAACCACACACTGTTCGTTCAGTTCACCGAACCGATTCCCGACAGCGACCTGGACCAGTACGTGGCGGATGTCGAAAAGGCGACGAAGAGCACCGGCTCGCTCCTGACGTTCACCGCGCAGCGCCACATCCGGGTCCCCGGCGAGGAGCAAATACCGGCGTTCATCGCCACCGTCGTCATCCAGCTCGGCCTCGCCGACCTGGAGTCGCTGGGGACCCTGTTCGCCTCGCCTGAGGTGACCGAGGTGTTCGACACATGGCGTACCCGCCACCCGTACAAGGCGGCGTGGGCGAACCACGAGACGCTGGCGTGAGCGACTTCACCGGCAGGGTCGGCCTGGTCACCGGGTCCGGCAGCGGCATCGGACGCGCCATCGCGTCCGGTCTCGCCCGCCGCGGCGCGGCGGTGGCGGTCCTCGACCTGGACGAGGCCGCTGCGTACGAGAGTGCCGAGGCGATCACCATGGCAGGCGGTTCGGCGATCGCCGTCCCGGTGGACATCGCCGACGAGGACTCCGTCCGCTCGGCGATCCGCACGACCGTGACTGCGTTCGGACGGCTGGACCTGGCGGTCAACAACGCCGGCGTCCCCTCCAGCGGCCAGGAACTGACCGAGATGACAGCACAGGAGTGGGAGCGCGTGCTGCGGATCAATCTGACCGGCACGTTCTTCTGCATCAAGCACGAGATCCCGGAGCTGCGCCGGGCAGGGGGCGGGGCGATCGCCAACATCGCCTCCGGCGGCGGGCTGCACGCCATTCCGCGCTCTCCGGCGTACGTGGCCGGCAAGCATGGCGTCATCGGGCTGACGAAAGCCGCCGCCATCGATCACGCCCCGGACGGCATCCGTGTCAACGCCCTAGCCCCGGGGATGACCCGCACCGCAAAACTGGACCAGGTCGCCGAGGGCACCGACATGATCGCCCAACACGAGGCACTCACCCCGCTCGGCCGACTGGCCACCCCCGACGAGATCGCCGACGCCGCAATCTGGCTGTGCTCCAACGAGTCCTCCTACGTCACCGGCACCACGCTGTCGATCGACGGCGGACGCCGCACCTGACCGGCAGGAACAGAACAGGAACAGGAAGATCGGACATGCAGCGGATCATCGCCGTCGAGGAACACATCGCCACCGATGCGTTCCTGGACACCGCCCACCGCCTCGACGTCCTCCCCGGCGACCGCACCGAGATCGGACTCATGCGCGTCACCGAGCGACCGGGCCCACTGCGGGCAGCCCTGACGGACATCGACGCGAGGATCGCCGCGATGGACGCCGCCGGACAGGCGATGGCGATCCTCAGCATCAACCCCCCGGGCGTCCAGCCCTACCCCGCCGCCGACGCCGTCCCGCTCGCCCGGACCGTCAACGACTGGCTCGCCGACCTGGTACGAGCGCGTCCCAACCGGTTCGGCGCGCTCGGCACCGTCGCACCACAGGACCCGAACGCAGCCGCGACCGAGATCGAACGGATCATGGGGCCGCTCGGACTGCACGGCATCATGATCAACTCCCACACCGGCGGCCACTACCTCGACGAGCCGCAGTTCGCCCCGCTCCTCGAAGCCGCCGCAGCCAACCGGGCGCCGATCTACCTGCACCCACGATTCCCGAGCACGCTCGCCCCCTACAACGTGTACGGCATGCAAGCCGCGATCTGGGGGTACCAGGCCGAAGCCGGCCTGCACGCCATGCGGCTCATCCTCAGCGGCACCCTCGACCGCCACCCGGACCTCACGATCGTCCTCGGCCACCTCGGCGAGGGCATCCCGTACTGGCTGCGGCGCATCGACAACCGCCACGCCTACGCCAGCCGCGTGCTCGGCCCCGTCGGCGGCATGCCCCGACTACAACTCACCCCCAGCGAGTACTTCCGACGCAACTTCGCCCTCACCACCAGCGGTATCGACGACCCCGCCGTCCTCGACCTCGCCCTCACCGCCGTCGGCGCGGACCGCATCATGTTCGCCATCGACGCCCCCTACGAAGACACCGACGACGCGATCGCATTCCTCCGCGACGCGCCCCTCACGGACGCCCAACGGACAGGCCTCAGCCACGCCACCGCCGAACGCATCTTCAATCTCCGTTGATCAGACGACCACGGGGTTCCCAGCCGACAGAGGCTCTGACGTCGTCTGACCCCTGTCGGCAAACGATGGCACCCACAAGTGATCAACGCACCACCCACCGGAGGATCAGCACCGATGCGTCACGTTCGGCGGTTTCTGTTACCAGAGCGGCGGTGTCCGCCAGGCACCGGACCGCGTAGTCGATCGGAGACTGCTCGTGCCGCCGCGGCACCCGCTGCACTGACACCCGCAAGACGGCTGTCGGTCCTCGCTCCGGCCGAATGTGAGGTAGGTGAATAGGCCGAACGCGTTCCCGAATGCGCAGGTCTTCCTTCGCGCCTGGTTCGTGCTGCTCAGGTGTCGAGGAACTCGGGAACAAAGATGTCCTGGCTGGTCAGCAGGCGCTTGGAGAGGCCCTGCTCGTGGTGGTAGCGCAGGAAGGTGTCGACCGCCTTGCGGTTCGCACCCAGGCCGTAGGGCCACCAGTCCTCGCCGAGCAGGCGGCGGTTGCGTTCGAACAGGCTGCTGAACCAGGGGGTCACCAGGCTCATGTGCTGCTTCGCGGCGTCCTTGAGGTGCTTACGCTCGGCCAGGTTCTTGGCCTTGACGAAGGCGCGGTAGACCGAGCGCAGCTCCCCCGTGCGGTGGACCAGGTCCTTGCGGACCGCGACGAGGTGCATCGGGGGGAAGATCCCGGTACGCCGGTAGTAGTCGCGCTCGACCTGCTCGTAGTCGGGGAAGAGCCGGGCGATCCTCGTCGATCCCTGCAACAGGGCCTGGGGCACATCGACCGAGATGAGCGCGTCGATCTCTCCGGACTCAAGCATGGCGCCCAGCGTCTGGCCAGCCGGGGCGTGCCGTACGTGCACGCCGTCCGGCACCGGCTGCGGGACCCAGTCGAACGCGGGGATGGAATGGTTGGTGCCGCCGATGACCCAGCGGCACTGGTCGACAGTCACGCCGTACTCGTCCGCGAGGATGCCCTTGGGCCAGACCCCGGCGTCGTGTCCGAAGAGCGCGAACTCGCCGATCGTCTTGCCGGCAAGGTCCTGCGGCCGCTCGATCCCCGCCTCGGTGTTCACGAAGATGGCGGAGTGACGGAAGTTGCGGTTCGGGAAGATGGGCAGCGCCAGGAACAGCGCGTCCTCCAGGTCGAAGGTGCGCAGGAAGTAGGTCAACCCGAGTTCCGCTATGCCGTAGCGGCCTTCGAGCATGTGCCGGAAGAGGTCCGAGATCAGCGGCTCCGTCTCAAGGGCGGCGTCCACCCCGTCGATCTTCACGCGGCCGTCGAACAGCGCCTCGGTGTGCTCGTACCGGTAAGTGCCGATGGTCAGCCCTGCACCCATCAAGATCCCCACTTCCGTGAATGACTATTCACTTTTACGATGGACCCGATAGGGTCCCACGTCAAGATGAACGTTCATTTACTTTGAGGGAGGTCGGCCATGCCGCGCATCACACCCGAGCGTCGGGAAGCCAAGCGTGCGCAGATCATGGGCGCGGCCCGCCGCTGTTTCGCCCGAGACGGCTTCCACCAGACCTCGATGCCGGACATCGCCGCCGCAGCCGGTGTCTCCGCGGGTGCCCCCTACCGCTACTTCGCGAGCAAGGAGGAGATCATCCTGGCCATCGCCGCGGACGCCTTCCGGCTGATCTTCGAGCCCATGGAGCGGCTGGCCGCGGTCGCTGACGCCCCGTCCCCGGGCGACCTGGTCGCCGCCTCCCTGCAGGCGCTGAGTGCCGAGACCGTCACTGACGCCGCAGGGCAGGTGGTGCCGGTCGAGGAACTGCTGCGGTGCGTCGTGCAGACCTGGTCGGAACTTCTGCGCAATGACGCCGTGCACGCCCGCGCCTTCGAGGGCTTCGAACGGGTCCGGCGCAGCATCGCCGACGCCCTGCGCCGCGGGCAGGCGGCTGACGCTGTGCACACCGTGGAGCCGGAGAACGGCGCACGAGCAGTGATCGGTCTGCTGCACGGATTCTTGCTCCAGCGTGTGGCCTTCGGCGTGACAGACACAGCGGGATTCACCAACGCCATCCGGGGGTTGCTCGACGGAGCCGAGCGCACGGATAAGAGCTTGCGCGCATAGGTGTATGGCTGGGTCGGGAAGTAACACAGGCACGGAGCCTCAAGATCACGTGGTCGTCTACGCCCTGTGATCGGGGTGTTGGCTCAGCTCAAACACCTCGTCTTGGGCGCCTACGACTCGTCTTGGGCGCCTACGACCAGATCGTCAGCCTGCTGCTGGAAGACATCGCCACCAAGGCACCCGGCGGCGGTGAGATGGCCAGGCCGTGGCCGGTCTCGTCAGTGCGCCGCCCAGGATCTCCGAGTTGTACACGCCGAAATCTCCCGCATCCAGGCATGCCGCTGTTCGTGCGTCATCGGCCCCAGGACACAGACCGGGCGTCCCTTCGGGACGCTCTGGTAGCGGCTGGGCTACACCTTGGGGTGGGGCCATCCTGCCGAGGCCAACGATGAGGGGGCGAAGTCCGGCGCGAGTTCCAGGAAGAGCACGGTGTACTGGTACGGCCCCCCGGTACGGAAGTCCCTGATGGTGACGTTCTTGATCCGGTCCCAGGTGAACTCGCGGGGTCCGGCAGCGGCCGTGGTCATGATGTAGTTCGGGCCGACGTGCAAGGTCCAGCCTGGGAGCGGTTCGGGCAGGTCGGTGAGCTTCTTTATTCGAACGGCACCCGCGCAGAGCCCGAGGACTGGCGGGCCGAACAGCGACACGATGACGGCCATGCCAGTATCCCCGTCGGACGGGTTCTGTACGGGTACAGCACTACCGTGATGATGAGCGAGACGGCCACGGCCGCCAGGGCCACCGTCCATCCTGCGAAGGTCCGCCAGGAGACTGCGGGAACTTTCTCGGCGTAGCTGTCCAGGGACACTGTGCCGGTCCACGCGACGTCGAAAGAACCGTCGTTTGCGGGCGGTTGTGGCTTTTCCTGGGGCTGTGGCGGTTGGGGAGCGGTCATGGAGGTCAGGTGGACAGCGGATGCGTCTATCGGCTCACGGCCACGGCCCGTCGTCGAAGGCTCATCAGATGCCGTCCTGGCAAGCGGGTCCTGTGACGCGGGCTGTGACCAGCCGGTCGGGCCGGAGTCGGCCCGCGGGGTTGCGGGCGAGCAAGATCTTTCCCTCGGCGCCGTACGTCCAGCGTCGCGGGGTCTGAGCGGCAGCGTGGGCCTGGACGTAGGTGTAGACGTAGTCATAGGCGTCCTCGACCGAGATCAGCCCGTCGTTATCGCTGTCCGCGCCGCCGGTGCGCAAGCCCTTGACCAGCCCGGTGGTGAACACCGACCCGGTGATCTCGGCCCCGGGCAGGGCCGGGCCCGCATAGGAGTACTCCCCGGCAGGCGAGGCGGTCAGCACCACCCGCCCGCGGCCATGCCCAACCAGTAGGCGCCGCAGCTCCCCTTCGGCCTCCCCTTTCCTGCCGGTGGCATCGAAAGCGCCGCTGAAACAACAGTCCAAGATCAGCGCCTGACGCCGTGCTCGGCGCTCGTCCAACCGGTCGAGCAGCCACTGCGACTCGACGCCGGTGGATGCTAAGCGCCTCTTGAATGTGTCGGCTGCGGCGAAGTGCAGCCGACCGCTTGCGTCGCGCACTCCGTGGCAGGACAGGTACACCCAGGTACACCACCAGCAGATCGTCCGGGGCGCGATCGGCGAGGAAGTCCTCCATTTCCACGCGGATATCGTGGGCAGGCCGGTCGATCAGCGGGGTGACTTTGAATCGGCCACGCTGTGGGTCGCCGAGCACTGCGGCCAGGTCCACGGCGTCGCGGGCCGGGGCACGCAGCCGCACCAGTTGCGCGTCGGCGTAGACACCCGTCGCGATCACCAAGGCCGATCGGTTCTCGGCCGGCAACTCAGGCAAGCGGAGCGTGCCGGGCAAGCCAGGCTTGGATCACGTGCTCCTGCTGCTCCTGGCTCGCGCCGGTCAGCTTGAGCAGGTCCCCGTCGATGCTGACTTCCACCGTGCGCCCGGTGCGCGTTGTCCACGCGCGCACTGCCTCCAGCAGCGGCTTGAGAACGTCGATACTCGCCAGCCGGGCCAGCAGCGCCCCGGTCGCAGTCCCCAAGCCCTTCGAACGTTCCGGTGCTTCCCCGGTCTCCGTATCGGTCGAGGCGTCGTCAAACTCGGACAGCTCGTCCAACAACCGGGACGCCCACTTCGCGACCTCCCGAATCCGGAAGCACCGTGGTGAGGGCCTTGAGGTCTTCTGTCACAGGCTGACCAACGAGGCCCCCACCTCAGCCCGAAGCCCGAACGGCTTCGTACTCGCTTATCCGGAGCGACCTGGCGCGACGTCGCCAGACTGCTCAGGACGGGTGGCCCTATCTACTTTGCCGTCGGCTGGTGGAGCCAGGGCGCGCTGGTGGCCCAGAAGATGCAGTTGGCACCGAGGGTGTTCGTGCCGAAATCGGTGAACTCTTGCCGGGTGTAGGGCTTCTTCGTTTGAGGGTTCGTGTATTGGAAGTCGGGCTCCTGTACAGCCATGGCCACGATCGGGAGCTGTCCTCGGTACCGCGCGAAGAAGGGGTACGAGTTTTGCATCTGCGCCGGTCGGTTCGGCAGGATGTCAGGTCCGCCCAGGCCGATGCCGTGCGCCTTGGCGAATGCGAAGGTTCGCCGCATGTAGTTGCGGCTGTTGTTCCATTCGCCCGGCCAGAAGTTGACGTACTGGATGAACGGCGTCTTGGTGAAGACCTTCTTGCCGTAAGCCATGTTGTCGAGCTCTGCCTTGAAGTAGGCATCGTCGGTGTATCCGGTGTGGTCCTTGCTGGTGTCCACCTCGGTAGCGGTTTCCGGGAGATTCACTCCGGCGAGGCGACCGTCGAACTGCTGCGCCAGTGCCTTCAGTAGACGCTGGAAGCGGTCCCTCACCTGCGGAACCCACTGTGCCGCGATGGCTCCGGGGGGACCGGCGCCGAGGCCATTGTCGTTCTTTGTCTGAGCTGCGCCACCGTGGTACCGCGGGTTAGTCAGCAGGTAGTTCGGGAGCTTGGCCGGCAAGGCGAAGAACCGGTCCTGGACCTGGACGAACAGCTTCTTGTGGCGCGGCTGCAGGTAGTTCAGGGCCTGTTCGATCTGCGCGAAGTCATACTGGTTCTCCTTTCGTTCGAGCATCTTCCACGGCACCACGACCTGCACGCCGGCGATGCCCGGGCGATCGATCAAGGGTTTGACCGTGGTGTCGAAGTCTCCGATCGAAGCGTACAGATAGTTCGCCGCCATCTTGTTGTGGGACGCAGGAGCGGCAGCTCTATCGGGCACGGGAGCCCCAGAGGCCGCCCCGCACGCGCCGGTGAAGGTCATCGCCATCAGCACACCGATTCCTGCAGCAATGCGTTTGTTCACCATGGACGAAACGCTAGGGAGCGATCCTGAACGAAAGCTGAGAAGCGCAACCTGCCAACGATGGGGTTCCGTGCCGCTCCCGGCTTGGCTACGTCGCGGGCTTGGAGATCAGTTCGGCATGAGTGTGCGGTGGCTGCCGGGTTGAGTAGGCGAAGCGGAGGAGCGCTGGGTGGTTATGGGCCCAGCGTTCGTGGCAGTTACGCAGGTGCCGGGTGTGCGGCCAGGCTGCGGCGCGCCCAACCTTTGGGTGCCCTCACTGCTGGGGAGGCCGAGAGGAGGGAGGACAGTGGTGGTGCGGCTAGCCCACGAGAATCCTCGTTGGAGCTGCCGTCGGATCCAGGGCGAACTGGTTCGGCTCGGGCATTCGCTCGGCTCGACGACGGTCTGGGAGATCCTGACGACGGCCGGCATTGACCCGGCCCCGCGCCGCAGCGGCCCGACGTGGCGTGAGTTCCTGGCAGCGCAGGCCGAGGGCGTCATCGCCTGCGACTTCCTGCACATCGACCTGGTCGACCTGCGACGGGTGTACGCGCTGGTCTTTCTCGAGCACGGCACACGCCGGCTGCGCGTCGCGGGAGTGACTGCGCATCCCACCGGGTCCTGGACGGTCCAGCAGGCGAGAAACGTCGCCGTCGAGTTGGGTGTGCGGGTGGACTCGCTGCGTTTCCTGCTCCGGGACCGGGACGCGAAGTACACCGAGTCCTTCGACGCGGTCTTCGCGGCCGACGACATCGAGGTGGTGAGAACCGCGCCGCGGGCTCCCCGGATGAACGCGCACTGCGAGCGGGTCATTGGCACCCTGCGGCGCGAGGTTCTCGACCACGTGCTGATATGGAACGAGTCCCATGCTCGGCAGGTCCTCGATGCCTATGCCCGGCACTACAACGGTCATCGCCCGCACCAGGCTCGAGGGCAACTCTGCGGGTGCCGATAAATCATCCGTCCAGGTCGTGCCCTTGATCGCCAATCTCCGGGCCGTGACCGCCGATCGCTCAGAGTCTTCACCTGCTCAGGGCGTCGACGGCATCATGATCTGTCGTGCTGCTACGCCTGGCCTACCTCGCCGCTACGAACACCTTCGCGCTCCTGCGCCTGCTGCCGATGAGTGACCGGGACAAAGACATCGAGATCCTCGCGCTGCGACACCAACTGCTGGTCCTTAAGCGCCAGGTCGGCAAGCCCACGTTCACCGACACCGACCGCGCTGTCCTCGCCAGCCTGCTCCACCACCTCCCCATGGAAAAGCTGCGGCACCTCCTGCTGCTCGCACACCCCGACACGCTTCTGCGCTGGCACCGCAACCTGCTCAAGCGACGCCATGCTGCGACCTGCGTGCAAGCGTCGCGGGCGCCCGCCCACCGTCCGCTCTATTCGCGCCCTCGTCCTGCGCTTGGCCCGCGAGAACAGCTCGTGAGGGTATCGCCGAATCCACGGCGAGCTCACGGCCCTCGGCATCAAGATCGCCGCTTCGACCGT
The DNA here is from genome assembly GCF_024436055.1 of Streptantibioticus rubrisoli. GTDB lineage: Bacteria > Actinomycetota > Actinomycetes > Streptomycetales > Streptomycetaceae > Streptantibioticus_A > Streptantibioticus_A rubrisoli. Next base: position 28,583 of record NZ_JANFNH010000046.1, on the reverse strand, counting down.
CTGGGAGATCCTCCGCGAGCACGGCATCCCACCCGCACCTGAACGGCAGAGCACGACCTGAGCCGACTTCCTCCGCAACCAGGCAGCCGCACTGCTCGCCTGCGATCTCTTCGAGACCCGCACCCTGACCGGGCCGCGCCTGTACGTCTTCGCCGTCATCGAGCACTCCACGAGGCGCATCCGGATCCTGGGCGCAACAGCCCACCCCACCGAGGCGTGGATCGTGCAGCCCGGCCGCAATCTCCTCATGGACCTGCAGGACGCGGACAACAGAGCCAAGTTCCTGATCCGAGACCGAGACTCGAAGTTCACCGCCGCCCTCGACGCACTGCTGACCGACGCCGGCCTGAAGGTCGTCACCACCGGCATCCAGATACCCCGAACGCACTCGCTCACGGAACGCTGGATACAGACCTGCCGACGCCAGCTCCTCGACCACACCCTGATCTGGAACCAGAGCCATCTGCTCCGCGCGCACCGGGAATTCGAACCTTCTACAACGAACACCGGCCACACGAACGCTGAAGCAAGCCACACCCCTTCGCCCACTGCCCGAACCGATCAACGTGCCAGCACACATCAGACACCTGGAAGTTCGCCGCCGAGACCGACTCGGCGGAACCCTGCACGAGTACCGACATACGCTTGACCAGGCCGGATGATTAATCGGCACCCGCAGTGTCGGCGGCGGTAGCCCGTGCGGGCATCTGATTCGTCCCTCATCCTGGAAGGAACAGGGAGCTGAGGCGGCAGAGGGAGCGGTGGGATGCGGATCGTTGTGGACCTCACCCGTTGCCAGGGCTATGCGCAGTGTGTGTTCCTCGCGCCGGAGGTGTTCCAGCTGCACGGCGAAGAGGGGTTGCTGTACTCCTCAGCCGTCCCCGATGACCAGCTGGAGCGCGTGCGCCAGGCCGCTGCGGCCTGCCCGGTCCAGGCCATCCTCCTCGGCGAGGAGGTGAGCGCCCGTGGCCGGTGACCGTCGGGACGGCCGCATCGTGATCGTCGGCGCGTCGCTGGCTGGATTGCGGGCCGCTGAGGCGCTGCGCGAGGAGGGCTTCACCGGCTCACTGACCGTGGTGGGCGACGAGCCGTATCCGCCCTACGACCGGCCGCCGCTGTCCAAACAGGTGCTGCTCGGCCACGTCGCGGCGGACACCACCGGGCTGCCGATGCGCCGGGATCCAGACGCGGACTGGCGACTGGGCGTTCGGGCCACTGGCCTGGACCCCGTCGACAAACGGGTGGTGCTGGCCGAGGGCGAGTCGCTGCCGTACGACCGGCTGCTGGTCGCCACCGGGACCCGGGCGCGGCCCTGGCCAAATCCACGGGAAGCCGCCTTGGACGGGGTCTTCACCCTGCGCACCCGCGACGACGCCGCGGGCCTGGCCGAGCGACTGGCCGCCGGGCCGCAGCGGGTGCTGGTGATCGGCGGCGGCTTCACCGGCTCGGAGATCGCCTCGGCCTGCCGGGAACGCGGACTGGAGGTCACGGTCACCGAACGCGGCCCCGCGCCGCTGGTGGGCGCGCTCGGCGGCACGCTGTCGAAGCTGGCTGCGGCCATGCATCGCAACAACGGCGTGGACCTGCGCTGCGGGGTGACCGTCACCGCCCTGCGCGGGGATGGCAACGGCCGACTCACCGGTGCGGACCTGTCCGACGGCAGCCGCGTGGAAGCAGACGTGTGCGTCGCGGCGCTGGGGGCGGTCCGCAACGTCGAATGGCTGGCCGAGGCGGGACTGGCGGCGGGTCCGCGCGGCCTCGCCTGCGACGCCGGGTGCCGAGCCTTCGACATGTACGGGATCGTCACCGACGACGTCTTCGTGGCCGGCGATGTCTCCCGCTTCCCGCACCCACTGTTCGAGTACCAGTTGCTCTCCCTGGAGCACTGGGGCAACGCGGTCGCGCAGGCCGAGGTGGCAGCCCACAACATGGTCAGTGCCGGGCCGCTGAGGCGCCCGCACCTCGCCCTCCCGACGTTCTGGTCAACCCAGTTCGGGCTCAACATCAAGGCGGTAGGCGTACCCACCCTCTCCGACCATGTCGTCATCGCCCAAGGTTCGCTGGAGGAGCGCCGTGTAGTCATGGTGTACGGCTACCGCGGCCGCGTCACCGCCGCGGTCACCGTCGACATGGCCAAGTCGCTTCCGTACTACCAGCACCTGATCGAAACCGCCGCACCGTTCCCACCCGTGCCCGGCGCGGCGGACCGTCCGATCGCGGCCGAGATCCCGGTTCCCTCCGATGTGCCCGATCCGAAGGGCCTGTCCCACGGCCCCACCGTAGCGCTCACCGGACACCTGCCCGACCGCCGACTGACCGTGGTGCAGCCCACGAGCTGACCACTCGCGTCCCCTCACACCCCGAGGAGCCGAGCCCCATGGCCGCCGAGACCCTCCTGGAACGGATCACCGACTACGCTAACCGCTCCGACCCGTACCCGCTGTACGCGGAACTCCGTGAAGCCGGTCGAGTGGTGCGGCAGGAAGACGGAAGCTACCTGGTCGGCACCTACCACGAGATCAGCGCCCTGCTCCACGATCCGCGATTCAGCGCAGACCCCCGCAATCTCACCGCCCCGCCCGAGGGGGCACCGAAGCCACCGTTCCTGCGGCTGGACGACCCCGAGCACCACAGGCTGCGCACCCTGGCCATGCGGCCGTTCGGCCCCCCGCACAGCCCCGGCCGGATCGACGCCATGCGCGGCGAGATCACCGAAGTCACGGACGAACTGCTCGACGGACTCCGGGACCGCGCCCAGATCGACGTCGTCGACGACTTCGCCTATCCGCTGCCCGTCACGGTCATCTGTCGGCTGCTCGGCGTCCCACGCGAGGACGAGCCGCTGTTCCGTGAATGGTCCAACGCCATCGTCGCGTCCGCCGACGTCAGGCCCGAAGACAAGGACTCCATCGAGCAGGACCGGGCGGGCGACCAGGCGCGGATCGAAATGGGCCAGTACCTGGTGAACCTCGCCGAGCAACGCCGCGGCCACCCCACCGGCGACATGCTCTCCGCCTTCGTCAACGAACCAGACCCGGCCATGCTGCTCACCCGCGAGGAGCTCGCGGAAACCGCCGTGTTGCTGCTCATCGCCGGACACGAGACCACCGTCAACCTGATCGCCAACGGGGTACTCACCCTGCTGCGCCGCCCCGACCAGCTCGACCGGCTGCGCCGGGAGCCCGACCTGCTACCCAGGGCGGTGGAGGAACTGCTGCGCTACGAGCCCCCGGTCCACATGCGCGAGCGCATCCCCCTCGCCGACGTGGAGATCGCTGGTACCAGCATTGCCAAGGGCACCTCCACCGTGCTCGCGCTGGCCTCAGGCAACCGCGACCCCAAGCGGTTCCACGAGCCCGACCGGTTCGACCCCACCCGCCCGGACAACGAGCACCTCGGCTTCGGCAGCGGCATTCACCTGTGCTACGGCGCACCACTCGCCCGCGTCGAAGCCCAAGCCGCGCTCGGCGCGCTCATCCCCCACCTCGGCACGGCATACCTGCTCCAGGACCCTCCTCCCTACCGGTACGCCGCCATGCTTCGCGGCCCCCGCCACCTGCCCATCGAGATGCAGCAGCCCTGGCCTTGCTGATGCTCTCGCAAGCAACCTTGGCGGGGAATCGGGGAGTGTCTGACTTGTTGAATCGACCGCAGGCGCTCGGTCTGCAGCCGTAGCGTCCAGGGTGCCGGTCGGCATGGGCTCGTGTAGTGTCTTGCCGCCCTGCGGGCTGGCTCATGATTAGCGTGCCGCCGCCGTCCGGCACCCGCGCGGTGTGGCTCGACAGAGGCATGAATGTGTGTGACTGCTACTTCAAGTCAGAGTGCCCACCGCACATTTCTGCCCGTCAGCCGCCAGGTCAGGATGCGCATGATCATCATCGGGATCGATCCCCACAAGTCCTCGCACACCGCAGTCGCTGTCGATGCAGCAGGCCACAAGGTTGGTCAGCGGCGGTTCATCGTCAACTCCGGGACCTTCGGTCGGCTTCTGCACTGGTGCGCGCAGTGGCCGGGGCGCCGGTTCGCGGTCGAAGGCGCCAGCGGTCTCGGCCGGTCTCTTGCTCAGCAGCTGGCCGCCGCGGGCGAGGATGTCGTTGACGTGCCTTCCACCTTGTCGGCCAGGGCTCGTCTCCTGGCCACCGGCGGGGACCGGAAGACCGACCCCGCAGACGCTCTTCACGTGGCTCAGGTCGCGCTCTTCCGCACCGATCTGCGCAGGGTCACCGCGGAGGACCAGTCCACGATCCTGCGGCTGCTGACCGAGCGGCACGACGACCTGACCGGCGAGCGGACCCGTATCGTCAACCGTCTCCACGCGGTCCTTCGCGACCTGTTGCCCGGTGGCGCCCCCACACGGCTGTCGGCGGAGAAGGCCGCGACTTTGATGAAGGGCATCCGGCCGGCCACCGCGACGGACCACTGCCGCCGGGACATCGCTCGTGATCTGCTGGCCGATCTGCGCAGGCTTGACCGGCAGGTCAAGGGCAACGAGGCCCAGATGCGCGATGCTCTCGCTGCCGCACGAACCAGCCTGACGTCGCTGCCCGGACTGGGCACGGTGCTGGCTGCGAAGCTCGTGGGCCACGTCGGCGACATCAGCCGCTTCCCGACGGAACACCACTTCGCCAGCTACGTCGGCAGCGCGCCCTTGGACGCCTCCAGCGGCAAACGAGTACGCCATCGGCTCAACACCGGGGGCAACAGAGCTTTGAACAGCGCCCTTCACATCATCGCGGTCTGCCAGATCCGTAACGATGGGCGCGGCCGGGAGTACTACCTCCGCAAGATCTCCGAAGGAAAGACACCCGCCGAAGCCCGCCGAGCCCTCAAACGACGCCTCTCCAACGTGGTCTACCGGATCATGAAACGAGATCAGCGAGTTCAACTCGCAGCAGCTGCTTGACACACAGAGGCGCTAATCAACGGCGGATCCGATGATCAAGGAGACGCCTGATGAGCGAGACCATCACCGAGCACTTGGCCGTGGAGGAGCTAGGCCGTTTCTGATGGCTCTTGCTGGGTGGGTGGATCAGTGCCTGGCCTGGGCAGGTGCGTCTCATGGTGCGGCGACATGAGCTCTCGGACGCGCAGTGGCAGAAGATCGAGCCGTTACTGCCCGCCAACGGCAAGCCTGGTGGGCAGTGGGCCGATCACCGCACAGTAATCAACGGTGTGTTGTACCGGCCCGTACCGGTGTGCCCTGGCCGGACCTGCCCGAGCGGTACGGCCCTTGGCAAACCGTCTACGAGCGACACCGCCGCTGGTCAGCGGACGGCACCTGGCGGCAGATCCTGGGCGAGTTACAGATCGAGGCGGATGCCACCGATCCCGACGGGGCACTGGCCAAGGCGGCAGAGGAGGAGAGCGCGCAGAGCAGGCGCGAATGGGCGGTGAACATCGACTCCACCTCCTGCCGGGCACATCAGCATGCGGCCGGGGCCCGTCACCGGCCGCCGCGCGACTTCCCGCAAAAGGGGGCGGTGCACGCGTGGAGGAGGATGGCAGGGAGGCGCTGGGGCGCTCGCGGGGCGGACTGACCAGCAAGATCCATCTGCTGACGGGGGATCAAGGCAACCATCGCGCAGCCCGACGACCAGCGGGCCAGCCGCCGGCGCAAAGGACAGTGCGCCTGCCGAGAATGTCATCCACGCAGCTCAGGCGCTTGTTCGGTGCTGCGGCAGGATGAGCACTCGTGTTACTTCGCCTCGCCTACCTGGCTGTCACCAACGCGTTCGCCGCGCTGCGTCTGCTACCGATGAGCGACCGCGACAAGGACGCGGAGATTCTCGCCCTGCGCCACCAGATCATGGTCCTTGAGCGGCAACTCGGCGCGGACCGGATGAAGTTCTCGCCGGAAGACCGGACCTTCCTCGCCGCTCTGCTGGCGCCGCTGCCGCGCCAGGTCCTGCGCCAGCTCCGGCTGCTGATTCAGCCCGAGACCGTGCTGCGATGGCACCGCGACCTGATCAAACAACGCCACGCCCGCACCTGCCGACCCAAGAGACCAGGACGCCCGCCCACCGTCCGTTCGATCCGCATCCTGATCCTGCGCCTGGTCCATGAGAACCCATCGTGGGGCTACCGCAGGGTGCACGGCGAACTCGCCACCCTCGGCATCAAAGTCGCCGCCTCCACCGTCTGGGAGATCCTCCAAGCCGAGGGCATCGACCCGGCGCCTGACCGGGCCACCACGACCTGGGCCGGCTTCCTGCGCTCCCAGGCCGACGCCCTCCTGGCCTGCGACTTCATCGAAACCGTCACCTTGACCGGCCAGCGCCAGTACATCCTCGCGGTCATCGAGCACGCCACCCGCCGCATCCGGATCCTCGGCACCACCACGCACCCCACCGCGCAGTGGGTAAGCCAGGCCGCACGAAACCTCGTCATGGACCTGGAGGACGCCGCAGCCACCGTCACATACCTGATCCGGGACCGCGACGCGAAGTTCCCCGCTCTCTTCGACCAGATCCTGGCAGACGCCGGCATCCAGACCGTGCTCACCGGCGTCCGGAGGCCCCGCATGAACGCCATCATGGAGCGCTGGGTGCAGACCTGTCGCCACGAGCTCCTAGACCGCACCTTGATCTGGAACGAGCGCCACCTCCGGCACGCCCTCCGCCAGTTCGAGCTGCACCACAACGCCCACCGGCCCCATCAAGCGATGAACCAGGCGGCACCCCTGCGAGCCATCCCCGAACCGCTCGATCCCGGCCAGATCACCCGCCTAGACATACGCCGAAGAGACCGCCTCGGCGGAGTCCTCCACGAGTACCACCATGCCGCCTGAACTGCGCGGATGAGATTTTCGGCAGGCGCACTGCCTCCCGCACCACAACGTGCCACGCAACAGCCTTGGCGCACCTTCCTCCGCTCGCAGGCTCACACGCTGCTCGCCTGCGACTTCCTGCACGTGGACACCGTCTTCCTCAGGCGCCTTTACGTCTTCTTCGTCATGGAGATCAAGACCCGGCGCGTCCACGTTCTCGGCGTCACCGCACATCCGACCGGCGAGTGGGCAGCGCAGCTCGCCCGGAATCTGCTGATGGACCTGGGAGACAGAGCCGAAGGTTTCCGGTTCCTCATCCGCGATCGCGATGCCAAGTTCACGGCCGCCTTCGACGCCGTCTTCGCCGGCAACGACATCGAGGTCATCCAGACCCCACCGCAGAGCCCGCGGTCGAACGCCTTCGCGGAGCGGTGGATACGCACCCTGCGCGCCGAATGCACCAACCGCCTACTCATCACCGGCGAGCGGCACCTACGCACCGTCCTCGCCAAGTACACCGACCACTACAACACCAGCCGCGCCCACCGCAGCCTGCAGCTGCGAGCCCCCAACGACGAACCCAACGTCATCGCCTTGCCCGCAGCAGCAGTTCAGCGCCGTCAAGTACTCGGCGGACTGCTCAACGAGTACCACGCCGCGTCAATCACGCTTCCTCGGCCGTCACGGGAAACGCCCAGATCAGCGGCCGGATCGGAGTTTTGACACCCTTCAGGGTTTCAGCACGATCACGAAAGAGCCCATGTTCAGCCCTTCGAGAGCTCACGTGGGAAGCTGCTCAGATGACTGAGTCAGGCTTCGCCCCTGTCCACGTAGGTGTGCTGGTCGTCGCTCTTGTCGTGGCGGTTTTGGAGATCGCGGCGACGTGGAGGGTGCTGGTGAAGGCCAGCCGACCCGGCTGGGGTGTGATCATACCGATCTACAACGTGTACCTGTGGCTCAAGGTGGCGGGACGGCCGGGTTGGTGGCTGGTCTTGTACCTCATCCCGGGAGTCAACGTCATCGTGCACCTCGTCGTATCGATCGACGTCGCGAGGTCGTTCGACAAGGGCACCATGTTCGGTGTCGGTCTGTGGCTGCTTCCGTGGATCGGGATCCCGATCCTGGGCTTCGGCAGCGCTCGGTACGTCGACGCCAATCCCTCTGCATAGCTCAGCCCCGGACGCTTTTCGGCGCTCCGACGAGCAACTACCTGAGCGTGCGGGTGCCTTGAGCCAGCGGTTGCGGTACCACTCGGCGCGGCCGTTGGGCACGGGCACGCCATGGAGCAAGCAGATGACGTGGCGTAGGTTATCCGACGCCAGGCCGGCGAGTGAGGGCGGGCGTCAAAGACAGCAGGACTGCGATGGAGGCCCAAGCGACGGTAAGCGGGAAGACGGTTGTGAAGGCCAGTACCTGACGAATTGTTGGGGTTAGAGCGACCAGAACGGCCTGTCGGGTTCCAGAACTCGGCCTGGCCGGTTGGGCAGCAGCGATGGGTAGAGCACCGCGCTCCGGAAGGATCTCGGACTGTGTCGCTACGTCTGCTCTACCTGGTCTTCGCCCTGTGGGTGCCGAGAAGTCCATCCATGCAGGTCAGAGAACGTATCGTGCTGTTCGCCACCGGCTGTCGGCATTGCCGGGCATGATGATCGATCATGCTGCTCGCCTGGCCTACCTGACAATGGCTAACGCCTTCGCTGTGCTACGGCTGCTGCCCAGGAGCGACCGGGAGAAGGACGTGGAGATCCTGGCGTTGCGGCACCAACTCGCCGTGCTGGAGCGCCAGCTCCGCGGAGCCCGTCCCCGCTTCACGCCCGCAGGCCGGGCCTTGTTTGGCCGCACTCCTCTACCCCCTCCCCCAGCAAACCCTGCGCCGACTGCGGCTGCTCGTGAGACCGGACACTGTGCTGCGCTGGCACCGCGACATCCTCCGCCGCCAGCACGCCATGCGGTCACGACCGAAGCACATGGGTCGACCAAGAACGGTCCGGTCTATCCGGCTGCTCGCGCTCCGGCTAGCGCGCGAGAATCCGACCTGGGGTTATCGCCGGATCCATGGCGAGCTCGCGGTGCCCGGGAGCAAGGTCGCGGCCTCGACCGTCTGGGAGATCCTGCGCGCCGCGGGAATCGCCCCTTCGCCGCAGCGCCCCACCACGACATGGGGAACCTTCATCCGCTCACAGGCCGACGCCCTGCTGGCGTGCGACTTCTTCGAAGCTGTCACACTCACCAGTACCAGGCTGACGTGTTGGCGGTGATTGAGCAGGCCAGCCGCCGGGTTCGAATCCTTGGCGCAACCGCCCACCCGAACGCCGCCTGGGTCACCCAGTCCGCGCGGAACCTGGTCATGGACCTGGAGGACGCCGGATACCGGGCCCGGTTCCTGATCCGAGATCGAGACGGGAAGTACCCGCACATCTTCGACGCGATCCTCGCCGACGCTGGGATCGAGACCGTGCTCACCGGCGTCAGGATGCCGCGGATGAACGCGGTCATGGAACGCTGGATAGCAACCTGCCGACGTGAGCTCCTCGACCGGACGCTGATCTGGAACCAACGCCATCTCATCAACGCACTAGGCGAGTTCGAGCACCACTACAACACCCACCGCCCACACCGCACCCTCGACCAGGGCACACCCTTGAGAGCACGGCCCACACCGACCACAGATCCGGACCAGATCACCCAACTGAACATACGCCGCCACGACCGACTCGGCGGAACTCTCCACGCGTACCGACATGCCGCCTGACCAGCGTGGATGTACTTTCCGGCACCTACAAGGTCGCCGGACTCTTCTGAGGGGGTCTGCCGCCGAGAGGCGGCAGAGTCGTTCAGCCGGTGCACCCCCGTTCACTGAGCCAGTCGGTGATGTGGGTTGCGGCGGTGAGAGCGTGCTGGTTGATGAGGGTGAAGTGGTTGCCTGGCGTAGTGAGAGTGGTGGTGATGTGGGGAAGAGTGGTCTGCCAGCCGTGCGGTCCCGTGTCCGTTCCCGGCGGGACCGGGAAGAGCTCCGATGCCTGTAGGAGCAGGGTCGGGAAGGGGGCGGGCTCAGGGGTCCAGGTGCGGAGGAGTCGTTCGGTCCAGGCATAGGCGGACAAGGCGGTGGCGGTGTAGCCGCCGGTGAGCTGCTCGCGCTCGTACAGGCCGTGCCACAGATGGGGAAGGAGCGCGCGGGCGGTGGGGGTTTGCAGGTCGTAGGTGTCCAGGAGGATGACGGCCTGCACAGCGGTGCCGTGGTCAGCGAGGTAACGGGCGGTTTCGTGGGCAAGGATGCCGCCGGATGAGGTGCCCAGGAGGACCACCGGCTCGGCGGCCGCGTTGCTGGCGGTGCTGTCGCTGCTGGTTTCGGCGTCCACGGCCCGTGCCAGCCCTGCCACGAGTGCTTCGCGGGTGGCGGGCAGGGCCTCGTCCCTGCCGAAGCCGGGGGGCGTGAGACAGGAGATAGCCCAGTGTTCGGGGAGAGCTTGGGCGAGTGCGAAGTAGGTGTCCGGGCCGGTCAGGGGCACGACCGGGGCCACGCAGATCAGGCGGGGGCCCGAGGTGCTGGCGGTGAGCCGGTCCACGATGGGCGGGAGGGGCTCGGTGCTCTTGGGCCTCAGGGCGGCGAGGCTGGACAGCAGGGCGTCGGCGTCCTCCAGGCGGCTGGTTCGAACAGCCTCGCGGTGGAGGCGGACGACCAGGTCCGTCGGGGAGGCGCCGACGGTGCCCTGGTTGGGTGTCGGCATGGTGGCCAGGTGGTCGAGGAGGTGGCTGGCCAGGTCGGCCGGGGTGGGGTGGGTAAGGACGGCGGTGCTGGGCAGGGCGGTGCCGGTCGCCGCAGCGAGCCGGTTGCGCAGGTCGACCGCCGCCAGGGAATCCATCCCGTGGTCGCGGAATGCCGCGTGCTCGGCGACCGCGTCGCCGGATGCGTGGCCGAGCGCTGCCGCGGCCTCGTTGCGTATCAGGTCCAGGAGCAGTCGCCGCTGCTCGGTGGCCGGGAGGCTCCGTAGCCGCGTCGTGAACTCGCCGTTCGCGGTGGTGGGATCGGACTCGGCGAGGTCTTGGGCCTCGGGCAGTTCGCTGAAGAGAGGGTTGGGGCCTGCTGTGGTGACGACGGGGAGGTAGCGCTTCCAGTCGATGTCGGCGACCGTCAACGCGCTTTCGTCCTCGTGGAGTGCTTGGGCGAGGCCAGCCAGGGCCATGCCGCCATCAAGGAAGGACACCCCGGTGCGAAGGAGCCGCTCGCTGGCGCGTTCGCCCAGTTGCTCGCGGGCTTCTTCCCAGGGGCCGAAGAAGATCGCTGTCGCGCAGGCACCGCGGGCGCGACGCCGTGCCGCCAGCGCCTCCAGGTACGCACCGGCCGCCGCCTGGGCGGCGTGGTCGCCCACGCCCCAGGTTCCGGCCACCGACGAGGGCAGGACGAAGGCGTCCAGTTCGGTGTCGCCGAGGAGTTCGTCGAGGTGCGTGGCACCAGCCACCTTGGCGTGCACCGCGTCGGCGACATGGTCGAGACTGGCCGTGGCGAGCGGGCCGAGGGCGCGGGTACCGGCCAGGTGGAACACCGAGCGCACCGGGGTACCGTTCGCTGACAGCTCGTCAATTACGGCGGCCACGGCGTCCTTGTCAGTCAGGTCGCAGGACACCGTCTCGGCGGTCGTCCCCTGGGCGTTCAGCTCCGCCATCAACTCGGCGGCACCGGGTGCGGCGGGGCCGCGGCGGCTGAGCAGTACCAGGTGCTCGGCACCCTGCCGGGCGAGCCAGCGGGCGGTCCTGCCGCCCAGGGCTCCGGTACCGCCGGTGATCAAAGTCGTGCCACGGGGTGTCCAGGTGGCGGGGGAGCCGGCCCGTGCGGGTGCCTTCACCAAGCGCCGAACGAGGACGCCCGAAGAGCGCACCGCCGCCTGGTCCTCACCCGGGCCCTGCGAGAGCAGCGAGGCGAACCGGCTGGCTGTCTCGGCATCGAGCCGCTCAGGTAGGTCGGCCAGTCCGCCGCGCAGCGAGGGTGCTTCCAGGGTGGCGGTACGCGCGAGTCCGAGGGTCATGGCCTGGCGCGGGTTGCGTACCGGGTCGCCCGGGCCGGTGCAGACCGCGGCGCGTGTCACCGTCCACAACGGCGTCCGGGTACCGGAGGCCATCAGGGCCTGGGTCAGGGAGACGGTCAGGGCCAGGCCGACGGGTAGTGCGGTCTGGTCGGCGTCGGCTTCCTCGGCCGCGGCGAGGAGCGAGAGCACTCCGGCAGTACCGTCGAGGTCGCCGAGTCGTGCCGTGAGTGTCTCGGGGGCGGTGCAGGTCTTGTCGAGGACCACGCGGCGGAGTCGGGCGCCGTGTGCGGTCAGGGCGTCCAATACGTCCGCGTCGTCGGCACCGCCGGTGGTGACGGCCAGCCAGGTGCCGGTCAGGGTCGGGTCGGTGGGGACGCGCAGGGGGGTCCAGGCCGTCCGGTAGCGGCGGGTACTGACCAGGGCGTGCTGGTCCTGCCGCTTGCGCCAGGCGGACAGCGCGGGGAGTACCGCGTCGAGAGCGTCCTTGTGTTCGGCGTCGAGACCGATGAGCGTGGCGAGGGCAGCGGCGTCCTGCTGGTCCACCACCTCCCACAGCGGTCCGGCGGCGGAGCCGGATGTGTGGGGTGCCGGGGTGGGCGGGGCGGTCCAGTAGGACTCGTGCTGGAAAGCGTAGGTCGGCAGGTCCACCGCGCGGCCACCGGCCAGCACCGTCGGCCAGTCGACGGGCACCCCGTGGGCGTGGGCCTCCCCCAGCGAGCGCACGACGCGGTCCCATCCGCCGTCGTCGCGGCGCAGTGTGCCCAGGGTGACCGCGAGGCTGCCCGCGTTCTCGATGATCTCGATGGTGCCGACCGCGAGCACGGGATGCGGGCTGACCTCGATCATGACGCCGTGCCCCTCGCGCACCAGGCCCGTCATCGTCTCGGCGAAGGACACGGTCTCGCGCAGGTTGCGGCACCAGTAGCGGGCGTCCAGTTCCTTGGTGTCCAGGCGGCCTCCGGTCACCGTGGAGTAGAACGGCACCTGCGACGCGCGGGGCGTTACGTCGGCCAACAGCTCCAGCAATTCGGGCTCGATCTGGTCGATGTGCGCGGAGTGGGCGGCGAAGTCCACCCCGGGAAGCCGCCAGCGCATGAGCCCGGCAGCGGACAGGCCGCGCTCGACCTCGTTCAGAGCGGCCGGGTCGCCGGAGATCGTCACGATCCTCGGGCCGTTGACCGCCGCGATCGAAACCGCGCCGCCGACCTCGTCCAGCACCGCCTGGACCTGCTCGGGCGGGGCCATCACCGACATCATCGCGCCGCTTCCGGACAACCGTTCACGGATCAGGCGGCTGCGCAGCGCCACCACACGGGCACCGTCCTCCAGGGACAAACCGCCGCTGACGCAGGCGGCAGCGACCTCACCCTGGGAATGACCGACAACCGCAGCAGGCTCGACCCCGAGCGAACGCCACACAGCGGCGAGAGAGACCATGACGGCCCACAGCACGGGCTGCTGCACGTCGGGCCGCCCCTCGAACGGAGGCGCACCACGCTCGCCACGCATCACGTCGGCGAGCGACCAGTCGACGTAGGGGGCCAGGGCCGCCTGGCACTCCTCGGCGCGGGCGGCGAAGACGGGCGAGGCGTCCAGGAGCTTGGCCGCCATTCCGGGCCAGGCCGCGTCCTGACCGGGGAAGACGAACACCACCGGGCCGCGTTCGGGCGCGGTTCCCCGCAGCACACCGGGATGCGGGGTGCCCTGGGCCAGGGCGGTCAGGCTCTCGTGCAACGCCGCGCGGTCATCGCCGACCAGCACCGCCCGGTGCTCGAACGCGGTACGGGTCGTCGCTAGCGAGTATCCGACGTCGATGAGCCGCAGCTCGGGGTGGTTCTCCAGGTGGGTGAGGAGTTTCCGGGCCTGGGCGCGTAGCGCGGCGGTGGACTTGCCCGAGAGCGGCCAGGCCACCGGGTCGCCCGATGCCGGGCCCGGCAGGGGCTGGTCGGCGGGCGCCGGGACGAGTCCGGCCAGCGCGTTGGTCCCGCTCACGGGCTGATCGGCGAGCGTGGGAGCCTGTTCAAGGATGGCGTGCGCGTTGGTGCCGCTCATACCGAATGCCGAGACCGCGCACCGCCGCGGTCGGCCGAGAAGGGGCCACGGCGTGGTCTCGTTCAGCAGACGGAGCGCGCCCGCGTTCCAGTCGATGCGCGAAGACGGCTCGGTGACGTGCAGCGTCTTGGGCAGCTGGCCGTGCTGCAGCGCCATCACCATCTTGATGACACCCGCGACACCGGCGGCGGTCTGGGTGTGCCCGATGTTGGACTTGATCGAGCCGACCAGCAATGGCGGGTTGCCGCCACGGTCCTGGCCGTAGGTGGCCGACAGTGCGTGCGCCTCTATCGGATCGCCCAGCGCGGTGCCGGTACCGTGTGCCTCGACGGCGTCGACTTCGGACGCGGCAAGTCCGCTGTTGGCCAGGGCCTGCCGGATGACCCGCTGCTGCGCCGGACCGCTGGGCGCGGTCAGCCCGTTGGAGGCACCGTCGGAGTTCACCGCCGACCCACGGATCACGGCCAGCACCTGGTGGCCGTGCCGCAGGGCGTCCGAGAGCCTCTCCAGCACCAGCAGGCCAGCGCCTTCGGCGATGCCCATGCCGTCCGCCGTCTCGGCGAACGGCTTGCACCGCCCGTCCGGCGCCATGACCCGGTGTCGACTCAACGAGACCATCACGTCCGGGCTGGCCAGCACCGTCGCACCGCCTGTCAGAGCGAAGCTGCTTTCCCCCGAACGCAGCGACTGGCACGCGGTGTGGAGCGCGACCAGGGAGGAGGAACAGGCCGTGTCCACCGTCACCGAGGGCCCGGCCAAGTCGAAGAAGTAGGCCAGACGGCCCGACAGCACGCTGGGGATCGTTCCGGTGAGCTGGTATCCGTCGGCGTCCGCCGAGGCTCCCGCACCGTAGGTCTGGGGGAGCGCGGAGACGAACGTGCCGGTCGTGCTTCCGCGCAGGGAGGCCGGGTCGAGCCCGGCGCGTTCGAACGCCTCCCAGGCGAGCTCCAGCAGTATCCGCTGCTGAGGGTCCATCGCAGCCGCCTCACGCGGGGAGATCCCGAAGAATCCCGCGTCGAATCCGGCGGCCCCGTCGAGGAAGCCACCCGCCCCCGCGGAGGTCTTGCCAGCCCGCTCCGGGTCGGGGTGGTAGACATCCGGGTCCCAGCCGCGGTCGGCGGGCAGCGGCGAGACGGCGTCCGTGCCCGTCACCAGCAGCTCCCACAGGTCCTCGGGCGAACGCACCCGGCCGGGGAAGCGGCAGCTCATTCCGATGATCGCGATCGGCTCGGCATCGGGCGTCCCGGCCGCCGGGCCGCGCGTCGTGGCCAGGGCCGGTGCGGCGCCCTGGTGCCGCTCGCCGGTCCCACCATCCAGCCTGGTCATCAGGTGGGCGGCCAGTGCTTCGGGGGTCGGGTGGTCGTAGACCAGTGTTGAGGGGAGGCGCAGGCCCGTGCGTTCGCGCAGGGCGTTGCGCAACTGGTTGGCGGTCAGGGAGTCGAAGCCCAGGTCCTTGAACGACCGTCCGGCCGCGACCGCCGCCGGGCCCGCCAGTCCCAGCACCGCGGCGGCCTCCTCGCGCAGCAACTGCAGCAGATGGGCCCGGGCCTGGTCGCCCGTCAGCCCGGCCAGCGGGTCGGAGGCCTCGGTGGCGGCGGTCCGACGGGCGGGCGCGGCACTGTCCAGGCCTGCGCAGACCACCCCGGCCGCCGGGCCAGTGTCTGTGGAAGCGATCCAGTACCGGTCGCGCTGGAAGGCATAAGTCGGCAGCGCGATGCGGCGCGCACCGGTCCCGGCGAACAACTCGGCCCACCGCACCGGCACGCCGCGGACGTACAGCCGGGCAGCCGCCGTCACCGCCGTGGCCTCCTCACCGCGGTCTCGGCCCAGCAGCGGCACCGCCTCGACGTCCTCCGCGCCGATCAGGACGTCCTGGACCAGCGCGGACAGCGTCGCGTCCGGTCCCAGTTCCAAGAAGGTGCGCGCTCCGGTCGCGGCCGCCGCGGCGATCGCGTCGGCGAACCGCACGGTCAGCCCGACGTGCTCCACCCAGTGGCCGGGAGTGCAGATCCGCTCCGCGTCGATCTCCTCCCCGGTGACGGTCGAGACGATCGGGATACGAGGCTCGCCCAGAGCCAGGCGCTCGACGACCGTGCGGAAGCCGTCCAACATCGGCGTCATCAGCGGGGAATGGAACGCGTGACTGACCCGCAACCGCGTCGCCTTGCGCCCGTCGGCCGCGAACCGGTCCGCGATCGCCTCGACCGCGGCGGTCTCTCCGGAGACCACCACGGCCTGCGGGCCGTTGACCGCGGCCAGCCCCACCCGGCCCCCAGAAGCGGCGAGCAGCGGCGCCACCTCGGCCTCGGTGGCCCGCAGTGCGACCATGGCGCCGCCTTCCGGCAGGGCCTGCATCAGCCGTCCGCGGGCGGCGACGAGCGTGCACGCGTCCTGCAGGGACAGCACTCCGGCCACGTGTGCCGCCGAGATCTCACCGACCGAGTGCCCGACCAGGACGTCGGGCACCGCCCCCCAGGACTCCACCAGCCGGAAGAGGGCCACCTCAAGGGCGAACAGCGCGGGCTGGGCGTACTCGGTACGGTTCAGCGGCCCCGCGTCGTCGCCGAACACCACTTCGCGCAGCGGCCGCTCCAGCTGCTCGTCCAGCAGCGTGCAGACCTCGTCCCATGCCGCCGCGAACACAGGGAACCGCGCGTACAGGTCGCGGCCCATACCCAGCCGCTGCGCGCCCTGGCCCGCGAACAGTAGCGCCACGGGGCCGGGGTCGCCGACCGCGGTGCCCCCGGCCACCCGCGCGGCCTGCCCGTCACCGCGCACGGTGCCGTCCGTGCCCGTCGTCGCCAGCAGGACCGCCCGGTGCTCCAGCTCGGAGCGTGTCGTCGCCAGCGAGTAGCCGACGTCCGGCGCCGCCGCGCCGGTCTCGGCCACGAAGGCGGTCAGCCGATCCAGCCCGGCCTCAAGCGCCGCCTCGGTACGTGCCGACACCGGCCACGGCACCACCGCGGGCCCGGCCTGTGCCGGGAGCGCGGCCGGTGCGGGCACAGCGGGACGAGCGGGCCGGTTCTGTGGCGGCTGCTCGATGATCACGTGCGCATTCGTGCCGCTGATCCCGAACGACGACACACCCGCACGGCGGGGCCGCTCAGCCCGCGGCCACGGAACGGTTTCGGTGAGCAGTTCCACGGCACCGGCCGACCAGTCCACTTGCGACGAAGGCGCGTCCACGTGCAGCGTCCGAGGCAGCACACCATGCCGCATCGCCAGGACCATCTTGATGACCCCCGCGACACCGGAGGCGGCCTGGGTGTGCCCGATGTTGGACTTCAACGACCCCAGCAGCAGCGGACGGTCCCGGTCATGCCCGTAGGTGGCCAACAGCGCCTGAGCCTCGATCGGGTCACCCAGCCGGGTGCCGGTGCCGTGCCCCTCCACCGCGTCCACGTCCGAGGGCACCAAGCCCGCAGCGCCCAGGGCCTGGCGGATCACCTGCCGCTGCGAGACCCCACTCGGCGCGGTCAAGCCGTTCGACGCGCCGTCGGAGTTGACCGCGGAACCGCGCAGGACCGCCAGCACATGGTGGCCGTCCCGGATCGCGTCCGAGAGCCGTTGCAGCACCAGGATGCCCACGCCCTCGGACCACCCGGTGCCGTCCGCGGCCTCCGCGTACGCCTTGCAGCGGCCGTCGGGTGACAGACCGCCCTGCCGGGCGAACTCCATGAAGATCCCCGGCTCGGACATCACGGTGACACCGCCGGCCAGGGCCAGGGAGCACTCGCCGGCCCTCAGCGCCTGCGCTGCGAGATGCAACGCCACCAGCGATGAGGAGCAGGCCGTGTCCACGGTCAGCGCCGGACCCCGCAGCCCCAGGGTGTAGGCGATCCGGCCGGAAAGGACGCTCGGCGAGGTACCGGTCAGCAGATACCCTTCCGCGTCACCGGCGGTGTCCTTCAACCGCGGACCGTAGTCCTGGGCCATCGCCCCCACGAACACCCCGGTCCGGCTGCCGTGCAGGGACGACGGAGCTATCTCGGCCCGCTCCACGGCCTCCCAGCTCACCTCCAGCGCCAGCCGCTGCTGCGGGTCCATCGCCTGCGCCTCACGCGGCGAGATCCCGAACAGCGCCGCATCGAAACGGTCCGCGTCGTACAAAAACCCGCCCGGCCTGCCGGTCGCCAGCATCTCCGACGCCCACCCGCGGTCGGTGGGCATCGCGGAGATGGCGTCCGTCTCGCCCGAGATCAGGTCCCACAGCTCCTCCGGCGAGGCCACCCCGCCGGGGAAGCGGCAGGCCATGCCCACGATCACGACCGGATCGTCCGCCTCGACGGCGCCGGGCTCCGGCGGCACACCACCGGTTGCCGGGCGGGTGAACCCAGCGGCCAGATGATCCGCGATCCGGTCTGGCGTGGGGTGGTCGAACAGCACGGTGTTGGCCATACGCAGTCCGGTGGCGGCCCTCAGACGGGTCACCAGCTCCACCGTCATGGCCGAGTCGAAGCCCAGCTCCCGGAAGGAGCGCGCCGGGTTCATCTGGTCCGCGGAGGAGTGGCCGAGCACGACCGCGGTCTCCGTACGCACCAGCCGCGCCAGTCCGGCGCGCGTCCACGCGGCGTCGGATCCCACGCGAACCTGCTCCATACCGGCAGCGTGCCCATCCACCACGACGGCCTGCCCGCTCCCAGACACCGGCGCGACCTCGCCTGCCTCCTGCGGCGCGGCACCGCTGGTCGGCTCCGGGAGCCAGTACCGCTCCCGCTGGAACGCGTAAGTCGGCAGGGCCACCCGCCGGGCGCCGGTCCCGGCGAACGTCCGCGACCAGTCGACTGGCGCCCCACCGACGTACAACTCCGCCAGACAGGTCAGGAACCGGTCCCTGCCGCCCAGATCCCGGCGCAGCGTGCCGACGGCCACCGCCCGGGCGCCGACCCCATCGGTGATCTCCTGGATTCCGCCGGTCAGCACGGGGTGGGAGCTGACCTCGACGAAGAACCGGTAGCCCTGCCCCAGCAACGCCCGCACCGCCGGTGCGAAACCGACGGTCTGTCGCAGGTTTCGGTACCAGTACCCGGCGTCCATGGCGGTGGTGTCCAGCCACCCGCCGGTCACCGTGGAGAAGAACGGCACCTGTGCACGGTTCGGGACGATACCCTCCAGCGCGGTCGTCAACTCCTCACGTACCTGCTCGACCTGTGCCGAGTGGGAGGCGTAGTCCACCGCGATACGGCGTACCCGTACGCCGGCGCCCGCGAGTTCCTCGAACAGCGCGTCCAGCGGCTCCGGTCCACCGGAGACCACAACCGAGGCGGGCCCGTTGACCGCCGCGACCGAGATCCGGCCGTCCCAGCGGGACAGTCGTGCCTCGACCTCGGCCTGCGGCAACGGCACCGACAGCATGCCGCCCTCCCCCGCCAGTCGGCGGGCGATGATCCGGCTGCGCAGCGCCACGACCCGCGCCGCGTCCTGAAGTGACAGCGAGCCGGACACGCACGCCGCCGCGATCTCCCCTTGCGAATGCCCCACCACCGCGTCCGGGAGCACCCCGTGCGCCTGCCACAGCGCCGCGAGGGACACCATCACCGCCCAGGAGACGGGCTGGACCACATCCACCCGCTCCAGCGACGGCGCCCCGTCGGCCTGCTGCAACACCTCCAGCAGCGACCAGTCCACATGGGGCGCGAGCGCGGCGGCGCAGTCGGCTAGCCGCTCGGCGAACGCCGGGGACTCCACCATCAACTGGGCGCCCATGCCCGCCCACTGCGAGCCTTGGCCGGGGAAGACGAACACCGTCTTGCCCTCGACGTCGGCGGTCCCCCGCACCACGCCGGGAACTGACGCCCCGTCGGCCAGCGCCTCCAGCGCACCCAGTCCACTTGTACGGCCCGGTGCGAGGACGACGGCACGCTGGTCGAAAGCGGTCCGGGTGGCCGCCAGGGAGAAACCCACATCCACCGGATCGAGGTGCCGGTTCTCCTCCATGTGGCGGGCCAGGTCGGCGGCCTGCGCGCGGAGGGCGTCCGGGGTTCGCCCCGACAGCGGCCACGGCACAGTGCCGCTGACGTCATTGGCTCCCGCGTCCGCGGGCACCATCCCGGGCGCTGGCTCGGCGGCGGACACGATCAGGTGGCAGTTGGTGCCGCCCATGCCGAACGAGGACACCCCGGCCAACGCCCGGCCGTCGCGGTAGGGCCAGGGGCGGGTCGCCGTCACCACCTCCAGGCGCCATTCGTCGAAGCGGATCCGCGAGTTGGGCCGTTCGAAGTTCAAGCTCGCCGGCAGCTCGCCGTTCCGCAGCGACAGCACGACCTTCATCAAGCCGGTGATGCCCGCGGCGCCCTCCAGATGCCCCACGTTCGTCTTCACCGAGCCGACCAGCAGCGGACTGTCCGCGAGGCGGCCCGCCCCGTAGAAGGCACCGAGCGCCGCCGCCTCCACCGGGTCGCCCACCCGGGTTCCGGTCCCGTGCAGCTCCACGTACTGCACCTCGGCCGGGTCCACGCCCGCACGTCGGCACGCCGCCCGCAACACCGCCTGCTGCCCGCGTGGATCGGGTGTCGTCAGCCCTTCGGCCGGGCCGTCGTTGTTGACCGCGCTCCCCTCGATGACGCAGTAGATCTCATCGCCGTCAGCCAGTGCCCTGGCCAGCGGCTTGAGCAGCACCATTCCCGCGCCCTCGCCGCGCACGTACCCGTTGGCGCGTTCGTCGAAGGTGAAGCAGCGGCCGTCCGGGGACAGGGCACCGAGCTGGTCCGCCGCAACCGCACTGTCCCGTACCAGGTTGAGGTGTACACCCCCGGCCAGCGCCGTCGCCGACTCCCCGCGCCGCAGGCTCTCGCACGCCAGGTGCACCGCCACGAGCGAGGATGACTGCCCGGTGTCCACCACCAGGCTCGGCCCTCGGAACCCCAGGAAGTAGGAGATTCGGTTCGCGATCACGCTGCGGTTCAGGCCGGTGAGGGTGTGGTGCCCGACCGCCGACGGTCCCCTGCGCCGGTCCAGTGCGCTGTAGTCGTCCGCGGTCACGCCGACGAACACCCCGGTGTCGCTGCCCCGTAGCGCGGCTGGCAGGACGCCCGCATCCTCTAGGACCTCCCAGCCCAGCTCCAGCGCGAGACGCTGCTGCGGGTCCATCGACCGAGCCTCACGGGGAGAGATCCCGAAGAACTCGGCGTCGAAACGGTCGACTTCGTCCAGGAAGGCACCCCGCCCCGTCGTACCGGAGGCCGGTGCCTCGTTGCTCCACCGACCCGGCGGTACGTGCGCCACCGCGCTCGTCCCGCCGGTCAGCAGCCGCCAGAACCGCTGGGGATCCTCTGCGGACGGCAACCGGCAGGCCACCCCCACCACCGCGATGGCGTTGTCGCTCGCGCGGACGGACTCGGATCGGCTCACGGCACCGCTCCCCTAACTCTTCGTCTCAGCAGGCTCGGCAGGGAGAGGGCAGGTGTCGCCACACGCCCGTTCTCCAAGGATCCGGCGGCGCCGAACCGCCGTTCGAGTCGTGACCAACAAAGCGCGATGCTACAGGGGAACCCGTGTGTCGCCAATCGCTTTCGGTTTGATTTTGAGGCACTCAATCGACATGTGTTCTTTGCTATTGCAATCACATCCCCTACCCCTACTCGTCACGACGACGGGTACCCCTATGCCCGATCCTCGATGCATGAGAGCCCTTACCGTTGCATTATCGTGGGGACCTCTCGGCCGAATTGGGCTTCCGCCACCGAGTCGCCCACCCTTGAAACGCCGACACACGAGCGAGCTTGAGGAAGAGGGAATGCGCCCCAGGATCGATCCACAGGACGCGGAGGAATTCGCCGTCACACCCGCCGGCCAGGACTATGCCCGGATGGCCAAGGAGGCGCTGAACGGGCTCCTCGCGGACCGGCCCCCGCCGAACGTCACGCGGACCATGGCCAACCATCCGACGCTGCTGCCCGCGATCCAGCCGCTGATAGAGCACGTCACCGGCGAAGTCCTCCCGGCACGCGAGCGCGAACTCGTCATCCTGCGCACGGCATGGCGTTCCCAAGCCCCGTACATCTGGGCCCACCACCACCCCGCGGGACTCCTCGTCGGGTTGAGCGAAACGGAGATCGCCCGGGTCGCCTCAGAGGACACCTCCGAGTGGACACTCTTCGAAGCCGCCCTCCTCACAGCCGTCGACGAACTCCACACCGGATCCGTGATCTCGGACAGCACCTGGAAACGACTCGCCGAGCGCTACACCGAGGAGCAATTCCTCGAACTACTGGCCCTCACCGGGACGTACAAGACGCTGGCCTTCATCCTGAACTCCTCCGTCACCCCGATCGACCCCTGGCTGGAACGCCCGGCGGTGCTGCCCGCGGACCCAGGGCAGATGAAGTCGGGCAGGCATGCGCGCCCGCAGGGGTCGCGCCCGCCGACACCGCGCGCCGAAGCGCGGAACCGGCGCATCGTGCTGCAGAACGGCGCGGGGCTCACCCTGCTCACACCGACGACGGCCCACCCCGAACCGCCCCTGCACGAGATCCTCGTCCGCTACCCGGACCTGCTGTCCGCGGTCGGCAACGCGCACGACGCCGACTCCCGGCTACTGCTGATCCGCAGGAACCCCGCGGACGTCATGCCGGACACGGACGGCTACTCCTTCAGTTCCACCCACCTGTTCGCCGATTCCAAAGGCGTGCCGACACTGGTCGAAGTAGTGGAGCCACACGACACATGGAATGAGAACGACGCCCTCGGGAAAACACTCGACCACGCGAGCAGCGGTGCTCGAAACTGGCCGCTGCACATACTGCAACGGTCGCTTGAGTACACATCACAGCTACACAACAGCACTGGCGAATATTTGCTAACGCAAATAGGCTATTTCCTCGGCGAGAGTTCGTTTCTGCGCACGCTTGAAGCGAATCTCGCTGTCGGCAGACTTCGTATGGCCATCGTGGCCAGCCAGTTTCCGCCGGAATTCAACCGGGTCATCGAATTCCTCGGTCGGCAGCTCTATCCCGCCGAGGTGTACGGCGTCGAACTGTGCCGCTACGCCGACGGGACTCACGCCGCGTACGTGCCGAGGGTGGTCGGCTGAGCCCGGCACTCGCGGCGGGCAGAGTGAAGCCCGGCAGGCCGGGGCGGAGGGCTTCACTCCCCCGTCCGTTGCTTCTTCCGGATCAGCGTGATGCCGTCCGCCATAGGGACCAGGGACGTCTCCACCCGCGGGTCGTCGCGGACCAGCGTGTTGAACGCGCGGATCGCGGTGGTGTCCGGGTCCTGGGCCTCGGGGTCCACGACCTTGCCGAAGAACAGGGTGTTGTCGACCACGATCAGGCCGTGGTCGCCGACGAGGGACAGCGCCGACTCGTAGTAGTCCGAGTAGCGCTGCTTGTCGGCGTCGATGAAGACGAAGTCGAACGTGCCGGGGCCCTCGTCCGCGAGGAGGGCCTCGAGGGTGTTCGCCGCGTCACCGATGCGCAGGTCGATCCGCCCGTCGACGCCCGCCTTGGTCCAGTACTCGGCGCCGATTCGCGGCCAACGGTGGGTGATGTCGCAGGTGACCAGCCGTCCGCCGGGCGCGAGCGCGCGGGCCAGGCACAGGGTGCTGTACCCGGTGTACGTACCGATCTCAAGGATCTTGCGGGCCCTAGTGAGACCGGCCAGCAGCGTCAGCAACTGCCCTTCCTCCGGCATCACCTGCAATGCGCTGCCCGCTGGGAGTTCCGACGTCGTCTCGCGCAACTGTCGCAGGACTTCGTCCTCTCGCAGGGAGGACTCCCGGATGTACTCCGAGAGTCTTGCCGGGAGACCTAGCTGGTTCGCCATGCGCCATCCTTCTTCTCTGATCGGACCGGTCGAGGGCGCCCGCACTCAGGCGCTTTGGAGGCTGACGGTGTGCAACTTCATCGTGGGCGGGGGGTCGCAAGGCGTCGGAAGCAGATGTAGCCGCTGGATGTCCTCCTGAGCGGGCGCGGTCAGCCCGGCCCTGCAGTCGCAGGGCTCGTCGGTGAAGCCGGCGAGACGGTAGGCGATCTCCATCATCCGGTTGCGTTCGGTGCGCCGGAAGTCGGCGACCAGGTGGACGCCCGCGTGCGCGGCCTGGTCGCCGAGCCAGCCGAGGAGCGCCGATCCAGCGCCGAATGACACCACGCGGCACGACGTGGCCAGCAGCTTCAGATTCCACACAGCCGCGTGCCTCTCCAGCAGTTGGAGGCCGACCGCGCCGTGCGGCCCGAACCGGTCGGTGAGCGTGGTCACCAGGACCTCGTGCCGCGGATCGACGAGCAGCCCACGCAGATCGGAGATGGAGTAGTGCACTCCCGTGGCATTCATCTGGCTTGTGCGCAGCGTCAGTTCCTCCACACGGGACAACTCGTCCTCGGTGGCGCGTCCGATGCGCATCTCCAGTTCCAAGGAACGCAGGAAGTCGTCGCTCGGCCCCTGGAACTCCGCCTCGGCCGCCTTGCGAAGGAATCCGGCCTGATACATCTGCCGACGACGGCGCGAGTCCACCGTGACCGTCGCCGGGCTGAACTCCGGCAGAGCGGCGAACTCGGGCAACCGCTCGGCGTCGTAGCAGCGGACCTGCGGCAAATGGAACTCGACTTCTGCCCGCTCCGACGGCTGGTCGTCGACGAAAGCGATGGTGTCGAGCGCGAAGTTGAGCTCGTCGGCGATCTCCCGTACCGAGTCGGACTTCGGGCCCCAGCCGATGCGCGGCAGGATGAGGTACTCGGCGACGCCCAGCGCCTCCAGCTGCTGCCATGCCTGGTCGTGGTCGTTCTTGCTGGCAACCGATTGGAGGATGCCCCGGCTGTCCAGCTCGGTGATGAGCTCGCGGACGGAGTCGGGGAGCTTCACCTCGCCGTCCTCCAGCAGCGTGCCCTGCCACAGGGTGTTGTCGAGGTCCCACACCAGGCACTTCACGATCGAGGGCTGTTCAGCCACTGTGTCTCCTTGACTCATCTCGTCGTCTCACCTCGCCGTCATGGACACCGCGTGGTCGGAGAGGATCAACTGGCAGATCTCCGTGCTGCCCTCGATGAGCTCCATGAGCTTTGCGTCGCGGTACGCACGCTCGACCGCATGGCCCTCGTGCGCGGCCACCGAACCCAGGACCTGCACGGCCGCGGCGGCGCCCTGTGCGGCCTGGACGGCGCTCACCTGCTTGGCGAGGACAGAGGCGACCACCATGTCGGGAGAGCCGCTGTCCCAGCACCGGCTGGCGTGTTCGCACATCCGGGTGGCGATCTGCTCACCGGTGAGCAGGTTCGCCAGGTGACGGCCGACGAGCTGGTGCTGGGCGAGCGGCCTGCCGAACTGCCGCCGGGTCCGGGCGTGATGACGGGCGGCGTCGAGACAGGCCCGGAGGATGCCCACGCAGCCCCAGGCGACCGAGATCCGCCCGTACGCCAGCGCGGTCGTCACCAGGAGCATCAGCGGCTGCCCGCCGCCGAGTACCGCGATGACTGGCAGCCGCACGTCGTCGAATCGTACGTCCGCGTGGCCCGCCGCCCGGCAGCCGGACGGCCGCGGAACCCTGGTCACGGTGACGCCCGAAGCCGACGTCGGCACCACGACCGCGGCGGCCCCGGAACCGTAGCGCCCGACGACCACGATCAGGTCGGCATAGTGGGCCGCGGTCGTCCAGACCTTCTGCCCGCGAAGGACGACGGCGTCACCGTCGGGTTCGATGGTGGTGGTCATCGCCGACAGATCGCTGCCCGCATCCGGCTCGCTGAACGCGACGGCGGCGAGTTGGCCACCGGCCAGTCTCGGCAGGTACGCCGCGTGCTGCCGCGAACTGCCCAGGCGCTGGATCGTCCACGCGGCCATGCCCTGAGAGGTCATCACACTGCGCAGCGAGCTGCACCGGCTACCGACGAACGCGGTGAACTCGCCGTTCGCCGCGCTGCTCATCCCGAGTCCGCCGGAAGCCTCCGGTACCTCCGCACACAGCAGTCCGCGGTTCGCCAGTGTGCGCAGAACGCCGTCGGGGATCAGACCGGCCCGGTCCCACTCGATAGCCTGATCACCGACCAGGTCATCGACCAACTCATGGGCGTCTGCGAGCGATTCAGGCATCGGCGGGCTACTCCGCGCCGTTCAACCGCAGCACGAGGGCGGTCATGGCCTGGACGGAGCGGAAGTTGTCCCGCTTGAGGTCGTCCCCCAGGATCTGCACGGAGAACGCCTGCTCCAGGTGCACGACGAGTTCCATCGCGAACAGCGAGGACACCAGCCCGGACTCGAAGAGGTCCTTGTCGGCCGGGACGTCCGCCCCGACTCTCTTCGAGACGAACGCCGCGATCGTCTGCGCGATACTCTCAGCAGTGGTTGTCAGGTCCTGGCTCACGAAAGCACCTCTCCGTAGTCGTAGAAACCGCGCCCCGTCTTGCGCCCCAGCTCACCGCGGCTCACTTTTTCCATGAGTAGTTCGCAGGGCTCGAAGGTGGGATTTCCGGTCCGCTCGGCGAGCAGCCGCAGAGCGTCCGCGAGGTTGTCGAGTCCGATCAAATCGGCGGTGCGCAGCGGACCGGTCGGATGACCAAGACATCCGTGCATCAGCCGGTCCACGGACTCAACGCTCGCGGTGCCCTCGGCCACGACTCTCGCCGCTTCGTTGATCATGGGATGCAGCAGCCTGCTGGTGACGAATCCCGGCGCGTCTCGGACGACGACCGTTTTCTTCCCCAGCCCCTCGAGAAAGGAAAGGACGACGGCCATGGCGTCGTCGCCAGTCTGCGGGCCACGGACCACCTCGACCATCTCGATCAGATAGGCCGGATTCATGAAGTGCACCCCGGCCAGGTCCGTGGGTCGTTGCACCGACTTCGCCAGTTCGGCGATGGGGATACCGGACGTGTTGGTGATCAGCGGGACACCCGCGGGGACCACGCCGGAGATCTCCGCCATGACCCGTACCTTGAGCGCGGCGTCCTCGGTGATCGCCTCGATCACCACGGCGGCGTCCGCAGCACCCTTGCTGGACAGCGACGTCGTCAATGTTCCGGGTGTCTTGTCAGCCGGGAAGGCACCCATGAGTTGTCCGTGCCGCATCTGCTGGGTGATCTCCGCTCGGGCATCCCGCAGTACGTCGTCCGAGACGTCCACCAGGACAACGTCCACCCCGCGGCCCAGCGCCAGTGCGGTGATACTGCGGCCCATGACACCTGCACCGAACACAGCAATCGAATGCGATTGCATATTCGCTAACACCTGTCACCAATCCTCATTTGAGCGAACAAGCCCTGCACGAGGACGGCACCGACGACCGCAGCCTCCGGTCTCGCAGCACTTGACAGAAAATTTCAACTTCCCTGGAGAGATTATGGGCGGTCCATCTTCGGACCAACCCCTAACTACCCCAGTGGGCAATTGTGGTGGCCAGTATTCCAGCCTCACTTCGTCGGCCGGATGTACCACCTACTTCCACCCGGCGACCGTGGAGGTGCCGAGAAGTCCACCCGCACATGTCAGAGGACGGATCGCGTGGTTTGGCCAGGGCGGCTCGGCGTGCATTGGCACGGTCATCAATCGTGCTGCTGGGCCTGGCCCACCTGACGATGACGCACACTCTCACCGTGCTCCGGCTGCTGCCAAGGAGCAGTCGGGAAGAGGACGTGGAAAATCCTGGCGTTGTGGTGTCAACTCACGGGTGCCGGAGCGTCAGCTCCAGGGGGCCTGCCCCTGTTTCACGCCTACGGACCCCATACTCCTCGCCGCCTTGCTTCATCGCCCCCAGCAAACGCTGCGACAGGTGCGTTTGCTGGGGGGACCGGACACCGCGCTGCACTGGCACCGCGACCTCGTTCGTGGTCCGGTGTGGGCAGCCGCACCGCAGGGATGAACCGCCTGACGCGGCGACAACGGAACAGGCAATTGGCCGGTGACCGCCCCACCCGGTCACCCCGCAGCGGCCGGAGTAGGAGTGCCGGGCTCGGGCAGCAGGCGGTAGCGGCCCTGGTCACGGCGGACCAGGCCGGCGGTGGGGTGGGGGAAGTGGGTGCCGAGAAGCAGGTCGTGGGTGTCGGCCAGGGTGTCGAGGAGGCGGCGGCGACTGTTCACGGCCTGCTCGGGGTCGATGTCGACGCAGCTGGTCAGGTGGGGGTGGGACAGCTGCACGGGGTGGTGGATGCTGTCGCCGGTGATCAGGGCCGAGCGGTCGGCGCCGTGCAGTTCCACGGCGGTCTGGCCAGGGGTGTGGCCGGCGGCCGGGACCAGGCGGATGCCTGGCGCCACCTGGAGTCCGCCCTCGGGGACGTCGGCGAGGTCGAACTGCCCGTTGTCGTGGACGGGCAGGACCGAATCGCGGAACATCTGCCGGCGGTTGGCGTCCAGGTCGGTCGCGGCCCAGTAGTCCCACTCCGTACGGCTGGTGAGGTACCGGGCGTTGGGGAAGGTCGGCAGCCAGCAATCTCCGTCCAGGCGGGTGTTCCAGCCGACGTGGTCGGTGTGCAGATGCGTGATGATCACCAGGTCCACCGACTCGGGTGCGAATCCCGCGGCCGTGAGGCGCCCCAGGTAGTCCGTGTTGAGGCCGTTCCACGCGTCGTTGGCGCGTTCCTTGCCGTTGCCGATGCCGGTGTCCACGAGGATGCGCAGGCCCCCGGCCTCGACCGCGAAGGTGTGGCTGGCGAGGTACGGCACCTCGGCGTCGGCGAAGTGGGGGCGCAGCCATGGCGCTTCGCCGATCACCTCCTTGGTGGCCTCGGGCAGGAGCCAGGGGCCGGTCTGCGGGGGCAGCGCGATCTCGTCGACGCGGCGGACGGTGACCTCCCCGAGGTCCCACGAGAGGTGGGTGT
>NZ_JANFNH010000045.1 GCF_024436055.1 Streptantibioticus rubrisoli | reverse complement strand
CCCGCCGCGGGCGCCCGCCCCGGCGCCTGGCCCACCGCGGCGGCACCGCCCGCTCCGGCGGCCCCCGCCGCCCAGCCGCCCGCCCCGCAGCCCGCGGCGGCTTCCGGGACCGCGCCGGTGGGCGATCCGTCCCGGGTGCGGCAGCTGTGGCCGGACATCCTGGAGGCGGTGAAGAACCGGCGCCGCTTCACCTGGATCTTGCTCAGCCAGAACGCCCAGGTCGTCGGCTTCGACGGCACCACGCTCCAACTCGGCTTCGCCAACCCCGGCGCCCGCGACAGCTTTGTGAACGGCGGCAGTGACGAGGTGCTGCGGCAGGCGGTCAGCGACGCGCTGGGCGTGCAGTGGAAGATCGAGGCGATCGTCGACCCGTCCGGAGGCGCGGGCGGCCCAGCCTCCCCAGGCGGTTCGGGCGGCTTCGGCGGTTCGGGTGGCGGCGCGCCCGCCAGCCCGTCCGGCGGCGGCTTCGGCGGTGGCCAGCGCCCCGCACCGCCCGCCCCGGCACCGGCGCGGCCCGCGGCTCCGGCGGCCCCCGCCGCCCCGGCGCCCGCCGCACCGCCCGCCGCGCCCGCGCCGGAGGCGCCGCCGCGAGTCGCCATCGAGGACGACATCCCCGAGGAGGACGACCCCGATCTCGACGACACCGCGCTCAGCGGGCACGACCTGATCGTGCGCGAGCTGGGCGCCACGGTGATCGAGGAGATCACCAACGAGTGAGCGGCAGCGGTTTCGCCATCGCGCGAGCCGTGAAAGCGTGGTGCTGAGGCGGGCGCGCGCCGCCACGCGCGTCCTCCGCACGGCGTAGCGCGCTGCGCCGTTCGAGCACGTAGGCTCGCGCATACGTAAGAGGTAGTCGTACGGACGGCAGGAGCGAACCCGTGATCCCCGGTGGTCAGCCGAACATGCAACAGCTGCTGCAGCAGGCGCAGAAGATGCAGCAGGACCTCGCCGCGGCCCAGGCAGAACTGGCCGAGGCCGAGGTGGAGGGAACCGCTGGCGGCGGTCTGGTGAAGGCCACGATCAGCGGCGCCGGTGAACTGCGCGGCCTGGTCATCGACCCGCAGGCGGTGGACCCGGAGGACACCGAGACCCTCGCCGACCTGATCCTGGCCGCCGTGCGGGACGGCAACGGCAAGGCGCAGGAACTGCAGCAGGCCAAGCTCGGCCCGCTCGCCCAGGGCCTGGGCGGCGGCATCCCGGGCCTGCCCTTCTGATCGCAGGCCCGCACAACCGCACACCGTAGAGAGAAGGCGTTCCGTGTACGAAGGCGTGGTCCAGGACCTCATCGACGAGCTGGGCAGGCTGCCCGGCGTCGGTCCCAAGAGCGCCCAGCGGATCGCCTTCCACATCCTCCAGGCCGACCCCACGGACGTGCGGCGGCTCGCCCACGCGCTGACCGAGGTCAAGGAGAAGGTGCGGTTCTGCTCGGTCTGCGGCAACGTCGCGCAGAGCGAGCAGTGCCGGGTCTGTCAGGATCCGCGCCGCGACCGCGCGGTGATCTGTGTGGTCGAGGAGCCCAAGGACGTGGTCGCGATCGAGCGGACCCGGGAGTTCCGGGGCCGTTACCACGTGCTCGGCGGCGCGATCAGCCCGATCGAGGGCGTCGGCCCGGACGACCTGCGGATACGGGAGCTGCTGGCCCGGCTCGCGGACGGCACGGTGACCGAGCTGATCCTGGCCACCGACCCGAACCTCGAAGGCGAGGCCACCGCCACCTATCTGGCCCGTATGGTCAAGCCGATGGGCCTGAAGGTGACCCGGCTGGCCAGTGGTCTGCCGGTGGGCGGCGACCTGGAGTACGCGGACGAGGTGACACTGGGCCGGGCCTTCGAGGGGAGGCGGCTGCTCGATGTGTGATGTCATGCCAGGGAGCGTTCAGCGACGCGTAAACCCCCCGGGGTCGAGCGGTGCGGGGGACGCGGAACATACTGCTGCCGACGAGGTCACGTTGGGCGTGCCTTCGAAGGGAGACGACTGTTCGATGTCTGACACCGCAGTACGCAACGGCGGCGGCCGGTTGAAGGGGCGCGACCCGAAGCAGTCCGGGGATCCCGGTGACTTCGCGGTCCAGATCGCCGACCAGATCGAGAGCTTCATCGTCGCGGTCCGTGAAGTGGCCAAGGGCGACGAACCGGACAGCGCCGTACCGTTCCTGCTCCTTGAGGTCTCCCAGCTGATGCTCGCCGGAGGCCGCCTGGGCGCTCATGAGGACATCGTTCCGGACGAGCGCTATGAGCCGGACGTCGGCCCGGAGCCGGACGCCGACGAGCTGCGGGAGCGGCTGGCCGCCCTGCTGGAACCGGTGGACGTCTACTCCGAGGTCTTCGATCCGTACGTGCCGCGCAGCATGCCGGTGGCCTGCCGGATCTCCGACGACCTGGCGGACGTGGTCACCGACCTCAACCACGGTCTGGCGCACTACCGGGAGGGCCGGGTCAGCGAGGCGCTGTGGTGGTGGCAGTTCTCCTACCTGTCCAACTGGGGGCCGACCGCCAGCGCCTCGTTGCGTGCGCTGCAGTCGCTGGTCGCCCATGTCCGGCTGGATTCGCCGCTGGACGAGTTGGACGGGCTGGACACGGACGACTCCGTCGGCGAGGAGCAGCTCGCCGAGGAGGCCGGGAAGGTCATGGCCGCCGAGCTCGGCGGGCGTGAGGGCTGACGGACGATTTGTGAGGTAGGGCACGTCTTCGTGTGGGCCGCCGCGTAGCGGGCAGGCTCGCGGCGCAAGCGGCTGAGCGGCTGATCATGGAGTGAGCCTTGCGTCTCACACTTTGATACATACGCGGTGGATTCCGCCCGCTCGTTAGACTGAGCCGAACGCATACCCCGAAACGGGGATCTGGGGCAGCCCCCAGAAGACACAGTTGCGAGGAGCGCACGTGGGCCTTGTCGTGCAGAAGTACGGCGGCTCCTCCGTTGCGGATGCCGAGGGCATCAAGCGCGTCGCCAAGCGGATCGTCGATGCCAAGAAGAGCGGCCACCAGGTGGTCGTCGTGGTCTCGGCGATGGGTGACACGACGGACGAGCTGATCGATCTGGCGCAGCAGGTTTCTCCGATCCCTGCCGGTCGCGAGTTCGACATGCTGCTGACCGCCGGAGAGCGGATCTCCATGGCACTGCTGGCGATGGCGATCAAAAACCTCGGACACGAGGCACAGTCGTTCACCGGCAGCCAGGCGGGAGTCATCACCGACTCGGTCCACAACAAAGCGCGGATCATCGACGTCACGCCGGGCCGGATCCGGACCGCCATCGACGAGGGCAACATCGCCATCGTGGCCGGTTTCCAGGGGGTGTCCCAGGACAAGAAGGACATCACTACCCTGGGCCGGGGCGGCTCCGACACCACCGCGGTGGCCCTCGCCGCCGCGCTGGACGCCGAGGTGTGCGAGATCTACACCGATGTCGACGGTGTCTTCACCGCCGACCCGCGGGTGGTGAAGAAGGCCCGCAAGATCGACTGGATCTCGTTCGAGGACATGCTGGAGCTGGCAAGCTCCGGCTCAAAGGTGCTGCTGCACCGGTGCGTCGAGTACGCACGCCGATACAACATCCCGATCCACGTCCGCTCGTCCTTCTCCGGGCTGAAGGGGACCTGGGTCAGTAGCGAACCGCAAGGGGACCAGCCGATGGAGCAGGCGATCATCTCGGGGGTTGCCCACGACACGTCCGAGGCCAAGGTCACGGTCGTCGGGGTGCCGGACAAGCCGGGCGAGGCCGCGACGATCTTCCGTGCCATCGCGGACGCCCAGATCAACATCGACATGGTGGTGCAGAACGTCTCCGCCGCGTCCACCGGTCTGACCGACATCTCCTTCACGCTGCCCAAGACCGACGGCCGCAAGGCCCTTGAGGCGCTGGAGAAGACCAAGGGCGCCGTCGGCTTCGAGTCGCTGCGCTACGACGACCAGATCGCCAAGATCTCGCTGGTCGGCGCGGGCATGAAGACCAACCCGGGAGTCACCGCGAGCTTCTTCGAAGCGCTGTCCAACGCCGGGGTCAACATCGAGCTGATCTCCACCTCGGAGATCCGCATCTCGGTGGTCACCCGCGCCGACGACGTCAACGAGGCGGTGCGCGCCGTGCACACCGCGTTCGGCCTGGACAGCGAGAGCGACGAGGCCGTGGTCTACGGAGGTACCGGCCGATGACCGCCACCGACCGCAAGGACAAGCCGACCCTGGCCGTGGTCGGCGCCACCGGTGCCGTGGGCACCGTGATGCTGGGCATCCTGTCGTCCCGTGAGGACGTCTGGGGCGAGATCCGGCTGATCGCCTCGCCGCGCTCGGCGGGCCGCAAGCTCGTGGTGCGGGGTGAGGAGGTCGAGGTCATCGCGCTGAGCGAGGAGGCCTTCGAGGGCGTCGACGTGGCGATGTTCGACGTACCGGACGAGGTCTCCGCGCAGTGGGCGCCGATCGCCGCCAGCAAGGGCGCGGTCGCCGTCGACAACTCCGGTGCGTTCCGCATGGATCCGGACGTTCCGCTCGTCGTCCCGGAGGTGAACGCGCACGCCGCCCGGCTGCGGCCGCGCGGCATCATCTCCAACCCCAACTGCACCACGCTGTCGATGATCGTCGCGATGGGCGCGCTGCACGCCGAGTTCGGGCTGACCGAGCTGGTGGTCTCCTCGTACCAGGCGGCGTCCGGCGCCGGGCAGCCGGGGATCGACACGCTGCGCGAGCAGATCAGCAAGGTCGGCGGTACGAACCTGGGTACCCAGCCGGGCGATGTCCGCCGCGCGGTGGGCGAGTTCGGGCCGTTCCCGGCGCCGCTGGCGCTCAACGTCGTGCCGTGGGCCGGGTCGTTGAAGGACGAGGGCTGGTCGTCCGAGGAGCTGAAGGTGCGCAACGAGTCGCGCAAGATCCTCGGTCTGCCCAACCTGCGGGTGAACGCCACCTGTGTGCGGGTGCCGGTGATCACCACCCACTCGCTCTCCGTGCACGCGCGGTTCGAGAACGAGGTGACGGTGACCAGGGCGCACGAGATCCTGGGCAGCGCGCCGGGCGTCGTGGTCTGCGACAACCCGGCGGAGGGCGAGTTCCCGACCCCCGCCGACGTGGTGGGCACCGACCCCACTTGGGTGGGCCGGGTGCGCCGGGCGCTGGACGACCCGTACGCGCTGGACCTGTTCCTGTGCGGCGACAACCTGCGCAAGGGCGCGGCGCTGAACACCGCGCAGATCGCCGAACTGGTCGCGGCCGAACTGACCTCGGCGGCCTAGGGGTTCGGGGGCCTGGCCGCCAACCCCGCCTGTTTGTGAAGAACCTGTGACGAACCTGATGGTCTGTACCGCTTGATGCGGAGACTCACCGCGTTCGACAATTTCGCTCCCCGCCTTGCCGCAACCGGCAGTTGGCGGGGAGCGTCTTTGTGTCAGTGCCCTGCCACAGACGCGACTCGTCGGGGATCGGGAAAACCGGGACAGTGGGGATGAGTTGGTACGCATGGGGAAGCCGTACAACCCTGGCCAGGGGATGTGCGTCCAACAGTCGTGGCAGAGGCAGTCGGGATCGCAACCTGGGGGGCCGTGGGCGACGCCCCCGCACTCGGCAAACCCGCGAGCACGCGTGCAAAGCGCCCCTCGGCGCCCGGCGGTCTGCCGGTGATCGCGCCATGGCCGGTCGCCAAGTTGCCCTCCGAGGCCGTGGGCGCTGAGGGCGCCATGGCCGCTGGTACCACGGTCGACCACCTCACCGAGACCTACCGGGCCCACTACCGGTCGCTGCTCGGCCTCGCCGCACTGCTCCTTGATGACACCGCCTCCTGCGAGGACGTGGTCCAAGAGGCCTTCATCCGGGTCCACTCGGCCCGTAGCAGGGTCCGTGAACCCGAGAAGACCCTCGCCTACCTGCGCCAGACCGTCGTCAACCTCTCCCGTTCCGCGCTGCGCCGCCGCATCCTCGGACTGAAGCTGCTGTCCAAGCCGATGCCGGACATGGCCAGCGCGGAGGAGGGCGCCTACGAGCAGTTGGAGCGTGACCAACTCATCCGCTCCATGCGGGGGTTGCAGCGCCGCCAGCGCGAGGTGCTCGTGCTGCGCTACTTCGCGGACATGACCGAGGCGCAGGTCGCCGAGACGCTCGGCATATCGATCGGCTCCGTCAAGGCGTACGGCTCCCGCGGCATCGCCGCGCTCCGCGTCGCCATGGAGGCGCCGGCATGACCCAGCACCCTTCCGATCCCGATGTCCCCGACGGAATGCCTGAACACAACCACCCCGACAACACCGCCGACGCCTTCGACGAGCTCGCGCTGCGCCGACTGATGCGGGACGCGGTACGGGACCTGGAGCCCGGCCCCGAAGCGCTCGACCGGCTGCGCCACGCGATCCCGGCCCGCCGCACCCGCCGCCGTCAGGCCATGGTCGGCGCCGCCGCCGGAGTTCTGCTGGTCGGCACCGCCGTCCCCGCCGTACTGCACGCCGCCACCACCGGCGGCACCGACACCGTGGGCGCGGCCAACGCCAGCAGCCACACCGCTGTCAGCAGCCCGGGCGCCCTGGGCGGTCCGGGCACCGGCGGCGGCACGTCGGACCCGGCCGGTACGGTCACCGGCGGCGGAGCGGGCGGCGGCAGCACGGCGCGGCCCAGCCCGCTGCCCTCGGCCAGCCGCTCCGGCAGCCGCGGCAGCACCGCGCCGACCGGGGGCCTGATGACCGTCGCCTCGCCGACCTGCGCCCGCGGCCAGCTCGGCCGGGGCAGCGCACAGACCGGCGCGCCCGACCAGGAGGGCCGGGTCTACGGCTCGTTCCGGGTCGTCAACGTCTCCAACACCAGCTGTACCGTCTCCGGCGAGGGCCAGATCTCGGTCACCGCCC
Source organism: Streptantibioticus rubrisoli (assembly GCF_024436055.1). Classification (GTDB taxonomy): domain Bacteria; phylum Actinomycetota; class Actinomycetes; order Streptomycetales; family Streptomycetaceae; genus Streptantibioticus_A; species Streptantibioticus_A rubrisoli. The sequence goes on along the minus strand of NZ_JANFNH010000045.1, from coordinate 52,522 downwards.
AGGGTTCCACCGACCCCAGCAGGATCCAGGTGGTGGACCACACCGCGGGTGACCCGGCCAGCGGCCTGCTCCCCGACCCGGCCACCGCGCCGGACAGCGTGACGCTGCCCCCGGGCAAGGCGTACCAGGTGGACTTCGCCTGGATCCCGGCCGCGGGCGGCGGCGCCTCCGGCTGCGCCGCGCCCTCGACCGGCGGGTCCACCACCGGCGGCGGCTCAGCCGGAACCACCAGTTCCGGCAACACCGGGCCGAGCACCACCGACGCCGGTACCTCGGGCAACACCCCTGCCACCGGCAACGCCCAGGCGCCCGCCGACTCCTCGTCGGGCGGCGGTACGCCCACCTCGCCCCCGGCGGCGGGCGGCATCACGCTGTCCAACATTCCCGACTCCGGTCCCCCCAGCACCGCCTCGACCACCATCAACGGGGCCTGCGCGGGCACGGTCTACCGCACGCCCGCGCTGCCCGCCTCGTAGCCCGGGGCCGGGTTCTGGCGGCCTGCGAACTGCCCGTACCGTTGATGGGGTGTACCGGTTCCTGCTGACCCCCCGCTGGCTGGGGATCCACCTGTTCGTCCTGCTCGCCATCCCGTTCTGCGTCTTCATGGGCACGTGGCAGCTCGGCCGGTTCGACGCACGGGTCGCCCAGCACCACGCGGCCGAGCAGGCGCCCAAGCCCTCGGCCGCCGACGCGGTCGCGCTGCCCGACCTGCTGCCGAACGTCAAGGCGCAGGTCACCGAGGCCTCCGCGGGCCGCACGGTCACCGCCACCGGTCACTACGACAGCGCGCACCAGCTGCTGGTACCGGGCCGGACGCTCGACGGCAGGCAGGGCTTCTACGTCCTCACCCCGCTGCGCACGTCAGGCGGCGCGCTGGCGGTGGTGCGCGGCTGGATGCCCGGCAACGCCTCCGCGCCCGGTGCGATCCCTCCCGCCCCGAGCGGGCAGACCACGGTGCGCGGGACGCTCCAGGCGTCGGAGGGGGTCGGCGACAACGGCGTCGACTCCGGTGGCGGGCTGCCGGCCGGTCAGCTCGGCATGATCAGCGCCGCCTCCCTGGTCAATCTCGTGCCGTACCCGGTCTACGACGGCTGGGTCACCCTGGCGCAGAGCCCGGCGCCGATGAAGCCGGTGCCGCCCGCCGCCGCGCCCAACACCGGGCTGGACATGCGGGCGTTCCAGAACCTGGGCTACACCGGCGAGTGGTTTGTCTTCGCGGGCTTCGTGGTCTTCATCTGGATCCGGCTGGTCCGCCGGGAGGCTGAGGTCCAGCGCGACCTGGCGCTGGGGCTGGTCCCCGAGGAGCCAGCCACAGCGCGGTAGGGCGCGACGGCGAGCGGAGGCCGACGGCGAAGGGACGGGCGAGGGGCTGGCGATCACCCCAGAACGCCGAGTGCGAACGAGATCTCCAGCCGGAGCTGCTTGATCCGCTCCTCGACCACCAGCGACCCGTGACCGGCGTCGTACCGGTACACCTCGTGCACCTTGCCCAGGCTCGCCAACCGCTCGATGTAGTTGTCGATCTGCCGTATCGGGCAGCGCGGATCGTTCATCCCGGCCGAGATGAACACCGGCGCCCGCACCTGCTCCACGTACGTCAGCGGTGACGAGGCCGCGTACCGTTCCGGCACCTCCTGCGGTGAGCCGCCGAACAGCGTGCGGTCCAGCGCCTTGAGCGCCTCCATCTCGTCCTCGTAGCTGGCCAGGTAGTCCGCCACCGGGACCGCCGCGATGCCCGCGGCCCACGCCTCCGGCTGGGTGCCGAGCCCGAGCAGGGTGAGGTAGCCGCCCCAGGAGCCGCCCGCCAGCACCAGTTTGGCCGGATCCGCGAGCCCGGAGGCGACGGCCCAGTCCCGTACCGCCGCGATGTCCTCCAGCTCGATCAGCCCGACCCGGTGCTTGAGCGCGTCCGTCCACTCCCGCCCATACCCGGTCGAGCCGCGGTAGTTGACCCGTACCACCGCGATGCCGTGGTCGATCCAGGCCGCCGGAGCCGCCGCGAACGCGTCACTGTCGTGCCAGGCCGGGCCGCCGTGGATGTCGAACACCGTCGGGAACGGCCCGTCGCCGTGCGGCTGTTGGACGAAGGCGTGGATCCGGCCGCCCGGCCCGTCGACCCACACGTCCCGGGCGGGCACCGACGGCGGTGCCGTGAAGCCGGGGACCTCCAGCACGGTCGCGCCGGTGCTGGACCGTACGGTGGGCGGCAGCGCGGCCGACGACCACAGGAACTCCACCGTGCCGTCCGGGCGGGCCGTCGCCGCGCTGATCGTGCCGGGGTCGGTGGGGACCCGGGTCAGCGCGCCGTCGGCGAACCCGTACCGCCACAGCTCGCTGCGGCCCTGGTAGGTGTGCTCGACCAGCAGGGCGGAGCCGTCCGGGAACCACTCGGCGGCCACGTCGCCGGGCAGGCCGATCGCCAGCTCGCTCTGCTGGCCGGTGGCGACGTCCCAGATCATCGGCTCCCATCGGCCGCGCCGCTGGTGGGCGACGAGCAGTCGGCTGTCACCGGCGACCGGGGCGAACCCCAGGCACTCAAGGCCCAGCTCCCGCACACCGCCCGCGGTGTCGTCCAGCTCGGCGACGGTCGCGCCGTCCAGCGTCATCACCCGCAGCGACGCGTGCATGGCGTCACCGTGCTCGGTGTGCTCGACGGCGAGCAGTGTGCCGTCCTCGCTGAGGTCGCCGACGCCCGCTGACTGCGGGTGCTGGTAGACCGTCTCGGCCGGCCGGCCGGGCCTGGCCACGTGGATCGAGGTGCCCTCGTCGTCCAGTGACCGGCCGACCACCGCCGTGCCGTCCCGTCCCAGGGCGAGCCCTGCCGGATACGACGGTGCGAGATCCGGCACCCCCGGCTCGTCGTCTCCACCGGCGAACGGCTGGCGCATCCAGACCCCGAACTCGTCCCCGTCGGTGTCCGAGAACCACCAGATCCACTCCCCGTCCGGGCTCAGCGTCCCGTCCGTGGTGCCGTTCGGCCGGTCGGTGACCTGCCGCCGCTCACCGGTCCTCCGGTCCCAGGCGTACAGCTCGTACGTGCCCGTGGCGTTGGACACGTACAGCGAACGGTGCGGCGCGTCCTGCGCCCACTCCGGCAACCCCACGCGCGGCGCCCGGAAGCGCTTCTCCCAGTCCGGCATGCCAGCGAAGACATCACTCATGCCTTCCATTCAAACCTGACCGCCCGGCATCCGAACCGGCGGTATCCCGCCGTGCGACGGGTTCACGCGGCGCGGCCCCTCTGGCCGGTGTACGGGGCCGCGTCCTCGTTCCAGCGGACGGCCAGGGCGGCGATGTCGTCGTCGAGGCCTCCGCTGCTGTGGTGCAGCAGGTCGTGGTGCAGCGCGTCGAGCAGTTCGCGCGGCCGCGTCGCGGTCTGCCGCTCCATCCACTCCGCCAGCGGGAAGAACTCCCCGGCGTGGTCGCGGGCCTCGGTGACACCGTCGGTGTAGAGGAGCAACTGGTCGCCGGGGCCGAAGGTGACCGTGTCGACGGTGTACTGATCGCCGATCAGCTCACGGAGGTTGAGCAGCGGCGAGGGATCGCTGGGTCTCAGGACACGTAGTCGCCCGTGGCCCAGCAGCAGTGGCGGGGGGTGTCCGCAGTTGAGGATCTTGATGTGGCCGCCCTCGTACGGGATCTCCACCAGCAGGGCGGTGGCGAAGCGCTCCACCAGGTCGTCGGGGGGAAACGCGGCGGTGTACCGGGCGCTGCTGGACTCCAGCCGACGCGCCAGGTCGCACAGGTCGGGATGGTCGTAGGCCGCCTCCCGAAAGGAGTTGACCACGGCCGCGGCCGCCCCGACCGCGGGCAGGCCCTTGCCCCGCACATCACCGATGAGCAGCCGCACCCCGAACCGCGTCTCGGCCACCTCGTAGAAGTCGCCGCCGATACGGGCCTCCGCCGCGGCCGCGATGTACAGCGACTCGACCTCCACGCCCCCGAAGCAGCGCGCCATCGGGCTCAGCACCACCTGCTGCGCCGCGTCGGCGACGAGCCGGACCTGGAAGAGGGTCTGCTCCCGCTGCAGCCGGACATGGCTTCCGTACGCGGCCGCCACGGTGACCGCGACGATTCCACCGGCGGTGTACCAGGTCCCCAGGTCGGGGAACTCGAAGCTGAGGCCGATCATGAGCAGCAGGCAGAAGGTGCCCAGCAAGATGGTGGGGAGCACGGGCCACATGGAGGCGGCGAGGGCGGGCACCGCGGGCAGGAAGCGGCTGATGGCGACGCTCCTGGGCGTGGCGAAGGCCAGGCTGGCGATGAGGATGGCCGCCATCACCGGCAGCATCATCTCAGCGGGCAACCGGCCGTGGGGACGACGGCGGAGCCGTAGCCGCCCAAACTCGATCATGCGCCTAGCATATCGGTGCAAAACCGACATATGGACTCTGGCCGGGCGGGCCACGCTCCGACGGCGTCGCCCCGAGACCGCGGGGCCCCGGCCGCAGGGCCCCGACCGCGGGGACGGCCGCCGTCCCGCATACCGCCGCCGCGGCTGCCCAGTCCCAGGCCGCACCCGCGGGCTCCTGGAGCGCGGGCCGTCGACACCTGGGGGCGAGGCGCGCTCCGACGGCGACACCCCACGCCTGAGCCTGCTGTGACGTGTCCCGGCCGACGTGCCCTGCCAGCCGATCACCTCCGCCCGCTACGCCGCGGCCTGGCACCCGGTACCGGTCAACGACGCACGGCGTGGCCCCAGTGGCGGAGGGCCGCACGATCTCGATCTTGTCGACCGGTGAGGGCGGCTACCGCCACTGTTGGCGGCGGCGGGGTCGATCACCGTGAAACGAACGGCCCCGGCCACCCCGCTCCCCGCCGACACCCTCGCCGCGCCTGCCGGGTGCCTCCCAACACTGTCTGCTGGGTCGGTCGTTCACCCGGCGAGCGGACGGAAGCTACCCAACTGCCGGACGCCCTGGGCGTTCCCGCAGCCGAAGGGCCCTCAGCGACGGTTGCCACACCAGCGGCCCCCAGAAACGACCCAGGGCCAGTCCCACGCGAGAGGAGACTGGCCCTGATCAGGTGTTTCACCAGTCGGGGTGGCGGGATTTGAACCCACGGCCTCTTCGTCCCGAACGAAGCGCGCTGCCAAGCTGCGCTACACCCCGGTGCAACGGGCTCTACTCTAGCGGACTCGTGACCGGAGGCGAAATCCGATTCCGCCGGGGTCAGGAGCCGGGGGTCAGGGTGAGCAGGGTGGCCTCGGGCGGGCAGGCGAAACGTACCGGGGTGTACCGGTTCGTGCCGCAGCCTGCGGAAACGTGCATATAGGCGGTGCGACCGCCCGCGCGATGGGTGGACAGGCCCTTGACCCGGCGAGCGTCCAGGTCGCAGTTGGTGACCAGGGCGCCGTAGAAGGGCACGCACAGCTGGCCGCCGTGGGTGTGTCCGGCCAGGATCAGCGGGTAGCCGTCGGCCGTGAAGGCGTCGAGGACGCGCAGGTACGGGGCGTGCACCACGGCGAGGGACAGGTCGGCGTCGGCGGACGGGCCGCCCGCCACCATCCCGTACCGGTCGCGCTTGATGTGCGGGTCGTCCAGTCCGGTGAGCGCGATCTCCGTGCCGTCGCTCAGCTTGAGCCGACCGCGGGTGTTGTTCAGGCCGATCCAGCCCGCCGCGTCGAAGCTGTCGCGCAGCTCCTGCCACGGGTTGTGGATCGCGCCGCGCACCGGGGGGTTGCCGTTGAGCCCGTGCCTGCCGCGCGCCCGCTCCACCAGGTAGCGGGCCGGATTGCGCAGCTTGGGCCCGTAGTAGTCGTTCGAGCCGAAGACGTACGCGCCCGGCACATCCATCAGCGGGCCGAGCGCGTCCAGCACCTCGGGCACCGCCTCGGGGTCCGAGAGGTTGTCGCCGGTGTTGATCACGAAGTCGGGCCGCAGCCCGGCCAGCGACTGCAGCCAGCGGCGCTTCTTGTTCTGACCGCTCACCATGTGGATGTCGGAGACCTGGAGCACGCGCAACGGCCGCATCCCCGGCGGCAGGACGGGAACCTCGACCCGTCGCAGGCGGAAGGAACGGACTTCGAAGCCCGCGGCGTACGCCACCGAGGCCGCGCCGACTGCCGTAATTCCCAGCGGGATCCCATAACGAGCGCGCATGCGCCCATCGTGGCAGACGCCCGGCAGCGCTGGAAATCTTCCGGCGGTCTTCCCCATGCCCATGGCAGACTCACGGTATGACCACGCTCAAAGCCCGGCTCCAGGAAGATCTCACCGCGGCCATCAAGACGCGCGACGAACTGCGCGCGTCCACGCTCCGCCTCACCATCACCGCCGTTCACAAGGAAGAGGTCGCGGGTACCGAGGCCCGTGAGCTGTCCGACGCCGAGGTGGAGAAGGTGATCGCCCGCGAGGCCAAGAAGCGCCGTGAGGCGGCCGAGGCCTTCGACAAGGGCGGTCGTGCGGAGTCCGCCGAGCGGGAGCGAGCGGAGGGCGAGGTGCTCGCCGAGTACCTGCCCAAGCCGCTCAGCGACGAGGAGTTGGCCACCGTGGTCGCCGAAGCGGTGGCCGAGGCCGCCGCGCAGGGCAACGAGGGGCCGCGCGCGATGGGCGCGATCATGAAGCTGGCCAACCAGAAGGTCGCCGGTCGTGCCGAGGGCGGCCGGGTGGCCGCCGAGGTCAAGCGGCACCTGGGCAGCTGATCCGACTTCGAGAAGCGGTGGGGCGCCCCCGGACTCCGGGGGCGCCCCACACGCCGTTAGAACGCGTGTTTCACGTGAAACACACCACAGCTCCCGCTCCCACGGTCAGTTGCCGCCGTTCTGGCCGCCGCCCAGCAGTCCCGGCGGCAGGCTGAACGTCGGCCATGGGAACGGGTTGCCATGGCCGTGCCCCTTGCCCTTCCCTTGGTCGCCCCCCGGGTTGCCGGGGTTCGGGCTGGGGCTCTGGTTGCCGCCCGGCGGGTTGCTGCTTGCCAGCGGGACGGTGGGCAGCGTCCCGGCCGGGGTGCCCGTCAGGGCGCCGCTCATGGCGTCCTTCCAGATCGGACCGGGGGTGTCGGCGCCGAAGACCTTGTCGTGGTAGACGCCACCGATGGTGATGTTGGTCATCGACAGGTTCTTCGTGGGGCTGCCGACCCAGACCGCCCCGGCCATGTTCGAGGTGTAGCCGACGAACCAGGCGGCGTAACGGCTGTCCGTGGTACCGGTCTTGCCCGCGCTGTCCCGGTCGGAGAGCCCCGCCTGCTTGCCGGTGCCGTCCTCGACCACGCCCTTGAGGAGGGTGTTGAGCGTCGCGGCGGTCTTGTCCGACATGGCCTGGGTGCACGAACTCTGCGGCACCGGCAGTGACTTGCCGTTGGCGTCCGTGATCGACTCGATCGCGATCGGCGTGCAGTAGACGCCGTGGTTGGCGAAGGTGGCGTACGCCGCGGCCATCGTCAGCGGGCTGACCTCCTGGGTGCCCAGGGTGATCGACGGCACCTGGGCGAGCCGGTTGCCGTCCGCGCGGTGCACGCCCATCTTCCCCGCCATCGTCGTCACCGGGCAGACCCCGATGTCGCTGATGAGCTGCACGTAGTAGGTGTTGACCGAAAGGGCCGTGGCCTTCTGCATGTTCATCGGCCCGACCTCGGACTTGTCCTCGTTGGACAGCGTCGAGCCGTCGGTGTTGACCCAGGGCTTGCCGCAGGTGTTGACCGGGCTCGGGTAGGGCATCGAATACGGCGACGGATAGACGGTGTTGGGGTCGGTGCCGCCGTCGATCGCCGCCGCGGCTGTGATGGGCTTGAACGTCGAACCGGACTGGAAGCCCCGGCCGCCGCCCATCGACTGGTCCACGCTGTAGTTGATCTGGGTCTCGTTCTGCCCGAACCCGTACGGCCGCGACTGGCCCATCGCCACGATCTTGCCGGTGCCGGGCTGCACCAGGGTCACGGCGGTGGCCACCTGGTCGGTCTGGTAGACGTGCTTGTTGATGGAGGCCTGGACGGACTGCTGGGCCTGCGGGTCCAGCGTGGTCTTGATCGTCATGCCGCCGGTGGTCCAGCGCTTGGCGCGCTCTTCCCGGGTCTTGCCGAAGACCGGGTTGTTCAGGAACGTCTCGCGCACGTAGTCGCAGAAGAAGCCCGCGCCGCTGACCGCGGTGATGCAGCCGTTCTTCGGGGTGCTGGGCTTCAGCCCGAGCGGCTTGGCCTGGGCTTCGGTGGCTTGTGCCCGGGTGATGTCGCCGAGCTCGGCCATCCGCTTGAGCACCGTGTTCCGGCGCTCGATCGCTTCCTTGGGATAGGTGAGCGGGTCGTAGTGGGTGGGTGACTGAACGATTCCGGCCAACATGGCCGCTTCATCGAGGGTCAGATCCTTGGCGTCCGTGCTGAAGTACCGCTGGGCAGCCGCTTGAATGCCGTACGCCTGTTCGCCGAAGAACGTGATGTTGAGGTAGTTCTCCAGGATCTGCTTCTTGCCCAGTTCCTTCTCGACCTGGATCGCGTACTTCAGTTCCTTGATCTTGCGGCCGATGGTCTGCTGGGTGGCCTGTGCGACCTTGTCCGGGTCGTCACCGGCCTCCTCGATGAACACATTCTTGACGTACTGCTGGGTTAGCGTGGAGGCGCCCTGGGAGACGCCTCCGGACGCCGCGTTGGTGTTGAGCGCGCGCAGAATGCCCTTCACGTCGATCGCGCCGTGCTGCCAGTAGCGCGAGTCCTCGATGGCGACGATCGCCTGCTGCATGGTGGGGTTGATGTCGCTGAGCGGTACCGAGGTGCGGTCGCGCGAATAGACGGTGGCGATCAGGCCTCCGTTGGCGTCCAGGATCTTGGTCGCCTGGCTCAGCGGCGGGCGCTTGAGCTCGCCGGGCAGCGCGTTGAAGTCCGCCACCGTACCCTTGGCGGACAGCCCGATGGCGCCGGTGGCGGGCAGTGCGATGCCTGCCAGCACCACCCCGGACAGCACACTGACACCGAGGAACTTGGCGGCTTGCCGGGTCGTTGCCAGACCCCCGCCGGAGCGCTTGTAGGCCATGAGGAGCAGCCTACGTGTCGATTCTGAGGACGTACGCCCACCTGTTCGCCTAATCTGTGGAAGGCGACACACCAGCGAGTTCGGCGTTTGTCTCTCATCATCACTCTTGTGGGTGATGAGAACTGTCCTGATTCCGGCATATGCCAGGGGACTTGAGTGATATCCCTGGCAATCTGACCGTTATGCCCAGAGTTGTCACCTTTGAAGCGGCTCTGAAAGACGCTCACTCCGTTGGGTGATCTGTTGCGCACGCATAGTCCATTCGGGCCATTCAAGATTGGGCCTGAAAGGGCTGTTGTGTCGTGTCCTCCTTCCGTAACGTCCTCAACTGGCGACGGTGAATATGCCGCTGCCGCCGTGGGGGAGCCCCGATTCGGGAGAGGACGGCGCCAGCATGAGCTGGGTTACCGACTGGAGCGCGCAGGCCGCGTGCCGCACCACAGATCCGGACGAACTGTTCGTCCAGGGGGCGGCTCAGAACAGGGCCAAGGCGGTGTGCACGGGATGTCCGGTGCGTACCGAATGCCTGGCGGACGCGCTCGACAACCGCGTGGAGTTCGGCGTCTGGGGTGGGATGACCGAGCGCGAGCGCAGGGCACTGCTGCGACGCCGCCCGACGGTCACCTCCTGGCGCAGACTGCTGGAGACAGCGCGCCACGAGTACGAGCGCAGCATGGGCCTGCTGACCGGCGACGTGGAAGAGGACTACGCGGCGGCCGGCTGACCCTTCGCCAGCCGCTCTCCCACCGCACGTAGCCCCTCCAGGTCGTGTACGTCACCGGGCAGCGCGGCCACTTCGGCGACGGCCACGTCGGGATGCACTGAGGCGAAACGGTCGCGGGTGCGGCTCTCCCGGGCCACCACCTGCATCCGCTCCGCGTGCAGCCGCAGCAGGCCCGCCGCCAGGCTCTCCGCGGGCAGCCCGTCCGGCTCGGTGAGCGAAACCTCGTCGGTGAAGGTCTTGCCCTCAGCTTTCCCTGTGTCGCGATCGGCAATCCGGTCGTCGGTAAGATTTTCTACGGCGGGGCAGTCCACCGGATCCCCAACTTCCGTGTCACTGGCGGCACTTGGCGCCGGATCTCCGGCGCCTGGCCACTCCGCCGCCAGATCCTCCAACGCCTCGGCTGCGGCCAGCGCCCGTTCCGCCGTCAACCGCGCGGCACCGCTGACGTGCACCCGGTTGAGCACCAGTCCGGCCAGCGGCATGCTCTCCGCCGCCAGCCGCTCCACGAAGTACGAGGCCTCGCGCAGCGCGTCCCGCTCCGGCGCCGCCACCACGAGGAACGCCGTACCGGGGGCCTGCAGCAGCCGGTAGGTGGCGTCCGCGCGCTTGCGGAACCCGCCGAACATCGTGTCCATCGCCGCCACGAACGTCTGCACGTCCCGCAGCAGATGCGCGCCGACCACCTTGTCCAGCGCACCGGTCATCATCGACAGGCCGACGTTGAGGAACTTCATCCCGGCACGCCCGCCCGCCTTCGCCGGGGCCATCAGCAGCTTGATGAACCTGCCGTCGAGGAACGAGCCGAGCCGCTTGGGAGCGTCCAGGAAATCCAGCGCGGAGCGGCTCGGCGGGGTGTCCACGATGATCAGGTCCCACTCGTCGCGCGCCCGCAGCTGGCCCAGCTTCTCCATGGCCATGTACTCCTGCGTGCCCGCGAAACCGGCGGAAAGCGACTGGTAGAAAGGGTTCTCCAAGATCGCTTGGGCGCGCTCCGGATCGGCGTGCTGGACGACGATGTCGTCGAACGTCCGCTTCATGTCCAGCATCATCGCGTGCAGTTGACCGCCCGCGGACTCGTCAATGCCCGCGACCCGGCGCGGTGTGTTGTCCAGCTCGGTGAGCCCCATCGACTGCGCCAGACGCCGCGCCGGGTCGATGGTCAGCACCACGACGGTTCGGCCGCGCTCGGCCGCGCGCAGCCCCAGCGCCGCGGCCGTCGTGGTCTTGCCCACCCCGCCCGACCCGCAGCACACGATGATCCGCGTCGTGCGGTCGTCGAGCAGCGGATCGATGTCGAGCGACGGTGTCTGCCAGCTCATCGCCCGCCCTCCCTCTGGGTGCCCGAAATTCCTTGCTCCCGCAGCGAGTTGGCCAGCCGGTACAGCCCGCCCACCTCGATGCCGTCGCCTAGTAGTTCCAGTTCGTAGGTCGGCAGGCCCAGCTCCTCGATCTCGGCGCGTTCCCGGCGCTCCAGCGCCACCCGCTCGGCGTGCTCGCGCGCCTGCTCCAGTAGCGGGTCCACCAGCCGTTCCGCCAGCCCGCCGCGGCGCGCGCCGCCGAGGCCTGCCTGCGACAGCGCCTTGGCCACCGCCGCACGCTGACCGCGCCGCTGAGTGCTGGCGGCGATGCGCACCGCCGCCTCGTCCAGTACCGCGGGCCGCAGCATGTTGACCACCACGGCCCCCACCGGCAGCCCGGCGGCGCGCAGTTCGGCGACGCCGTCCACGGTCTCCTGGACCGGCATCTCCTCCAGCAGCGTCACCAGGTGCACCGCGGTCTCGGCCGATTTGAGCACCCTCATGACGGCCTGCGCCTGGTTGTATATCGGGCCGAACCGGGCCAGGCCCGCCACCTCGTCGTTGACGTTGAGGAAGCGGGTGATCCGGCCGGTCGGCGGTGCGTCCATCACCACCGCGTCATAGGCCCGTCCGCCGGAGGCGCCCTTGCGGCGCACCGCCTCGCACGCCTTGCCGGTCAGCAGGACGTCCCGCAGGCCGGGGGCGATGGTGGTCGCGAAGTCGATCGCGCCGAGCTTCTTGAGCGCCCGGCCCGCTCGGCCCAGCTTGTAGAACATGTCCAGGTAGTCGAGCAGCGCCAACTCGGGGTCGATCGCCAGCGCGTGGACGTCCCCGCCGCCGGGGGCCACGGCGATCTTGCGCTCCTCGTAGGGCAGCGCTTCGGTCTCGAAGAGTTGGGCGATGCCGCCGCGCCCCTCGACCTCGACCAGGAGGGTGCGCTTCCCCTCGTCCGCGAGGGCGAGCGCGAGGGCGGCGGCGACCGTGGTCTTCCCGGTCCCGCCCTTGCCCGTCACGATGTGGAGCCGGGGCGCCGACGGCGCGGCTGAGTGTTGGGCGCTCACCCTTGTGAGCCTAACCAGTCGGTTCTGGATCTACGCACCGGGCCGGGCGGCTTGTGGCGGTCTGGCGGCGGTGCCGCCGGGTTGAGGCATTACAGTCGCAGCCATGACCAAGTGGGAATACGCGACTGTGCCGCTGCTCGTGCACGCCACGAAGCAGATCCTGGACACCTGGGGCGAGGACGGGTGGGAGCTCGTCCAGGTCGTCCCCGGGCCGAACACCGAGCAGCTGGTGGCCTACCTCAAGAGGGAGAAGCAGGGATGAGCGCGGTTGAGGAGAAGATCGCCTCGCTCGGCCTGAAGCTTCCGGACGTCGTTCCTCCGCTGGCCGCCTACCAGCCCGCCGTCCGGTCCGGTGACTACGTCTTCACCGCGGGCCAGCTTCCGATGGTGAACGGCACCCTTCCGACCACCGGCAAGGTGGGCGCGGAGGTCACCGCTGAGGAGGCCAAGGACCTGGCCCGCACCTGCGCGCTCAACGCGCTGGCCGCGGTCAAGTCGGTGATCGGCGACCTGGACCGGATCAAGCGGGTCGTGAAGGTGGTCGGCTTCGTCGCCTCCGCACCGGACTTCACCGGCCAGCCGGGCGTGCTCAACGGTGCCAGCGAGCTGCTGGGCGAGGTCCTGGGCGACAAGGGCGTGCACGCCCGCAGCGCGGTGGGCGTGGCGGTGCTGCCGCTCGACGCGCCGGTCGAGGTGGAGATCCAGGTCGAGGTCGAGTAGCCGCCCGGCCGTAGCCGCACGCGGGTTGCTCACGCCCATCCTGTTCGCGACGACGCGTCCTCGACCCGCACCACGGGACAGGGCGCGACGGCAGGTGAAGGCCGAGGGCGAACGGGTGGGCGGGCGGGGGAGAAATAGCGGACATCGAGCGATAGCGTTACGGCATGACCACGACCAACGGGCAGTGGTTCCCGTCGACCTGGCCGGACCAGATCCGTGCCCTCGCGGGCGGCGCGCTCACGCCCGTACCACCGCGCCGTGCCGCGACCGTCCTGCTGTTGCGGGACTCCGCGGCCGGACCGCAGGTCCACATGCTGCGCAGACGCGTCTCCATGGCCTTCGCCGGAGGCGCGTACGCGTATCCGGGCGGCGGTGTCGACCCGCGCGACGAGCGCCCCGTCGGCTGGGCCGGGCCCTCCCCGCAGATGTGGGCCGAACGGCTCGGACTGCTGCCGGACGGCGATTCCGCGGCGGCCGCCCAGGCCATCGTGTGCGCGGCGGTACGGGAGACGTTCGAGGAGTCCGGGGTGCTGCTCGCCGGGCCGGACGCCGACTCGGTCGTCGCGGACACCACGGGCGAGGACTGGGAGGCGGACCGGCAGGCGCTGGTCAGGCGTGAGTCCTCGTTCGCCGAGTTCCTGGCCCGCCGCGACCTGGTGCTCCGTTCCGACCTGCTGGGGCCCTGGGCACGCTGGATCACCCCGGAGTTCGAGGAGCGGCGCTACGACACGTGGTTCTTCCTCGCGGCGCTGCCCGAGGGTCAGCGCACCCGCGACGTCTCCGGTGAGGCCGACCGCACCGAGTGGCTGCTGCCCCGGGACGCGGCATCCGGCTACGACCGGGGCGAGTTGCTGATGATGCCGCCGACCATCGCCACGCTGCGGCCGCTGACCCGGTACGGGTCGGTCGCCGCCGCCCACGCGGACTGCGGCAGCCGCGACCTGACCCCCGTCCTGGCGCGCGCCCAACTCGACGGCGAGGAGATCGTGTTGAGCTGGCCGGGGCACGACGAGTTCACCCGACGCATACCGAGGCGGCCGTCCGAGAACGTCGCCGCGGGCGACACCCCAGGAGCCGAGTGATGACCGCCGCGATACTGCCCGGCGCCCCCCAGCCCTCCGTTGGCGGGCCCGCGACCGCGCGCGCGGTGTGCGTCCTGGCGCCGAACCCGTCCCCCATGACGCTGGACGGCACGAACACCTGGCTGGTCTCCGAGCCGGACTCGGACCTCGCGGTGGCGATCGACCCGGGGCCGCAGGACGAGGCGCATCTGCGCAACGTGCTGGCCGTCGCCGAGCGACTGGGCAAGCGCGTCGCGCTCACCCTGCTGACCCACGGCCATCCCGACCACGCCGCGGGTGCCGCCCGGTTCGCCGAGTTGACCGGTACCAACGTCCGCGCGCTGGACCCGGCGCTGCGGCTCGGCGACGAGGGCCTGGCCGCCGGTGACGTGATCACCACCGGCGGGCTGGAACTGCGGGTGGTGCCGACGCCGGGCCACACGGCGGATTCGCTCTGCTTCCAACTGTCTGCGGACCGCGCGGTGTTGACCGGAGACACCGTGCTCGGACGCGGCACGACCGTGGTTGCCTACCCCGACGGGCGTCTCGGCGACTACCTGGACTCGCTGCGCCACCTGCGGGCGCTCACCGCTGACGGCTCGGTGGAAACGATTCTGCCCGGGCACGGGCCGGTGCTGTCGGATGCGCGGGGCGCCGTCGAGTACTACCTGGCGCACCGCGCCCACCGGCTCGCCCAGGTCGAGACGGCGGTGGAACAGGGCCACACCACGCCCGCGCAGGTCGTCGCACACGTCTACGCGGACGTCGACCGCAGCCTGTGGCCCGCCGCGGAACTGTCCGTACGGGCCCAACTCGACTACCTACGCGAACACGGCCTCATCTGAGGGACCGCAGGGGGCAGGCCCGAAGCCGCGACAGTGCGGGGCCGACGCCCCAACGGACGTGCCAGGGCAGCCGCAACCGCGTGCGGGGGTGTGCGCCGGGGCGCCGGGACGCATCCCAACCGCGCACGTGACGCGCAGCCCCAAGAGCGCAGGGTCAGGGCCCGAGGCCCCAACGGATGCGGGACGTAGCCCCAACGAAGGCCGGGGCGCAGCACCAAGGAACCCAGGCCGCACCGCAAGAAAGACCGACGCGCAGCCCAACGAAGGCCGAGGCGCAGCCCCAAAGAGGCCACCACCGCACGGAGAGCCGACGCGCAGCCCAACGGGGCAGGGGCGCAGCCCCGCAGGGGGTCCGGGGGCGAAGCCCCCGGGATAACGCAACCTCAGCCACACCCCGGGGGGCGGGGGCGAAGCCCCCGCACATCAACCCCCTGAAGACCAAGCGTCAGCGCGACCGCTTGGCCAGCCGCTCGACATCCAGCAGGATCACCGCTCGCGCCTCCAGACGCAGCCAGCCGCGACCCGCGAAGTCGGCGAGCGCCTTGTTGACCGTCTCGCGCGAGGCGCCGACCAGTTGGGCCAGCTCCTCCTGCGTCAGGTCATGCACGACGTGGATTCCCTCATCGGACTGCACACCGAACCGGCGCGACAGGTCCAAGAGCGCCTTGGCCACCCGGCCGGGCACGTCGGAGAAGACCAGGTCGGACATGTTGTCGTTGGTGCGGCGCAGCCGACGGGCGACGGCGCGCAGCAGCGCGACCGAGACCTCGGGCCGGGCGTTGATCCACACCTGGAGGTCACCGTGGCCCAGGCCGAGCAGCTTGACCTCGGTCAGCGCGGTCGCGGTGGCGGTGCGCGGTCCGGGGTCGAAGAGGGACAGCTCGCCGATCATCTCGGCGGGCCCCAGCACCGCGAGCATGTTCTCCCGGCCGTCCGGCGAGGTGCGGTGCAGCTTCACCTTGCCCTCGGTGACCACGTAGAGCCGGTCGCCCGGATCGCCCTCGTGGAAGAGGGAGTCACCGCGCGCGAGGGTGACCTCCGTCATGGAGGCGCGCAGCTCAGCGGCCTGCTCATCGTCTAGCGCCGCGAACAGCGGAGCGCGCCGCAGAACGTCGTCCACGAGGTCTCTCCTTGTTGATTTCACCGACCGTGTCCAGTCCCCATAATGCCGGACGGTAAAACAGTGCTATCGATCACAAGTGTGACCTATAGTGCCGCGCCGGTGTCCTTCGGGGTCGGATTGTGCCGCGAATCGTGATGGTCAAGGGCGGATGTCGGTGCTGAGGCTTAGGCTGGCCGGGTGCCTGATACGCCAAGTGCGCGCAAGAAGCTGCAGGGTGGAGGGTCCGTACGGGGGACCCAGGACCCCGATTCCGCTGTGAGCGAACAAGCCGCCCGTACGGCCGCGCCCGGAGCCAAGGCGTCCGGAAGAGCCGCGTCCAGGAGGTCCGGCAAGGTCACGTCCAAGGCGGCCGAGGACGCCGCCGCGAAGATGGTCGCCAAGGCGACCGCCAAGAACGCGGCGAAGAAGCCCCCCACCAAGGCCACGGCCAAGACGGCGGCGGCGAAGAAGCCCCCCACCAAGCCCGCCCCCACCAAGGCGGCCCCCACCAAGGCGGCCCCCACCAAGGCGGCCCCCGCCAAGGCCACGGCCAAAACGACGGCGGCGAAGAAGCCCCCCGCCAAGGCGGCCCCCGCCAAGCCGGAGTCTCGGGTCGCGTTGGTGCGGCGTGCCCGGCGTATCAACCGCGAGCTCGCCGAGGCGTACCCGTACGCCCACCCCGAGCTGGACTTCGAGAACCCCTTCCAGCTGCTGATCGCCACCGTCCTGTCCGCGCAGACCACGGACCTGCGCGTCAACCAGACGACGCCCGCGCTGTTCGCCAAGTACCCGACGCCGGAGGCGATGGCGGCGGCCGACCCCGAGGAGCTGGAGCAGTTGCTGCGGCCGACCGGGTTCTTCCGGGCGAAGGCCAAGTCGTGCCTGGGCCTGTCGGCGGCCATCCGCGACCGCTTCGGTGGTGAGGTGCCCAACAGGCTGGAGGACCTGGTCACCCTGCCCGGGGTGGGGCGGAAGACGGCGAACGTCGTTCTGGGCAACGCGTTCGGCGTCCCTGGGATAACGGTCGACACGCACTTCGGTCGGCTGGCCCGCCGCTTCGGCTGGACGACTTCCGAGGACCCGGTGAAGATCGAGGAGGAGGTCGGCTCGCTGTTTCCCAAGAGCGAGTGGACCATGCTCTCGCACCGGTTGATCTTCCACGGCCGTCGCGTCTGCCACTCGCGCCGCCCCGCCTGCGGCGCCTGCCCGATCGCGCCGCTGTGCCCCTCGTACGGCGAGGGTGAGACGGATCCGGCCAAGGCCGCCAAGCTGCTCAAGTACGAGTTGGGCGGCGGGCCGGGACAGCGCCTCAAACCGCCGCCGGACTTCCCCGGCAAGCCCGCGCCCGCGCTGGGGGCGGAATGACGGATGCGCCGGAGGTGTCGCTGAGCGAACTGCCGGACTGGCTCGCTCCGATGGCGAAGATGGCGCCGAGCATACGGCCGGAGCAGTTGAGCCGCTTCCTGCCGCCCGCCTCGGGCGGTAGGCCCTCCGCGGTGCTGGTCCTGTTCGGCGAGGGGGAGCGCGGTCCCGAGCTGCTGTTGATGGAGCGCGCCCGGCAGTTGCGTTCGCACGCCGGGCAGCCGTCCTTCCCCGGTGGCGCCGTCGATCCGGTGGACGGCGACCCGGAAGGCGACGGTCCGCTGCGCGCCGCGCTGCGCGAGGCGCAGGAGGAGACCGGCCTTGACCCGCTCGGCGTGCAGATCTTCGGCGTCCTGCCGCGGCTGTACATCCCGGTGAGCGGTTTCGTGGTGACACCGGTGCTCGGCTGGTGGCGGGAGCCCTCTCCGGTGCGGCCGGTGGATCCGGCGGAGACCGCGCGGGTGTTCAGCGTTCCGCTGGCCGATCTGGTGGATCCGGCGAACAGGCGGACCGTCACGCATCCGAGCGGCTTCCGCGGCCCCGCGTTCCTGGTGTCGGATGTCCTGGTCTGGGGGTTCACGGCCGGATTGATCGACCGCATCCTGCACTTCTCCGGGTGGGAACAGCCGTGGGACCGCGCCAGGGAAGTCCCGCTCAGCGCCCACGCGTGAGACGGTATCCCGGTGAACGCGCTGGATATCCTGCTGCTGCTGGCCGCCGTGTGGTTCGCCGTTGTCGGCTACCGGCAGGGATTCGTGGTCGGCATCCTCTCCGTGCTCGGCTTCCTCGGTGGCGGGCTGATCGCCGTCTACGTCCTCCCGCTGGTCTGGGACCAGGCGACGGGCAACGCCCCACCGGGCACGTTCGGCGCGATCGCCGCCGTCGCCGTGGTGATCGTCTGCGCCTCCGTGGGACAGGCGTTCACCACTCATCTGGGCAACCGGCTGAGAACGCACATCACCTGGTCGCCCGCGCGGGCCGTCGACGCGACCGGCGGCGCGCTGGTGAACGTGCTGGCGATGCTGCTGGTCGCCTGGCTGATCGGCTCGGCGCTGGCCGGTACCGCGCTGCCCACCATCGGCCGTGAGGTGCGGGCCTCCAAGGTCCTCACCGGTGTGTCGCGGCTGATCCCGCAGCGCGCCGACATGTGGTTCGCGGACTTCTCCTCGGTGCTCGCCCAGAACGGCTTCCCGCAGGTCTTCACGCCGTTCTCCAGCGAGCCGATCACCTCTGTGCGTCCGCCCGACCCGAAGCTGGCCTCCAGCGCCACGGCGACCACCGCGGAGCGCAGCATCGTCAAGGTCGTTGGTACGGCGCCGAGTTGCGGCAAGGTGCTGGAGGGCTCGGGCTTCGTCTTCGCCTCGCACCGGGTGATGACCAACGCGCATGTGGTGGGCGGGGTGAAGGACCCGACGGTGCAGATCGGAGGTCAGGGCAGGCAGTACGACGCCAGGGTGGTGCTCTACGACTGGCAGCGCGACATCGCGGTACTCGACGTTCCGTCACTTGACGCGCCCGCCTTGGACTTCGTCAACCACTCGGGGCACAGCGGCGACGGCGCCATCGTCGCCGGTTTCCCGGAGAACGGCGGCTACGACGTGCGCGCCGCCCGGGTGCGGGCCCGTATCCAGGCGCACGGGCCGGACATCTACCGGCGCGGCAGCGTCAGCCGCGATGTGTACTCGCTCTACACCGAGGTGCGGCAGGGCAACTCCGGTGGCCCGCTGCTCACTCCGGACGGCAAGGTCTACGGGGTGGTCTTCGCCAAGTCACTTGACGACGACTCGACCGGGTACGCCCTGACGGCACACGAGGTGGCCCAGGACGTCACCGCGGGCCGCGGCGCGGTACGGGCGGTGGGCACGCAGGAGTGCGCCCTGTAGCCGTCTGTTTTCGGCCGCGGGTAGGGGTCGGTCTCGGGCCTGAAGGCGGTCCGGTATCTGGCGGTTGTCGGTGTTCAGGCGGTGTGCCGCCGTCAACTGCGCGCGGAATGGCGCAGCCGGGCGCCCACCCACCGGGCGCGGCGGCCCAGGATGCGTGGCAGCGGCAACAGTTGTGCCCGGTGGCGCAGCGCCGCCGTGGGCGCCGAGCGGCCCGTAGCGGTGGTGTCGCGGTGGTCGCGTGATACGTCACGGTAGTCGTGCGTCCAGCCCATACCGAGCTACGTGCCCGCGCCGCAAGGTCGGTAACCACTCCGTGCTCGCCCAATTGGTCTATGCGCCCGGCATTTGGCCGATCGTCAGAAAGTAGGACTCCAGTGGACTCTGGCGCATCACCCGTCCGGTGCGTCACCTGTCCGGTTCGGGGTCCTTCAGCCAGTTGATCAACTCGGTGGAGAACGCCACCGGGTCCTCCTCGTGCGGGAAGTGCCCGAGCCCGTCGAACAGCCGCCAGCGGTACGGCGCCTCCACGTACTCCCCGGACCCCGCCGCGCTGCGGGTGCGCAGCACCGGGTCCAGCGAGCCGTGCAGATGCAGCGTCGGCACCCGCACCGGCCGCTTCATCCGCCGGTAGAACTGCACCCCGTCCGGCCGCGCCATCGACCGCACCAGCCAGCGGTAGGGCTCGATCGAGCAGTGCGCGGTGGACGGGATCCGCATCGCCCGCTGATACGTTTCCACGGCCTCGTCGTCCGGTAGCCGCGGCCCGGACCACTCCCGGATCAGCCGTCCGACCAGCGCCGCGTCATCCGCGACCAGCTGGCGCTCGGGCAGCCAGGGCCGTTGGAAGCCCCAGATGTAGGAGCTGTCGGCGGTCTGCCGGAAGTCCGCCAGCATCGCGGAGCGCCAGCGCCGTGGATGCGGCATCGAGCAGACCGCCAGCCTGCGCACCAGCTTCGGGCGCATCACCGCGGCCGTCCAGGCCAGATAGCCGCCCAGGTCATGGCCGACGAGCGCGGCGTCCGGCTCGCCGAGCGAGCGGATCACACCGGTGACGTCCAGCGCCAGGTTGCCCGGGTCGTAACCGCGCGGGGTGCGGTCGCTGCCGCCGACGCCGCGCAGGTCCATCGCGACCGCCCGGAACCCCGCGTCGGCCAGCGCGGTGAGCTGGCGCCGCCAGGCCCACCAGAACTGCGGGAAGCCGTGCAGCAGCAAGACCAGCGGGCCGTCGCCGATCTCGGCGATATGGAACCGGGCGCCGTTGGCGGCGACGTCCCGGTGGGTCCAGGGGCCGTCGAGGCGCACACCTGTTGAGTCAGCGACCGTCATGTCCGAGAGACTGTCACATTTGGCCCGACGACGTCTGGTCGGCGGGGGAGCGGGGATGCGGCTTGACGCCCTGGAGCACGGCGGCGGTCTCCTTGGCGGAGGCGATCGACCGCTCCGGCGGCTTGACCTTCTTGAACTTCGACCGTGCGAAGACGCCCAACACCGCCGCGAGGACCAGGTACGCGGCGCCCACGATCAGGAACGACCAGGCGAGCCCCAGACCGAGGTTGTGGATGCCGTACGCGGCCGCGAAGCTCAGCACCGGCAACGCGAAGAGCGCGAAGACCCCCGCTCCGGCGATCGCGCCGCCGCCGATGCCAGCGCGCTTGGCGTCCTCCCGCAGTTCTGCCTTGGCGAGCGCGATCTCGTCGTGGACGAGTGCGGACAACTCGGCCGTGGCCGTCGCGACCAGTTGGCCGAGGCTCCGCTCATCGGTCCGTTCGACTGCGCTCATCGCGTCCTCCGTCGTATTCGGTTCGTGTCCGGTAGTGGATCGGTGCTCCGTCACGTTCGATCATGCCGGATTCATGTTGAACCATGGTCCCCGTTAGTTCCGCTGCGGGCCAGTTCTGCGAGTCTGCGGTGCTCCGCAGCCTTCGCCTCGAAGATGGCGGCCATCCGCAGGTGGTACTCGGGGTCGTCCTTCTCGTAGACGTCGGGGATGCCGTCGTGGTCGTCGTCGCGCTCCTCCTCGTCGCACAGCGCGCGGTACTTGCGGTTGCGCAGCTTCAGCAGCGCTGCCGCGACCACCGCGGAAATCAGCGAGCCGAGCAGCACCGCCGCTTTGACCTCCCCGGCGAGCACCGGACTGCCGGCGAAGGCCAGTTCGCCGATCAGCAGTGAGACGGTGAACCCGATGCCGCCCAGGCACGCGACGGCGCCCACGTCCGCCCAGGCCAGTTCCGGGTTGAGCTCCGCCCTGGTGAACCGGGCGGCGAACCAGGCACCGCCGAAGACCCCGGCCGCCTTGCCCAGGAACAGGCCGAGGACCACGCCGAGCGTCTCGGGGTTGGTGAAGACGCCCCGCATCGCGCCACCGGAGAGCGGGACCCCGGCGGCGAACAGCGCGAACAGCGGAACCGCGATCCCGGCGGAGAGCGGACGCACCACATGCTCGATGCGCTCGGCCGGAGAAACGTCTTCTCCGGCGTCCTTGGCGCAGCGCAGCATCAGTCCCATGGCCACGCCCGCGATGGTGGAGTGCACCCCGCTGACGTGCATCAGCGCCCAGATGACCAGGGCCAGCGGTACGTAGACGTACCAGCCGTGGACCCGCCTGCGCAGCAGTAGCCAGAAGACGAACAGGCCGAGCACGGCGAGGCCGAGCGCCGGAAAGTCGATCCTGGCGCTGTAGAAGACCGCGATGATCAGGATGGCGAAGAGGTCGTCCACCACCGCGAGGGTGAGCAGGAACGCCCGTAGCGCGGACGGCAGGGAGGTGCCGATCACCGCCAGCACGGCGAGTGCGAAGGCGATGTCGGTGGCCGTGGGCACCGCCCAACCGCGGATGTCGCCGCCGCCGCTCAGGCTCACCGTGGCGTACACCAGCGCGGGCAGTGCCATGCCGCACACGGCGGCGACCACCGGAAGCGCGGCGGCCGACGGGGAGCGCAGTTCACCCGCGACCAGTTCACGTTTCAGCTCGATGCCGGCCACGAAGAAGAAAACCGTGAGCAGGCCGTCCTTGGCCCAGTCGGCCACGGACAGGTTGAGGTGCAGCCCGGCCGGTCCCAACTGGAAGTCCCGCAGGGCCACATAGCCGCTATTCGCCGGGGTGTTGGCCAGGATCAGCGCCACCACGGCGGCTACCAGCAGCAGCACACCGCCGACGGTCTCGGTGCGCAGCGCGTCCGCCACGTAGTTCCGCTCGGGCAGTGGCAGGCGGCCGAGGAAGACGGAACGGCGGCGTGGCTGGGTCACGAGATGTCCTCCGGTCTGGCTCGGTGGCTGGATACGGCTGTCGCATCCGCCGACCAGACTTCCCGGCACACCCGAAAATTTTGCGCTTTCTTGACGCATCAGCCACTTTACCGCGTGACCTCGAACGGGTTGGCCGCTGATCGTTACAGTAAGTGCACGAGGGGCGCCCGGCATGTTGCCGGGCGCCCCTCATGGCGTGTGTGGTCCTTCGGCGGGCTCAGTCCTCGCTGGGCGCGGCCGGGAGCTTGGACTGGATCAGCTCCATCACGGTGCTGTCGGTGAGCGTGGTGACATCACCGAGTTGCCGGTTCTCCGCCACGTCGCGCAGCAGTCGGCGCATGATCTTGCCGGAGCGGGTCTTGGGCAGCTCCGCGACCGCCAGGATCCGCTTGGGCTTGGCGATCGGGCCCAGTTCCCTGGCGACATGGGCGCGCAGCTCCTCGATCAGGCCCTCCTCCTCGGTGGCGGAACCGCGCAGGATGACGAACGCGGCGATGGCCTGACCGGTGGTGGGGTCGGCGGCGCCGACCACCGCCGCCTCGGCCACCTTGGGGTGGGAGACCAGGGCGGACTCGACCTCGGTGGTCGAGATGTTGTGCCCGGAGACCAGCATGACGTCGTCCACCCGGCCCAGCAGCCAGATGTCGCCGTCCTCGTCCTTCTTGGCGCCGTCGCCCGCGAAGTACCGGTTCTCGAACCGCGACCAGTACGTGTCGAGGTAGCGCTGTTCATCACCCCAGATGGTGCGCAGCATCGACGGCCACGGCTCGGTGAGCACCAGGTAGCCGCCGGAGCCGTTGGGCACCTCGTTGCCCTCGTCGTCGATCACGGTGGCGGCGACGCCAGGCAACGGGTGCTGCGCGGAACCGGGCTTGGTGGTGGTGACGCCCGGCAGCGGGCTGATCATGATGGCGCCGGTCTCCGTCTGCCACCAGGTGTCCACGATGGGGGTGCGGTCGGCGCCGATGTACTTGCGGTACCAGACCCATGCCTCGGGGTTGATCGGCTCGCCCACCGAACCCAGCAGCCGCAGGCTGGACAGGTCGAACTTGGCCGGGATGTCCTCGCCCCACTTCATACAGGTGCGGATCGCGGTGGGGGCGGTGTAGAGGATCGAGACGCGGTACTTCTGGATGATCTCCCACCAGCGGCCCTGGTGCGGAGTGTCCGGGGTGCCTTCGTAGAGGACCTGGGTGGCGCCGTTGGACAGCGGTCCGTACACGATGTACGAGTGGCCGGTGACCCAGCCGACGTCCGCTGTGCACCAGAAGACGTCGGTCTCCGGCTTCAGGTCGAAGACGGCGTGCACGGTGTAGGACGTCTGGGTCAGATAGCCGCCCGTGGTGTGCAGGATGCCCTTCGGCTTTCCGGTGGTGCCGGAGGTGTACAGGATGAACAGCGGGTGCTCCGCGTCGAACGCCTGCGGGGTGTGCTGCTCCGACTGCCGTGGCACGAGGTCGTGCCACCACAGGTCGCGGCCCTCGGTCCACGCGGTCTCCTGGCCGGTGCGGCGGACGACCAGGACGTTGCGCACCTTCTCGGTGCCGGGCCGGGTCAGTGCCTCGTCCACGGCGGGCTTGAGCGCCGAGGGCTTGCCGCGCCGGTAGCCGCCGTCGGCGGTGATGACCACGCGCGCGTCGGCGTCCGCGATACGGGTGGCCAGCGCGTCGGCGGAGAAGCCGCCGAAGACCACTGAATGGGGGGCGCCGATACGGGCGCAGGCCAGCATCGCGATGACCGCCTCGGGGATCATCGGCAGGTAGATGGCTACCCGGTCGCCCGCCTTGACACCGAGTTCGATCAGCGCGTTGGCCGCTCGGCACACCTCGTCCTTCAGCTCGGCGTAGCTGACGGTGCGGCCGTCGCCGGGCTCGCCCTCGAAGTGCAGCGCGACCCGGTCGCCGTGCCCGGCCTCGACATGCCGGTCGACGCAGTTGTACGCCACGTTCAGCTTGCCGTCCGCGAACCACTTGGCGAACGGCGGGTTCGACCAGTCCAGTGTCTCGGTGGGCGCGATGTCCCAGGTCAGCCGACGGGCCTGGGTGGCCCAGAACTCCAGCCGGTCCGCCGCCGCCTTCTTGTAGGCCTCAGCGGTGACATTCGCGGCCGCCGCCAACTCCGCCGGAGGCGCGAAACGCCGCTCCTCCTTCAACAGGTTGGCCAGGCTCTCGTTGCTGCTCACGCCCATCTCCCTTTATCCGCTTGGCCGCAGGATGTCCCTGGGGGGATGCCCCATGTGTCCCTTCGCATAGCTCATCAGCCCACAAGCGCGCTGACAAGGGTTACCTGCCGGATATTGGTTTAGACCTGTGCGGTGTGTGGGCGCGCTTCGGGGCGTACGGCGTGGAAGACGCCCGACCCGCTGTCGAGCAGGTACGCCTGGGCCTCGCCGACATGGAAGTACATCCCGTACAGCTTCAGTCTTCCCTCCTCTGCATGTCGTGCCACGCAACTGTGCGCGATCAGGTGATCCAACTGCTGTGTGATGTTGACGAGGCAGAGCCGTTCCACCTCGTCGGCCACCGCCCGGTCGGCGAGCGGTTCATACCGGACCGACGTGAGGCGGTCCAGGCTCGGCCGCCCGTGCCGCAGCCAGCGGGCCAACGGGGTCTGCGCGCTGGCTGGTTGGTCGGCCTCTGCTGCCGCCCCGGTGGTGGCCGATGCGAGCAGCGCCTGCATCGCTCCGCAGCCGGAGTGGCCGCAGACCGTGATGGAGTCGACCCGTAGCACCTCCACGGCGTACTCGATGGCGGCGGCCACCGAGTCGCACGCTCCCTCGGCGCCTGGCGGTGGGACCAGGTTGCCGACGTTGCGCACGGTGAACAGGTCCCCGGGGCCGCTTGCGGTGATCATGCTGGTGACCAGGCGGGAGTCCGCGCAGGTCAGGAAGGTGTGGGTGGGGCGCTGCCCTTCACGGGCGAGCCGGGCCAGCTCGTCCCGCACCAGCGGTGCCGTGTGGCTCTGGAACGCCCTTACGCCGCCGAGGAGTTGACTCCTTCCATGCGGGGCGGACCGTGGATGAGTGCAGCGGTGGTGGTGCCAGGGCGTCCAGGGGGAGTAGGCGTGCGGTTCGGGCATCTGGGTCTCCAGCGGGCCGGCAGAGCGTCGGTCGCGGAGTGTGTGACTCCGTTATTTC
This sequence comes from Streptantibioticus rubrisoli, assembly GCF_024436055.1. GTDB lineage: Bacteria > Actinomycetota > Actinomycetes > Streptomycetales > Streptomycetaceae > Streptantibioticus_A > Streptantibioticus_A rubrisoli. The sequence continues at coordinate 27,122 of NZ_JANFNH010000045.1, read as the reverse complement.
AAGGATCGGTAAATGGAGAGTAATGGACGCTCAACGCCCCTGGGAAGGGCGAACAGGCCGGACCGACCGTATTTGCCCCTATCGGGTGAAGTGGGTCGGGAGTCCTTGAAAAGGCGCCCGCGATATGGCTAGTCGATTGCTTCGCGGGCGCCCCTCCGCCTCAGGTGCCGCCAGCCACCCCGGCGTACTCCGGCAGCGGCCGCGCGGCGAGCGCGTCCTCGCTCAGCACGAAGGACGGATCGACCTGCGCGGCGAGGTCGGCGCCGGTCTTCTCGTTGCCCCAACTCTCCGCGTTCTTCAGGTGGAACTGCACCATCTGACGGGTGTACCGCTGCCAGTCCCGCCGCTCGTAGGAGGCGTCCGCGACCTCGTGAAGCGCCTGCAGCGCCTGGCGGTTGGGCGGCTCCAGCAGCTCGAACCGCGGTGGGCGGCCCTTCTCCATCGCGCGCACCCAGTCGGAGTGGCCGACGGTGGTGAACAGGTCGTCACCCACCTCGTCGCGCAGGAAAGAGATGTCGTCCTGGCTTTGCACCTTGTTGCCCACCACGCGCAGGTTCACTTCAAAGTCCCGTGCGTACTCCTTGTACTGGCGGTACACGGCGACCCCCTTGCGGGTCGGCTCGGCCACCAGGAACGTCATGTCGAAGCGGGTGAACATGCCCGAGGCGAAGGAGTCGCTGCCCGCCGTCATGTCGACCACGACGTACTCGTCGCGCCCGTCCACCAGGTGGTTCAGGCAGAGTTCGACCGCGCCGACCTTTGAGTGGTAGCAGGCGACGCCCAGGTCCGACTCGTTGAACGGGCCGGTCGCCATCAACCGCACCGTACCGCCGTCGAGTTCCACGGTCCGGGCGCACGCCGCGTAGACCGGGTTCTCCGCTGTCACCCGCAACAGCCGTGAGCCGTGCCCGGGCGGGGTGGTCTTGATCATGGTCTCGGCCGAGGCGATCCGCGGATTGGCGCCCCGCAGGTACTCCTTGATCTCCGGCAGATGGGCGCCCAGCGCCGGTAGCGCGGCGGCCTCCGCTTCGTCCAGGCCCAGGGCCGGGCCGAGGTGCTGGTTGATGTCCGCGTCCACCGCGATGACCGGGAGCCCGGCGGCGGCGAGGTGTCGGATGAACAGGGAGGAGAGCGTGGTCTTGCCGCTCCCGCCCTTTCCAACGAAAGCGATCTTCATGTTCAACAAGATAGTGGTCGGTCCGCTCACCGCCCCTCACTGAAGTGAAGAACACCACTCCAACGAGGGGTACGCGGCCATGGGTGCGTAGGGTCGTATCCATGACTGCGTTCTCCCGGGGGGCGGCCCCCGAATCCCCGGCGTCCTCCGATCCGCTTGCCGTACTGGGCACGTTGCCCGGGGTGGCCGACTCGGTGGACTCGGTGCGCCAGGCCGTGGACCGGGTCTACGGGCACCGGGTGATGCGCCGCCGCTCGAACGAGATCACCTCGGAGGCGGCACTGCGCGGAGCGCGGGCTTCCGCCGCGTTGTCCGGGGCCGACTGGCCGTTGGAAGAGGTGCGTCGACGCAGCGACTTCGGGGCCGACGAGCAGGCCCGCATGGTGGGCGCGGCGCTGCGGTTGACCGCCGAGTCCGGTCAACTCCTCAGTGTCTGGCGGCAGTCACCGCTGCAGGCGCTGGCGCGGCTGCACCTGGTCGCGGCGGGCGGTGTGGCACCGGACGACACCGTGGGGCGGCCGCGCCGGGCGGGTGAGTCGGTGGCCGATGAGCAGTGGGCCGAACTGCCGCTCCCCGATGCGGCGGAGGTCGCGGCGCGGCTGGAAGGGCTGGCCGGGCTATTGCTGGCCGGAAGCTCGGCGCCCGCGCTGGTGGTCGCCGCCGTGGTGCACGGCGAGCTGCTGGCGCTGCGCCCGTTCGGCTCCTTCAACGGCCCGGTGGCGCGGGCGGCACAGCGCATCGTCCTGGTGGGCAGCGGGCTCGACCCGAAGTCGATCTGCCCGGCGGAGGTGGGCCACGCGGAACTCGGCCGCGCCGAGTACCTCAAGGCTCTGGAGGGGTACATGTCAGGGACGCCGCAGGGCATGGCCCAGTGGATCGCGCACTGCGCGGAGGCGGTACGGCTCGGGGTGCGGGAAAGCACCGCTGTGTGCGAGGCGCTCCAACGCGGAGCGGCCTGAGGGGCGCCTCCGGCGGGGGCGTTGCGGCGGGCTTCGCGGCGGGGGGTTCGGGGGGGGGGCGCGGCGGGGGGTGTTGTGGCGTGGGGTTCGCGGGTTCGTGGCGGGGTTTGGCGGGTCGGGGCGCGCCCGGGTGGGGGCTCGTGTCGGGGCGGGGCAGTGGCTTCGCGGGGGCTACGGCTACGGGCGCACGCCACCGTCACCGCTATGACCCGCTGGCGGACGTCGCCGTTCGGGCGGCGCACGCACCCGCTTCGGCCGCAGGCGCTGCGCGACCCGGCCGATCCGCCGCACGGCAATCACGCGCGGCCGAAGGCCGGGTTGCGGCGCCGCTCGCGGTACGTGCGGGCAAAAATGTGCGGTGGCACCCGCAGGTGCCACCGCTGGCACGTCCGCCGGGTGACCATGCGTGCACTCTCTTGGCCCATCAGGTCGGGAACTTCGCCCGTCACCTGGTGCTGCTGGCCCGGTCAGCGGGCTGGCTTCGCGTGGGTGCCCGACGTGCGTGCTTCGGTCCGTGGGGCCTGATACAACGGGGTTCCTCTCGGATATCCGTGGTCTCGCGGGCCGTCAATTCCTTTCTACTCCGCGCCACCAGCAAGCGGAACCCCTGGCCGCAGTTCTTTTACTTTTAGCCTCAATCAACAACTAATGGCGCGTCTTAGGACATTACTGGTCGACGGCGACGCGACGCGTACCAGACGAGACCCGCCGTGGCGACGGCTGCCACCGCGGCGGCCGCCGCGAGCACCGGACGGCTCGGCATCGACGGAATGCGCTGACGCAGCCGAACCGGTCGGCTGAACGTCAGCACCGGCCATTCCCGCGCGATCGCCTCGCGGCGCAGCGCACGGTCCGGGTTGACCGCGTACGGATGTCCCACCGACTCCAGCATCGGAATGTCGGTCGCCGAGTCGCTGTACGCGTAGCAGCGGGAGAGGTCGTATCCCTCGTTCTCGGCCAGCTCGGCGATCGCCTTCGCCTTCGTGTCGGCGTAGGCGTAGTACTCGATCTCCCCGGTGTAGCGGCCGTCCTCGACCACCATCCGGGTGGCGACCACGTGATCAGCCCCGAGGATCGCGCCGATCGGCTCCACGACCTCGGCGCCCGAGGTGCTGACGATGACCACGTCGCGACCGGCGGCGTGGTGCTCCTCGATCAGTGAGGCGGCCTCGTCGTAGATCAGCGGATCGATCAGGTCGTGCAGGGTCTCCGCGACGATCTCCCGGACCTGCTGGACGTTCCAGCCCCGGCAGAGCGCCGACAGATACTCCCGCATGCGTTCCATTTGATCGTGGTCAGCACCGCCGAGTAGATAGACGAACTGGGCATAAGCAGTGCGCAGCACGGCCCGGCGGTTGATCAGTCCGCCTTGATAGAAGGACTTGCTGAAGGCCAGAGTGCTCGACTTCGCGATGACCGTCTTGTCGAGGTCGAAGAAGGCGGCTGTTCGCGGCAAGGAGTGGTTTTCCACGGAGACGAGCATAGGCACCCACCATTCGGCGTAAGCTCAGGCGCGTGGGTTTGCCTGAGAAGGCCTTCGGGTACACCATGGAAGTCACGGATCGTTCGCGACCGTGCTAACCCGGTCCGGCTCCTCCCCCCCCGAGTCGGCCGTGGGGACGACCCCCGCTCTCCCCCCCGGCGGGGGTCGTCGCATGTCCGGACACATTTCGTACCCCGTGGCCGGTTGTGCCGCCATCTTTTTCATGATCATTTCCTTGCCCCTTCCCGCTTGGTGACACGTACGACGCGTGACCGTACGTAATCGTTGCGCTATCGCCGAGAAGTCACCCGTGTGAGTGGCGGAGTTATCCACAACCGTCGAGTTATCCCCTGTTTTTGACCAAGATCCACTCGATTCCTGGTCTTCCTCCACCGTGAAGAACCGCGAGGCAAGAAGGCCCGCGAGGTACGCGGTATCAGCGAGGGAAGTGAGGGGGCCATGACCGAATCCATCTCACCGGGCACTCCAGAACGGCCCGGCAGGAACGGACGGACTGGACAGCCGGGCCAAACGGCGAACGAAATGCACTCCGGCCCCGAGGGCTCCCAGAGCCAGCCCCGGGAGACGTGGCGGTTGGAAGGGAGGCCAGAGCGACCGGGGTGGGATGCGGTGCCGAGCGGCCTGGGCGGCGCTCTGGAGGGGCCGGGTTCGGGTGCGGTGCTGCGCGGTCGGGTTGGCGGGCCGGACGATCCTGGTTCCGGTGCGGTGCCGTCGTGGGCACGGCGTGTGGATGCCGCTGGCCCCGTCGCGAGGCCGAAGGAGCCGGACGTGGGGGCGGTGCCGGGTGGCTCGTTCCGCGAAACGGGGGGCCTGAGTGGGGAGTTGGGCCCCAGCGTTGGGTCGCGTGGGCGGGGCGCTGAGTTCGGTGGACCGGGTGCCGGGCCGGAGGCTCTGGGTTCCGCTGGAGCACGGCCCAGGTGGGGCTGGGAGGTAGGGGAGCCGGAGGAGGCCCGCTCGGGCAAGGTGTCGCGTGGCTGGTTCCGTGCCGACGCGGGCCCGGGCGGGGCGGCGGACCGGGGCACGGATCCGGCACCCGGTGGGGGCAGGGACGCGGCCGGAGGGCAGGAAGGCTGGGGCACAGTACGTGGCCCAGGCCGGGGAGACGGAGTGTCGGCCGAGGAGCCGGGCCTGGCGACCCGCGGCCAGCTGGGCACGGGCCCAGCCGGGCGCTCAGCGAACGTGGATTCGGCACCGGTGCCATGTGGCCGCGGTCCAGCAGACGGAGGCCCGGGCGGCGAAGTGGAGGACGGGGGCTTTGATCCGGGGTCGCGCGACCGAGTCCCGGGAGACGGAAGCTCGGCTGCGGCCACGCAGGCCTCGGGTCTGACATCGGGCGGCCTTGGCCAAGGAGACGCAGCCCCGAGCGGCGAGCTGCCGGTGCCGGGTCCGGGCGCCGCACCGCAGGGCCGGGGCAGCGGTGGCCGGGACCCGGGGCCTGACGGCGCGCGGGAGCCGGAGGCGGAACCGGCGGCGGAGGAGCGCCGAAACCGGGGCGTCCGGATCGGCCGCGCCGGGGCGGAACCTCGGCCGAGCCGCATCCCCCGGGCTCCCAGAGCAGGCGTCCCCCTGATCGTCACCGAGGACGAGGACCTGCTGGACGACCTGCTGAGGCTGTGCGCCGCCGCGGGAGTGGAGCCGGTGGTCAGCTACGGCCCGCCGACCAGCCCGGGCAGTTGGGAGGCAGCGCCGTTGGTCCTGGTCGGCGACGACCGCTCGGCGGCCCTGAGGGGCGTGCAGCGCCGTTCCGGCGTCCTGCTGATCGGACGCGACCTCGATGACCAGGACGTGTGGCGCCGCGCCGTGGGCATCGGCGCCGACCATGTGCTGTTCCTGCCCGACGCCGAGGCCTGGCTTGTCGACCGGATCGCCGACGCCGCGGAGGGCGTCGGGGAACCGGCACTGACCATCGGCGTGGTCGGTGGCAGAGGCGGCGCCGGGGCCAGCACCCTGGCCTGCGCGCTCGCCGTCACCGCGGCGCGCGGTGGCCGCCGCACGATGCTGATCGACGGCGATCCACTCGGCGGCGGACTGGACGTACTGCTTGGCGGCGAGCGCTCCGCGGGCCTGCGCTGGCCCGACCTCGCCGAGTCCCAGGGCCGGGTCAGCAGCGGCGCGTTGGAGGAGTCCCTGCCCCGACTGCACGATCTCAGTGTCCTGAGTTGGGACCGTGGCGATTCCGTGGTCATCACTCCGGAGGCGATGCGCTCGGTCCTTGGTGCCGCCCGGCGGCGCGGTGGGGTGGTCGTGGTGGACCTACCGCGCCGGGTGGACGACAGCGTGGTAGAGGCGCTGTCCCAGACCGACATCGGACTGCTCGTCGTCCCCGCCGAGTTGCGGGCCGTCGCGGCGGCGGACCGGGTGGCGTCCAGAATCGGCATGATCCTGCCCGACCTGCGGGTGGTGGCCCGCGGCCCCTACCCCTCCGGCCTTGACGACCATGAGATCGCCCGGCTGCTGGGGCTGCGGCTGGCTGGTGAACTGCCGCCGGAGAACGGCCTGTTGGAGGCCGTCAACGGTGGCAAACCACCCGGCGGCAACGGCCGCGGACCGCTCGCCAGGTTCTGTACGGCGTTCCTCGCCGAGGCACTGCCCAGCGGCGGGAGTGTTGCCGTATGAACGCCGTCGACACCCGGCGCCAGCGCACTGGCCCCGCCGACCGTGCGGCGCTGCTCGACGCGGTACGGCTCACGCTGGCCGAGACCGGGAGCGAGCCCACCGCGTCGGCGGTCGCCGCCGCGCTGCGCGCCCAAGGGCGGCTGCTCGGCGACACCGCCGTGCTCGGCGTGGTCAGGGCACTGCGCTCGGAGATGGTCGGAGCCGGGTTGCTTGAGCCGCTGCTGGCTGAACCCGGGGTGACCGACGTCCTGGTCAACGGACCGGACGAGGTGTGGGTGGACCGCGGCTCGGGCCTGGAGCGGACCGGTATCCGCTTCCGCGACGCCGCGGCCGTCCGCAAGCTCGCACAGCGTCTGGCGACGGCCGCTGGCCGCCGCCTGGATGACGCCCGCCCCTGGGTCGACGCCCGGCTTCCGGACGGCACCCGGCTGCACGCGGTGCTGCCACCCGTCGCGATCGGCGCGCCGTGCCTGTCCCTGCGGGTGGTGCGGACCCGGGCCTTCACCCTTGCCGAACTGGTCGAGGCGGGCAGCGTGGACGGTGAGGTGGCGCGGCTGCTGCGGGCGGTGGTCGACGCTCGGTTGTCGTTTCTGGTCAGTGGTGGGACGGGTTGCGGCAAGACAACGCTGCTGAGCACGCTACTCGGACTGGTCGGCGCAGGCGAACGGATCGTGCTCGCCGAGGACTCGGCGGAACTGCGCCCCGAACACCCGCATGTGGTGCGGCTGGAGACCCGGCCCGCCAATCAAGAGGGCGTCGGCACCGTGACGTTGCGGGACCTCGTCCGGCAGGCGCTGCGGATGCGCCCCGACCGCCTGGTGGTCGGCGAGGTGCGCGGTCCCGAGGTGCTGGACCTGCTCGCCGCGCTCAACACCGGACATGAGGGCGGCTGCGGCACCGTGCACGCCAACGCGGCCTGCGATGTGCCCGCGAGGCTGGAGGCGCTGGGGTCGACGGCCGGGTTGGGGCGTGCGGCGCTGCACAGCCAACTCGCCGCCGCGCTCTCGGTCGTCGTCCATCTGGCCAGGGACCGCTCGGGGCGGCGCCGGGTCGCCGAGATCCATGTGCTGGAGCGGGACGGCGGCGGTCTGGTCAGCACTGTTCCGGCCGTGGTGCGGGACGCCGACGGGCGCTACGGGCGAGAGCGCGGTTGGCCACGGTTGGCCGCGCTGTGCGAGCGAGGTGCCCTATGAGGGACGCGGAACTGCTCACGGTGTGGTGTGCGGCGGTCTGCGCGGCTGGCGCGGTGTGGCGGCTGCACCGGCAGGACGAGGCGGTGCGCAGGGCACGGCTGATGCTCGCGGGCGGCGGTCGGGCCGAGGCGGTTCCCCAAGTCGGGCCGCGCTGGAGGGCGTTGTGCGATCGGGCGCGGGAGGCGCTGCGGCGGGGCAGGGCGCGCGCCGAGCACCGGTTGGGGTTCCGGTTCGGCCACGAGGTGTGGTGCCCGGTGGCCGGGACGGTGCTGGCGCTGCTCGCCCACTCGCCGGTCCCGGCGCTGGTCGCAGCGCTCGCCACCCCGTACGTCCGCCGCGTGCTGCGGGTCCGTGCCCGGCGGCGCACGGCCGAGCGGTGGCAGGAGGTGGTGGTCGGTCTGTGTGTGACGGTCGCCGGAGACCTGCGCGCGGGCCGACCGCCGGACGCCGCGCTGGTCGAGGCCGTGGAAGGGCTGCGCGGTCCGGACGGCCCCGACGGAGCGGAGGGCGTGACGCCCGTGCTGGCTGCGGCCCGTTTCGGCGGGGACGTGCCGGGCGCGCTGCGGCAGGCGGCCGCCAGACCGGGTGCGCAGGGGCTGGCCGGTGTCGCCGCGTGCTGGGAGGTGTCGGTGGACGGCGGCGCCGGTCTCGCCGACGGCCTTGACCGGGTGGCCGCCGCGCTACGGGCCGAGCGGGACCAACGCGAGGATCTGCGCGCTCAGTTGGCGGGGCCGCGCTCGACCGCGGTGATGCTCGCTCTGCTGCCGGTCTTCGGGGTGGTGCTGGGCGCAACCCTCGGCGCTGATCCGCTGCGGGTGCTGCTGCGCACCCCCACCGGGCTCGGCTGCCTGCTGGTCGGCGGTGCGTTGGAGTGGGCCGGACTGGCATGGACCGCCCGCATCGTCGGCGCCGCACAGGAGGCGACATGAGCGGAAACGCTGTCCACAGGCTGGGGATGACGGGGGTGCTCTTGGTGGCCGCCCTGTGCACCGTCGTGGCACTGGTGTCGGCGCACCGCCAGCGGACCGCCAGACGGCGCCGCGAGTGGCTGCTGGGCATCGAGCCCGCCCGGCCGGACCGCTGGCCCGGTCTGCGCCTGGCCGCCCGGCGCGAGCTTCGCGAGTGGGCGCCGCCGGTGGCCGCCGGGATAGTGCTCACGGCCCTGGTGGGCGGCCCGGCCGGGGGCGTGGCCGGACTCGCCGGGGCGTACGGCATACGCCGCTGGCAGCGAAGGCCCAGACCATCAACCCGCCACGAGGGATCCGGTACGAGCCGCCAACTCCCGCTCGCCGCCGACCTGCTGGCCGCCTGCCTGATGGCGGGCGCCGCCCCCGCGGACGCCGCCGACGTCGTGGGCCGCACCCTCGACGGGCAGTTGGGCGGTGCGTTGCGCAGGGTCGCTGCGGAACTGCGGCTCGGCGCGGATCCGGTCCAGTGCTGGACCCGGCTGGGAACGCTGCCCGGAACGGCCGGACTTGGCCGCTGGATGGCGCGTGCCGCCACCACCGGGGTGCCGCCGGTCGCCGCCGTCTCCCGGCTCGCCACCGAGTACCGCGCCGAACGGGCCCGCTCAGCCAACGGCAGGGCGCGCCGCGCTGGAGTGCTGGCGACCGCACCGCTGGGGCTGTGCTTCCTTCCGGCCTTCCTGGTGGTCGGTGTGGTGCCGGTGGTGATCGGGCTGGCGCAGGCGATGACACGGGCGAGGTGAGGCACTGGAACACGGAGATGTCGGTGAGGAAGACAACTCGCCATCCGCACAGAACACATAAGCCATACGCGACACAACGCACCTCAGGAGGAAAGATGTTCGCAACGCGACACGCACCGGAGAACGCAGGCGTCAGCCGAGGGCTGCGCGGCCGATGGCGCGCCGTGCGTGCGGCCGCCACCGACGCCGGAATGAGCACCGCGGAGTACGCGGTGGGAACGCTGGCGGCCTGTGCCTTCGCGGCCGTGCTGTACAAGGTCGTCACCAGTGGCGAGGTGAGTTCGGCGCTCAGCGGGATGATCAAGAGGGCACTCGATGTCTCCTTCTGAGCGGGGCTCTCCGGACGGCGGCTATGTGACCGCCGAGGCGGCGGTGGTCGTCCCGGTGCTGGTGATGGTCACCGCGATGCTGCTGTGGGGCCTGATGACGGCGGTCGCGCAGATCCGCTGCGTGGACGCCGCGAGAGCCGGGGCACGGGCCGCCGCACGGTCCGAGCCGCGGACCGTCGCGCTGGCCGCGGCGGCGGCAGCCGCACCCCATGGGGCGGTCGTCGACCTACGGCGCGAGGGCGACCTGGTGCGGGTGTGGGTGACCGCACGGTCGCTGGGGCCGGGACGGCTGGCCGGGATGCTGTCGGCGACGGTCCACGCCGAGGCGGCGGCACTGGCAGAGGAGACGGTCCGATGAGCCGGGACCGGGGGTCGGCCACCATCTGGGCGCTGGTGCTCATCGGAGCGCTGTGCACGGTCTTCGCCGCCCTGCTCGCACTTGGCCAGGCGGTCGTGGTGCGCCACCGGGCGGGCGGGGCCGCCGACCTGGCGGCACTCGCCGCGGCGGACCACGCGCTGGACGGTCAACGGTCGGCGTGCCGGTGCGCGGAGCGGGTCGCCCATGCGCAGGGCGCGCGGCTGGTGTCCTGCTCGGTGCGGGGCGAGGTGGCCGACGTGGTGGCGGAGGTGTCGGGCGGCGGGCGACTGCTGCTGATGGGGCCGGCCCGGGTGCGGGCTCGTGCGGGGCCGCCGTCAGCCGTGGTCGTCGGTGGCGGCGGCCAGCAGGCAGTCCAGCAGGCGGACCGCGGCCAGCTTGTCCAACGGATCGTTGCCGTTCCCGCACTTGGGCGACTGGATGCACGAAGGACAGCCGAACTCGCACTCGCACGCGGCGATCGCCTCGCGCGTCGCCGTCAGCCAGGCCCGCGCCGTGCGGTAGGCCCGCTCGGCGAAGCCCGCACCGCCCGGGTGGCCGTCGTAGACGAATACGGTCGGCAGACCCGTGTCGGGGTGCAGCGGGAAGGAGACCCCGCCGATGTCCCAGCGGTCGCAGGTCGCGAACAGCGGCAGGATGCCGATCGAGGCGTGCTCGGCCGCGTGCAGGGCCCCCGGCAGTTCCTCCGGGTGAAGGCGGGCCTCCGCAAGCTGGTCCTCGGTCAGGGTCCACCACACCGCCCGGGTGCGCAGTGTGCGCGGCGGCAGGTCGAGCTTGGTCTCGCCGAGCACCTCGCCGGTGATCAGCTTGCGGCGCAGATACGACACGACCTGGTGGGTCACCTCGACCGAGCCGAAGCTCAACCTGGCCTCACCCCACGGCTGCTCGGTCTCCGTGCCGAGGATGGTGATGGCGGTGGTGTCGCGGGCCATCGTGGAGTACGGCGGATCGGCCTCCTCGACCAGCGCCACGTTGTCGTCCAGGTCGAGGCGGCTCACCAAATAGGTGCGGCCCTGGTGGAGGTGGACCGCGCCGTCGTGGACGGTGGCGTGCGCGGCGGACTGGTCCACGGTGCCCAGCAGCCGCCCGGTCGCGGCCTCGACGACCTGGATGGGACGGCCGCCCTCGCCGCGGATGTCGGTGAGGTCGGCGGCGCGCTCCCGCCGGGTCCAGTACCACGAGCGCCCACGGCGCCGCAGCAGTCCGCGCCTTTCCAACTGCGGTATCAGCTCGGGGGCTTCGGGACCGAACAGCGCCAGGTCCGCCTCGGTGAGCGGGAGTTCGGCGGCGGCCGCGCACAAGTGGGGCGCGAGGACATAGGGGTTGTCCGGGTCCAGCACGGTGGACTCCACCGGCCGGTCGAACAGCGCCTCTGGGTGGTGCACGAGATAGGTGTCCAGCGGATCGTCGCGGGCGATGAGCACCGCCAGCGCCCCCTGACCGGCCCGCCCGGCCCGGCCCGCCTGCTGCCACAGCGAGGCCCGGGTGCCCGGATACCCGGCCAGCAGCACGGCGTCGAGGCCGGAGATGTCCACGCCCAGCTCCAAGGCGGTGGTCGAGGCGAGGCCGAGCAGTCGGCCGCTGTGCAGCTCCCGCTCGATCGCCCGGCGCTCCTCGGGCAGATAACCGCCGCGATAGGCGCCGACCCGGCCGGGCAGCGAGCGGTCGACCGCGGCGAGCTTGTCCTGGGCGAGCAGCGCGATCAGCTCGGCGGCGCGCCGGGACCGTACGAAGGCCACCGTGCGGGTGCCCTGGACCACCAGGTCGGTCAGCAGGTCGGCCGACTCCGCGGTCGCGGTCCGGCGTACCGGGGCGCCGCGCTCCCCGCTCAACTCGGTCAGCGGCGGTTCCCACAGGGCGAAGACCAGTTCGCCGCGCGGGGAGGCGTCCTCGGTGATCTCGCTCACCGGTACGCCGGTGAGCCGTCCCGCGGCGGCCGCGGGGTCGGCCGCGGTGGCCGAGGCGAGCAGGAAGACCGGATCCGCTCCGTAGCGAGCGCAGACGCGGCGCAGCCGACGCAGTACCTGGGCGACGTGCGAGCCGAAGACGCCCCGGTAGGTGTGGCACTCGTCGATCACCACGTACGCCAGTTGGCGCAGGAAGGAGGACCAGCGGGGATGGCCGGGCAGGATGCCGCGGTGCAGCATGTCGGGGTTGGTGAGCACATACGTCGCGTACTGGCGGACCCACTCGCGCTCCTCGAACGGCGTGTCGCCGTCGTAGACCGCGGGCCTGACGGCGGTGCCGAGCGGGGCGGCCAGCTCCGCCACGGCGCGTCGTTGGTCGGCGGCGAGCGCTTTGGTGGGGGCGAGGTACAGCGCGGTGGCGCCCCGTCCGTTGGGCGCCTCGGAGCCGGTCAGCAGCGTGCTCAGGACAGGGGCCAGATAGCCGAGTGACTTTCCGGACGCGGTTCCGGTGGCGACCACCACGGATTCGCCGCGCAGGGCGCGCCGGGCGGCCTCGGCCTGGTGTTCCCAGGGGCGGGCGATACCGGCCGCGCGGATCGCGTTGATCACTTCGGAGCGGATCTGATCAGGCCAATCGGCATGCCGACCGGTCCTAGGGGGCAAGTGCTCCGTATGAGTGACACGCGCGGCGCGGCCCGCCCCTGTGGCGAGTCGGTGCAGGACCGTTGCTGGGGTTGGGCGGCCGTGCTCGGGCTGCGGTGGATCATCGTGGGCCATCGGCACTCAGTGTGTCACCGGCATGACGGACAATCGCTTCAAGGCGTCGTCTTGGCCCGGTGGTAAGTGATTGAATGCCATCGCGGCTGCCGATCCATGGGGGGCGACCGCTCGATGCAAGGTGCTGGAGGATCCGTGGACCTGTCCCTGTCGACCCGGACCGTTGGCGACCGTACGGTCGTCGAGGTCGGTGGCGAGATTGATGTATACACCGCGCCCAAGCTGCGCGAGCAACTGGTCGAGCTCGTCAACGACGGCAGCTACCACTTGGTCGTGGACATGGAGCACGTGGACTTCCTCGACTCCACCGGCCTTGGTGTGCTCGTTGGTGGGCTCAAGAGGGTGCGCGCCCACGAGGGCTCGTTGCGACTGGTGTGCAACCAGGAGCGCATCCTGAAGATTTTCCGTATCACTGGTCTGACCAAGGTGTTCCCCATCCACACCACGGTGGACGAGGCTGTCAACGCCACGGACTGAGTCTGACGGCGTAGCGTCGTCAGTGTCAGCTCCGTGATTGACCGAGCACGGGGGTACCGGGCCCGGCAGTAGCCCGGACCCCTGTCAAGCACGCCCGCGTTTGCCCAAGGGGGAGGCCATGGCCACCGTTGAACTGCGCTTCAGCGCCCTGCCTGAGCACGTCCGCACCGCACGGCTGGTGGCGGCCGCGGTGGCGCGTCGGGCAGGGGTGGACGAGGCCGCGCTCGACGAGGTCCGGCTCGCCGTGGGCGAGGCCTGCTCGCGCGCCGTCGGGCTGCACCGCAGCAACGGGGTCGACATGCCGGTGCGCGTGGTGCTGACCGAGGAGGAGAAGAAGTTCTCCATCGAGGTCGGGGACGAGGTGCCGGAGACACCCTCCGGTCCCGGTGCGCGGACCGCTGACGAGGCTGCCGGGCACCCGGTGGCTTCCGGGGAGTCCGGGACCGAGGAGGCCGAGGACGAGGGCACGATGGGCCTCGCGGTGATCAGCGGCCTGGTGGACGACGTCGAGGTCACCTCCGGTCCGGGCGGCGGCACCATCCGCATGAGCTGGCCGACCACGCCGACGGTCGAGCTGCCGTAACCGGGCGGCACCGCTCACCGATCTCCAGGCGCCCCGCGGGGCGCCTTTTTCACGCCCCAAGCACCACGTACGCGCGGCGCGGGCGCTCAGCTCCGCCGCCGGTACCAAAAGCCTCATCAGCCCCGGCTTTCACACACCGAGACTGCCAAATGATCTCCACGGTCAACTCCTTGATCAATGCCAATGATCAATTCGGGGTCTACCGCGCGCCTCGCGGTTCACCGTAATCGGTGATTTCTGGAACGGTCACGGAATTTGCGAACCCGTTCCACACGCGTGTCACCGGCCAATTCTCGTTCACGCACTCTGTTTTGATCCGTTCCCGCTACCTACAATCCGTCCATCTTTGCTCAGTTAGCTCAAGCAGCCTGAGCGCCGCGGCTGTTGCAGTCGCAGGAGCCGCGCGCCCACGTGCCAAACGTCAAGGAGGACGAATGGCGGGGCCTCTCACCCCTCACGTGCTGGACCCAACACAGCTTCACCAACCGCTCGCAGCGGCGGCCGTACTGACCGGCGGCAACCGCAACCTCGTGCTCGTCATCGCCGCCGTCGCCGTGGTCGCGCTGCTCGTCGCGATCGCCCTGGTCCGCCAGGTGCTCGCCGCCGACGAGGGCACCGAGGCCATGAAGCGGATCGCCGCCGCCGTGCAGGAGGGCGCGAACGCCTATCTCAAGCGGCAGTTGCGCACCCTCGGCGTGTTCGCCGTGGTGGTCTTCTTCCTGCTGATGCTGCTGCCCGCGGACAACTGGACGCAGCGCATCGGACGTTCGGTGTTCTTCCTGGTGGGTGCCGTCTTCTCGGCGTCCACCGGTTACCTCGGCATGTGGCTGGCGGTGCGCAGCAACGTCCGCGTGGCCGCCGCCGCCCGGGCCGCGACCCCGAGCGCCGACGCCCCCGCGGCCGACCTGACGACCGTGTCGCACCGCGCCATGAAGATCGCCTTCCGCACCGGCGGCGTGGTCGGCATGTGCACCGTCGGCCTCGGCCTGCTCGGCGCGTCCGTGGTCGTGCTGGTCTACAAGGCGGACGCCCCGAAGGTGCTGGAGGGCTTCGGTTTCGGAGCCGCGCTGCTCGCGATGTTCATGAGGGTCGGCGGCGGCATCTTCACCAAGGCCGCGGACGTCGGCGCCGACCTGGTCGGAAAGGTCGAGCAGGGCATCCCCGAGGACGACCCGCGCAATGCCGCGACCATCGCGGACAACGTGGGTGACAACGTTGGCGACTGTGCCGGTATGGCGGCCGACCTGTTCGAGAGTTACGCGGTGACCCTGGTCGCCGCGCTGATCCTGGGCAAGGCCGCCTTCGGTAATTCCGGACTGGCATTTCCGCTGCTCGTCCCGGCAATCGGTGTGATCACTGCGATGATCGGAATCTTCGCGGTCGCGCCGCGCAGGCGTGACCGCAGTGGAATGACCGCGATCAACCGGGGATTCTTCATCTCGGCCACGATCTCGCTGGCGCTCGTGGTGGCCGCGGTATTCGTCTATCTGCCCGGGCACTTCGCCGATCTGAAGGGTGTTCCGGCGTCGATCACCAGCCACAGCGGCAACCCGCGGATCCTGGCCCTGGTCGCCGTCGCCATCGGCATCGTGCTCGCCGCCCTCATCCAACAGCTCACCGGCTACTTCACCGAGACCAACCGGCGCCCGGTACGGGACGTCGGCAAGACCTCGCTCACCGGCCCGGCCACCGTGGTGCTCTCCGGGGTCTCGCTGGGCCTGGAGTCCGCGGTGTACTCGGCGGTGCTGATCGGCCTCGCCGTCTACGGCGCGTTCCTGCTCGGCAGCGGCTCGCTGACACTCGCGCTGTTCGCGGTGGCGCTGGCCGGTACCGGTCTGCTCACCACCGTCGGCGTGATCGTGGCGATGGACACCTTCGGCCCGGTCTCCGACAACGCCCAGGGCATCGCGGAGATGTCCGGTGACGTCGAGGGCGAGGGCGCCCAGGTGCTCACCAACCTCGACGCGGTCGGCAACACCACCAAGGCCATCACCAAGGGCATCGCCATCGCCACCGCGGTGCTCGCCGCCACCGCGCTGTTCGGTTCGTTCACCGACGCCATCAGCTCGGCGAAGGCGAGCGTCGGCCCGGCCGCGCACGGGCTGGCCCTGAGCCTGGACATCTCGCAGCCGAACAACCTCGTCGGGCTGCTGCTCGGCGCGGCGGTCGTCTTCCTCTTCTCGGGGCTCGCCATCAACGCCGTTTCGCGGTCGGCGGGTTCAGTGGTCTTCGAGGTGCGCCGCCAGTTCCGCGAGCACCCGGGGATCATGGACTACAGCGAGAAGCCGGAGTACGGCCGGGTGGTGGACATCTGCACCAAGGACGCGCTGCGCGAACTGGCCACGCCGGGCCTGCTGGCGGTGCTGGCGCCGATCGCGGTCGGCTTCGCGCTCGGCGTCGGCTCACTCGGCTCCTACCTCGCGGGCGCGATCGGCGCGGGCACGCTGATGGCGGTCTTCCTCGCCAACTCCGGTGGCGCCTGGGACAACGCCAAGAAGCTGGTCGAGGACGGCCACCACGGCGGCAAGGGCAGCGACGCCCATGCCGCCACCGTGATCGGCGACACAGTCGGCGACCCGTTCAAGGACACCGCGGGACCGGCCATCAACCCGCTGCTGAAGGTGATGAACCTGGTCTCGCTGCTGATCGCACAGGCCATCGTCACCTACTCCTACGGTGACAAGGCGAGCCTGCCGCTGCGCGTCGCGGTCGCGGTGCTCGCGCTGGCCGTGATCATCGGCGCGGTCTACGTCTCCAAGCGGCGCGGGATCGCCGTGGGTGACGAAGACAACAGCGAGAAGGCGGCCCGATCAGCCGACCCGGCGGTGGTGTCGTAGCAGCGGGACCCGACACAGCGTCAATACTGGGGCGGACGGCGTGCGTTGGGCGCGCCGCCCGCCCCGGTGCGAGAAGCGTCACGTGTCGGCCGGGGCGTGGTGCAATTGGCCCAATTCCCGGTCGTAACGGTTGATCGACTCGCGAACGCTCCTGGTTCTGCGTGTATGTTCCGGGGCCGTAGAGCCACGGAAGGGACTCACCCGGTGAACAAGAAGCTCATGGCCGTGACGACCGGTGCGGCGACTTTGACGCTGGCGCTCGCGGGGTGCAGCAGCAGCTCGAACGACAAGGTCGACAAGTACGCCAAGTCGGTCTGCGACCAGGTGCAGCCGCAGCTGAAGAAGATCACGGACGCCAGCAACTCCATCGCGTCGGTCTCCAACGGCGACCACAAGCCGGAAGACGTCAAGAGCACCGACTCGGCGGCGTTCCAGCAGGATTCCTCCGCTTACAAGGCCCTTGCCGACGCGGTGGACAAGGCCGGCGACCCACCCGTCAAGGACGGCGCGACGCTGCGGCAGAACACGGTCAAGCAACTGAACGACGCGGCAGCCGCCTACGCCAAGCTCAAGCAGGACACGGACGGTCTGAACACCGGCGACCAAGGCAAGTTCGCCGATGGACTCAAGGGCATGATCAGCCAACTCACCAATGCGGGCAAGATCGGTGCCGACGCGCTGAACAACCTGCAGTCTGGCGACATCGGCAAGGCGATGGCCAAGCAGCGCGGCTGCCAGAAGCCCTCCTCGGCCAACTCCCCGTCGGCGTCCGGTGCGGCGGGCGGTAACCCGGGCGACTCCCAGGCGCCGTCCGGGAAGCCGTCGCGCGGCTCCTCGGCGAAGCCGTCGGCGGGTTCGTCGGCGAAATCGTCCGGGAAGCCGTCGGGTTCGGCCTCCCCGTCGGCGTCCAAGTCGAGCTGAGGGCCGAGCGCGCTGACCGCGGCCCGGCCGGGTGACCCGATCAGGGGCGTCCGGCCGGGCCCAAGTCCGGGAGAATGACCCCGTGAGCCAGAACAGCCCCACCGCCAGCAGCGTCCCCGGCCTCCCCACCGCGGACCCCGACCGCACCGCCCGGCTGCGCGCCGCGCTGCGCGCCGCCGCGTTCACCGCCGACGGCTGCCTGGATCTGTTGGGCGCCACGGCCTACGCGGCGCTGTCCCGTAGCGAGACCGTTCCGGCGCTGCGCGCCACCCGTGGCGGTAGCCCGTTGCAGACGCTGATCCGGCTGTTCCTGCTGCAGCGGCCGGTCACCACGGAGCAGGCCCGCGCCGCGCTCCCGCTGGACGACGCCCTCGCCGACGGCTGGCTGCGCGGTGCGGACGACGCCACCGTTCGGGCCACCGTGGATGTCCGGCCGTACGCGGGGGA
This sequence comes from Streptantibioticus rubrisoli, assembly GCF_024436055.1. Taxonomy (GTDB): domain Bacteria; phylum Actinomycetota; class Actinomycetes; order Streptomycetales; family Streptomycetaceae; genus Streptantibioticus_A; species Streptantibioticus_A rubrisoli. The sequence goes on along the minus strand of NZ_JANFNH010000045.1, from coordinate 9,311 downwards.
GTCCGGCGAGGACTGGTGGATCGTCTCCGACCTGGGGTGCGCGGTGGGCGGTGCGGGAGGGATCGGCGCCGGTTTCTCCCCCACCCTCGACCGCTCCCAGCTGGTGCTGGGCGTCGGCGGCGCCTCCACGACGCTCGCCGGGATCACCATCCGCGAGCCCGTCTCCCGCGTCCTGGACCTGGGCACCGGCTCCGGCATCCAGGCGCTGCACGCCGGTGCGCACGCCTCCCGGGTCACCGCGACCGACGTCAACCCGCGCGCCCTGCACTTCGCCCGGCTCACCCTCGCGCTGTCCGGGGCGCGCGAGGCGGACCTGCGCCAGGGCACCCTGTTCGAACCGGTCAGCGGGGAGCGGTTCGACCTGATCGTCTCCAATCCGCCGTTCGTGATCTCCCCGGGTGAGCGCTTCGTCTACCGCGACGGCGGCATGGCGGGCGACGACCTGTGCCGCACCCTGGTGCAGCGGGCCGCGGACCACCTCACCGAGGGCGGCTACTGCCAGCTGCTGGCCAACTGGGAGCACGTGGACGGCGAGGACTGGCGGGAGCGCGTCACCTCCTGGGTGCCGTCCGGCTGCGACGCGTGGATCGTCCAGCGCGAGGTGCAGGACCCGGCGCAGTACGCCGAGCTGTGGTTGCGCGACGGCGGCGACCACCGCTCCGATCCGGCCAGCTACGCCGCCCGTTACGACGAATGGCTGGATGAGTTCGAACACCGTCGGGTCAAGGGCGTCGGATTCGGCTGGATCACGCTGCGCAACTCCGGTTCCGCTATGCCGTCCGTCACAGCGGAAGAGTGGCCACACCCGGTGGAGCAGCCGCTCGGTCCGGAGATCAGGAAGTGGTTCGAACGCCAGGACTTCCTGCGCGCCCACGACGACGCGGCGCTGCTCGCGACCTGTTTCCGGCTGGCCGACGAGGTGGTGCAGGAGCAGGTCGGACTGCCCGGCTCGGAGGACCCCGAGCATGTTGTGCTCCGGTCGAACCGGGGTATGCGTCGGGCTACCAAGGTGGACACGGTCGGCGCCGGTTTCGCCGGGGTCTGCGACGGGTCGCTGAGCGCCGGTCGCATTCTGGACGCGATCGCACGACTGCTCGGCGAGGACCCCGTCGTGCTGCGCGACCGCACCCCGGCCGCCATCCGCCTCCTCGTTGAACAGGGATTTATCGAACCGGTGGACTGACCGGGGCGGCACGGTGGCACGGCCGGAAGCGAACCGACCGGGTGGGCCGTGGGGCAGAAAGCCCGACTGTCGGGTTACCGTTCGAGTGGCGTTGTGGACTTTTCCCGTTTGACACGGGGGGCTGGGTTACGGTCACACTCCGCAGCGTCACCCTTTCGATCCGGAGAGAGAGCCGAAGTTGTCCCCGACCACCGACACCACGCAGGGCGGCCACCGCCTAGTCATCGTCGAGTCGCCTGCCAAGGCGAAGACGATCAAGGGCTACCTCGGCCCCGGCTACGTGGTTGAGGCGAGCGTGGGGCACATCCGCGACCTGCCGAACGGCGCCGCCGAGGTGCCCGACAAGTACACCGGCGAGGTCCGCCGCCTCGGCGTCGACGTCGAGCACGACTTCCAGCCCGTCTACGTCGTCAACAGCGACAAGAAGAGCCAGGTCAAGAAGCTCAAGGAACTCCTCGCCGAAGCCGACGAACTCCTGCTGGCCACCGATGAGGACCGCGAGGGCGAGGCCATCGCCTGGCACCTGCAGGAGGTGCTCAAGCCCAAGGTGCCGGTGCGCCGGATGGTCTTCCACGAGATCACCAAGCAGGCCATCCAGGAGGCGGTGGCCAACCCGCGCGAGCTGAACCAGCGGCTGGTCGACGCCCAGGAGACCCGCCGCATCCTCGACCGGCTATACGGCTACGAGGTCTCCCCGGTGCTGTGGAAGAAGGTCATGCCGCGGCTGTCGGCGGGCCGGGTGCAGTCCGTCGCCACCCGTCTGGTGGTCGAGCGCGAGCGGGAGCGGATCGCCTTCAGCTCCGCCGAGTACTGGGACCTCACCGGCACCTTCGGCACCGGCCGCGACGGCGACCAGACCGACCCCGGCACCTTCGGCGCCCGGCTGACCAGCGTGGACGGCCGAAGAGTCGCCCAGGGCCGGGACTTCGGCCCGAACGGTCAGCTCAAGCGGGGCGTCGATGTACTCCACCTGGACGAGGCGGGCGCCCGGGCGCTGGCCGCCGCGCTGGCGGACAGCCGGTTCACCGTGCGGTCCGTCGAGTCCAAGCCGTACCGCCGCTCCCCGTACGCCCCGTTCCGTACCACCACGCTGCAGCAGGAGGCCAGCCGGAAGCTGGGCATGGGCGCCAAGGTGACCATGCAGGTGGCGCAGAAGCTGTACGAGAACGGCTTCATCACGTACATGCGAACCGACTCCACCACGCTGTCGGACACCGCGATCGCCGCCGCCCGCTCGCAGGTCACCGAGCTGTACGGCGCCGACTACCTGCCGGACAAGCCGCGCACCTACGCCTCCAAGGTCAAGAACGCCCAGGAGGCGCACGAGGCGATCCGCCCCTCCGGCGACCGCTTCCGCACCCCGGCCGAGACCGGGCTGACCGGCGACCAGTTCCGGCTCTACGAGCTGATCTGGATGCGCACCGTCGCCTCCCAGATGAAGGACGCCGTCGGCCAGTCGGTCACCGTCAAGGTGGGTGGCCGCTCCTCCGACGGTCGGGACGCCGAGTTCTCCGCCTCCGGCAAGATCATCACGTTCCACGGCTTCATGAAGGCCTACGTCGAGGGCGCCGACGACCCCAACGCCGAGTTGGACGACCGTGAGCGCAGGCTGCCGCAGGTCGCCGAGGGCGACCCGCTGACCGCCGAGCGGATCGAGGCCGACGGTCACGCCACCAAGCCCCCGGCCCGCTACACCGAGGCGTCGCTGGTCAAGGAGCTGGAAGACCGCGAGATCGGCCGCCCGTCCACCTACGCGTCGATCATCGGCACGATCCTGGACCGCGGTTACGTCTTCAAGAAGGGCACCGCGCTCGTCCCGTCGTTCCTGAGCTTCGCCGTGGTCGGCCTGCTGGAGAAGCACTTCGGGCGGCTGGTCGACTACGACTTCACCGCCAAGATGGAGGACGACCTCGACCGCATCGCCCGTGGTGAGGCCCAGGCCGTGCCGTGGCTGAGGCGCTTCTACTTCGGCGAGGGCACCGCGGGCGGCGCCGCCGAGGCGGGCAACGGCGACGGCGACCACCTCGGCGGCCTGAAGGAACTCGTCACCGACCTCGGCGCGATCGACGCACGGGAGGTCTCGTCCTTCCCCGTCGGCGAAGGCATCGTGCTGCGCGTCGGCCGGTACGGGCCGTACGTCGAAAGAGGCGCGAAGGGCGAGGAGGGCAGCCAGCGCGCCGACGTGCCCGCGGACCTGCCCCCTGACGAGCTGACCGTCGAGCTCGCCGAGCAACTGCTGGCCAAGCCCAGCGGCGACGTCGAGCTGGGCACCGACCCGCAGACCGGCCGGATGATCGTCGCCAAGGACGGCCGCTACGGTCCGTACGTCACCGAGGTGCTGCCCGAGGACACTCCGAAGACCGGCAAGAACGCGGTGAAGCCGCGTACCGCCTCGCTGTTCAAGTCGATGGCGCTGGACACCGTGACGCTCCAGGACGCGCTGAAGCTGATGTCGCTGCCGCGCGTCGTGGGCACTGACCCGGAGTCCGGCACCGAGATCACCGCGCAGAACGGCCGCTACGGCCCGTACCTGAAGAAGGGCACCGACTCGCGCTCGCTGGAGCGCGAGGAGCAGTTGTTCACCATCACCCTGGATGAGGCGCTGGCCATCTACGCGCAGCCCAAGCAGCGCGGCCGGGCCGCCGCCAAGCCCCCGCTGAAGGAGCTGGGCACCGACCCGACCAGCGGGCGCCCGGTGGTGGTCAAGGACGGCCGGTTCGGCCCGTACGTCACCGACGGCGAGACCAACGCGACGCTGCGTCGCGAGGACGACGTGGAGACGATCACGCCGGACCGCGGTTTCGAGCTGCTCGCGGAGAAGCGCGCCAAGGGACCGGCGAAGAAGACCGCCAAGAAGGCCCCGGCGAAGAAGACCGCGGCCAAGAAGACGGCCGCCAAGAAGACCACCACCGCGAAGAAGACCACGGCGGCGAAGAAGACCGCCGCCAAGAAGACGACCACCAAGAAGGCCGCGGCCAAGACAACGGCGGCGAAGAAGGCGGCTGTCGCGGAGCAGCCCGAGTAGCCCCGGCCGGAAGGCGTTTCGATCGGCGGATGATCGTTCCGTTACGACTCCGCAACCGCCCCGGACGGCCCCTCGGCTGGGGCGGTTCGGGCGGGGTCCGTGCGGTTAGGCTGGCAGGATGACGCGTGCCGAGCAGCCAACGGGCGAGGCCCACGGTTCCACCGACTTCACGGAAGCACTCGCCGCGGACTCCCGCGAGCGTGCCGTGTCCTCGCTGTTGCGTATTCCGACCCTGCGAAAGCTGTGGACCGCCCAGTTCACCGGAGCCATCGGCGACCGACTGGGACTGCTGGTGCTGTTGGTGCTCGCGGTCCAGGCGGCCGACGAGGCGCAGAGCTTCGGCGGCGGCTACCGCGGGGTGGCCTTCGCGCTGGCCGCCGTCTTCGGGCTGCGGCTGCTGGCCACGCTCGTCTTCGGCGCGGTACTGCTCGGCCCGCTGTCGGCGCTCACCGCGTCCTCCGGGGTGCTGGACCGGCGCTGGACCATGATCGGCGCGGACGGGGTACGGCTCGCGCTGTTCGTCGTCGCCCCGCTGTGGATCGAGTGGCTGCCGAACAGCGCGCTGGCCTGGCTGCTGATGACGGCCTTCGTCACCGGGGTGGCGGAACGCTTCTGGAAGGTCGCCAAGGACGCCGCCGCCCCGGCACTGCTGCCCGCGCCACCGACCGACGGCGGCGCGGTGCGGCCCGCCCCGGACCATCTCGACGCGCTGCGCCGGTTGAACCTGCGCACCGGATTCGTCGCGCTGCCGGTCGCGGCGGCCGCCCTGGTCGTCGTCACGTTGATCAACAACGTGCTGGCGCTTGGCGTCGAATGGTTCTCCCTGCACTCCGTCGCGCTCTCCTCGTACGTCGCGGCCGGGCTGTTCGCCGCGTCCGTCGCGGTGCTGTACTTCCTCGAACTGCCCGGGGGCAGCACGCCCCGGCCGCGTTCGCCGCTGGAGGGCCTGCGGCTGCCCAGGGGCTTGGCGGGCGCCGAGCGCGGACGCACCGGTGCGCTGCCCACCCTCGTGCTGGCCTGCGGCGCGGTCGCCGGGGCCATAGCGGCGGCGGTGTCGCTCGCCGTGCTGCACGCCGCCGACCTGGACGGCGGACCGGTCGAGTTCGGGCTGCTGGTGCTGGCGCTCACCGCCGCGCCGGTAGTGGGGGTGCGCACCGCGACCCGGGTGCTGCCCGCCCTGTCCCGGCGCCGACTGCTCGGCCTGGCCATCGCGGTGAGCGGGATCGCGCTGCTGCTCGCCGGGTTGGTGCCGGACGCCACCACGGTGCTGTTGCTCACACTGCTCGCGGGCTACGCGGCCGGGGTCGCCGCCAACACCGGCCACGCGCTGATCGACCAGGAGGCCGAGGAGCCGCGCCGGGCCCGCACCACCGAGCACCTGCACGCGGTGGCACGGGTCGCGGTGGGCGCCGCGGTCGTCATCGCACCGGTGGTCGCCGGAGCGATCGGGCCGCACCGGGTGGTCACCGGGCACTTCACCTTCGACCACGGCGGTGCCGCCTACACCCTGATGCTGGTCGGCGCGCTGCTGCTGCCGGTGGCCGCGCTGGTACTGGGCAAGCTGGACGACCGGCAGGGCGTGTCGCTCCGGCGCGACCTGCGCGAGGCGCTGCTCGGCGGTGAGCCTGAGCAGGCGCCGACCGCCAGCGGCTTCTTCCTGGTGGTCGAGGGCGGTGACGGCGCGGGCAAGTCCACCCAGGTGGAGGCGCTCGCGGAGTGGATCCGCGGCAAGGGCCATGAGGTCGTCGTGACCCGCGAGCCGGGCGCCACCGCCATCGGCAAGCGGCTGCGGTCGATCCTGCTGGACGTCTCCAGCACCGGCATCTCGCACCGCGCCGAGGCGCTGCTGTACGCCGCGGACCGCGCCGAGCACATCGACACGGTGGTCCGCCCGGCGCTGGAGCGCGGCGCCGTCGTGATCTCCGACCGGTACATCGACTCCTCGGTGGCCTACCAGGGGGCGGGGCGCGACCTGTCGCCGACCGAGATCGCCCGCATCTCCCGCTGGGCGACCAACGGGCTGGTGCCGCATCTGACGGTGCTGCTCGACGTCTCGCCTCAGACGGCGCGGGAGCGGTTCACGGAGGCGCCGGACCGGCTGGAGTCCGAGCCGGTGGAGTTCCACGAGCGGGTGCGCAAGGGCTTCTTGACGCTGGCCGCGGCGGACCCGGCGCGCTACCTGGTGGTCGACGCCGGTCAGGAGCCGGAGACGGTGACGCGGGTCGTGCGGCACCGGCTCGACCAACTGCTGCCGTTGTCCGCGCAGGAGGTCCAGGCCCGCGCCGAGGCCGAGCGCAAGGCCGCGGAGGAGGCCCGCAGGCGGGCCGAGGAGGAAGCCGCCCGCAAGGCCGAGGAGGAGCGCAAGGAGCGCGAACGGCAGGAGCAGTTGGCCCGGCTACGCGCCGAGGAGGAGGAGCGCAAGCGCCTCGCCGAGGAGCAGCGCCGCCGCGAGGAGGCCGAGCGCCAGGCGGAGGAGGCCCGCAGGCGGGCCGAGGAGGAGCGGGCCCGGAAGGAGGCGGAGGAACGCGCCCGGGCCGAGGAGCAGGAGCGGCTGCGCCGCCAGAAGGAGGAGCAGGACCGGCTGCGCGCCGAGGCGGAGGAACGCGCCCGGGCCGAGGAGCAGGAGCGGCTGCGCCGCCAGAAGGAGGAGCAGGACCGGCTGCGCGCCGAGGCGGAGGAACGCCGCCGGGAGAAGCAGCGCGAGGCCGAGGAGGCCCTGCTGCGCGCGGAACGGGCCCGGCAGGCGGCGGAGGCGGCTGCCGCCGCCGAGAAGACGGTCGAGACGCCGACGGTGGAGACCTCGCACCCCGACTCGGAGGCCACCCGCACCGTCGAGGTCCCCCGCCACCCGGACGCGGAGGAGACAACCGTCCTGCCTGCGGCACGGCCTTCCGAGGCTGAGGAGACGACCGTCCTGCCCTCCGCATACCCCTCGGACGCTGAGGAGACGGCGGTACTGCCTCCCGTACGGCCGGAGTCCGCGCAGGACGAGACCGCGGTACTACCTCCGGTACGCCCCGAGGCCGACCCCACGCACCGCGTTCCGCCGTGGCTTTTCCGCGACGAGGAACGCACCCGCGAACTCCCGCAGCTGGACCCGCAAGACCCACAAGACCCGCAACCCCGCAAGCGCCCCCGCCCGAGCTGGGCGGAGGAGACCCCGCTGGACGACCTGCCCTCGCTGGCGGACGAACTGCTCGGCCCCCGGGAGGAGGACCCGGACGACCGAAGGGGCGGGGGCAAGCGGTAGGGGGCTCCCGGGCTCCTGGCCTCCGGGGCCCCCGCCTCACCCGACCCCGCCTCACCTGACCCCCGCCTCACCTGACCCCCGGCCTCCCCGGGACCGCGTCCCCGGGACCGCGCCCCCGGAAACCGGAAAAGGGCGGACGGGTGGGAAAAGCCGCCCTGTCAGACCCATCCCGCAAAATGAAAACGCACGCACCGCAGGGAAAGGCGCACCCATGGCAGTCTGGGACGACCTGATCGGTCAGGACCCCGTCGTAGCGCAGCTCACCGCCGCCGCGCGCGACGCGGACGCGCTGGTCACCGCTGCCCAGCCCGCCGCAGGCGAACCCGCCCCGCCGCGTGCGTCATCGAAGATGACGCACGCCTGGCTGTTCACCGGCCCCCCCGGCTCCGGCCGCACCACCGTCGCCCGCGCCTTCGCCGCCGCCCTGCAGTGCGTCAGTCCGGACCGCGCGCTCGGTGGCGCGCCCGGCTGCGGATTCTGCGAGGGGTGCCATACGACCCTGGTCGGCACGCACGCCGACGTGGAGGTCGTCGCCACCGACCAACTCTCGATCGGCGTGAAGGACACCCGCGACCTGGTGCGCCGCTCCTCGATGTCCCCGGCCAACGGCCGCTGGCAGGTGATCGTCCTGGCGGACGCCGACCGCCTCACCGAGGGCGCCGGAAACGTCCTGCTCAAGGCGGTCGAGGAGCCCGCCCCCCGCACGGTGTGGCTGCTGTGCGCGCCGTCCATCGAGGACGTGCTGCCGACCATCCGCTCCCGCTGCCGCCACCTGAATCTGCGCACCCCGCCGGTGGACGCGGTCGCCGACGTCCTGGTCCGCCGCGACGGCATCGAACCCGAACTGGCCGCGACCGTCGCCCGCGCCACCCAGGGCCACATCGACTGGGCGCGGCGGCTGGCGACCGATGAGCGGGCGAGGGAGCGCCGCGCCGCCGTACTGCGGCTGCCGCTCCAACTCGACGACATAGGTGGCTGTTTGAAGGCCGCGCAGACGTTGGTGGACTCGGCCACCGAGGACGCCAAGCAGGTCGCGGAGGAGGTCGACGCCAAGGAGACCGAGGAACTGCGCGCCGCGCTGGGCGCCGCGGCCGGTACCGGCGGCCGGATGCCGCGTGGCACGGCGGGCGCCATGAAGGAGCTGGCCGACCGCCAGAAGCGCCGCGCCACCCGTACCCAGCGGGACACCCTGGACCAGGCGCTGACCGATCTCGCCGGTTTCTACCGCGACGTACTGGTTGTCCAGTTGGGCACGTCCAGGCCGATCGCCAACGCCGAGGTGAGCGACGCCATCCGCCGCGTGGCGGCGTCCGGCCGCCCGGAGAACACCCTGCGCCGCATAGAGGCGGTACTGGCCTGTCGCGAGGCGCTGGACGGCAATGTGGCGCCGCTGCTCGCGGTGGAGGCGATGACGATGGCGCTGCGCGCGGGCTGACCGGGGCGCCCCGACCAGCCGTCGGCCGCTTGGTGCCTTCGGGTGATCCTCGGGCGTCGCGCGGTTGGCGGCGCACCCGGCGGGGGGAAGCCTTGCACGCTGCCCCGGGCCGCACGGCCCGCGTCGTCCCCCAAGTTGGTGCGCCGGTGGATTCTGCCCTGCTGAGTACGGCGCCGCTCGCGGCACTCGCCGTCGTGGCGGTGCTGCTCGCCCGCGCCGCCGCGCTGCGCTGGTCCGCCGAGCGCAGCGGCCGGGTGTACGAACTCCCCGCCGACTACCGCCCGGTGGCGTTCCGCGCCGCCGCCGCCCTGCTGGTGCTGGCCACCGCCATCGGCTACGCGGTCCAGCTGCCGCACACCGGCCCCCGCCCCAGCACCGCCTCAGCCGCCGACACCGCCTCCGCCCGGCACCCCGCCCC
>NZ_JANFNH010000044.1 GCF_024436055.1 Streptantibioticus rubrisoli | reverse complement strand
GGCCGGGGGCGGAGGGGTGGGGGTCCTGGACGCTTACGTGTATTTGTGGGCCGAACTTCCGGCCACCAAAAGGCACTGGGCAACCGGCCCGTAAATATACGGTCCAGGACCCCCACCCCGGAGCCCCCGGCCCCGCCCCACGACGAGCTACCTGGGCAACCACGCCCGCCAGACATCCGGATGCGCCGTCACCCACCGCTTGGCCGCCGCCTCCGGCGACAGCTTGTCCTCCGCGATCATCTGCGAGACCTCGTTCTGCTCGTCCTTCGTCCACCGGAAGTTCTTCAGGAACTGAGCAGCCTTCCCACCATGCCTGGCGAAGTCCGCGTTCAGATACTTCTGCAACGGCGTCGTGGGATACGCGCAGTCAATATCCGCCGGGGCCTTGGCCCCGCAGGCATCCGTGTACGGCGGAAGTTTGACCTCCACCATCGGCACCTCGTTGAACAGCCACTGCGGCATGTACCAGTACGTGAGGAACGGCTTCCTCTCCTTGGCGAACTGCTTGATCTGCGTGATCTGCGCCGCCTCGGAACCGGCAAAGACCGGCTGGTAGTTGAGCCGGAGATTCTTCACCAACGCCTTGTCGTTGGTGACGTACGACGGCGAACCGTCAAGCAGTTGCCCCTTGGAACCGCTCTCAGCGGTCCGCATGAGATCGGCGTACTTGTTGAGGTTCCGCCAATCAAGGATGTCCGGATGCTCATCGGCGAGATACTTCGGCACCCACCACCCGATGTGCCCGGTAACCCCCTCGCCCCCGGCGGAGACGATGGTCCTCTTCTCGTGAACGTACCGCTCCTCCTGGTCGGGATGCCCCCAGTCCTCCAGAATCGCGTCCACGCGATCCTGGCTGAGCGCGTCCCACGCGGGTACCTCGTCCACCTGGACGGTGTCCACCCGGTACCCCAGTTCGTGCTCCAACAGGTACTGCGCCACGGCGACGTTGGCCTGCGAGCCCACCCACGACTGGACGGACAGGGTCACCGTCTTCGCACCGGAGGCGTTCGCGTACGGCGATGTCTGCTTGGTCATGTCGGCCGCACCGCACCCGGTAGCACCCACCAGCAGCCCACCGGCGAGCAGCGCGCCCCACAACTTCCTACGTCCGAACACCATCAACGCCCCTTACCCACGGGCTGCGTCACCCGGTCCAACATCAACCCGAGGCACACGATCGCCGTACCGCCGATCAGCCCGGTCGCGAGGTCGCCCTGGGCGAGCCCGAAGACGACGTTGTAGCCGAGCGCACCGCCGCCGATCATGCCCGCGATGACGACCACCGCCAGCACCAGCACCACGGCCTGGTTGACCGCGAGCAGCAACGCGGGCCGGGCGAGCGGCAGTTGCACCTGCCGCACCTGCTGGCCGCCGGTCGCGCCCAGTGACCGCGCCGCCTCCATGGCGGCGGGATCCACCTCCCGCAGCCCCTGCGTGGTGATCCGCACGACCGCGGGCACCGCGTAGGCCACGGCGGCAGCCGCGCCCGCGGCACGGCCCGCGCCGAACAGCGCGACGACCGGGATCAGGTAGACGAACTGCGGCATGGTCTGGAAGACATCCAGCACCGGCCGGAGCAACGCCTCGAACCGACGGCTACGCGCCGCGGCGATGCCGACCCCGACACCGACCACCAGCGTCACCGCCAGCGCCGCCAGGACCTGGGAGAGCGTGTCGAGCGAGACGCTCCACACCCCGAGCACCCCGATCGCGGCCATGGCCAGCACGGCGGTGAGCGCCGTACGCCAGGTCCCGATCAGCCAGGCCAGCGCACCCACGACCAGCAGCACCGACCACCACGGCAGGCCCTGCAGACCGTCGCGCACCGGGTCGAGGACCCAGGTGGTGAACCCGGCGGCCCAGTCGGCGGTCCCACCAATGACGGGGACGCCGGAGTTGAGGTGCCCGGTGATCCAGTTCACCACGCTGTTGACCGGCGCCGCGATGCTGACCGTCCAACTCCCGGGCCAGGAGGCCGAGTCGAAAGCCCGCCCAAGAACCGCACACCCGGCAACAAGCCCCGCAAGCGCACCCCACACAACCCAGCCGCGCCCAAACACCCGCCACACGCGAAGGCCGCCAGCCGAGCCGCCACCCCCAGAAGCACGCCCAGAAGCACGCCCAGAAGCACCCCCACCAGAGCCACTCCCAGAAGCACCCCCAGAAGCACCCTCACCAGAGCCACTCCCAGAAGCACCGCCAGAGCCACCCGCAGAGGCACCCCCACCGGAGCCAACTCCCGCACCCCCACCAGCCCCAACCCGCTCCCCCGCAGCGGCCGTCGTACGATCCAGTACGACAGCGAGCAAAACGATGGGAACCCCCGCCGCCAGCGCATTGCCGACATCAACCGTGGACAGCGCCTGGTAGACCCGGTCACCGAGGCCACCGGCCCCGATCACGGAAGCGATCACGGCCATCGAGAGCGCCATCATGATCGTCTGGTTGACGCCCAGCAGCAGTTGCCCCCGCGCCAGCGGCAACCGTGCCGTGAACAGCCGCTGCCGCGCGGTCGCCCCCAGCGAGGTGACCGCCTCCAGCACACCGGAGTCCGCGCCGCGCAACCCGAGCGCGGTGAGCCGCGCCATCGGCGGGGCCGCGTAGACCACGGTGGCCAGCACCGCGGGCGGCACGCCAATGCCGAAGATCCACACGAACGGCAGCAGATAGGCGAACGCGGGCAGCACCTGCATGGTGTCCAGCACTGGCCGCAGCACCCGGAACATCCGCTCCGAAAGCCCGGCCGCGAGGCCGAGCACCGCACCGACCGCGACGGAGGCGACCACCGCCACCACCATCAGCGCCAGCGTCTGCACGGTCGGCACCCACATGCCGAGCGCCCCGCAGGCCGCCAGGGAAACCAGCGCGGTGAGCGCCACCCGCAGCCGGGCGAACCGCCAGGCGAGCAGGGTCGCCGCCGCCGTCACCCCGGTCCAGCCGAGGGCCAGCAGCACGAGGTAGACGCCGCGCACGGCGTAGCCGACGCCGTAGCTGACGTAGCCGAAGAAGTAGAGGAAGACCGGGCTGCTGTCCCGGTTGTCAATGATCCAGTTGCTGGCCTTGCCCAACGAACCCGACGGGTCGACGGTCAGCGCGGCAGGCCAACTGCCGCTGCCCCACCGGGAGTTGACCAGCGGCACCACGACCGCCGCCACCACGGCGAGCAGCACCAGCTTGGCGAGCCCCCGCCGCCGAGCCACCAACTCACGCAGAGAACCGCCAAAGGGCCTGACGGCCGTACTAACAGAACTCACGCGACAGCCTTCTCAGCAGCGGGACCCGAAGCAACCGAAACCCCCGCCACCACCGACAGCAACGCCTGGTGGTCCACCACCCCGAGGCAGCGCCCACCCTCGACGACCCGCACCGGCCCGCCGGTCCTGGCCACCGCCTCGATCGCGTCACTGCACAGCGTCCCCGGCGAAAGCGCCGGGCCCGTCTCGGCCTCGCCGCCCACGGCGGGCCGCATCGCACGCCGCACCGTCAGCACCTGCTCGCGCGGCACGTCCCGCACGAAGTCCCGCACGTACTCGTCGGCCGGAGCGCCGACGATCTCCTCCGGCGTGCCGCACTGGACGATACGGCCGCCGCGCATCAGCGCGATCCGGTCGCCGAGCCGCAGCGCCTCGGACAGGTCGTGGGTGATGAAGACCATCGTGCGGCCCTCCTCCCGGTGCAGGCGCACGACCTCCTCCTGCATGTCCCGCCGAATGAGCGGATCCAGCGCACTGAACGGCTCGTCGAACAGCAGCACCTCGGGATCCACGGCGAGCGCCCGGGCGAGCCCCACCCGCTGCTGCTGGCCACCGGAGAGCTGGCCGGGACGGCGCCCCTCAAGTCCGGCGAGGCCCACCTTCTCCACCATCTCGGCCGCCTTGGCCCGCCGCTGCGCCTTGCCGGTGCCCTGGATCTCCAGGCCGTAGGCGACGTTGTCCAGCACCGTGCGGTGCGGCAGCAGACCGAAGTGCTGGAAGACCATGGCCGCGCGGTGGCGGCGCAGTTCGCGCAGCCGCCCGGCGTCCATGCCGCGCACGTCCTCGCCGTCGATGGCGATCTCACCGGAGGTCGGCTCGATCAGCCGGGTCAGACAGCGCACCAGGGTGGACTTGCCGGAGCCGGACAGCCCCATGACGACGAAGACCTCACCCTTGCGGACGTCGAAGGAGACATCCCGCACCGCGACCGTGCAGCCGGTGCGCTGCCGCAACTCCTCGGCGCTCAGGTCGGCTTCGGGCGAGCCGGGGATCCGGTCGGCCTTGGGGCCGAAGACCTTCCACAGGTCGCGGACCGCGAAAACGGGAGAAGTAACCGCGCTCATCACGCGTCACCCCCCTCGGCCGGAGCCGCACCGAGCAGTTCCGCGGCCTTCTCCCCCACCATCAGCACGCCGATCATCGGGTTCACCGCGGGCATCGTCGGGAAGACGGAGGCGTCGGCGATGCGAACGCCGTTCAGGCCGCGGATCCTCAACTGCGGGTCGACCACGGCGAGTTCGTCGTCTTCGGCGCCCATCTTGCAGGTGCCCGCCGGGTGGTAGACGGTGTGCGCGACCTTGCGGGCGTACTCGGAGATCTCCTCGTCCGAGGTGATCTCAGGCCCGGGGCACACCTCGCGCTTGAGCCAGCTAGCCAGCGGCTCGGTCCTGGCGATCTGCCGGGCGATGCGGATGCCGTCGACCAGGGTGCGGCCGTCGTAGTCCTCGGGGTCGGTGAAGTACCTGAAGTCCAGTGCGGGCTTGACGGACGGGTCCGAGCTGGTCAGGTAGAGCTGGCCACGGCTGCGCGGCTTGGGGATGTTGGGGGTCATCGACACACCGTGCGCGGGCTTTTGGTAGCCGAGGCGCTCGGGGTTGTCGGTGAACGGGATCTGGTAGAAGTGGAACATCAGGTCGGGGCCCTTGGATTCGGGGTCCCGGCGGACGAACAGGCCCGCGTCGGAGTCCATCGCGGAGTTGTCCGGGATCGGCCCGTCGGTCTCCCAGACGATCACCGACTCGGGGTGGTCCAGCAGGTTCTCGCCGACGCCCGGCAGGTCGTGCACCACGGGTATGCCCAGCGCCTCAAGGTCCTTCTTCGGGCCGATGCCGGAGTGCAGCAGGAGCCGCGGGGTGTCCACCGCGCCCGCGCACACCAGCACCTCGTGGGCGGCCCGGACGAAGACCTCCTCGCCCTCCTTGGTGCGCACCCACACCCCGGTGGCCCGCTTGTCCGCGTCCAGTTCCAGCTTGTACGCCCAGGTCTCCAGCATCAGGTGCAGGTTGGCGCGGTCCAGGAACGGGTGCAGGTAGGCGACCGAGGCGGAGGAGCGCTTGTTGTTCTCCGGGTGGTACGCCAGGTCGAAGAAGCCCACGCCCTCGTGGAACGGCTTGCGGTTGAAGCCCTCGACACGCGGTACGCCGATCGCGTTCTGGGCGGCGTCGACGAAGTCGCGGGCGATGGCGTTCCGGTCCTTCTCGTCCACCGGCACGATGTTGTTGAGCAGCCGGTCGAAGTACGGGTCCATGGCCGCCGCGTCCCAGCCCGCGGCTCCGGCCTCGGCCCACTCGTCCCAGTCGGACGGCAGCGGCTTGAAGCTGATCAGCGTGTTGTGCGAGGAGCAGCCGCCGAGCACCCGGGCGCGGCTGTGCCGGATGTGCGAGTTGCCGCGCGGCTGCTCGGTCGTCGGGTAGTCGTAGTCCAGCTCGCCGCCGAGCAGTCCCAGCCAGCGGCGCAGGGTGAGCACGTCCTCGCGGTCGACGTCGGACGGTCCGCCCTCGATCACCGCGACCTGGACCGAGGGGTCCTCGGTGAGCCGGGAGGCGATCACGGATCCTGCGGTGCCGCCGCCGATCACGACATAGTCGTAAACGTTCTCATTTACGGGCATGGGGGTACTGCTCCTTCGTTGCGGGGGGATCCGGGGTACCCGCTGGGGAGACGGGGGTACTCCCCGGAGAAGACCGGGGCGCCGGGGGGCTTACCGCCCGGAAGAGGTCAACCCTTGAACCAGCGCACCGGACGCGGTGCGAGGTTCTGATAGACGTGCTTGGGCTCGCGGTACTCGTTCAGCCCGGAGGGGCCGAGTTCGCGGCCGACACCGGACTTGCCGAAGCCGCCCCACTCGGCCTGCGGCAGGTACGGGTGGTAGTCGTTGATCCACACCGTGCCGTGCCGCATCCGTCCGGCGACCCGCCGAGCGCGGCCCGCGTCGGCGGTCCACACCGCGCCCGCCAGGCCGTACTCGGTGTCGTTGGCCAGCGCCACCGCCTCGTCCTCGGTGTGGAAGGTCTCCACGGTGAGGATCGGACCGAAGGTCTCCTCGCGGACCACGCTCATCTCGCCGTGGCAGTGGTCGAGGACGGTCGGGGAGTAGAAGTACCCGGTGGCCGGGCGGATCTGGCTCGGCTCCGGGCGGGATCCACCGCACCGCAGGCTGGCGCCATCGGCGAGCGCCGCCGCAACGTAGCGTTCGGTCTTGGCGAGTTGGGCCGCGGAGACCAGCGGGCCGCACTCCACGCCCGGTTCGGTGCCCCGGCCGAGCTTGATCCGTTCGGCGCGGCGGGCGAGTTCGGCGACGAAGCGGTCGCGCACCGAGTCCTCGATGATCAGCCGGGCACCGGCCGAGCAGACCTGGCCGCTGTGGATGAAGGCCGCGTTCAGCGCCTGGTCGACGGCGGTGTCGAAGCCCTCCTCGGTGGCGCAGGCGTCGGCGAAGACCACGTTCGGGTTCTTGCCGCCGAGCTCCAGCGCGACCTTCTTCACGGTGGCCGCCGCGGCCTCCATCACCCTGGTGCCGCTGGCCAGGCCGCCGGTGAACGACACCAGGTCCACGTCCGGGTGCTCGGCGAGCCGGGCGCCCACCGGGTCCCCGGTGCCGGTGACCAGGTTGCCGACCCCGGCCGGGAGACCGGCCTCCACCAGCAGCTTCATCAGGTGCACGGTGGACAGCGGGGTGATCTCACTGGGCTTGATCACGAAGGTGTTGCCCGCCGCGAGCGCCGGGGCGATCTTCCAACTGGCCTGGAGCAGCGGGTAGTTCCAGGGGGTGATCATCGCGCACACGCCGACCGGCTCGTAGACGACCACGCTGTGTATCTCGGGCGAGCCCGCGTCCACCACCCGGCCGCCGCTCTCGTTCACCACCAGGTCGGCGAAGTAGCGGAACGCGTTGGTCACGTCGTCCACGTCGACGCGGCCCTCTTCCAGGGTCTTACCGGTGTCCCGGCTCTCGGTCAGCGCGATCGCCTCGCGGTCCCGCTGGAGCAGGTCGGCGACCCGGCGCAGCAGCGCGGCCCGCTCGGCGACCGGCGTGTGCGGCCAGCGCCCCTCGTCGAACGCCTCACGGGCCGCGGCCACCGCCGCGTCCGTGTCGGCGACGCCACCCTCGGCCACCACGGCCAGCGTCTTGGCGTCGGCGGGGTCGAGGACCTCCCGCTGCGCGCCGGACGCGGCGCCGCGCCACGCCCCGTTCACATGAATGGTCTCGACTGCCGACACGCTCGTTCTGCCTTCCAATGTCCGTTTTGCCCGTGCTGGTTCACCAGCGACAAGGACCCCTAACCGGAAGGCGTATAGGTATGCGTGTTTTCTAAAAAAGAGTGACGCTAGTCACCTTTTGGACATAGGGGCGGGGCGGCCGGAGCCCCCGTTGACATGCTCTCCGGCCGCCCCGCTGGAGGGGTGGTTCAGCGGTTGGTCCACAGGTTCCAGAAGACGGCACCGTTGGCGCACTGGTACTGGTCCCACGCGTGGCGGTCGACGCCCTGCTGACCGGCGCTGTTGCAGCCGTCGAACGTCCAGTACTTGCCGCGGTCGATCCAGCCGGGAGGCGCGTCGTCGGCGTGGCGCGCCGCCACGGTGTGGTGGGTCGGCACCGCGTGGTGCTGCGCGGCGGCGTGGGCGGCCGGGGCCATGAAGCCGAGGCTCGCCACGGCGGCCACCCCAGCGGCCAGTGCGGCCGTCTTCCGGATGAGCACAGATGCCATCGTTCTCCCCCTTGGTCTCGGTGCGTTGCTGTGACCTTCACCAGCTACACGAGTGAGGGGGCGCCCTCGTATGACACCCGCGCCCATGATTTTTTCGGCGTTACGCCGTCAGGCGTTTGTGGTGCAGGAGCAATGCCCGGCAGGCGCGGGCGAGTTGCTCTGCGTGCCGGACGGCCGAGGCCAGGCCGGTGCCGGTGTCACCGCGCAACTTCCTGCGGGCTTCGGCGATTGCGGCCAGCGCCAGGATGCGGCACAGGTCGTCCTTCGGCTGTGCGCAGGCCAGCGCTTCCACTTCTGGGATCAGCCGCATGAGGTGGCCGCGCAGGGTCAGGACGAGTTCCTCGGTCTCCTCGTGACGGGGGTACGCGGCGCGGCGCTCTCCGAGCACCGCTTCCACCGTCTCGGCGATCGCCCGTTCTCCGCCAACTCCCAGGACGGGAACCGGCATTCGATCGGGTGGGCTTTCTGCGTTCATACGGCGAGGTTGCCCTGCTCAGGGCTACCGTTTCGAGATCCACGCAGGGTACGGGTGCGGTGACGCGCTGCGCGCTGGTTCTGTGCGGTGGTTGCGCTGTCTTGCGCGGCGCGCGCTTCGTGCTCACCGATGAGGGGAGAATCGCGATGAGCGACGGCAACACACCTGTGAGCTTGCGGATCATCGGCACCCAGGTCAAGGCCCTACGCCAACGAGCCGGGCTCACACAGGCCCAACTCGGCAAGAAGGTCGGCTACTCGGAGTCCCAGATCCGCAGCATCGAGTCGGGACGGCGGACCCCGAAGCCGGAGCTTCTGCTGGTGTTCGAGGAGATGTTCCAGGTGCAGGGGGTCTTCACGTCCGTTGCGGACGAGCTGCTGAAGGAGCCGCATCCGTCCTGGTTCCAGCCGTTCGCCGAGCTGGAGGCGGAGGCAGTCGCGCTGTCCGCGTACGACAACCAACTCGTCAACGGCCTGCTGCAAACCGAGGCATACGCACGAGCCGTACACGAAGAACACCGCCCAGCCCTGGACGACCAGGAGATCGAACTCCGAGTCGACGCTCGGCTGACCCGGCAGAAGCTGCTCACACGGGTACCAGCCGCATCCCTCAGCTTCATTTTCGAAGAGGTCCTGCTACGCCGCTCCATCGGTGGCCGAGAGGTCATGCGTGAGCAGCTGGAACGCCTGTTGGACGTGGCACAGATGCGGCACGTCGAAATCCAGGTGATGCCGACCGAGCGCCCAGGCCATGCCGGGCTCGAAGGTCCACTAACCGTCGTCGAACCGCCTGAGAAAGAGCTGTGCGCGTACCTAGAGGTCCAGAACATCGGCCGTCTGATCACGGACCGTCCAACCGTCAGCAAGATCGCCCAGCGGTATGCGATCCTGCGAGGCCAGGCTCTTACACCCGATGAATCGGTCAGCTTTATCAAGCAGTTGGCAACGGGAGCGACATGAACGAGCTCGTTTGGTTCAAGTCCAGTTACAGCGGCGGCGGAGGCGGGCAGTGCGTCGAAGTCGCCTACGACTGGCAGAAGTCCAGCCACAGCGGTGCAGGCGGCCAAGACTGCATCGAGATCGCCACCCACCCCACCACCGTCCACGTCCGCGACTCCAAGGACAAGACCGGCCCCGTCCTGGACTTCACCCCCGAACAGTGGTCCGCCTTCGTGGAGTTCGCCGCCGCGTACCCCGGCGTCGTCTGACACCGCGAAGCGGCCGCCCCCATCGCCGGGGGCGGCCGCTGTCGCGTCAGTACGACTTGAGGGAGTAGGACGTCACCACGTCCCGGAACCGCTCGTGGTCGCCCTGCTCGCCCATCTCCTGGGCGATCTCCGCCTCGGACCTGTCGGCGAGGGCCTCCGCCCGAGCCGACCGCTCCTCGACGTTGGCCAGGGCGATGTCCTGGTTCCGCTCGATGAAGCCGCGCAGTTCCTTCTCGTACGCGGCGAACGCCGCGACGTGATCGCCGCCCGCCGCCTTGAGTTCGCCCGCGAGGACGTAGGCACCGATGAGCGCCATGCTCGTACCCTGGCCGGACAGGGGCGAGCCGCAGTACCCCGCGTCGCCTAGCAGCACCACGCTCCCCCTGGACCAACTGTCCATGCGGATCTGGCTCGCGGAGTCGAAGTGGAAGTCGGGCGCGTCCCACATGTACTTGAGCGCGTTGGGGAACTCCCAGCCCGCGTTGGCCAGTCGGTCGGCGATGATGCGCTTCTGCGCGGCCAGGTCGCGGTAGTCGTAGTCCAGCGGTTCCTCGGCGAAGAAGCCCGCGTACACCCGCAGCTCGGTGTCGTCGCGGACGCTCATGATGATGCCCCCGGCGCCCTCGTTCTGGTGGTAGACCTGCCAGTGGTCCAGGTCGAGGAAGTTGGGAGCGGTGAACACGCCCATGTAGGAGCCGCCGAGGTGGTGGATGAACTGCGACTCGGGGCCGAAGACCAGCCTGCGGACGTTGGAGTGCAGCCCGTCGGCGCCGACGACGATGTCGAAGTCGCGCGGGGCGCGGTTCTCGAAGGTGACACGGGTGGTGTGCTCGTCCTGGGTGATGCTGGTGATCGAGTCGTCGAAGAGGTACTCGATGCCGTCACCGCCCGCCTCGTAGATCAGGCTGCACAGGTCGTCGCGGAGTATCTCGACATCGGAGTTGGCGATCACACCGCCGGTGAAGGTGTGTTCCGTGGTGCGGTACAGCTCCTTGCCGGAGGCGTCCACGATGGACATGCCGCGAATATCGGTCCTGAGGCGGCGCATCTCGTCCAGGACGCCCATCTGCTCGACCACGTCGAGCGCCGCGGCGCGCACGTCGATCGCCTGGCCGCCGGGGCGTAGGTGGGGGGCGCGTTCGACGACGGTGACGTTGAAGCCGTAGCGGTTCAGGAAGTACGCCAGGGCGGGGCCGCCGACGCTGGCTCCGGAGATAAGGACATTGACGTTCTCCATCTGTGCTCCTCGACATCAGGTGGGACCTATCGGATTCGACGCGAGGCGTACGGCCCGGCGTTGACTTCGATCCTGGCCATCCCGCCTGACAAGCCGCTGACAAGGCGTTCCCGCCGCTGTCAGCCCACTGACAGCGGCGGGTCGTGTCCTGGTCACGCCGCACGTCGTTGAGCCCCACGGCAGTGGGGAGGGATGCGCGGTGACCGACACCGACTTGGCATTGCTGGACAACCTGTTCGAGTGGTTGGGCCGGGCGGTGCCAAAGGGCTACAAGGCCGACATCGTGGAGGGGTGCATCTGCATGTCCCGATGGCGGTCCGGGCAACGGGCGATCACCGTGGGGCTTCGGAAGCAGTTGCAGGTCAAGCACTCCATGCGGCGGCGTCCACGCCACATGCGCATCGACTTCCCCGGCTCCATGAACGGGTTCGCACCTGATGTGGCGGTGCTGCGCAAGGGTGCGCGGCGGTCCAAGGGTCGATGGCGGTACCAGGACGTCGAGTTCGTCGCCGAGGTGGTCTGCAAGGCCACCGAGTACCGTGTCTTCGGGCCGAAGAAGCATGCGTACGCGACGGCCGGTGTCCCGGTCTACCTGATCGCCGACCCGCGCAACGGCGAGTGCCACGTGTTCACCCGGCCCGAGGACGGCGCCTACCGCAGAAGGCTCACCGCCGCCTTCGGCGTGCCCATCGACCTCACCGACACCGTCGTCGGGCTGACCCTCACCACCAACGAGTTCCCCCGCGACTGAGCGAAACACTGAGCCCCGCCACCAGCGCAACATGCCGGTGGCGGGGCTCAGTTGGAGGGTGCGGGCTCAGATGAGGCCGAGGGCGCGGACCGCCTCGCGCTCTTCCTTGAGCTCGTTGACGGAGACGTCGATCCGCGACTGCGAGAACTCGTTGATCTCCAGGCCCTGGACGATCTCGAACTTGCCGTCCTTGGTGGTGACCGGGAAGGAGGAGATCAGGCCCTCCGGGACGCCGTAGGAGCCGTCGGAGACGATGCCCATGGAGGTCCAGTCGCCCTCCTTGGTGCCGTTGACCCAGGTGTACACGTGGTCGATGGCGGCGTTGGCGGCGGAGGCGGCCGAGGACGCGCCACGGGCCTCGATGATCGCGGCGCCGCGCTTGGCGACGGTCGGGATGAACTCCTCAGCCAGCCACTTCTCGTCGTTCACGACCTCGGCGGCGTTCTTGCCCGCGACCTCGGCGTGGAAGATGTCCGGGTACTGGGTGGCGGAGTGGTTGCCCCAGATCGTCAGCTTGCGGATCTCCGAGACGGCGACGCCGGTCTTCTTCGCCAGCTGGGTGACCGCGCGGTTGTGGTCCAGGCGGGTCATCGCGGTGAAGCGGTCGGCCGGTACGTCAGGGGCGGCGGCCTGGGCGATCAGGGCGTTGGTGTTGGCCGGGTTGCCGACCACCAGGACCTTGATGTCGTCGGCGGCGTGGTCGTTGATCGCCTTGCCCTGCGGCTTGAAGATGCCGCCGTTGGCCTCCAGCAGGTCGCCGCGCTCCATGCCCTTGGTGCGGGGGCGGGCGCCGACCAGCAGGGCGACGTTGGTGCCGTCGAAGGCCACGTTCGGGTCATCGGTGATGTCGATGCCCTTGAGCAGCGGGAAGGCGCAGTCGTCCAGCTCCATGGCGGTGCCTTCGGCGGCCTTCAGGGCGGGCGTGATCTCCAGCAGGCGCAGCTTGACCGGAACGTCGGCGCCGAGGAGCTGCCCGGACGCGATGCGGAAAAGCAGTGCGTAGCCGATCTGGCCAGCCGCACCGGTGACAGTGACGTTGACGGGAGTGCGGGTCATTGCGATCTCCTGCGCTGTGTTTTTTTGGGCGTCCCGGCCCCTGTTGTTTCGGGATGGTCCGGCGCCGGTGACTGCCGATGTCTCGACGCCGAGAGATCCGCCGTCAGGCTATCGGACACCGGGCGCACCGAACCCTTGGGAGGGTGTGGCTCGGGTCACCGCTTGTGGGTGTTCTTCGTCCGGGTGGCGCACACTCTGCCGTCGCGGGCCGCGAGGCAGACCTGCACCGCCTCGCCGCGCGCGTCCGGGATCATCGGGGTGAACGCCCGTACCCCGGTTTCCTGCGCGTTCTGCCACCGTACGTCGCCGTGCGCGCCGCGCACCTCGATCGCGTCGCCCGCCCGGGGATCGCGGGTCAGCGCCCAGGCCGCCCGGCAGCGGGCGCTGACCCGCAGGTCGACCTCCCGCCCGGCGAGCCACGCGGACGCCGTGGTCACCCCGTCGTCGGCGCACAGCGTGACATCCGGGTCGAGCCCGGCGCAGCTGCGGCCCTGGCAGAACGGTGGCGCCACCTCGTTGGCGGTGGAGTTGGGCACCGCGCCGATCAACAGCAGCACGGCCCCCACGGCGAGGGCCAGCACGACTGCGGTCACGGCCGTCCAGACGGCCATCTCCAGCCTGCCGCTGGTGCGTTCGGGCCAGGGCGAATCCGGGTCCCCCCGTGCGGGCTGACCGAATTCCGCTCCCTCACACGAGGGACGCGCCGCATGGGTGGCCGGGTTGTCGCTCAGGCGGCTCACCCGCGCAACCGCGCCCAGGTGTCCTTGCCCACCACCCCGTCGACGGGGAGCCGGTGGGCCCGCTGGTACTCCTTGACGGCATCCGCCGTTCGCCGCCCGAAGTGGCCGTTGACCGTACCGGTGTCCACCCGCTGGCGCTGCAACAGGCACTGGATCTCGGTGACTTGGGGGCCGTCGGCGCCCTCGCCCACCACATCGGTGCTGGTCTGCGCATAGCCCGCGTAGTGGCGGCCGTCCTGCACCTTGTCGTGGCACGGGAAGCCGGGCAGCTCGCCCGCCTGCGGTCCGACGCCGTCCCGCTGCGCCCCGGGCATCAGCGCGTAACCGCTGGCCATGCCGCCGCCGAGGACCACTATCGCCACGGCCGCGGCGAGCAGCGCGCGGCGCTGGCGGGACCGGCGCTCGGAGACCAGCGGTGCGGTGAAGTCCTCGTAGCCGACGAAGGGCTCACAGATCCCCGTGCGGCCCTTGACCAGTTCGACGCCGGTCCCGCGGGCCGCGGTCTCCCACAGCTCGACCAACCGCAAGGTGTCACCGCCCGCCAACGCGCCCCGTGAGGCGACCATCTGCCGTGGCGGGCGGTCCCCGGCGCCACGGGTGCGCAGCACCAGTTCGCGTAACTGGGCCTCAAGACCGTCCGGTATCGGCTGCCAACGTGCCATGTCTGTCCCCCGCCCATCCGCAACGCGTCCCCCGGTGGGAATCACCCCACACGGTGATTACCCCAAGCCATGCCTGTCAGGCAGCAGTTGGTCGCGATGCGTCGCGACAGCCATAGCATTCCGGCCAGTTCGGGCAAGCGGCGGTCGCGTCCGCGGGCTCGTCCTCGCAGGTCCCCGGCCAGGGCACCTGCGGGGAACGTCAGCGGACCGCGAAGTGCACGATGTCATCCAGGAAGGGCAGGTGCAGGATCGGTTTCGGCTGGATCATCAGTGCCAGCAGCACGATGGCGGTGCCCAGCGCGCCGTAGGTGATCAGGTCGGTGAAGCGGCTGCGGACGGCGAGCATGCCGACCTCGGGCAGCAGCCAGCGCAGCACCGCGCCGAGCAGCAGGCAGCCGCCCACGACGATCAGCCCGACGCGGAAGCCACCGGCGGCGGTGATGGCCAGGCCGAGGGCGACCCCGGCCAGCACGGTCAGCAGCGGCCACTGCCGGGCGGGGGCCGGAGCCGCCCCACCGGCGGCCCGGCCACCCCCCTCGGGGCGCGCGGTGTCCTGGGTGACCTCGGGGAAGCGGCGGGACGGCGGCTTCGGCTCGGGCACGGTGCCGCTCGGCTGGGAGGCAGCCGTCTGCTTCGCCTTCGCGGCGGTGTCCTTCGCCTTCGCGGCGGTGGCGTTGGCCTTCGCTGCGGAGCCGTTGGCGCTCGCGGCGGAGCCGTTGGCCTTCGCCTTCGCGCCCGTGTCCTTCGCCTTCGCGGCAGTGCCGTTGGCCTTCGCTGCGGAGCCGTTGGCGCTCGCGGCGGAGCCGTTGGGCGTGGAGTTCGTTCCGGCCACCAGGGACCCCTTCTCTCAGCGCGCGGCGGCCGCCGCCCGCTCGGCCGCTTCCACGACGTTCTGGACCAGCAGGGCGCGGGTCATCGGACCCACACCGCCCGGGTTCGGCGACAGCCAACCGGCCACCTCGCGCACACCCGGGTGCACATCGCCGACGATCTTGCCGTTCTCGTCCCGGCTGACGCCGACGTCCAGCACGGCGGCGCCCGGCTTGACGTCCTCCGGCTTGACCAGGTGCGGCACGCCCGCCGCGGCGACGATGATGTCCGCCTGGCGCAGCTGGGCCGGCAGGTCCCGGGTGCCGGTGTGGCAGAGGGTCACGGTGGCGTTCTCAGAGCGCCGGGTCAGCAGCAGGCCGATGGAACGGCCGACGGTGATGCCCCGGCCGACGACGACCACGTGGGCGCCGTTGATCTCCACGCCGTGCCTGCGCAGCAGTTCCACGATGCCGTTGGGGGTGCACGGCAGCGGCCCGGTCTGGTTGAGTACCAGGCGGCCCAGGCTCATCGGGTGCAGACCGTCCGCGTCCTTGGCCGGGTCCATCAGTTCCAGCACGCGGTTGGTGTCGATGCCCTTGGGCAGCGGCAGTTGGACGATGTAACCGGTGCACGCCGGGTCGTCGTTGAGCTCCCGTACGACCGCCTCGATCTCCTCCTGGGTGGCGGTGGCGGGCAGCTCGCGCTGGATGGAGGCGATGCCCACCTCCGCGCAGTCGCGGTGCTTTCCGTTGACGTACCAGCGGCTGCCCGGGTCGTCGCCGACCAGGATGGTTCCCAGGCCGGGCGTGACGCCCTGGGCCTTGAGCGCCGTGACGCGCTCGGTGAGCTCGGACTTGATCGCGGCGGCGGTGGCCTTGCCATCGAGAATCTGGGCGGTCATGCTCCCATCCTCGCGGATGTGGCCCGCCATGAACCAATCCGCACGAGATCCGTGCGGTCATTCGCCGTAATTCCCCACATACCGGCTGGGCCGATGGGCGCTGTCTGGACACGGCGCGTGGGGTGCTAGAACCATGGGGTCGCTGGACCACGGGGGAACAGGGTGCTCAACGATGCCCGGACTCTTTCATGGTCCGGCTCGTCCCCGCTTCTCGTTGTAAGGACATGCCGTGAGTTACCCGCCCGGACCCCAGGACCCGTACGGCCAGCAGCAGCCGCACGGCTACCCACAGCAGCAGCCGGGTCAGCCGCAGTACGGCTACCCGCAGCAGCCGCCGCAAGGACAGCCGCCGTACGGCTACCCGCAGCAGCCGGGATACGACCCGAACTCCGCGCCGTACGGCTACCAGCAGCAGGCGCCGGGCACCATCCAGGCCAACAACGGGTACATCAACATCGCCTACCTGGGCACGGTCCAGGTCGCCACGATGGGCCAGCGCCTCCTGGCCCGGCTGATCGACGGCGTGGTCGCCAGCATCGTGATGGGCATCGCCATGGCCGCGGGCATGGCGAGCGTGATCGGCATCAGCAACAACGTCAAGGACTGCACCGGCTACGACTACGGCTCGGCCGAGTACACGCAGTGCCTCAACGACCAGGCCCACGCGAGCACCAGCATCGGCGTGGTCATGCTCGGCTTCATGGGCACGTTCGCGCTGTTCGCGCTGCTCTACGAGTGGCTGATGATCTCGTTCTTCGGTGCCACGCTGGGCAAGATGGCGATGGGCCTGAAGGTGGTCAAGGAGTCCAACGGCCAGGCCCCGGGCCTGGGCGGCGGCTTCATCCGCTACATCATCCCGATCGTCGGCGTCTTCCTGTGCTACATCGGCGCGTTGCTGGTGTACCTGTCGCCGTTCTTCGACAACTCCGGCAAGCTGCAGGGCTGGCACGACCGCGCGGCCGGGACCGTGGTCGTCAAGAAGTAACGCGTACGTACCGAAAGGGCGGCCCGCGACTGCGGGCCGCCCTTTACGCGTTGGCGGCTTCTTCCTGGTCCGCGTCAGTGGAAGAAGTGCCGGGTCCCGGTGAAGTACATCGTCACGCCCGCCTTGCGCGCCGCCTCGACCACCGCCTCGTCGCGCACCGAACCGCCCGGCTGCGCAACGGCCTTGACGCCCGCCTCGGCCAGTACCTCAAGGCCGTCGGGGAACGGGAAGAACGCGTCGGAGGCCGCGTACGAGCCCGCCGCGCGCTCGGCGCCCGCCCGCTGGACCGCCAGCCGGGCCGAGTCCACCCGGTTGACCTGGCCCATGCCGACGCCCACCGTCGCACCGTCCTTGGCGAGCAGGATCGCGTTGGACTTCACCGCGCGGCACGCCCGCCAGGCGAAGGCCAGTTCGCGAAGGCCCGCCTCGTCCAGCGCTTCGCCGGTGGCGAGCGTCCAGTTGGCCGGGTCGTCGCCGTCCGCCTGCAGCAGATCCTTGGCCTGCATCAGCAGACCGCCCTCGATCCGCCGGAACTCCCGCCGCTCACACGGCTGGTGGGCGCAGCGCAGCACCCGGATGTTCTTCTTGCGGGCCAGCACGTCGACCGCGCCGTCCTCGTACCCGGGCGCGATGATGACCTCGGTGAAGATCTCCGCGACCTGCTCGGCCAGCGCCACGGTCACGGGCTGGTTGACCGCGATGACACCGCCGAACGCGGAGAGCGGGTCGCAGGCGTGTGCCTTGCGGTGCGCGTCGGCGACGTCCGAACCGATCGCGATGCCACAGGGGTTGGCGTGCTTGATGATCGCCACGCACGGCTCGTCGTGGTCGTAGGCGGCACGGCGGGCGGCCTCGGTGTCGACGTAGTTGTTGTACGACATCTCCTTGCCGTGCAACTGCTCCGCCTGGGCCAGACCGGGCGTGCCGTCGGTGTAGAGGGCGGCGCCCTGGTGCGGGTTCTCGCCGTAGCGCAGCACGTTCTTGCGCTCGAACGCGGCGCCCAGGAACTCGGGGAACACGCTGTTCTCGTCGGCCGCGTAGTCGGTGGCGAACCAGTTGGCCACCGCCGCGTCGTAGGCGGCGGTGTGCGCGAACGCCTCGGCGGCCAGCTTCTTGCGGGCGGCCAGCTCGAAGCCGCCGTCCGCCGCGGCCTCCAACACCTCTTCGTAGCGGGCCGGGTTGACGACCACCGCGACCGACGGGTGGTTCTTGGCGGCGGCGCGGACCATGGAGGGGCCGCCGATGTCGATCTGCTCCACGCACTCGTCCTGCGAGGCGCCGGAGGCGACGGTCTCCCGGAACGGGTAGAGGTTGACCACCACCAGCTCGAACGGGGCGACGCCCAGTTCGGTGAGCTGCTCGCGGTGCGAGTCCAGCCGCAGATCGGCCAGGATGCCCGCGTGGATCCTCGGGTGCAGGGTCTTGACCCGGCCGTCCAGGCACTCGGGGAAGCCGGTCAGCTCCTGGACCGGGGTGACCGGCACACCGGCGTCGGCGATCTTCTTCGCGGTCGATCCGGTGGAGACCAGCTCGACCCCGGCCGCGTGCAGCCCTCGGGCCAGCTCCTCCAGGCCGGTCTTGTCGTAGACGCTGACCAGGGCCCGCCGGATGGGGCGCTTCGTACTCACGGGACGATGACCTTTCTTCCCTCAATGCGGTAGCCGTCGCGGGCGATCCGCCCGACGACCTCGACGAGCAGCCGTCGCTCGACTTCCTTGATGCGCTCGTGCAGCGTGTCCTCGTCGTCCTCGTCCCGGACCTCCACCGCGCGCTGCGCGATGATCGGGCCGGTGTCGACGCCTGCGTCGACGAAGTGGACGGTGCAGCCGGTGACCTTGGCGCCGTACGCGAGAGCGTCTCGGACCCCGTGGGTGCCGGGGAAACTGGGCAGCAGCGCCGGGTGGGTGTTGATCACCCGGCCGCCGAACCGGGCCAGGAACTCCTTGCCCAGGATCTTCATGAACCCCGCGGAGACCACCAGGTCCGGCTGGTACCCGGCGACCGCCTCGGTCAGCGCGAGGTCCCAGGCGGCGCGGTCCTCGTGGTCCTTGACCCGGCACACGAAGGTGGGCAGCCCGGCCCGCTCGGCCCGATCCAGACCGGCGATGCCGTCCCGGTCGGCGCCCACGGCCACGATCCGCGCTCCGTAGTCGGGGTCGGCCGCGATGGCGTCGAGCAGCGCCTGCAGGTTGGTGCCCGAGCCGGAGACCAGGACGACCAGGCGGCAGGGAGAGGTTGCCGGGCGGGTAGGCGGGGGGAAAGCTGCGGAGGCCACGGCGGGTTCTTTCTCGTGGGACCGTTTCGTTTGTGCGGTCGTACAAAACGAAGGGTCCGTGAGATCCAGGGAACCCTACGAAGGCGCCGACCGCCTGCAACGATACCGGCACGGCGTCCGGCCCCCACGGGGACGGGGGCAGCGGAGCCGGGTAGCGTCTGATGACGTGCGACGACGCACGAGCAGGTCGACGGCAAGGGGATGACGCAACCAACCATGAGCAGCGTCCGCATCACCACCCATCGCGATCCGGGCTCCGTCCCGTTCGCGTACCCCGCGCTGCGTGCGTCCGACGAGCAGGAGCATGATCCGTTCGCGCCGCCGCCCAAGGGTGCGCCCGACCGGCCGTGGCAGCCGCGTGGCGGTCATGGCGACCGGTGGAGCAGCAACCAGCCGGAGCGGCACGATCCGTCCAACGGGCCGTTCGGCTCCGGCCCACGTCCGCCGGTGCGCCCGCAGGGGCCGCGCTTCGATGTGACCGACCCGGCGCAGCGGCGCGCGCGGTACGCGCTGCTGGCGGGCATGTGGGGGCTGTTCTTCGGGCTGTTCAGCATGGCGCCGGTGGCACTGTTGCTGGGGACGCTGGCGCTGTACTGGGGGATCAGCTCACTGCGCGCCAAGCCGAAGGCGGAGCAACGGCCGCAGTTCACCGCGGCGTTGAGCGGGATCCTCACGGGTGTGGTGGCGTTGGCGATCGTGGCCGCGAGCTTCACGTTCCAACTGGCGTACCGGGACTACTACTCGTGCGTGCAGGACGCGCTGACGCAGCCCGCACGGCAGGCGTGCAGCGAGCTGCTGCCCAAGCAGTTGCAGCCCGTCCTGGGGACCCCTCAGGGCTAACGCCCTCGCGGCGGTTGCCGGTTGGGCGGGGGTGCGCTTGACCGCCGGTCGCCTTGGTGAATGTGCGGCGGCATCAACGAGCCCCGGCCATCGGGGCTTTGGGGCTCACCCCAAAAAGCATTCCGCCGCGACGGCGAGCAACCCCCACCACCCTGACCGGCGGTGTCAAAGCGCACCCCTAATCCCCGGGGGCTTGGGGCTCGCCCCAGAAGAATCCCGCCGCGGCGAGCAGACCCCGTCAACCCGACCGGAGGTCAGCCGCCGAGGCCCGGGTCCGCAGCCACCAGCGGGCGCCGAGGGCTCCGGGGAGGCCGACGGCCAGCAGCCAGGCGCAGGCCGCGGTGCCCGTGGACCAGGCCGTCGGGCCGAAGCGGGAGAGCGTGCCGGTGCCCATGGGGCCCGCCACCAGGAACGCGGCCCAGGCGAGGGCCACCCCGCCACACAGTGAGGCCAGCGTCACCGCCGCCGCCGTGCCGGGCACCGACCAGCCGTGCTGTACCGCCGCCTGTGCCACGTACCAGCTCAGCGCCGCCGCGGCGGCCACCGGGATCACCACCACCAGCCACAGGAACGGCGATCCCCCGTCCCGCCCGGTCGGCGCGGGCAGCGCCGCCAGCAGCGGGAAGTGCGGCAGCACCCGCGGATACCCGTACGCCCCGGCGGGCGACACCGCGCCGCCGACCCCCAGCGCGAACCCCGGTCCGAGCGCGTAGGCCGCGCCCCACAGCGCGACGTTGGGCACCAGCGCGACGATCAACAGCAGCACCGCGAACCGCCCGGAGGACGAACCGGTCAACTGGCTGAAGTCATCGCCCACCGCACCCGCGTGCCACGCCAGCGCGCCGCCGCTGAGCAGTGCGCCGCCGACGGCCAGCGCGCCCACCGCCACCCCGGCGGCCCGCAGCCCCACGCTCGCGCCGCCGCGCGGCAGCAGCCGGGCCAGCGGATGCGGCGCCCAGTTGGCCAGCGCGGACGTCGGCCGCCCGTACGCCGTCCAGGCGCCGACGGCCGCCACCGGCGCGGCCACCAGCGGTACGCACAGCAGCGCCGACAGCGGCTCGCCGCGCAGCGGCCCGTCGGCGGTGTACAGCGCGGCGGCCAGCGCGACGAGCAGGTACCCGGCGATCAGCCATCCGGTCAGGGCGACCGGCCCCAACTCCGCTGTGTTGTCCGGGGTTTCACTTCGCGCCAGCTCGTCGGGGGCCAGCGCCTGCGCGGCGATGCGGTGCAGTAGCCACGCGGGCAGCGCGGTCAGCAGCAGCGGGGTGACCCCGATCGGTACCGTGCCGCCGGTCAACCCGTCGCTACGGGAGAGTTCGGCGCCGTGCGCGAGCAGCCACAGCGCGGCGGCGACGTGCATCGCGGAGCCGGGGCCGCCGACGGAGTACGGCGAGACGGTCCACAGCAGCAGCACCAGCAGCGCCAGCGCTGCGAGCCCGGCACCGGCGGCGATCACACCACCGAACAGCGCGGTGAGGGCCTTCGGCGAGAAGCGGAGGGCATGGTCATGACGGGACAACAACCTGATGCGGTGCAGCAATTGGGTCACACCCAATTGCTGCATATTGGTCGCTACTGGGCGCGG
The DNA here is from genome assembly GCF_024436055.1 of Streptantibioticus rubrisoli. Classification (GTDB taxonomy): domain Bacteria; phylum Actinomycetota; class Actinomycetes; order Streptomycetales; family Streptomycetaceae; genus Streptantibioticus_A; species Streptantibioticus_A rubrisoli. The sequence continues at coordinate 38,023 of NZ_JANFNH010000044.1, read as the reverse complement.
AATGGCACGGAAAGGAACCGGACCGCCCCCCGAAAGGGGGTTGTGTTCCGGGGGCTTCGCCCCCGGAGACCCCCACGGGGGCTACGCCCCCGGGGCCGCCCCCATTCGGCGGCTGCCCCGGGAAGCGGAAGGGCCCGTCCCCGAGCGGGGACGGGCCCTTCTCGACTGGTCGTCAGCCGTTGAGGGCGGCGCGGGCGAGGCGGGCCGTCTCGGACGGGGTCTTGCCGACCTTGACGCCTGCGGCCTCGAGGGCCTCCTTCTTCGCCTGGGCGGTGCCGGACGAACCGGAGACGATCGCGCCGGCGTGGCCCATCGTCTTGCCCTCGGGGGCGGTGAAGCCCGCGACGTAGCCGACGACCGGCTTGGTCACGTGCTCCTTGATGTAGGCCGCCGCGCGCTCCTCCGCGTCGCCACCGATCTCACCGATCATCACGATCAGGTCGGTGTCGGGGTCGTCCTGGAACGCCTTGAGGCAGTCGATGTGGGTGGTGCCGATGATCGGGTCGCCACCGATGCCGACGCAGGACGAGAAGCCGATGTCCCGCAGCTCGTACATCATCTGGTAGGTCAGCGTGCCGGACTTCGACACCAGACCGATGCGGCCCGGCTTGGTGATGTCCGACGGGATGATGCCCGCGTTGGACTGGCCGGGGGTGATCAGGCCGGGGCAGTTTGGGCCGATGATCCGGGTCTTGTTGCCCTTGGCCTGGGCGTGCGCCCAGAACGAGGCGGTGTCGTGCACCGCGATGCCCTCGGTGATCACGACGGCCAGCGGGATCTCGGCGTCGATCGCCTCGATGACCGCGTCCTTGGTGAACTTCTCCGGCACGAAGATGACGGTCACGTCGGCGCCGGTGGCCTCGATGGCCTCCTTGACGGTACCGAAGACCGGGATCTCCTGGCCGTCGAAGTCGACCTTCTGGCCTGCCTTGCGCGGGTTCACGCCGCCGACGATGTTGGTGCCAGAGGCGAGCATCCGACGGGTGTGCTTCTGGCCCTCGGAGCCGGTCATGCCCTGGACGATGACCTTGGATTCCTTGGTGAGGAAGATAGCCATGGTGTTGGTGACCTCGTCCCTTACTTCGCAGCCAGCTCGGCGGCCCGCTCCGCGGCGCCGTCCATGGTGTCCACCTGCTGCACCAGCGGGTGGTTAGCGTCGGTGAGGATCGTGCGACCCAGCTCGGCGTTGTTGCCGTCGAGACGGACGACCAGCGGCTTGTTGACGTCCTCGCCCTTGGACTTCAGCAGCTCCAGGGCCTGCACGATGCCGTTGGCGACCGCGTCGCACGCGGTGATGCCGCCGAAGACGTTGACGAACACGGACTTCACGTCCGGGTCGCCCAGGATGATCTCCAGGCCGTTCGCCATCACCTCGGCGGACGCGCCGCCGCCGATGTCGAGGAAGTTGGCGGGCTTGACGTTGCCGTGCTTCTCACCGGCGTAGGCGACCACGTCGAGGGTGCTCATCACGAGACCCGCGCCGTTGCCGATGATGCCGACCTCGCCGTCCAGCTTGACGTAGTTGAGGCCCTTGGCCTTGGCGGCGGCCTCCAGCGGGTTGGCCGCGGCCTTGTCCTCCAGCGCCTCGTGCTCCGGCTGCCGGAAGCGGGCGTTCTCGTCCAGCGAGACCTTGCCGTCGATGGCGAGGACCTTGCCCTCGGGGGTCTTGGCCAGCGGGTTGACCTCGACGAGCAGGGCGTCTTCCTTGATGAAGACGGTCCACAGGCTCTTGAGGACCTCGACCAACTGGTCGTGCAGCTCGGCCGGGAACTTGGCGGCCTCGATGATCTCGCGGGCCTTGGCGTCGGTGACGCCCTCGTTGGCGTCGACCGGGACCTTGGCGAGGGCCTCCGGCTTGGTGGCCGCGACCTCCTCGATCTCCATGCCGCCCTCGACGGACGCCATGGCGAGGAAGGTGCGGTTGGCGCGGTCCAGCAGGAAGGAGACGTAGTACTCCTCGGCGATGTCCGCGGTCTGGGCCAGCATCACCTTGTGGACCGTGTGGCCCTTGATGTCCATGCCCAGGATCGCGGTGGCCTTCTCCACGGCGTCCGCCGGGTCGTCGGCCAGCTTCACACCACCGGCCTTGCCGCGGCCGCCGGTCTTGACCTGGGCCTTGACGACCACGCGGCCACCGAGACGCTCGGCCACCTCGCGCGCTGCCTCAGGGGTGTCGATGACTTCGCCGCCGAGCACGGGTACTCCGTGCTTCGCGAAGAGATCCCTCGCTTGGTACTCGAACAGGTCCACGCGCGTCCGTCCCTTTGCTTCTCTAAATCGCAGTCTGGTGATCGCGGGTTAGTTGTCTGCGTGGGCGTGCCGTGACGTGGCGGGCAGCGTGACTACGCGATCTATTGAGAGGGCGCTCACGTCGACCAGGTACGCGGCATGTCCGCCTCGCAGGTTATCCCTGCCTGTGGCACCGGGCTAAATTCCAGCTCACTCCAAAGCGGTGAGAACGGTCACAGGCCCGGCGGCCCGGGGGGCGCGCGGACGAATTCCCAGAGAGCCCCACGGGGCCTGGGGGCGAAGCCCCCAGAAACAAACCGCCGAACCCACAGCGGGAGCGTCACCGGACTTGGCGCCGGACCAGCTCGTGGAAGAGGCCACCGGTGTCGGCGAGCAACTCGGCGGGCGTGCCCTGCTGGGCGACGCGCCCGTCCGCCATCACGATCACCCGGTCGGCGTCCATGACCGTCGACAGCCGGTGCGCGATCACGATCCGGGTGGCACGCAGCGCCCGGGTGGACTCGATGACCACCCGCTGTGCCTCGTTGTCCAGTGCGCTGGTGGCCTCGTCGAAGAACAGGATGCGCGGTTTGCGGATGAGGGCCTGGGCGATCATCAGCCGCTGGCGCTGACCGCCCGAGACGGTACCGCCGCCGTCGGAGAGCATGGTGTGCATGCCCATGGGCATCGCCTTGATGTCCTCGGCCAGGCCCGCCATCGCGGCGGCCTGCCAGGCCTCCTCCAGCGAGTGCGCCTCGGCCCCGCAGATGCACTCCAGGATCGAGCCGGAGAACGGCTGGGCGTTCTGCAGCACCACCCCGCACTGACGGCGCACCGCCGCCTGGTCGAGCGCGGCCAGGTCCTGGCCGTCGTAGAGCACGCTGCCCTCGGTCGGCCGGTCGAAGCCGATGAGCAGTCGCAGCAGCGTGGACTTGCCGCAGCCGCTGGCCCCGACGATCGCCACGAACTCGCCCGGCCGCACCCGGAAACTGACGTCGTCGAGGACCAGCGGCCCGTCCTCGGTGTACCGGTACGACAGGTTCCTGACGTCGATGGCACCGCTGAGCACACCCGGCTGCGTACTGTTCCCGGACACCTCCGGGGTCTCCTGGAGCACCGGTTTGACCTGCTCGAACATCGGCTGCACGGCGGCGGCCGACAACAGCGCGCCGGTCAGCTGGGTGACCGAGGACAGCAGCATGGTCACGGCGGTGCTGAAGGTCAGGAAGTCACTGGCGGACATGGTGCCGCGGGCCGGTCCGGCGAGCAGCATGAACATCACCAGCGTGCACAGCGGCAGGTAGACGGCGTTGAGCACGGTGACGGCGTTCTTGATCCGGCCGACCCGCTGCTGCAGCTCGCGGGTGCGGGCGAACTCCCGTGCCCAGGCCGCGTAGGCGAAGCTCTCGGCCGCCGCGACGCGCAGCTTGGGCAGCCCGCGCAGGGTCTGGAACGCCTGGTTGTTGAGCTTGTTGCCGAGCTTGACCAACTGCCGCTGGTAGCGCAGCTGCCACAGCCCGAGTCCCAGGAAGACCGCGGCGATGAGCATCAGCATGGCGATCGCCGCGAGCGCCAACGGCACGCTGTAGACCAGCAGGAGCACCAGGTTCATCGTGCCGACCGTGCTCGCCTGCAGGCACACCGAGGCGATGCCGGACAGCACCCGGCGGATGGCGCTGATGCCCATGGCGGCGCTGGCCAGTTCGCCGGTGGAGCGGCCCGCGAAGAACCTCGTCGGCAGCCGCAACAGCCGGTCCCACACGGCGGGTTGCAAGGTGGCCTCGATCCGGCCCTCCATGCGCAGGATGGCGACGTTCTGCAGCAGCATGAAGGCCGCGGCGACCACACTGGTCGCGATGAGCGCCAACGCGGCCTGCGTGATCAGCCCGTTCTCGGCGTTGGGGACGAACTCGCCGAGCACCGTGCCGGTCAGCACCGGCACCAGCGCGCCCAGGCCCACCGCGACCAGTCCGCCCAGCAGCAGGTCGCGCAGTTCGGCGCGGGTGCCGCGGACGCTGAAGCGCAGCAGCGGCAGCAGCCCCAACGGGCGGTCGGGCAGCGGTCGGTAGAGCATCACGGCGCGCGGTACGTAGTCGGCCTCGTTGCCCCGGTCGACGCGCTCCCGGGCTCCGGTGACGGGGTCCACGGCGTGGTATCCGCCGCGTCGCCACAGCAGCGCGACCGGCGCCGCGTCCTCCTCGCGCCACCCCACCAGCGGGCCGCTGTCCTCCTGCCACCAGCGTCCGCTGAGCTTGACCGCGCGGGTACGGATCCGCGACGCCAACGCGATGCGCTCGACGGGGTCGAGCTGCCCGGTGGCGCCCGCCGCGCCCGGTTCGGTCAGGGTGATGCGGGCCTCGTCGGCGACCAGGCGGCAGGCGGCGAAGGTGGCGTCGTCGCTGGCGCGGCGGTGGGCGGTGCGCGCGCGGCCGGAGCGGTCGATGGAGGCCAGCAGTGCCTGGTCGGCCTGGGTACGGGCGGCCTCCCCGGCCTCGATACCGGCCGCCGTACGGTCCTCGTGGGCCCGTTCGAGCTGCTCGATCCAGCGGTCCAGGGCGTCCAGCAGCCGGTACTGCTGGTCCACCATGCCCTGCCACATCGCCGCGTCGACCAGCAGGGTGCCAGCGGCGTCGGCCTCGTACGCGGCACCGTAACTGACGCTGCCGGGGGTGATCTGCATCCACAGGATGTCGTCGTCGACGCCGCCCTGCTCGACGGCCACCCGGCCGCCCAGCGGTGCCTGGTACAGCACTCTCAGGCCACGGCCGACACCGCGCGCGAAGGCGTCCTCCAGCGGGCTCAACCGGGCTTCCGGATAACCGACTTGAGCATGGTCGCCGTGGTTCCACTGTCCGGCGTAGAACTGCCCGGTGTCCCACTGCCCGGTGTCCCAACCGGGTTCGGGCCGGTACAGCTCACGCAGTTCGATGCGGCGCAGCCAGCACCCCTGCAACGGGCGGCCGACCAGGGTGTGTTGCGGCCCCTCGACCGGCCCCAGCAGCAGCGTGCCCGCCTGCAACCGGCCGAGGAAGTGCCAGTGCCCCTCAAGGGCGGCGTCCACGGCGAACAGGTCCATGGCGCCGTCCACCACGAGCCACAGCACGTGCGGCCCTTCCAGCGACAGGCTGCGCAGCCCCGCGCCGTCCACCGCCGTGCCCAGGGCGCCGAGGGCGGTGACGACCGGATCGGGGGCAGGGGCGTGCTGAGGTGCTTGGGGCGGGAACGTCACCTCAGTGCTCCTTGACCAGTTCGGCGTAGGCGCCCTGCGCGGCCACCAGGTACTCGTGCCGCCCGCGCTCCACCACCGTGCCCCGGTCGAGCACGACGATCTCGTCGCTGTCGCGCACCGTGCTCAGCCGGTGGGCGATCACCACACAGGCGCAGCCACGGCGCCGCAGGTTGTCGATGATCAGCTGCTCGGTCATCGCGTCCAGCGCGCTGGTCACCTCGTCCAGGACCAGGATGCTGGGGCGGCGCACCAGCGCCCTGGCGATCTCCAGCCGCTGCCGCTGGCCGCCGGAGAAGTTGCGGCCGTCCTGCTCGACCCGGCTGTGGATACCGCCGGGGCGGCGGGCCACCACGTCGTGCACGGCGGCGTCCTGAAGGGCGGCGATCACGGCCTCGTCGGGGATGGAGGGGTCCCACAGCGCCACGTTGTCCCGGACGGTGCCCTCGAAGAGGAACACGTCCTGGTCGACGAAGGAGACGGAGGCGGCCAGCGCACCGCGCGGGATGTCCTCCAGGCGCATCCCGTCGATGCGGATGGTGCCCTCCCAGGGGGCGTAGAGCCCCGAGATCAGCCGGGAGACGGTGGACTTGCCGCTGCCGGAGCCGCCGACCAGGGCGATCTGCTGGCCGGGGCCGACCGACAGCGAGAAGTCCTTCAACAGCGGTGCGTCCAGCGGGCTGTAGCCGAAGGTGATGTGGTCCAGCTCCACGTGGCCCTTGAGGCGGCGGGTGCTGCTGGCGGGCTCGCGCCGGGTGTAGACCGGGTCGACGGGGAAGTTCTCGACGTCCTTGAGGCGGGCGACGTCGGCGGCGAAGTCCTGGACCCGTCCGGCCACGCCGTTGAGGCGGGTGATCGGTGTGGTGAAACTGGTGATCAGGGACTGGAAGGCGACCAGCAGACCGACCGACAGGTGGCCCTCGACCGCCCGCAGGCCGCCGATCAGCAGGATCAACGCGCTGTTGACGGCGGCCAGCGTGGGCGCGACGATCGCCAGCCAGGCGCTGGGGACGCCGAGCCGCTGCTGTACGTCGAGGGTGACCGCGTGCTGTCCTGCCCAGCGGCGGAAGAACCCGTTCTCCCCTCCGGTGGCCTTCATCGTCTCGATCAGCTGCAGACCGCTGTACGAGGTGTTGGTCAGCCGGGCGCTCTCGGCGCGCAGTTTCTGGGTCCCGGTGGCCCGCACCCGGATGACGATCCGCATGGCCACCACGTTCAGCAGCGCGATCAGCACGCCCAGCACGGTGAGCTGCGGGTCGTACGTCCACAGCAGCACCGCGTAGACCACGACCACCACCGCGTCCACGCCCGCGGCGGCCAGGTCGCGGGCGAGGGTCTCGGCGACCGCGTCGTTGGACTGCAGGCGCTGCACCAGGTCGGCCGGGTTGCGCTGGGAGTAGAAGGTCACCGGCAGCCGGAGCAGGTGCCGCAGGAAGCGGGCGCTGCCCAGGGTGGAGGTGATGATGCGTCCGCGCAGCAGGTTGGCCTGCTGGAGCCCGGTGAGCACCGCGGTGAGCACCAGCGCCGCCGCCATGGAGGCGAAGACCACGCCCAGCAGCGAGGTCTGGTTGCCGATCAGGAACATGTCGATGTACGTGCGGCTGAGCGCGGGCACCCACGCGCCGACCACCACCAGCAGCAGGCTGGCGAGCACGGCGGCGAGCATGGTGCCCGAGGTGCCGCGCAGCCGGGCCGGCATGGCGCTCATGATGCCCGGCTTGCGGCCGATGCGGCGGAAGCCCTCGCCGACCTCGAAGGTGAGCACCACACCGGTGAAGCTGGTGTCGAACTCGTCCATGGGCACGAAACGGCGGCCCTTGGCCGGGTCGTTGATGTACGCGCCCCGGCGGCCGAAGCGGCGCCCCATGCCGTCGTAGACGACGTAGTGGTTGAACTCCCAGAACAGGATGGCCGGGGCACGCACCTCGGCGAGCGCGGCCAGGTCCATCTGCATGCCCTTGGCCGTCAGACCGTAACTGCGGGCGGCCTTGAGGAGGTTGCTGGCGCGCGAGCCGTCGCGGGAGACACCGCAGGCGATGCGCAGCTCCTCCAGGGGAACGAAGCGGCGGTAGTGGGCGAGCACCATGGCCAGCGCGGCGGCACCGCACTCCACCGCCTCCATCTGCAGGATGGTAGGGGTTCGTACGGTCTTCTGCCGGGACCTGGGGACGGATCCGCGGCGGCGGGTGCCGCCCCGGGGCTCGGGACGGTGGCGGCGCCCGGCGGGCGGCAGGTGCCGGGCCTGACGCCGGGACTCTGAGCGGGTGCGCGGCGTCGTCACGGGAGCAGCCAATCGATGGGGCGCTGTGCGGTGAGGTGGATGGCGCCGGTGACCGGTGTCGTGGAGTCCAGGGAGTACGGGGGGCCGTCCGTGGAGGACCACTGGTAGCCGGACCTGGTGGTGGACGAGGGCGCCAACTGCACCAGTACGGCTGTGGGGTTGCCCTGCCGGGAGAACTGCGCGGCGAGCTGGCTGTCGCCGAGGAAGCCGGTGAGCTGCGCCTGTGTCTGGGGCTCGCGGCCGACGGCCTCGACGCGGCCGCGCAGCACTCCGAAACGCTGCTGGGGGACGGACTGCACCGTCAGGTCGACCGGGGCGCCCACCGGAATCGTCGAGCCGCTCCCGCCGGGCACGTACACCATGGCCACCAGCGGTTCGTTCGGATCCCGCACGCGCTCCACGATCGCCACGTTCGCCCCGGTGGTGACGACCGCGCCTATCTTGGCGACCAGGGCGGTCACCCGGCCTCCGGCCACCGCTCGTACGGTCCGGTCGCCCTGTTCGGTACGGACGGTGGCCAGGGGGGCGCCGGGGGCCAGCAGCTGGCCCTCCTGGGCGAGCACCGCGGTGATTTGCCCGGAGAACGGGCTCTGCAGGAGGTAACTGCCCTCGGGATGGGTGAGGATCCCGGGTGCGGTCAGCTTGGCGGAGACGGAGCCGGTGAGGGCCCAGAAGGTCGCGACGGCCATGACGATGACCGTGACCGCCAGCACGAGCCGCCCCTGCGGACGGGCGAAGCGCACCGGCAGATCGAGTTCTTCGGGTGACTGCAGCTTGGAAAGCGCCTTTTGGCGGAACTGCACGGACTCTTCCTTCAACTGCATTATTCGTCTCGATCAGTCATGGAAGCGACTGATCTCAACACGGGTGCCGAAGCGGGGAATTGCCGCCCGGCGGTCCTGTTCGGAGGCGGGCAGCCGTGAAACCCCGGAACAGGGGAGGCTCCGGGGTTCACGGGCAACCTCACGGGGCCGCCGCACCCGTCAGATCGTGCAACTGCCCAGGCGATGAAGCCCAGTAGCGGATGTGGCGCTCAGAGACCGAGCTGGCCGGTCACAGCGGCGGTGTTGACCTGAACGCCGGTGATGCCACCCACCAGGGCGGGGGCCACGTTGACCAGGCCCTTGGCGGCCTCGACGGTCTCGAAGGAGTTCAGGTCGGTGGTCGCCGCACCGGCGAGGCCGCCGGAGATGGTGACGGCGCCGTTGGCCAGGCCACCGGACACGGCGTCCAGCTCGGCGTCGGCGATCTCACGGGTCTCAAGGTCGTTACGCATTACGCGTATTTCCCTTCACTTGTCGGAATATTCCTAACGACGCGGAGCGGGTCACGACATAGCCGACCAGCGCTCCCGTGGCGGCCTGGCGCCCGAGAACTCGGCCCCATCCGCCAGAACTGCCGCAGTGCGCAAGATGAAAGCACGCGTACGGGTCACCCGGCCAACCCCGTTGACGTTCTCTTATGAGCCTGACGGTCCCTCACACGAGCCGGTGCGCAGCTTTACTCACCGGATTATGACGACTTCTCCACGAGATCGAGTAACAAATACGCGGGCCGCATCCGCGCGGGGAACACAGTGGGACATACACACATCAATCACATGGGGCACAACCGGCATATCGATGGGCCTCGAAAGGAAGATGATCCAGCCATGCACATGGTGTGGAGATTCCCTGAAGACGGCATTCCGGCGGCTCCACCACGCCCCGCTCGGCACCGCCCTGCGGCAACGGCGTTACTGATTGGGCGTCATGTCCGGTATCGGCAACGGGCGCTTCTCGATGGCGGCCGCCATCACCTCGGGGAACAGGTCCGGGGTGCAGGCGAAGGCGGGTGCGCCGAGCGCGGCGAGCGCCGCCGCGTGCTCCCGGTCGTACGACGGCGCGCCCTCGTCGGACAGCGCGAGCAGCGCCACGAACTGCACACCGGACGCCTTCATCGCCGCCACCCGCTTGAGCATCTCGTCGCGTATGCCGCCCTCGTACAGGTCGCTGATGAGCACCACCACGGTCTCGCTCGGCCGGGTGATCAGCGACTGGCAGTAGGCGAGCGCCCGGTTGATGTCGGTGCCCCCGCCGAGCTGGGTGCCGAACAACACCTCGACCGGATCGTCCAGTTGGTCGGTGAGGTCCACGATGGAGGTGTCGAACACCACGAGTTTGGTGGCGATCGACCGCATCGAGGCCAGTACGGCGCCGAACACGGATGAGTAGACGACCGAGGCCGCCATCGATCCCGACTGGTCGACGCAGAGCACCACGTCCTTCTTCACCCCCTGCGCCGCCCGCCCATAACCAACCAGCCGCTCGGGCACCACCGTGCGGTGTTCCGGAAGGTAGTTCTTCAGGTTGGCGCGTATCGTGCGGTCCCAGTCGATGTCGTGGTGCCTCGGCCGCCGAACGCGTGCCGAGCGGTCCAGGGCGCCGGTCAGCGTCGCCCGGGTGCGGGTGGCCAGCCGCGCCTCCAGATCGGCCACCACCTTGCGCACCACGGTCCGTGCCGTCTCCTTCGTGGTCTCGGGCATCGCCTGGTGCAGCGAGAGCAGCGTGCCGACCAGATGAACGTCGGCCTCCACGGCCTCCAGCATCTCGGGCTCCAGCAACAGGGCGGAAAGACCCAGCCGGTCGATGGCGTCGCGCTGCATCACCTGCACCACGGAGGTGGGGAAGTACGTACGGATGTCGCCCAGCCAGCGGGCCACTCTCGGTGCAGAGCCGCCCAGTCCCGCCGAGCGGCCCGCGTCGGACTGGCCGCCGCTGCCAGCACCGCCGTAGAGCGCGGCGAGGGCGGCGTCCATCCGCAGGTCCCGGCCGCTCAGCGGGCATCCGGTGCCGTCCGCGTCGCCACCCAGCACCAGGCGCCAGCGGCGCAGCCGTTCCTCGTTGGTCGTCATGCGCTGCTCCCCTCCGTGTGATCGCCAACGGCGCCCGCCCCCAACAGCAGTCGCAGCGTGGGCAGTACGGCCTCAGCGCGGGCCTCGTCGAGCCCCGCACCGAAGCCGTTGCCACCGCCCTCGACCATCCGCCGCCCGCCCCTTGCTGGTCCGCGGCGCGCCAACTCCCCCACCGTGCGCCGAACACCGGGCTCGAACTCGGCGAACGTCCGCCGCACAAGCGGAAGTACATCGCTGAACGCCTCGTTTGGCACCGCGCCCAGCCAGCCGTCGACCAGGGCCAGCAGCTGCTCGTCGTGCACCAGCAGCATCCCGCCGCCGGACAGGAAGCCGTCCAGCCAACCGGCGGCGTCCCGCGGCGCGCTACCGGGCGACAGGGCCAGCCCCATCAGCCGGGCGGCCCGTGCCGCGTCGAACCGTCCTTCGTCCAGCAGCAGCCGGGCCGCCCGGCCGCGTATCGCCCCCGGCACCGTGCCGTCCCGGGTGGCCAGCGAGGTCAGCACCGCCGTCCAGCGCTCGCCCAGCCGTTCGGCCGCCAGCAGGCCGATCGCCGAGTGCACCGCGTCCAGATGGCCGCGCATCTCGGCGGCGCCCGCCTCGTCCAGCGCCGCGCAGGCGGGCGGTAGGCCCACACAGATCCGCAGCGCGAGGCCCTCGGCGACCTCGCGCAGCGCGGCCGCGTCGGTGCCGCGTACGTCGCCGTAGCGCGCGGAGCGCACCAACGCGGGCAGCGCTTGGGCGAGATGGCCGACGTCGGCGTCGAGCGCGGCCTTGTCGGCCAGCACCCGCAGCACGGTCGGCAGGGCGTCGGGCAGCGCGGCCAGCAGGCACCGTTCGGCCAGCGCGGTGACCTCGGCGAGCCTGGCGGCGGCCACGGCGGTGTCCTCGGCCTTCGCCGTGGCCGCCGACTCGACCGTGGTGCCCCATACCCCGGCCTCGGCTACCCGCACCGCCAGTTCCGGCTCCCAGCACAGCCGCCAACTCTCCCGGAACGTACCGGCGTTGGCGGTGCGGGAGCGGACCGGTTCACCCCAGGGGACGCCTAGCAGGGCCAGCCGGTGCAGCAGCCGGCTGCGGGCGGCGTCGTTGTCCTGGCGCAGGTCCAGGTCCAACTCCCGCTCGGCGGCCTCCGGTTTGAGCCGCAGCGCGCGCTGCTGGCGGGCCAGGTCGCGGGCGAGCGGTACGGCGGGAGAGGTGTCGGGGACCTCGCCGAGTTCCTCGCCCACCACCAGGCGGTCGTGGATCAGCGCCAGCGGCACCTCGGATCCCTCGCACATCACCGCCCGCACCGCGTCCATGGTCTCGGCGAGACCGGCCAGCGGTCGGCCGCGCATCGCGGCCAGCGTCTCGGCGAGCCGGACCGCCTCGATCACATGGGCGGACGACACCTGGCGGTCCTCGGCCCTCAGCAGCCCGGCGACCCTGGTCATCCATCGCACCAGGGGGCGGTCCGGGGCGGTGAACAGGTGCCGGTACCAGCCGGGTGAGTCGATTCCGGCGCCGTAGCCGCTGCGGCGACGCAGCCTGCGGTGGGTCCACGGCACCCAGGTGACCTCCGTCTTCACCTTGGGCAGGCCACGCAGCGTGCGCCGGTCGGCGGTCACGGTGGCCGGGGCGGCCAGCGCGGGTACGTGCCAGGCACCGCAGACCACGGCGACGCGGTCGTGCTCGCGGGTGGCCTCACGGATCCGCAGCCGCATATGGGCCTCGCGCACCGCGTCACGGGGGTGGCCACCGTCCGCGTGCCGTTCCCGCAGCGCGGCCATGGCCTCGGCGAGCACGGTGAACGGGGCCAGCGGGTCGCCGTCCGGGCCGCCCTCGGCGCGGTGCTCCACCACGTCCTCCCACCAGCGCTCCGGGTCGTCGTGTCCGGCGGCCTGGGCGAGCACCGCCAGCGGATCGACCCGTACCGCGGCCTCGTCGGCGCACTCCTCGTCGGGGGTGTCGTCGTGCAGGGCGAGGGTGTGGGCGGCGGGCAGGTCGATGAAGCGCACCGGCACCCCCCGGGCGAGCGCCCAGCGGACCGCCACCCACTCCGGCGAGAACTCGGCGAACGGCCAGAACGCGGCCCGCGCCGGATCGTCCACCGCGTGCGCCAGCAGCGCCACCGGTGGCCGCAGCCCCTCCCGCGCGATGCCCACCACCGCGTCCGCCTCGGGCGGTCCCTCCACCAGCAGCGCCCGCGGCTGGTACCGCTCCAGCGCGGCGCGCACCGCTCGCGCGGAGCCCGGCCCGTGGTGCCGCACCCCGAGCAGCAGTGGCCGCTCGGCGGCCCGCCCCGGCGCGTCGGCGCCCGCGTCCTCGGCACCCGCGTCCTCGGCAGCGGGCGGCACGTCGGGGCCCGGGACCGGCGAACGCGCACCGTCCTCTTGTGCGGGCGGCGTCTCCGGTTGTGCGGGCGTCGTCTCCGGACCGCCCGCGCACCGCAGGGGCGCTCGTCCTTCCCTGGTCGGTGGCGCAGGCTCGGCCGGGGGCGCGGTGCCGCCCTTCTGTGGAGCCGCGCGCAGTGCGGTGTTCATGCGCTCACCTCGCGGCAGGCGCGGTAGAAGTCCTTCCAGCCGTCGCGCTCACGCACCACGGACTCCAGGTATTCCTGCCAGATGACCCGGTCCGCGGCCGGGTCGCGGACCACCGCGCCCAGGATCCCGGCCGCGACGTCGCCGGGGCGCAGCACCCCGTCGCCGAAGTGCGCGGCCAGCGCCAGGCCGCCGGTGACCACGGAGATCGCCTCGGCGGTGGACAGCGTGCCCGAGGGGGACTTGACCTTGGTACGGCCGTCGGCCGTGATGCCGTCGCGCAGTTCACGGAAGACGGTGACGACGCGGCGGATCTCCTCGGTGCCCTCGGGCACCGGCGGCAACTCGATGCCACGGCCGATCTGGGCCACCCGCCGCGCGACGATGTCGACCTCGTCCTCCACCGTGGCGGGTAGCGGCAACACGACCGTGTTGAAGCGGCGGCGCAGCGCGCTGGACAGATCGTTGACGCCGCGGTCCCGGTCGTTCGCGGTGGCGATGAGGTTGAAGCCGCGCACCGCCATCACCTCCTCGCCCAACTCCGGTATCGGCAGGGTCTTCTCGGACAGGATGGTGATGAGCGTGTCCTGCACGTCGGCAGGGATACGGGTCAGCTCCTCGACCCGGGCGATGCCGCCGCCGGACATCGCGCGCATCACCGGCCCCGGCACCAGCGCGGCCCGGCTGGGGCCGTGCGCCAGCAACTGGGCGTAGTTCCAGCCGTAGCGGATCGCCTCCTCGGGCGTGCCCGCCGTGCCCTGGACCAGCAGGGTGGAGTCTCCGCTGACGGCCGCCGCGAGGTGCTCGGACACCCAGGTCTTGGCGGTGCCGGGCACGCCGAGCAGCAACAGGGCGCGATCGGTGGCGAGGGTGGAGACGGCGACCTCGATGATCCGCCTCGGGCCCACGTACTTGGGGCTGATGACGGTGCCGTCGGGCAGCGTGCCTCCCATGAGATAGGTGGCCACCGCCCACGGCGACAGCCGCCAACGGGCGGGGCGCGGGCGGTCGTCGACGGCCGACAGCGCCTTCAGCTCCTCGGCGAAGGCGTCCTCGGCATGCGGGCGCAGGGCCTCTTCGGACATGGCTCCCCCAACGTTCGTCCCAGACAGGAAACTTGTGCGGTCTCAGGTTGCACGAGGCCACTGACAATCCCGGTTGGCGCGGGAAATCCGCAGGTCAGCGCCGATTGTCAGTGGCGGCTCGTAGCGTCGTGGGCATGGAGGACACCGAGCAGCGGTGGTCGGTGGAGCAAGTGCTCGCACTCGCTCCTGACGCCGCGTCACAAAAGGCCGGTACCCGGCTCGCCGCGCCGGGACCGTGGACCGGCACGGGCACGTCGGGGCCGTCGGGGGACGGCGGCGGTGCGGTGGTGTGGGGGCTGTGCGCGGGCAGCGGCAGCAAGCCGTACCGCACGGCCGTCGACCTCGCCGGTCCGGCGTTCAACTGCAGTTGCCCGAGCCGCAAGTTCCCGTGCAAGCACGCCCTGGCGCTGCTACTGCTGTGGGCGCGCGGCGAGGTGCCCACGGCCACGGATGAGGGGACGCCACCGCAGTGGGTGGCGCAGTGGCACGCCAAGCGCACGGCGGCGGCGCGCGAGAAGACCGCGCGCGGCGCGAGCGCGGCGGCTGATCCCGCGGCGGCTCGCAAGCGCGCCGAGCGGCGCGCCCAACGGGTGGCGGCGGGCGCGACGGAACTTGAGGCGCGGCTGGCCGACCAGTTGCGCAGCGGCCTGGCCATGGGCCGGGAGGAGCAGCGCGGCTGGGAGGGCGTCGCCGCCCGCATGGTCGACGCCCAGGCCCCCGGACTCGCCGCGCGTGTACGGGACTTGGCGGCGATACCGGCGTCGGGCGGCGACTGGCCGTCGCGGCTGCTGGAGGAGTACGCGATGCTGCACCTGCTGGCCCGCGGCTGCCTCAACCTGGACTCGCTGCCAGGTCCCCTGGCCGACACGGTCCGCTCCCGGCTCGGATTCACCACCGCCAGCGCGGAGTTGCTGGCCGGGCCGACGCTCCGGGACAGCTGGCTGGTGCTCGCCCAACAGGACAGCGTGGAAGGGACGATGACCACCCGCCGCATCTGGCTGCTCGGTGCGCGCAGCCGCCGTGCGGCGCTGCTGCTCTCGTTCGGCGCGGCGGGCCGGGCGCCGGAGGTGACGCTGCCGGTGGGCCGGTCGCTGGAGGCGGAGCTGGCCTACCACCCCGGCGGCCTGCCGCTGCGCGCCGCGCTGGGCACCCGGTACGGCCCGCCGACCGCCGGGCAGACACCGCCTGGCGTGCCGGTCCAAGAGGCGCTGACCGGGTACGGGGTGGCGCTGGGCGCCGATCCCTGGCTGGACGAATGGCCGGTGGTACTGGCCGGGGTGGTGCCGATACCGGACCAGTGCGGCTGGCAACTGGCCGACGCGGAAGGGGACTCAGCGCTTCCGGTGGACCCGCGGCGGCTGGGGCGGCCCGGCCTGTGGCGGCTCGCCGCGGTCTCGGGCGGTCGTCCGGTCACCGTCTTCGGCACCGTGGGACACCGGGGCTTCACCCCGCTGACGACCTGGTCGGCGGCGCGGCCGGTAGCGCTGTGACGGGCTTCGCCGCGCTTCGGCGGCAGGCACGAACAAAGGGGGAACCATGACCATCACCGAGCACACAGCACCGGCCTGGGAGGAGCTGGTCTCCGCCGCGCTGCTGGGCACCACCCGGCGCAGACCACCCATAGAGGTCGGTGCCGAGCCCGTCGATCCGGCGGGGGCGCTGCTGGACGCGGCGGCCGTCGCCACCGTGCGCCGCCGCGCCGGACTGCGCCCGGCCCGTAGCGCGCCACGCCCCGCGGTGGCACCGGACGATCCACGTCCGCTGCCCCCACCCGCCGCCCGGTCCCGTCTCCGCGACCTGCTCAACGACCGTACGCACCACGGTGGTTCAGGCGGCGGACGGCGCGGCGCGGCGCCCAGCCTCGCCGAGTTGCTGCCGCAGTGGCTGGCGGCAGCCGGACGGTATGGGTACCGCGCCCCGGACGCGGTGCTTCCGGACCTGCTGGACGCCGCGCGGGCCCGCACCGACCTGCGGTCCGACGCACTCGCGCTGGCCGGTCCGCGCGCCCTGTGGCTGGCCGAGCTGAACCCGGAGTGGAAGTTCGCCCTGCGCTCGGGCAACCGGGGCGCCGCCGGGGACGCCGCAGCAGACCCGCGGGCGGCCCAACGGTTGTGGGACGAGGGACTGTTCGCGGAGCGCGTGGCGCTGCTCACCCGCATCCGGGAGCGCGATCCGGCCGCCGGGCTCGCGCTGCTGAGCGGCACCTGGGCGAAGGAGCGGGCCGAGGATCGGCTGCTGTTCCTCGACGCGCTGCGCACCGGTCTCGGCCCGGACGATGAGCCGTTCCTGGAACAGGCGCTCACCGACCGCAGCCGCAACGTCCGCGCCACCGCCGCCGAGCTGCTGTCCGCGCTGCCCGGCTCGGCGCTCTCCCACCGCATGACCGAACGGGCCCTGGCCTGCGTCGCGTTGGACCGTACGGGGGTCGGTCCACGCATCGTGGTCGAGGCGCCGCACGCCTGCGACGCGGCGATGGAACGGGACGGGGTGACCGCCACCCCGCCGCCGGGGCGCGGTGAACGGTCCTGGTGGCTGGGCCAGTTGGTGGAGGGCGCGCCACTGGCCATATGGCGGGACCGGTTCGGGGGGCGCACGCCGGAGCAGATAGCGGCGCTGGAGGTGGCCGACGACTGGCAACCGGACCTGCACGCGGCCTGGTGCCGGGCGGCGGTGCGGCAGCGGGACGCGCGGTGGGCCCGGGCACTGCTCGGGCCGCCGCCGGTACCGGCCGGTGCGGTGGCCGCCGTCGGGGACCCGGCGAAGCTGCTGTCCGTGCTGCCGGAGGACGAACGGGCGGTTTGGGTGGCCGAGTTCATCGCCGGGCACGGCCTGTCGGAGGCGTTCCAGTTGCTGGGCGCGTGCGCGGTGCCGTGGGCGGAGCCGCTGGGGCGGGCGGTGGTCGACGCGTTGGACATCGCGCGGGAGGCGGGCAGCTACCCGTGGAGCTTCAGCGGTGTGATGGGGTTGGCGGAGCGCTGCCTTGACCCGGGGCTGGCGGAACGCCTGGAGCCGCTCACGGCGACCGCGGAGGACGGTTCGAACGCGTCTCCCGGTTCCGGGGCGTACTGGTCGGAGGCGTTCCAGCGGTTGGTCACCACGCTTCGGCTACGGGCGGCCATGCTGCAGGAGCTCGCGGGCTAGCGCCATCCGCCCACCCGTTTGCGCTCAGCCTGTGCGGTGCCGTTGCGCACAGCCGGTGCGGGTTGCGCTGCGCGCAAGGGCGCGGGCGGGTGGGCGAGTCCCGAAACGTCCGGCGGGCAGCGGCTACGCCGCTTGCCTCACGTTCTCCCGTACCCACGCCACCGCGTCGCTGGTCGGCGTCCCAGGAGTGAAGATCGCCGCGACCCCCAGCTCCTTGAGCGGCGGAATGTCCGCCTCGGGGATGATCCCCCCACCGAACACCTTGATGTCCGCCGCGTCCCGTTCCTTCAGCAGCTCGATCACCTTGGCGAACAGCGTCATGTGCGCGCCGGAGAGGATGGACAGACCGATCACGTCGGCGTCCTCCTGGATGGCGGTGTCCACGATCTGCTCCGGGGTCTGGTGCAGACCGGTGTAGATGACCTCCATGCCCGCGTCGCGCAGCGCCCGGGCGATGACCTTGGCCCCACGGTCGTGACCGTCGAGACCCGGCTTGGCCACCACCACGCGGATCGGACCGGACACACCCATCACTGCCTCCATGCCATGCCATCGCTGCGACCGGGAGCGCCATCGGCTCCAGCGTGAACGAACGTTATCTACAGCATCGCGCACCCGGCAGTTTCGCGGCGCCAAGGGAGGGGGAAATCACACGTGGGACACGTTCATTCGAGCGTCGGCCCGCATCTGCGCCCTCGTCGTCCGTAGCGCCTCGTCCGTAGCGCGCCACCCGTAGCGACCGGGTGGTGGCAGGCGGGCCGCTCGTCTACCTGGGGAGCCGCAGCCAGGTCGCCGTACCCCCGTGCCGCCAGCCGCACGGCACGGCGGTACGGCTTTGCCCGCCGAGCCGTCGGTGCGGGCGGGGCCGAAGGGCACCACTCGGCGACCCGCAGGGGCCGCGGGGGGCCAGGCCTGTCTTCCCGGCACCGAAAACGGGGAGGTCGGGCCATGGTTGATCTGTCCTTGACGGACCTGGGCTGGCGCAGGCTGCTGCGCTCGCTCGCCCTGCTGCGGGCCACCGGAGTGGAGCTGGTGGTGCTGGCCGGGCACCTGCTGCTCTACCCCACCGGCGTCCTGCAGGAGCGCACCGCCGACCAGCGCGGCACCGCGGGCGGCGACGCACTCGCGGAGCGCCGGATTCCGGCGGCACCCTGCGGTCCGCCCCCCGTGCTGCTGCTGCACGGCTTCGTGGACAACCGGTCGGTCTTCGCCCTGCTCTCCCGCAGCCTGCGGCGGAACGGCTGGACCACCGTGCAGGCGCTCAACTACTCACCGCTGACCTGCGATGTGCGCGACGCGGCGGCGTTATTGGCCGAGCAGGTGGAGCGGCTCTGCGAACTCACCGGCCACCAGCGGATCGACATCGTCGGACACAGTCTGGGCGGCCTGGTCGCCCGCTATTACGTGCAGCGGCTGGGCGGCGACGCCCGGGTGCGTACGGTCGTCACCCTCGGCACACCGCACTCCGGGACCCGCGTCATACCGTTCGCCAGCCCGCATCCGCTTATTCGGCAAATGCGGCCGAATTCCGAACTGCTGCTCGAACTCGGGAATCCGGCGATTGGCTGCCGTACCCGCTTCGTCGCCTTCTGGAGCGAACTCGACGAATTCATGGTGCCCGCCGAAACAGCTCGGCTCGACCATCCCGACCTGACCGCCCACAACGTCCGGGCGCCCGCCATCGGACATCTGACGTTCCCGGTCAACGGCGCGGTGGTGGCGGCGATTCAGCAGGCGCTGAGCGCGGACGAGGAGCACGGCGGAGCAGTGGACGCCGCATGACCCCGGGCGGTCGGATGTTCTTCGCGCGCCTGCCCGAACCCGCGTGGAGATTGTCGGCATCCGGTAGGGCGGGATACAGTCGCCGCTGATTCCTCCGATGCCGAGGCGAAAGCGAAGTTTTGGTGGACGAGTACGGCACGTACGGCTACGACGGGTATTCCACCGGGGCGTACGAGACCGGCACGTATGCGCACTTCGACAGCACGGCCGTCGCATATGCCCCGGGCAGCGCATATGACCCGTATACCGGGCACGGGGATTACCAGGTCCACGACACCGGCGGCTACCCGGTATTCCACACATACGACACCGGGACGTATGAGACCGGCAGTTACCCCGCCGATCCACAGCACATCGCCGACTACACAGCGGTGATGACCGGTCCCGCCGAACCAGCACCGGCCGAGCCCCCCGCCCTGACGCCGCAACCCGAGCCCGCCGTACGGCAGTCCAGCGGACCGGGGCGTCGGCGGCGCACCGTCAGACGCTCCCGGCGGTCCGCGATGCTCACCGTCGGCGTGCCGTCGATGGCGGTCATGGGAGTGACCGCCGCCGCGGTGAGCAGCGTCGCCGCCGGCCACCACGAGGGCACGACGCCCCAGGCCGAGCCCGCCCCGGCCAAGGCCGCGGCCGGCAAACTCGACCAGCAGTTGTCCGATGTCAGCCACGGCGCCGATGACTTCGCCAACCGGGCCAGCCGCGCCCAGCAGCGCCTTGACCTGAGGAACCGGCAGGCGCAGGAGGCGAAGCGGAAGGCGGCCGAGGCCGCCCGCAAGGAGGCGATGCGGCCGAAGTTCGTACTGCCCGTCACCCAGCGGGGGTTGAGCGCCTACTTCGGCCAGGCGGGCATCAACTGGATGTCGGTGCACACCGGTATCGACTTCCCGGTGAGCGACGGCACCCCCGTCATGGCGGCCACCGACGGCACGGTGCGCACCAAGTGGAACCCGTCCTACGGCAACATGGCCATAGTCACCGCTCCCGACGGCACCGAGACCTGGTACTGCCATCTGAGCAGTACCAAGGTCCGCACCGGCACCGTCCGTGCGGGCACGGTCATCGCCTACTCCGGCAACACCGGCAACACCACGGGCCCGCACCTGCACTTCGAGGTCCGCCCGCACGGCGGTGAACCGGTGGACCCTCTACCGTGGTTGACCTCCCACGGCCTGGACCCGCGCTGAGCGCTCCGCTGGGAGTGCGACGATACGCCGTCGGTCATCTGCGGCACCGTTGTGGCTGGTCGCGCAGTTCCCCGCGCCCCTTCGGGGCGCTGCCGAAACCCAGCGGAGCGTCAGAGCTTCTCGACCGGCGCGTACCGCAGCAACAACCGCTTCGGCTTGTCGTCCCCGAAGTCCACCGTCGCCTCGGCGTTGTCCCCGCTGCCCTTGACCGCGACCACCGTGCCGAGCCCGAACGAGTCATGGGTGACCCGGTCGCCGACCGCCAGCGAGACGACCTGCCGCTCCTTCGCCCGCCGAGTGGCGAACCCGGACGGCCCCGCCTTGCCGGTGCGCCCGGCCGACAGCGCAGCGGACGCGGCGGACACCGACGGCGCCGAACCACCCGTCCGCTTCCACTCGATGAGCTTGTCCGGAATCTCCTCAAGGAACCGCGACGGCGGGTTGTACGACGGCTGGCCCCAGGCGCTGCGCATCGCGGAGCGCGTCAGGTAGAGCCGCTCGCGGGCGCGGGTGATGCCGACGTACGCCAGGCGGCGCTCCTCCTCCAGTTCCTTGGCCTGGCCGAGCGCGCGCATGTGCGGGAAGACGCCGTCCTCCATGCCGGTCAGGAACACCACCGGGAACTCAAGCCCCTTGGCGGTGTGCAGCGTCATCAGCGTTATGACGCCGCCGCCCTCCTCCTCGTCGGGGATCTGGTCGGAGTCGGCGACCAGCGCGACCTGCTCAAGGAAGTCCGACAGCACGCCTTCCGGCTGCTCCTGCTCGAACTCCAGGGCCACGGCGGCGAGTTCCTGGAGGTTCTCGATCCGGGTCTCGTCCTGCGGATCGGTGGACGCCTGCAACTCGGCGAGATAGCCGGTCTGTTCGAGAACGGCTTCGAGCACGGTCGCCGGTCCCGCGCCGGACTCGACGATGGTGCGCAGCTCCTCCATCAGCTCGTTGAACCGCCGGACGGCGTTGACCGAGCGGGCCGCCATGCCGTACGCCTCGTCCACCCGGCGCAGCGCCTGGGGAAAGGTGATCTTCTCGCGCAGCGACAGCGCGTCGATCATCGCCTCCGCGCGTTCGCCGATGCCGCGCTTGGGGACATTGAGGATCCGACGCAGCGGAACGCTGTCCTCCGGATTGGCCAGAACGCGTAGGTAGGCCAGGACGTCCCGGACCTCCTTGCGCTCGTAGAAGCGCACTCCGCCGACGACCTTGTACGGCAGCCCGACCCGGATGAAGATCTCCTCGAAGACCCGGGACTGGGCGTTGGTCCGGTAGAAGACCGCCACATCGGAGGGTTTCGCCTCGCCCGCGTCACTGAGGCGGTCGATCTCCTCGGCGACGTACTGCGCCTCGTCGTGCTCGGTGTCGGCGACATAGCCGGTGATCACCGGTCCGGCGCCCGCCTCGGTCCACAGGTTCTTCGGACGGCGGCTGGTGTTGCGCTCGATGACCGCGTTGGCGGCGGACAAGATGGTCTGCGTGGAGCGGTAGTTCTGCTCCAGCAGGATCGTGGTCGCCGTCGGGTAGTCCTCCTCGAACTGGAGGATGTTGCGGATCGTCGCACCGCGGAACGCGTAGATCGACTGGTCCGCGTCACCGACGACGCACAGCTCGGCGGCGTCGTCGCCGCTGCCGACCAGCTCGCGCACCAGGGTGTACTGGGCGTGGTTGGTGTCCTGGTACTCGTCCACCAGCACGTGCCGGAAGCGGCGCCGGTAGTGCTCGCGGACGTCTTCGAACGCCTGGAGCAGGTGGACGGTGGTCATGATGATGTCGTCGAAATCCAGCGCGTTGGCCTCGCGCAGCCGGGCCTGGTAGAGCGCGTACGCCTCGGCGAGCTTCTTCTCGAACGGGTTCTCCGCCCGGGCGGCGAACGTCTCCTCGTCGATCAGCTCATTCTTGAGGTTGGAGACCTGGGCGCTGAACGACTTCGGCGGGAACTGCTTGGGATCCAGGTCCAGATCGCGGCAGACCAGGGCCATCAGGCGCTTGGAGTCGGCGGCGTCGTAGATCGAGAAGCTGGAGGTGAAGCCGAGCTTCTTGGACTCGCGGCGCAGGATGCGCACGCACGCGCTGTGGAAGGTGGACACCCACATCGCCGCCGACCGCGGGCCGACGAGCTGCTCCACCCGCTCCTTCATCTCGCCCGCGGCCTTGTTGGTGAAGGTGATCGCGAGGATCTGGCCGGGGTGCACATGGCGCGCCGCGAGCAGATGGGCGATCCGGTGGGTCAGCACCCGGGTCTTGCCGGAGCCCGCGCCGGCGACGATGAGCAGGGGGGAACCGGAGTGCACCACGGCGGCGCGCTGGTTCTCGTTCAGCCCCTCCAGCAGGGCCGACGGGTCCACCACGGGGCGCGGCGCGCCGTCCCGGTAGTACGTGTCGCGCAGCGTGCCCAACGCGTGCGGCGGCGTGTCGTACCGGCCCCCGAACAGGTCGTCCGGGAGCGCTTCCGCCGGGTGCTCGTCCGGCGGCGGAGGGTGTTCCTCGCCCGGCTCCATGGCGGCCATGTCGGCCAGGAAACTGTCATCGAAGAGGCTGCTCATCGTCCACCGAGTCTAGGCCGCCGCACCGACAGCCCGGGCCGGGACCGGTGAACGCGCCCGGGAACACGCTCGGCGACGGGTCGCACACAGGATCACGGAATGGTTGCGGACAAATCACGCACGGACTTCACACCAGCCACACGAGTTCGCTAGCGTGCTCGACCAGGCGTCCGTTCCCCCAACTCGGCGACCGCGCCGAGGCGTACGCCTCCGCTGAATCCGGCCCGTCCGGAACCGGGGACCCATCCGCACCACCTGGGGGTGAATCGGCACGCGCGGCCACCGCGCGGGCCGTAGGGCAACCTTCCGACCGCCCGAACCCGACAGCTAACCCGGTAAGCGGTCCACGGAAGGAGCGCCCGCGTTGGCGTCGCATCGCAAAGCCCGTAAACCGCTGAGCCTCGCCCTGGCGGCACCGGGCACCCGCTCGGTCATAGGTCTGACCTCGGCCGCGCTCGCCACCGTCACCCTGCTGAGCGAGACCGCGTCGGCCGCACCCGCGCAGCCCTCAGCGCAGCCGTCGATCGCGGACGTCCAGGCGCAGGTCGACCAGCTCAACCACGACGCCGAGGTCGCCACCATGAAGTACGACCAGGCGCAGCAGAACACCGAAGCGGCGCGCAAGAAGGCGGACGCGCTGATGGACCAGCTCGCCAGCGGGGCCCAGCAGCTCAACACCACCCGGCGCACGCTGGGGCAGTACGCCGCCGCGCAGTACCGCACCGGCGGGCTGGGCAAGACCGCGCAGTTCTTCCTGGCCACCGATCCGCAGCAGTACTTCGACCAGTCGCACCTGTTGAACCGGGCCTCCGGCAAGGAGCAGCAACTGCTGGCGGAATACGAGACCCAGCAGGCGAAGGCCGCCAGTCAGCGCAGTACCGCGGCCAAGAGCCTCCAGTCGCTCACCGAGGCGCAGCAGCAGCTGGCGGCCGACAAGGCGACGGTCCAGAAGAAGCTCACCCAGGCGCAGAACCTGCTCAACAGCCTTACCGCGCAGCAGAAGGCGCGGTTGGCGGCGTTGCAGAAGCAGAAGGAGGAGCAGGCGCAGCAGGAGGCGGCGAAGCTGGCCGCCGAGCAGCGGCAGAAGGAGCAGCAGGGGTCCTCGCAGGGGGCCGGCGGCTCCAACTCCGGTTCCTCGTCATCGTCTTCGTACGCGGCCAAGGCCGCCAAGGCGATCGCGTTCGCCAAGGCGCAGCTGGGCAAGCCGTACGTGTGGGGGGCGACCGGCCCCAACTCCTACGACTGCTCCGGGCTCACCCAGGCCGCCTGGGCCGCCGCGGGGGTGACGCTGCCGCGCACCACGTGGGACCAGGTCAACGTCGGCCACCGCGTGGCGATTTCGGACCTCCAGCCGGGGGACCTGGTGTTCTACTACAGCGACATCAGCCATGTCGCGATGTACATCGGCAACGGGCAGATGATCCAGGCTCCGCATACGGGGGCGGTGGTCGATATCCAGCCGGTGACCGAAATGCCGATCTACGGGGCGACGCGCCCCGCGTAGTGAGACGGCAACCCCTCGGGGGCTCCGCCCCCGGGGGCCCCTTGGGGCTGCGCCTCCCAAAATCCCCTTACGTCCACAGGACCGCGATGAAGATGTTGGTGGCCGTTAGCGCGCCCACCGTGGCGAGGGCGGCCTTTTCGACCCGCTCCTCGTCGCGCTTGACGTAGACCAGGCCCAGGATCACCACCAGAAGCGCCAGCTTGATGCCGATCTTGATGGTGTTGATCTGCTCGTGCTGGGCCTGGCTGAGGCCCACCAGCACGATGCCGGTGGCGAGCATTGTCAGTGCGCCGTGCAGCATCGCAGGGACCATCCGGACCTCGCCGCTGCGCATCGCCTTCATCTGGGTGAGGAAGCCGCCGAGCAGCGCGGCGATGCCGATGATGTGCAGGCCGACGAAGAGGTGAATCAGCACGTTCATGGGCGTGAGCCTAATCTCGGCCATAGCACCCGCACTCACCCGGGTGCGCCGCATCCCCCGCATCGGTCGCCGCCACCGACGAAAGCACGTCGCCCACATAACGTGCCGGTCACGTTCGATCACCGCTTGATCGTTTGACGTCAGTCCCGATCCATGCCCCGCATCCGCGTAACCCCCGGGTCTAGCGTCCCTCAGCAGACCGAAGCGACCTCGCGGAGACGGAGAAGTACCCCCGTGGCCTCGCACCGAAAACCCAGGCGGCGCGCCCTCACCGGAGCCACCGCCCGTACCGCCGCCACATTCGTGATCGCGGGAGCGGGCGCCGCCAGCGCCCTGACCGACACCGGGCACGCGGCCCCCAAGCCCGCACCGGAGCACGTCAGTTCACAGGTGGACGCGCTCTTCCAGCAGGCCGAACAGGCCACCCAGAAGTACGACGCCGCCAAGGCGCTGGCCGACGCCGAGCGCGGCGAACTCAGCTCACTCCAGGACGAGTTGGCCCGCCGCACCCAGCAGATCAACCGGACCCGGGACCGCCTCGGTACGGTCGCCGCCGCCCAGTACCGCTCCGGCGACCCCGACCCGGCGATGCGGCTGCTCCTCTCCTCCCGGCCCGACCAATACCTGGAGCAGGCGGGCATGCTGCAACGGATTGGCCGTAGCCAGGCGGCCACCCTCGGCGGCCTGACCACCCAGGAGCGGCAGGCGCAGGCACTGCGCGACCAGGCGGCCCGCAAACTCAGCACGCTCCAGGCGACCGAGCATCAACTCGCCGCCAGCAAGCAGACGGTGGCCTCGGAACTCGACCACGCCCGCGACCTGCTCGGCCAACTTGCCCCGGGCCAGCCCGCGACGAGCCAATCCGCGACGGCTCCACCCGCCACGGCCCAGCCCCACTCCCCCACGCACTACGCCACCGCGCCCGAGGTGTCCCCACCCAACTCCCGGGCCGCGCAGGCGGTTTCCTTCGCGCGCGCGCAACTGGGCAAGCCGTACGTGTGGGGCGCGACCGGCCCCAACTCCTACGACTGCTCGGGCCTGACCCAGGCCGCCTGGTCCGCCGCCGGGGTCTCCCTGCCCCGGACCACGTACAGCCAGATCAACGCCGGTACGCACGTGCCACAGGGCCAACTCCAGCCGGGTGACTTGGTGTTCTTCTACTCCAGCGTCAGCCATGTCGGCATCTACATCGGCGGCGGCCAGATGATTCACGCTCCGCATCCCGGCGCCCCGGTCCGGATCTCCCCGATCTCCGAGATGCCGTTCGCCGGGGCTACTCGCCCCGGCTGAGGGGTCAGTCGCCCTGCCGGGCCGCGAAGGCTATGAACTCCGCCCACGCGGCGGCCGTGAAGGCCAGTTGGGGGCCGAACTTGTCCTTGGAGTCCCGGACGTGGACGGTGTCGGCGCCTTGGGGGCAGGCGGCGACCTCGACGCAGGCGCCGCCCTCCGAATCGCTGTAGCTGGATTTGCGCCAGGAGACGGCGACTTCGACGCAGTTGCCACCTTCAGTGCCGCTGTAGCTGGACTTGAACCACGCCCGTTCGTCGCTCATAGCTCCTCTGCCAACTTTCCGATGTAGCGCACCGATTCCTCGGGACTGAGCGCCTTCTGGAGGATCATGGCATGGCGTTGGGAGACGAGGCTCACCTGTTCAGGGGTCGCGTACAGCACACCCCTGGTCTGGCCTTCCTCGTAGGCGAGTTGCTCGTGCTCCGGTGTCTCCAAGAGGACATATGGCCCGTTCAGTCCAGGGTGGGCACCTCGATCGAATGGCATGACCTGGATCGTCACGTTGCGCCGCTTCGCGGCGGCCAGCAAATGCAGTAGCTGACGCTTGTGCGCCTCGCCGCTGTCAACGGGGTAGCGCACAGCCGCCTCGCCGATCACGAACGTGAACGCCTTGGTCTGCTTCTCCAGCAGGGACTGGCGTTCCAGCCGAGCAGCCACCCGCTCCTCAACCGTCTCGTCGTCCAGCGGCGGCCAGTGGGATTCAAGGAGCGCCCTGGCTGTCTCCTCGTTCTGGAGCAAACCCGGGATCAGCAGCGGCTCATAGGAACTGTGCGCGATCGCCTCGCTCTCGTATCGCATGAAATCCATGGAGAACCATGGGTACTTTTCCGGCTTCAAATACTCCTGCGCCGCGAGCAACAACCCCCGCGCCCCGCAGAGTTCGTCGGCCACCTCCAGGAGCCGGAGGCTCGGCCTCCGGCGACCCTGTTCCATCGACTTGACCGTCTCGTACTCGTACCCCGCCTTGTCCCCCAGGACCTCCCGGCTCACCCCCGCCCGCATGCGCCACAGCTTGACCTGGTTGCCGCAGTAGCGCCATGCCATCGGTGGCTGAGCCGCCGTCCCGTTGGTCACCGTCCCGCCTCCCCTGTCACGCGACGGGTACAGCAGCGCTCCGTACCCGCACCGTCACTCCAAACGCTATTCCCCGCGGAGCACGGTATGACCCGTGAACGACATTGAGCGGCGTTTTCCGCGCCATCCCCGGAGCGTGGGACGGGCCCGAACATGGCTGCGGGAGCAGGCCAGTTCGTGGCGGGTTCCGGACGAGACCATGGAGACCGCCGTACTGCTACTGAGCGAGTTGATGACCAACGCCTGCCGCCACGGCCGGGTTTCGCCGGGGCGGCAGATCGGCGCGCGGTGCGCGCTACGGCAGGGTGCGCTGCGCGTGGAGGTGTCGGACGCCAGCAGTGAGTGGCCGAAACTGAAGCGCGCCACGGCGGAGGACGAGTGCGGCCGGGGCCTGGCACTGGTGGCCCTGCTGGCCAGGGCCTGGGACGTACAGCCTCGCCCGTACGGGATCGGCAAGACGGTGTGGTTCGAGCTTCCTGTGAACGAGCTTCCTGTGAAGCACCTGAAGCACCTGTAAGCGGGATTACCTACTCCTCGCCACTATCAACCTATAGCGCACTGGGGGCCTTGCGGCAAGGCCCCGGTCATGCCGCACAATCGCTGGCCTCGGCCGGAACCTGCGGAATTGGGAGCTTCGTGAACCCCTTGACCACCAGCGCGTTTGACCTTCCCGATCACCTCTCGCCCAAGGCCGACCCGGCGCTGATCGCCGATGACGAGCGGCACTTCGCGGCCATCGCGGAGAGCCTGGAGCAGGCGATCGCCGAGTTGTCCGACCGCCTCGACGCCGAACTCAGGGCACCCGGGGGCCTGGGCCGGGCGGCGATGGACCGGGACGCGGAGGTTCACCGGCTGACCGCTCGACTGCGCGCCCTGCGCCGCTTCGGTTTGGACCTGTGCCTCGGACGCATCGTCCGCGCGGACCGTCCCGAGCCCGTGTACGTCGGGCGACTTGGCCTCACCGACAGTGCGGGTCGTCGGCTGCTGCTCGACTGGCGCTCCCCCGCGGCCGAGCCGTTCTTCGCCGCGACGCACGCCAACCCGATGGGTTTGGCCAGCCGCCGCAGGTACCGCTGGACCCGCGGCCGGATCAGCGACTACTGGGACGAGGTGTTCACCGAGGACGGGTTCGAAGGGCACGCGGCGCTTGACGACCAGTCGGCTTTCATCGCCAGCCTGGGCGGCAACCGGTCGGCCCGGATGCGGGACGTACTGGGCACCATCCAGGCCGACCAGGACGCCATCATCCGCGCGGGTTCGCGTGGTGCTCTCGTCGTTGACGGCGGCCCGGGTACGGGGAAGACCGTCGTGGCTCTGCACCGCGCCGCGTACCTGCTCTACTCCGACCCGCGTCTTGGTCACCGTCGCGGCGGTGTGCTGTTCGTCGGTCCGCACCAGCCGTATCTGGCGTACGTCGCCGATGTCCTGCCCAGCCTCGGAGAGGAGGGGGTACAGACCTGCACCCTGCGGGACCTGGTGGCCGAGGGAGCCACGGCGGCGGTCGAGACCGATCCGGAGGTGGCCCGGCTGAAGTCGTCCGCGGACATGGTGAAGGCGATCGAGACGGCCGTCAGGTTCTATGAGGAGCCGCCCTCCGAGGGGATGACGGTATCGACCCACTGGTCCGACATCTGGCTGAGCGCCGACGATTGGGCAGCGGCGTTCGAAGCACCGGAACCAGGTACTCCGCACAACGAGGCGCGTGAGCAGATCTGGGATGAGCTGGTCGCGATCCTGATGGACAAGCACGACCATGGCGACGTCTCGCCCGACTTGTTCAGGAGGTCGCTGCTGCAGGACGAGGAGCTGGTCACGGCACTCAACCGGGCATGGCCGCTGCTCGAAGCGGCGGACCTGGTCTCAGACCTGTGGTCGGTACCCGCCTACTTGCGGATGTG
Organism: Streptantibioticus rubrisoli; assembly: GCF_024436055.1. Lineage (GTDB taxonomy): Bacteria > Actinomycetota > Actinomycetes > Streptomycetales > Streptomycetaceae > Streptantibioticus_A > Streptantibioticus_A rubrisoli. The sequence continues at coordinate 8,962 of NZ_JANFNH010000044.1, read as the reverse complement.
CGCTCCCTGGCTCAGCCGCGACGAGCTTCGCAAGCTGCGGCGTGATGAGCCCCAGGTCTGGACGGTGTCCGATCTGCCGCTGCTGGACGCGGCACGGCAGCGGCTCGGCGACCCGCGGGCGGCACGACGCAAGCGTCGGCACGCCGCCGCCGTCACCGCCGAACGCGAGCGCATGGCAGGCGTCATAGACAACCTGCTCCAGGCCGATGACGACGGTGAGGGCGCGGTGACGATGCTGCGCGGACAGGACCTGCAGGACAGTCTGATCGACGAGACGGCCCTGCCCGGCGCCGATCAGGACCGGCTCGCCGGGCCGTTCGCGCACATCGTCGTGGACGAGGCGCAGGAACTGACCGACGCGCAGTGGCAGATGCTGCTGCTGCGCTGCCCGTCCCGGAGCTTCACCATCGTCGGGGACCGCGCCCAGGCCAGGCACGGGTTCACCGAGTCGTGGCGGGAGCGGCTTGAGCGGATCGGGTTCGACCAGATCAACGTGGCCTCCCTGAGCACCAACTACCGCACGCCGGAAGAGGTCATGGCGGAGGCCGAGCCGGTCATCCGGGCCGTGCTCCCGAACGCCAACGTGCCAACCTCCATCCGCCGCAGCGGCGTCCCCGTCGTCCACGGATCCATCTCCGACCTGGACTCCGTCCTCGGCACCTGGCTCGCCACGCACGCCGACGGTATCGCCTGCGTCATCGGTGACCCCTCGTTCCAGGCGACCTCCCGCGTCCGGTCGTTGCCCCCTGAGCTGTCGAAGGGGCTTGAGTTCGACCTGGTCGTGCTCGTCGACCCACAGGCGTTCGGCGAGGGCGTCGAAGGGGCGGTGGACCGCTATGTGGCGATGACCCGGGCGACCCGGCAACTCGTCGTCCTCACAAGCCGCTGACCCCGGCCAGGGCGCCCGGCGGCCACGGTCAGACCAGCCTGCGGGCCGTGGCCCAACGCGTCAGCTCGTGGCGGTTGGACAGTTGCAGCTTGCGCAGTACCGCCGAGACATGGGACTCAACCGTCTTGACGGAGATGAACAGTTGCTTGGCGATCTCCTTGTACGCGTAGCCACGGGCGATCAACCGCAGGACCTCGCGCTCGCGTTGGGTGAGGCGGTCCAGGTCCTCGTCGACCGGTGGGGCGTCGGAGGAGGCGAAGGCGTCCAGCACGAAACCGGCGAGCCGCGGGGAGAAGACGGCATCCCCGTCGGCCACCCGGAAGATGGAGTCGACCAGGTCGGGACCGGTGATCGTCTTGGTCACATAGCCGCGCGCACCGCCGCGGATGACGCCGATGACGTCCTCGGCCGCGTCGGAGACGGACAGCGCCAGGAACCGCACCGGCTGCGCGGCGTCGGCCATCAACGACGCGCAGCGGCGCAGCACCTCCACCCCGCCGCCGCCCGGCAGATGGACGTCCAGCAGTACGACATCGGGCCGGGTGGCGGTCACCACCGTCACCGCCTGGTCGACGTCGGCGGCCTCGCCGACCACGTCGACACCCGTGCGCCCGGTATCGCCGATCTCGGCCTGCACCCCGGTGCGGAACATCCTGTGGTCGTCGACGAGCACCACCCGTACCTGACGCGTCGCAGACGTCTGTTCGCTCATCCCGCCGACCTCTCCATCTCCAGTTCCACTTCGGTCCCCCCACCCGGTGCGGCACGCAGCCGTGCCTCGCCGCCGTTGCGCTTCATACGGCCGATGATCGACTCCCGCACGCCCATCCGGTCGTCCGGCACCTGGTCGATGTCGAAGCCGGGGCCGCGGTCCCGCACGGAGACGAAGACCCGGGCCTCCTCGACCTCCGCGTACACCTGAACCGCTTCGTCGCCACCGTACTTGGCCGCGTTGACCATCGCCTCACGCGCGGCCTGCATCAGGGCGCCGAGGTTGCCGTCCAACGGGCAGTCACCGACGCACACCACCTCGACCGGTACGCCGTGGTGGTCCTCGACCTCGGCCGCGGTGCGCCGCACCGCGTCGGCCAGCGTGGTCGGTTCGTCCTCCTTGCCGGTTCCCTCCGGCCGGTACAGCCAGGCGCGCAGTTCGCGCTCCTGGGCCCGGGCCAGCCGGGCCACCTCGCGGGAGTCGTCGGCGTGCCGCTGGATGAGGGTCAGGGTGTGCAGTACGGAGTCATGAACATGTGCGGCCACCTCGGCGCGCTCCTGTGCGCGGATGCGCATCATCCGCTCCGCCGACAGGTCCTGGGTCATCCGCACCACGTACGGCCCGGCGAGCAGCGCGATGCCGACCAGCACGGCGAGCGACGCCTGGAGCGCCGCGCCGAGGTCACGCGCGGAACTGCGCACCACCAGGAACCCGGTGACTCCCGCGGCGACCAGGATCACCCCGGCCGCGCCCCGGGCCACCGGCCAGAACCGCTTGCCCCGGCTCATCTCCACCCAGCGGGCCCGCCGGGCGTTGTCGGCCTGCCGCCACACCAGCGCCACACCCGCGCCGATCAGCACGACCGGCCAGATGTAGTGGTTGGCGGCGCCCGGGTTGAGGTTCTTCACCAGCACCCCGAAGCCCGCGATCACCGCGATCATCGCGAGGACCTGCCCCCGGTCGGGCTTGCGGCCGGAGGCCAGCCAGGCGCGCGGGCTCAGCGGCTGCCTCGCCGCTTGGTCGACCCCGCCCACGCCGAGCGGTACGACGAACCAGAAAGCCGCGTACAACGGAATGCCCAGGCCGCCGATGGTCACCAGCACGGCGAAGGCGATGCGCACCCAGGATGTCGGCAGCCCCAGGTGACCGGCGAGTCCGCGGGCCACACCGCCGATGATCCGGCCCTCCGAGCTGCGGTACAGCTTGGGCGGCGGATCGTCGTCGAAGTCGGCACGGGCGGACCCGGCGGGCGCGGACACGGCTGGCATGCCTCCGATGGTCACATGTCACGGCGGTGTCCGGCATCAGGGTTGCCCCCGAGGTCGTCCCTGACCTGGGCGTCCCTGAGCCGGGAATCAGGGTAGGACCAGGGGAGTCACGGATTCCGGCGAGCCGCGGGCAACCCGCACCATAGGAGGCATGACAGACGACGACCCGCGGGGTGACGAACGCGTCACGCTGGGGAAACAGCTGCGCAAGGGGCTGACCCGCAGCCGCCGCCAGAAGGTGATCGGCGGGGTGTGCGGCGGCCTCGGCCAGTTCTTCCGCATGGACCCGGTGATCTTCCGGGTGGTGCTCGCCGTACTCGCCCTGACCGGCGGCGTCGGTCTGATCGCGTACGGCATCGGCTGGCTGCTGATCCCGATGTGCGGCGAGGACGAGACCGAGCTGCACCGGCTGCTCTCCGGCCGGATCGAGGGCAGCGCGCTGACCGCGCTGCTGTTCACGCTGGTCGGCTCGGGGCTGTTCCTGTCCACCATGGACAACGGCAACAACCAGGCGTTCTCCATCTGCCTGGTGGTCGCGCTGGTCGGAGCGGTCTACTGGTCCCAGCAGCGGCGGGCGGCGCTGGCCCGGGCGGGGGCGGACGGTGAGGGCGGTGCGAGCGCCTCGGGCCAGGTGTCCGACGCGCCCCCGGCCGCGCAGCCGCCGCCCGCCGACACCCCGTCGTGGTGGCGGGAGCAGCGGGCCAACACAGCCGCCTCCACCGGGTATCTGTGGGGTCCGGACGACTCGTACGAGGGGCCGCCGTACGAGAAGTGGTCGTCGCCGGCCGCCACGCTCCGGGACTTCTGGGAGGCCCGCCACCCCCGGGATGCCGCCGATCACCGGCGGCGCGAGCGCTCGGGGTTCGGGCTGGGGACGTTCTGCCTGGCCGTGCTCGCGGCGAGTGCGGGCGTGGCGCTGTCCTGGCGGCACCACCCGCTGGGCACGGTCATGCAGGTGGGCCTGGTCAGCGCGCTCGGGGTGTTCGGGCTGTGCCTGGTGCTCGGCGCCTTCTGGGGGCACCGGGGGCGCGGCACGATCGTGTGGGCGGCGCTGAGCAGCGTGCTGCTGGTGGCCGCGGCCTCGCTGCCGAAGTCCGTGGGCACCGACTGGCACCGGGAGGACTGGCGCCCGACGACCACCGCGCAGCTACGGCCCGCGTACCAACTCGGGGCGGGCCAGGAGGTGTTGGACCTCACCGGCCTCAACCTCAAGGGAGGCACGGCCGGTACGACGGTGGACGTCGGCGCCGGGCAGCTTGAGGTGCGGGTGCCCGGGAACGCGACGGTCAACGTGCACGCCAAGGTCGGACTCGGCGACCTACGGCTGCCCGACGGGCCCGGTTCGCACCGGCTGGACATGCACCCGGGAATGGACCGTTCGGTGACGCTGGACCCGCCCGCGGGCACCAGGTCCGGTGGGACGATCACGCTCGACCTGAAGGTCGGCGTGGGAGAGGTGGTGGTGCTGCGTGGCAGCGGATCGTGAGCGGCGCTTCGAACCGGCGACGCTGTTGGCGGGCCTGTTGTTCCTGGCGATCGCGGCCGGGTTCGGGCTCGCGGCGGCCGGGGCCTGGCACCCCCGGCCCGTGCTGGCGCTGCCGGTGCTGGGCGTCGGCCTGGTGCTGACCGGGCTGGTCCGGGCGGTGACGCGGTCGGTCAGGCAGCGGTCGCGCGCTTCCGGCGCCGGGCGATGAGCGCGTCCAGCGACAGGTACGGCGCCCCGGCCAGCACCAGCGGCAACCACGCCATCAGATACGGCAGGTCGTTGCTGTAGTAGTACGGCGTGCTCGCCCAGCTCACCGTCAGCCACAGGCTCAGCGATATCAACGCCCCGCCCAGGGCGGCGAGTCGGCTCAGCAGGCCGACCAACGTGCCCAGGCCCACGGCGAGTTCGCCGAAGGCTATGACATGGCCGATCGTGTCCGGGTTCTTCAGCGCCAGGTCCACCAGCCTCGGCACCGCCGAGTTGTCGCGCACCGCGTGCAACGTGGCGACCAGCGAGCCCGGGGCGCTGGCGTTGGCGGAGAAGAACGCGGGGTCGGAGAGCTTGTTCAGCCCCGCGTAGACGAACGTCACGCCCAGGAAGACGCGCAGCGGCAGCAGCGCGTGGCGGGCCCAACCGGCCCGCCACCTCCCGTCGGACTCCAGCACCGTCGCATGCGCACCAGGCATCGTGTCTCCGCCTCTCCGCCGGTTTCCCCCATGAGTACGGGAGCTGGACGGCTCGCGCTCAATACTGCGCGGGTTTGCTCTGCGGACCTTCTGAACGGGCGTGCGGTGGGGCCTGGTACGCCTGGCCCGCGGCCTCAGCCGAGCAGTTCGGGTTCGCTGCGGGTGATCTGCTGGTACAGCGGCTGGTAGTTGATCCACGCCACCAGGTCGTTGCCGAGTTGTTCGCGGGTGCGCACCGCGTTCTCGTAGGAGATCGGCACCGGCTTGCCCGCGGCCTTCGCGGTGAGCTGCACCTGGCAGGAACGTTCCATCGTGATGAACCACCACGCGGCGGCGTCCACCGAGTCGCCCACGGTCAACAGCCCGTGGTTGCGCAGGATCACCGCCTTGTGCGGGCCGAGCGCCGTCGCGATCCGGCGGCCCTCCTCCTCGTCTACGACCACGCCGGTGTAGTCGTCGAACAGGGTGTGGTCCTCGAAGAACGCGCAGACGTCCTGGGTGATCGGCTCCAGCAGCTCACCGAGCGCGGACAGCGCCCGCCCGTAGGTGGAGTGGCTGTGCGCGGCGGCGATGACATCCGGGCGCGCCTTGTGCACCTGTGAATGGATCGCGAACGCGGCCTGGTTGACGTGGTGGCGGCCCTCCACCACCTGGCCGGAGTGGTTGACCAGGATCAGGTCGCTGACCGTGATGTGCTTGAAGGACATCCCGAACGGGTTGACCCAGAAGTGGTCGGTGAACTCCGGGTCCCGAGCGGTGATGTGGCCCGCGACGCCCTCTTCGAACCCGAACCGCCCGAACAGGCGCAGGGCCGCGGCGAGCCGCTCTTTGCGATACGTGCGCTCGTCCTCGACGTTGTCGAACGTCGGCGGAAGCGCGAACTGGAGCTGGTCGGTGGGTATGGGCTGCGGCGGCGTCTTTTCGCTCATGGGGCGGAAGTTACCGCGAGGTACAGGGTAAGGCCAGGGGCCTACAGGGGATCGATCTCGGTGAGGTCGATGTCGATGGGGCGGCGGAAACCGGATGGCTCACCCAAGACCGGGCCGACGGCCAAGGGACGTGAGATCGATGTCAAGGGCGAACGGGCTCTGCAACCGCAGTTTGTCGTGGTAGATGCCAGCGGGGATGTAGGAGCCGGTGGACGGGTCGAGCTCGTAGACGTAGACGATCGGCCGACCGCCATCGTTCTCCACCCGCCAGAAGTGGCGGATTCCCGCTGCCGCATACTTGCGCGGCTTTGACTCGCGGTCGCGCTCTTCGGAATCCGGTGATACCACCTCGACGGCAACGACAACGTCGTCCGGGAGGTAGGCGGTCTTGTTGAGGCCTCCGGCCGCGTCAGCGCGGATGACAATGAGATCAGGCTCTGGGCGGTTCCGCCGCCCCAGCACGACGCTCATCTCACGACGAACGTCCAACCCGTCGGGCAGCTGACGCAACAGTTCGAACTCCAGCAGGCGCAGCATCAGTGTGTGGAAATTGGACTGCGCACTCACGAAAACGAGACTCCCGTCGATCAGCTCCGTGTGCGGGGGCAGGTTCGGAAGCCGATCGAGATCGTCCGAGGTATAGCCGCCCTCGGGTGGGCGCGGCCACTCGAAATCCGGATCGACGGTCATCAGTGCTCCCATGGGATGGAGTCTCGTCGTTACCGCCAGCCTACCGAGCAGGAACGACCGCGCCGCCACTCCAAAGCGTGAGCGGCGGCGCGGTCGTTGACTTGTTCGAGTGGGGGTGAGGTCACTCCCACTCGATGGTGCCCGGGGGCTTGCTGGTCACATCGAGGACGACGCGGTTGATGTCGCGGACCTCGTTGGTGATGCGGGTGGAGATCCGCGCCAGCACGTCGTAGGGCAGCCGGGACCAGTCGGCGGTCATCGCGTCCTCCGACGACACCGGGCGCAGGACCACCGGGTGGCCGTAGGTGCGGCCGTCGCCCTGGACGCCGACCGAGCGTACGTCGGCCAGCAGGACGACCGGGCACTGCCAGATCTCGCGGTCGAGACCGGCGGCGGTCAGCTCCTCACGGGCGATCGCGTCGGCCTCGCGCAGCAGGTCCAGACGGTCGCGGGTGACCTCGCCGATGATCCGGATGCCCAGGCCGGGGCCAGGGAACGGCTGGCGCCAGACGATCTCGGAGGGCAGGCCGAGCTCCTCGCCGACCTTGCGGACCTCGTCCTTGAACAGCTTGCGCAGCGGCTCGACCAGCCGGAACTGCAGGTCCTCCGGCAGACCGCCGACGTTGTGGTGCGACTTGATATTCGCGGTGCCGGTGCCGCCACCGGACTCCACCACGTCCGGGTAGAGCGTGCCCTGGACCAGGAACTCCACGGCCTCGCCGTGCGCGCCCGCGTCGGCGACGATCTCGGAGGCGGCCTGCTCGAAGACCCGGATGAACTCCCGGCCGATGATCTTCCGCTTCTCCTCCGGGTCGGTCTTCCCGGCGAGCGCGGCGAGGAACCGCTCCTGGGCGTCGACGACCTTGAGTTCGACGCCGGTGGCGGCCACGAAGTCCTTCTCGACCTGCTCGGCCTCGCCCTTGCGCAGCAGGCCGTGGTCGACGAAGACGCAGGTCAGCTGGGAGCCCACGGCCTTCTGCACCAGGGCGGCGGCGACCGCGGAGTCCACACCGCCGGACAGGCCGCAGATCACCCGCTTGTCGCCGACCTGCTCGCGGATCGCGACGATCTGCTCCTCCACGACGTTGTGCGTCGTCCAGGTGGGCTCCAGGCCCGCGCCGCGGTAGAGGAAGTGCTCCAGCACCTGCTGGCCGTGCGTGGAGTGCATGACCTCGGGGTGGTACTGGACGCCGTACAGCCTGCGCTCGTCGTCCTCGAAGGCGGCGACCGGAACGCCGTCGGTGGAGGCGGTGACGGTGAAGCCCTCCGGCGCGGCGGAGCAGGCGTCACCGTGCGACATCCACACCGACTGCTCGGCGGGCGTGCCCTCGAACAGGGTGGAGGTGGCTCCGTGCCGGTTGACGTGCAGCGGGGTGCGGCCGTACTCGCGGCGGCCGTTGTTGTCGACCGTGCCGCCGAGCGTGGTGGCCATCAGCTGGAAGCCGTAGCACATGCCGAAGACCGGGACGCCCGCCTCGAACAGGGCCCGGTCGATGGACGGCGCGCCCTCCTCGTACACCGACGACGGCCCACCGGAGAGGATGATCGCCTTCGGGTTCTTGGCGAGCATCTCGCTGACCGGCATGGTGCTCGGCACGATCTCGCTGTAGACCCGGGCCTCGCGGACCCGTCGGGCGATGAGCTGGGCGTACTGCGCCCCGAAGTCGACGACCAGGACGGTGTCGGTGGGAGCTGGGGTAGCTGATGCCACGGGCGGCCTTCCGGCGGTTGCTACAAGGGATCGATTCCCGATTCTACCGTTGCTACGAGAAACGCCTCCCGCTGTGGGTTGGGCGTCCGGGCGCGCGGCGGGCGGGGGCTCGTGCATAATGGCCGCCATGTTCAGCGCGCACGTCGTCTTTACCTATGGCACCGGCTGGTCCGGCTGCCATGGTCGTGCTGTCTGAACGAACCAGACATCAACTGGCGCCCCGGACCGGTCTCGGTCCGGGGCGCCAGTCGTTTCCGTACCGTTCCGGGACCGTCGGGGCAGTGACCCGAGAGGCATACGGATATGAGCACGAGCACGGCGGACACCGGTGCGGGCAGCACGGACGCGGCGGGGCTGATCAGCGGCGCGCGGGAGCGGATCGACGAGCTGGACCAGCGCATCCTCGGCCTGCTGGCCGAGCGGATCGCGGTGTCCGGGGAGATCCAGCGCGCGCGGATCGCCTCCGGCGGGCGGCGGGTGCATCTGTCGCGCGAGATGGAGGTCATCAACCGCTACAGCGGGGCGCTGGGCAAGCGGGGCGCTGGGCTGGCGATGACGGTACTTGAGCTGTGCCGGGGCAATCTTTGAGGG
>NZ_JANFNH010000043.1 GCF_024436055.1 Streptantibioticus rubrisoli | reverse complement strand
GGTGGGTGGGTAAAAAACCACGCAGCGCACCCCCAATCGACCCCCGCACGGCCCTGCGCCCCGGCAACCAAAGGCGAAACGCCAAACGAGTGGGCGGGCGGGGCAGCCTGGCAGCGCCAGCGCATCCCTGGGGGAACCGCCAAACGCCAGCGTGAGCGGAAACGTGATGAAATGCATCTACGCGCGTAGCCATCCGCGCGCTACCCTCTCCGCGTGAACGCAACCGCAAATCTCCCCACCGACCCCTACGCCGCCGCGAACGAGGCCGCCACCCGCCTGCGCGAGCTCACCGGCGCCGAGACCCATGACGTCGCGCTCGTCATGGGATCCGGCTGGGTCCCGGCCGCCGACGCCCTCGGCGAGGCCGACCACGAGTTCCCCGTCACAGAACTTCCCGGCTTCCCGCCCCCGGCCGTCGCTGGCCACGCGGGCAAGATCCGTTCCGTAACGATCGGCGAGAAGCGCGCCCTGGTCTTCCTGGGCCGCACCCACCTGTACGAGGGCCGCGGCGTGGCCGCCGTCGTGCACGGCGTGCGTACCGCCGTCGCCGCGGGCTGCAAGACCGTCGTGCTGACCAACGGTTGCGGTGGTCTGCGCCCCACGTTCAAGCCCGGCGAAGCCGTACTGATCAGCGACCACATCAACATGACGGCCACCTCGCCGATCGTGGGCGCCAACTTCGTGGACCTCACCGACCTGTACTCGCCGCGGCTGCGCACGCTGTGCAAGGAGGTCGACTCGACGCTGACCGAGGGCGTCTACGTGCAGCTGCCCGGCCCGCACTACGAGACCCCGGCCGAGATCGGCATGGTCCGTGCGATCGGCGGCGACCTGGTGGGTATGTCGACCACGCTGGAGGCGATCGCCGCCCGTGAGGCGGGCGCCGAGGTGCTGGGCATCTCGCTGGTGACCAACCTCGCCGCGGGCATGACCGGCGAGCCGCTCAACCACGAAGAGGTCCTGGAGGCCGGGCGCGAGTCCGCCACCCGCATGGGCAGCCTCCTCGCCCAGGTGCTCGGCCGTATCTGATCTCACCCGCAAGGAGCCGCAGATGGGACCTCAGATGGGAATGGACACGCTGACCCGGGCTCGCGCCTGGCTGGCGGAGGACCCCGATCCGGAAACCCGCGCCGAACTGGCCGCGCTGATCGACGGCGGTACGCCGGAGGCGGCGGCGCAGATCGCCGAGCGCTTCTCCGGCACCCTCCAGTTCGGCACCGCCGGACTCCGGGGCGAGCTGGGCGCGGGCCCGATGCGGATGAACCGCGCCGTGGTGATCCGTGCGGCGGCGGGCCTGGCCGCCTACCTCAAGGCGCAGGGCCACACCGACGGCCTGGTGGTGATCGGTTACGACGCGCGCCACAAGTCGTACGACTTCGCACGGGACACCGCGGCCGTGGTGACCGGTGCCGGACTGCGTGCCGCCCTGCTGCCGCGACCGCTGCCCACGCCGGTACTGGCGTTCGCCATCCGGGAGTTGGGCGCGGCGGCCGGTGTGATGGTGACCGCCAGCCACAACCCGCCGCGGGACAACGGTTACAAGGTCTACCTCGGTGACGGCTCGCAGATCGTGCCGCCCGCGGACACCGGGATCGCCGCGGAGATCGCCGCGATCGGCGCCCTGGCCGAGGTGCCGCTGGCCGACGGCGGCTGGCGGACGCTGGACGACGAGATCGTCGAGGCGTACCTGGACCGCGCCGCGACCGTGGTCGCCGAGGGCGGCCCGCGCGATGTCTCCGTCGTCTACACGCCGATGCACGGCGTCGGCGCTGACGTGCTGACCACGGCGTTCGCCCGGGTCGGCTTCCCGGCCCCGGCCGTCGTGCCGCAGCAGGCGCAGCCGGATCCGGACTTCCCGACCGTGGCCTTCCCGAACCCGGAGGAGCCGGGGGCCATGGACCTGTCGTTCGCGCACGCCCGTGCCGAACGCCCGGACATCGTGATCGCCAACGACCCGGACGCGGACCGCTGCGCGGTGGCCGTACCGGACGCCGCCGCGGCGGGCGGCTGGCGGATGCTGCGCGGTGACGAGGTGGGCGCACTGCTCGCCGCGCACCTGGTGCGCAGGGGCGCGAAGGGCACGATGGCGGCCTCGATCGTGTCGTCCTCGCTGCTGTCGCGGATCGCCGCGGCGGCCGGGCTGCCGTACCAGGACACCCTCACCGGCTTCAAGTGGATCGCCCGGGTCCAGGGTCTGCGGTACGGGTACGAGGAGGCGCTGGGGTACTGCGTCGACCCCGAGGGCGTACGGGACAAGGACGGCGTCACCGCGGCGCTGCTGGTCGCCGAGCTGGCGGCCGGGCTCAAGGCGGAGGGCCGCACCCTCAACGACCTGCTGGACGAACTGGCGGTACGGCACGGCCTGCACGCCACCGACCAGTTGTCGGTGCGGGTCGCCGATCTGACGCTGATCGCCGACGCGATGCGGCGGCTGCGGGAGCAGCCGCCAGCCGAACTCGCCGGTCTCGCCGTCACCTCGGCGGAGGACCTGAGCCAGGGCAGCGACCGGCTGCCGCCCACCGATGGTCTGCGTTACCACCTCGCGGGCGACGGGACGGTCTCCGCGGCGCGGGTCATCGTCCGACCGAGCGGCACCGAGCCGAAGCTGAAGTGCTACCTGGAGGCGGTGGTCCCGGTGGCCGGGCTCGACGCGTTGCCCTCGGCCCGGGCGGCGGCGAGTGAGGTGCTGGCGGCGCTGAAGAAGGACATGTCGGCTGCGGCCGGTATCTGAGGGCGCAGTTTGGGCGGGCGGGCGTTTTTCGGCCCGCCCGCCCAAACTTTTGGGCTGACCGGAACGAGCGGGCGGTCAGCCCGCTGCCAGCAACACCGCGAGGGCGACGCCCCCCACAGCCGCGGGCGCGATGATCTCGTACGCCCAGCGAACGGAGACCTCTCCCTTCGCACCCTCATCGGACGCGTGCCGCTCCGCAAGCTCCCGCAGGTCGTCCACCGCCTGGTCGGCGGGCGCGCGCAAGGGTGCGTCGGGACGCAGCCGCAGCGCGCGGGGGCCGCGGCCGAAGGGGTCCTCGGCGGTCGCCCGAGCGGCCTGGCGGGCGGCGCGCTTGCGGGCGCGCAGCGAGACCGGGACCGACCAGAGCTGGAACTTCCGCCCACCGGCGAGGACTTCGCTGGAGTATCCGGCGCGGACGGTCTCCACCGCGGCCCACGGGATGGTGATGGAGCGGAACGGGTTGCGCACCAGCATCCGTGTTTGGCTGGCGTAGACCACCGGGCGGATGGTGAAGGCGATCAGCAGCGGTGCGGCGAACAGCAGGGCGGCCAGCGCCACCCACGGGGTACGGCCGGTGCCGTTCGCCACGGCGTCGCCGACCAGCCAGCCACCGATCGCGAGCAGCAGCACTCCTCCGGCGATGCCCATCGGTGACCGGAACGACCGGTCGGCGTACTTCTGCTCGCTTGTCATGCGGATGATTCTGCATGACGGAAGCCGTTTTGCCGACGGCTCCCTGACGTGAGCTTTGCCCGGTCCGCCGGTGTGCCGTCCGCCCTTGTTCCCCGTTCCGCTCGCGCAGAGGACTAGGCAAACGCTACGCGCGTAGATATGCTCTGCTGGTGACCATGCAGACCCCTGGGCCCATCACGCCCGCATACAGCCCGCAGGCCGCGGAGCGGCTGGCGTCGATGGCCGACGTCACCGCGTCCGACGCAGCGCTGCGCCGGTTCCTGCACGGGTTGCCCGGCGTGGACGCGGTCGGCCTCGAAGGCCGTGCCGCCACGCTCGGCACCCGTTCGATCAAGACCACGGCGAAGGCCTACGCCATCGACCTGGCGATCTCGATGATCGACCTGACGACCCTGGAAGGCGCCGACACCCCGGGCAAGGTCCGGGCGCTGTGCGCCAAGGGCGTCAACCCCGACCCGACCGACCGTACGACCCCGAAGGTCGCCGCGATCTGTGTCTACCCGGACATGGTGAAGACCGCCAAGGAAGCGCTCGACGGCTCCGGCATCCACGTGGCGTCGGTGGCCACCGCCTTCCCGGCCGGGCGCGCCGCGCTGCCGGTGAAGCTGGCGGACACCGCCGACGCGGTGGCCGCGGGCGCGGACGAGATCGACATGGTCATCGACCGCGGCGCCTTCCTCTCCGGCCGCTACATGCAGGTCTTCGAGGAGATCAAGGCGGTCAAGGCGGCCTGCGCCCGCCCGGACGGCAGCGCCGCGCACCTGAAGGTGATCTTCGAGAACGGCGAGTTGGCGACGTACGACAACATCCGCCGGGTCTCCTGGCTGTCGATGCTCGCGGGCGCCGACTTCATCAAGACCTCCACCGGCAAGGTCGCGGTCAACGCCACCCCGCCGAACACCCTGCTGATGCTGGAGGCGGTACGGGACTTCCGGGACGCCACCGGCGTACAGGTCGGCGTGAAGCCCGCGGGCGGCATCCGCACCACCAAGGACGCCATCAAGTACCTGGTGATGGTGAACGAGACCCTCGGTGAACAGTGGCTGACCCCGGACTGGTTCCGCTTCGGCGCCTCCAGCCTGCTGAACGACCTGCTGATGCAGCGTCAGAAGCTGAGCACCGGCCGGTACTCCGGTCCCGACTACGTGACGGTGGACTGATCAACATGGCTTTCGAGTACGCACCGGCGCCCGAGTCGCGTTCCGTTGTCGACATCGCGCCGAGCTACGGGCTGTTCATCGACGGCGAGTTCCGTCCCGCGGAGGACGGCAAGGTCTTCAAGACCGTCTCGCCGTCCAGCGAGGAGGTGCTGTCCGAGGTCGCGCAGGCCGGTCAGTCGGACGTGGACGCGGCGGTCAGGGCCGCCCGGAAGGCGTTCGAGAAGTGGTCGGCGCTGCCGGGTTCCGAGCGCGCCAAGTACCTGTTCCGGATCGCCCGGATCATCCAGGAGCGCTCGCGTGAGCTGGCGGTGCTGGAGTCGCTGGACAACGGCAAGCCGATCCGCGAGTCGCGGGACGCCGATCTTCCGCTGGTCGCCGCGCACTTCTTCTACTACGCGGGCTGGGCCGACAAGCTCGGCCACGCCGGATTCGGTGCGGACCCCAAGCCGCTGGGCGTGGCCGGTCAGGTCATCCCGTGGAACTTCCCGCTGCTGATGCTGGCGTGGAAGATCGCCCCGGCGCTGGCCTGCGGCAACACCGTGGTGCTCAAGCCCGCCGAGACCACCCCGCTGTCGGCGCTGTTCTTCGCGGACATCTGCCGCCAGGCCGGGTTGCCGAAGGGCGTCGTCAACATCCTCACCGGTGACGGCAGCACGGGCGCCGCGTTGGTCGCCCACCCGGACGTCAACAAGGTGGCGTTCACCGGCTCCACGGAGGTCGGCAAGGCGATCGCCCGTACCGTCGCGGGCACCGGCAAGAAGCTGACGCTGGAGCTCGGCGGCAAGGCCGCGAACATCGTCTTCGAGGACGCGCCGATCGACCAGGCGGTCGAGGGCATCGTCAACGGCATCTTCTTCAACCAGGGCCACGTGTGCTGCGCCGGTTCCCGGCTGCTGGTCCAGGAGTCCGTCCAGGACGAGCTGTTGGAGGCGCTCAAGCGGCGCATGTCGACGTTGCGGGTCGGTGATCCGCTGGACAAGAACACCGACATCGGCGCGATCAACTCCGCCGAGCAGCTGGCCCGTATCAAGTCGCTGGCGGACAGCGGCGAGGCCGAGGGCGCGCAGCGCTGGGCGCCCGCCTGTGAACTGCCGTCCACCGGTTACTGGTTCGCGCCGACGCTGTTCACCGGCGTCAGCCAGGCGCACCGGATCGCCCGCGAGGAGATCTTCGGCCCGGTGCTGTCGGTGCTGACCTTCCGTACTCCGGCGGAGGCGGTGGAGAAGGCCAACAACACCCCGTACGGGTTGTCGGCGGGCATCTGGACGGAGAAGGGCTCGCGCATCCTGTGGATGGCCGACAAGCTGCGCGCGGGCGTGGTGTGGGCCAACACGTTCAACAAGTTCGACCCGACCTCGCCGTTCGGCGGCTACAAGGAGTCGGGCTTCGGTCGCGAGGGCGGCCGTCACGGTCTGGAGGCGTACCTCAATGTCTGAGTCAAGGTTGGGCGTCCTCAAGACCTACAAGCTGTTCGTCGGGGGCAAGTTCCCCCGGTCCGAGAGCGGGCGGGTGTACGAGGTGACGGACGCTAAGGGCAACTGGCTGGCCAACGCTCCGCTGGCGTCCCGCAAGGACGCGCGGGACGCGGTGGTGGCCGCGCGCAAGGCGTTCGGCGGCTGGTCGGGGGCGACCGCGTACAACCGCGGTCAGATCCTGTACCGGATCGCCGAGATGCTGGAGGGCCGCCGCGAGCAGTTCGTCCGCGAGGTGGCCGAGGGCGAGGGGCTGTCCAAGTCCAAGGCGGCGGCCGTGGTGGACGCGGCGGTCGACCGCTGGGTCTGGTACGCGGGCTGGACGGACAAGATCGGCCAGATCGCGGGCGCCGCGAACCCGGTCGCCGGGCCGTACTTCAACCTGTCCACCACCGAACCGACCGGTGTGGTGGCCGTGTTGGCGCCGCAGGACTCCTCGTTCCTCGGGCTGGTCTCGGTGCTGGCCCCGGTGATCGCCACCGGTAACACGGCCGTGGTGGTGACCTCGCAGAAGTCCCCGCTGCCCGCGCTGTCGCTGGGCGAGGTGCTGGCCACCTCGGACCTGCCCGGTGGCGTGGTCAACGTGCTGTCCGGCAAGGCGGCCGAGATCGGCCCGCACCTGGCCGCGCACAGCGATGTCAACGCGATCGATCTGACCGGCGCGGACGCGGAGTTGGCGACGGCGTTGGAGACGGCCGCCGCGGAGAACCTCAAGCGGGTGCTGCGGCCGCGTGACGAGGACTGGTCGGCCGAGCCCGGCACCGACCGGCTGCTGGCGTTCCTTGAGACCAAGACCGTCTGGCATCCGATCGGGGTGTGACCTTCGTGATCCTGCCGGGGGGTTGGCCGTTCGCGGTCAGCCCCCCGGCAGGATTTTGGTCAGGGGGCCGACCAACGGGAGTTCGGACAGCGAGTCGCCGTCGGACAGCGGCCTGGTCAGCGGCCTGGTGGTGATCGGCTTGAAGTCGGCGATCTGGGTGCCGACGGTGTTGGTCAGCGGGTCGACGGTGGTCTTCGCCAGCGGGTACAGCTGGAGGCGCTTGACCGGGCCCACCGAGCTGTCCAGGCCCTGCAACGTGCCGCTCACCACGTCCCCGCCGCCCGGCAGGTGCAGTTCGCTGCGGGCCGAGGCGGCGCCCGCGCTGGCCGCCAGCGCGCCCGCTGCGGTGGACAGGGCGACCGCGGTACGAAGCAGCGCGCGGCCTGCGGGGATACGGAACGACATGGCGACCTACCTGACTTACCGGACGTCAAAGGGCGTTGGCACACAAACCTGCAACCACTCATCGTAGTTTGTTCGTTACGCATGGTCCACCAGCGCTCGCGCGCGTCGTATGCCTCACACTGGTGTTCCGTGACTGTCGCTGACCCCTGCCCAGGCGCTGCCCGTGTCGTGCTGCTGACCGGGCCCTCAGGTTCCGGAAAGAGTTCGCTCGCCGCCCGTACCGGGCTTCCGGTGCTCAACCTCGACGACTTCTACAAGGAGGGTGACGACCCGACGCTGCCCGCCCTGCCGGGCGGTGGCGCTACGGACTGGGACTCCCCGCGGTCCTGGGACGCGGACGCGGCCGTCGCCGCGATCGTCACGGCGGTGCGCGGCGGGACGGCGGTGGTGCCGGTCTACTCCATCGCCAGCAGCTCGATCGTCGGCATGACCGAGTTCGAACTGGGCGGTGCGCCGGTGTTCGTCGCCGAGGGGATCTTCGCGGCCGAGATCATCGAGCGTTGCCGCGCGGCCGGAGTGCTGGCTGACGCCGTCTGTCTGCGCGGGCGTCCGGCGGTCACCGCCTGGCGGCGGTTCCGGCGGGACCTGCGCGAGGGCCGCAAGTCGGTTCCGTTCCTGCTCCGCAGGGGATGGCGGCTGATGCGGCGGGAGCGCGAGATCGTCGCCGGACAAGTCGCCCTGGGGGCGGCGCCGTTGGGGCAGCGCGAAGCGCTCGAACGGATCGTGGCGGCCGCCGCGCCGCAGCCCGTACGGGCATAACCCCGTAGGGGCGGGACCCTGTGGTCCCGCCCCTACGGCCCCCGTTCCCCCGTTTCCCCCTGTCCCAGGCGACCCGTCTCAGGCGACGAGTTCGTCGAACGCCTCCGCCTCGTCGCGGCCCTGGGCCAGCACCTCGTCGTCGCGCAGGCGGCGCAGCGAGCGCCAGATGCTGCTCTTGACGGTGCCGACGCTGATGCCGAGGATCTCGGCGATCTCCGGGTCGGTGCGGCCCTCGTAGTAGCGCAGCACGAGCATCGTGCGCTGCTGCTCCGGCAGCTTGGCGAGCGCCTGCCACAGCACGGCGCGCAGTTCGGTGCCGCGCATCGCGTCGGACTCACCGGCGGTCTCGGGGAGTTCCTCGGTCGGGTACTCGTTGAGCTTGCGCCGCCGCCAGGCGCTGATGTGCAGGTTGGTCATGGTGCGGCGCAGGTAGCCGCCGAGCGCCGCCTTGTCGCTGATCCGGTCCCAGGCACGGTAGGTGGAGAACAGCGCGCTCTGCAGCAGGTCCTCCGCCTCGTGCCGGTCACCGGTCAGGTGGTAGGCGGTCGCGTACAGGGAGGCGCGGCGCTCGGCGACGTAGGCGGTGAAGTCCGCCTCACTGGCCGCCTTGCGCGCGCTGGCCGCCTCCCCGTACCCGGTGTTGGCGGCAACCCCCGCGGCGCCGCCGTCGATCGCGCTCAGGTAGGGCGCCCGGTGGCGCACCGCCGTCGAGCCGACCGAGGTGCGTCCGGTGCCGCGTGCGCACCCCCGCCCGCTTGCGGCACCGGACAGTCCCTCGTTGTTCCACTGGGCGGTGTGCGGACGCTGCCGCACGATCGCGGCGGAGGTGGTGGTGTGCATTGCGCTCATCTCGTGCCCCCGTGAGTGGAACCGGTCAGATCTGGATTTCGTGGTAGTCACCGGCGAGGTTTCCCGCCGGTGCACACAACTCTGGCGGACCACTTTCATGAGGCTGTCCGTCGAGTGTCACAGCCCTGTCACAGGGCCGCGCGACGGTGCTTCGCCCCCTGGGGTGTACGCGGTGACACCCCGCGGTACGCCACAATGGCCTGCGTGCCCTTCCTGTTGCTTATCGAGGACGACGACGCCATCCGTACGGGCCTCGAACTTGCCCTGTCCCGGCAGGGCCACCGCGTGGTGGCCGCCGCGACCGGCGAGGAGGGTCTGGAGCGGCTGCGCGAGCAGCGTCCCGACCTGATCGTGCTGGACGTGATGCTGCCGGGCATCGACGGGTTCGAGGTGTGCCGTCGGATCCGCCGCACCGACCAGTTGCCGATCATCCTGCTCACCGCGCGCAGCGACGACATCGACGTGGTGGTCGGCCTCGAGTCGGGCGCCGACGACTACGTGGTCAAGCCGATCCAGCCGCGGGTGCTCGACGCCCGGATCCGCGCGGTGCTGCGGCGCGGTGAGCGGGACAGCACGGACTCGGCGTCCTTCGGCTCGATCGTGATCGACCGGTCGGCGATGACGGTGACCAAGGACGGCAACGACCTCCAACTGACCCCGACCGAGCTGCGGCTGCTGCTGGAGCTGAGCCGCCGCCCGGGCCAGGCGTTGTCCCGGCAGCAACTGCTGCGGCTGGTGTGGGAGCACGACTACCTGGGTGACTCCCGGCTGGTGGACGCGTGCGTCCAGCGGCTGCGGGCCAAGGTCGAGGACGTGCCGTCCTCCCCGAAGCTGATCCGTACCGTGCGCGGTGTCGGCTACCGGTTGGACCCGCCGCAGTGACAACGGGCGTACGGGCGATAGCGAGGCCGCGGTGAGGTTCAGGGCCGCCTTGTCCCGGCTGCGGTTCGGCAGCCTGCGGCTGCGGCTGGTGGCGGTGTTCGCGGCGGTCGCGCTGACCGCCGCGGTGTCGGTGTCCGGCATCGCGTACTGGCTGAACCGCGACGCGGTGCTCACCCGTGCGCAGAACGCGGCGCTCAACGACTTCCGCGCGTCGATGACCCGCAACGTCGGCTCACTGCCGGTGAATCCGCCGTGCGACGAGTTGCAGGAGGCCGCCAACCGGATGGCGGCGAGCACGCAGAACTACCAGGTTCTGCTGATCGCCAAGGACGGCAACGGCAACGAGTGCGCGGCCACCTCCGACCGGGACGTGTTCACCCTCGACCAGGTACCGGCCGCGCTGCAGAAGGCGGTGAACAAGCCCCGCCCGCTCAAGGACGGCAATGAGGCCGCGTACCACCTGTACTGGCAGCGCACCGCGCCCGGCGGGCGGCCGTTCCTGGTCGGCGGCGCGAAGATGATGGGCAACGGCCCGACCGGCTACATGTACAAGTCGCTGGACGCGGAGCGTTCCGACCTCAACTCGCTGGCCTGGTCGCTGGGCATCGCCACCCTGCTGGCCCTGATCGGCGCCGCGCTGCTCGCCCAGGCCGCCGCCTCCACCGTGCTGCGACCGGTGCAGCGGCTCGGCGACGCGGCGCGCAGGCTCGGCGAGGGGCACCTGGACACCCGGCTGCGGGTCTCCGGAACAGACGAACTGGCCGAGCTGTCAAGGACGTTCAACAGCGCGGCCGAGGCGTTGCAGCGCCGGGTCGAGGAGTTGAGCGACCGGGAGGAGGCGTCCCGCAGGTTCGTCGCCGACATGTCACACGAGCTGCGCACCCCGCTGACCGCGATCACCGCCGTCACGGAGGTGCTTGAGGAAGAGGCCGACGCCCTCGACCCGATGATCGAACCGGCGGTACGCCTCGTGGTCACCGAGACCCGGCGGCTCGGCGACCTGGTGGAGAACCTGATGGAGGTCACCCGGTTCGACGCGGGCACCGCCAAGCTGCGCGCCGACGAGGTGGACGTCGCCGACATGGTGACCGCCTGCATCGACACCCGCGCCTGGCTGGACGCGGTCGAACTGGACGCGCCACGCGGCATCGTGGTCCGGCTCGACCCCCGGCGGCTGGACGTCATCCTGGCCAACCTGATCGGCAACGCCCTGAAGCACGGCGGCTCTCCGGTGCGGGTGACGGTGCGCACCGAAGACCACGCCGCGGCGCGGAGCGCCTCCGTTGAGGGCGGTGGCGGGCGACGGGAGGGCGGCGCAGCGGCGCGGAGCGCCTCCGTTGAGGGCGGTGGCGGGCGACGGGAGGGCCACGCCGCGGCGCGTAGCGCCTCCGTTGCCGGTGGCGGCGGGCCAGGGGCGGGCGCGGAGCTGGTGGTCGAGGTGGCGGACAACGGGCCGGGCATTCCGGAGGACGTCCTGCCGCATGTCTTCGACCGCTTCTACAAGGCGGACGCCTCGCGGGCGCGTTCCGAGGGCAGCGGGCTCGGTCTGTCCATCGCCATGGAGAACGCGCACATCCACGGCGGCACCATCACCGCCGCCAACCGGCCCGAGGGCGGCGCGGTGTTCACGCTGCGGCTGCCGATCCCGCCCGCCGAACACCATGACTCCGGCGACCCGTGCGACCACGGTGCGCCGAACGAGCCCGAGGAGGGGCGGAGTTGACGTCGCCAAGGCGGCTGCTGGGCGCGGGGGTTGTGCTGGCGCTGGCCCTCGGTACGGCGGGGTGCGGGATCCGCGCCACCTCGGTACCGGTGGACGCGGGGGCGGCGCCGACCCGGGTCTCCTGCGACCAGCCGCGTACCGCGTCGAGCACGGCGCGGGGCACGGTGACCGTGGACGTGTACCTGGTGTGCAGCCAGCGGGTCTCACCGGTGCGGCGCGTCGTCCCCGACCGGCACTCCGACCGGCTGGCCACCGCCCGTACGCTGCTGGCCGAGTTGCTGCGCAAGCCCGACCAGGCCGAGGAGAGGGGCGGCTTCGCCTCCGAGGTGCCGGGCGGGCTGAGCGTGAACGGGCCGTTCCCCGGGGATCCGGCGGAGACGCTGCGGCTGAACCAGGACCCCGACGACCTGCCCTCCTACGCGGTGGGCCAGTTGGTGTGCACCTTCGCCGGGACCGCGGCGGGCGCCGCCGACCGCTCGGTGGTGCTGGGCGGCCCGGACCGCGGCGTCCCACCGCTGCGCTACCGCTGTGACGACGCGCTGCGCACCCGGCCGGACGCCGGATCGACCGAGGGCACCAGGGCCTGACGGCCCGAGTCGGACATGACGTAGGTCTCGTCCGGCGGGACCAAGGAACCGCCGCAGGTCACCGTGCGTCATTGACGGCGTGCAGCGAGATGAGCGGCGGCCGCTGACCCTTACCTGGGCGCGGCCTGCGGGCGCGGTCCTGACCGTGGTGTATCTGGCGGTGGTCTACTGGCTCGCCCTGCGGCCGTCGCCGGCGACCTGGATGGCGGCGGGCAACTTCACTCCATTGCACACCATTCGCGCCGACCTGGCGCTCGGCCCGGTGGCGGCGGTGCGCAGCATCGGCGGCGGTTTGCTGCTGCTCGCGCCGCTCGGCGTGCTGTTGCCGCTGGCCGGTGGGCGGTTGGACGTACCGCCGGTGGTCTCCTTCGCCCGTACCGTCTTCACCGGGCTGATGCTGTCGTTGGGCGTCGAGGCGGTGCGCACCTGGATGGCCGGTCAACTGCTGGACGTCGACGCGCTGTTGCTCAACACCACCGGGGTGGCGCTGGCCCATCTGCTGGTGGTTCCCGCAGCCCGGCGGGCGCTGCGCAGACGCGGCCACCGGCGGCACGAGCCCCGGCCGGACCGCGAGCCGCAGGCCAGGACGCCCGCGATGTCCGGGCTCGGCGCCACCCGCTGACCGGCGCCGGGCGTGCGAACGGGCCGTGTCCCGGGGGTAGAACACGGCCCGCTCTGGTCAGACGCCCGAAGGAGGAAGGGCGTCAGTGGCCTACGGCGCCCACCGCGTCGGTGACCGAGCCGACGGGCAGGGTGCCCGGCTGCAGGCCGCCGAGCAGACCGTTGCCGTCCGGACCGCTCACGTTCCGCAGCACGCCCTGGGCCGACTGGGTCACGGTGCTCGCGCCGGGCAGCAGCCCGGCGACCTTCTCGACCGGGAGCTTCCCAGTCACGCCGTCCAGCACGGCGGCCGGGTTGGCGGCCGGGAGCGCCGACGGGGTGGCGGCCTCCGCGGCGTTCGCGGAGCCCGCAGCGGCGGCGGCGAAGGCCACACCGAGCGCTGCGGCACCGAGGGTCCTGATGGTTCCGTTCTTCATCGTTTCAATCCTCTGGTGGCTTGTGGCGGCCCGACGGCAGCAGTGACCACGCCGGGTCATGAGGCGATCACTGTTCGCAGTACCGTAGTGACGCCCAGCCACCGGTTGCAAACAGGGCGACCGGGCCGCGCGTAGCACCGTGACCGCGCGGCCCCAGAGGCGTTTCCGCGACCTGAGGTCAGCCCTGCTCGGCGGTAGAACCGCTGGCCAGCGGGGGTTGCGCGGTCGCCGGACGGAACAGCCACTCGGCCTTCAACTCGGCGTAGCCGGGCTTGATCACGTCGTTGATCATGGCCAGACGTTCATCGAAAGGAATGAACGCGGACTTCATCGCATTGACGGTGAACCACAGCAGGTCGTCGAGCGTGTAGCCGAACGCGTCCACCAGGTGCTGGAACTCGTCGCTCAGCGTCGTACCGCTCATCAACCGGTTGTCGGTGTTGACGGTCACCCGGAAGTGCAGCCGCCGCAGCAGGCCGATGGGGTGCTCGTGGTAGCTGTCCGCCGCGCCGGTCTGCAGGTTGGAGGTCGGGCACATCTCCAGCGGGATCCGCTTGTCCCGTACGTAC
The DNA here is from genome assembly GCF_024436055.1 of Streptantibioticus rubrisoli. Taxonomy (GTDB): domain Bacteria; phylum Actinomycetota; class Actinomycetes; order Streptomycetales; family Streptomycetaceae; genus Streptantibioticus_A; species Streptantibioticus_A rubrisoli. The sequence goes on along the minus strand of NZ_JANFNH010000043.1, from coordinate 49,563 downwards.
GAGGCGAGTCGGCCCAGCTTGACCGAGCCGTCCTGGGAGACGTGGATGTCGTCGATCAGCCGCACGCCGTGGCCGAGCCGGTCGGCGCCGCACCACTGGATCGCCTGCCAGATCGACGGCAGGCCGAAGGCCTCACCGGCGTGGATGGTGAAGTGGTTGTTCTCCCGCTTGAGGAACTCGAAGGCGTCCAGGTGCCGGGTGGGCGGGAAGCCCGCCTCGGCGCCCGCGATGTCGAAGCCGACGACGCCCATGTCCCGGTAGCGGTTGGCGAGTTCGGCGATCTCCTGCGAGCGGGCGGCGTGCCGCATGGCGGTGAGCAGGGCGCCGACGCGGATGCGGTGCCCGTTGGCCAGAGCGCGGCGCTCACCCTCCCGGAAGCCCTCGTTGACCGCCTCCACGACCTGCTCAAGGGTGAGCCCGGCCTCCAGGTGCTGCTCGGGGGCGTAGCGGATCTCGGCGTAGACCACGCCGTCGGCGGCCAGGTCCTCGGCGCACTCGGCGGCCACCCGGAACAGCGCGTCGCGGGTCTGCATCACGGCGCAGGTGTGGGTGAACGTCTCCAGGTAGCGCACCAGACCGGCGCCGCCCTCCTTGGCGGGCGAGTCGGCGGCGTCCCGGAACCAGACGGCGAGCCGCTCGGGGTCGGTCTCGGGCAGGTTCTCGTAGCCGATGGCCTCGGCGAGTTCGATGATCGTCTGGGGACGCAGACCACCGTCGAGGTGGTCGTGGAGCAGCACCTTGGGGGCCCGGCGGATCCGGTCCGGCGTCGCGGACGCGGCGGCTCCGAGGGTCTGCTCCAGCTGGTTCGTGAGCTGGCTTGTCTTCTCCATTGGCTGATGCTAGCGCCTACGCGCGTAGAAAGCCGGTTTGAGGGATTCCGATACCGAACATTGACCTACCGGCCAGGTGGACCACACCGCCAGGTCTGCCAAGGTTCTGCCATGGCTTCGCAATCCCTCGGTGGTACGGGGGCCACCCCCCGAAAAGGCGTGGCGCCGCTGGCCGCGGCGGCGCGCAGCGCCCGGCTGGGACGGGCCATGGGCGCGGTCGCCGGTACCGCGGTGCGCGCCGTGGTGCTGGTGCTGCCCGCGGGCCGTGCGGTGAGCAACCGGCGCGGTTCCGCCCTGTCGGCCGCGACGGCCTGGCCGCTGGCCCGTGCGCTGGTACGGGCCGGGCGCTCCGACGGGCTGGTGGCGCACGTGGTGCACTACCGCTTCCGCGGCTGGAACGGCAACCACGCGCATCCCGCGGAGGATGCCGCGTGGGCGGCGGAGGAGATCGTGCGGCGGTACGGGGACGTACCGCTGTGCCTGGTCGGCATCGACGTGGGCGCCCGCGCCGCACTACGGGCGGGCGGCCACCCGGCCGTCAACTCCGTTGCCGCGATCGCCCCTTGGCTACCGGCCGGGCAGGAACCCGATCCGGTGAAACACCTCGCCGGGCGCCACGTGCTGATGGTGCACGGCACCAACGACACCGCGTCCGACCCGGAGTTGTCCTACCGCCTCGCGGAGCGCGTCAAGAAGGTCAACCCCAACATCTGCCGCTTCGAGGTCCACTCCGACGGCCACCGCCTGCACCAGCACCGCCCCGAAGTCCTGGCCCTGACCGCCGACTTCGCCCTCGGCACACTCTGCGACCGGGCGCTGTCCCGCCCGGTGGTCGACGCACTGGCGGCTCCACCGCCGCTGGGCTTGCGGATGCCGCTGGCGGCGGGGTTCGGGACGGGGCGGCGGGTTACTCAACGCTGAAGGTTCAATGGCGTCGACGTTCTCCCAAGCCATGGCGTTGAGGTCGTCGACCGTCTCGGCCCCCTGACTTCGCTGCCATGCGTTCACACGGGCCGCGGCATCGCCGACGGCTTGGACTTCGATGGCCTTCGTGATGCGCTCACTGGGTGGCATTCGGGCAGGGTACTGATTCGCACATGTACTGGCGCGGCACGAGGTCGCACGAAGGTATGAAAATGCGCGCGATGCGTCTGGACGCCCGTACGGCCGCGCTACGGTGAAAAACCCCACCCCGAGGAGAGGCCATGTCCGCACAGCACACGCCCCCCGAGGGGCCGCTCATTCCCATGCCAGCCCTGACGCCCACAGCCCTGCGACGGGCGGTGTCACAGATCATCCCCGCTGATCTACCCAGATTCAACGATCACTTGGCGGAAGCCGCGGAGAACGCCGCCGCTCAGAGCAGCATCGCGCCGCTACGCACGTTCCTCCTCTACTGGGGCATGACCATCGCGATCCAACGCCACCCAACGCGTGCCGCGCGGCTGCGCGAGATGGAGGATGCCGCGCAGTACGCACCCAGCCTCGACGCCGCACGCCCAGCCTTGGCCGAGATCCGAGCCATCTTGGATGCCGCAGAACATGAGGTGAAGACGGCCCAGTGAGCGACGCGTGGCCCTGGGCCTATGACCCAGATGCCGAACACGTTGTGGGCGGGCTGCCCGAAGAGGTGGTGGCCGAAGTAGAACGACTGGCGCGGCAACTGGCTGCTCTGGGAAGGGATGCGCTGGAGGCCGGGAGGGGGCCGAGACCGGGCAGCTTGCGGCTGCTGGACTTCTTCGGAGGGTTCGGCCTCCTGGCCTTTCTTCCGCTTGAGCGGGCAGAAGTCATCGTGATCACACAAGTCACCTGGGCCGGTTGAGTTTCCGGGCACGCCACTACGCCAACAACCGCCCCCGCCGCCCCAGTAGAAACCGCTTGAACGCCGCGACGGGTGCCGTGTCGGGATGACCGTCCAACCAGGCCACCCCGATCTCGCGTACCGCGCGGGGGCCGGAAACGGTCAGTTCCACCACGCCGGGCCGAGGTACCGGCGGCGGAGGCAGGAGCGCAACGCCCAGCCCCGCGGCCACCAGGCCGCGCAGCGTCTCCGCCTCCTCGCCCTCGAAGGCGATCTTCGGGGTGAACCCCGCCTCCGCGCACAGCCGGTCGGTGATGCGGCGCAGCCCGTACCCCGCCTCCAGCGTGACGAACCACTCCTCGGCCGTCTCCGCCAGCCGTACCCGCCTGCGACCGGCGAGCCGGTGCCCCTCCGGAACGACGAGCCGCAGCCGCTGCTCGTCCAGCCGCCGCACCACCAGGTCCGGCGCGTCCGGCAGTGGAGCGGTCAGGCACAGGTCCAACTCCCCCGCGCGCAGCCGCTCCAGCATCGCCTCGCCGTAGTTCTGCACGAGTTGGAAGCGCACCCCCGGATGGTCCGCGCGGAACTCCCGCAGCAGCCCCGGCACCGTCTCCGGGCCGAGCGTGTGCAGGAAGCCGAAGGCCACCCGGCCGGTCGACGGGTCGGCGTCGGCGCGTACCGTCTCCGCGGCGCGCTCCACGCCGTCGAGGGCGCGCTCCACCGAGCCGAGGAACATCCGCCCGGCCGGGGTCAGCGAGACGGTGCGGCCGTGCCGGGCGAGCAGGGTGACGCCGAGGTCCTCCTCAAGGCGCACGATGGCCCGGCTGAGGCTGGACTGCGGTACGCCGAGTTCCTGCGCGGCGCGGGTGATGTGCTCGTGGCGGGCGACGGCGGCGAACTGGGCGAGCCGCGGGGCGAGCACGGCGGACCAGTCGCGGCCATCTCCCTTACCTTGACGGATATTTGTCGCCGCGATGTCGTTTTCCTTGCGGAGGGATGACGCACCCCGCTCTGACCTGTGCTCATGCTGCATGGGAACGATTATTTCTATTTCGTGCATTGGACGCATCAATATGCCGGTCGTACGTTCGGGGTATGCCCGATGTCGATACCCCGGCGTCCGCTCGTACCACGACCGCGGACGCCGCCACGGAAACCAAGCTCCTACCCGGCAGCGCCGCCTACCGGCGGGCGATCCTGGCCCTGTTCGCCGCCGGGACGGCCACCTTCCTGCTGCTGTACTCGACCCAGGGACTGCTGCCCGCGATCTCCACGGACCTCGCTGTGAGCCCGGCGCAGGCCAGCCTGACGGTGTCGATGACCACGGCCGGGCTGGCGATCGCACTGATCCCGGTCAGCGCGCTGTCCGAGCGGTACGGCCGCACGCCGGTGATGGCGGTCGCGGTGGTCAGCGCCGCGCTGATCGGGCTGGCGGTGCCGTTCTCGCCGAACCTGACGGTGCTGGTGGCGCTGCGGACGCTGCAGGGCGTCGCGCTCGCCGGGCTTCCGGCGACCGCCATGGCGTATCTGGCCGAGGAGGTCTCCAAGAAGGCGATCGCCTCCGCGATCGGCCTGTACGTCGCGGGCAACAGCCTGGGCGGCATGTCCTCCCGGGTGATCGCCGGTTTAGTCGCCCAGTTCGCGGGCTGGCGGGTGGCGCTCGGTGTGCTGGGCGTGCTGTCGCTTGGCTGCGCGGTGGCGTTCATCCTGCTCGCGCCGAAGGCGCGGAACTTCACGCCGTCCCCGATCAGCCCGCGCGCGCTGCTGGCCACGTTCACCGGGCACGTGCGCAATCCGCTGCTGCTGCGCCTGTACCTGCTGGGCATGCTGTTCATGGCGGTCTTCGGCTCGGTCTACACGGTGCTGGGGTACCGCCTGACGGCGGCGCCGTTCGACCTGCCGGACGGTCTGGTCGGCTCGATCTTCCTGGTCTACCTGGTGGGTACGGCGAGCTCGGCGGCGGCCGGAAAGCTGGTGGCCCGGCTGGGTCGGCGCGGTGCGCTGTACTGCGGGATCGTGGCGGTGGCGACGGGCCTGCTGCTGAGCCTCGCCGACTCAATCGCCGCTGTACTGGCCGGACTTGTGCTGATCACAGCGGGCTTCTTCACCGGCCACTCGGTCGCCTCCGGCGCGGTCTCCCACACGGCGACCTCGGGCCGCGCCCAGGCCAGCGCCCTTTACCTGACGGCGTATTACATCGGCAACAGCGTGGGCGGCACGGTTGGGGCCGCCGCCTACCATGACGGCGGCTGGCCCGCGGCGACGGCGGTGGGATTGGCCGTGATGGCGGCTGCGGCGGGGGTCACGCTGTACGGGACGCGGGCGGCGCGACGGGCGGCGGCGGTCAGTTGACGGGGAACGTGCTGGTGTCGAGGGTGAGGTCGAACGGGGCGGGCAGATAGACAGGGTCGCCGAACTTGGCTGACTGGAGGACTTGGTACGTCCTGTCTCCCGGTTTGCCGAAGAGCGTGACCATCGGCCCGCCCGATGCCCAGCGATCGATCAGCAAGTACAGCGGGATGCCACCAAGCGCGTACCCTGCGAGCTTGGTGACACGGTCACGTCGAGCGTTCGACGGTGATGTGATCTCGACGGTCAGGGCGACCTCACTCGCCAAGATGTAATGTCCCGGGGTGTTGTCCACCACTGCTTGCGGAACCACAGTGAGGTCAGGGACGTACAGACTTTGGTAACCAGGGATGGCGACATCCACCTGCGGGTACACCCCGAACTCTTCGGGCATCCCCTTGACGAGCGCGTTCAGCAGCTTGTACCCGATGCCGGAGTGCTGGTTGGCGGGCGATGGCGTCACCGTGATGCTCCCATCGATGATCTCCACCTTGCAGCCCTCGGGGTGATCCATCGTCTCCCAGAGCTCAAGAAGCTCATCCCAGCTGTAACCGTCACCGCGCGGCGGCTCGATGGGGAGTGCGCTCATGGTGGTCTCCTCAGTCCGTGCGACGCCCATCCCAGCATGCCGAACGGGACCGGGGCAGTGCCACCGGTCCCGTTCATGCGTACGGGTGACCCGACAATCAGGCGATACGTTCCAGCACGATCGGCTGCGGCTCGTACGCCGTGCCGGACGGCGAGATCGTCACCCCGCCCTCCAGCGCGGCCAGCGCGTACTCGAAGCGCTCCGGAGTATCCGTGTGCAGGGTCAGCAGGGGCTGGCCAGCCGTGACGGAGTCACCCGGCTTGGCATGCATCTCGATGCCCGCGCCCGCCTGCACCGGGTCCTCCTTGCGGGCCCGGCCCGCGCCGAGGCGCCAGGCGGCGACGCCCACCGCGTAGGCGTCCAGCGCGGTGAGCACACCGGAAGCGGAAGCGGTCACCACGTGCCGCTCACGCGCCACCGGCAACGCCGCGTCCGGGTCACCGCCCTGCGCGGCGATCATGCGGCGCCAGTGGTCCATCGCGGAACCGTCGCGCAGCGCCTTCGCCGGGTCGGCGTCCTTCAGGCCCGCCGCGTCGAGCATCTCGCGGGCCAGCGCCAGCGTCAGCTCGACCACGTCGGCCGGGCCGCCGCCCGCCAACACCTCGACGGACTCCCGGACTTCGAGCGCGTTACCGGCCGTCAGGCCCAGCGGCGTGGACATGTCGGTCAGCAGGGCGACGGTCCTGACGCCGTGGTCCGTGCCCAACCCGACCATGGTGCGGGCGAGTTCGGCCGCGTCCTCGCGGTTCTTCATGAACGCGCCGGAGCCGACCTTCACATCCAGCACCAGCGAACCGGTGCCCTCCGCGATCTTCTTGGACATGATGGAGGAGGCGATCAGCGGAATCGCCTCCACCGTGCCGGTCACATCGCGCAGCGCGTACAGCTTCTTGTCGGCGGGCGCCAGCCCGTCACCGGCCGCGCAGATGACCGCGCCGACATCGCGCAGCACGCCCATCATCTCGTCGTTGGACAGCAGCGCCCGCCAGCCGGGGATGGACTCCAGCTTGTCCAGCGTGCCGCCGGTGTGGCCGAGGCCCCGGCCGGACAGCTGCGGTACGGCGGCGCCGCACGCGGCGACCAGCGGGGCCAGCGGCAGTGTGATCTTGTCGCCGACACCGCCCGTCGAGTGCTTGTCGGCGGTCGGCCGGGGCAGCGACGAGAAGTCCATCCGCTCACCGCTGGCGATCATCGCGGCGGTCCAGCGGGCGATCTCGGCCCGGTCCATACCGTTGAGCAGGATCGCCATGGCGAGCGCGGACATCTGCTCGTCGGCGACCTCGCCCTTGGTGTACGCGTCGATCACCCAGTCGATCTGCTCGTCGCTGAGACGACCACGATCGCGCTTGGTACGGATGACGGAGATGACGTCCATGAGGGGTTCGCGTTCCTTACGTCGTTTTGCCCTAGCGGTCCAGATCCTCGGCGCCGAAGGCGTCCGGAAGCAACTCGCGCATCGGCCGGACGCCGCGCGCGGTGTCGACCAGCAGCTCGGGACCGCCGTTCTCCCACAGCAGTTGGCGGCAGCGCCCGCACGGCATCAGCACCCGGCCCTGCCCGTCGCAGCAGGTGAACGCCGTCAGCCGACCGCCACCGGAGGCGTGCAGCGCGGAGACCAGTCCGCACTCGGCGCACAGCGCGACCCCGTAGGCCGCGTTCTCCACGTTGCAGCCGACGACGGTCCGCCCGTCGTCGACCAGCGCGGCGGCGCCGACCGGGAAGCCGGAGTACGGCGCGTAGGCCCGGGTCGTCACGTCCCGGGCCGCCGCGCGCAGACCCTCCCAGTCGATGGGCTGGTCGGTCACTTGCCCTGGCCCTTCCGGTAGGGCTTGCCGTTCGCCTTCGGCATCCGCAGCCGTTGCGCGGACAGCGCCAGCACCAGCAGCGTGGCCACGTACGGGGTGGCGGAGACGAATTCGTTCGGGATGGTGTCCGTCATCACGAACCACAACAGCAGCAGTGCCGCGGAAACCGCGCTCAGCACGCCCTGTCGGTAGCTCTTGCGGTAGAACTTCCAACCCGCCAGAAGGGCGAGCAGGATCACCAGCAGCAACAGCAGCGCGTGCGCCGCCGGGCCACCGCTGCGCAGCGCCAGGCTGTCGGTGTAGCCGAACAGGCCCGCGCCCATCGCCAGCCCGCCGGGCCGCCAGTTGCCGAAGATCATCGCGGCGAGACCGATGTAACCGCGCCCGCCGGTCTGGCCCTCGTTGTAGATGTGCGACGGGACCATGGCCAGGAACGCGCCACCGAAACCGGCGAGTCCACCGGAGAGCACGACCGCCATGTACTTGTAGAAGTACACGTTCACACCGAGCGACTCGGCGGCGATCGGCGCCTCACCGCACGAGCGCAGCCGCAGGCCGAAGGCGGTGCGCCACAGCACGTAGAACGTGGCGGCGAACAGCAGCACGGCGAGCACGGTGAAGTAGGACAGCCCGGTGACCAGGCCGCCGAGGATGCCCGCGACGTCGGAGACCAGGAACCAGTGGTGGTGCTCGATGCCCAGCAGCCAGTCGGACAGCCCCGGCACGGTGATCGACTGCACCGGCTTGATCGGCGGTGACTGCTTGGGGTTGCCGCCGAGCGTCGCGGCGTGGCCGGTGTTGAACCAGCGCTTGGCCAGGTACTGGGTGATGCCCTGGGCGAGCAGGGTGATCGCCACACCGGAGACGATGTGGTCCACGCCGAAGGTGACGGTGGCGACCGCGTGCAGCAGGCCGCCGAGCATGCCGCCGAGGATTCCGGCGACCAGGCCGAGCCACGGGTTGGTCTGCCAGCCGATCCAGGCCCCGAAGAAGGTGCCGAGGATCATCATGCCCTCAAGGCCGATGTTGACCACACCGGCCCGCTCCGACCACAGACCGGCGAGCCCGGCGAGGCCGATCGGCACCGCCATCGTCAGCATGCCGCTGATCTGGCCGGAGGACGTCACGTCCTGCGCCCCGGTGATCGCCCGTACCGCGCAGACCGCGAGCAGCACGCCCGCGAGCAGCACCAGCATGACGGGATAGGAGAGGCGCCCTGTGCCCTTGGCCTGCGGAGCCTTGGGCGCGGTGGCCTTGACGGCGGTCGTGGTGGCGCTCATGCCGTCACCTCTTCCTTCACGGTGTTCTTGCGCGCCGCGGCGGCGAGTTCCTCGCCCACCCGGCGCTGCTGGCGGCCGAGGCCGTAGCGGCGGACGAGTTCGTAGGCGATGACCACGCAGAGCACGATGACGCCCTGCATGACGCCGACGATCTCCTTGTCGTAGCCGTTGAACTCAAGCCAGTTGGAGGTGCGGTCGAGGAACGCCCACAGCAGCGCGCCGAGCGCGATGCCCGCCGGGTGGTTGCGGCCGAGCAGGGCGATGGCGATACCGGTGAAACCGATTCCGGTGGGGAAGTCGGTGGCGTACTGGTGGGACTCGTTGAGCAGGGTGGGCATGCCCACCAGACCGGCGACCGCGCCGGAGATCAGCATGCTGGTGACCACCATGCGCTTGACGTTCACACCGGACGCCTGCGCGGCGGACTCGGACTGGCCGACGGTGCGCAGGTCGAAGCCGAACCGGGTGCGGTTGAGCACGAACCAGTAGCCGACACCGGCCAGCGCCGCGATGACGATGAAGCCCTGGATGGGACCGGCCGCCGGGTTGGTGGTGAAGGTGAAGAACCAGCCGGACTTCGGCAGCACCGTGGTGTGCACGCTGTTGGTGTTGGCGTCCAGGTGCGCCAGCCGACCGGGCTGCAGCAGATAGCCGATGATCGCGGTGGCGATCGAGTTCAGCATGATCGTGGCGATGACCTCGCTGACGCCCCGGCCCACCTTGAGCAGACCGGCCAGGCCCGCCCAGGCCGCGCCGACCAGCATCGCGACGATGATGATCAGCGGCAGTTCCAGGAAGCTGGGCAGGCTCACCATGCCGCCGACCACCGCGGCGACGAACGCCGCGAGCCGGTACTGGCCGTCCACACCGATGTTGAACAGGTTCATCCGGAAGCCGACGGCCACCGCGAGACCGGCCAGGTAGTACGTGGTCGCCTTGTTCAGGATGTAGACCTGGCTGTCGCTCTTGACGCCGTAACTGCCCATGATCTGGAAGGCGTTGAACGGCTGCTTGCCGGTGGCGAGCAGCACCAGGCTGGTGACGAGGAACGCCGCCACCAGGGCGAGCACCGGAGCGGCCAGGCCGAGCAGCAGCCGCTCCTTGTCTATCTTCGCGAACTTCTTCATTCGTCCTCTCCCCCAGCGGCGGTGGAGTGCTCAAGGTGGCCGGAGGCCGCGCCGGTCATGGCGGAGCCCAGCTCCTCGGGGGTGATCGTGGCGGGGTCGGCGTCCGCGACCAGCCGGCCGCGGTACATCACCCGCAGGGTGTCGGACAGGCCGATCAGCTCGTCCAGGTCGGCGGAGATCAGCAGCACGGCCAGGCCCTCGCGGCGTGCCTCGCGGATCTGGTCCCAGATCTGCGACTGCGCGCCGACGTCCACACCGCGGGTGGGGTGGGCGGCGATGAGCAGCTTGGGGTGGTGGCTCATCTCCCGGCCGACGATCAGCTTCTGCTGGTTGCCGCCGGACAGCGAGGCCGCGGTGACGTCGATGCCGGGGGTGCGCACGTCGTACTCGGCGACGATCCGCTCGGTGTCCTTGCGGGCCGCGTTGGGGTCGAGCAGCGCGCCCTTGCTGTTGGGCTTCTCGGTGACGTGGCCGAGGATGCGGTTCTCCCACAGCGGGGCCTCCAGCAGCAGGCCGTGCCGGTGGCGGTCCTCGGGGACGTAGCCGATGCCGCTCTCCCGGCGCCGCCGGGTGGGGGCGTGCGAGATGTCGGCGCCGTCGAGGGTGATCACACCGGCGTCGGGGTCGCGCATGCCCATGATGGCCTCGACCAGTTCGGCCTGGCCGTTGCCCTCGACGCCCGCGAGGCCGAGGACCTCGCCCTTGTGGATGGTGAAGGCGATGTCGTCCAGCACGGTGCGCTCGATGCCGTCGGCGTCCGGGGCGGTCAGCCGCAGCCCCTCGACGGTCAGCAGCGGGATGTCCGTGACGGTGGACTCGCGGGTCTCGGGGGACGGCAGTTCGCTGCCGACCATCAGCTCGGCGAGCTGCTTGGAGGTGGTCGTCTTCGGGTCGGCGCAACCGACCGTGGTGCCACGGCGGATGACGGTGATCTCGTCGGCCACCGACAGCACCTCGCCCAGCTTGTGCGAGATGAAGATGACGGTCAGGCCCTCGGCCTTCAGTCCGCGCAGGTTGTCGAAGAGCGCCTCGACCTCCTGCGGGACCAGGACCGCGGTCGGCTCGTCCAGGATCAGCGTACGGGCGCCGCGGTAGAGGACCTTGAGGATCTCCACGCGCTGCCGGTCGGCGACGCCGAGGTCCTCGACGAGTACGTCGGGGCGTACGCCCAGGCCGTAACTGTCGGATATCTCAAGGATCTTGGCGCGTGCCTTGCCGCCGATGCCGTGCAGTTTCTCGCTGCCGAGCACGACGTTTTCCAGCACGGTGAGGTTGTCGGCGAGCATGAAGTGCTGGTGCACCATGCCGACGCCCCGGGCGATGGCATCGCCGGGGTGGTTGAACGTCACCTGCTCGCCGTCGATCGTGATGGTGCCCTCGTCCGGCTTCTGCATGCCGTAGAGGATCTTCATCAGGGTCGACTTTCCGGCGCCGTTCTCGCCCACCAGGGCGTGCACGGTGCCACGGGCGACGGTGATGTCGATGTCGTGGTTGGCGACGACTCCGGGGAACCGCTTGGTGATTCCCTTGAGTTGGACTGCGGGGGGAGGGGCTGACGCGTTGATGGCGCACTCTCCTCGGGGCGAAGGAGTGGGGCGAGGGGGCGAACGTACCGCGCAACTTGCTTTCTACGCGCGTAGGTTCGCGGGCGATTTCTGCGGCCGCACGGGCGGCCGCTCACCGGGGGTGTGACGGTCACGTGCCGAACGGGGCCCGGCGGAGAAGTACTGCCTCCGCCACCGGGCCCCGTACGCCGTGCCGTTCAGCGATCTGCGGGTCAGGGAGTGGACTTGACCTTGATCTGACCGCTCACGATCTTCTGCTTGGCCGCGTCGAGCTGCGACTGGATGTCACTGATGAAGCCACCGCTGGTGGCCAGGCTGACACCACCGTTGTTCAGACCGTAGGTGTTGTTGCCCGTCAGCGGCTTGCCGTCGTGCACGCTCTTGATCAGGTTGTAGACCGCGACGTTCACGTTCTTGACCGCGGAGGTCAGGATCGAGTCCTTGTACTGGGCCAGGCCCGGGTCCTGGTACTGGTCGGAGTCGACACCGATCGCCCAGGCGCCCTTCTGGCCGTGCACGGCCTCGATCGCACCGGAACCGGAGCTGCCGGCCGCCGTGTAGATCACGTCGATGCCCTTGGACAGCATGCCGCTGGCCGCGCTCTTGCCCAGGTCAGGGCTGCTGAAGCCGGACAGGTCGGAGCCGGTGGTCAGGTACTGCGTGGTGACCTTGTCGCTGGGCTTGGTGTCCTTGACACCCTGCTCGAAGCCCGCCTGGAAGCCCTTGATGAGCTGGTTGTCCACACCGCCGATGAAGCCGATCTGGCCGCTCTTGGACTTCAGCGCCGCCGCGACACCCGCGAGGTAGGAGCTCTCCGGCGAGGCGAAGGTCATGCTGTCGACGTTGCTGGCCGGCACCACGGAGTCCACGATGCCGAAGTTGGTCTTCGGGAACTTCGCCGAGACCGCCTTGACCGCGTTCGCGTAGGCGAAGCCAACCGCGATGACCGGGTTGTAACCGGCGCTGGCGAGGTTGGAGAGGTTCTGCTCACGGTCCGGCTCGGTGTCCGTGGTCTTGGCGGTGAGCTCCTTCGGCGTGCCGCCGAACTCCTTGGTGGCCTGGTCCAGGCCACGCGCGGCGGAGTCGTTGAACGAGTGGTCACCGCGACCGCCCACGTCGTAGGCGATGCCGACCTTCATGTCGCCCTTGGCCGAGCTGGAGCCGCTCGAACCGGAGGACGTGGAACTGGCACCACACGCGGTGGCGCTCACAGCGAGGGCCGCGGCTATGCCCGCGGCGGCGATTGTTGTGGTTACCCGGCGCACGAGGGGTCCCCTTCATCCAGATAGCGCCCCGTCCGGCGCTGGTCGAACGGGAGCTTAACGCGCGTAGATGCCAGGTAAAGGGGGGTTGGGAACCTGTTACCAGATCGAGCCCAACGGTCGGTTTCCGGCCAGCAAGCACCGGGTGGCGACCGGATGATCCATCCGGAGGGGGAGGCTTGCGGGGGCCGGTGGGCACGGGCCGGGCGCGCCTGCGCGGCGGAGCGGCGACGTTGCGGTACAGCGCGGGCGAGGGCGCGGAGGCAGCGGGTGACGATCCGCAGCGGTCCGCCGCGCTGAGTAGTCACGTGACACGCTTGGGCGGTGCACCCTTCTGCCGTCCGCCACGCTGCGGGCATCTTCACGCAGGCTGCTACCAGAGAGGTCAGGAACTGACGGGGCGCTCCAGCGACCGGACGGGGCGAGAACGTCGCCCCGATCCGGATCTTGCGGCGGCGCTGGGGGCACCACCGCCGTGGACATCGGTGCCCCCTGAAACGCGGACGCGCGTCACCCCTTGACCTGACGCGTTGTCCCGGTCCAGGCCCGCACCGTGTTCGGCGCCACCGCCGTCAACTCGGTGATCCGCCGGATTGGCAATTCGACTTCACGCGCCGCCCGAATCAGCGGGCGCAGCTCCTCATCGAGCTCTTCCAGCTGCGCCAGCAGCTTGACGCGACGCTGCCCCGGCCCCTTCAGGGCCTCCTCCGCGTCGGCCCTGAGCTGGGCCGGTGTCTTCTGCATCATGCGATGCATAGTGACACGCTCAATTTACCTTGCGCAACCCCTTCCGGCGCCAACTCGCTGGGGGCTGCCCCTAGCGCGGCCAGCGCGACCGCCGACGGCCTAATCCCTCCGATGCGCTCCGGGTTCATCAGCTGCCGAATCCGCAGCGGTGAGGGCAGCGGCCACCGCCTCGTCGATCTGTCGCCGTGTCCGCCGCTCGCGGTAAGCGAGTTCCCGGCATGATCGACCACAGTAGAGCCGCGCCCGCCCGACCACGTTCACCTGAAACGGCTGGCCGCACCACTCGCACGCCCGCATGCCCGCCCCGGGCCTCGGCAGTTGGTTACCCATGCCCACCATCTTCCCCGACCACGCCCGCCAAGTACCCCCAGCGCCGAACTGCGGGCGGCCCGCCCAGCGCTCTGTTCGTTCACGGCGGAAAGCCAGGCCCCTCCCTCGGCCGCGTTCCGGCTCCGGGGATGATAGATCGGCGGAACCAGAACGGGGAGGGAATGTGGTCCGAGGTACGCCGGGGGAGCCCCGAACTCACTGTGTCAGCGTCCGATTGACGCCACGCGAGTTGGAACGCTGGCGTCAGGCGCGCGACCGCACCGGCCGCCGCGAACTCGGCGCGTGGGTCCGCGCCGTGGTTGAACAAGCCCTTGGCCGACCCGGCATACCTGGCGATGTGCCCGTCGTGCCGCTGATCAACCACGCCGCTTACGGGCAGCTCGTCCAGGCCGCCAACAACCTCAATCAGCTCACCAGGTACGCCCACCAGAACAGGGAACTCCCAGCCGCAATCCTCGCCGCCGTCGAGGAGATAGGCAACGCCGCCTTGGCGGTACGCGGTCTCGGCGCGGACCCCGAGACCGACGAGGACGAAGCCGACAAGGGCAACCCGTGATCGCCAAGATCACCAAAGGCCGCCGCGCGGGGGGCGCGCTCCGGTACGACTTCGGCCCCGGCCACCGGGAGGAGCACAAGGACCCCCGGATCATCGCGGGCAACGTACCCGGCACCCACCAGCAGGTCGCGAGGATCATCGACCGCCACATCCGGCAGCGCCCGGATGCCACCCGCCCGATCTGGCGGTGCAGTCTGTCGCTGCCGGACGAGGACGGCGTGCTCACCGACCAGCAGTGGGCCGTCATTGCCGAGCAGTACGTAGGCCGGATGTGGGGTCCCGACGTACCGTGGACGGCCGTCCGCCACGGCGACGACCACATTCACCTGACGGTGGCCCGGGTCCGCTGGAACGGCGAGTTGGCCAGCGACGGGTTCGACTTCCGCCGGTCCCGCCCCATAGTCCGGGCCTTGGAACGCGAGCACGGCCTGATCAACGCCGATGAACGCAGCAACCGGACGGCACCCCAGGTGTCAGGCCAGGAGAAGGCCGCCGCGGCTCGCCGGGGCGCCTCGAGCCCCGAGCGCGAGCAGCTACGCGCACTTGTCCGGACGGCCCGCGACCGCGCCGCCGGACGCGGCCCCCAGGAGTTCGAGGCCCAACTCTCCGCCGCGGGCGTGGAGTTCCGCGCTAACGTCGCCAGTAATGGCCGGATGAACGGCTACGCGTTCCACCTTCCCGGCTGGACGGACTCAGCGGGCGAGAAGATCTGGGTGTCCGCCTCCCGCGTCAGCCGTGACCTGCGGTGGAAGGACCTCAGCGCCTACATCGGCACCGGCGAACCGGACCCCCGCGTCACCTGGGCCACCCCCACCCCACCCCGCCGTGCCGAGGCACCAGCGCAGGAGGCGCCGAAGCCCGCCCCAGAAGTGGAAGCGCCGACGCCGTCCCCAGAGACGGCGGAAGCGGCCGAGGCCATCCGCCTAGCGGGGATAGGCGCCGCCCGCCCAAGGCCCCGGCCACAAAAGCGCCAGCCGCCCGGTGCCCAGCAGTCTCATCCACGGCAGACCGGCCAAGGCCAAGGCCGGGGCGGGCTCGGCCGGTAGCGGTATGGGAGGTTGTTCCGCGTGACCAAGCGCCGCCCCCTGGGCAGAGGACCAACACCCGCACCTGACGCCGGGATTCAGACCGGCCGCCGCCAGCTTCCCGCCGAACTCGGCCCGCTCACTGAACAGTTGGAGGAACAGGAACAAGTCGCGAACGAGCCGTCGGCACCGGGACGTCGACGGCTCGCACAGCGGCATGTCACCGCCCCACCGGACAGCGCAGGCTAGTAGACGTCACCACGCGGATGCCGCCGCGGGGCGGCCACGGGCTCCCCGGTTACAGGCACAAGATCAGCAGGGCGATGTCATCGCGTGCGCCGTCGGCCACGCCGAGGGAGGCCAGGACGCTGTCGGCCATCCGGTCGCCATCGAGCCCGACGGAGTCGGTGAGGGCCTGGGTCAGGCGGTTCAGGCCGAGGTCGATGTCCTCGCCGGGGCGTTCGATGAGGCCGTCGGTGTAGAGGACGAGGGCGTCCCCGGTCCGGTAGGTGGCAACGGCCTGGGAACGCGGCACGTCGAAGGTCATCGTGCCCAGCGGCGGATCCGTGGCCTTGTCCAGGAGCTCGGTGGTGCCGTCGGTGTGCAGGAGCACCGGTGGCGGGTGGCCCGCGCTGCTGTAGACGATCATGCGGGCGCGTTTGTCGATGAGGACCTTGACGGCGGTGGTGCCCAGGGCTCCCTCGACCGATTCGGCGTAGCGGCCGAGGGCTTCCAACGCGCGGGCCGGACCGTCGGAGGCCCGGATGGCCGCGCTGAGCGCACTGCGCAGCATTCCCATGACGATGGCCGCTTCCAGCCCGTGCCCGACGACATCGCCGACGGCTGCCGCGAGCCGGTCCTCGGAGATGTCGGCGACGTCGTACCAGTCCCCGCACACGTTGAGAGTTCCGACGGCGGGCAGATAGCGCAGCGCCAGATCCTTGTGCCGCTCCAGATCGGGGGCGTAGAGCATGGCGCGCTGCAGGGCCAGGCCCACCTCGCGTTCCTCGGCGTGTGCCTGCCGTAGCTCCTCGTTCAGACGCTGCAGCTCCTGGCCGCGGGTGTAGAGCTCCGCCTCCACCCTCTGCCACTGTCCGTAGGAGGACTCGGCCAGCGGATCGGGCGGATGCGCCTGGACGTACGCGGTGACGTCCTCGACCCGGTGGATGATCCACGCCACCTCGCCGTCCGGGCCCAGGACCGGGGCGTTCACCGAGCTCCACCACCGCGCCTCGAACTCCCCGGGGCTGCCGGGCACCGGGATGTCGTACCGGTGGACGGCCATCACATCACGGCTGCGCAAGGAGAGCACCCGCTCCAGCGAATCGCGAAGCTTGCGCGGCCCGTCGGCCTCCGGGTCCGCCGGGTTGTCCGGGAAGGCATCGAAGATGTGCCGCCCCAGCAGCTCCCGCCGACCGCGACCGGTCACCCGCAGGTAGGCCTCGTTGGCCTCCGCGATGACCAGCTCGGGATCGAGCACCAGACAGGGCGCGGGCGCGGCGGCGAACACCGCCGCGAAGTCCAGGGCCGCGGTCCTCATGACGCCACCAGGTCCAGTCGGTCAGCCATCACCTTCCACGGTACGTCCGCCGGGGCAGCGGAAGATCGCCCGAACGGCACGTCGTCACAGGCCTCGGGCGCGGGCTCGTCCTCGAAGTACAACTCCAACGCCTCGCGAAGATTGTCGAGGGCCTCCTCGATGGTGGCGCCCTGGCTGGCCACCTCAACCTGAAGGCAGCGGGCGACGTACCAGTCGTTCTCGTGCGTCACAGCGGCGGTGAGATGTAAGGCATGTTGCGTCATTGCGGGCAGTCTGGCACGCGGATGCCCCGGCTGCCTGGGATACGGCGCAGCCCGCCCCGATCGGATGACTGGCCGCGCATGCGGCGGTGGCACGGTGGGATCAAGGGTAGTGACGCCAGGGGGTTTGGGGGCTTGTCCCCAAGTAGCCCGGCTCAGGCCCAGCGGCCCGACTTTACGGCCCGCACGAAGGCGTTCCACGCCTCGGCGGTAAAGAGGAGCGTCGGCCCCTGCGGGTCCTTGCTGTCGCGGACGGGTATATGGCCGGGGACGTTGTCGGCGACCTCGACGCACTCGCCGCCGTCCACGTTGCTGTAACTGCTCTTGCGCCAGTACGCGGTGGTCAGGTCAATTCGGGTGGCGGGCATGGGTATCGCTCCTCCATCACCTTGCGGATCAACGCCGCGGACTCATCCTGCGGCAGGGCGTTGGCCTGCACCCGATCGTAAACGCGAGCGTATTTCCTGACGTCTTCGATGCCCTCGACCAGAGTGCCGGAGGTGATGCCCTCGTCGTAAGCCATCCGTCCGCCGTCCGGAAGCTCCATGATGGTCAACGTCCCGCCGACGGCGGCGGGTTCGGCCTTGTCAAACGTCAGCACTTGGATGTGGACGCTCGGCCTGCCTGCCAGGTCCAACACGTGCGCTAACTGCTCACGCACGACCTGCCGCCCGCCGAACTCACGGTAGAGAGCCACCTCGTCGAGGATGGCCCAGTACCAAGGCGGGTTCGGGCCGTTCAGAACCGCTTGCCTGGTGAGCCGAGATGAGACCTTCTCCTCCAGATCTCCGCCGCTGTAAACCAGACCGGACTTGAGCAGCGCGCGAGCATAACCCTCTGTCTGAAGCAGTCCAGGAACAAACTCCGAGAACTGGTGAATCACCAGCGCCTTCTGCTGGAGGTCCAACACCCGCCGCACGTAGTTCGGATAGGTCTCCCGCCGGATGTGCTCCCACAGGTCAGTGAGCAGGCCCCCCGTCTTCAGCGCGGCGTCAAGCGCGGCGCAAAGGTCATACGTGACCTTGGCCCCCGTCGCCGTCTCGATCTGCGCAATGCGGCTGTCCACAACGTGGATGATTGCGCCCAACTGCTGCTGGGTGAGCCCAGCCTCCGTGCGGCGGCGACGAACCTCCTTGCCGAGAAGCTCGCGCAGCGAGCCCTGCTCAAGTCGCTTGGCCATACGAGGCGTTGCCCTCCGCCTTACTCGAACCGCAGTAACCCCAGACCCCCTGTTCAGCGTAGCGCCGGAGGCTCCACTCTGGGGAACAACCAGTAAAGGACCGCTTGCGCACGGTAAGCGGAAGCGCGGGCGGAGATGGAAGGGCGGCGGATGTACGCGGCGGAGATCCCCGAGACAGGGGCAGTGGTGCTGGATCGGGCACGGGACCGGGTGGGCGTGGTGCTGTTCATGCGGGACGGCATGGTGCATCTGCGCCCGGCGGGCGACGGTGAGCCGTGGGTCGCGCACCCCGGGGACGTCTCCCTCGCCAGCCGCAGCGAAGCGCTGCGCGCCAAGGTGGCGGAGGTCAACGCCGCGCGGAGGTGGGTGCGTTGAGCGCGCACACGGTGATCCGCCGCGCGGACTGGATGATCGGACCGGAGACCGCGCCGGAGGCGCCCAGGATCGTGTTCGAGATGGAGTGCATGCGCTGCGACGAGACATCGCAGGCGAGCGAGGAGTTCGAGGACGTCCGCGACTGGGCCTTCCAGCATGTGGGCCGCAACCCCTCGCACACCGGCTTCCGGGAGATCATCCACCGCTTCTGGCGGGCAACGCTGCTGCGCTGAGCCCTCACTCCGCTAGCGCCCTACTCCAGCAGTGCCGCCGCCGTGAACAGCTCGACGCCCACCCGGATCGCCTCCTCGTCCACGTCGAAGTCGCCGCGGTGGAGGTCGCGGATGGTGGGGTCGCCGACCGGGCGGACGCCCAGCCGGGCCAGGGCGCCGGGGACGTGCTCCAGGTACCAGGAGAAGTCCTCGCCGCCCAGGCTCTGCTCGGTGTCCTCCACGGCGTGGACGCCGTGCCGGTAGGTCATCGCCTCGCGAAGCAGGTCCGCGGAGGTCGCCTCGTTGACCACCGGGGGGACGCCCCGGTGGTAGGTCAGCTCCCACTTGGCCCGGTAGATCGCGGCGATCTGGTCGATCACCTCGTGGATCAGATCGGGCGCCTCGTGCCACGCGTCGAGGTTGAGGCAGCGGACCGTGCCCTCCAGCTCCGCGCGCTGGGGGATCACGTTGCACGCGTGGCCCGCCTGCATCCGGCCCCAGACCACCGAGACACCGGCGCGCGGGTCGATCCGGCGGGCGAGCGCGGCGGGCAGCTCGGTGGCGATCTTGGCGGCGGCGGTCACCAGGTCGGTGGTCAGATGGGGGCGCGCGGTGTGGCCGCCCGCGCCGTCGAGCCGCAGCTCAAGGCGGTCACAGGCGGAAGTGATCGCTCCGGTGCGCAGCCCGATCCGGCCGACCTCGACCTTGGGGTCGCAGTGCACGGCCAGGATCCGCTCCACCCCGTCCAGCACGTCGGCCTTGAGCATGTCGAGGGCGCCGCCCGGCATGCTCTCCTCGGCGGGCTGGAACACCAGCCGCACCGGCCAGGGCAGCTTCCCGGCCCTGTCCAGCTCGGCGAGGACCAGGCCGGCGCCCAGGACGACGGTGGTGTGGACGTCGTGGCCGCAGGCGTGTGCCCTGCCCTTGGCGGTCGAGCGGTACGGGACCGTCTTGGCGTCCGGGATCGGCAGCGCGTCGATGTCGGCGCGCAGCGCGAGACGGCCGCGGCCGGGCTCGTCGGCGCCGACGTCGCAGATCACTCCGGTACCGGAGGGCAGCACCCGCGGCTTCAGGCCCGCCTGCGCGAGGCGCCGCCTGATCGCCTCGGTGGTGCGGAACTCCTCGCGGGACAGCTCCGGGTGCATGTGCAAGTCACGGCGGAACGCGACGAGTTCGGTGAACAGTTCCTCGGGCAGGGCGCCGGACGCGGGCGCGGGTAGTGAGTGGTCCACCCCCGACAGCGTAGGACTCATGACCACTCCAGGTGTGTCGTCAGTGAAAATTCCAGCCTTCAAGTGACGAGATCATCACCCCTGTGGTGCATATTCGGCGTGGCGGCGGGTATCTCCACTTGTTAAGCCTTCGTTTTCCCTTCCACTCCATGGTGGACCACCGGACGTCCGATTGCTCGGCAACGGCCCCGTACGGCGGAGACTCGGTCAGGTTCGTACGGCAAGGTGCCGATACCTGTCAGGTTCGGGCGAGCAGCGCGGGTCCGACGATCGTTGGCGCACCCGTCAACCGCGCGTACACCTCCAGCAGCGGCCCCGACTGGTGCTGCCAGGACCACTGGCCCAGCATCGGCGAGCGCTCGTACGCCCTGCGGTAGCGCGGACGGTTGGTCAGCACCGCGCCCACCGCGCGCACGAAGTCGGCGGTGTCCCCGGCCCGGAACACCTCACCGTTGCCCAGCGACAGTGTGGCGGCGGCCATCGCCCGTACACCGCTGACCACCACCGGCAGCCGGGCGTGCGCGTACTCCAAGTAGCGCGCGGCCAGGGCCACTTCGTGGTGCGGCTGGTGGTGTACCGGGACCACGCCGATGTCGGCGGAGGCCAGGTAACCGGCGATCTCCTCGGGCGGTACGAACGGCAGGATGTGCAGTCGGGGGGCCACGCCCAGCTCCGACGCGCGCTCGATGAGCGTGCGTACGTACGGCGCGCTGGGCTCCGGCACCACGAACGCCGCGTGCAGGTCGTACAGCTTGGGCAGCGCCTCCACCACCGTG
This sequence comes from Streptantibioticus rubrisoli, assembly GCF_024436055.1. Classification (GTDB taxonomy): domain Bacteria; phylum Actinomycetota; class Actinomycetes; order Streptomycetales; family Streptomycetaceae; genus Streptantibioticus_A; species Streptantibioticus_A rubrisoli. The sequence goes on along the minus strand of NZ_JANFNH010000043.1, from coordinate 28,722 downwards.
AGCAGCCCGCGCTCCGGGCCGACCGCCCCGCTGTGCACCAGCAACGCCACATCCGGCGTGAGACGGCAGGCCGCCCGCACCCCGCCGCTGTCGCTGCGCGCCGAAAGGTCCTGGTACTTGGGGGCGTTGAGCACCACGGTGGGCGGCACCGGCAGCTTGTGCCGGGTGCGCAACTGCTCCGCGTACGCCTCGCACACCGTGACCACCGCGTCGGCCCCGGCGGCGTGCGCCCGCTCGTCGGCGTCCCTGGCCACCGCGGCACGGCGCGAGGAGGTCGGGGCGAGCGCCGCGCACTCGTCGGCGTCCCACACCACCTTCACCGTCCGCCCGGCGGCCTGCGCCCGTACCGCGGCGCGCAGCGCCACCCCGAGCACCCGGCGCCCGCGGGCGTGGATCAGCTGCGGGCGCCGCTCGTCCAGCACCGGCCCGTACGCCGCCTCCAGGTCGAGCAGCAGCGGATCGAGCCGCCGCCAGGCGCGCCGCACCGGCAGCAGCCGGAACAGCGCGGTGGCGAGGTTGTCCAGGAAGCCGTCCGGTACGGCGCGGCGGCGCACCGCGGCCTGGTACTGGGCGGCCCGCACCCGCGTCCAGGTGCGGCGCACCGCGTACCGGGCGCGGGCCAGCGAGTACCCGGCCCGGGCCGCGGCCTGCCGGGCCAACGGGCGGTAGAGCACGCCCAGTTCGGCGTCCCGGGTGCGCAACAGCTGTTCGCGTACGGCCAGTTGCGCGGTGCGGTAGCGGTGCGCCTCGGCGCAGCGGTACGCAAGTGGCCAGCGCAGGCCCGGTCGAGGCCTGCGCAGCCGGTGGCGGCGCAGCGTCTCCGGCACGTCCACGGTGATCACCGCGACGCCCTTGATCACCGGTGCCGGTTGGCTGTCGGCGCGGCCGATGAGCGTGACGTCGTAGCCCGCGTCGGCGGCGGCGCGGGCCACCCGCTGCGCTCGTGAGTCGTTGGTCAGTGTGCTGTCCGCGAGAACCGCGATCCGCGCGGCCTTCCGCGGTGTGCTCCCCATGGCAGCAGGGAACACGGTGGCGGTGATCACGGGATGGCGGGCGCGTGGCGCCGGGTTGAACGGGTCACGGATAGGTATCGATCGTGGCCGAACAGCGCACTGGGCATTGCGTGTTCAGCCACGGCCGTACTTCTTTTCAGCCACGGCCGTACTTCTCCTCGGCCTGCCAGCAGACCACCAGACCGGTCACCAGCGCGACCGCCGCCCAGGCCGCGGCCAGTATCCACACGTGCGGGGTCAGCTGTGCGTAACCTTCCAGCAGCGCGTGCCGGGCCAGTTCGATGTAGATCGCGCCGGGATTGGACTCCAGCAGCAGCCGGATGATCCGCGGGGCGTGCCCGGTGACCTTGGCGATGCTGTAGAAGACGCCGCAGGTGTACATCCAGGTACGCAGCAGGAACGGCACCAGCTCGCCGATGTCGTGGTTGCGGGCGCCGATGCGGGCCATCAGCATCCCGCAGCCGAGGTTGAACACCGTCTGCAACGCCAGCGCCGGAACCAGCAGCAGCCAGCGGGCGCCGAACGGTTCGCCGGTGGCCAGGCAGATGCTGATCACCAGGCCCATGGACAGCACCAGTTGCTGGAGCTGCACCAGCGTGGAGGCGATCGGCAGGCAGGCGCGCGGGAAGTGCATCGCGCGGACCAGTTCGATCCGGTTGGAGATCGACCAGGTGCCACTCGCGATGGACTCCCGCGAGTAGGTGAACACGAACATGCCGACGGACAGGAACGCGATGTAGTTGTCGCCGGTCCCGGCCTTCTTGTTCAGCAGATAGCCGAAGACCAGCCAGTAGACGGCGACGTTGAACAGCGGCGTCAGCACGTGCCAGATCTGGCCGAGCCGGGCCGTGGCGTACAGCGCGGTCAGCCGGGCCCGGGCGTAGGCGACGGTGAAGTGCCGTCTGCCCCACAGCTGGCGCAGGTAGTCCGGCAGCGAGGGCCGCCGCACGGCCGGGGTCAGCCCGTGCCGGGCGGCCAGCTCCGCGGCCTCGCCGGAGGTCAGCCGGGCCGCGGGGGTGTCAAGGGCCACGCTCATCAGGTCACCGCCACCGGGTTGCGGATCGCGCCGAGCCCGTGCCTGCTGCGGGCGGCGCTGGTGATGCCGGACAGGAAGCCCTGGGCGCGCGGCGAGGCGCCGCTGGTCAGCCACGAGGGGTCCACCTCGCACACGGCGACCTCCACGCCCGTGCCGTCCAGGGCGAGCGGCAGGGTGTGCACCACGGTCGACGGGAAGCTCAGCAGGCGGGCGCCTATCGGGCCGCGCCGGGCGACGAGCTCCAGCGGCAGGTCGGGCCGGACGATCTCCAGGCCGGTGGCGGCGGACAGCCGCCGCAGCTTGTCCTCGCGCTCCCTGCGGTGCGCGAAGTAGCGGGTGGCGCCGTGCGCGGCGGCTATGCCGCGGACGGCGGCGAGATAGGCGTTCGGGTCCACCACTCCGGTCTCCACCAGCGAGGTGCCGATCAGGTCCGCGCCGCGCCGCACCCTGGGCGGGCCGAAGCGCTCCCGGGTCCACGCCAGCCGGTTGGCGGTCAGCCGGGTGCCGGGCGGCGGGGTGACCGGCATCGAGGTGAACAGCTCCACCCGGCGACCGGGCCCCGCGGTCAGCCGCCGCCGGGCGCCCGCGGCCACCGCGGCGAACACCGCGTCCCGTGCGCCGCGCCCGGTCCGGTGCCAGCGCACCAGCCGCTGCCCGGCGGCGATCAGCGCCACGAACTCCATGGTCGCCGTGCCGTCGTCTATCACCACCAGGTCCTTCGCCCGGCTCAGCGGCAGCAGGGCCTGCACGAAGCGGGAGAACGGGTCACCCAGCACCAGGCGCCTGGCCCGCAGCAGTAGCGGGGTCAGCCCCGCCAGGGTGCGCACCGGCCCGGCGGTGGCGGTGCGCGGCTCGCACCAGCGCAGCGCCAGCCCCTCGTCCCGGGCCAGCTCGGCCATCCGGCGCAGCTGCCCGCGGCTCATCGGATCGCGCGGCGGCAGCACCACGACGGTGCAGTCGGCCAGGTCGAGCGTTCCGGCGGCGCGCTGGGCGTACGTCCACTCCAGCAGGTTGAGCAGCTGCACCGGGGACTCCACGAGCGCCAGGGTGCGCAGCGCCGCGTGCTGGCCGCCGGGGGCGCGCGGGGCCGGTACGGCGGCGGTGGCCCGCGGTGGGTCGGCGGCCGGTGATCCGGTCACGCGGAGACCGGCTCTCGTTCGGCCGCGGCGGCCGCCTCGGCCTCCGCGACCACGCCCGGCACCCGGCGCAGCTTCTTCATCGGCCCCAGCTCGCCCTCGTACACCCGCTTGACGCCGTCGCCCAGCGACCGCTCCACGATCCGGATGTCGCGCACCAGCCGCTGCAGGCCCGAGGTCTCCACCGAGGCGGCCTGGTCGGAGCCCCACATCGCGCGGTCGAGGGTGATGTGCCGCTCCACGAACACCGCGCCGAGTGCCACCGCGGCGAGCGTGGTCTGCAGGCCGACCTCGTGGCCGGAGTAGCCGATCGGCACGTTGGGGTACTCGGCCTGCAGGGTGTGGATCATGCGCAGGTTGAGCTCCTCGTGCTTGGCCGGGTACGTCGAAGTGGCGTGGCACAGAAGGACGTTGTCGCTGCCGAGCACCTCGACCGCGTGCCGGATCTGCTTCGGGGTGGACATGCCCGTCGACAGGACGACCGTGCGGCCGGTGGCGCGCAGCGCGCGCAGCAGCTCGTCGTCGGTCAGGCAGGCGGAGGCCACCTTGTGCGCGGGCAGGTCGAACTGCTCCAGGAACTCCACGCTGGGCACGTCCCACGGCGAGGCGAACCAGTGGATGCCCCGCTCACGGCAGTACGCGTCGATGGCCCGGTACTCCTGCTCGCCGAACTCGACGCGGTGCCGGTAGTCGATGTACGTCATCCGGCCCCACGGGGTGTCACGCTCTATGTCCCACTGGTCGCGCGGGGTGCAGATCTCCGGGGTGCGCTTTTGGAACTTCACCGCGTCGCACCCGGCCGAGACGGCGGCGTCGATCAGCCGGTAGGCGTTCTCCAGGTCACCGTTGTGGTTGATACCGATCTCGCCGGTGATGTAGACGGGACGGCCGGTGCCGACGAGACGGTCGCCGATCGTGCGCAGACGGTGGGGGGTGGTGGTCACGGGGGACGGTCCTTTCGCGAAGGTCAGGTGTCGAGGAGCGGCGCGAGCGCACGGGCCCGGGCGAGGTCGCCCGGCTCGTCTATCTCCAGCACGCGTGCGGGGTCGGTGCGGACGAGGGCGGTGCGGCCGAAGAAGCGGTGGCCGGACGCGCGGAAGCCGGGGACCTTCATGGCGTATGCGGCGCCGGTCTCCAGCAGGTCCTGGGGTCGGTCCTGGCGGCGCGGGCGGACCGCCTTGTCGTGGTTGACGCCGTGCGCGCCGCCTGGGTCGTCGCGCCATACGAAGCCGTGGAACGGGGCGACGGTCAGCGCGCTGTCCGCGCCGTCCTCCAGTACGGCGGCGGCCACGCCGTCGATGTCCCCGGCGGCGAGGAACGGGCTGGTGCACTGCACCAGCACGGCGACGTCGACCACGCCGCCGTGCATGGCCTGGTACGCGTCGATCGCGTGCAGGACGGCGGACTCGCTGGTCGCGGTGTCGCCGGAGATGTCCGGTGGCCGCGCCACCACCTCCGCTCCCGCCGCTCGGGCCGCCTCGGCGATGCCGAAGTCGTCGGTGGAGACGAGGACGGCGTCGACCAGCTTTGCCGCCGCGCAAGCCCGTACCGCCCGGGCGACCAGCGGCACACCGCCGACCTCGGCGAGGTTCTTGCCGGGTACGCCCTTCGAGCCGCCTCGGGCGGGGATGACGGCCAGCACCGTGGGCTGGGGTGAGTTCGGCACCGCCGGGCTACTCGCTTGTGGTTGCTCACCGTGGTGGCGGGAAGAAGTCGCCGCCGCAACCGGCCGAAAGTCCCCGTCGCGAGAAGAAGGACCCGCCGCGGCGGCGCTGACCCCGACGGCGCAGTCCCGCGGTGCCGAACCGGCAGCGACCGGGCGGGGACCCCCAGCGTGACCGGAGGAGTTCCGCTGCGGCCCAACGGCCCGAGTGCCCCTCACAGTTGCCCCCAGCGGCGGATCACGGGCGCCACGCGTTGGACGCCCTGGCGGTAGAGGGTGCGGGCGGCGTCGCGGGTGAACTCCCGTACCGCGCCGCGCAGTCCGCCGGAGGCGGCCGGTGCGGGCGCGCCCGGGAGCGGGGCGCCCTTCACGTCGAGGTGGTGCCGGGCGAGGATGCCGGGCAGATAGCCGGGCGCCGTCTGCACCGTGTAGTACGGCCGAAGCGCCGGAAGCGTGGACGCGGACGCCAGAGCGGCCACCCGCTCCCGCACGGCCCGGAACGGGTCGTGCGCCCGCACGCCGTGCCGCCGCAGCCACCCGGCGTCGGCCTTCGGCAGCGCACCCGCGTCCAACTCGTCCCAGGAGGCCAGGCATCCGGAGCCCAGGAAGTGGTGGTTGCCCAGCGCCTCGCGCACCCCGAGGTCGGTGAGGACGGCGGTGGGGATGCCGCGGTGCATCGACTCCAGGGCCGCCGTCGAGCTGACCGTCACCAACAGGTCGGTGCGGTCGAGGACTTCGCCCATGTGCCCGTACACCAGCCGCAGGTTGGGCGGGAGTCGGCGGCGGGCGGCCAGCTTGGGGTAGGGGGTCTCCTCGATGTGCGTGGTGTGTTCTCCGGGCTTGCTGCGCAGCTTCACCAGCACCTCGCGGTCGGCGTGCGCCTCGGCGTGCCGTACCGCCCGGTCCAGCAGGTACTCGCGGTCCCGGCGGCCGTCCGGCACCGACGGCTGGGCGGCGAAGACCACGGTCAACGGCCGCTCGGCGGACGGCTGGTAGGGCTCACCGGCCAGGAACGGCAGCGCGCTTTCCACCACGCAGTCCGCATCCGCCCCGACGCCCTCGTACACCGCGCGGAACCGCTCGGCGTCGTGGCGGCTGTTGGCCAGTACCACGTCCGCGCCGTGCCGCAGCAGCAGACCGTCGGCAAGCTTCTCGTAGACCACCCCGACGTATCCGGTGACCAGCACCGGCCGCCGCTCGCGGCCCTGCCAGGCGCGGGCCAGCCCGTGCAGCACGGCCTGTACGGTGCCGCCGACGCAGGCGAGGATGACCACATCCGCGCTCTCCCGGTCGGTCTCGGCCAGGAACTGCGCCGCGGTCACCTCGCTCATCGAGTCCGCGGGCATCCCGACCTCGGCCAGCTGCCGGGGGGTCGGGGTGGCCCGACCGCGCAGCAACCGCGCGTCAAGACACGCCTGCTCGGCTATTCGGCCTGCGGTCTGGGCGCCCCACTTCCAACGCGTGTCCGAATCCGCGAGTACCGTGATCTTTTTCACCGGGGTGGCACTGGTTGGCACGCCGGAGACCGTAGGAATCAAATCAAAGCGGTGGGCGTACAAGGCCGCAACAAATGGTTAACAGCGCGCCGACGACAGGCTCTCCGGCCGCTCGCCGCGCCGGGTTCACGGCTCTGCCACGCTTCGTTCACCGGACGGCCCGCGGCCCGCAATCCCAAATGGCGAGCCGCCGCATAACGTTCCGCAAGTGGCCAAGCTCTCCGTCATCGTGCCGTTCTACAACGTGCAGACATTCGCACCCGACATGTTGAGAAGTCTGGCATCGAATGCCCGCGCGGATTTTGAATTCATTCTCGTCGACGATTGTTCGACCGACCGGACGCCGGAGATCCTGGAACGCGCCGCGGGCGGTCAACTGCCCGGCGCCAGGCTGCTGCGGCACGAGCGCAACCAGGGCCTGGCCACCGCCCGCAACACCGGCCTGGACGCCGCCGAGGGCGAGTACCTGGCGTTCCTCGACGGCGACGACTGGCTGGCCCCCGGCTACCTCCCCGAACTACTGGCGGGGATCGAGGAGTTGGGCTGCGACTTCGTGCGCACCGACCATGTGCAGTGCACCGGCAGGGAGCGGGTGGTCCACCGGGTACCGGACGGCCGCCGCGGCCGGGTGCTCGACCCGCGCGAGGCGATCCTGCCCGCGGACACCTCGACCTCCGTCGACTACCCGTACGCCTGGGCCGGGATGTACCACCGCAGGCTGAAGGACGCGGGGCTGCTGCACTTCCCGGACGGGCTGCGCACCGCGGAGGACCGGCCGTGGATCTGGCGGCTGCACCGCAGGGCGGAGTCGTTCGCGGTGCTCGGGCTGCTCGGCGTCTTCTACCGGCGCGGGGTGGCCAGTTCGCTCACCCAGATCGGCGATGTACGGCAGTTGGACTTCATACGCTCCTTTGACCAGGTGCTGGCCGAGACGGCACAGGACCCCAGGGCGGAGGAGTTCCTGCCGAAGGCGGTCCGCACCTACTGCGCGATCATCGCCCACCATCTGTCCAACATCGACCGCTTCGAGCCGCAAGTCGCCCGGAAACTGAAGGCGTTGAGCGTGGCCGCGATGAAGCGGATGCCGCAGGAGCTGCTGACCGCCGCGCTGGACTCGATGGACCTGGACCGTTCGGTACGGCTGCGGCGGCTGCGCTGGTTGGACCGGCTGCTGCCCGGCAAGGACGCGAACGGGGAGGCGGCGGCCTGATGGCGCGTACCCAGATCTTCCTGGCGTCCACCCTCTACGGCGCCGCCACCTTGGCCGCCGCGCTGGACGCCGACCGGTTCCCTCCGGCCGACCGGCGGATCCTGCTGGTCAGCAATAACGCTCCGGTGCCGGAGACCACCGCACCGCTGGACCGGATGCCGGGCTTCACCGCGCTACGCGACCGCTTCGACCAGGTGCTGTCGTGGAACGAGACCATCTCCCCGTTCCATCCCAGCGGTTGGAGCCCGCGCCCGGACGACGTACCGCTGTGGGAGCGGCACCTGAGGCTGCTGTGGCGGTTGGGGGACGACGAGATAGAACTAGCTGTGGAGTCCATCCAGGTGGAACCCGCGCTGGCGCTCGTCCAGCTCTTCCCGGCCGCGCCCATCGACGTCTACGCGGACGGCCTGATGAGCTACGGCCCCACCCGCAACAAACTGGAGCTGCTGGTCACCAGCCGCATCCGCCGACTGCTCCACCTCGACCTGGTGCCGGGCCTGGCCCCGCTGCTGCTGTCGGAGCACAGGGTCAGGCCCGAGGTGGTACCAACCGGGGCCTTCCGGGCGGTACTTGAGCAGTTGGCCGCCTGCGACGACCGGCCGGTGGCGGCGGACGGTCCGGCGCTGCTGCTCGGCCAGTACCTGTCGGCGCTGGAGATCCTCACCACCGAGGAGGAGGAGCGGCTGCACCTGCGCATGCTGCGCGGGATCGCGGCGCGCGGCCACCGCAGCGCGGTGTTCAAGCCGCATCCGACCGCGCCCGCGCACTGGCCGCACCTGCTGGAGAAGGAGGCCGCGGAGCTCGGCGTCGAGCTGACCGTCTGCGACACCCCGGTCCTCGCCGAGGTGCTGTTCCAGCGGCTGCGGCCCGCGCTGGTGGTGGGTTGCTTCTCCACCGCCCTGCTCACCGCCTCGCGGTTCTTCGACCTGCCGGTGGCCCGCACCGGCACCGGGCTGCTGCTGGAGCGGCTGTCTCCGTTCCAGAACAGCAACCGGGTGCCGGTCACCCTCGTCGACGCCCTGCTGCCACCGCTGGACGACCGCGAGCCCGCAGGCAGGCCGCGGTCCACCGCGGAAATCACCGGGCTGCTGCGGGCGGTGGGCTACTGTATGCAGTCCAAGGCGTACCCGCACCTGCGCGACGAGGCGGTGCGCCAGCTGTCCGAACACCCCGAGGACCGGCGGTACTTCAAGCGGCGCCGACTCACCTCGCTGGCGCTGCCCGGTGGCGTACCGTCCCAACTCGCCTTCCTGCCGCGCAGCCGCACGGTGCGCAGGGTGGTGCGCCGGGCCCGGGTGCTGACCTCGCGGAGCACCGACCGGGCCGCCGACCGCCAGGCGGCCACCTCGTGACCGCGCAGCCGATCGCCGCCGCGCGACCGGCTCCGGCCGTGGTGTCGGGCGGCGGGCGCGCCGGGCGGCTGCGGGCGTTGGACGGGCTGCGGCTGGTGGCGGCGCTGTCGGTGTGCGCGTACCACTACGCCGGGCGCGGCGGCGACATCACCCGCGCCTGGGGCGCCTCGCCGCACAAGCTCTTCCCGAGCCTTGCCGGACCGGCCTCGTACGGCTGCCTCGGGGTCCAACTCTTCTTCGTCATCAGCGGGTTCGTCATCTGCATGAGCGGCTGGGGCCGCTCCCCGATGGCGTTCGCCGCCTCGCGGGCGGGTCGGCTGCTGCCCGCCTACTGGGCGGCGATACTGCTGGTCACCTTCGTCTTCGCGCTGCCATGGGTGGCGTTCCATCCGGTCTCGCCCAGCGATCTGCTGACCAACCTGACCATGCTGCAGATGCCGGTCGGCGCCAAGCGGGTGCTCGGGGTGTGCTGGACGCTCTGGGCGGAGCTGCGGTTCTACCTGCTGTTCGCGCTGTGCGTGCTGTGGCGCGGCGCCAACCGGCGCCGGGTGCTGCTGTTCTGCACGCTGTGGACGGCGGGCGCCGTCTTCGCCGACGCGGCCCATGAGCCGCTGCTGCAGCAGCTACTGATGCCCGACTACGCGCCGTTCTTCCTCGGTGGCATCGGTCTGTACCTGGTGTACCGGTACGGGCATGACGCCACCGGCTGGGCGGTGGTCGCCGTCGGCTGGCTGCTCGGCCAGCACTACGCGGTACGGGAGTTGGTGGCGCCCGCGCATGTGGCGGCCTTCCACCACCGCACCCAGCTCACGGTGATCGCCCTGGTCACGCTGGCGTTCGCGGCGGTGGCCGCGGTCACGTTGACCCCGGTCAGCCGGGTCGACTGGCGCTGGCTGACCACCGCGGGCGCGCTGACGTACCCGTTCTACCTGGTCCACGAGCACCTGGGCTGGGTGGTGATCCCGGCACTCCACCACGACCTGCGCCTCCCGGCACCGGTGGCACTGGCGGGTACGGCGGCGGCGATGCTGGCACTGGCCTGGCTGCTGCATGTGGCCGTGGAGCGGCCCCTCGCACCCCGCCTGCGGCGCGCCCTGCGGGACGGGTCGCGCTAGCCGCTCCGCTGGGGGCGCGGTCGATGGGCGGGGGGCGGTGGATGTGCGGGGTGTGGTCGATGGGCCGTCGATCGTCCGCGGCACCGTTGTGGCTGGTCGCGCAGTTCCGCGCGCCCCTTCAGGGCTCGGAGGCTAGAACGCGTCGGTCGGCACGTACGCCCCCCACACCCCGCGGAGCGCATCGCACACCTCGCCCACCGTGGCCCGGGCGCGCAGCGCGTCCTTCATCGGGTAGAGGACGTTGTCCGTACCCTCCGCAGCGGCCCGAAGGGCCGCGAGGGCCGCATCCACCGCCGCCTGGTCCCGCGAGGCGCGCAGCTTCGCGAGCCGTTCGGCCTGCTGGGCCTCGATCGCCGGATCGACGCGGAGGGGCTCGTACGGCTCCTCCTCGTCCAGCTTGAAGCGGTTGACGCCGACGACGACCCGCTCCCCCGCGTCGGTCTCCTGAGCGATGCGGTACGCGTTGCGCTCGATCTCGTTCTTCTGGAAGCCGTGCTCGATCGCGTTGACCGCGCCGCCGAACTCCTCGACCTTCCGCATCAGTTCGACCGCGGCGGCCTCGACCTCGTCGGTCATCTTCTCGATCACGTACGAGCCCGCGAACGGGTCGACGGTCGCCGTCACATCGGTCTCGTACGCCAGCACCTGCTGGGTGCGCAGCGCGAGCCGGGCGGACTTCTCGGTGGGCAGCGCGATGGCCTCGTCGAAGCTGTTGGTGTGCAGCGACTGGGTGCCGCCGAGCACCGCCGCCAGCCCCTGGACGGCGACCCGCACCAGGTTCACCTCGGGCTGCTGCGCGGTGAGTTGCACACCCGCGGTCTGGGTGTGGAACCGCAGCATCTGCGACTTGGGGTTCTTGGCGCCGAACTCCTCCTTCATCACCCGCGCCCAGATCCGGCGGGCCGCACGGAACTTGGCGACCTCCTCCAGGATCGTGGTACGGGAGACGAAGAAGAACGACAGCCTGGGCGCGAAGTCGTCCACGTCCATTCCGGCGGCGATCGCGGTACGGACGTACTCGATGCCGTCGGCGAGGGTGAACGCGATCTCCTGCGCGGGGCTTGCCCCGGCCTCGGCCATGTGGTAGCCGGAGATCGAGATCGTGTTCCACTTCGGGATCTCGGCCCTGCAGTACGCGAAGATGTCGGCGATCAGCCGAAGGCTGGGCTTGGGCGGGAAGATGTAGGTGCCGCGGGCGATGTACTCCTTGAGCACGTCGTTCTGGATCGTGCCGGTGAGCTTGTCCGCCGGAACACCCTGTTCCTCGGCGACCAGTTGGTAGAGCAGGAGCAGCAGGGCGGCGGGCGCGTTGATCGTCATCGACGTGGACACCTTGTCCAGCGGGATGCCGTCGAACAGCACCATCATGTCGTCGAGCGAGTCGATGGCCACGCCGACCTTGCCGACCTCGCCGTGCGCGATCGGCGCGTCGGAGTCGTGTCCCATCTGGGTGGGCAGGTCGAACGCGACCGACAGGCCCATGGTGCCGTTGGCGATCAGTTGCTTGTAGCGGGCGTTGGACTCGGTCGCGGTGCCGAAGCCCGCGTACTGCCGCATCGTCCACGGCCGGCCGGTGTACATCGTGGGGTACACACCGCGGGTGAACGGGTATTCGCCGGGCTCGCCCAGCTTCTCCTGGGGGTCCCAACCGGCCAGGTCCTCGGGACCGTAGACCGGTTCGATCGGCAGCCCGGACTCCGTCAAACGGTCGCTGCCCGGCTCGCGCCCCATGTCCTAACGCCTCCCGCTCGTGTCTACCGACGAGTAACCGCAGCCCCCGCAACGGACTGTAGTGGCGGGCGTGCGATCGGTGGAGCCCCGCACGCTGGGACCTTGCTCACAGCATGCCCGAACGGGGGCGTGACATCACAGGAGGCCTGTCGACGCGGGTGGGGCGGGGGGAAAGGCGCCCCACCCGCGTCAGGCGCGGTCCGCGTCGGTAACGGGGGAACCGACACGCCGCGGGTCGATGACCAGTCGACCCATAAGCATCTGCGCCAGGTGGTTGAAAAGTGTTACACCGCCGTTCGCGGCCTACTGCGGCGCTGTTTCCGGGGCTCGCCGCCCGGGCTCACAGGGGCGGCAGCTGGACCAGCCGGTTGTTGCCCCGGCCGCCACTGTTGCCGTTGCCATTGCCGCCGTTGCCGTTGCCGTCACCGCCGCCGGTACCACCGGTGCCACCGGTGCCGCCGTTGGAGTTGCCGCTGCCGCCGCCGTTGCCGGAGCCGTTGGTGCCGCCGTGCGACTGCCGGTCACCGCCGGAGCCGAGGCCCAGCCGCTGGCGGCAGTACGCGTCAACGGCCTGCTGGCCGCCCGCGGCCTTGGACAGCCACTGCCACTCATTGCCCCGCAGCCCGCCGCCGCCCGCCGCCGCCAGGTAGGCGCGGCACAACGCGTCCGGGTCATGGTCGTCGGAGCCCTGGTCCCAGTTGCCCTGACCGTGGTCCCCCGGCGTGGAGCTGTTGGTTCCGCCCGCCGCGCCGGGCGTGCCGGAGCCGCCGGGCGACTGGGACGGCGACTCCGTACCGGCGCCGCCCCTGGTCGCGGCGCCCGGCGAGTCGGGCACCGTCGAGGGCGCGCCGTCGGGGGTCTGCGGCACCGCGCTGCCGTCCAGTGACGGCGCCTGGGAGCCGTCAGTCGACTCGGGGGTGGTGTCGCCGCTGCTGAACGGCGAGGGGATCACCCCGGTACCGGCCGCCGCGGCGACCCCGCCGACCAGTGCGGTCGCCGCGAAGGCCGCGGCCACCGCGACCTTCGCCGAACCGGACAGGCCGCGCAGCCGCCGCAGCCGTCTGCGCCGCTCGGGCGCGTATTCCGGCGCGAATTCCGGCGAGAATTCCGGCGCAAAGGGGACAGCGTTGTCCGTGGCCTCGGTGACCGGCTCCTCGGGCGGCAGCGGTACGCCGACGACCGCCCCGGTCGCCGCGGACTCCACGGCGGGGGCGGTGTGCTCGCGGGCCGCGCGGAAAGCCGCCAACGCCGCGTCCTCACGGCCCTGTTCGACCGTGGAGCGGGTGGCCGCGGCCAACAGCTCGGTCAGGGCCCGGACGGTTGGGGTTCCGTCGCGTCCCTTGTCCCCGGCGTCGGCGGGGTCCCCGGCATTGACTGGTTCGCCGCTCAGCAGACGCTCGGCGGCTTCCTCATCCAGCCAGTCATGGCGGCTTCCGCTCATCTCACGTCCTTCTGCGTCGGCGCGGCCGCAAACGTCACACCGTCGTCCGTCCCAATGCCCCCCGTGCCGTCCTCCAACAGCTCCGCCAACCGTCGTAGCCCGCGGTGCGCTGCCGTGCGTACCGCGCCCGGACGCTTGCCGAGCACCTCCGCCGCGCCCTTGGCGTCCAGCCCCACCACCGCACGCAGCATCACGGCCTCCGCCTGGTCCACCGGCAGCCGCGCTATCAACGCCATGGCCCGATCGGTGGCCAGCGCTTCCAGTGCCTGTCCCGCGGTGTCCGCGCGGTCCGGCATGCCGTAGAGAACCGATTCGTCGGCGCCCACGACAGGCCTTCGGCCGACACGACGCAGATGGTCCAGTGCTCGGTTCCGGGCGATCGTCGCGGTCCAGCCACGGAACCGGTCGGCGTCCCCGGTGAACCGGTCGAGGTCCCGGGTGATCTGCAACCACGCCTCGGAGGCGACGTCCTCGGCGTCCACGTCGCCGACCAGCGTGCGTACGTAGGCGAGCAGACGGGGATGGACGCTGCGGTAGACGGTGCGGAAGGCAGCCTCGTCGCCGCGCTGGGCGGCCGCTATGGCAGCCGTCACCCGCGCTTCGTCCGTGTCCTGGTCAGCCCCCACCACGCGCCTCATCATGCCTGATCCGAACGTCCGCTCCGACTACCGATCCGGTATCCAGCGCCTGCCCGGTACGCCTCGGTGTACAAGTGGCGCCGAAACGGCCCGTGTTGGGCCCGCGGCGGGGGGTGTGACACTTTCGCGCCCGTTGGCGCTGTCTTGAGTAAGCGACGCGCAGAACGGCACGCGCCGCGAGACGGCGGCCGGAGACGCTCCTGTGGGGGGAGGCGACTCCGGCCGCCTCTGCCGTTACGGCCACCCTGTCCACCTCGTGGCCGATTTCTCTCCCGTACGGGTGAAATTCGCACATCTGGCGGTCAAGTACGCGCATCCGCCGATACGTTGTCCGAGTCCTCTCTCCGGCACCGTCTTCTGCCGCTCCCCCGGGTGCTCTATCCCGTTTTCTCGCAACATTTCCGTATCGCATCCATCGCATCCATCGCATCAGGAGGCCGAAGCTGGCCAGCGACCTCCCCGGAACGTCGGCGCCGATACCGCGGCAGGGCCGCGCCCACGGCAGCCCCGTCACAGGGCTCGCGGCGCTCAACCGCGCCGCGACCGCCGCCGCCGAGACCGCGCTGCTCACCTGCTGCGGCTGCCGCCAATGGGCGCGCCGCATGGCCGCGCACCGCCCGTACCCCGATCTGGGCGCGCTACTCGCCGCCGCGGACACCGCCGCCTACCGGCTGACCCCGGGCGACCTGGCCGAAGCACTGGCCGGTGAGCGCCCGTTGCCGCTGCCGCCCGGTGGCGGCCTCGCGGCGCACACCGCGCTGCGGGTCGGACTCGCCGAGTACGAGCGGCGTTTCGGCCACCCCTTCGTCATCTGCCTTGACGACGTTCACCCGGACGAGCACCTCGACCACGTACTGGCCTGTCTACGGCTGCGGCTCGGCAACACTCCCGAGCAGGAACGTGCCGTCGCCGCCGACGAGCTGCGCGCCCTCGCCCGCGGCCGGCTCGCCCGACTGGCCCGGCCCGCCCGCCGCGACACACCCCGGCTGGGCGCTCTGGGGTCACCCCCAGGGGGCGGCCAGTAGCCCGCATGTGCGGGATCGATCACACCTGAGCCACCCCGACGACCAAGCGGCGAAGGGCGTCGCTACGATGTCGGGGGCCGGTGGACCGTACCCGGCCGGGCCCGACCGACAGTGAAGCCGGCAAGGCCCCTAGTCCCGTATCCGGAGGGTTTTCCGTGCCGGCTGGAACGCTGTACCGCGGCCGGGAAGGTATGTGGTCCTGGGTGGCTCATCGAGTCACCGGTGTCCTCATCTTCTTCTTCCTGTTCGTCCACGTCCTCGACACCTCGCTCGTTCGTGTGTCCCCGCAGGCCTACGACAACGTGGTCGCGACCTACAAGAACCCCATCGTCAACCTGATGGAGTACGGCCTGGTCGCGGCCATCCTCTTCCACGCCCTGAACGGCCTGCGCGTCATCGCCGTCGACTTCTGGGCCAAGGGCCCGCGGTACCAGCGCCAGATGCTGTGGTCCGTGGTCGGTATCTGGATCGTGCTGATGGCCGGGGCGTTCTACCCCGTCCTGCAGCACACCCTGCGCACTCTGTTCGGGAGCTGAGAATGTCTGCCGAGACTCCTGTCGACGCCGTGGCGACGAGCGCCACCACCTTCAGCCCGGACAACCCGGCACCGGTCATCGAGCCGCCGCGCGCCCGCAGCAAGCGCACACCGCGCGCCACCCGCACCAACTTCGAGATGTACGGCTGGCTGTTCATGCGGCTGTCCGGCATCGTCCTGGTGGTGCTGGTCCTCGGCCACCTGCTGATCCAGTTGGTGCTGGACGGCGGCGTCACCAAGATCGGCTTCGCCTTCGTGGCGGGCCGCTGGGCCTCACCGTTCTGGCAGCTGTGGGACCTGTGCATGCTGTGGCTCGCGATGCTGCACGGCGCCAACGGCCTGCGGACGGTCATCAACGACTACGCCGAGCGGGACACCACCCGGTTCTGGTTGAAGTGGCTGCTCTACACGGCCACGGTGTTCACCGTTTTCCTGGGCACGCTGGTGATCTTCACCTTCGACCCGAACATCCAGTAGACGCGGGGCTGACGCGATGCAGATCCACAAGTACGACACCGTCATCGTCGGCGCCGGCGGCGCCGGCATGCGCGCGGCCATCGAGGCGACCAAGCGCAGCCGTACCGCCGTGCTGACCAAGCTCTACCCGACCCGCTCCCACACCGGCGCCGCGCAGGGCGGTATGGCCGCCGCCCTCGCCAACGTCGAGGAGGACAACTGGGAGTGGCACACCTTCGACACGATCAAGGGCGGTGACTACCTGGTCGACCAGGACGCCGCCGAGATCCTGGCGAAGGAGGCCATCGACGCGGTCCTCGACCTGGAGAAGATGGGCCTGCCGTTCAACCGGACCCCGAACGGCACCATCGACCAGCGCCGCTTCGGCGGCCACACCCGCAACCACGGCGAGGCCGCGGTGCGCCGCGCCTGCTACGCGGCCGACCGCACCGGCCACATGATCCTCCAGACGCTGTACCAGAACTGTGTCAAGGAGGGCGTGGAGTTCTTCAACGAGTTCTACGTGCTCGACCTGCTGCTCACCGAGGTGGACGGCGTCAAGCGCACCGCCGGTGTGGTGGCCTACGAGCTGGCCACCGGCGAGATCCACGTCTTCCAGGCGAAGGCCGTGGTGTTCGCCTCCGGTGGCACCGGCAAGTTCTTCAAGGTGACCTCCAACGCGCACACCCTCACCGGTGACGGCCAGGCGGTCGCCTACCGGCGCGGACTGCCGCTGGAGGACATGGAGTTCTTCCAGTTCCACCCGACCGGCATCTGGCGGATGGGCATCCTGCTCACCGAGGGTGCCCGTGGTGAGGGCGGCATCCTGCGCAACAAGGACGGCGAGCGCTTCATGGAGAAGTACGCGCCCGTCATGAAGGACCTGGCCTCGCGTGACGTGGTCTCCCGCGCGATCTACACCGAGATCCGCGAGGGCCGCGGCTGCGGCCCCGAGGGCGACCACGTCTACCTGGACCTGACCCACCTGCCGCCGGAGCAGCTGGACGCCAAGCTGCCGGACATCACCGAGTTCGCCCGCACCTACCTCGGCATCGAGCCGTACACCGACCCGGTGCCGATCCAGCCGACCGCGCACTACGCGATGGGCGGCATCCCGACCAACGTCCAGGGCGAGGTGCTGGCGGACAACACGACCGTCGTGCCGGGCCTGTACGCGGCGGGCGAGGTGGCGTGCGTCTCGGTGCACGGCGCCAACCGGCTGGGCACCAACTCCCTGCTGGACATCAACGTGTTCGGCCGCCGGGCGGGCATCGCCGCCGCGAAGTTCGCAGCTGAGAACGACTTCGTCGAGTTGCCGGAGAACCCGTCCGAGCTCGTGGTCAGCCAGGTCGAGTCGCTGCGCGAGTCCACTGGCAACGAGCGGGTGGCCGAGATCCGCAAGGCGCTGCAGGAGACCATGGACACCAACGCCATGGTGTTCCGCACCGAGCAGACGCTGAAGCAGGCCGTCGAGGACATCGCCGAGCTGAAGCAGCGCTACAAGAACGTCAGCGTCCAGGACAAGGGCAAGCGGTACAACACCGACCTGCTGGAGGCCATCGAGCTGGGCAACCTGCTCGACCTGGCCGAGGTGCTGGCCGTCTCCGCGCTGGCCCGCAAGGAGTCCCGCGGCGGTCACTACCGCGAGGACTACCCGAACCGTGACGACGTCAACTTCATGCGGCACACCATGGCGTACCGCGAGGTTGGCGAGGACGGCACCGAGTCGATCCGCCTCGACTACAAGCCGGTCGTCCAGACCCGCTACCAGCCGATGGAGCGTAAGTACTGATGAGCACCCCTACGCTGGACAAGCACTCCGCCGCCCTGGACGCGGCCGAGAACAGCGCGTTCGAGACGATCACCGTCACGCTGCGGGTCCGCCGGTTCAACCCCGAGGTCTCCGACGAGGTCTCGTGGGTCGACTACCAGCTGGAGATGGACCCCAAGGAGCGCGTCCTTGACGCCCTCCACAAGGTCAAGTGGGAGATCGACGGTTCGCTGACCTTCCGCCGCTCCTGCGCGCACGGCATCTGCGGCTCGGACGCGATGCGCATCAACGGCCGCAACCGGCTGGCGTGCAAGACTCTGCTGAAGGACATCAACCCGGAGAAGCCGATCACGATCGAGCCCATCAAGGGCATGGCGGTCCTGAAGGACCTCGTGGTCGACATGGAGCCGTTCTTCCAGGCCTACCGGGACGTGATGCCGTTCCTGATCACCAAGGGCAACGAGCCGACCCGCGAGCGCCGCCAGTCCGCCGAGGACCGGGAGCGCTTCGACGACACCACCAAGTGCATCCTGTGCGCCGCGTGCACGTCGTCCTGCCCGGTGTTCTGGAACGACGGCCAGTACTTCGGACCGGCGGCCATCGTCAACGCGCACCGCTTCATCTTCGACTCGCGTGACGAGGGCGGCGAGCAGCGGCTTGAGATCCTCAACGACAAGGAAGGCGTGTGGCGTTGCCGCACCACCTTCAACTGCACGGACGCCTGCCCGCGCGGTATCGAGGTGACCAAGGCCATCCAGGAGGTCAAGCGGGCGCTGATCACGCGCCGGTTCTGACCTGACGGGGCGAAGGTCCCGCTCCCAACGGACGAAGGTCCCGTTCCCAGCCCGGGAACGGGACCTTCGCTTTGCCGGTGCTCGCCGCGCACACGTACCGCGCACGCAGGTGCGGGGGCTACGCGCGCCGCACCTCGGTGCGCAGCGCCCGCAGACCGCGCAGGCCCAGGACGCCGACGGCGGTGCCGAGGAGGAACGAGGTGATGGCGAGCAGCAGGTGCACCCAGAAGTAGGCGGTGGGCTGGCCGTTGTGGAACGCCAGACCGCTGGCGTCGGCCCACAGGTTCTTGACGAAGGTGATCCAGATGCACCAGCTCCACACGCCGAAGGCGGTGAGGAACCAGGAGGCGCGGCGAGTGAGCTTCATGCCTTCAGTATGAAACGGCATCAACCGGCGGCGGTCAGCCGGGGTACTGCTCAACCGGCTACGACAGCCGGGGTGCTGGGCATGCCGCGTTGACAAATGGTTGGGAGGTGAAGACGCCCGACTGCCGCCAGCGGTTCCCCCTGGCAGCCGTGTCACTCCTCACCCCTCCGGGTCATCTCGGCGATGACCGATCTTCCGCTATCTCCCTGTACGTTCGGTTGGTGCTCACGAATCGTCAGGCCCTGCGCCGTCCCGCGCTGACCGTGTGTGCCGCCGCCCTGGTGGGCACCGCGCTGTTTCCGGCCGCTACCGCCGCGTCCGCCGCGCCCCACCCGGGGCAACCGGCCAGGACGCCCCAGCAGCCGGAGGAGCCGCGGCCGCCCGAGAACATGTCAACCATCGGTGGTGACCGGCTCGCCCAGTCGGGCACCCAGGTCGACCTCACCTCAGGTGTGCCCCCGCTACCGAAGATCTCGGCCCGTGCGTGGATCGTCTCCGACGCGGAGACCGGCGAGGTACTGGCCTCGCACAACGCGCACTGGCCGCTGGCCCCCGCGAGCACGCTGAAGATGCTGTTCGCGGACACCCTGATCACCAAGTTCCCCAGGAACCTGACGCATACCGTCACCCCGCAGGACATGGCGGGAATAGGGGATGGCAGCAGCATGGTCGGGATCAAGGAGAACCTGCCGTACACCGTGCAGGACCTGTGGCGCGGGGTGTTCCTGCGCTCGGGCAACGACGCGGTGCACGTGCTGGCCGCGATGAACGGCGGCGTGGACAAGACGGTCCACGAGATGCAGGAGCGCGCCAAGGACCTACAGGCCAACGACACCCATGTGGTCAGCCCTGACGGCTACGACATGCCGGGTCAGGTCTCCTCGGCGTACGACCTGTCGCTGTTCGCCCGCGCCGGGCTGCAGAACGCGGACTTCCGCGAGTACTGCTCAACGGCGAGCGCCCAGTTCCCCGGTGACTTCAAGAAAGGCACCAAGGAACGGGAGACGTTCGGCATCCAGAACACCGACCGGCTGCTCAGCGGTATCGACGGGGTCAAGCCGTATCCGGGCCTGGCGGGCGTGAAGAACGGGTTCACCACCAACGCGGGCAACACCTTCACCGGCGTCGCCGACCACGACGGGGTGAAGCTGCTGGTCACCGTGATGCACCCGGCTTCTGGCGACAACATGGTCTACAAGGAGACCGCCGCCCTGCTCGACTGGGGCTTCCAGGCCGCGGGCAAGGTCAAGCCGGTCGGCACGCTGGTGGCGCCGAAGAGCGCCCAGTCCGCGTCCGGTGGCCGCACCGAGGGCGCCAAGGGCGGCAACGCCTCGGCGTCCGCGGCGGCCGCGCCCGGCTCGGGCTCCGGCGGTGCGGCGATGGCGGCCGGGATCACCGCCGGCGCCCTGGCGGTGCTGGGTGGTGTGGCGCTGGTGGTGCGGAAGCGCTGGCCGCTGCCGAAGCGGCGCGGGGAGTCGTAGCGGGCGGTTCCGGGGCGGCGTCGGGGGCCGCCCCGGAACCGTTCGGCCGCTCGACGGCCGACGGTGCGCTGGTGGCGGTGGCGGTCCAGGCCGCGCAGTACAGCAGCAGCTTCGCCATGAAGTTGATCCACAGCAGCAGCGCGACCGGGGTGCCGAACGTGCCGTACATGCTCTTGGTGGCCACGCCCTGCAGATAGCCGCTGAGCGCCACCTTGAGGATCTCCAGGCCGACCGCGCCGAGCAGGCCCGCCACGACGACCGAGCGCCGGGCGGGCCTGACGCCCGGTAGCCAGGTCAGCAGGTACACCAGCAGCAGGACGTCGGCGAGTACGGCGACGCAGTACCCGATGACGGTCAGCAGCACGCTGCCCGCACCGCTGGAGCCCAGCCCGATCTGCCGGGCGGTCCAGCCCACCGCGCTGGTGGCGAACGTCGACACGGTCAGCGAGAACAGGCCCACCGCGCCCAGCCCGGCCAGCACCCCGGCGTCCTTGGCCTTGCGCAGCAGCCAGTTGACCGACTCCTGGTCGCGGCCCCAGATGGCCCGTAGGCAGCCGCGCAGCTGGTCGACCCAGCCGATACCGGCCAGCAGCAGGGCGACGCCCGCCACCACGCTGACGGTGCCCGCGTTGGCGGCCAGGGTGGCGATGTCGAACTGCTTGGACAGGCCCGGCACCTGCTGGCTGAGCTTCAGTTCGTAGGTGTGCAGCTGGCTGTTGGTCAGTACCGCGGCGCCGATCGCCGCGCCCAAGGTGAGCAGCGGGAACAGCGCGATGAAGCTGATGAAGGTTATGGCCGCGGCCAGCCGGGTCCACTGTGCCCGCTGCGCGTGCTCGAAGGCGCGCCAGGCGTGCGTCCGCATGCCGCGGGCGATCCACGGACCGACGACGGGCAGCCGTGTCAACCAGTCCATGATCGGCGCCTACCCTCGGTGACCGGCCGCACACCTGCCCGTCCGCGATCCACTGGAAACTGGAAAGGGGGACATCCACCGGTTGGCGGCGGGGCCGTAGGCCATTCGCGGCGAATCGCACGGAGCCGGGCGTGGCGCCACGTTCCGTGAAATACGCGGCTTTCTCCACATCGTGTGATAAAGCGCTCACGCTACGCGCGCAGCGGGTCCCCATCCAGGTGGGCCGTCTGCGCAGGCACGGCCGCGGTCGTGCCCGGGCGGCCGAAAGGGTAGTCGCCCATCGAGCGCCACACGCCGTCCTCACCCTGCTCGTAGAGTGAGAACTCGCTGACCGTCCAGTGCGCGGTGAAGCCCGCCAGCTCCCGCTGGGCGCGGTCCATCGCCTCGTCCTCGATGCCGTGCGCCACCGTCACATGCGGGTGGTATGGGAACTGCAGCTCCCGGGCCACCGGCCCGGACCGCACCCGTTCCTGCAGCAGCGAGCAGTCCACCGCGCCCTCGGCGAGCCGTACGTACACCACCGGCGACAGCGGACGGAAGGAGTCCGTGCCGTCCAGCCGCAGCGGAAAGGCCCGGCTGGACTCGGCCACCTCCGCCAGGTGCCGCCGGAAGCCGGGCAGCGCGGCGGCGTCGACCTCGGTGGGCGGCAGCAGCGTGATGTGCGTGGGGATGGCGTGGGCCGCCAGGTCCCCGAACCCCGCCCGGCGCTCCTGGAGCAGACTGCCGTACGGCTCCGGGACCGCGATGGACACACCGATCGTGCTGGTCCCCATGCGCACACCCCTTTCGAACCGTCGGATCCGCGGAAGATCTGGAGGATAAGGCGCGCCGTCGCTCAGTGCTTGGCCGGAACGAATCCGATCCGGTCGTAGACGGTGGCCAGGGTCTCCGCCGCCACCGTCCGGGCCTTCTCGGCGCCCTTGGCGAGAACAGAGTCCAACGTCTCCGGATCGTCCAAGTATTCCTCGGTGCGGGCGCGGAACGGTGTGACCCAGTCCACGAAGACCTCGGCCAGGTCGGTCTTCAGGGCGCCGTAGCCCTTGCCCGCGTAGCGCTCCTCCAGCTCCGCGACGGAGGTGGCGGTGAGCGTGGAGTAGATGGTCAGCAGGTTGCTGACGCCCGGCTTGTTCTCGGCGTCGTAGCGGATCACCGTGTCGGTGTCGGTCACCGCGCTCTTGAACTTCTTCGCCGACGCCTTCGGGTCGTCCAGCAGGTTGACCAGGCCCTTGGGCGAGGACGCCGACTTGCTCATCTTGACCGTCGGGTCCTGGAGGTCGTAGATCCTCGCCGTCTCCTTGACGATGTACGGCTCGGGGACGGTGAACGTCGGCGCGTAACGGGTGTTGAACCGCTCGGCCAGGTCCCGGGTCAGCTCGATGTGCTGGCGCTGGTCCTCACCGACCGGCACCGCGTCGGCCTGGTACAGCAGGATGTCGGCGACCTGCAGGATCGGGTAGGTGAACAGGCCCACGGTGGTGCGCTCGGCGCCCTGCTTGGCGGACTTGTCCTTGAACTGCGTCATCCGGGACGCCTCGCCGAAGCCGGTCAGGCAGTTCATCACCCAGCCGAGCTGGGCGTGCTCGGGCACATGGCTCTGCACGAACAGCGTGCAGCGCTCCGGGTCGAGCCCGGCCGCCAGCAGCTGGGCGGCGGCGAGCCGGGTGTTGGCGCGCAGCTCCTTCGGATCCTGCGGCACGGTGATCGCGTGCAGGTCCACGACCATGTAGAACGCGTCGTGGGTTTCCTGCAGCGCCACCCACTGGCGTACCGCGCCGAGGTAGTTGCCGAGGTGGAACGAGCCCGCGGTGGGCTGGATGCCGGAGAGCACACGAGGTCGGGAGGCCATGCCCTCATTGTCTCAGGTCGGCGGAGCGGCCAGGCACCCCCGCGCGTCCTGCGACGGCGCGCCGTCAAGGCCGGGCACCCCGCGCGCCCTCCGGCGGTGCGCCGTCAGCTCAGGTCGATGCCCGGGTAGAGCGGGAACCCGGCGAGCAGGTCGCTCGCCTTGCCCTCGACCCGCTGGGCCACGGCCGCGTCCAGCGTGTACTTGGCCTTGGACGGCTTGCCGTCCGCGCCGGTGCCGGGCGCGGTGGCGGCCAGCACGGTGTCGATCAGCTCGGCGATCTCGTCCATCTCGGCGGTGCCCAGGCCACGGGTGGTCAGCGCGGGTGTGCCGAGCCGGACGCCGGAGGTGTACCAGGCGCCGTTGGGGTCCTGCGGGATGGAGTTGCGGTTGGTGACGATGCCGCTGTCCAGCAGCGCCGCCTCGGCCTGGCGGCCGGTGAGGCCGTAGCCGGAGACGTCCAGCAGCACCAGGTGGTTGTCGGTGCCGCCGGTGACCAGGCGGGCGCCGCGCTTGAGCAGGCCCTCGGCGAGCGCCTGGGCGTTGTCGACGATGCGCTGCGCGTAGTCCCGGAAGCCGGGCTGCCGGGACTCGGCCAGCGCCACCGCCTTGGCGGCCATCACGTGCGGCAGCGGGCCGCCGAGCACCATCGGGCAGCCGCGGTCGACGTGCTCGGCCAGCTCGGAGTCGCACAGCACCATGCCGCCGCGCGGGCCGCGCAGCGACTTGTGGGTGGTCGTGGTGACGATCTGGGCGTGCGGTACCGGGTCGAAGTCGCCGGTGAGCACCTTGCCCGCGACCAGGCCCGCGAAGTGCGCCATGTCGACCATCAGCGTCGCGCCGACCTCGTCGGCGATCTCCCGCATGATCCGGAAGTTCACCAGCCGCGGGTACGCGGAGTACCCGGCGACGATGATCAGCGGGCGGAACTCGCGGGCGCTCTCCCGCAGCGCGTCGTAGTCGACCAGGCCGGTGGCCGGGTCGGTGCCGTAGGAGCGCTGGTCGAACATCTTGCCGGAGATGTTGGGGCGGAAGCCGTGCGTGAGGTGGCCGCCCGCGTCCAGCGACATGCCCAGCATCCGCTGGTCGCCCAGCTCACGGCGGAGCGTCGCCCAGTCCTGCTCGGTGAGGTCGTTGACGTGCCGGACGCCCGCCTTCTGAAGCGCCGGGCTCTCCACCCGCTGGGAGAGCACCGCCCAGAAGGCCACCAGGTTGGCGTCGATGCCGGAGTGCGGCTGTACGTAGGCGTGCGCGGCGCCGAAGACCTCGCGGGCGTGCTCGGCGGCGAGCGCCTCCACCGTGTCGACGTTGCGGCAGCCCGCGTAGAAGCGGCGGCCGACGGTGCCCTCGGCGTACTTGTCGCTGAGCCAGTTGCCCATGGCCAGCAGCACCGCCGGGGAGGCGTAGTTCTCGCTGGCGATGAGCTTGAGGGACTCGCGCTGGTCGGCGATCTCGGCGCGGATGGCGTCGGCGACCCGCGGCTCGACGCCGCCGATCACCTCCAGGGCGGAGCGGTAGGCGATCGTCTCGGCGGTCGGCTCTGCGGCCATGGGACTCTCCTGAGGGCGTACGGACAGCTCTGCGTTACGGACGGCCCAGGCGCACGGCTCCCTGTTACTCCCCGAGCCGCTCCCCGATGGTCATTCCCATCCCAGCGCGCCAGTCACGGCCCGTTCAGAGCCTATCGCGGAGCGGGGCGAGATCTTCGGGGGTGCTCGCCGGGCAGACGGCGACAAGAAGATCCGCCGCGACGGCGAGCGACCCCCACGGCGTGGCCCCGGCGGTACCAACCCGACGAACCGAACCCCCCGGTAGGGGTTCCGCGCCGCACACTTGAGGCGGCAAGCTGCCTCGACGTGTAGTCGTGCGACGAGAAACGGAGTGCCCCGTACATGACCACCCACGCCACTTCCTCCGAGCTGATCCGGGAAGCCGATGCGCACAGCGCGCACAACTACCACCCGTTGCCCGTCGTCGTCTCGACAGCGGAAGGCGCGTGGATGACCGACGTCGAGGGCCGTCGCTACCTCGACATGCTCGCCGGGTACTCCGCGCTCAACTTCGGCCACCGCAACCAGCGGTTGATCGACGCGGCCAAGGCCCAGTTGGACCGCGTCACCCTCACCTCCCGCGCGTTCCACCACGACCAGTTCGCCGCGTTCTGCACCGAATTGGCGGACTTGTGCGGCATGGAGATGGTCCTGCCGATGAACACCGGCGCCGAGGCCGTGGAGACCGCGGTCAAGACCGCGCGCAAGTGGGGTTACCGGGTCAAGGGCGTCCCCGACGGCCAGGCGAAGATCGTGGTGGCCGCCGACAACTTCCACGGCCGCACCACCACGATCATCAGCTTCTCCACCGACGAGGAGGCCCGCCGGGACTACGGTCCGTACACCCCCGGCTTCGAGATCGTCCCCTACGGCGACGTGGCCGCGATGGAGGCGGCGGTGGACGACCGGACGGTGGCCGTACTGCTGGAGCCGATCCAGGGCGAGGCCGGAGTGCTGGTACCGCCGCCCGGCTACCTGGCCGAGGTGCGCCGGATCACCGCGCAGCGGAACGTACTGTTCATCGCCGACGAGATCCAGTCCGGCCTCGGCCGCACCGGCCGCACCTTCGCGTGCGAACACGAGGGCGTCGTACCGGACATGTACGTGCTGGGCAAGGCGCTCGGCGGCGGCGTGGTGCCGGTCTCCGCCGTGGTGTCGTCGAACGCCGTGCTCGGGGTGTACCGGCCGGGCGAGCACGGTTCGACGTTCGGCGGCAACCCGCTGGCCTGCGCGGTGGCGTTGGAGGTCATCGCGATGCTGCGCACCGGTGAATTCCAGCGGCGCGCCACCGAGTTGGGAGCGCATCTGCACCGGGAGCTGGGCGCGCTGGTGGGCGGCGGAGCGGTGGAGGCGGTACGCGGCCGGGGCCTGTGGGCCGGTGTGGACATCGCCCCCGGCCACGGCTCGGGCCGCGAGGTGTCGGAGGCGCTGATGGAACGCGGCGTCCTGGTCAAGGACACTCACGGCGCGACGATCCGCATCGCCCCGCCCCTGGTGATCTCCAAGGAGGACCTGGACTGGGGCCTGGACCAACTCCGCGCGGTCCTTGGCGGGTAGCGCCCGGATCCCGCCCACCGAAATCCCGCCGCGACGGCGGGCAGCCCCCGCGGCGGAGCCCGGCGGTGCCGAACCAGCGGCAAGCCGATCAGGACACGCCGGACAGGCCCTGGGCCGCCTTGCCGCTGCGCTCGCGGGTCTCGGCGACCGGGACGCCCAGCGGCCGGGCGAGGCCCACCACGCCTTCGTGCAGCCGGTGCAGATGCCGTAGCACCCGGAACGTCACCGAGCCGGGCTTCGGCCCGACCGCCTCCGGCCCCTCCAGCATGGAGGCCACGCTCGCACCGGACTCCACCTCGCTGCTGGCGTCCTCGTCCTCCAGGTGCTCGATGAGCACGTCGATGTTGCGCCGGATGCGCCGCCCGGCCCGCTCCAGTCGCGGGTCGGCGGCGATACGGGTGCTGCTGGGCACGAGTTCGGCGGTGGCCGCCAGACTGCGCGCGTGGTACGCGCAGGTCTCCAGCAGCGCCACCAGATAGCGTGCGGTCCGGCGGCGCACCCGCAGCGGGGTGATCGGGTGCGTCAACGGCCGGGTGGAGCGCCGCAGGTTGTCCAGCGCGGTGTCCAACTCCCGTGCTATGTCGAGCAGATCGGCCGCGGGACCGCCGCTGAGCTGCTCGACCGCGGCCGAGCTGACCTCGGCGAGCTTGTCCAGCACCTCCCGCAACTGCCGGTCGGTGTGGTGGTGGGTACGTACCGGCAGCACGAACAGCGCGGCGATCATGCCGCAGGCGGCGCCCAACACGGTCTCCTCGATGCGCAGTTCCAGCACGGCGATGCTGTAGGTGCTCAACAGCGTGTAGAGCAGGCCCAGCATCGCGGTGAGGAAGAACGACATCAGCACGTACGACAGCGGCGCGGTGAAGAACGCGCCGAACACGCAGAGCAGTACCAGGGCGAACGCGGTCCAGGTGTGGTGGCCGACCAGTCCGGCGAGCAGCACACCGGCGATCACGCCGATGACCGTGCCCAGCACCCGCCGGTAGCCCTTGACCAGGATCTCGCCGGTCGAGGAGGTGTTGAGGAAGACGACCCAGCAGGTCAGCACCGCCCAGTACCAGCGCTGGCTGGACAGGAACTCACCGCCGACGATGGCCAGCGCCGAACCGATGCCCACCTGGAACGCCGCCCGGGTGGTGGGCCGTTGCAGCCCGGTCAGTTCCTCCTCCGGCTCCTCCTCCCGGCTGATGGCCACGTCCTCCGCGTCGAACTCCTCGCGGGAACGGGTGGCCTCCGGGCTGTCGTCCGCCTCGTCCTGCGGCCCGTCCAGCGCCAGCCGCAGGCCCAGCACCGAGCGCGCCGCCTCACCGATGCCGCGGAACGCGTCCTGTACGGCGAGCGAGGCGCGCGGCAGGTTCTCGTCCTCCCGGTAGTCCAGCAGGCGGTTGCGGACCACGGCCAGCCCGGTGCCGCGGTCCTGCGGGTAGAGCCGGGTGATCAGCAGGTGCAGTCCCGCCAGGTCGCGGCGGAGCCGCCGGGTCGTCTCGTCCTCCACCGGCGCTTTCGCGGGCGCGTCCAGCGCGGGGGCGTCCGGCAGGTGCAGGGTGAGGGTGTCGGCGTCGTCGAAGGCCCGGGCCTTCAGCAGCAGTACGCCGAGCCGCTCGGCCGCGATCTCGGCGTCGGCGATCCGGCGTTGCACCAGCGCGGCGGAGGCGGCGTCGCGAGTGCCGTCCTCCAGCCGCCCCTGGATCATCAGGGCGCACTCGTGGAGCCTCGCGGTCTGCCGCCGCAGATTGTCAACCGCCCTGTCCAGCTTCTCCGGTGAGCTCTCGCCGACCAACGCCGTCTGGGCGTCCACCACTTGGGCCAGCCGGGCCCGAAACGCCCGGCGCAGCCGTTGCAGCGTGAACTCCGGGGTGGCCCGCACCAGTGCGAACCGCGCGACCGCCGCGCAGCAGAACGCGGCGAACAGCACTCCGTACAACTGCGGCAGCATGCCGACGTGGGCGTGCACGAACAGCGAGACGAAGTAGACCTGGAAGCCGATCAGTCCGAGCGAGGTACCGCGATCGCCGAACCGGCGGGCGTAGACGGCGGCGAAGATCAGCGCGACGAAGAACAGGTCGCCGATGATCACGTAGTGGTTCAGCAGAGTGCCGAGGGACATCGCGGCGAACGCGGTGGGCAGCCCCCAGGCGAGGGTGACCGCCTGGTCCCTGGGCAGCGGCTCGCTGATCGCGAACGTCGCGACCATGGCCGCCATCGCACCCGCGACCAGCAGGCTCACCGGGATCTGGAAGGCGACCAGCACCGCGAGGGTCAGCACGATCGACGCGACGGTACGCAGTCCGGCCATCAGCCGGATCAGCCCCGGGTCGGATGCGACGAAACGGTCCCACACCTGCCGCGCCCTTTGACGTGCCAGTCCCATCTGCGCTGCCGCACTCCCACCCGTCCGCATGGCGCCCGCCCCGCGCGGAGCGCCTACCAGCGACGATCTACCGTCCATAGCTTCCCATGACCGGACAGGGGGCCCCGGAACCGTTTTTCCGCAGAACGGCTCTCCGCCACAGCCCCCGCAAGCAGAGCCAACGCCCCCCAACAGCCGCAGCCCGCACGGCAACCCGGTGACGACAGCCGCGAACCCCCGTCCCCAACC
>NZ_JANFNH010000042.1 GCF_024436055.1 Streptantibioticus rubrisoli | reverse complement strand
GGCCACCTGAGAGGGCTTGTGGAGAGCCGGATGCCTGGAGATCGGGCACGTCCGGTTCGGGAGGCGGGCCGGGGAAACCCACCGACGGCAACATCGACAGGGCGCCCCGGTCCGACCTCACACGCTGGCAGAGTACGCAGGTCACCGTGATCCGACGGGGTTGCAGCACCTGTTGAACGGTGCCCGGTGGGACGCCGACGCGTTGCGAGACGATGTGCGCGGGTACGTGGCTGAACAGCTCGGCCCGGGCGGGGTGTTGATCGTTGATGACACTGGCTTCATCAAGAAGGGCACCACTTCAGCGGGTGTGTCCAGGCAGTACACCGGCACTTCGGGGAAGATCGACAATTGCCAGATCGGGGTCTTCGCCGCCTACGCAACCGGCCGCGGCCGGGCCCTGGTAGACCGTGAACTGTATCTACCGAAGTGCTGGACGAAGGACCGCGAGCGGTGCCGGACAGCCAAGATTCCCGACGAACGCGCCTTCGCCACCAAGGGCGAGATCGCCCGGGACATCGTGCGCCGCTGTGTCGCCGCGGGCCTACCGGCGTCCTGGGTCACCGCGGACGAGGCATACGGCCAGGACTGGTCCTTCCGCCGCATGCTCGAACAACTCGGCCTGGGCTACGTGGTGGCAGTCCCCAAGTCCCAGCAGATCAAGTCACTGGCCGGGATGTGGCGTATCGACGCGCTCATCGAGCAGGCTCCGGCCGATGCCTGGGAGACCCTGTCGTGCGGCGACGGGGCCAAAGGTCCCCGTGTCTACCACTGGGCAGCAGCCAAGCTGCCCGCCAACCTCATCTTCGACCCGGATCCACCTACCCATCACCGCTGGGTGATGGCCCGCCGCAGCCTGTCCGACCCCAGCGACCTGGCCTATTACCTCGCCTACGCACCCGTCGATACCGCAGTCAGCGAACTGGCCCGGATCGCTGGCTCCCGCTGGGCGATCGAGGAGTGTTTCCAGGCCGCGAAGAACGAGTGCGGCACTGGACGAGTACGAAGTCCGCCGTTACGTCGGGTGGTACCGGCACATCACGTTGGCCATGCTCGCTCATGCCTTCTTGACCGCGCTCGCCGCCCAGGCCCAGGACACCACAAAGGGGGCCGCAGAAACGACTCCACCAGCCTTGTCCCCCTCACTGTGGCAGAGATCCGGCACCTGCTGGACGCTCTCCTTCCCCACCCAAAACCCCATCAAGACAGAAGACTTCACGCACTGAACTGGTCCCACTGGCGCAGACACCACCAAGCCACCGCCCGCCGCTGCCACTACCGAAGAAGGACCAGCTCAGGACACGATTTCTCACTGGAGTATTAGTGGGGGCGGACATGGAAGGTGCGGACTTCCGGCGTGCGGACTTTAATGGGGCGTTCCTGACTCGCGCAGTCATCGGAGGAGCAGACTTCAGCTTCGCCGGTATCGTCGCCGCCTTCGCTGACGATATGAACCTTGCCGACTATGACGGCAAGAAGGTCAAGTTCACTCACGCGGACTTCTATGGCACGAACGACTACTGCGACGGCGAGAAGCCCACGCACCCGGAGTTTGGATACGTTTGTGTCAAGGCAGCGACCGGTAACTGGTTCTGATGAAATCGAGTTCTCGGGTCGACAGGGACCGCGCGGGCACCTCATCGTTGCACCCCTGGAACCGCTGGTGGCGGCTGTAGCGTGACGCGGTGGGTTGAGGGTGCGCAACCGAGTCGGCTGCAGAGCCGGAATGTAGACGGCCGGTGCCCTTTCAGCGATCAGGGCAGCTGCTTCTTTCGCGGTGTCGGTCTCGCCTACGCGATGCCCCTCGTTGTGTTCCAGGCTCGCCGAAGCGGACAACGAGGAATCCGTTCGGGGAACGGGCGGTAGAGCCCCGGGGCGTCGGCTATCCAGAGGAGCTGTGTGCAGCGGCTTAGGCACAGGGAGCCGTGACTGATAATCGGGAAGAGCACGAGCAATCGCGAGTGGGCATAGGCAGCCCGAACCATGCTCGGATCGATCAATCTCGTTGACGTTGTCAGCAGGCGTCGCCACTCGGCATCAACTGCCGCGACGGAGCCAGAGGACGGTTCTTGGAGGGACGAACGACTGCATGAAACGCTTCAGCGATTGGATCGTGCATTCTCCGCTGCCCCTACTCTGCCCTCTCGCTCAGATGGGGTTGGCTCGTTCCCATGCTTGGAGGATTTCGGCAGGGATGCGGCCATGGTCCTCGACCTGGTAGCCATTGGCGCGAGCCCACGCCCGGACGATCTTGGTGTCGACGGGACCACGCGTCGGGGGTTGTGGCGTGTACTCGAGGTCGCGGCGTGAAGGGGTGAAGAAGACTCCTGGGTCGAGGAGGTCCTTCGGGAACATGGGGACCTGCGTCTGAGCGCTGAGAGTAGCGACGAGGAATTCTGTGAGGGTCCCTTCGAAGGTGAACCACTGTGGTCCGCGCGATTCACTGACAGCGATGTGCCAGGTGTCCGGGGCGGTGGCAGGGTCGGTGATCCAGAAGAGATAGTCACCGTTGCCGGTGACACCGATGGTGAAGAGGTGTTCTGGGTTGTACGGGACGGGGTGCGTGCCCTGGGTGTAGTCCTGCCGTAGCTGTGCCCCGATCTTGGCGGGCATCGGGCCTGTGAGGTCAACCCATTCGGTGACACCGTGGGGGTGGTAGATGCTGAGGAAGTCGCAGAAGCTCCCTGGCCCGTACGCGGTGGCGAGTTGCTTGTAGTCCTCTGGCAGCCGCATGCCGAGCGTGCGCTCAACGGCATCCCAGTCGATGGCGGGTAGGTCGTCGGCGGGTGGCGGGCAGAGCTGTGTGAGGGCGGTGATGGCTGTCACGGGATTCCTCGGTGTCGCTATGGGTGGCGGTTGGGCCGCGGCAGGTCGTGGGCTGGGTTTGTGAAGTATGCCTCCATCGAGAATTTGGGACGCCCATTGGAGTCGGTGCGGTGTCCGTAGGCTTCGAGCTGAATGTACTTGGGTGGCGAGGTGCGGTCGTCGTTCACGTACTCGAGGTAGACGTTGTAATGCACGATCTCGCCGGGTCGATGTGCGTCGCCGTGGACAGCGTCGTAAACAGCCTGCTCAAAGTCCCGCATCTCAGGACTATTCGTCGGGTTCTGTGTGATGGTGAACAGGTTGTCCTCGATGTCGCCGGATCCGCCGAGCATCCTTGCCAACATGTGTCCCCGCGCTAGACCGACGTCGCTTTGGTAGCCGGGCGGGCGGATCGATCCTCGGGCGTGTGTCCCCTCGTCAAGCATGTCGCGGGTGATGATGGCGTTCATTTCGTAGGGGCGGCCGTGTTCGTCCGGAGTCCATTTAACCCGGCCACCCCATGTGGGGTCGTTCTCACAGCCTGCAAGACCGAGGGGATCGGCCAGGGTGAAGGGATTGGGTACGTAGGCGTAGTGGTTGACGGCTGGGGCGAGGCCGAGGGGATCAGGGGTGATGTACCGGCCGAGGTCCGGGTTGTAGTAGCGATTGACGTTGTAGTGCAGGCCGGTCTCAGGATCGAAGTACTGACCCGGGTAGCGCAGCGGGGTGTAGGCGGTGCTTCCGCTTGCCCATTGGGTAGCTCCCCATGCCGTGCTCCGAGCCCGCCAGGCACACGTCCCATCGAGTCCGAAAAGTTCGCTGGGGCTGCCCGTCAGATCGGTGACGATGGCGAAGAATCGCCGGTCGATCTCCCGCTGGCCGCTGTCGGTTTTGAACTCGCGTTGCGCCAGCGGGCGCAGCCCGACGTAGTCCCACACCAGCGTCGCGCCATTGGTGCGCTGCTCTGCCAGCTGTGCCCCGTCCCAGGCGTAGGAAGTGGCCTCGACGACGCGGTCTTCAGCGTCGAGGCGCTGTTTGGCGATCGGTCGTCCGAGGGCGTCATACAGGTAGTGCCAGCGAATGTTGGTCGGAGTGCGGACCTGCGTGAGCCTGTCTTCTGCGTCCCATTCGAAGTCCCAGCGCAGCTTCTTGCCGCTCAGTGCCCGGGTCTCCCGCCGTGTCAGCCGACCTTGGGCGTCGTAGGTGTAGCGGGTGCGTCCAGCGTGGACAATCCGCGTGCCGTCGTAGGTGCGTGTACCCGCTGCGTCCTGGCCTGGAGCCTGAGCGGACAAGGTGGCCTGTATCTGGTCACCGGCGGAGTTGTACGCGTACTGCTCGGCCCATCCCTCCGCTTGGACAGAGGTGATACGGCTGGCCTCGTCGACGGCGTACGAGCGTCGGCCGGTGGCATGGTCGTGGATGCTGATCGGGGATCCGTCCGCCTGATAGGTGAATTCCCGTTCCAGCAAGTCAGCGTGTGGGGTGCTGAGTTGTTGACGGGTGACGCGGCCAACGCTGTCCCATTCCTGGTGGAAGGTGAGGCTGGCGTCGAGCGTACGGGTCTTCTCACGGCCCAGGGCATCGCGGTCGAAACGGAAGGTGTGGCTGCCTGCTGTGTAGGCGGTAAGCCCTGCCCAGTTGTAGGTCAGGTCGCTGCTTGCGCCGGAGGGCGTGCGTCGATGGATTCGGCGGCCGATCGCGTCATAGGCGAATGCCATGGTCTGGCCGTTGACGGTCTCCGCGAGCACGCGACCAGATGTGTCTCGCTCCAGCGCGATGTGGGCGTGCGCGTTCGTGATTTCCCGGGCGTGGCCCGTCTCGTCGTAGGTGAACGATGAGGTGGATCCGTCGTTGTGGACTCATTGAGCGCGCTGGACAACCACTTTAGGAGAGAGGCTGGCGGATCCTGCCGGTGACCTGCGGCTTCGATATCTGGTGAGGCGCCGGCAACTCGACTGCGGGGGACCCTCATTGACCGTGGCTGACCTCTGCATCTGGCACGGTTGTGGCACGAACCTCAGCGCAGCCAACACGCAATGCATGAGCGGACGTTGAAGGTCTGGAGTGTGTCCAATGGTGGTTGGCTTCCAGCAAGATTGCACAGATGGC
The DNA here is from genome assembly GCF_024436055.1 of Streptantibioticus rubrisoli. Lineage (GTDB taxonomy): Bacteria > Actinomycetota > Actinomycetes > Streptomycetales > Streptomycetaceae > Streptantibioticus_A > Streptantibioticus_A rubrisoli. Next base: position 58,411 of record NZ_JANFNH010000042.1, on the reverse strand, counting down.
AAGGGCGAAGTCGGGTTACCCGCGACCTTCCAGGGAAAGACCTCGAGTGCATCTCAGTGAGTCGGAGGGGGCTGCTCATGAGCGGTACATCACGGGCGCGGCACGACAGGACAGAGCCGGGGCCGCCGCCCGAGCGCGGCTCTGATCGCTTCAGCGATGGCCCCCCTGATCCCCTCGCCTCGCTGCTGGCCAAGGTCAACAAGGGGGAACACATCTCGACTCCCGGAGACAATGCGGGCGCCGAAGACCGTGACCCTCATGACGAGGAATGGCGGGAACATGATCGCCACGGACCCTATGCGCAGGGGCGTCGCCGGAGGAACCAACGCCCAGGACGGAGTCCCCGTCTGCGGCAGCGCGAGCGGGGACTTGGCGTGAGGGCTACTCACGCCGGCGGGAGCAAGCTCACCTGCGGCCAGACCGAGCAACAGGGCTCACGACTTCTTCGTCCCGAAGCAACTTGGGTGGGGCGCAACCTTGGGCTGATGTGCCTCTTACCTGCTGCGATGGTCCGCAGGCGTCCGTGCTCGTTCGCCGCTGTGCGTTGACGTTGTCACGCAGTTAGACACTCACATCGGGTTCCGATGCCTGCGGTCCCGTCGCTCCACGACTCGGCCAGGGGCGCCCATCGGGGCACTGATCCGAAGGCCGGCCTGCTCGAACGAAGTCACCGTATTCGTCCTGGACGATGTTCTCGTTGACCCACCGCTCCCGCAGTGCGCCCGTGGCCTCCTCAGCGGCGGCCAGTGCGTTTGACGGATCCTCGGCCACGGCAATGAGCTGGCCGAACTCCTCTTCGTCCGCGTCGGTGTCGTGCGGTGGGAACTCGCCCAGGTCGAGGAACTCCTCATGCCCGACGTTCTCAACGGAATGAAGGTAGACCTCGTATGACGCCTTCGCTGGGCGGATCTCGACGTAGCTGACGCCAAGCCGCCCCGGAGCACCGACCGGACCGAGGAACTATTCCACCGGTCGACCTCGCTTCAGGGCCCCGACGATGAAGGCTTCTGTCAGGTAACGCACGCTACAAACCCTACCCAGTGCGTCAGGCGCGGCGTTGGTGAAGCTCTCAGCTTGGGAAGCTAAGGACATCCAGGGCTGGCTCCGATCCTGACCTGCGGCGGAGAGACGTAGACGCTTGGTGGACGGCAGACGGGTTCCCCGCTGTTCCCCGTGGTTCCCCGCACGATCTGGCACGCGTCTGGCACGAGTCATTCGTCGTCGCATCGTTCCAGGACCAGGCTCGCGGACCCCTCTTCGAGTCCGTTGTTCTCCTCCAGGTGGAGGTGTGCGCCGTCCGGTGTGCCGTCCTGGGCGAGTGTGAGGAGATGGTCGGCCAGGGTCCTCAGCCCGGCGGCGTTGGCTTCGATGACGATCTCTCGGCCGAGGTTGCGGACCTCGATACGTGCGTCTTCCTCCCAGGCGAAGACTCTGGTGGTTCCGTCGGTCACCGCACTCACCTGAGTGGTCATCGACGGTGCGGCGCTAGGTTCAGGGGCCATACCCAAGCATCGCGTACTCAGGGACCGTCAGGCACCGAGGGCGCACGCTTTCCAAGTCTGTTGGTTGGCGGCGGGGCGCCGTACGGAGGCGTTCACCTGCGTTCATGGTTGGCTGGCCACCGCTGCGGGGACGGCTCGGGGTCCCGCATGAACGGCCGTGAACGGGGCTGAATGAGACGGAAACTGAGACGGCCCACGGCACGCCTCATTCGAGGAGCTCGGACCGCTCTCGAACCTGGTCGTCAAGCTTGCCTTCCTCGAGATCGCTAAGCGCGGCTGCGTACCCGGCCATGACTGCCTCGTGTACGACATCGTGGAGGTCTACGGGGATCGTGTCGAAGACGCCGGAGCAGATGTTCGCGGCTGCATCGTACGCAGGTCGGTAGTGCGGATCGCGTATGCCGGAGCCCAGCTGGCTGACGAGATCGCGTAGCTCTTTCCTCTGGTCATCGCTCAGGCCGACCTCACTACCCTCCTGCCTAAGCCGAGAACCGCGATTCCGTAAGCCTCAGCCGACGAAAGTCAGCCACGACGGCGCGTATGACGACCGATCAGGCGCGCGTATGCCTCGCGGTACCGACCACCGGCCTCAGCCACTCTGCCAGGTACTTGCCGTCGACCAGGCCAGCCCACGATGGCCAGCCCGGCGTCACGGGCCCGCAGTGCCTGCTTATCCGTTGCTGTAAGCCCTGAGCTTGGGAATCAGAGGTCCCAGCGGTCCAAAGTGAGGCGCGAGCTGGGAGGATGTGGCTAACCGATCTCCTTAGTACGGGTCGTTCGTCTCCGCCGTTTACCGCGATTGACCGCCCGATCTGGTGCGCATCTAGTGCGGCCGGAGGACCGCCCGGTAGTCGCACCGCCGCCCTCGAGGTTACGCACTTCGCCGAGGCGTCCGCGGTGTCAGCCTGAAGGTCGATCCGACCGTGGGATCTGTGGCCAAGTACCCAAAATCGGCTATGAGTTAGCGCGCACCGGACCCACACTGGGCGCATGGACGGACTGTACGTGGTGAGGCACGAGCCGACCTGGCGGGAGGAGCCAGAGCCGGAGCCGGACGACGGGTACGACAACGGCACAGACGAGAAGACCGTCTACGCCCTCTTTGGCCTGGCCATCTACCGGGCCAACTGCCTCGAACACTCGCTCGTCAACATCCTGGCCGCGGCGAAGCTCATCACGGCGCGAGAGCAGGGGGAACAGCTCATCCGTGACCCCTGGACTCAGGGCTTCAAGGACATGATGGGCAAGCTCATCAGGCGCGCCGAGGTCCACACCGGCGCCCACCCCGAAGTCGTCGCAGACCTGGCGCGGAGCCTTGAGAGGCGGAACTTCCTCGTTCACCACTTCTGGCGTGAGCGGATTCAGGACATGGTGACCGAGGCCGGCCGGGCGAAGATGTGCTCCGACCTGAAGGCGGACTGTCGGCTCCTCACGCAGGCCGACGAACGGCTGAGCGAACAGGTTGTGACCCCCATCCTGGAACGGCTCGGGGTCACGGCCGAGGCCATCCAAGCCCAGTACGCAGAGGAGAGGCGCAAGGCCATGAAGCGCAACTGAGGGAAGCCTCAGGGACTCCCTCGTCCTGGCCGACAGCTATAAGCCCCTTGACCCCCAGATCATGGGAGTAGGCGTTTCCACAGGTCAGAGAGCACGTGGTGCACGCAAGGCCGTTCTGGTGAGCTGGCGTTGTTCGCTCGCGTGCGTAGCGTGTGGTCCCAAAGTGGTCCCAGTCAGCACCATAGCGAGCCTGCGTGTGCGGCTACCTGGGAGAAGTGGGCTCCGGATCATCCAGCACCTGAGCCGCTGCTGCGAGGAACTCATCCGCTCCGCGGAAGACATCGCGCCACTCTGCGTCCACTCGATGGATTGCCTCCATTTCTGGCGTCGAGCTGGCTTTCAATTGCGCAACTTCGTCCAGCGCGATATGCACGGCCTGATCCAAAGCAGCTGCCAGCGCTCGCATCTCTTCCGGCCCTTCGACATACACGGCCCCTCGCGCTCGCCTAATGGGCTCAAACTCGGCACCCGCAATTTGTCTTGCTTCATGTAGAGATACGGGCACGTGAGGTGGCGTCAACGCCCCTTGGAGTGACATTTCTTCGAGTATGTCCCAGTTCCTGTTGTATGCATCCTCGACAAGGGCGTGAAAGGTCAGGTACGTGTCGCGCCGGACTTGCCGTCTCCACTGTGCATGCTCAGCCCTCGCTTGAATGCGGGCCTGCTTGATAGACGCCACGAAGGCGAGGCACGCCCCGATGCCGGTACCGACCGCTCCAACTGCCGCTCCCAGCAGGGCAGCAACTCCCCCATCCATGACATGGAGTCTAGGGAGTGGCGCCGGTCAGCGGGGCGGCTTCGTTAGGCGACCACGACGCCCGCTCGGTAGAAGGCGGCCAGGTATGGGTTGATCGCTGGGCTATGTCTTCTTGCCCTGGGTCTTACGGGCGCTGCGCGCGACCTGCGCTTTTGCTGGTCCAGACGCTGCGCACCGACAACTGAGTGGCCGTCATTTCTAGCGCATTCGGGCACGGCGTACCGCAACTGGGAGAGCGCTAACTTCCGCTGATTGCGAGTTCATGCACTGCTTGCGATGCCCGGTCTACGATCTCCCGACGACTCAGCGGCAAGTCCTGGTCACGAGCTAGCATCAGCGCTTCGAGCAAGAACCTGAGCAGCTCTTTCCTGAGCTGGGGGCGGCCGTGCCCCCCTGGCAACAGCCACTCACGCTCAAAGAACAGTCGGTTGTCCTCGGCTACACCCACCGTCACGTAGCGCTCTCGGTGCGAGTCGAAGATCAAACCCTCGAGAAGATCCGCTGGACTGCAATTGTCGAGGTGATCGACGTCGGCTGCGTTGAGTGGCACGTAGATCCACACTGCAATCCGGGCTGGCACGTACCCCATCGCCCGCCAGAACAGGTGGTCACTCCCCTGGACCTTGAGCACTCCAAGAGTGGGTACACCGTTGAATCTGTCTAGAATCTCGACTCGTTCAATGGCGGCATACGGAGCCCAAGCCAGGTTCCCCAATACGGGCATAAGGGACTCATCCACTCCAGTCACCTCCAGCTGCGTCCTCTTCAGTGAAGCATCCGTTGAACCGGTCGGCCATAGCTTCGTCCCAGTCGGCGGGCTCTCCCGGCCTGATGTCAGGCGGGAAGACGCTCACATGTAGAGGGTTCCCCCTGGTAGGTGAATGTACGACCTGAAAGTTACGTTCTCGTAACCGTCCGGCAGTTGTTACCCGTCGGTCCGCTCCAGGCTGGACCATTTTGGTTACGACGTATGACGCAGCCAGTGCGTCCAGATCGCCCCAGATCAGCGACATCTCCGTCTCGCCGATCTCTGGCCGCAGCTTGTCGCGAAACCCTTCTCCGAGTGGCGGCTTCTCACCGTACTGAGTGAGACGGGCGGTGTCTGGTATGTCCTGGGGTTCACGGCTCTGCGCCAACAAGCACCCCCCTGAGCGCTAGCCATCGTCTGGACTACAGCCGAGCAGCCGCGGCCGATCAGGACGCTAGGCTTTGGGGAGTGAATCCAGACTGTGGAACTGTATTTTTCACTCGTTCGAGGTACTGGCACAAGGGTGCTGCTGCACCTTGGTCCCAGTGATGCTGCGCTGCGGCTTCTTCGGCCGCGGAAAGCATGCAAGTGAAGGTCACTGGGAGTTTGGCCGGCGGCCAGCCCGTTCTGGGCTCGGAGCACCATCAGAAGTCGTCGCACCTGACGGCCGCTGGTCTCCGGCAGGAAGCACACCTGTCCCGGCTGCCATCCCGTCTGCCGTCGTCCCACACGTAGTGGAGCGGGCTTGCCCCCCGGGTGTCCAGGTGGAGCGCGCCACTGTACGAACGACCTGGACACCCGGGGGCAAGGCTGCTCGGCTTTGCCTTGGGCGTCGGCGGGCGGGATGGCAGCTCCCTACCTCAGCCACAAATTGGCTGGCAGTCGCCGACAAGATCGCCATCCCGGAGTCGGAGCTCCCCCGCCGGAGGCATGGTCTTTGACCTCAGAGTGGGCTGCGTGGCGTGCCGGGTGGGTCAGCCGTGGAAGCTGTGCTCCCCCAGCCCCGGCACGTGTTTCCGCCCCTTGTGGGCGTGCGCCGGACGCCGGCCGGCGCCGCCGCGCTGTGCGCGGCTCCTTTCGATCGACGTGAGAAGACTTCTCGAAGTCCTTGAGGTGCCGGGAACCGTAGGCGCTTGCGCCGTCGATGTGTTCTTCCCCTGCGGGGTCTGCCCGCCTGGTGCAGCGAGCGCAGCGAGCGACTTGATGAAGGAGAGAAGGTTTTATCCCGCTGGGATGAGGCGCTTGCCATCGTGGCTGCGTACGTGGGGGCCGTTGCCGTCCAAGGCGTCCAGGAGTCTGACTGCGAAGACCTCGGCCATGCGCTCGCTGACCTCGCCGGGTGTGAGCCAGGAGACGGCCGTGGACTCGCTTGAGGTGCGTTCGGTGCCGCCGGAGGGCTTGCAGCGGAAGACCAGGGCGACGATGCCGCGGGTCAAGTTCTTGTAGACGCCGGTCAGTTCGTCGACCTCAACGTGGATGCCTGTCTCCTCCAGGACCTCGCGGGCTACGCCGGCCTCGGGGGTCTCGTTGAGTTCGAGGATGCCGCCGGGGAGTTCCCAGGTGCCGTTGTCGGCTCGGCGGATCGCCAGGAGGCGGCCGTCCTCGCGCACCACCACTCCGGCCACGGATACGGAGTGCAGGGGAGACGGCGTCGCTTCCTGTGCTTGACTCATGTAGAGGAGCATAGGAGGCAGGGAAGGACTATGGGAACTGCGGCTGGAGGGGTCGGATCCGGGCCTCGGTACGTGCAGATCGCGGATGAGATCGTGCAGCAGATCCGGGCGGGGGTCCTGAAGCCTGGTGACATGGTGCCGAGTGAGTCTGAGCTGGTGGATCGCTATGGCGTGTCCGGCGGGACGATTCGTAAGGCCATGGTCGAGGTGCGGGCGAGTGGGCTGGTCGAGACTCGGCACGGCAAGGGCTCGATCGTGAAGAGTCGGCCTCCGGTGCGGCACCGTTCCTCCGATCGCTTCCGGCGTTCGCTCCGGCAGGGCGGTCAGGCGGCTTACCTGGCGGAGTCCGCGCAGTCCGGTGCGGCTGCCAAGGTCAGCGTTCTCTACATCGGGCCCATGGAAGCGCCCGAGGATGCCGCCCAGCGCCTGGGCGTCCCGGCCGGTGCGCAGGTGCTGGCTCGCCGGCGCCTCTACTTCCGTAACGGCACCCCGGTCGAGACCGCGACGTCGTACCTGCCCTGGGACGTCGTGAAGGAAATCCCGGAGCTGTTCACCGAGAACCCCGGCGGCGGTGGTATCTACGCCCGACTCGAAGACCACGGGCATGAGTTCGCGGAGTTCGTCGAGACGTTGCAGGCGCGGCCGGCCTCGAAGGCGGAGGCATCGGAGCTGGCGCTGAGTCCGGGTGCGCCGGTGGTTCATCTGATCCGTGAGGCCCGTACGACCGAGGGTCTCGTGGTCGAGGTGTGCGACACGCTCATGGCTGCTGACCAGTTCGTTTTCGAGTACAGGATCCCTGCCGCCGACTGACGCCCGCTCAACTTCCTGCAACCCGTCGGGAGTTCCTCTTCGCGGCGGGTTGACTCATGTACAGGAGTGAGGCACTCTTCTTCATGTCACTCATGTACATGAGTGACGGAGTTCGGCATCTATAGAGGAGTGATTTCTGTGCGTCAGATTCCCGTCGACACCGCCGGTGCGGTCGTGATGGTCGCCAAGTCTCCGCAGGTCAAGGTGCGTGACCGTCGTACCGGCGAGATCGCCACCGACACCGAGACCGGGGCGAAGCTGATAACGGTGGACGTGATGTTCGCGGCGAACGAGGAGGTGGAGATCCTCTCCATCACCGTCCCGGAGCCCGGCATCACCGGAGAGCTGGCCATGGGCACGCCGGTCGCGCTCACCGGGCTGATCGCCCGGCCCTGGGAGAACGACTTCAACGGCCAGAAGCGGCACGGCATCGCGTTCCGCGCGGTCGCGGTCACCTCGCTCGCCGATGCCGCCGCAAGGCCCAAGGCGGCCTGATCATGACCGGCTTCACGGTCTCCCTGGTGCTGGTCGTCGCCGCCGTAGGTCTTCTGCGGTGGCGGCGACCCGCCTGGTACTGGTTGACCTTCGGGGTCACGCTGGCCGTGGTGCGGGTCCTGGTCCGGTACAGCTCCGTCATGGACGCGTGCGGGTTAACCGTGCCGCCCGCGCGGTGGCGGCTCGCTCTCGCCCGTGCCACCAACCGGCCGATACCGGGGCCACGCGTCCCGCGCATCCTGCTGCTGCGGCCCACTCGCACTGGCTTGATCCTGCGGCTCAAGCTCCGTCCCGGGCAGGACGCCTTCGACATCGCCGCCGCCTCGGACCGGCTCCGGCACTCGTTCTCGATGTACGGCGTGACCTCGCGGGAGCTGCGCTCCGGTGTCGTAGAGGTGCGGATGACCGGCTACGACGTCCTCAAGCGGGTGCAGATGCCGGCCAAGACCGACACCCGGCCGATGCGGGTACCGGTCGCCCTGCGTCAGGACGGCTCGGTGCACTACCGCGACTACCGGGCGATACCCCACGCCCTCACCCTCGGGGCCACGGAGTCCGGCAAGTCCGTCTACCAGCGCAACTTGGTCGCCGGGCTCGCACCGATGGACGTCGCCCTCGTAGGCATCGACTGCAAGCAGGGGGTTGAACTGTTCCCGCTGGCCCGCCGGTTCTCCGCGCTGGCCGACGATCCCGACACCGCCGCCGAAGTACTCGACGCGCTCGTGGTTCGCATGGAGCGCACCTATCAGGTCATCCGGGCTCAGCAACGGATCGCTGCCGACGTGTCAGACGCCGAGATCGCCGCCGACATCTGGGATCTTCCCGATCAACTGCGCCCGGTCCCGGTCGTGGTCCTGGTCGACGAGGTGGCCGAACTCGCCCTGTACGCCAACAAGGAGGAGGAAAAGCGCCGGGACCGCATCATCACCGCCCTGGTCCGCCTCGCCCAGCTCGGCCGCGCGGCCGGCATCTACCTCGAAATCTGTGGGCAGCGCTTCGGCTCCGAACTCGGCAAGGGCATCACCATGCTCCGCGCCCAGCTCACCGGTCGCACGGCCCACCGCGTCAACGACGAGACATCCGCCAACATGGCCTTCGGCGACATTGCCCCGGACGCCGTCCTCGCCGCCATCCAGATCCCGGCTGAAATGCGAGGGCTGGCCATCTCGGGCGACTCCTCCGGCGGATGGCACCGCATCCGTGCCCCGCACACCTCGCTTCGCCAGGCCGTGAACATCTGCAACCGGCACGCCGACCGTACGCCGGACCTGCCCGAGCTGGCTCCGTTCCGGCCCGTCCTCTCCGCCACGGCTGCCGCTCCCGTGTCGCTGACTAAAGCTTCCTCAGCCGCCGTTTGAGCCCCTCGCGGATCCCCACCGGTCGGCGCGACCCGCCTTCGCGCCAAGTCCCTACCACCGCCATGCCCAAAGAAGGGAGACCCCGCCGTGTGCCCCAACTGCGAGGACTTCGCCCGGACCGTGCTCCTGCTCGGCCAACTCGCCTTGTACGCCGACATGGTTGGCGCCGACCTCGACTTCGTGGAAGCCGTCAGCGCGTCCCTCGCCGTCTCACTGCCCGAGCCCCCGCCCGACGGCGGCCCCGCCTACCCCGGTGACTCCTGATGGGTCCCCGTCACGGCCTCCGTGTCGATGCGGTCCTAGTTCAGGCTGTCATCGCCGGTGCCCTGTCCTTCGCCCACCTGCACGACCTGGCCTCCGCTGCGGGACAGAACGGCTGGAAGGCGCGGGCCTACCCGGTCAGTGTCGACCTGCTGTTGGTCGCTGCCTGGCGGCGCCTGCGCAGTGAGGGCCCGTCTCGGCTGGCCTGGTGCTGGTTCCTAGTCGCGCTGTTCGCCTCGCTCGGCGCCAACGTCGCCACGGCCGGGTTCCTGGATCTGGCCGACCCGCCCGCCCTGCTCCGCCTCGGCATCGCCGGATGGCCCGCGCTCGCCTTCCTCGGCGGAACGCTCCTCGCGCACTCGTCGGCTGCGGAGTCGGGGCCGGTGCCGCCGACATCCGTCGCGGACGTGGAGGAGGTCGTGTCTCCGGTCGAGCAGCCGGCCCCGGACGCCGAACGCGCATCGGCAACTGAGCCCGTGCCCGAGCCTGACGCGGCCCCCGCATCTCCGGCCCCGGCCCCCGCTCCTCCGGTCCCCGCCGTCCTGGTCGACCACGCCCGCAAGGTCGCCGACGAGTACCGCGCCCGTACCGGTGCCCCGATCGACGCGGACACCCTGCGCTCCCGCCTCGGCGTCCCGCCCCAACTCGCCGACGCCATCGCCGCCCACCTCACCTGATCAGCAAGAGAGGAAGCCCAGTGACCCGCGACCCGGCCGAACTGACCGCCTCCGACTACCTCGACGGCGCCCGCGAGATGGCCTCCGCCAACCGGTCCTTTCTCGCCCACCTACTTGCCGAGGAAGCGGCTCGCCTAACCGCCGACCCGGCCACCGCCGCCGGTATCCGGGCCAGCTTCCCCGCCCCGGCCACGACCCGAGAGGAAGACCAACCGACATGCCCGCCCGCGACCACTTCCACTCCGTGATGCGGATCGGCCCGGTGCAGATCGGCACGCACCGCGACCGCAACGGCCAGACCAAGCACGCAGCTGTTTGCACCTCCGACGACTGCGGCTGGTCCGCCGACTACTCCAGCCAGTCCGCGGCCCAGCTCGCCGCCCGCACCCACCGCTGCCGCGTCCGCTAGGAGACCCACCGCCATGCAGGTCCCGCTCTGGCTCGCCCTGCTCGTCGTCGGCTACCTCGGCGTCAAGCTCATCCGCCCGCCCGCCTGGCTCATCGCCGTACTCCTTCTCGGCGGCTTCCTCCTCGCCCACAGCGTCCTGGCCCCGGCCATCAACGCCCTCGTCCATTAGCCCGCCTGCGAGAGGAGACCACCCATGTTCCGCCCGAAGATCCCCACCATGCCGATGCCGACGGGCCTCACCACCCCGCCCGCTGTCATCAAGCCGACCACCGTCACCCGGAACGCAGGCATCTCCCCGGCCACCACGCCTACTCCGCCGTCCCGGCCCACGGCCCAGCTCACCCCCGGCGCCGCGCTCGCCCTCGTCGGCGGCGGCACGGCCGTCGTCCTGGTCCTCGGCGCCGTCCTGGCCTCCCTGCTCCTAGCGGTCGCCATCACCGGCGCCTCGGTCGCCGTCTGCGCGGTCGTCCTGCGCTCCCTGATCGCCTCCGACGCCAAGCGTCGCTGACCGGCACCCGGGCGGCCTCGATACCGCCAAGCATCCGCCGCCCGGGCGCAGTCCCTGTCCGATCTCGCAACCGGAAGGAACCCCAAGCATGGCCCACCGCGCCTCACCCGCGACACCGAGTGCGCCCATGCCCGACACATTGCTTGACCCGATCACCCTCGGGGACGTGCTCCGGGTGGCCTCGGCCTCCGACTACGCCCGCTGGGAAGACCAGATCCGCCGTACCGGTGGCTGCTCCGACCCGATCCACCTCACCGGCTGGGTCATCCACAAGGACAAGACCAGCGGCGAGACCCTGCACCACTACTCCACCGAGAACGAGCCGGGCGGACGCCTCCGCCTCGCCTGCGGCAACCGCCGCGCGTCGCGCTGCCCGTCCTGCGCCTGGACTTACGCGGGCGACACCTACCACCTGATCCGCGCCGGACTGGCCGGAGACGACCGCCGCGACATTCCCGCTACCGTCCGCGATCACCCGCGCGTCTTCGCCACCCTCACGGCCCCCTCGTTCGGCCCGGTACACAACCGCCCCGACCACGGCGCTTGCCGTTGCGGCACGCAGCACGCGCCCGACGCCCCGGAGCTGGGCACCGCCCTAGACGCGGACACCTACGACTACGCGGGCGCCGTGCTGTTCAACAACCACGCCGGACAGCTCTGGCAGCGCTTCACCACCCGACTCCGCCGCGAACTCGCCGCCCGCGCCGGCCTGCCTCGCCGGGAACTCACCGACCATCTTCGCGTCTCGTACGGCAAGGTCGCCGAGTTCCAGAAGCGCGGCGCCCTGCACTTCCATGCCGTCGTACGCCTCGACGGCCCGGAGGGGCCCGGGACACCCCCGCCCGCGTGGGCCGCGGTCGACCTCCTCACGGACGCCGTACGTGCCGCCGCAGCGCACTCGTACACGTCCGTCTCGGTCCCGGCTGCCGGTGACGAGCCCGCCCGTACCTTCCGCTGGGGCCGACAACTCGACGTCCGCCCGGTCAAGGCCTTCGGCGACGGCTCCGACATCACCGAACAGGCCGTCGCTTCGTACGTGGCCAAGTACGCCACCAAGGCCGCCGAGAACACTGGCACCCTCGACCGCCGCATCGGCGAACTCGCCGAACTCGACCGCCACCAAGTCCCCGACCACACCCGACGACTCATCACCGCGTGCCGCGACCTGGACAGCCTGTACCCGGACCGGCGCCTCTGGGTCTGGGCCCACATGCTCGGCTTCCGCGGGCACTTCTCGTCCAAGTCGCGCACCTACTCCACCACTCTCGGCGCCCTCCGCCAGGAACGCGCCGACTACCGCGCCGCTCAGGAGGCATCCGTCCTCGGCCTCGACGACCGCGAGCCGGACACCGTCCTCGTCCTGGCCGACTGGCAGTACGCCGGCCACGGCCACACCCCGGGCGAAGCCGCCCTCGCCGCGACCATCGCGCGTGGCCTCCAGACCAACCGCGAGACCGCGCGCGACGCCCTCCTGAACGAAGGGAGCACGGAATGACCACGGCCATCCGGCCACGACGCACCATGCTCACCCTCGCGGAGGTCTGCGAGGAACTGGCCATCTCCCGCTCGACCTTCTACGACTGGCGGGCCAAGCGCCGTGCGCCACGCTGCATCAAGCTCCCGAACGGCGACCTCCGGATCCGGCGGAGCGACCTCGATGACTGGCTCGACGACTGCGAGGACGCCGCCTGATGGAGACGACGTACGACGTGAAGATCTACAAGATCCTCACCTACAAGGGCGCCAGGAAGACGACTTACACCGTGCGTTGGGTGGTTGCGGGCAAGCGCTGGCGTGAGCCCTTCAACACCGTCGCGCTTGCCGAGGGCTTCCGTTCTGAACTCATCCGGGCCACGGGTAAGGGCGAGGCGTTCGTCGTCGCCACGGGTCTCCCGGTGTCTCATCGCTCCAAGTCGGCTGCCATGAGTTGGTACAAGTTCGCCGTCGAGTACGTGGACGCCCGTTGGTCTCAACTCGGCGGCAACAGCCGCAAGAACATCGCGAAGACCCTGACCGCGACCACCATCGCTCTGCTGCGGGCCAAGCCCACCCAGTTCGCGCCTGCGGCCGTGCGGGGGGCCCTCCGCGAATGGGCGTTCAATACCAACCGGCGCCCGGACGCGCCCCGAGACGTGGTGGCCATCCTCAAGTGGGTGGAGCGGAACTCCCTTCTCGTCTCGGCCTGGGAGGACCCCGAGAAGGTCGACCAGGTCCTGCTTGCCATCGACACCCGCCTCGACGGCAAGCAGGCGGCAGCCTGGTCCCGTAAGCGCAACCGCCGGATCCTCAACGTCGCCATGAAGTACGCGATCCGACGGCGCATCCTGCGGACCAACCCCCTTCCCAAGGGCAAGGATTCGACGGCGGCCACGAAGACCACGAATGCCGTCGACAAGCGGTCTTTGCTGAACCCCGAGCAGGCGGCGGCGATCCTCGAATGGATCCGGCGCCGGCCGCACGGCGGCAAGCGGCTCCACGCCTTCTTCGCCACGCTGTACTACTGCGGCCCGCGCCCCGAAGAAGCCGTAGCCATGCGGGTGGAGGACGTGACCCTGCCCGAGCCCGACGCCGACGACCAGTGGTGCGAGCTGCTGATCCACACAGCGACGCCGGAGATCGGGAAGCAGTGGACCGACACTGGGGAGATCCACGAACAACGCGACCTGAAGGGCCGTGCTGAGGGCGAGACACGCACGGTGCCGGGGCATCCGGCCCTCACGCGCATCCTGCGCCAACACATCGAGGACGAACAGCTTCAGCCGGGTGATCTCCTCTTCCAGGGGGAGACCGGTGGCATCCTCGCCGGCTCTGTCATCCGCCGGGCCTGGCGCACCGCACGTAAGGCCGTACTGCCTCCGCATGTCTACGACTCGCCCACCGGGCGCCGCGTGTACGACAACCGCAACACGCGCCTGACGAAGTGGCTCAACGACGGCATCCCACCCGCCCAGGTGGCCGAGTGGGCCGGGAACAGCGTCGCCGTGCTCCTGGCGACCTACGCTCGATGCATCGACGGGCAGCTGCCAGACCTCAAACGACGGCTGGAAGCCGCAGGCGATCTCTCGGAGCCGGAGATGCCGGGCGCTGGCTGATCCTTTTCGGGTCGAGAACTTCGACACGTATTCGACACGGCCACCCGCGAAAACCCGGTGACAGCCGGACAGCCCCGGAGTCTGCCCTTGATCATCATGGGGGCGTCCGGGGCTGCCTCGTGTCGACCGGAACCCGCCCTGACCAGCAAAAAGCCCTCCCAAGCGGGAGGGCGGAGACTTGTGCCCCCGGCAGGACTCGAACCTGCGGCCAAGCGCTTAGAAGGCGCCTGCTCTATCCGCTGAGCTACGGGGGCCGGGCTGCGGCCGCGGCTGTGTCCGTCCCCGGTGTGCCTGCGGTTCCGACCGTGCGGGCCGTGGTACTGGCGGGCTCGGTGGTTCCGTGACCTTGCCGGGGACAAGGATAGAGGGCTGCGGACCTCAGGCCGGTTGCTTCACGTCCACGACACGTTGTGTAGGTTCGGTGAAGCGATCTGATAATCGCAGGGTAGTCCGAATTTCGCAGCGTTTTTGACGTCTCGCGTGGCGGGTGTTGTGCACTCGTTATGCCGGCGCCCCAGGAGTCACCGGCGTGTCAAGGCTCGGCTGGGTGGGTCGAAGGGGGCGGACAGGGGCAAGACACGCTTCAAAAAGTGGACAAAATTGGGCATTCTTCGCATGTGGCGATCCTCGACGTACGGCCTGGACTGATCGAAGCGCTGTCGCTGATGCGCGACCACGTCGACGCCGCGCGATTTCCGCTGCCGCTGCCGGGCGCGTCGCGGGCACGGCGGGACCGGCAGGAACTGCTGGCGCAGCTGGACGACTACCTGATGCCGCGGCTGCGCGCGCCGCAGGCGCCACTGCTCGCGGTGGTCGGCGGATCGACTGGTGCCGGAAAGTCAACGCTGGTCAATTCCCTGGTGGGACGGCGGGTGAGTGAGGCCGGGGTCCTGCGCCCCACTACCCGCACGCCGGTGCTCGTATGCCATCCACGGGACCGGGAATGGTTCGCGGACCCCCGGATCCTGCCGGGCTTTGCGCGGGAGGGCGTAGCGGGTCTGCCGCGTCAGGACTGGTGGGACCCGGACCACCGGCACAAGCGGCAGGAAGCCGCGCGCCGCGCCGCCGGGCAGCCGTACCTGCGGCTGGAGACCGCCGATGCGCTGCCACCGGGGCTGGCCCTGCTCGACGCGCCCGACGTCGACTCGCTCGTCACCGCCAACCGCGAACTCGCCGCCCAGCTCATCTGCGCCGCCGACATCTGGATCCTCGTCACCACCGCCGCCCGCTACGCGGACGCGCTGCCCTGGCACCTGCTGCGGTCCGCCAAGGAGTACGACGTGGCTCTGGGCACCGTGCTCGACCGGGTGCCGCACCAGATCGCTGACGAAGTCTCACGGCACTACGCCGCGCTGTTGACGAAGGCCGGACTCGGCGACGTACCCCGCTTCACGGTCCCAGAACTCCCGGAATCGGCCGACGGCGGCGGGTTGTTGCCGCGTACCGCCGTGCACGGACTGGGCGAGTGGCTGCGGCACTGCGCGCAGGACGCCGTCGCCCGGGACGCGGCGGCCCGCCGTACCGCCAGGGGGGTGCTGAACTCGCTGCGCCGCCGGATGCCCGCGCTGGCCGGGGCGTCGGCGGCGCAGCACGCGGCCGTGGTGCGCCTCACCGGTCATGTGGCCGCGGCCTACCGCGGCGCCGCCGAGCGGGTCGCCGAGGCGGTGGCGCGCGGTGATGTGCTGTGCGGGGCGGCGCTGGCGCGCTGGCGCGGGTACCCGGCCTGCGGGCCCGAGGCGCTGCGCGGCGCGCTGGCCGACGGGTGTGCGGCGCTGCTGCGTACGGCGGTTGACCAGGCGGACGAGACCGCGGCGCGGCGGTGGCGGCTGGATCCGGCCGAGGTGGTCTTGCCAGTGCCGCGGGACGACGGCGAGGACGGCCTGACGGAACGTATCCGCGATGCGGTGGAGCGGTGGTGCACCTCGCTCATCGACCTCGCCTACGAGGAAGCGCGGTTCGCCCGGGACGGGGAGCGGGCTCCCGTCGACCCAGAGGACACCGCCGTGCTGCTCGGCGTGGCGCTGCTGGGCGGGCGGCGCGGCCGGGGCGCGGGGGAGCGGCTTGCCGAACGGCTGGGCGCGCTGGCGGCGTTGCGGATGCGCGATCGTGCGGCGGACGAACTCACCACCATGGTGGACGAGTTGCTGCGCGCGGAACGCGAACGGCGGCTGGCCCCGCTCGATGCCCTGGAGGTCTCGCCGCGCCAGCAGGCCGCCTTGATCGCCACGTTCTCCGTACTGCGGAAGGTGAGTTGAGCACTGTGCGAGCGGCTGTTGGGAACTCCGGTGACCTGTTGCAGCAGCGCGTCGACGCGCTGGGTGAGCTGCTGGGGTTGTCCCGCAGCCGGGTCGATGCGGACATGTTGGCCGACGCGGGCACGCTGCTGGACCGGGTGGCCGAGCGGCGCAGGCTCTCCCTCGGCCACACCGTCGTCGCCCTGGCGGGCGCCACCGGCAGCGGCAAGTCCTCACTGTTCAACGCCCTTACCGGCTTGGAGCTGGCCGAGGTCGGCGTGCGCCGGCCGACCACGGCTTCACCCCTTGCCTATGTTTGGGACGCGCACGGCGCAGAACCGCTGCTCGACCGGCTGGGCATCCCGCACGACTCCCGCTTCGCGCGCCGCAGTCTGCTGGACGGAGTGCACACCCGACTGGGAATGGACAGCGCGGGCAACGACGCCATGAAGGGCCTCGTGCTCCTCGACCTGCCTGATCATGACTCGGCCGCGTTCGGCCACCGCCACCAGGTGGACCGGCTGTTGCAGCTGGTGGACGTGGTGGTGTGGGTAGTTGATCCGGAGAAGTACGCGGACGCCGTGCTGCACGAGCGCTACCTGCGCCCGATGGCCGGACACGCCGACGTCACCCTTGTGGTGCTGAACCAGGTGGACCGGCTTCCGGCGCACGCCGCGGAGCAGGTACTGGACGACCTGCGCGGGCTGCTGGATGAGGACGGCATCGCGGTGGGCGAGCACGGCGAGGCGGGCGCGGTCGTGCTGGCCGCCTCGGCGGTCACCGGAGCGGGCGTCGCGGAGGTACGGGCGGCGATCGGTCAGCTCGTCGCGGAACACGGCGCGGCCAACCGCCGGTTGGCGGCCGACGTCGACCGGACGGCGGCGGAGCTGCGCCCGGTCTACGTCGGTGACCGCGCCGAGGGGTTGACGGAGGCGGCGTGCGAGGTGTTCGCTGACCGGCTCGCGGACGCGGTCGGCGCGGCGGCGGTCGGGCAGGCGGCTGAACAGGAGTGGCATACGGCCGCCGCACGGGCCTGCGGGGTGCCGTGGACCCGGCTGCTGACCCGGCGCCGCGGATCGGCCGCCCCCGGCCAAGGTCGGTGCGACGAGCCGCTGCTGGCGGCCCGCCCGGTGGTGGCGCAGGCGGTACGGGACGTCGCGGACGCGGCGGCGGACGGGCTGCCCGAGCCGTGGGCGCGGGCGGTGCACGAGGCCGCGCTGCGGGGGGCTCGGGATCTGCCCGAAGCGCTGGACGAGGCGGCGGCTCGCGCGGAGGAAGCGGAGTTGGAGCTTCCGCGGTGGTGGTCCACGGCCGCCGCGGCGCAGCGGGCGCTGCTGGCGCTTGCGGTGGTCGGGGTGCTGGGGGTCGTGGCGGGCGCGCTGTGGGGGTGGGTGCCGCTGTGGGTCGCCGAGATGGTTTTGGGGGTTGGCGTGTTGGGCGGGCCGGTGCTGGCGTGGCTGTGCCGGGTGGGCGGACGGGGGGCCGCGCGGCGCTTCGGGCGGGGTACGGAGGCGCGGTTGCGGGAGGCGGCTGCCGAGTGCGGCCAGGCGCTGGTGCTGGAGTCGATGTCCGCCGAGCTGCTGCGGTACCGGGAGGTACGGGAGCGGTATGGCGTGGTGGCGGGGCGCTGACGGGGTGGGAATTGCCGCTGGGCGGGGCGGTGAACCACCCCTTCGGGTAAGCGAGTTATCCACAATCGGTCGGTGATCCACAGATTTCCCCTCACCCGCCGCGGGTGCCTTCCGGCGGGTGCACGCTGGTGCCAACCACTCGGCAGAGGAAGAGCACAAGGAGGGACGCAGTCATGAGTCTGGGCGAGACGCTGGTGACGGTGGTGGGAAAGGCGGCCACGCGGCCGGAGTTGAAGGTGACGGCGACGGGCGCGGCGGTGACCCGCTTCCGGCTGGCTACGACGGAGCGGCGCTATGACCGCGCGGGGGAGCGGTGGGCCGACGGGCACACCAGTTTCTACACGGTGTGGGCTTGGCGGTCGTTGGGCGAGAACGTGGCGGCCTCGGTGGGCATCGGTGAACCGCTGGTCGTGCAGGGGCGGTTGCGGGTACGGGAGCGGGAGGACCGGGGCCACAGCTATGTGTCGGCGGACATCGACGCGGTGACGGTCGGCCATGACCTGACCCGGGGGACGGCAGCGTTCCGACGGATGGTCAAGTCGCGCCAGACCGCGCCGGAAAGGCAGCCGGATCAGGCAACTGAGCCCACGCGGACGGAAGCGAAGCCGCCGGATCTCGAAGGCCCTGAAGCCGAACGGCCCGACCCCGAGCAGACCGAGCCCGCCCGGACCGGGACGGAGCGGCCGGAAGCCTCACCGGCGGAGACCTCGCAGCTGGAGCTGGCACCGTTCTGAGAGCTGGCACCGCTCCGAGCGTCTGGATCATCACCTAGATCCACTTCCACACCGTTCGTCAGCAGATCAAGCGTTGAATGCAGTCATGCAGAATTTGGAGGCCATTTGCGGCAATTCTTGGGAAATAGCTGAGGTGAAGCTGCCCGGCGGATTTATCGATAATTCCAGGATCATGCGTGATTTGGATAACGATTCAGATTCGGATCGATTATCGAATGGGATTGGCGGTGGTGCCGGTGCGTTTGGTTCCTAGGATCCGTCGGGTAGCCACGGGGGATCGGATCTGGCTGGCGAGACAGCCCCGTCAACACTCCTGTCTCGCCCGGAGGGGAAATCCATGTTCACTGTAGGGAGGCGGCGCACTGCCCGCCTTGCCGCCGCTGTGCTGGCATCCGGCCTGGTAGCCGCTGGTTCGATCATGGGCGCTGGTCCGGCGGTCGCTGACGGTTCCGCCTCGGCTGCGGGCGGCGCCACCGCCACGCTCGGTGGTCTGAAGACCGCCGACACGGCCACGATTCACGAGAACGGCCACGACGAGCATGTCGGTGCCGGTCTGTTCGAGATGTCAGTCGACGGCGGCGGCTCCATCCAGACGTACTGCATCGACATCCACAACCCCACGCAGGACAGCGCCAAGTACCAGGAGGTCGCCTGGGGCGCCTCCTCGCTCGGCGAGAACCCCGACGCGGGCAAGATCAAGTGGATCCTGCAGAACTCCTACCCGCAGGTGAACGACCTCAACGCGCTGGCGCAGGAGGCGGGCGTCCAGTCGCTCACCCCGCAGCTCGCCGCCGCCGGTACCCAGGTCGCCATCTGGCGGTACTCGGACCACATGAACACCGACTCCTCGTCGGTCACCGCGGACAACCCCGACGCGGAGAAGCTAGCCGACTACCTCTTCGGGCACGCCAAGAACAGCTCGGAGCCCCAGGCGTCGCTGTCCCTCACGCCCGCTGTCTCCGGTAAGTCCGGCAGCCGGATCGGCCCGGTCACCGTGCACACCGACGCCAAGACCGCCCAGGTCAGCCTGAACCCGCAGGCCGCGCCGAGCGGTGTGAAGGTGGTCGACAAGAACGGCAAGCCGGTCACCACCGCGACCGACGGCTCACAGCTGTACTTCAACGTTCCGGCCGGTACGCCGGACGGCAACGCCTCGCTGACCGTGCAGGCGACCACCCAGGTCCCGGTCGGTCGGGTGTTCACCGGCGTGGGCCAGTACAAGGTCAGCCAGGTGCAGATCCTGGCCGGTTCCAGCGACAGCACGGTCAGCGCGCAGGCCACCGCCACCTGGGCCAAGAAGGGTGCGATCCCGGCGCTGTCCGCCATGGTCGACTGCGCCAAGGGCGGCGTGGACGTCACCGCCAGCAACAAGGGCGACCAGGCCTTCACCTTCCAGCTCGCGGGCAAGCAGTACACCATCGGCGCGGGCAAGGAGCAGACCGTCACCGTGCCGGTGAAGGAAGGCCAGAGCTACAAGATCACCATCACCGGCCCGAAGGGCTTCTCCAAGACCTTCAGCGGCACCCTCAACTGCAAGACCGCTGGCAGCGGCAGCGGCAGCGGCACCAGCCCGTCCCCGGCCCCGAGCACGCCGTCCTCGACCGGCGGCAACAGCACCGGTGGCGGCAACCTCGCCGAGACCGGTAGCAGCAACGCCACCCCGTACATCGCGGGCGCGGCCGTCGCCCTCGTGGTGATCGGCGGCGGCACGGTCTTCTTCCTGCGCAAGCGGAAGTCGCCCACGGCCGACCAGTGATCACTGACCGGTAATCCGGCCCGGTAGGCCAAGGCCCCGGCACACTCCACGTGTGCCGGGGCTTTCGGCGTTCTGGGCCCGCGGAAGCCGACCACCGCGGCACCGCTCCCGATCGCGTTTCCGCCCCGCCCAGCGCGTACGGCAAGATGGGGTGTATCTGCCCACTCCCAGATCTGCCGGACGGTTTTAAGTTGGCTGAGTACATCTACACCATGCGCAAGGCGCGTAAGGCGCACGGCGACAAGGTGATCCTCGACGATGTGACCCTGAGCTTCCTGCCCGGAGCGAAGATCGGCGTCGTGGGCCCGAACGGAGCCGGTAAGTCCACGGTGCTCAAGATCATGGCCGGTCTTGAGCAGCCCTCCAACGGCGACGCGTTCCTCTCGCCCGGTTACTCGGTCGGCATGCTGCTCCAGGAGCCGCCGCTGGACGAGACCAAGACCGTGCTGGAGAACGTGCAGGACGGCGTGGCCGAGACCAAGGCCAAGCTCGACCGGTTCAACGAGATCGCCGAGCAGATGGCGACCGACTACTCCGACGCGCTGCTGGAGGAGATGGGCAAGCTCCAAGAGCAGCTCGACCACGCCAACGCCTGGGACCTCGACGCCCAGCTGGAGCAGGCCATGGACGCCCTGGGGTGCCCGCCCGGCGACTGGCCGGTGACCAACCTCTCCGGCGGTGAGAAGCGCCGGGTCGCGCTGTGCAAGCTGCTGCTCGAGGCGCCCGACCTGCTGCTGCTCGACGAGCCCACCAACCACCTGGACGCCGAGTCCGTGCAGTGGCTGGAGCAGCACCTGGCCAAGTACGCGGGCACCGTCGTCGCCGTCACCCACGACCGGTACTTCCTGGACAACGTCGCCGAGTGGATCCTGGAGCTGGACCGCGGCCGCGCCCACCCGTACGAGGGCAACTACTCCACGTACCTGGAGAAGAAGGCCTCCCGCCTCAAGGTCGAGGGCCAGAAGGACGCCAAGCGGCAGAAGCGCCTCAAGGATGAGCTGGAGTGGGTCCGCTCCAACGCCAAGGGGCGGCAGGCCAAGTCCAAGGCGCGACTGGCCCGTTACGAGGAGATGGCCGCCGAGGCCGAGAAGATGCGGAAGCTGGACTTCGAGGAGATCCAGATTCCGCCGGGCCCGCGGCTTGGCAATGTGGTGGTCGAGGTGAACAACCTCTCCAAGGCGTTCGGTGAGAAGGTACTCATCGACGACCTGTCGTTCACCCTGCCGCGCAACGGCATCGTCGGCGTCATCGGCCCGAACGGCGCGGGCAAGACCACGCTGTTCAAGATGATCCAGGGTCTGGAGACCCCGGACTCCGGCGACATCAAGGTCGGCGACACGGTCAAGATCTCCTACGTCGACCAGACGCGCGCCAACATCGACCCGAAGAAGACGCTGTGGGCGGTCGTCTCCGACGAGCTGGACTACATCAACGTCGGCCAGGTCGAGATGCCGTCCCGCGCCTATGTGTCGGCGTTCGGCTTCAAGGGCCCGGACCAGCAGAAGCCCGCGGGCGTGCTGTCCGGCGGTGAGCGCAACCGGCTCAACCTGGCGCTCACCCTCAAGCAGGGCGGCAACCTGCTGCTGCTCGACGAGCCGACCAACGACCTGGACGTCGAGACGCTCTCCTCGCTGGAGAACGCGCTGCTGGACTTCCCCGGCTGCGCCGTGGTCGTCTCCCACGACCGCTGGTTCCTGGACCGGATCGCCACCCACATCCTCGCCTACGAGGGCAACTCCAAGTGGTTCTGGTTCGAGGGCAACTTCGAGTCCTACGAGAAGAACAAGATCGAGCGGCTTGGCCCGGAGGCGGCGCGTCCGCACCGTGCCACCTACAAGAAGCTCACCCGGGGCTGAGGGGCGGAGACAGGGGGATGGCCCGTCACGTCTACCGTTGCCCGCTGCGTTGGTCGGACATGGACGCCTTCGGCCATGTCAACAACGCGGTCTTCATCCGCTACCTGGAGGAGGCGCGGATCGACCTCACGTTCCGCCTGGCGCCCGGCGAAGGCAGTGACTCCTTCGCCGGGGGGTCCGTGGTGGCCCGGCACGAGATCGACTATCTGCGTCCGCTGGTCCACCGGTACGAGCCGGTGACCGTGGAGACCTGGGTGACGAAGATCAGCGCCGCGTCGGTGCACTACTCGTACGAGGTCAAGGACGAGGAGCACGTGTACGTGCGGGCGACGACGGTCGTGGTCCCGTACAACCTCGCCGCGGGGCGGCCACGCCGCGTCACGGCCGAGGAACGCGCCTTCCTGGAGACCTACCGCGACGACGAGCGCACGGAGGAGGCCGTCGCGGTATGACGCAGCTGCCCAGCCAGCTGCGGCTGGCCGACACCGGGGAGGCGGCGGATCTCGCCGCCTTCCTGGTCCGCCTGCTGCGCTGGGACAAGTCCGCGGTGGTACGGCTGCAGGTGGCGGGCCGGGCGCTCGCGGTCTTCGGCCAGCCGCCGTTCGGCGGCGTACTGGCGGTGCGGACCTGCGCGCTGGCCGATCCGTGCGAGTGCGACGCGACGGTCTCGGCGGGCCAATTCCTGGACGCCGTCGACGAGTCGGCGGCCACGGCCACCGTACCGCCGGGAGTGACCGGCCCGTCCTGGGCCGGTGTGCTGCCGCCGCGCCGCGGTTGGCGGCGGATCGCCGAGCTGGACGCGGAGCAGCTGCGGGAGGCGGCGGCCGGGGTCATCGCCGAATTCCGGGCGCGCACCGAGGCGTTGGACCCGGAGAAGCGGACGCGCGGCGAGCTTGACGCGCTCGCCGCGCAGGTTTGGTCCCGGAGCCTCGGGGAGACGGAGTTGCCGCTTCGGGCGGTGCATGCCGCGCATGCGCTGGGGTTCCTGCGTCCGGTGCGGGTTTCCGCCGGAGGCGGCGGGGCGGCACCCGCCGACGGCCCGGGACTCTTCACTTCCGGGCCTTGGTTGCGGCTCGGTACGGCGTACGGGTCGGTGGTCGTTCGGCGTGCCTCCGGCCTGGGGCTGGTGGTCAGTCCGGTTTAGCGGCCGCGACCGCGTTGGTGGGCCGCCCCTTGTGGCCTTTGCGCCCCTGAGGCCTTCCCTTTTCGCCGCTTGGCGCCTTTTGTGGCCTGTTCGCCTCTCTGCGGGCTGCGGCTGGTCCGGCACCGCCGGGCTCCGACGTGGTGGTTGTGGTTGCTCGGTGTCTCGGCGGGGCGGCTGAGAACGTGCGGCTCCGCCGCAGGGGCCTGGGGCTTGCCCCGGACAAGAGGCTGGGGGCATGCCCGCGGTGGGAAGGAGCCGCTCAGCCGGGCGTGTTGATCATGGACGCGGCCGCGTAGACCAGGTAGTCCCACAGCTGGCGCTCATGCTCGGGGGCCAGCCCGGCCTCATCCACCGCCACCCGCATGTGCGCGAGCCATGCGTCATGCGCGGCGCGGTCGACCTGGAACGGGACGTGCCGCATCCGCAGCCGGGGGTGGCCGCGGTTCTCGCTGTAGGTGCGGGGACCGCCCCAGTACTGCATGAGGAACAGCGTGAGCCGCTCCTCCGCCGGGCCGAGGTCCTCCTCGGGGTACATCGCGCGCAGGACAGGGTCCTGCGCCACCCCCTCGTAGAAGCGGTGCACCAGGCGGCGGAAGGTCGGCTCACCGCCGACGGCCTCGTAGAACGTCTGCTGCTGTACCGTTCCGCGCGGGATCTCGGTCACTGAAACCTTCCTTGCCATCGCTTTCCGATTCGCGGCGTCCCTCCATGGTCGCAGATGGCGCGACGGACGACTTGGGTCCTGGGTCCGCCGGTACCACAGTGGAAGCGTGGACTCGGACCGTTGGGCGCGCACCGCGGGCCTGCTGCGGGCACGGCTGGTACGGCGGATCTTGGACGCCGGTACCCTGCGTGACCCCGCGTGGCGCACCGCGTTCGAGCAGGTGCCGCGGCATGTGTTCGTGCCGTACTACTACCGCCCGTACCCCGGTGGCCGGGGCTGGGACCGGCTGGCCGCGGACGATCCGGACCCGCGCCGCAGGGCCCGCTGGCTCGCCGGGGCGTACGAGGACATACCGCTGGTCACCCGGGTCCAAGAGGGCCAGTTGGTCTCGTCGAGCAGCCAACCGTCGTTGATGGCGATGATGCTGGAGGCGCTGGAGGTACAGCAGGGCCAGGCGGTACTCGAAATCGGTACCGGGACCGGCTACAACGCGGCCCTGCTCGCACACCGTCTCGGCGGCTGCGCGGTCACCACCGTCGACCTGGAGGAGGAGATCACCGACGCCGCCCGCGACCATCTGGCCGCTGTCGGCTTCGTCTCCCAGGGACGCGGCCGGGTCACCGTGCTCACCGGGGACGGCGCGCTCGGCTGCCATGAACGGGCGCCGTTCGACCGGATCATGGCGACCTGCGAGCTGGCCTCGGTGCCCGAAGCCTGGCTGCGGCAGTGCCGACCGGGCGGCATGGTGCTGGCGCCGATCGCGGACGGGCTGGCCGCGCTGCGGGTCACCGACGCCGCGCACGCCGAGGGGCGCTTCCTGGACACTCCCGCGTACTTCGTGGCGCTGCGCGGATCCGGCGCCCCACCGCATCCGCTGCCCGCGCCGGTGGGGGAGGACGGGCGGGTGCGCGGCACCAATGTGCCGCCGGTGGTGCTGGACGACGACGTGTTCCGGTTCGTACTGGCGTTGTCGGCGGGGGAGTTGGAGGTCAGTTGGGCCTTCGGCGGTGGCGGCGTGGCGATCGCCGCGCCGGACGGCTCCACGGTGCGGGCGCAGCGCGACGGCACGGTGCTGGTCTCCGGGCCGCGCGATCTGTGGGCGGTGGTCGAGGACAGCTACCGCCTCTGGCGGCGGGAGCGGTTTCCGCGCCGGGCGCGGTTCGGGGTGAGCGTTTCCGGCTCGCGCCAGTGGGCGTGGCTTGACGCGCCCGACGGGCCGTGTGTGTGGCCGCTTGGCTGAGGATGGTTCGGCACCGCCGGGCTCCGTCGTTGCGGTTGCTCGCCCGTTGTGGTTGCCCCCCGCCGCGGGGGATCTTCCGGGGGCTGCGGCCCCCAGACCCCTCGCCTCCCACCCCCGCGCGGAGGCCGAACTCCGGCGCTGCGCCCCCGGCCCCCGCCAGCGTGGAACGCCGGAAGCTATCCCCGCCGCAGGGTGATCGTCGTCCAGGCGCCGACGTGGACCCGGTCGCCGTCCGCCAAGTCGACCGGCTGGTACGGCGTTATGGGGTCGGCGCCCCCGTTCAGCGTGGTGCCGTTGGTGGAGTTCTGGTCGACCACCGACCAGCCGCCGTCCGGCTTGCGGACCAGCACGGCGTGCTTGTGCGAGACGCCCGGATCCTCCGGGGGACGCGACAGGTCGATGTCCGGCGCCTCGCCGGTGCTGTGCCTGCGGCGGCCGATGGTGACCTGGGCGCTGGTCAGCGGGACGTACTGCTCCGGCGAGTAGGTGGGAAAGTACAGCCCCGAGCCGTCGGCCTCGCTGCGCGCCATCATCGCCGTGAAGTACTCCCGGTCCGCGGCCACGATCGCGGTCCACGTGGTGACCGCCGGATCCCGCCCCGGCAGCACGGACTGCTCCTGCCGTACCGGCGGTTCGGGCGCCGCGGCGGCGGAGGCGCTGCCACCGCTCGGTGGGGACAGCAGGAAGTCGCCGTCGTCCCCGGACTCGACCTCACCGGAGATCGTGGCGTTCGGCGGCAGCGGTTCCGCGGGGCGGTTCATCTGCGAGGGCCGTGAACTCGTCCGCTCGTACGGCGGCGGATAGTCGGGCCGCACGTACGGCGGAGGGGGCGGTGGCGGTAGGGACGACGCGGTGTGGCTGAGGAAGTTGTAGCGGCACTCCTCGCAGAACGCCGCCTGCCCCTCGCGCAACGTGCCGCAGCTCGGGCAGTGCTCGGCGGCCATCGTCGCTTCCGGGTCGGCCGTGACGGTGGCGGACGGCGAAGAGGCTGGCGCGGGCACACCGGGGCCGGCCGCGGGCGCGGACATGCGCAGCCCGCACACCTCGCACCAGTCGTCGCTCAACGACTGGTGCCCGTTAGGACAGGTCGGCATGTGGTCGAGTCCCCCTCCCATCGCACCCAAGTGTGCCCAGGTGCCTACTTCTTCACTCGGACGGTCTTCGTGGACCGCGTCTCCAACGTCATCTCGTCGGCGTCCGCGACCTTCTGCTTCAGCCGCACAGTACCTGTCGCCACATCGACCACGTCCACCACCTTCGCCAGCAGCTTCGCGGTGTCCTCATTGCCGGATTCCGTGGCGAGTTGCACCGCGCGTCCCAGTTTGGAGGTGGCCGTGTCGAGATCGCCCGCCTTGCGGGCTTCCAGGCCCTGTTGGATCACCTGGGCCAGTTCGGCCTGGCCCGTGTAGTGCGCGACCTGTGCGTTGATCTTGGTGGAGGCGGCCATGTCGTCGGTCCACACCGCGCGCACCAGGCCCTGGCTCAGCACCTGCGGCGCACCGCCGTCCGCCGACGGCAGCACCAGTGAGACCCGCGCCGCCAGCATCTCCTGTCCCACCCCGGCGGGCGGCACCTCCACGCAGACGTGGTAGTCGCGCGACTCGTCGCCCCAGGAACCGGTCGGGTAGTCCCCGGCCCGTGGCCCGGCCTCGACCCGCCGGTCGGTCAACTCCTCGACGGTGGGGGCCACTTGCTTGACGTACTTGATCCGGGTGCCCTTCGGAGTCCACAGCCGCAGGCTGACATCGGCGACCTCCTTGCCCATCGCGGTCTCCATCATCTGCCGGAAGTCCGCTTCCAGACCGGACGGATCGGCGACGATGTCGGCGGTGCCGAGCAGCGCCGAGGCGATCCCGGTGACCTCCTTGACCTCCCAGTCGGTGCCGACGCCGCGGCAGTCACAGGTGAAGCGTCCGGCGCAGTCGTCCAGCGCGGCCCGCAACTCCTCCGGCTTCTCATGCTCGTTGCGGCCGTCGGTGAGCAGGATGCCGTGGCGTATCGCCACGTCGGCCGAGGACAGCAGCCGGTCGGCGAGCCGCAGCCAGGTGCCGATCGCGGTGCCACCGCTCGGCTTGAGCTTGCGCAGCGCCTGCTTGGCCTGCTCCCGGGTGGCCGGATCGGCGATCGCCGTCCGCCCGTTGCCGGGATAGACCTCCTCGGCCTTGTGGGTGCCCGCGACCACCGCGAACGCCACGCCGTCGCGAATGGTGTCGATCGCGGCGGCGGTGGCCTCCCGGGCGTTGCGCATCTTGGTCGGTGGGTAGTCCATGGAACCCGAGCAGTCCACCATGATCACCACGGCGGCGCTGGACGCGCTGGCTCCCGGGTGGCTGCCCGTGGTGCCGCCGCCGGTGGACGTCACGGTGACGATCGCGTTGACCTCACCGGCGCCTTCCGGCAGGTACTCGTTCTGGTAGACCTCGGCGGTGAACTGCGGAACGGGCGACTTGGAAAAGTTGGCCATCGACGGGCTCCTTGACCCTTGTGTCAGCGAGTGGCGCATCAGTGCGCGGCGGGGTACGGAAACGGAACGCACACCGCGATCAGCCGGGTTGCGGCGTGGGGAACGGCAGCACCGCGACCGTGACGTTGTCGTGGCCGCCGCCGTCGAGCGCCACACCCACCAGGGTCCGCGCGCTGCGCAGCGGATGCTCGCGGGCGTCCGCCGGAACGACGGCGGCCAACTCGGCCGCGGACTCCGCGTAGTTCCACAGCCCGTCGGTGCACACGATCACCACACCGGGCCGGTCGGGCTGGAACGACGCGGTGTGCGGGTCTAGTTCCACCGCGTCCGCGCCGAGCCAGCCGGTGATGGCGTGGGCCCTGACATCCGCGTACGCCTCGGCCTCGGACATCAGTCCTGCCTCGACCATCCGGGCCGCCCAGGAGTCGTCCTCGGTGAGCCGGGCGGGCTGCTCGCCGGTGCGGTCGTCCGGGATCCAGTACGCGCGGCTGTCGCCGATCCAGCCGACGGTGAGCAGATCACCGGTGGTGATGGCGCTGACGCAGGTACAGGCAGGAGCGTTCGCGTCCGGGTCCGGATCATGGTCGTCGGCAAGGGAGTTGACCGCCTCGGCGGCCGTGAGCAGCGCCTGGTGCATCGCCTCCCGTGGCGCCGTGCCGTCCGCCAGCGCGGTGCGCAGCGACGCGCTCGCCGACCGGGCGGCGGCGGCCGACGCCTCGTCCGGGCGGGCCGCGGAGGACACACCGTCGCAGACCACCGCGACCACCGCCGGACCGCCGTCCGGCAGGTCGACCGTGCAGACCGCGAAGGCGTCCTCGTTGCGGTGGTGCCTCAGCCCACGGTCGGTGACCGCGGCGACCCCGGCCAACTCCTCCTCCATGTGGTCGCGTTCGCGCGGCTGGGCGTGCCCGCAGTGCCCGCAGTAACCGTCGGGGTCCACCGTGCCGGTGCCGCAGGCCACGCACGGCCGGGCCGGGGAGTCCCCCTCGGTCAGCAGCACCTCGCGCGGATCGGTGGCCCCCGCCCGCGGCACCACGCCCGGTGCCGAGTGCTCCGGCCGCGGCGCCTGGTACGGCGTGGCGGCCGCGGACAACTCGGGCGGCGCCAGCCCGTAGTCACCGGGCGCGGTGTCCGGCTCCTGGCGGGGCGGCGGCGGACCGTATCCCGGTGCCGGGCGCCCGGCGGCCGGCTCGCCGGTGCGGGGGGCGACCAGCGAGCCGTCCGCGTGGGCTGGCGGCTGCCACGGTTTGCGGGCGGACGCGACCGCCGCGGCGGCCAGGTCCGTACCGCAGTTGCCGCAGAACTTGTCCTCGGGTTCCAGCCGTTCGGCACAGGACGGGCAGACGGTCAGTTGCGGCATTGGCTACACCCACGTCCGGGGGCGGAAGCGGTTGGCCCGCTCCACCAGTTCGATCCTTTCCTCGCCGCGCTGGGCGAGCCGGGCCAGGACACGGTACGAGCGTTCGAGGCCGAAGCGCAGTTCGCGCTCTTCGACGGCGTTGCCCAGCAGGGCGATCTGCACCGTACCGCTCGGGGTGCCGTGCCGGCCCGCCAACACCCAGTCGAGGGCGCTGCCCAGCACCTCGGTCGCCAACTCCTCGCGGCGTACCGCGTCGAGACCCAGTGTGCCCAGCTTCTCCACCTGCCCGGAGGCGGCGGCCAGATCGTCCAGCAGCGGGTCCTGGGCGCAGCGGGCGCGCAGCCGGGCGCGCACCGCGGCCACCCGGGCCGCGGTGTAGTGGATCGAGGACTCCGGGATCGACTCCAGGGCGCGCACCGCGGCGGCCCGGTCGCCCGCCGCCAGCCGCACCCGGGCGAGACCGAACGCCGCGCTGACGTACGCCTGGTCGGTGGCCCACACCAGTCCGTAGTACTCGGCGGCGTTGTCCAACTGGCCCAGCACCTCGGCGCAGATGCCCAGCGCCAGCTTGGGCGCGCACTCGCCGGGGAACGCGTCGTAGACCGCGTCGAAGGCGAGCGCCGCGGTCTCGTGGTCGCCCTCGGTGAGCGCCCACAGCCCGCGGTACCACACCACCCGCCAGTCGTCCGGATGCTGCTCCTCCAGCGCGCTCAGGGCCTGTGCGGCGTTGGCCCGGTCGCCCATCTCCAGCCGGGCGCGCAGTTCCCGCAGCCGCTTCTCCACCGAGTCGGTGGGCGCCGCGCCCAGCGCCGCGATCAACTCGCCGGGCGCCGCCGCCAACAGACCGGCCAGGAAACCGGCGTTGGGGTCGCCCGGGTCCACCAGCGGTACCGGCAGCGTCAGCGCGGCGGCGTGCGCGTCGAGCGGCACGGTGATGGCGGGGGCGCCCGCGCCGCCCCCGCCGCCCGCGTTGAACATGTGCGGGCAGTTGGGGCCGAAGGCCTCCGGCGTGGCGGCGCCCGGCAGTTGGCCCGCCGCCTGCGCGGTGGCGCCGGTTCCGGCGGCGGGGTACGAAGCCGCCCGCTGCCCGGGTACCGCTGGCGGCTGGCCGCCACCCGCCGGTGCCTTGCCCGCGCGGGGCAGCCGCGGCAGACCGAAGCCCGTGGCGGACAGCGGCCTGGCACCCAACACCGACACATCGCCCTCGCGCGGCGCCACCAACTCGGTGTCCACCACCCGCAGTTCGGTGCCGAACAGCGTGGACAGCGCCGGGCGCGGCTTGCCGGTGCGCAGCGCCACGACCTCGCGCAGCACACCGGTGAGCTGCTCGGCCATCTCGTCCGCCGAGGAGAACCGCCGCCCGGGGTCGGGGTCGGTGGCGCGCACCAGCAGCCGGTAGAACGACTCGTACCTGGAGAAGACCTCGATGTGCTCCGGATCGGGCAGGCTGTCGGCGAAGACGTTGGTGTAGCCCTGGAAGTCGAAGGTGAGCACGGCGAGGGTGCGGGCGACCGTGTAGAGGTCGGAGGCGACGGACGGGCCGACCTCGGCGACCTCCGGCGCCTGGTAGCCGATGGTGCCGTAGATCGGGCTGTCCGTGTCGTCCATCCGCCGGACCGCGCCCATGTCGATCAGCTTGAGCCGGTCCTCCTGCTGGATCGCGTTGTCCACCTTGAAGTCGCAGTACAGCAGGTTGCGGCTGTGCAGATGGCCGAGGGCCTCAAGTGCCTCGATGCCGTAGGCGATCGCCTGCTCCACCGGCAGCGGCTCGCGCCGGCCGTCCGCGGCACGGCGGTCGTTGGCGATCTCCTTGAGCGACTTGCCGCCGACGTACTCCATGACGATGTAGCCGTCGAGGGTGCCGGTGCGCTGGTCGAGGTGTTCCACGAAGTTGTAGATGCGGACGATGTTGGGGTGCTCGATCTCGGCGAGGAACCGCCGCTCGGAGACCGCCGCGGCCAGCGCGTCCTCGTCCCCGGTGTCCAACAGGCCCTTGAGCACCACCCAGCGGTCACTGACCGCCCGGTCCACCGCCAGGTAGATCCAGCCGAGGCCGCCGTGCGCGAGGCAGCCGACCACCTCGTACTGCCCGTGCACCACATCGCCCGGGCGCAGCTTGGGGGTGAACGAGTACGGGTTGCCGCACTTGGTGCAGAAGCCCTCGGTGCGTCCCGGCCGGTCGCCGCGCGAACGGCCCACCTGCGCCTCGCACTTGCTGCAGTACCGCTTGCGCTCCGGGACCTCCGGGTTGGCCAGCACCGCGCTGCGCGGATCGGGCCGCGGAATCGTCGGCACCGACACCAGACCCGCGCCCAGCCTGCCGCGCGCCGAACCGCTGCTGCCGGACCGCGAACTGCGCACCGACACCGAACGCCCGGAGACGGCGCCGGACAACCGCCCGGACACCGAACGCCGCGAAGAACGCGACGAGGTGGAACCGGAGGTGCGCGACGAGGGCGCTGAAGAACCGCTTCCGCTACTGCTGCGGGCGGACGGTACGGAGGGCGCGGAGCCCGCGGTCGCGCTGTTGGCCGGGGTAGCGGCCGGGGCCAGTCCGCAGGTGTCGCAGTACAGCTCGCCGCCGCCGACGTCCTCCAACGTCCCGGCGCAGCCAGGCCGTCCACACTTCATCGGGTCTCTCCTTCACGGTCCGACGGACCGCCTTGTCCTCCGGGAACCAGCACTTCCGCGACCGCCTGCTGGTAGCGCCGCACCGCGTGCTCCGCCGCCCGCAGGTCGCACGGCGCGCTCCACAGCAGCCGTCGTGCCTGGTCGTACCGCTCCACGAGCAGCGGATCCTCCGCCACCCGGTGCCGCGCCGCCTTCGCCTTGTACGCGTCCAACCGGCCACGCAACTCGGCCCGGACCGCGAGCGGCGCGGTGACCGCGGTCAACGACGCGCGGGCCCGGTCGAGTTCCTCATCCGCCCGTTGCTCCAGGTCGTCGAGCAGCGGGGAGAGCAGGTGCCAGCGGGCCGCCCGGTGGTGCTCGGCCGCCGCCGCCAACTGCTCGCGCAGCGCCGTGGCGGGGCCGTTGACCGCCGGGACCTCCGAGGCGGCGATCTTCGCCAGCACCTCGCCGCGCGCGGCGCGCGCCTCGGCGAGCGTACGGTCGGCGCGCGAGAGCACGTCCCGCAGCCGCAGCAGCCGGTCCTCGGCGTCATCCCGTACGTGCAGTACCGCCTCGACCTCGCGGCGGATGTCCTCCAGCTCGTGCTCGGCGCGGTCGTAACGGCCGGTGTCCGGGCGGCCGTTGCCCCGGCCGCCCCTGGGCGGCAGCCAGAAGGCGAGCGGGTCGGCCACCACCTCGGCGCGCAGCGCGGCCAGATCGGCGAGCAGCCGCTCCAGGTCGTCCCCGGCCGGGTGCTCGCCCGGCGTCACACCCACCGAGCGGGCCAGCGACCGTACCCGCTGGGCCTCGGCGGAGAGCAGGTCGATGCGGGCGGGCAGCGCCGACCAGACCGCGTCAGAGGCCGAGACCACCTCGATGACCTGCTGGTACCAGCCGTTCATCCGCTCCACGAGCTGTTCCAGGCTGATCTGCTCGCTCAGCCGGGCCGGGCCGGTGAGCGGGCGGGCCAGATCCGGCAGCGCGCCGCCGGAGACGGTGACCCCGGTGCCGCGCAGCAGATCGGTCAGCTCGGCCAGATCGCCGGGCGACGGCCAGCGGCGTCTGCCGCGCAGCTCACGGGCGGCGTTCAGCGCGGTGCCGTACGCGTCGAAGTGCGCCCACAGCAGTGGGATCGCGGGTTCGGCGGCGGCCCACCGTTCCTTCGTCTCCCCGGTCAACTCGGCCCCCTCGAGCAGCCTGCGGCCCGCATGGTCCTGGAGCGCCAGCAGCGAGGACTCGATGGCCTCGTACTCCGAGCCGAGTCGCGCGAGTGCGCGGTCCACCTCCTCCCGGCTCATCACCGGACCACTAGGACCCGCTGCGGCCATCGAACTCCCCTCTTGTCCCTGTCATCCGCACCACCGTCATCCCGAACGCCTCAGTCCTTGTACAGCGGTGCCGGAGGGCCGGTGACGCCGGGCAGGTTGTGCGCCAGCCACTTGCCGTACGCCTGCATCCAGGGGCTGCTGGCGCCGCCCGAGCGGTAGTCGTCCAGCACCTTGTTCACCCGGCGTACCAGGTCCGTGTCCGCCAGGTTCATCGCCACGCCGTAGGTCTCCTGGGTGAGCGGCTGGCCGATCAGGTGTACGGCGGGGTCCTGGGCGGCCTGGCCCGCGGCGAGCGCGTTGTCCGTCAACACCGCGTCGGCCTGGCCAAGTTGCAGTCGCACCAGGCAGTCGAGTTGGTTGGGCACCCGCAGGACGCGCGAGCCGTGCGGCTGGCTGTTCAGCAGAGCCTCGGCGGTGGAACCCGAGGCGGCGCAGACCGTCTTGCCGTTCAGGCTGTCGTCGAAGCCGGTGACCGTGGTGCCGGTCTTGGGCACCAGCAGTTGCTGGCCGATCTGGAAGTACGCGGTGGAGAAGGCCACTTGCTTGATCCGGTCGCAGGTGATCGACATGGTGCGCACCACCATGTCCACCGTGTGGTGCTGAACGGCGCTGATGCGCTGGTCGGTCGGGATCGTCCGGTAGACGATCTTCGCGTCGCTGCCCAGGATGTCCCTGGCGATGGCCTTGACCAGGTCGATGTCGAAGCCGACGATCTGGCCGGTCTCCGGGTCCCGGTACCCCCACAGATAGCTGTTCTGGTCCACGCCGACGGTCAGATAGCCCTGCTGCTGTATCCGCTTGACCGCGTCACCGGACGCCGACGAAGGACGCAGGCTGGCCTCCGGGTGGCTGCACGAGTCGTCCACCGAGACCTGCCGGGCCTGGGTCAGACCAGGGCCGCGGGACGGCTCGGCGCCCAGCGGCGCCGCGTCGCACGGCAGCAGGGGGAGCAGCGTGGCGGTGACCGCGACGGCGCACGCGCTCGCCATGGCCGCCACGCCTCCCCAGCCGCGCAGCCGCGGACGCCGGTGCGGAAGGCGCCGCCAGGTCCTTCTGGTACCGCTCGCTCCGTTCATCGGCTCGCTCCCTTCGCCGCTTCGCCGCCGTGGCCTGCTCACCTGTACTCCGAGAGCCGTCGGCCGATGCCCAGCACCGCGCCCGCCGCACCCAGCACCGCGAGCACCGCGGCGCCCTCCGGCAGCCCGGTCAGCGAGTCCCGGGCGTCGCCCGCGGCGCGCTCGAACTCGCCGGTCTCATGGTCGACCGCCTGCTGCAGGCTGCGGTCCACCGTGTCGAAGGACTGCCCGGTGGTCTGGGTGACCTCCGTGCCCGAGGAGTCCTTGCCGCCGATGACGTACGCCAAGGCGGAGTCGTAGTCGCCGTTGTTGTCATCGTTGTTGGCCACGTTGTGCCGGGAGCGCCACTGGGCCACCCCGTCGGCGGCCTGCTGGACGGGGGTACGGCCGCCGGGGTCGTCGGCGAGCGAGAGCGCCTGGGCCAGCAGGCCGCCCGCGCCCTGCTGGCCGCGCGGCCCGTCCAGGGTGCTCATGCCCTGCTCGTAAGCGTCCTCGTAGGTGGCGCCCGCGCCGCGCGCCACCAGCGTCAGGTTCTCGTTGCCGCGGGCCTGCAGGGCGTCGATCCGGGCCTGGTTGAGGACCTGCAGCGACCTGCCGCTGTGGTCCCAGGAGTCACCGAGGTCGCTGCGGGCCACCGTGTGACCGGCCACCAGCCACACCAGCGCCAGTCCGGCCGCCGCCGTGCCCGCCAGCAGGCCGGGGTTGAGCACCCGGTTGGTGCGCAGGTACGTGCGCCGCTGGGCCCACACCAGGGCGCCCAGGGCGAGCAGGCCGAGTATCCAGGCGGCCCAGGGCAGCGACTCGGCCGCCGCGTAGTCGCCGTTGAGCCTGCCGGTCTCGGTCTGGTACAGCTTCTGGGCGGCGGGCAGCAGGGTGCCGGTCATCTGGTCGTTGGCGTACCGCAGATAGGCGCCGCCCAGCGGCAGGCCCTGCCGGTTGTTGGCGCGCGCGGTCTCCACCAGGCCGGTGTAGACCGGGAGTTGCTGGTTGAGCAGGGTGACCTGGTTCTGGGTGTCGGCCGAACCCTGGCTGTTGGCCGCGGCGTTGGCTATCAGCTGGGCCGCGGTGTGCACGTCGCTCTCGTAGCGCTGGCGCACGGCGGCGGGTTCCTGGCCGCTGACCAGGAAGCCGTCGGCCGCCGTGGTGTTGGCGTCCGCCAGCGAGCGGTAGATCTCGGCGGCGTCGGCGCTCAGCGGCTCGCTGCGGGAGGCCACGTCACGGGCGGCCGAGGACCGCTCGGTGATCTGCCAGGCGGTCACCGCGCCGAACGTCACGACCAGCAGCGCCAGCACCGCGCCGATGATCCGCAGCCGTCCCGGCTCCGTGGTCGCCGCGTCCCGCAGCCGGTCGACGCCCTCCGCCCAGGCGGCCCGCCGCGGCCCGGGCAGCCACGCGGACATAGCGCCACCGCTGGTCTGCGTATGTGTCACCCTGACCCTCCCCCATGGGCGCTGACCGCGCATCGCCCCCTCTCCGCCCCGAGGGAACAACTCTTCTCAGCCAGCCAGTATGGACACCACGACTGACATCTACCTAGTGATTCTTACGATCTTGCCCTGACCGCAACACCCACGCGTCTCCTCCGTGCTATCACGCCGGGTAGCCGCCTGGTGGTTCCCCGGTGCGGTCAGCCAGCAATAGAGCAGCATTTAGCCGGTTTCAGTCGGTGTTAGTGGCAACTTGCGTCATTTTTCGGCTGATTGGGTAGCTTTCGGTTGTGGGACGTCCGCCGCGTAGTGCCGCCGCAGCCGGGCGCGGGCCTCCTCGGGCGCCGCCAGCCGGTCCAGGCCCAGCAGGGCCGCACCCAGCACCGGGGGAGCGTTGACCAGGTGCGGTACGGCCCTCGGCGCGGCGGCGGCGAGCCGGTCGGCGATGCCGTCCATCAGCAGCGGATGGCGCGCCGCCAGCACTCCGCCGCCCAGCACCACCGCCACCTCCTCGGCCAGCAGCCCCAGCCGGTCCAGCGCCACCGACGCCAGGGCCACCACCTCGTCGGCCTGCCGCCGCACGATCCGCACCGCCACCGCATCGCCCTCGGCCGCGACCCGGAACAGCAGCGGCACCATCTCGTGCTTGCGGATGGCGGCGATCTCCGCCATGTGCAGCGCCTCGATCAGCGCGTACATCGAGCCGAGGCCGAAGTGCGCGGGCAGCGCCGCGGCCAGGGCGGTCGGCTCGCCGCGCCCGTCGGCGGCCCGTGCCGCCCACCACAGCGCCTCCTCGGCCAGCTCCACACCGCCGCCCCAGTCACCGGAGATCCGGCCGACCGCGGGGAACCGGACGGTCCGCCCGTCCGGCAGCATCCCCACACAGTTGATGCCCGCACCGCACACCACCGCCACCCCGCGCGGCTCGGCCACCCCGGTGCGCAGTATCGCGAAGGTGTCGTTGGCCACCCGGGTGCGACGGCCCCAGCCGTAGCCGTGCAGCGCCAGTTCCAGCCGCCGCTCCTCGACGGGGAAGTCGGCGTTGGCCAGGCAGGCGGAGACCAGCTCAGCCAACGGCCGCCCGTCCGGCGCCAGTCCCGCCTCGTGCGCTGCCAGGGCGATCAGCGGGGCGAGCCCCGCGACCGCCTTGGCAGCGCCGATGCGGTGCGGGTGGAAGCCGCCGCCGCGCGCGGTGCCGAGCACCGAGCCGTCGGCGGCGACGATCGCCACATCGGTCTTGCTGTTGCCCGCGTCGATGGCGAGCACGCCGCCCGTAACGAGCGGCTCGGAGGTGGTCAGGCCCACGCCAGGTGCTCCCGGTTGTGTGCGATCAGGCGGTCGGTCAGCCGCTCCGCGTACTCGTACTGGCCGATCAGGGGGTGTGCCAGCAGCGCCTTGAACACCCGGTCACGGCCGCCGTGCAGGGCCGCCCGCAACGCCAGGTCCTCGTACGCGGTGACGCCCGCGATCAGCCCGGCGTATAGCGGATCGAGGGCGGGCACCGGCAGTGGCCGCACGCCGAAGGCGCCGACGGCGGCCGGTACCTCGATCACCGCGTCGTCGGGCAGGAACGGCAGCGTGCCGTTGTTGTACGCGTTGACCACCTGCACCTCACCGCCTTGTTGAACAGGTGCTGTCCGCAGCAGCGCGGCGGCCAGGGCGACGGCCGCCTCGGAATAGAAGGCGCCGCCGCGCCGGGCGAGCAGTTCCGGTTTCTCCTCCAGCGCCGGATCGGCGTACAGGGTCAGCAACTCCCGCTCCATCGCGGCCACTTCGGCGGCTCGGGACGGCTTGCCGTCCAGTTCGCGTACCACCTCGTCGTGGGCGTAGTAGTAGCGCAGGTAGTAGGAGGGGACCGCGCCGAGCCGCTCCAGCACGGTGCGCGGCAGCCGCAGTTCGCCGGCGATCACGGCGGCGTGCTCGGCGAGCAGTTCGGGCAGCACGTCCGCGCCGTCCGGCCCGCCGAGGCGTACGCCCAGCTCCCAGGTGAGGTGGTTGAGTCCGACGTGGTCCAGGTGCAGCCGCTCGGGCGGTACGTCCAGCAGTGCGGCGAACTTCCGTTGCAGGCCGATCGCCACGTTGCACAGTCCGACCGCCTTGTGGCCCGCCTGGAGCAGGGCGCGGGTGACGATGCCGACTGGGTTGGTGAAGTCGATGATCCAGGCGTCCGGGGCGGCGCTACGGACCCGTTCGGCGATGTCCAGCACCACCGGGACGGTGCGCAGCGCCTTGGCGAGGCCGCCCGCACCGGTGGTCTCCTGGCCGACGCAGCCGCACTCCAGCGGCCAGGTCTCGTCCTGCTGGCGGGCCGCCTGGCCGCCGACGCGCAGTTGCAGCAGTACGGCGGCGGCGCCCTCGACTCCGGCGGCCAGGTCGGCGGTGGTGCTGACGGTGGCCGGGTGGCCCTGTTTGGCGAGGATCCGGCGGGCCAGGCCGCCCACCAGTTCCAGGCGTTCGGCCGCGGGGTCGATCAGCACCAGTTCGCTGACCGGCAGGGTGTCGCGCAACCGGGCGAATCCGTCGATGAGTTCGGGGGTGTAGGTGGAACCGCCCCCCACGACCGCGAGTTTCATGTCCCAGATCAGCCCTTCACTCCTGTCAAGGTGACGCCTTCGACAAATGCCTTCTGCGCGAAGAAGAAGACGATGATCACCGGGGCCATCACCAGCATGGTGGCCGCCATGGTGAGGTTCCAACTGGTCTGATGCGCGCCTTTGAAGGACTCCAGTCCATAACTGAGCGTCCAGGCGGCCGGATTCTCGCTGGCGTAGATCTGCGGGCCGAAATAGTCGTTCCAGCAGTAGAAGAACTGGAACAACGCGACCGCGGCGACGGCCGGTTTGGCCATCGGCAGCACCACCCTCAGCAGCGTGCGCAGTTCGCCGCAGCCGTCCACCCGTGCCGCGTCCACGTATTCGTTGGGAATGGTCACCAGGAACTGCCGTAGCAGGAAGATGGTGAACGCGTCGCCGAACGCCATCGGAATGATCAGCGGCCACAGTGTGCCGGTCAGATGCAGTTGGTTGGCCCAGAACAGGTACATCGGCACCACGATGACCTGTGGCGGCAGCATCATGGTCGCCACCACCAGCATCAGCGACAGGTTCCGGCCGCGGAAGCGGAACTTGGCGAGCGCGTACGCCACCGGAATGCTGGAGCACACCGTGAGCGCGGTGCCCGCGCCCGCGTAGATCAGGCTGTTCTTCCACCAGGTCAGGAATCCCGGAGTGCGGAACACCGTGACGTAGTTGTGCCAGACGAACGGATGTGGCCACAGCGCCCTGGTCAGCGCCTGGTTGTCGCTCATCAACGAGGTGAACGCCACGAACACGAACGGCAGCACGAAGAACAGCGCCGCCGCCACACCGATGGCGTGTACCGCTATCCAGCGCAGCACCGCCTTGCGGCGTACCGCTCGGGCCGGGCCGGAAACGGATCGGGAAACCGTTCGGGGCGGGGTGAGGACATCGGTCATCGCGGGTCAGTCTCCCGCCTGGATCAGGCCGCCGCGGCGCCGCATCAGCAGTGCGGTGCAGGCCATGGCGAGGGCGAACAGAACGAGGGCGACCACGCACGCCGATCCGGTGTCGAAGCGCTGGAATGCCAGGTTGTAGACCAGTTGCGGCAGGGTCAGGGTGGACTGCTGCGGATATCCGGGTTCGAACTGCTGGCCCGAGTTGCCGATGATTCCGCTGGCCACCTTTCCGGCCACGATGGGCTGGGTGTAGTACTGCATGGTCTGGATGACCCCGGTGACCACCGCGAACACCACGATCGGCGAGATGTTCGGCAAGGTGATGTACCGGAACCGCTGCCAGGGTCCCGCGCCGTCCAGTTCCGCCGCCTCGTACTGGTCCTTGGGCACGTCGAGCAGTGCGGCCATGAAGATGACCATCAGGTCGCCGATGCCCCACAGCGCGA
Organism: Streptantibioticus rubrisoli; assembly: GCF_024436055.1. Lineage (GTDB taxonomy): Bacteria > Actinomycetota > Actinomycetes > Streptomycetales > Streptomycetaceae > Streptantibioticus_A > Streptantibioticus_A rubrisoli. The sequence goes on along the minus strand of NZ_JANFNH010000042.1, from coordinate 19,119 downwards.
GCAGCGTCAGCGCGGGCTTGGACCAGGACGGATCGTTGAACCAGCCGGGCTGCGGTAGCCCGATGCCGCCCAGCAGATGGTTGACCGGGCCGGTGCCGGGGTTGAGCAGGAAGGCGAAGGACATCGTCGCGGCCACCGGCGGGGCGAGATACGGCAGGTAGAAGGCGGTGCGGAAGAACCCGGTACCGGTCTTGATCCTGGTGATCAGCAGTCCGACGCCCAGTCCGAAGACCACCCGGGTGCCGACCATCACCACGACCAGCCACAGGGTGTTGCGCAGCGCGGGCCAGAACAGCGGGTACCGGGTGAAGACGTAACTCCAGTTCCTGCTGCCGTTCCAGGTCGGCGGCCGGAATCCGTCGTAGTGCATGAACGAGAAATAGACCGTGGAGATCAGCGGATATGCGAAGAACACGCTGAAACCGATGATCCAGGGAGCAAGGAATCCCAGGGTGACCAGCGTGGAGCGGCGGCGCTTGGCCGCCTGCGTCATGGTGGTCATGGCCGCTACTTCGTCTGGGCGATGTCGCGGTCCACCTGCTGGTCGACGCCGCGCAGCCCGGCCTGGAGATCGGTGGCCTTTCCGGATTCATAGGAGTAGGCGAAGTCCTGGAGGGTGACCTGGTATTGGCCGCCGTTGGGGCTGGCCGGGGTGGTGTTGCTGTGCGGGTTCTGGGCGATTTCCAGGAACGTCCGGAAGTTCGGATCGAGCTTCAGCCTCGGTGACTTCAGGGCGGCGAGGGTGGACGGCACGTTGTGGATGGCGTTGGCGAAGTCGACCACCGCGTTGGTGTCGGTGGTCAGGAACTTCACCAGTTCCCAGGCCGCGTTCTGTTTCGCGCTGTGCGCGGCGACGCCGACGACGGTTCCGGTGATGTAGCCCTTGCCGTAGGTGTCCGCCTGGTCGTCCGGTACGGGCAGCGGCGCGACGCCGATCGGGAACTTCACCCCGGCGTCCTCGGCCATGCCCAGGCGCCATTCGCCGTCGATGGCCATGGCGACCTGACCGGTGTGGAACGGGTTCTTGGCGCCGAACTCGTCGCCGAAGGTGCTGCGGTACTTCTCCAACTGGGCATAACCGCCAAGCGAGTTCACCAGATCCTTCTGGAAGGTGAACATCTTGGCGAAGGCGGGGTCCTTCGCCGTCTGCGATCTGCCCTGGGCGTCGAAGTAGGTGGGGCTCCACTGGGCGACGTAGTGGGCGGGGGTGGATTCGTAGCCGTGGAAGTCCGGCATGAAGCCGAGTCGCGCATAGGAATCGCCCTGCGACTTGGTCAACTTGACCGCGTCCGCCTTGAGCTGGGACATGGTCCTCGGCGGTGCGGTGATTCCGGCCGCCTTGAACGCGTCCTTGTTGTAGTACAGCCCGTACGCGTCGCCGAGCAGCGGCAGGGTGCAGCGGGTGCCCTGATAGGCGGTGTAGTCCAGCATCGGCTTGGGGAAGGTCCTCTCCGGGTCGATGCCGGATTTCCTCAGGAACGGCCCGAGGTCGACCAGCGCTCCGGAAGAGCAGAACTTCCCGACGTTGTCGGTGGTGAACGAGGAGATGACGTCCGGGGAGTCCGAACCACCGGTGCGCAGCGCCTGGTTGATCTTGTCGTCATTGACGTTGGGCACTACACGCACATGAATGTTGGGGTGCGCCTTCTCGAACGCGGCGATGTCACCGTTGATCGCCTTGAGCTCGTTCGGCTGGCTCCAGCCGTGCCAGAAGTTGATGGTGACGTCTTTGTTGGGATCGTCCCCGGCCTGCCCGGTGCTCTGGCCGGTGCAGGCACCGGCCGCCAGGGCGGTGGCGGCTATGACCGCAACGGCGGAACAAACTCTATGAAACCTGGACATATTGCCCTCCAGAAGGCGTGTGAAACGGGGGGCTGGGGGCTGGCTTGCCCCCAGTACAAGCAGCCCTAGCCAGCCGTGGTGTCGAACAACTCGTCGCGGGCGTCCGAAAGCGCCCGTGACACCGCTCCGAGCAGCACCGGATTACCCTCCACCGCGCTGAGCAGCAACCGCGGCCGTGGAATGGCCAGTTGGTGGAGCTGGTCCGCGATGCGCGACCGCAACTCCTCGCCCCCCGCGGCGAACACGCCACCGGAGAGCACCACGAGCTGCGGGTCGAGCACGGCGACGATCGAGGCCAGCCCGGTGGCGAAGCGCACCGCCAACTCGTCCAGCACCGCCAGCGCGTCCTGGTTGTCCGGGTTGCCGGTGGCCTCCGCGACCGCCCTGGCGACCGCCTCCTGCGGGGTGCGGGCCTTCAGTCCGCTTAGCCGGGCGAGCTTGACGACGGCCTCGCCGCCCGCCAGTTCCTGGAAGCCGCCGGTGTTGGCGCGCCTGACGTTGTGCAGTACCGGCGCCCCGGGCAGCGGCATGTAGCCGACCTCGCCCGCGCCGCCGGTCGCGCCGCGGTGCAGCCGGCCGCCGAGCACTATGGCCGCACCGAGCCCCTCCTCGGCCCAGAACAGCACGAAGTCCTCGCAGCCGACGGCCGCGCCGATCCGCTGCTCGGCGACGGCGGCGAGATTGACGTCGTTCTCCACCGCGAGCGGCACGCCGAGCGCCTCGCGCAGTTCGTCGAGCAGGGTGGGGGAGTGCCAGCCGGGCACATGGCCCGCGTACCGCAGCTTGCCGGAGACCGGGTCGAAGGCGCCGGGGATGCCGATGACCGCGCGGTTGAGCCTGGACCGATGAGCCCCTGCGGCCTCGGCGGCGGCGTCGACGGCCTCGGTGACCAGGCTGACCGTCCCGCCGGTGCGCCGCCCCCTGGTGGTGATGGTGTGCTGGCCGCGCAGCTCGCCGCTGATGTCGGCGACGGCGGCGAGGATGCGGTCCGGGGTGACGTCGAGCGCGGCGACGTATCCGGCGTCCGGGTTCACCCGGTAGAGCTGGGCGCTCGGCCCGGGGCGCCCGGCGGTGGTGCCGGTGGCGACGACCAGGCCCGCGTGCTCCAGCCGGGCGAGCAACTGGGAGGCGGTGGGCTTGGACAGGCCGGTCAGCTCGCCGATCCGGGTGCGGGACAGCGGGCCGTGCTCCAGCAGCAGATCGAGGGCAGCACGGTCGTTCATGGCGCGCAGCACGCGCGGTGTTCCCGGTGTCCCGGTCACGGTCCTGATCCCTCCCTCACGGGTCCCTGGTGATCGTAGGTGAAGCGGCGCTTGGTGTGCGGCGCACTATTAGGAAACTTTCCTAACGGTGACTGGAAAGTTAGGGCCCGCCGATTGCCCCGTCAAGGGGCGTGCGTCCGTGAATCGAAGCGTTGCGGATACGCCAGTGGCGCCCGGCATCGTGCCGGGCGCCACTGGTCGCGGTGGAGGGCTACTTCTCCAGATGTGGGACCGTCGACGGCTCCGGCGGCAGCGGAGCGGCGGCCGTCGACTGCGGGGAGTGGGGGTTGGACAGCGCGGAAGGGGCGGCGACGGCGGCCGACGGGTCCGGGGTGACGTCCTCGCTGAGCGCGGTCGGTGTGCCGCCGACGATCACTATGCCCTCGGCGTCGAACGCCTTCTTGATGCGCCAGCGCAACTCGCGCGCGACGCCGGCGGCCTTGCCGGGCATGGTCTTCGCCTGGGCCTGGATCACCACCGAGTCCGCGGAGACCGACTCAAGGCCGAGTACCTCCACGGGCTCCCAGAGCGCCTCGTCCCACGGAGCGTCCTTGCCCATCTCCTCGGCGGCCCGGCCGATCACCGCGCGCGCACGGTCCAGGTCCTCGGAGTAGCCGACCTGGACGTCCACCACGGCCGTCGCCCAGCCCTGGCTGAGGTTGCCGATCCGCTTGACCTCGCCGTTGCGCACGTACCAGATCTCACCGTTGTCGCCGCGCAGCTTGGTCACTCGCAGGCCGACCTCGATCACCGTGCCCTGGGCGACCCCGGCGTCGATCACGTCGCCGACGCCGTACTGGTCCTCAAGGATCATGAACACGCCGGACAGGAAGTCGGTGACCAGGTTGCGCGCGCCGAAACCGACGGCCACACCCGCCACACTGACGCTGGCCAGCACCGGTGCGAGGTCGATCTTCATCAGCGAGAGCACCATCAGCGCCGCGGTGCCCATGATCAGGAAGGACGCGACGCTGCGCAGCACCGAGCCGATGGCCTCGCTGCGCTGCCGCCGCCGCTCGTTGTTGACCAGCAGCCCGCCCAGCCCGGCGATCTGCCGGTGCTCGGAGTGCTTGTTCATCCGGGCGATCAGCTGGGTGATCATGCGGCGGACCGCAGCCCGCAGCACCATGGCGATGACCACTATCAGCACGGCCTGCAGGCCGGTGGTGAGCCAGCTCGCCCAGTTGTTCTCCACCCAGGTCGCGGCGTTGGAGGCCGTCTTCTGGGCGTGGTCGAGGCTTGCGGCGCCGGGCGTGGAGTCGGCAGCCGCGATCAAGGACCAGGGCCGGAGCACAGCAGAAACCTTCCGTACGGGACGCGCCCGGCCGTCTGGGCCGGACCGGACCGCCACGCTGGGCGGACCGAACAACCACCCTAACGGGGTAATGCGGTCAACCTAGCGCATTGACTGTGGCTGATCGGTGATGGTCGCTTGGTGGACCGTCCGTAATGCTCGGATGTAAGGAAGTGTGCGGGAAAACACCCTGAGGTCGTTACCCGGTCATGGTGGCGCCATGACCAGGCTTGCGGCGACACTGGGAGAGATCGTCCCGGCGCGAGCCACGCGCCGCCGGCGTATAAGGGAGGCATCCGTGCCGCATGTCCTTGTCCTCAACGCGTCGTACGAGCCGCTCGGCGTCGTACCGCTCCGCCGCGCGCTCATCCTCGTCCTCAACAACAAGGCCGTATGCCTCGAGGAGTCCGGCGCCCTGATGCACAGCGCGACCCGCGTCCTTCCGGCGCCCAGCGTCGTCAAGCTCACCAAGTTCGTACGTGTCCCCTTTCGGGGGCCTGTTCCACTCACCCGTCGTGCGCTGTTCGCGCGTGACGGCGGCAAATGCGCCTACTGCGGGTGCGCCGCAACCAGCGTCGACCACGTCATTCCGCGCAGCCGCGGTGGTCAGCACTCTTGGGACAACGTGGTCGCGGCCTGCCGCCGCTGCAACCACGTCAAGGCCGACCGCCATGTCGCCGAACTCGGCTGGCGGCTCCGTCACCAGCCGGCTCCGCCGTCCGGCCTGGCCTGGCGGATCATCGGCACGGGCCATAGGGACCCGCGCTGGCTGCCATACCTGCAGCCATACGGCGCGGACGACGCCATGGCCCGGATCGACGGCATCTCTGCCTGAGTATCCGGGCCTTTGTGTGTCCGGCGATCCCCGGACCGCAGCGGGTGCGGTCCGGGGGTTTTGCCTGTGCGGGTCAGCCCGCGGCTGACCGACGCGACGCGGTGCGCGCGATGCTCACCCTCAACATGCGATCGGCCTCGGCCAGCTCCTCTGTAGTGAGCTCCACGCCGCCGAGGAGGTTGTCCACGATGTACTGGTACATCTCGTCCGCCGCCCGCTCTCGCTTCGCGCGCTCGCCGTCCGGCTCGGCTTGGTTGTCCAATGGGGTCGTCTCCTCATTGGGACAGGTCGATGACGCGGACGGGCTGGCCCTTCCAGCGGTCCGGGGCGGTGGTGGCGATGAACGCGCCGTTCGGGAGGTCGGCGGCGGGTTCGGCCGCGTATCGGGTGTGGGCTTCGGCCCAGGTGTGCTCGCGGGCGACCGCCAAAGCGGCGGGTAGGTCGAGTTCGAGGATCGTGATACCAGGTAGGGCGGCGATGTGCTCGGCGGTGCCGGGGCGCGCCCGATCGGCCTCGACGAGCGCACACGCCGTGGCGTACAGGAAGCAGCCCGGTCGGGTGTGCGCATGGTGGATCAGACCGGAGACGATGATGTTGCCGTGGCCTGCCGCGACCATGGCCGTGTCGTCCAGTACGACGTGCAGCTCATCGCTCACCGGGCGCCCGCCTCGGCCAGTCGCCGGTTCAACTCGGCGTCGATCCATGCCTGTTCGGCCTCGGTGGGGTCGTATCCGTTCCACTCCCGCAGCACCTGGCGGGCGGTGGCGGCCCGCTTCTCGCGCTCGGCGGGGGTGAGCAGGGTGTCCGCGAGGCGGGCGAGGTAGGCGCGCAGCGAGAGCCCCTCGGCAGCCGCTATCTTGGCGAGCCGGTCTCGTGCTTCGGCGGGGATACGGATGTTTGCGTCGGCCATGGCGGGGCTCCTTTCGCTCCTTCCCAAAGGGTACGGGTACGCACCCGTACCCCACAGGCATATTGGAAAGCCCTCACATGGCATTGCGAGCGCACGCTTGGATCAAGAACCATGGCGGCGGGCCGTGAAGTCGTTGAAGGGGAAGGGAACCCGTGGCGCTTGAGGTCACTACCGGGGAGGACGGGATGATCTACATCCGGGAGACGGATGAGCCGGAGGTCGTCGCCGTGACCACGCCTGAGAAGTGGGACGCCTTCGTCAAGGGGGTCAAGGCGGGGGAGTTCGATCACTTCGTGGAGGATGCGGAATAGGGCACGCAAGGCCGGGGTCCGCGCGGTTGGGTGAGCAACTGACCACCGCCACCGACAGGAACATCGGCCGGGTCAGGTAGTAGCCGAGCGAGACGTCGCCGCCGTGCGCCAACGTCTCGGCGGCGCGCGCCACTTGGCGGGCGAGCCGCCGCGGGTCCCGGTCGTGCGCGGTGGCGAACCGGGGCCGGTGCTCGCGCAGCACCCCGTCCAGCCAGGCGGCTGCCTCGGCCGGGTCGTCCCAGGTGCCCCGGACCAGGGACGGGGACTTCAGCAGCCAGTGCGCCGTCACCAGCGGCGGCACCTCGGAGCCGGTGAAGGTCTCCGTCCACGCCCGGTACGCGGCCTGCCGCTGCACCGTCTCCTCCGGGTCGTCCGCCGCCCACGGCGCCACCGGCATCCGGCGTAGCCCGTCGTTGTCGAAGACGGCCTTGTCGCCGACCCAGAGGTAGCCATGGTGGTGCACGCTGACCGATGGTGCACCGCGCCGACCGCGCGGACGGCCGACGCGCCCGCGCCCACCCGGCGAATGGCCCGGGTGGCAGCTACGAGGCGCCCTGCACCGCGTACGCCTCCAACTCCCACAGCGAGATCCCGTACGGAGTGGCCCGCTGGTCGCACTGGACGCGGATGAACCGGGTGTCCGCCTCGTCCATCCGCACCGTCTCCGTGCCGCCCCGCCCCGTGGTGACCGTCGCCGCCGTGCGCCACGACCGGCCGTCCGGCGAGACCAGCACGCGGTAGGCGCTGGCGTAGGCGTCCTGCCAGTGCAGTACCACCCGGCCGACCCGGGCCGGACGGGACAGCTCCACCTGAACCCACTGGCCGTCCTTGGCCGGTGAGGACCAGCGGGTGTCCGCCCGGCCGTCCGCCACCGCCGAGGCCGGGAACGCCGCCGTCTCGTCACCGGACGAGCTGGCCCGGGCGCCGCGCACCAGGTCCGGCCCGCCGGTGCGCGGATACGCGCGAACGGTGACCGTCTGGGTCACCGTCCGGCCGTCCGCGGTGAACGACACGGCGATCGGGTACGCGCCCGCCTTGGCGTCCCCGGCGACGGACACCGCCAGCGGTACCGTCTGGGTCTCCCCGCGCCGCAGCACCAGTTGACCGGGCGCCCGTACGCTCACCCCCTTCGGGGCCCTCACCTCGACCGTGCCGCGCACATCGCCCGGCCGCAGGGCGGACAGCCGCGCGGCCACGGTGACCTGGCCGCCGATGTCGGCGTCGGCGGCGGGCTGGTCGACGTTGAGCCGGGCGGCCGGGGCGTCGCCGAACCACGGCACCACCGCGTAGACGGCGGGCGGTGTCGCACCGGATGGCCAGCTGATCCGCACCGCGTCCGCGTGAATCCCGCGGGCGGCCAACTCGGTCCAGCCGTCGCTCAGTTGCCCGACCCGCTGCCAGCCCCGGCCGTCCACCCGCGCCTCCACCGACCCCCCCGCCCCACTGCCGGGCGCGGTGAGCACGGTGAGCCCGTCCAGTGCGCGGGAGGCGCCGAACGCCACGCTCAGCGCGCCGCCGCCGCGGTCGGCCGCCTGGTACGGGACCGCCGGATCACCGCTGGCCACGGCGGCCGGTGGGGTGCCGTCGGCGGAGGCCGGGCCGTCGACCCGGGGCTGGAGGGCGCCGATGGTCGTGACGTCGAAGCTGCGTACCGCCACCGCGTTGGGCTGTGCGGAGGCGGCGCGCAGTCGCAGGTAGCGGGCGGTCGTGCCCTTCGGGAAGACGGCGGTGATGGTCTGCTGGTTCTGGTACGTACCGGCGGTGCGCCAGGTGCCGCCGTCCGCCGAGTACTCCAGCACCGCGTCCCGCAGGGTGTCGTCGGCCGCCGGGGAGTCGTCGCCCGAGCCCATCGCGATCCGCACCCGGCTGACCGGGCGGGCCGAGCCGAGGTCCACGCCGAAGGTGTCTCCGGGCTGCGGCGGGCGGTCGCTCCACCAGTACGTGGCGTCGTTGCCGTCCGTCATCAGCGACGGATCGGTCGAGTGCGCGGAGCCGAGCGAGGTCATCGCCTGCGGGCGGTCGGCGCCCACCCCCGTCCACGCGCTGGCGGCGCCCAGCGCCTTGTTCAGGAACGGCCCCAACACCCCGTCGCCCACCGTGGCGGTGGACCGCGCGATGACGTTCTGGGCGCGCTGTACGACGAGTTGTCGCTGCCAGCCCCGCGCACCGTCGCCGTGCCGCTGGGCCAGCAGCATGTCGACACTGGCCGCCCCCGCCTGCCCGTACAGCCCCAACTGCCGCAACCACGGCCGCACTTCGCCGCCGAAGGCGCCACCCGCGAGTCCGCCCAGCCGCTGTGGGGCCTGCGCCATGGTGTCGAAGGCGGCCCGCAGCCGGTCCGCCGCAATGCCCAGCGCGGAGTCGTCGGTGCCCGCGTAGGCGCTCCAGAAGGCGTCGATCAGCGGCCGCAGATAGGCGGACTCGCCGTTGGCGTCCAGCGCGGACGAGGCGTCGTTGCCAGCCAGCGCGGTCAACGCGGCGCGGGCACCCGGGTCCTGGCCCGCCAGGTCGTCGACGGCCGCCTGCCAGGACTGCTGCGGCTGGTAGCCGTTGGGGTTCCAGGCGTAGTCGGCGGCGGTGAACAACGGGAGGCGGCCCGCGGACGGTTGCCGCATGGCGTTGGCCAGCAGCCCGGCCGAGGTGGCGGCGACGGCCGGGTCACGACCCGCGTAGGGACCGAGGAAGATACGGTCCTGCGCATAGTCGTTCACCGGATAGTTGTCCATGGTCAGCAGCGGATGCCGGAACGTGGCCTGGGCGTCGGCGAACTGGCCTCCGGTGATCTTCGCGGGCAGCACGCCGACACCGGTCCAGGCCACCTCGATGCCGGGGGCCAGCGCGTTGGCCAGTGCCCCGCGGTAGACGGTGGCGCCGTCCTGGTAGTACTCGGTGGGCAGCACGGAAAGCGGTGGCGCCGCGCCGCCGTAGCGCGACGACAGGTGCTGGGCAAGGGCGTTGGCCACCTTGGCCTGGGCGCGGGCGGCGGCGGCCGGGCCGTTGCCGAAGGCGGCGGCGTCCGCCGGGCAGTGCCACTCGGTGTAACTCACGTCTGTGAACTGGAGTTGGAAGGCGCGCACCCCCAACGCCCACATCCCGTCCACCTTGCGGATGAGCGCCTTGAGGTCGTCAGCGGAGGAGAAGCACAGGGACTGGCCGGGCGCCACCGCCCAGCCCAGCGTGACGTGGTTGCGCTGGGCGCTTGCCGCCAGCCGCCGCCAGTCGTCGCGCGCCGCGGCGGGGTACGGGGCGCTCCACCGCGTCGTGCGGTACGGATCGTCGCCGGGGGCGTAGAGGTAGAAGTCCTGCTTGGTGCGGCCCATGAAGTCCAGTTGGGCCAGCCGCTGTCCGGTGGTCCACGGCTGGCCGTAGAAGCCCTCGGTGATGCCGCGCAGCGCGGTGGACGGCCAGTCGCGGACCACCACGCCCGCGAAGCCGCGCTGCGCCCCGCTGCTCTGGGCGAGTTGGCGCAGCGTCTGCGCGGCGTGGAACAGGCCGTCCGGGCCGACCCCGGACAGCGCCACCGTGTCCCGGCCGCCGTCGCGGCCGACGGCGAGCCGGTAGCCGCCGGACGGCAGGTCCCCGCGGTCGGGCGCGCCCAGCGCGCTCAACGCGGAGTCGGCGCCCTGGCCGTCCGCGTAGACCACCAGGGCCTGCGCGGGCAGCGGCGCGCCGGGCGCCGTGTCGCGGATGTCGCGGGCGCCCGCGGTGCGCAGGGTGTCTCGCAGCGAGTCCAGCGCGTAGGGGTCGGCGCCGCCGTCGGCGACCAGCGCGACGGTGGGGGTGACGGGCGCGAACTGGCCCTGTGCGCGCAGTGACTGCGGTTTGGGCCACACCGCGGGCGGCTGGCTCGCGGTGGTTTCGCCGTCGGGGGTGGTCAGCGGGGTCAGTCCGGTTGCCGGTGTGGCGACCGCGCAGGGCGCACCACCGAGCACACTGCCGATGACGGCGGCGACGAACGCCGCCACGGCGGGCTTCTGGCGCCGGGGGAGCACGGTTCCTCCTAGCGGAGAGCGGGGGGAAGGAGGGGCGCGTTCACGGACGCGTGAGGCTGGGGGACGGTTTCACATTGACGTGACGCGCGCGTCGAGCCCATCACTGGGCTCGACGCAGTGTCAATGCGGCTGATCATTATGTCTCTTACGTCCCGGTGTGGGTGCGCTAGGTTCTCATTCCGCCGGACCCTCGCCTTTGGGGTTGCTCGCCGTCGCGGCGGTTCAAATCGGGGGCAGCCCCCACACCCCCGGATTTTGCGGGCTTCCAACAGACGCTGCTGTGGAGAATCGACCGCCGCAGCGGCGAGCAACCCCCGCGGCGAGCGGTACACAACGACGACGTGAGGGGCCGGGGTCGGAGGGGTGGGGGTCCTGGACGCCGGGGTTCCCCATGCCGAAGGCCAGGGGCGTGTATTTGTGGGCCGAACTTCCGGTCAACCGAAGGCAGGGCTGCAGGGCCCGTAAATATACGGTCCAGGACCCCCACCCCGGAGGCCCCGGCCCCGCCCGATCGAGACATGCCGTACCCCGCAACGCCCCCACGCCAACCCGGCGCAGCCGGGGAAGGCGTACCGTCAAGCTCATGGCGGAACCGCACGAGTTGACGATGCTGGAGCAGGCCGCGGCCATCCGGTCGGGCGAACTGTCGCCCGTGGAACTGACCGAGCACTACCTGACCCGCATCGATCGGCTGAACGGCGCCGTGGGCGCCTACCTCACCGTCACCCCGGAACGGGCCCTGGGCGACGCCCGCCGTGCCGAGCGGCGGCTCGCCGAAGAAGGCGACCCGCCCCCGCTGCTGGGCGTGTCGGTGCCCGTGAAGGACCTCACACCGGTGCCCGGCGTGCGGTTCACCATGGGCTCGGCCGTCTTCGCCGACCACGTCGCGAACACCTCCAGTCGCCAGGCCGAACTGCTCCAGGACGCCGGAACGGTCCTGCTGGGCAAGACCAACACGCCCGAGTTCGGGCTGCCCGCCTACACCGAGAGCCTGGTCGGCCCGCCCGCCCGCACCCCGCACGACCTCAGCCGCGGCGCGGGCGGATCGAGCGGCGGCGCGGCGGCCGCGGTCGCCGCGGGGCTGGCGTCCGCCGCGCACGGCTCGGACGGCGGCGGTTCCATCCGGATCCCGGCGAGCTGCTGCGGCCTGGTCGGGCTCAAGCCCAGCCGGGGTCGGATCAGCCCGGCCCCGCTCGGCGACGTCAGCGGACTCGGCGTGCCCGGAGCTCTGGCCCGTACCGTACGGGACGCCGCCGTGCTGCTGGACGTGATGTCCCCGCAGGTACCGGGCGACCCGACGCCGCTCGCCCCACCCGAGCGCCCGTTCCTCGACTGGTGCGACGCGCTGCGGCGCACCCCGCGCAGGCTGCGCATCGCCCGCTGGGCGCGCCCGGACGTCCCAGGTGTGACCGTCGACACACGGATCCTGGAGGTCTACGAGAAGACCTCAACGCTGCTCGCCGAACTCGGCCACGAGGTGGTCGACGTACCGCAGCCGCTGGACCCCGGGGACCGGGACGCCTTCACCCCGGTGTGGGCGGTGCTGTCCGCGCTCCCCCCGGTGCCCGCCGAGCGCGAGCCGGAGTTGACGCCGATGACCCGCTGGCTGCGCGCCCAGGGGCAGGCCGCGAGCGGTCTGGACTACGTACGGGCGCTGGCCGCCATGCAGGCCGTCGGCCGGAAGTTCGCCACCGCCATCGCCGGGTACGACGCCGTGCTCACCCCGACGCTGGCCCAACTCCCGCCACCGGTCGGAGCGTTGCGCGACGACGCCGACCCGGCCGCGGACTTCGCCGCGCAGGTCGCCTTCACGCCGTTCACCGGGCCGTGGAACATCGCGGGACTGCCCGCCATCTCGCTGCCGGTGGGCTGGTCGGACTCGGGGCTGCCGATCGGCATGATGCTGGGCGCGGCACACGGCGCGGAGGGGCCGCTGCTGGCGCTCGCCGCGCAGGTGGAGGCGGCCACGCCATGGGCCGGGCGGGCAGTGGTGGAATTCGGGACGGATGGCACGGCGCCGATTGGGTAGAGCTGACGTGTCCGCCCCCACCGACGGCCGGAGGATTTCCGGTCGTCCCTAGCGAGCACCGGAGGATCTCCGTGGCCGTTCCCACCGATCTACTTCCCTTCGATCTCCCCGACGCCAAAGGCGGCGGCCCCGAGCAGCCGCTCACCTCGGAGCCCGCGCTGGTCGAGGACGCGCCGCTGACCAGCGAGCCGCCACTGCCCGCGGAGCCCGCGCTGACCAGCGAGCCGGTGGCCTCGGTGACCACCGTGGCGAGCCTGGGGCCGATGGAGATCTGATGGCCGCGGCGATCGGGGAGGCGGCGGACGCCGACTGCCATCCGGTGGCGCGCCTCGCCGCGCTGCACGGGGTCGACACCCGCTACGAGCCCGCGCCCGGCCGGGTGGTCCGGGTGCCCGAGGCGACGGTGGTCGCGGTGCTCGCCGCGCTCGGCGTGGACGCCTCGACCCCGCAGGCGGTGCGCGACGCGCTCGCCGCGCACGAACAGCGGCTGCGCGCCCGGCTGTTGCCGCCCTGTGTGGTGCTGCGCGAAGGCGCCGCGTTACCGCAACTGCCGGACGGTACGGTGTGCGCGGTCGAGTTGGAGACCGGCGAGCAACGGCCGGGGGACAGCGGTTCGCTGCCGCTCGGCTACCACCTGCTACGGGTCCGGGTTCCCGACGGGCGCACCGCCGTGGCGCCGCTGATCGTGGTGCCGCAGCGGATCCCGGAACCTCGGCACCGCTCCTTCGGGTTCATGGTGCAGCTGTACTCGCTGCTGTCCGACCGCTCCTGGGGCATGGGCGACCTCGGGGACCTCGCCGACCTCGCCTCCTGGGCCGGGCGGTCGCTGGGCGCCGGATTCGTCACCGTCAACCCGCTGCACAGCGCCGTGCCCGGCGCCGACCCCTCTCCGTACCGGCCCTCCTCGCGCCGCTTCCCCGACCCGGTCTACCTGCGGGTCGAGGACGTCCCCGAGTACGCCCACCTGCCACCGGCCGCCCGGCAGCGGGCCGCCGAACTGCTCGCCAAGGCCGCAGCACTGCGCGAAACCGTGGTGGACAAGCGGGAGTTGATCGACCGCGACGCGGTGTGGCGGCTCAAGAGCGCCGCGCTGGAACTCGTCAGGACCGTGCCGCTGACCCCCGGACGGCGCGCCGCGTACTGTGACTTCCTCGCCGAGTGCGGGCAGGCCCTGGACGACCACGCCACCTGGTGCGCGCTCGCCGAGGTCCACGGCCCCGACTGGCGCTCCTGGCCCACCGGCCTGCGCGATCCGCGCTCACCGCAGACCGCCCGCGCCCGCACCGAGGTGCTGGACCGGGTCGACTTCCACTGCTGGCTGGCCTGGCTGACCGACAGCCAACTGCAACTCGCCCAACTCGCCGCCAGCGAAGCCGGAATGGCGCCGGGCATCGTCCATGACTTGGCGGTCGGCGTCCACCCCTGCGGCGCCGACGCCTGGGCGCTCCGGGACGCGCTGGCGCCGGGGATGTCGATCGGCGCGCCACCGGACGCGTTCAATCCGCACGGCCAGGACTGGGCGCTGCCCCCATGGCGCCCGGACGCGCTGGCCGCCACCGGCTACGCGCCGTACCGCGATGTGCTGCGCGGTGTGCTGCGCCGGGCGGGCGGACTGCGCATCGACCACATCATGGGCCTGTTCCGGCTGTGGTGGGTGCCCAAGGGCCGTCCGCCCACCGAGGGCACCTATGTGCGCTACGACCCCGAGGCCATGCTCGGTGTCCTCGCCCTGGAGGCGCACCGCGCCGGGACCGTGGTGATCGGCGAGGATCTGGGCACCGTGGAACCGGGGGTGCGCGAGGCGCTGGCCGAACGCGGCGTGCTGGGCACCTCGGTGCTGTGGTTCGAACGCGACCACGACGGCGACGGGCAGCCACTGCCGCCCGCGGCCTGGCGCTCCGGTTGTCTAGCCACCGTCACCACCCATGACCTGCCCAGCACCGCCGCCCGGCTCACCGGAGAGCATGTGGAGCTACGGCACCGGCTCGGCCTGCTGTCCCGGCCGCTCGCCGTGGAGCAGGCCGAGGACGCCGCCGAGGTCGCCCAGTGGCTGGCGCTGCTGCGCAGGCTCGACCTGCTGCCCGAGGGCACCGGCGACGAGGAGGGCGCGATCAAGGCCGTGCACCGGTTCCTGCTGCGCACCCCGGCCCGGATGATCGGGATCTGGCTGCCGGACACCATCGGCGACCGCCGCCCGCAGAACCTGCCGGGCACCTTCGACCAGTACCCGAACTGGCGGCTGCCCATCGCGGACCCGACCGGCCGCCCGGTCACCCTGGACCGGCTCGCCGCCTCGCCCCGGCTGCACGCTCTGGTCGACGAGGTACGGGAGGGGCTGCGCCGGTAGGTCAGGGCGCGAAGTCTGCTGCGTTTCGGTAGCGCCCTGAAGGGGCGCGGGGCTGTGTTCATGTGCGGCTCCGCCGCGTGGGCGCGACCAGCCACAACGGTGCCGCGGACGAGCGACGGCATATCGCCGCACTCCAGCGGAGCGCGTGGTGCACCCCCGGCCGCGCGGTGCTCAGGAAGGCGCGCTACTTTTGGACCGTGGTCAACAAGAACGCCCTGCGCGCCGGTGCGATAGCCGCCGGTACGACGCTGATGCTGCTGATGTCGTCCCCCGCCTTCGCGCTCATCCACGACGACGGTGAGGACCCCGGTCCCGGCCTGAGCATCGGCCAGACCCTCGGCCTGTACGTGGGTATTCCGGTGCTGCTCTTCCTGGTGATCGCGGGCCTGGTGACCGCCTCGGACAAGAGCCGCAAGAAGGCGAAGGGCTGAGCGGGTTCGGGGGCGAAGCCCCCGAGGAAACCTGGGGTGCGGGGAAGGTTCCCCGCACCCCGATTGCTTAGCTCCGCGCGGCGCCCGCCGCACGGTCCGCCGCCTGGGCCCGCAGGGCGCGCTCCACGCCCGCGCGGGACTCCACGACCAGGCGCCGCAGCGCGGCGTTCGGCTCGGCGGAGGCAAGCCAGGCGTCGGTGGCGTCCAGCGTCTCCTGGGAGATCTGCAGCGTCGGGTAGAGGCCGATCACGATCTGCTGCGCCATCTCGTACGAGCGGCTCTCCCACACGCCCTTGACCGCGGCGAAGTACTTCTCGGTGTAAGGCGCCAGCAGTTCTCGCTGGTCAGCCTGGACGAAGCCGCCGATCACCGCCTCCTGCACCGCGTTCGGCAGTTTGTCGGACTCGACCACCGACTGCCACGCGGCGGCCTTCGCCTCCGCCGTCGGGCGGGCCGCCCGCGCGGTGGCCGCGTGCCGCTCGCCCGCCGCCGTCCGGTCCCGCTCCAGCTCCGCGTCGATCGCCGCCGCGTCCGCCCTGCCGGTGGCCGCCAGCCGCTCCAGCAGCGCCCAGCGCAACTCGTTGTCCACCACCAGCCCGTCGATCACCTGCGAACCGTCCAGCAGCCCGGCCAGCAGGTCCAGTTGCTCGTCGGTGCGCGCGGTGGCCGCGAACGCCCGCGCCCACGCCAGCTGGTGGTCGCTGCCCGGTGCCGCTGCCCGCAGCTGCTCCAAGGTGGCCTCGGTCCAGCGGGCCAGACCCGTCGGCCGCCACTCGGGGTCGGCGTACAGGTCGAGCGCCAGCTTGACCTGGCGGTGCAGCGACTGCACCACGCCGATGTCGCTCTCCTTGGCGGCGCCCTGCAGCACCAGTTCCAGGTAGTCGCGGGTGGCCAGCTCGCCGTCGCGGGTCATGTCCCACGCCGACGCCCAGCTCAGCGCGCGCGGCAGCGACTCGGCGAAGTCCGAGATGTGCCGGGTCACCACGGCCAGCGAGTCGGAGTCGAGCCGGACCTTGGCGTACGACAGGTCGTCGTCGTTCAGCAGCACGACCGCCGGGCGGTGCTGGCCCACCAGCTGCGGGACCTCGGTCAGCTCACCGGTGACGTCCAGCTCGATGCGCTCGGTGCGCACCAGCTTGCCTTCCCGCCGTTCGTAGACGCCGATCGCGATCCGGTGCGGGCGCAGCACTGGCTCGCCCTTGGCGCCCTGCGGCAGCGCCGGGGCCTCCTGCTTGATGTGGAATGCAGCGATCCGGTCATGCGCGTCCAACTCGATCTGCGGGCGCAGGACGTTGATCCCCGCGGTCTCCAGCCACGCCTTCGACCAGGCCTTAAGGTCCCGGCCGCTGGTCTCCTCCAGCGCGGTGAGCAGGTCGGTCAGCCGGGTGTTGCCCCAGGCGTGCCGCTTGAAGTACGTGCGGACGCCCTTGAAGAACTCCTCCATCCCGACATAGGCCACCAACTGCTTGAGCACGCTGGCGCCCTTGGCGTAGGTGATGCCGTCGAAGTTGACCAGGACGTCGTCCAGGTCGCGGATCTCCGCCATGATCGGGTGGGTGGACGGCAGTTGGTCCTGCCGGTAGGCCCAGGTCTTCATCGAGTTGGCGAACGTCGTCCAGGCGTGCGGCCAGCGGCTGTTCGGCGCGTACGCCTGGCAGGCGATCGAGGTGTAGGTGGCGAACGACTCGTTCAGCCACAGGTCGTTCCACCACTCCATGGTGACCAGGTCGCCGAACCACATGTGCGCCAGCTCGTGCAGGATGGTCTCGGCCCGGGTCTCGTACGCCGCGTCCGTCACCTTGGAACGGAAGACGTACTGGTCGCGGATGGTGACCGCGCCCGCGTTCTCCATCGCGCCCGCGTTGAACTCCGGCACGAACAGCTGGTCGTACTTGGCGAACGGGTACGGGAAGTCGAACTTCTCCTGGAACCAGTCGAAGCCCTGCCGGGTGACCTCGAAGATCGCGTCCGCGTCGAGGTGTTCGGCGAGCGACGGGCGGCAGTAGATGCCCAGCGGCACGCTGCGGCCCTCCCCCTCCCAGGAGCTGTGCACGCTGTGGTACGGACCGGCGATCAGCGCGGTGATGTACGAGGAGATCCGCGGGGTGGGCTCGAAGGCCCACACGCCGTCCCCGGTGGGCTTCGGCGTCGGGGAGTTGGAGATCACCGTCCACCCGGTCGGGGCCTTCACGGTGAACCGGAACGTGGCCTTCAGGTCCGGCTGCTCGAAGTTGGCGAACACCCGGCGGGCGTCCGGCACCTCGAACTGGGTGTACAGATAGGCCTGCTGGTCGACCGGGTCGACGAATCGGTGCAGGCCCTCACCGGTGTTGGTGTACGCGCAGTCGGCGACGACCTTCAGCTCGTTGCGTCCGGCGGCGAGCCGCGGCAGCGCGATCCGGCTGTCCTGGAAGGCCTCGGCCGGATCCATTTCCTCGCCGTTCAGTACGACCTGGTGCACGGTCGGCGCGATCAGGTCGATGAACGAGTCCGCGCCGTCCTCGGCGGAGTCGAAGCGCACGACGGTCTCCGACCGGAAGGTGCCTCCCTCCTGGGCCCCGCTGAGGTCCAAGTCGATCTCGTACGAGTCGACAGTGATCAGGCGCGCTCGCTGCTGCGCCTCTTCGCGGGTGAGGTTGGTGCCCGGCACGTGAGCTCCTTCTGGGTGCGATGTGCGGCCTGGTAAGACGTGACGCCATCCTGCCACGGGCGTGTAACGCTTACCGCGTGACGTGATCAGCGGGGTAGCACCGCCACATAGGCGTGCGGGCCGCGGTCGTCGGCGCCCAGCAGGGCGGTCCTGACCACGGTCGCCTGCTGCTCCAGCGACTCGCGCAGCTTCTTCGGGGTCGTGATGATCACGTCGATGCCCAGCCGCTCCAGGTTCTCGCGGGCGCGGGCGTGCTGCTGCCACAGCGCGTCGTCGTCGTGCCGGGGCGCCCTGGCATCCAGCTCCAGGGCGACGGCGTGGTCCGGCCAGTAGGCGTCCACGCTGCCCAGGTGCGGGCCGCCGGGCAACCGCAGGTCGACGTTCCACACCGGCTCGGGCAGCCCGTATTGGCGGACCATCTCGTACAGTCGGCCCTCCGCGATCGCCCGGCCCTCGGCGAGCAGCGCGTCCACGGCGCGCTGTACGTGCGGGCGGGTGAGCAACCGGGCGTTGTTCAATTCCCGTACCACGGAGGCGGCTTCGCAGTCGCCGGTGCGCACCGACTCGATGAGCAGGGCGCGGACGGCTTCGGGGTCGCCGAGTCCGGCCACGGCGTCGGCGACCGCCCGCGGCACGGGGGCGCACGGCAGGCCGAGGATCGACACCGGCCGCGGCAGGGAGTTGGCGCGGCGGATGCGGATGTCGCCGACCGCGCGCAGTCGGCGTTGGCGGGGGATGAGGACGTCGACGCGGTCCAGGGCGCACAGCGGGGGGACGGTGCGGAAGCCGTGCAGGGCGAGGGCGGCCAGGCCGGTGACCATCGCCTGGGCGGCCCGGCCGTCCAGGCCGGAGGACGGTTGACCGGCGTACAGCAGGGCGGCGTGCAGGCGTTCCTCGCCGGTGGCGGGGCCGGAGTGCAACAGGAAGACCCCTGGCAGCAGTTCCTGCCACGGGCCGCCGGGTCGGCACCGGTTGGCCAGCACGCTCGCCGGGACGCCGTGGGCGCGCAGTTCGCGGGCGGTCATCACGCGGCGCTGGGTGCGTTCGAGGTGGACGAGGTGGCGGGGGCCGAGGGGGGTGGTGTCGTTCATGCGGTTCATGCCGTTCATGCCCAGCGAATTTCCCTTGGGCGGGAGGGCACTTAACCCGCTGTTACAGGGTCGTCGACAAATCGGGACACGGTGGGGCTAAAGTGTCCATGTTCGACGTTCGGGTT
>NZ_JANFNH010000041.1 GCF_024436055.1 Streptantibioticus rubrisoli | reverse complement strand
AACGGACGCTTCGCGGCTGTTCCCGCCCGCCCGTCGCCCGCCACCACCCTCAACGGACGCTTCGCGGCTGTTCCCGCCCGCCCGTCGCCCGCCACCACCCTCAACGGACGCTTCGCGGCTGTTCCCGTATGGTGGCCAGGAACGCCAGGAACTCGGAGAGGGCCCCGGCGGACTGGGGGTCGCACGCGGCGGTGGCGGTGAGCACGGCGACGAAGTGGTCGACCAGCCAGTCGCGCAGGGCCTCGGCGGGCGGTTGCCGCCCCTCGTCCAGCCAGATCAGTGAGACCGTCTCGACCGCGGCGATCCACGACCGTACGGCCATCCGCAGCATCAACCCGGGCTCCGGCACCCCGAGATGGACGAGGACCTGCTCCGCCGCGGCGCGCCGCACCTCGTCGATGATCGCGGTGGTCCGGCTGGTCTCGGTGACGCAGCCGCCGCGCACCAGGGCGGAGAACCCGGCGTCATGTTCGGCGACGAACGCCAGATAGCGGTCCAGCGCGTTGCGCAGCCGCTGGGTGGGGGTGCCCGTAGGCGGTTCGGTGAAGCAGGCGGTCAACTGCTCGGCGGCGCTGCGCAGCGCCGCCTCGTAGATCTGCTGCCGGCCGCCGGGGAAGTACCGGTAGACCAGGGGGCGGGAGGCGCCCGCGGCGGCCGCGATGTCGTCGATCGAGACCTGCTCCGGCGGCCGGTGGCTGAACAAGTCCAGTGCCGCGACGAGCAGTTGCCGCCGCCGTTCCGCGACCGGCAGCCGCCGGTAGGCCCCGCTTTCGCCCATATGCGCAGCCTATCCGGGGGGCCGCCCAGTGGCGGGGCGGGGGTCGGCGGCTCACCCCAGCAGGCCGGAGCTCACCCACAGCCTGCGGCCGGGGCCGCGCAGCACGCCGATCTCCTCCAGGAAGTCGGTGAGCCGCCCCGCCGAGCGGCGCATCACCTCACGCCGGTGCGCACTGCTGCGCGCCTGCTCCAGCGCGTACCCGGGATGGAGACCGACCGACTCGTACACCTTCGGGCTGATCAGCGACATGGCGACCACTCGCGCGGTCTCCCCGGACATCAGCCGGGTCAACCCGGCCTCCCAGCGCGGCGCGCCGGCCATCTGGCGGCGCAACTCCTCGCGGGCGTACCGCACATGGCGGGCCTCCTCCACCACATGGATCCGGGTCACCCCGCGCACCAGCGGCTGTACCCGCTCGTCGGGGAAGGTCTGGCGCTGCATCCAGTCCAGGATCTCCTCGACCAACAGCGTCGCGGTGAACGAACCGGGCGTGGTGGAGACGGACTTCATCAACCGGGCGAGGTTGTGGTGCAGTCTGCTCGGCCGGTAGACGGGTGTGCCGTACTTCCTCACCAGCCGGGCGAACATCATGGAGTGGCGGCACTCGTCGGCGGTCTCGGTGAGCGCGTACCGGACATGGCGGCTGGTCGGGTCGATGTCGTATATGTGCCGCATCAGCAGCTGCATCAAGATGACCTCGAACCAGATGCCCACGCAGGCCAGTGAGGCCGACTCGTGTTTGCTCAGCTCGATCCGCTGCTCCTCGGACATCCGCCGCCAAAGCGGCGTTTCGTACAGCGAGCACAGTTCCGGCGGCCAGAACCACTTGCCGTCCTCGAACGGAGCGTCCCAGTCCAGCTCCCGGTCCGGGTCGAAGGAGTGTCTGGCGGACGCCTCCAGCAGCCGCTCGGCCACCTGCTCACGCTCCTTGAGCAGCCCGATCCCGTCGTGTCGGCCATTGGTCGTTCCCTGTGTCACGGTCATCTCGCTGCCATCCCTGGCGAGTTGGGCTCGGGTGTTACCGGTGGTCACTTCCTTATGAGACGTGTTGTCAGCAAGGCCGTCAATACCTCTCGCCGAAGTTGTTGACCCCCTGGTAACCCGCATGTGACGCTGCCCGGGAGCACAACCGTCCCGCGAAGGGGAGTCCCGCAAGGGGGAGGAGAGACGCCGGTGTCCACTCACGAGCTGTACGCCCAGCGCCCTGGTCGATCCGGTGCCGACGCCCCCACCGACTGGTCCGTCCAGTCCACCGGGCAGGCCCGCTTCACCTGGGAGTACGACGACGGGCGGGAGCGGCTGCTGGCCCTGTACCAGAAGGGCAAGGACAAGCAGTGGGACGGCGCCAAGCGCATCGACTGGGACCTTGAGGTCGATCCGTACGACCCGCTGGGTGTCCCGGATCAGAACATGACGCTCTATGGCACCCCGTACTGGGACAAGATGAACGAACGGGACCGGCGGGAGCTGCGCCGTCACTACGCCTCATGGCAGTTCAGCCAGTTCCTGCACGGCGAGCAGGGCGCGATGGTCTGCGCGGCCCGCATCGTGGAGTCCGCCCCCGACCTCGACGCGAAGTTCTACTCCGCCACCCAGACCATGGACGAGGCCCGGCACGCCGAGATCTACGCCCGCTTCCTCCATGAGAAGGTCGGGCTGCTGTACCCCATCAACGACAACCTCCAGTCCCTGCTGGGCGACACGCTGCGCGACTCGCGCTGGGACATGCCGTACCTGGGAATGCAGGTGCTCATCGAAGGGCTGGCGCTGGCCGCCTTCGGAATGCTGCGCGACACCACGGACAAGCCACTGCCCAAGCAGATCCTCGCCTATGTCATGCAGGACGAGGCGCGCCATGTCGCCTTCGGCAGAATGGCGTTGCGTGACTACTACAAGCAGCTCACCGACGCGGAACTGCGCGAGCGCGAGGAATTCGTGATCGAGGGCTGCTACCTGATGCGCGACCGGCTGCGCGGTGCCGAGGTCCTGGAGAACTTCGGCATTCCCGCGAAGGACGCCGACGAGCTGAGCGAGCAGTCGGAATACCTGGCGCTGTTCCGCAAGTTGCTGTTCAGCCGGATCGTCCCGTGCGTCAAGGACATCGGCCTGTGGGGCGAACGCCTGCAACGCGCCTATGTGGACATGGGCGTCTTCGACCTCGGCGACTCCAACCTCGACCTGCTGATGGCCCAGGACGAGGAGATCGCCGAAAAACTCGACGCGGAACGTTTCGCCGCCGAGGAGGCGGCCCGCACCGAGGAGGTCGCCCAGGCGATCCGCGAGGGCGCCTCCTGAAGGGGGCGCGAGGCTTGCGCGTGGGACTTTCGAAAAGGGCTCAGAGTTTGACCCGTACCTCGTCCCGGACCGTGCTCACCTCGCCCGCGAAGGCGTTCAGGTCGATGGAGCCGGGGCTGACCGTCAGGTTCGCGGCAGCCATCCGCATCACGACCGCGACCGTGCCGGAGTCGGCCCACGCGCACACCGGTGTCGGCAGGTCGCGCACGCCCACGTGGGTGGTGAGCACCTCGCGGGACACCGGTTCGGTGGACCCGGCCGGGGTGATCACCTTCGGCGGTACGGCGACACCGGTCACGATGCCGTCGCTCCGGGTGCCGTCCATGACGTGCTGGCGCACCGTGTCGGGATCGTCGATCGTCCCGTAGACGCCCGAGACGATCAACTGGTCCGTGCCCCCGGCCGCCGACTGGTAGGCGCCCCCGGAACCGTGCAGATCGTGCCCGCCGTCACCGTCCCGGACCGGCAGCCTGCTGTCCAGTTTCTGTGAAATGTCCTGCTGCAGCGTGTACTTGCCGTCCTCCAGCGACGACGGCACCGACAGCCGGTACTCCGCCCGCGTCCCCGTCGCGCCACCAGCAGACCGGCGCCGCCCAGGGCGAAGAACGCGATGGCGCCGACCACCACGGCGATCACCTTGCCGGTGCTGCGCTGCGGCGGCAACGGCGGCGGTACCGCCCAACCGGCCTGCGGCGGCTGGGCGTAGGGCGGGTAGTGCCCCTGCGGATAGGGCTGCTGGTACGGGTGCTGGACGTACGGCGGCTGCTGCCCGTACGGCTGCTGCGGTGGTGGCGTGCTCACGGTGACAGGTCCCCCCTGCGACGGATGACGAGCGCATCCTCTCGCACCGCCGCGGTGGCCCGACCAGGCCCCCCGGGGCATGGCGAGTGCCCGCCTAGCGGGCCGCGGCGCGCCGGGTGAGACTGGGAGTCGTACGTGCGCACGACGTGCTCCAGTGCGGCTCGCCGCGCCTTCCGCCGCAGGGCCGAAGGAGATGAAGCCCATGCTGCCAGGTACCCCTCGCGACCCGGGCCGCGACCAGTTCCCCGATCCCTTCGACCTGCTGGGCAGATTCCTCGGATTGAGCCCGCAGTCCGCGCCGCCCGCCATGGAACGGGTACCGATCGGACGGCTGCTCAGCGACTCCGCCCGGGAACTGCTGGCCTCGGCGGTACGGCGGGCCGAGCAGGACGGCAGCGCCGACCTGGACACCGACCACCTGCTGTGGGCGGCGACCCAGGTCGAACCCTCCCGTACCACGCTGGCCAGGGCGGGCGCCGACCCCGACCGGCTGGGTGCCGAACTGGCTGAGGCGCTGCCCACCGGGACGCTCGCCGAGGGCGGGCGGCCGCAGCTCACCCCGGCCGCCAAACGCACTCTGATCACCGCCCACGCCCTCGCCCAGACCGGCGGCGCCTCCTACATCGGGCCACAGCACATCCTCAGCGCCCTGGTGGAGCAGCCGGACAGCGCCGCGGCCCAGGCCCTGGCCAGCCACGCCCGCACCCCCGGAGCGCTGCGCGCCGCGGGGGAGACCACTGGCCGCGCCGCCAGCAGGACCCCGACCCTGGACGAGTACGGGCGCGACCTCACCGAGGAGGCGCGGGCGGGCCGCCTCGACCCGGTGGTCGGCCGGGCCGACGAGATCGAACAGACCGTGGAAGTCCTCTCCCGCCGGGCCAAGAACAACCCGGTGCTGATCGGCGAGCCCGGCGTCGGCAAGACCGCCATCGTCGAGGGCCTGGCCCAGCGGATCGTGGGCGGCGACGTACCCGAGTCGCTCGCCGACCAGCGGGTCGTCCAGCTCGACCTGGTCGGCATGGTCGCGGGCTCGAAGTACCGCGGCGAGTTCGAGGAGCGGATCAAGAAGGTGCTGGACGAGGTCAAGTCCACCGAGGGCGGCCTGATCCTGTTCGTGGACGAGCTGCACACCGTGGTCGGCGCGGGCGGCGGCGAGGGCGCGATGGACGCGGGCAACATCCTCAAGCCCGCGCTGGCCCGCGGCGAACTCCACCTGGTGGGCGCCACCACCATCGACGAGTACCGCAGGTACGTGGAGAAGGACCCGGCGCTGGAGCGCCGCTTCCAGCCGGTGCTGATCCGCGAGCCCACCGTCGAGGAGACCGTGCAGATACTGGAGGGGCTGCGGGACGCGTACGAGGCCCACCACCAGGTGCGGTTCTACGACGACGCGCTGGTCGCCGCGGCCGAGCTGTCCGACCGCTACATCGCCGACCGGTTCCTGCCCGACAAGGCCATCGACCTGGTCGACCAGGCGGGCGCCCGGGTCCGGTTGCGCTCCTTGGGCCGCAGCACCGAGTCGGTGGCCGCCGAGGACCGGCTGACCAGGCTGCGCCGCGAGAAGGAAGAGGCGGTGGCCGACGAGGCGTACGCCCGCGCCGAGGAGCTGAAGGCGGAGATCGCCCGGGCCGAGGAGGAACTGGCCCGGATCGGCGAGCGGCGCGAGGGCGTGGCCGCCGTCACCGCCGACGACATCGCCGCCATCGTCTCCACCCGCACCGGCATCCCGGTGGACAAGCTCACCGCCAGCGAGCGGGAGCGGCTGCTGAAGCTGGAGGAGGCGCTGCACGCCCGGGTGGTCGGCCAGGACGAGGCGGTCACCGCGGTCTGCGAGGCGGTGCGCCGCAGCCGCACGGGCCTGGGTGACCCGAATCGGCCGGTGGGCTCGTTCCTGTTCCTGGGGCCCACCGGGGTCGGCAAGACCGAACTGGCCAAGGCGCTGGCCGAGTTGCTGTTCGGCGACGAGGACCGGCTGATCCGCTTCGACATGAGCGAGTACCAGGAGCGGCACACCGTAAGCCGCCTGGTCGGCGCCCCGCCCGGCTACGTCGGCCACGAGGAGGCCGGTCAGCTCACCGAGGCGGTGCGCCGCAAGCCGTACAGCGTGCTGCTGTTCGACGAGGTGGAGAAGGCCCATCCGGACGTGTTCAACCTGCTCCTTCAGGTGCTGGACGACGGGCGGTTGACCGACGCCCAGGGCCGTACCGTCGACTTCCGCAACACCGTGGTCACCATGACCAGCAACATCGGCGCGCGCCGCATCCAGGACATGGCCGAGCGGCCCGTCGCCGAGATCCGCCAAGCCATCGAGCCGGAGCTGCGCGGCCAGTTCCGGCCGGAGTTCCTCAACCGGATAGACGAGACCATCGTCTTCCACCCGCTCAGCCGGGGCCATCTGTCGGTCATCGTGGAGCTTTTGCTGGAGCGCAGCCGCCGACGGCTGCGCGCCCAGGAACTGGAGCTGGAGCTGACCGAAGAGGCCAAGCAGTGGCTGGCCAACACCGGCTACCAGCCGGAGTTCGGCGCCCGTCCGCTGCGCCGGGTCATCCAGACCGAACTGGACAACCGGATCGCCTCGTTGCTGCTGTCCGGTGCCGCGGAAGCCGGGGACACGGTGGTGGTGGACGTGGTCGACGGCACCCTCAGCTGCGCGGTCCGCCACCCCGAGCAGACCGGGCAGGCGAGTTCCATGAAGCAGACGTCATGACCCTCACCGAACGGCAGGCGCTGATGACAGAACCCGGGTTCCGCCCGTCCGCGAAGCCGCTGATGGGCGTGGAAGAGGAGTACCTGGTGGTGGACCCCGCGACGCGCGCCGTCGCCACCGGCTCGGCGATGGTGGTGAAACGGGCCGCGGTGGACCTGGGGGACGCCGTCACCCCGGAGATGGGCCTGGTCCAGGTGGAGACGCGGACCCCGCCGTGCGCCGAACAGGCCGACCTCCTGCGGCACTTGAGGAAGAACCGGGCGGTGGTCGCGGCGGCGGCCGCCACGGAGGGCCTCGGCGCGGTCGCCACCGCGACGGCCGTGCTCAGCGGCGCGATACCGCAGCAGATCACCCAGAACCGCCGCTACCGGGCGCAGTTGGAGACGTACCGCGCGCTGGTGGACGAGCAGGTGCTGTGCGCCAGCCAGGTGCACACCTGCGTCCCGGACCGGGAGCAGGCGGTACTGGTCAGCAACCATCTGCGGCCCTGGATACCGGCGTTGATCGCGCTGTCCGCCAACTCCCCGTTCCACGAGGGCCGCGACACCCGGTACGCGAGCTGGCGCTGGCCGCACTGGCAGCGCTGGCCGGTGTCCGGTCCGCCGCCGTACTTCCGCTCGCTGCGTGAGCACGACGACCTGGTGGACGCCCTGCAGGATGCCGGGGCGCTGGCCGACCGGCGGACCGTCTTCTGGGACGTCAGGCTCTCCACCCGTTACCCGACCCTGGAGGTACGCGCCTGCGACGTGCCGGTGACCGCCGAGGAGAGCGCACTGCTCGCCGCCGTGATCAGGGCGCTGGTGGTCACCGCGGTACGCGCCGTGGAGCGCGGCGACCCCGGTCCCGACCTGCCCGCCGCGCTGCTGCGCGCCGCCTGCTGGCGGGCGGCGCGCGACGAACTGGCGGCCGCCGGTGTGGATCCGCGCACCGGGCGGGCCACCGCGCCGGGCACCTTGGCGGACGCCCTGCTGCGGCACATCCGTCCGGCGCTGGAGGAACTCGGCGACGAACAGACGGTGACCGAAGCGCTGCGGCGACTGCGCGCGGTCGGCCCGGGCGCGGTACGGCAGCGCGCCGCGTACACCCGCCGCGGACGGCTGACCGACGTGGTGGACTACCTGCTGGCCCAAACCCCGACCGGAACGCTGTAGGCGCCCCGAAGGGGCGCGGGGCTGTGTTCATGTGCGGCTCCGCCGCGCGGGCGCGACCAGCCACAACGACGCGGCGGACGAACGACGGCCCATCGCCGCACCCTCAGCGAACTGCGAGGCGGTATCTCGGCCCGGGCGCATCCGGGGGGTGCTGCCGCGCCCGGACCGAGTCCCCTCAACCTACTACACGGCTGTAGACGACAGAGGGGAGGCGGAGTGAAGGACGGGCAAAGTCCCTGTGTTCACCACCTTGTCGGGAGCATGATTCGCCGCCATGCTCATGGGCCATGCGGCTGGGGCTGGTTCGAACCGTCGTGGCGTGCGTGGCGGCGTTATGTGTGCTGGGCGCGGCCGCGCCCGCCGACGCGCCCGGGGCGACCACGGCGCCCGTGGGCACCGTGACCACGCACGGCCACACCTACCTGGCCGACGCCCGCGGCCGGGCCTTGCAACTCCACGGCCTCAACCTGGGAAAGACCGAAACCGTCACCGAGTCCGCCGTGGCCGGGCTCGCCGCCAGCGGCTTCGACCTCGTGCGCCTGGACATCCAGTGGAGCCGCGTGGAACCACGCAGGGGCCGCTACGACACCGCGTACCTGCGCTATCTCGACCACGTCCTGAGCTGGGCCGACCGCTACCACGTCCTGGTACTGGCCGACTGGCACCAGGACGTCTACGGCCCCCGGTTCGGCGGCGACGGCCTGCCGCGCTGGGCCACCCGTACCGACGGCCTGCCGTTCCACCACGATCCCGCCGACTGGTTCGCCGACTACTTCCAGCCCGCCGTCCAGGCCGCCTTCCGGCACCTGTACGACGACCAGGACCTGCGCGCCGCCCAGTCGGCCGCGTACCGGACGGTGGCCGAAGCGCTGCGCGGGCACCGTTCACTGCTCGGGTACGACCTGTTCAACGAGCCGAGCGGGCCGTTCCGCGGCGACCCCACCGACCCCACGGTGCAACTCGCCGCCTCCGCCGCGCTGGAGCGCGGACGGCTCGCCGCGATGTACCGCAGGGCGATCGCCGCGATCCGCACCGTGGACCAGCGAGCCTGGCTGTTCGTCGAGCCGACCGTCCTGGTCGGCGAGGGCGTACCGACCCGGCTGCCCGGCTTCACCGACCCGCGCGGCGGACCCTCCCGCCTCGGCTACGCCCCGCACTACTACGACACCGCGGTGGAGTCCGGCGCCGACTGGAACCCCGGGGACGGCTTCATCACCCGGTACGAGTCCGCCATCACCCGCTACCCGGCCGCCCACCACCTCCCGGTGCTGGTCGGCGAGTGGGGCCCGCCGTCCGCCACCACCGTCGGCAACGCCCGGCTGGTGGCCCAACAGGTCGCGTCCATGCGGCGGTTCGCGACCGGCTGGACCATGTGGTACGACTGCCGCGCCGCACACGGCGTCGGCTACTGCGCGTACGACTCAGACGGCCGCCCCGCCCCCGGCAAACACCCCGCGTTCTGGCCGTACGCGGCGGCGGTGGCCGGTACCCCGGACACCGAGTCGTACGACCCGGCACACCGCACGTACCGCCTGACGGCGACCCTGCGCCGGACCACCGGCCGACCGGAAACCGACATCGTCCTTCCACCCGTCGCCTTCCCGCACGGCGTGTGTGTCACCGTCTCCACCCGATCGGTGGTACTCATCGAACAGCCCACCCGCCAACACCCCGGCCTGGCAAGGGTGTTGCCGTTGCACGCCCGCCCGGGCGAGCGGGTGACGACCGACGTGTCCGACCAGACCGACTGAGAGGCAGCGCCCGAGGAATGTCACCCGAATCATGCGATGCGATCGTGATCGGCGGCGGGGTCATCGGACTGACCACGGCCATCCGGCTCGCCGAGTCCGGCGCGCGGGTACGGGTGTGGAGCCGCGACCCGGTGGACCGCACCACCTCCGCGATCGCCGGGGCGCTGTGGGAGCCGTACCGCATCGAGCCGCGGGAACGCGTCGCCGCCTGGTCACGCCGCACCTTCGAGGTGCTGGGCGAACTCGCGGAGCGCCCGGAGAAGACCGGCGTCCGGCTGGTACCGGGCGTCCAGGCCCTGGAGGGCGACCTTCCGCTGCCGTACTGGGCGGACACCGTCCGCGAGCTGCGGCGGGCCGAGCCGGATGAACTGCCGCCCGGCTACACATCGGGCTTCCGCGCCCGCCTCCCGCTGGTCGACATGCCCACGCATCTGCGCTACCTCTCGCGGCGCCTGGTCGCGGCGGGCGGCACGCTGGAACACCGCACGGCCACCAGTCTCGGCCAGGCCGCCGAGCACGCCCCGCGGATCGTCAACTGCACCGGCCTGGCGGCCCGCGACCTCGTCCCCGACCCGCGGGTGCGCCCGGTCCAGGGCCAACTGGTGGTCGTGGAGAACCCGGGCGTGACCGAGTGGTTCGTGCGCGCGGGCGAGGAGGGCGCGGAAGCGGTCTACCTCTTCCCGCAGCCGTACGGCCTGCTGCTGGGCGGCACGGCCCACGACGGGGTGTGGGACACCACCCCCGATCCCGCGGTGGCCAAGGGCATCATCGACCGCTGTGCCGCGGTCGACCCCCGGGTCGCCACCGCCCGGGTCCTGGAGCACCGCGCGGGCCTGCGCCCGGTGCGTGACGAAGTGCGCCTGGAGCGCGAGGAGTTGCCCGGCGGCGCGGTGTGCGTCCACAACTACGGCCACGGAGGCGCGGGCATCACCGTCTGCTGGGGCTGTGCGGAAGAGGCTGCGGAGGCGGTGCGCAAGTGAGGACCTCGCTCAACGCCGCGCAGCGCGCGGCCACCGCGATCGTGCTGGCCCTGGGGTTCCTGGCGCTGATGGTGTTCCTCAGCGTCACCGCCTGGAAGACGGCGAACACCGATCTGTCGACCTTGACCCGGGACCTGTCCATCGTGGCGACGGCACTGTTCGGAGCGGTGATCAACCCCACCAGCAAGCGGACACAAGGCAGTTGGCGGGACTTCGAGACATGGGTGTGGGTCGCGTTGACCGTGGCGGGCCTGGCGGGGGTGGTCGTCACCGGGGTCGCGGTCACGGTGCACGGAAGCCATCCCAACAGCGTGCCCGCCCTGACGGCGGCGGTGCTGGCGTTCGCGGGGCTGTTCGTGGACACCTCCAGACTGGCCCACCCGGTGGCCTCAGCCGAACCGGATGTGCCGAACCTTGACGGCGTTCCGGCGCAGCCGTCCGCGCAGCGGCCCGTCGGTGTCGGGAGCGATGGGCAGCCCGGCTGACCTGGCGATACGGTCGGCCACCTGCGGAACCGTCAGCGCGTCCGTGTGGATGTGCTCGGCGAACTCCTCGCCGCGCAGCCGCTCCAGGCACTCGTCGAGCCGCCGCACCGCGAAGCTCTCCCATTTGATCCCGCGGCCCCAACCACGCTCCCTCAGCCGCCGCAGCACGGTCTGCCGCTCGGCGAGCAACGCGAAGTGCCGCACGTCATGCCCGTCCGCCCGCAACCGCCCGACGATCTCCGTGAAGTAGCGCGGCTCGACCAGCGTCATCGGCGCGATGACCGGCCCGTCATGTCGGCGCAGCACCAGGTCCAACACCTCGCGCACCCCGCGCCGCCAGCTCACCAGATCCTGGAAGTCCCCCCGCATCCCGTCCGGCATCATCCGGTGCAACCCGAACCCCACATGCTCCGGATCGCACACCACACCCCCCGCCAACCGCCGCCGCAGCTCATAGGCGGTCTGCGTCTTCCCGCCACCGAACGGTCCGTTGATCCACAGCAACATGGGGCGAGGGTACGCCGGGGCCGGTCGGCGGGTGCGGAGGTTACGAGCAGCGCGGGCTGGACGCCGGAAGTCCCTCCGGCTGCTCGGGGGCGGCCACGGGACCGGCGTGCATCAGCCGCCGTACCAGTCGCACCAACTCGGCGGGCTCGAACGGCTTGGCGAGGAAGGCATCGACCGCGGCCCGCTCCCCGCCCTCGATCTCCGGCCGACTGCACGCACTGACGATCGCGATCCGCAGGTGCCGGGTGCGTGGATCCGCCCGCAGCAGCGCGGCGGCCCGCAGTCCGTCCATCCGCGGCATGACCATGTCCAAGGTGACCACATCGGGCCGCACCTGCCGCACGATGTCCAGGCACTCCGCACCATCAGCCGCGGTCACGACCTCGAAGCCCTCCAGTTCGAGGTTGACCCTGATCAGCTGTCGGATGACCTTGTTGTCGTCGACAACAAGAACCCGCCCGGACGCGCCCTGCACATCTGAAGCCTAGGCGCGCACCACCGGTTGCGTCCGCGTTTTACCCACTTCTTCCCCGTGCGAGGGAGCTTTCCCCGTGGCCGGGACACCCCCGCGGACCATGCGGTAGGCCGGTGAAAACCCTGTACACGCCCACCCTCCGGAAGCTGGTAGGGTTCTACCCGTCGCCGAAACAACGGCCGACAAGCCCCCGTAGCTCAGGGGATAGAGCAACGGCCTCCGGAGCCGTGTGCGCAGGTTCGAATCCTGCCGGGGGCACTCCGGACTAAGACCCTGACCTGCAGGAATGCAGATCAGGGCTTCTTGCGTTCATGCCAAAACGCACACGGTCTATTGACCGTTGCTCTTTCGAGCCGCGCGGCGTCCCCGACGCTAGGTCTGACCCCTTCTGCTGACATATAACTGCAGGTCAAGGGTCCTTCGTTAACGCTCGTTGGCCGTACTCACGGCCAAATATACCGACGCACCTCAGGCCGGGGAACCCAGCATCGTAGACTCCCGAAAACCGCGTGCGACCTGCCTGAATGTGGCTGACGCCACACGGAAATGCAAACGGTCTGGTGGGTCGTTACCGTTCGGCCTGACACTACCGAGCCGGTTCAGGTGGCTGATCGTCGCCGCCGGCGTGACGGCACCGGCCCCTGCGCCCTCGGTGCATGCCGCCCATGGTGAAGCGTGGGTCAGCTGTCCACAGCTGTGGATGCGTCGCGGGTGCGCGACGAGGCGGCCTAGAGGCAATACCAGTGACATAGGCCGTTCGACCGTCTCACCTGCGGAAGCACTGTCCTCCGGCGGTCCCGGCAGCCGCAAAGTCACTGGCCTCTGGCATTACACCTAGCCCCGCCATGTCGAGCGATCACACGGTGGCTCCCGCGGCGGGTGGGGCGGGACCAGCGCCCGCCCCACCCTTGACGAGGCAGGGGCCGCCGTGCAGCGGCACACCGACGTTGCGCCGGTCTCAGCCGTGATGCCCTCCGCGCACCGCCAGTAGCACCAGCCCTCGGAGTCGCTGTGCGGGTGAGTGTGGTCGGTCACTCCTCCTCCTGAGGGCATGGATCGATCAGGTCGGCGGCCTCACGCATGCCACGCGGGAAATCGGCGGTGCCGCCGTTCACGCCTGTTGCGGCGCCCCGGATCTCCTCCGCCAGCTCGTGGGCGTAGTCACGCAGCAGTCGCTCAGCGGTGGGCGTGCTGATGGACTTCGTCAGCCACTTGTGGAGCTCGTCGTGGGCGGTCACTTTGCCTCCATGGCATACGGGTCGATGTCATCGGCTACACCGAGGGTCGAATACTCGGACAGATACCGTGCCTAGTTCTCCTCCGCCAGCGCATGAGCATGTTCCGCCAGGACTGGTCATTGCCTCGGTGGGTCATGACCGCCTGGTCCGCAGCGCCGCCCGCTGCACCGTCACCGTCTGTCGGGGTCTGCAGGTCGAAAATCCCCGGCCTGGGCCACACCGCCCAACTCGCCGACCTGCGCGCATCCCTGTGTGTTGGCAGGCATCGAGGCAGTCGGGAAACTTCGTCCTGGCGTGCGGAGCCGTCAACGCGGTGCGGTATTGGCCTCGCTGATGTGCCGCCTTGATCAGCGTATGGACGATGTCAGCGGCCAGGTCTGGGTGCCCTTCGATCAGGCCGCGTCGTAACCGTGGGTGGCGAAGATCCAGGCGGTGTACAGGCGGTTCAAGTCAGGGGGTCCGGGGCGAGCAAGAGCGGGCGGAAGGCTTCCATAGGGAAGCCTGCCAACGCGTCGGCGCTGAACAGCGGCTCGTCCACGGCTTCCGGCAATCGCTGGCGGGCCTTCCGGGTGGCTGTCCGGTGGTGGTGCGCCACGGCGAGTACGACGATCACCGTGCAGGTCGCGCCACCGACCAGAGCACTGCTGACCAGCGGTACGTACCGGGCTCGGGCAATGACGAGCGCGACACCTTCCAAGACGATCAGGAGAAGAGCTCCCAGGACGCCGTCCTCAGTCTGTGGGCGCGCTGGCACTTTCATATCGAAGCCCCCTTCAGCTTCCTTTCCCAATATGGGCCCGGACGCCATGCACGATCAAAGGACACCCGGCCCTCTTCAGGCCAGGGCATGCTCCGGTACTGCGCTGCGCTCCGGGCGGCAGGGTCCAGCGGACGGCATGGACAGCAGGGTTAAGCCATACGAGGGTGAGGACTCGTCCCAGCCGTGCGGTGGCGGGGCCGGTGATGGCGACGGTTGCCTCAAGGGCCGCCGCCCCGGTGTCTGTGTCATGGGAGCGCAGGCTCACCAGTTCCACGCGGGGCATCGGGGGCCTGGGTGAGCAACGCGCGCACGCGAGTCTGCCCACGGTCCTCCCAGACGGTGTGCACCGCCGCGCGTAGCGAAATCGGCGGGGTTCGGTCCACCAGTTGTTCGACGTCGCCCAGCAGTAGGCGGGGCAGCACGGTCACGGCGCACCTCCTATAGTCGCGACGGGGTAGGTGGTGGTCGGCAGCGGGCCGTCGAGGCCGCGGTGGACATAGCGCCACAGGTCGCGACCGGTGAACCCGGCTGCTTCCAATGCCGGGCGGTTGCGTACCGGCAGGCCCTCCATCCCAAGGGTGAGCGCGGAGGCGAACTCGAACGCGTGCACGGTGCGTGGCCCAAGCTGGTCGAGGGCGCGGCCGACCAGCGTCTCGGCGACCGTCTGGTCTTCCTCCTCGGCGTGCAGCCACAGGATCAGCCCGGCCCCGTCCCGGGGGCGCGTCGCCTAGGAGACGACTCCCCGCACTCGCCCGTTCGGATCGTGCACGACATCGGTGCGGGGCGTGTCCAGTTCGGCCCACCAGTCGCCGTCCACCGGCGAGTGTCCGGCCAGCGCCTGGTCGAGCATCCCGGGCGTCGCCTGCGGCTGCCCAGGCAGCCGGTCGCCCTCCACCAGGGCGAGCACCGCGTCCTGGTCAGCGACCGAGTACGGCCGCACGGCCAGGGGTTCCGCTGGACGGGCGGGGGTGATCGCCACGGTGGCACCTTTCCTTGTGGGACGTCTGCTCCAGCCTCCTGCGCGAGCCTGCGGGCACCAACTACCCGCCCGGTGGGTGCGTCCGTCCAGGGCGCACGGCCGCTCGTTCGGGTGCACCGACTGCCGGATGACCACGACCAGTACCAGGGCCACGTCGGCATTGAAGGCGTGCGCGCCAGCGGGGATGAGCACCGCCACGGCGAGCGGAGCCACCCCCGCATGTGTGCGGTTCGCGGGATGGAGGGGCACGTGATGGTATGAGGGGTTATGGCGGAGGGTGCGCGGAAACCCGGTAAAGTCGCGGTTGATCGGTCCGAAGGGTTCGGTGAGCGGCTGCTGGGTCTGCTGCTGGATCGCGCTCACGAGCTGCCTCCGCAATTGATCGCTCCGCTGATCGCGGAGGAAGTGGGCAAGATCGGCGGCCGTGACGTGTCGGTGCTCCTGCAGGACTACGAACAGCTGACGCTGGTGCCGCTGCCCGGCAGGCGGCTCGTGGCCGGTGAGCCCGAACCGATTGACGACTCCCACGCCGGGAGGGCATTCCTGGGCGCGGCTGTGGTCGAGGTACCGCAGGCCGACGGCGTTCGGATGTACCTGCCGCTGTTGGACGGCAGCGACCAGGTGGGGGTGCTGGCCCTCACCGTGGACACCCTGGATGACGACGACCGGCGGCTGCTGCGGCGGCTCACGCGTCTGGTCGCGGACCTGCTGGTCACCAAGGGCAGTTACACCGACCAGTTCCTCCAGGCCCGGCGTTGTGGCGAGATGAGCGTGGCCGCGGAGATCCAGTGGTCACTGCTGCCGCCGCTGAGGTTGTCCGTCCCGCAGGTCGAGGTGGCGGGGATCCTGGAGCCCGCTTACAAGGTCGCGGGCGACAGTTTCGACTACGCACTCAACGACGACGTCCTGCACGTTGCCGTGATCGACGCGATGGGCCACGGCCTGGGCGCTGCTGTGATGGCGACGGCTGCCATTGGTGCCTACCGCCACTCCAGGCGCGCCGATGTCGGTCTGTCCGAGATCTACGCGTTCATGGACCAGGTCATCGCGGAGCAGTTCGGGCCCGAGCACTTCGTCACCGCGCAGATGATGCGCCTGAACACC
The DNA here is from genome assembly GCF_024436055.1 of Streptantibioticus rubrisoli. Lineage (GTDB taxonomy): Bacteria > Actinomycetota > Actinomycetes > Streptomycetales > Streptomycetaceae > Streptantibioticus_A > Streptantibioticus_A rubrisoli. The sequence goes on along the minus strand of NZ_JANFNH010000041.1, from coordinate 51,725 downwards.
GCGACCGGACACTTGCAGTGGGTGAACGCCGGCCACCCGGCTCCACTGCTGATCCGGAACCACGATGTCATCCGGGTGCTGGAGAGCCGGACGACCTTGCCGGTCGGCTTCGGTGGTGAGGAGCCCCGCGTCAGCGAGCAGATGCTGCAGCCCGGCGATCGGGTGCTGTGCTTCACCGACGGTCTCATCGAAGAGCACGAGGTCGGTGGGGAGCAGTTCGGTCTGGAACAATTGGTCGACGTCGTCATGCGCGTCGGGCGTGCGGAGACAGGGGTGCGCGCGATGGTTCGTACGCTGTCCCACATGCTAAAGCAGGAGCGGGGCGGGATCACCAGCGACGACGCGACGGTCTTCCTCATCGAGTGGCGGGGCGGCACCGCCGACCACCTGGCGATCGTGCCCTAGGACCACCACTTGGCGCTGGCCACGGGCTTCCGATTTCCCGGTGAGCGCACGGGAGAGAACAAGACGATCAAGGGCGAACTCCGCCAAGGAGCGTCACCTCACCCGACCTTCCGGCACTTGCGCGTCCTCGGGCCGGACGGAGTCGGTACCGGAGTCGGTGTGCTTTTACAGGTGACCGACGGCAACGCAGGACGTGGCTTACCGGCGCAGGCGCCCGCGGGTAAGCGGGCTCACGCATTCTGGCGCCGGGCGCGCACCATGCGGCGTCGCGGGCGCAGCCGCCCTCGGCCGCCGTCACGGTGGTCGCGGCGCGTGTCGCGGGCGGGCGGAGTGCCGACGAGCCCGGGATGCTGCGCGGTCGGAGCCATCGGCTTGGCGGGTGTCCGGCCGCGGCGCCCCATTCGGAAGCGGCTGTAGGGGTAGACGGCGACGCGCTCGTCGTGCTGAACGTTGAGTAGATGAATCAGGATCCCTCCCGCGGCGATCATCGCGAGAATGACCGCCACGGTGACGATGGTCCCCATCACTCTCACACCCCTACGGCCTGGCGCGGAAAGCCTGTCGGCGTCCCAGGGAGTTCGGGAGAGGTTGCCAGGAGTCCGCCTTCGGACTCCCACTCTTCTTCCAGGGTGCGGTCGATCTCTGCGGCGTTCCGAGCCGCTTCCTGCGCCATGAGTCCGGTGGCGGTGAGCGTGTTGTGCGGGTCGGCTGCGGCGGACATCAGCCGGGCGGCCGCGGTCACACCGGTCTGCGGCGGGACCACCAGCAGGTCCCTTCGGCCGACGTCCTCGCAGATGAGCAGCAGCTTGTGCGGGTCCTGCTCGGCGATGAACCAACCTACCTTCACCACATGCCCGCCCACGGACACCTTCCGCGGGATGACCGGCCAGAGATGAGGGTTGACTGTGACGCGGGTGATTCGCCCCCAGAGGCGGTCCAACGCCTCTGTCAGAGCGGGGAGTTCGCGTGTGAGGTCGCGGGAGTGGGGCCACCAGGCGCCGTCGAGGAGGCCGAGGGCGGCGTTCGCCGGGGTCAGGGACACTCGGGCCGGTGGCGGGAAGAGGCGCTCGTTTGTTGCCGACGTGTGGTCGGTGGTCATGGTCATGATGCAGACCTGCCCCCGGGCGTATTCCAGTGCCCGGGATTTTTGTGCGCCGAGAGCGACACCGACACGGAAGTCGATATACGAAATGATCCCGGTATTCCTTAAGGTTACTCCGACCGGAGGCCGGACGGGTCCATCGACGGGGCTCGGTTTTCTCCGCACTCACCGATTTCGGCTCGGACCGTCGTGCTTTCCAGGTTTCGCCACCGTTCTTCTGGCTATCTCGTCAGGTCGGCGGCTGGCGCGTGTCGTTGCGACATTTCAGGCGATGAACGTATCCACCGCTGCACAATTCATGATTTTCTCTACCTGTCGGTCGTTCCGTGACTTTGGCGTGCACCTGGGATGTTCGACCGTATCGACGTGATGATCAAAGGATATGCCGCCGGTAGGCGGCTGCCCGTCGATGCCGGTCGACGCCCCGGGGCGACGAGTGGCCTGTGATCCGGTTCGGCAGACGGACGGACCCACCACTCCGACGCCTCAGCGGCGTAACGTGGGTGCTGCCGACCTGCGCGAAAGCAGGCACATCGCACCCTTTCCAGTCGGTCACGCCACTTCGGCATGCCCGTGGCGAGCGCGAACCACAAGATGGCCCTAACGTTGAAACATGGGCGTTTTTATCAAATTGGTCGAGAACCGCACACCCAAGGAGTACGCGGACGAGCCTGCGACAGACATCGTCTTCACCGATATCACCGAAGGCGAGTCGGCGGTCACCTACCAGTACGACGTACTCCCCAGTGGGGCACTGAGGATCCTGCGGGTGCCACAGGGAGCGGGGCCCATCGTCAACTCGGTCCTCGCACCAGGTCTTTGGTTCCGGGTCGAGGGCCTCTGGCACGGCACCACACTGTGACGGCAGCCGCTCCCCCACCACGCCTCATCGTTGGCTCTCGTGGTGTGCGTAGCTGGTGCGCCGGCCTGACGAAGTACCCACGGATCCGACAACGGGCGGCGGACGGACCGAGCACCCCCCGGAGAGGCCGCGCTTGAGACCGATAAACTCCTTTAAATCGTATGATTACCTGGCAAAGTGGACATCTTCTGCGGTAAGTTTGGCGTGGGTCGAGCACTCTCACGTGTGACGGCCCGAAAGGGGCGGCCCCGATGCGTACACGCACCGGGGCCGTTTTCCGTTCGCTTCGGTCTGGTGTTCGTACCCAGTGGTGACACGAGTCGTGATGCCGGCGGCAACCAGACCCATCGCGCCCCGCGCCTTGCCCCGTGGCCGGGAGAGGAGCTTCGCTGTTCAGTCGGCCTCGGCTTCGAACCTCGGAGGTGAAGGCGAACTTCCCCCCGGGTGGGCGTGAGGGGTCCACGGTGAGCTGGGCGTAGACGTTGGCGACGGTGTGCGTGGTGTCCTGCTCGGTCAGGAAACTCCGCGCGATGACATCGGCCACGCGCGAGGCGGGAAGGGACTCACCGCGCAGCAAGACCTGCACCGGGCTGGTTCCGGGTCGCGGCTTCGCGTGGTCGAGCGAGGGGTCCGCGGCTCGGGAGGCTTCCACAATGAACCACCTGATCGGATCCTGGTCTGCTTGCGCGCCCTCTCCGGCTTCGGTGAAGGCGGCCAACACAACATCCCGGACTGCTTGCCGAGCGGCCTCCGGGGCTTCGTCGTTGAAGTGGACCGAGATGTAGGCCGAGGCATGATCGGACATGGCTGACTCCTGGCAGTGCGCCCTGGCCTCCATGGTCCTCCTTGGACGGGTGTTCTGTCACGACGGGCTGAGCGCGCCTCCTCGCGGGTGCCACGGGCAAGCGGGGGTGGGGCGCCGTGGGCAGGCGCCGCGAAACCGCGCCTGGCGGTGGATTTCGCGGTCGGGGCCCGCTGCATGAGCCATGGGTGAGCGGGCGGCGCAGCCCGGTGGCAGGGGTTCTCGCCTGCGCCGGTCCGGGTGGCACGGATGTCGTGACGCGAGTCGGCAAGGGCGACGTCGGCCTGGGTCGCGCGGGCCGCAGCTACCAGACACCTGGCACCGGGGCGGCCGTAGAACGCCAGGGGTGACGTGACCGCTTCCCTACACCCGCGTCGGACGGGGGCAGCCTCTCCTCTACACGTGGAAGGGGACGGTCGTGACGACGATCTTCGGCAGGGGCCGGAGTGCGCGGCGCAGGCGTGCGGCGATGTGGTTGTGCAGGACACGGTGCCACCAGTGCCGTACGACGATCTCCGGGAGGATGACCGTCAGGGTGACATCGGGGCGTTGGCGGTGCAAGGACTCGATGTAGTTGACGAGTGGTACGACGATCGCCCGGTACGGGGAGAGGATGGCTTCCAGCGGTAGGTGGTCGCCCCACAGGCGCCAGTATGCGCGGAAGCGTTCGGCCTCGTCCTCGTCGGGGCTGACGTGGAGCGCGAGGACGGGCTGCTGGAGCGAGGCCGCGTAGGCGAGCGCGCGCATACCGGCAAGGTCCAACGCAGCGACCGGCACGACCACCAGGTGCTGGACCTCCTCCGGGGTCTCCTCCGCTTCCGCCTCGCTCTCCCCTGCCTGCGAAGCGGCCCGAGCCGCCTGCTGCTCGCCGATCCGCAGGGCCAGTGTCTGCTGGGGCACCTCGATGGCGTGGGGATGCAGCGCGACAGCCTTGGCGACCCTGGCGTAGTGGTGCCGGATCCGCATCGTGACAAGGATGAACAACGCGACGGCGAGGATGGCGACCCACGCTCCGGCGGTGAACTTGGTGATGCCGGCGGTGATGAAGACGATCGCCGAGAGCAAGCCTCCGGTGGCGTTGAAGAACAGGCTCTTGCGCCAGTGGCGGTCGCGCAGACGCCACCAGTGGACCACCATTCCGGCCTGCGACATCGTGAAGGCCAGGAAAACGCCGACGGCGAACAGCGGGATCAGAGGTTCGGTCTTGCCGCCGAACGCAACGTAGACGACGGCTGCCGCCGCCGAGAGCACGATGATGCCGTTGCTGAAGGCGAGGCGGTCACCCAGCCGCAGGAAGATCCGCGGTGCGTGGTGGTCGCGGGCCAGGAGGAACAGGACGCGGGGGAAATCGTTGTAGGCGGTGTTCGCCGCGAGCAGCAGGATCGCCGCCGTCGCCGCTTGCGTGAAGACATACATCAAGCCGGTGCCGAAGCTGCGGTGGGCGAGCTGGGAGAGCACGGTCTCGGTGGTGTTGGGGACGACGCCGTCGAGCTGGACCATGGCGATCGTGCCTGCGAACAAGGCGATGAGCAGGCCGACCATCCAGGTCAGTGTGGTTCGGGCGTTGCGCCATTCGACGGGTGTGAAGGCCGGTACGGCGTTGGAGATCGCCTCGATGCCGGTCATGGCCGTCGATCCGGAGGCGAAGGCGCGGAGCACCAGAAGCACGCTGATCCCCTCCGTGGCGGTCAGGTGCGGGGTGGGTGTGGGGTGGAAGCCGCGGCCTGCGGCGTCGTACAGGCCGACGGCCACGAGGGCGAAGACCGCGATGATGAACGCGTACGTGGGTGCGGCGAACAGTGCGCCTGCCTGGCGTACGCCGCGCAGGTTTCCTGCGAGCAGTACGGCGATCACTGCGCCTCCGATCGGGACGGTGTCTGGGACCAGGGACGGAACCGCCGAGGTGATCGCCGCGATGCCCGAGGCGATCGAGACGGCGACCGTCAGGATGTAGTCGGTCATCAGCCCGGCGGCGGCCACCAGTCCGGGGACGCGGCCGAGGTTGTCGCTGGCCACGATGTACGACCCGCCGCCGTGCGGGTACGCACGGATCGTCTGGCGGTAGGACACGCCGACGGCAAGCATCAGGAAGACGATGGTCGCTGCGACGGGGGGTGAGTAGCGCAGCCCGGCGGTGCCGCCGAGGACGAGGATGGCGAGCATCGCCTCGGGACCGTAGGCGACCGACGAGAGCGCGTCGGCGGAGAGCACCGGCAACGCCACCAACTTGCGCATCCGCTCGTGGGCGATCGCCGTGCTCTTCAGCGGAGCCCCGAGCACGACGCGACGCACGTTGTAGCCGACGCGCCCAGGCAACGACGCCGGGATCTCGGCCTCACCGGCCGCTTCGACGGCGGGCGGCCGACCACCGGGCGGGGTGATGGGCACGAAGCGGCCGAAGCGGGCCGGCCGAATCTCCCCAGGAGCGGGGTAACTCCCGAGGTCGGGATCCACAGGCAACGCACGCCGCCACAACCCAGGATCGCCGGACACCCGATCCCACTCCCGTCCGACGCGTCGCAGAACCCGAAGTTGCTCCTCATCCAGTGTCGGCAGCATGGCGGACGGGCCCGGCGCACCGACGTCCCGCTCTCCGCTGTTTCGACTCAGGTTCGGATCCGTGCCCGGCATACCACTCAGTGTCACTCCCGGGTCCGGCTCCGACCGCCAGGCCCGCCGATCGCGGACTCGACCCATACGCACCTCGGCCTTCTTGACCAGCGCCCGACGGTGGTCCCGATCGCAATCACCACGTGGGGCTACCGTGCACTGTGAACACGTCGGAGATCGGGCCCCAGAGGTGGGGCGCCTACTCCTCCGCGAAGCCGCACAGCGGCTACAGAGAGGTCAGCGGCCAGGACAACGATGCGGCCACCAGACGCGCCACCGGCCTTCGAGAGGCGTGGTCGGGAGAGGAGAACCGCCCGACGCCGAGACACCGGTCGCGGGGGGCCAGCGGGTTTCTTCACGCGCATGGATGGGCACCGCAGTCACGGCGCTCGCCCATCTGCTGGCGGGGACTGTACCGGCGGATGCCGGTCAGACTTGGAATGTCGACTACGGTGCGCTTGGGACCATTCGGCGCCTGAAAAACGAGCAATGCTTGTTATAAAAACCACCGTCCCCGAACCTATCGGGGCCAACCACCCCGGCACGTAACAGACGTAGCATCAGGGCCACGCAAAACGGGCCCGGCGAGCGGAGCGCTCAGTACCCCTCCTCCGCCGACGCATTTTCAGGGCCTCGTGCGGAACGATGCGGCCCTCATCCTGAGGAGCAACGCCATGGGAGTTCTGATCTTCCTTGTGGTTATCGTCGCACTTCTCGTCCTGCTGGTACTCGCCATGGCCGTGAAGGTCGTCAGGCAGTTCGAGAAAGGAGTGCTGTTCCGGTTCGGCCGGCTCGTAGGAGCACGTTCCCCCGGGCTGCGGTTCATCATCCCGGTCGTCGATGTCCTGCACCGGGTGTCACTGCGGATCGTCACGATGCCGATCCAGTCCCAGGGCATCATCACCCGGGACAACGTCAGTGTCGACGTCTCGGCGGTCGCCTACTTCCGGGTTGTCGACGCCGTGAAGTCAGTCATCGCGATCGAGAATGTCCATGCGGCGACCAACCAGATCGCACAGACCACGCTGCGCAAGGTCGTCGGCCCGCACACGCTGGACGAGACGCTGTCGGAGACGGACCGTATCAACCTGGGCATCCGCGAGATTCTCGATGGTACGACCGCCGAATGGGGCGTCGAGGTCACCTTGGTCGAACTGAAGGACATCCAGCTACCCGACAGTATGAAGCGCGCGATGGCCCGCCAGGCAGAGGCGGAGCGGGAGAAGAGCGCCAAGATCATCAATGCCGAAGGGGAATCGCTCGCCGCCGCAGCCCTCGGCGCCGCCTCGGACACGATGATGGCCCACCCACTCGCACTGCAGCTCCGCAATCTTCAGAGCCTGGTGGAGATCGGCTTGGACAAGAACACCACCGTCGTCTTCCCGGCCCCCCTCATGAGCACCATCGGCGAACTCGGATCCTTCCTCGCCCAGGAAACGGCCGCAGCCGCATCCCCGCAAAAGCCCGCCGACATCACCAAAGCCGGCCCCGGCCCCGCACCGCCCGGAGCAGGGGAATCCGGGTAGGGCCTACTCCCCTTCATCGCCGAGGCGCGAACGAGCGGGGTGGAGGGCTGGCCGTTCCGAGCCCCGCCTACGTTGCCCACGGCGAACCGTCCTTCCGGACCATTTCCACCAGCGTCCTGGACCTGGCCGCTCCGATACGAAATCGCTTGCGCAAGGTCTCGGCCGAGATGGGCCGTTGATACATCTCCCAGTGCGCGCATCTTCCTGACGGACACGTTCAAGAAGATCATCTTCCAGGGTGTGTGCTGCTCGTATTCCTCATACCGCTCCGGGCTGAACGAGCCCGAGTCGATGGCGTCCGGATCACCTGCCCCGTTGGCCAACTCGGGCGACGCCCGAGCGCACAGCGGGGCAAGCAGCGCGACGATCTCTACATCCCTGCCTCGGATGGGAGGATCAGAGGTAGGATAGGTAGCATGAGCGAGCCTACCGGCAAGTACTCGATCACCATGCCGCGCGACATCGCCGAGGCCGCCAAGGCCCGCAGCGGCCCTTCCGGCCTGTCCGCCTACGTCGCCGCCGCCGTGGCCCGGCAGATCGAGCGCGACAATCTCAACGAACTCATCCAGGTCGCCGAGGCCGAGCACGGTCCCGTCACCGACGAGGAGATCCAGGCGCTGCGCGACCAGCTCCACCAGGCCCGACAGCAGCAGACGGGTGGGGCGAGCGCCGCGTGACCCGCTCCCGCACTGTTCCCGGCGGCACCCTGGTCCTGGACAGCGAGGGGCTGGCCAAGGCCGTGCTGCGCGACCGTACGGTCACCGGCTGGCTCGCCCTGGCCCGCGCCGACGACCTCCGGGTGATCACGTCTGCGGCCACCCTGGTGGAGGTGGTCCACCCTCGGATCAACCGCCCGGCGCTGGAGTGGACGCTGTCCCGCCTGGTCGTCGAACCGGTCACCGAGCCGATCGCCCGCGACGCCGCCGCTCTCCTCGCCGACGCCGGCCTGCACGGCCACAAGTACGCCATCGACGCCATGCTCAGCGCCACCGCCCTAGCCGCCCCCGGCCCGGTCACCATCCTCACCTCGGACCCCGAAGACCTGACCGCGCTGTGCAGCGGACACGCCACGATGATCAAAGTCTGACCCGGCCCATCCTCAATCGGGCGGCGCCTCTCGGCCCAGCCGCTACTGATCCAGGTCGGGTGGCCGGTCGTAGGCACTCAACAGCCCTTCGATGCGCTGGTTGTTGATGGACTGCCGGTCATAGAGACACTTTGCGTACCGGCTCAGCAGGACCTCGACGCTGTTCCCCGCCCGCTGGGCGACCTCGGCCGGGTCCGCACCCGCGCACAGCCACGTGGACAGCGCCGAGTGCCGCAGGTCGTAAGGGCGTTTCGCGAGCGGGGTGCTGGTGAGTGCGGGTGGCAGGGCGAGGTCGCGGGTCTCGTGCCAGACCCGGTGGTAGGTGGTGTAGCTGATGATCCGGCCCTGTTCGGTGAAGAACAGCCGGCCGTCGTCGGCCGTGCCGAACGTGGCGACGTGCTCGCGCCACAGGGTCACCAGGTGCGGCGGCAGCGGGACCACCCGTGTTTCTCCCGGCGGGCGGTTCTTCAGCCCGCGGTCATCGTGGTACTCGCCGGTGTCGGTCCACCGTTTGCCCGCCTGAGGCAGCGTGCGGTGCACAATCAAGCGCCCCCAACCGGTTCGGGGCAGGCGGCAGTCCGGCAGCGCCACCGCGACCGCCTCCTCCGGGCGCAAGCCCGCGTAGTACATGCCGGCGAAGAACCCGACCAGCCGACGGCCACGGGCCCGGCGGTAGCCGCCCACGTAGGAGGCGGCACTCAGCAGATCCCGTGCCTGGTGGGGGTTGGCCACCACCCGCGGATCCACTGCCACCGCCGGCTTGGGCACCCGCCAGCGAACCCTGTTCAGCGGGTGGCTGCCCAACTCGCCCCGTTCTACGGCGTAGTGGAGCGCGTGCACCAACACCTTGCGCTTGCGGCGCATCGTCTCCACCGCCGCCTCTCCGCCGTCGAGCTTGCGGCGCAGTGACTCCAGCACATCGCGCGCCAGGACCGGATCGTGCAGGTCGGCCAGTGGCCGGGACGCCTTCGCCACCCACTGCAGCAGCAGCCGGTCCTCCGCCGGCATCTCCCCCTGCCCCGGCCCAGGCACGACAAAGGCCCAGTGCCGCAGGGCACGGCGCAGCAGCTGCTCCTTCGGCCGGCCAGGAAGGTCGAAGAGCATCGCCAGAGTGACGGCTGTCAGCGCTTCGCTGACCTCGTCCCGGGTCTTCGCCGCCCGGCCGGGCCAGTGTGCCCGCGCGTACTCGGTCGCGAAGGCATACCAGGTCAGCTGTGACGGACCCCGGGGACCGTACATAGGGCTGGCGCCCTGGCTCAGGCCCGCGCGGATGGCCCGCACCAGCTCCGCACCGAACTCGCCCGCCAAGTCCGCGACCGCGCTGCGGCGGCCGGGCTGTCCATCACCGTGCGGCTGTGCCGGGGATTGGTCCGCCGGCTGTGCGGGCTCCGGTGTAGCTCCGTCGTGACGTTCGTTCGGGTCCATGCTCGCCTCCTTCTGATCGGCGGGGGCATGACTGCCCGGCTCATCCACTCGAACATCCCCCGGCAAGAGGGCACTCGGGCGGTGCCCGGTTGACGAGTGCGGATTTTCGGACGTTCAGCATGGATTCCGCCGCCGCTGGTCCTACCCGGTCACCATGTGGCCGGTTCTGCACCATGGCGCATCATGCGCACTTGTATGCGCCCCAATGCTCCGAACTACCGTTCTCGGTCGGCCAGGGCACGCGGACACCGTGGGGGGGATGCATGGCAAGAACCGCGCGACAGATCCTGAACGCACTCAGCCACCAAAGGAGCGTTCACATCCGGTCGACGGCAGAACTCTGTGACCATGTCGACTCCGCAGCGGTGACCATCGACAAGAAACGCCGGGAAAAGGGCCAGGAAGCACTACGCAGGAAACCCGAACTGCGCACCGTCACACAGGCCGAGTGCGCCCGGTCCATCGAACTGACACCGTGGCAGGTACTGCACGCCCTGGCGCGGGGCTACGTGCTGGCCAGCCAGGGAATGGGACGCGGACTCGCGGAGCACTGGCTGAGCCTGAAGTACTGCGAGGCACTGGACAGCAATCGCGCCGGCTCCATGGATCTCACCGAGAAAGGCCGCAGCTCCGAGCGGTGGTACAAGGCCATGCAAGCGCGGGAGCTGGCCGTCGGCTTCGGACTCGCCGCAGCAGAACACATCGTGCAACAGCGCTACCCCGACCACATCGTCTCGGTCGTGGACACGAGCACGGTACTGCGAGCCGGCTGGGCCCTGGGCGGCTTCCAACGGGACAAGGGCTCACGGCCCCGCCCTGACTACCTCATCGAGGCATGGAAGCCCGGCGAGCCGTCGAAGGTCACGTTCGCGGTCTGCCGAGGAAACCACCAGAAGCCGAGCAAGCGGACCAGCCGGACCCGCAGCACCACGATCCAGCAGCTGGTCAAGGGCTCCGAGCTGACCGAGGGCATGCAGATCGGCCCGTGGAACACCACGCCGTGCCTGATGCTGTCCACCGAACTCATGGGCCAGGGCGGAGTCGTGGTCAACGTCCTGCAATCACCCGGCGAAGCGCTTCTCCCCGTCCGCGCACCGGGCGCCCCGGGAAACGCCGACGAAGAGATCCGAGACAAGCCAGGCATCCCCTACCCCAACGCCATTCACATACCAGCCAGCAGAAGCAAAAGGGCACGGACTGTCGACGGCTTCCAGGTGCCCGAGAAGGACCTCAGCTGGTTCGGCCAGCTCCTGGCCCGCACCGCGGCAGCCGGCCTGACCGCGTTCGCGGGCGGAGGACCAAACACAGCCCAATACCTCACCGCCCGCCAAGGACAAAAGCACTACGCCGCGCCCACGTTCGCCGCCACCTCCAGCTTCCACGACGCAGACATCGAGGTCGGCGACACGAAATTCGTCGGCACGGACCACGTCTTCCGCATGGAGACCGTACGCATCGAGGCATTCTCCGGCATGGTCCCAGAACTGTACGAACTCATCAAGAAAGGCCGCGTGGAAGAATACCGGCAAGCGGCCTACGAACTCCGCTCGAAAATAAGTACCGCCGATGCAGCCGGGAAATGGAACGGCCCGATCTCGTTCCACGACGACGGCACCGTCATGGCCCTGAGCATCCTGCCCATCCGCAGAAGGTCCGCGCCCTGAATCAACTCCCGACAACGCACCGTCCAGCACGGGAGTTCAGAAGACCGCCCTCGGTCACGTTCTCCGCTTCGAGCAGCGCAACATAGCCCGGGATCGCCGGTTAGCCAAACCGGCGATCATGCGGATCAATAGTCCACCGCCACTACATGCCCGCACGTCGAAAGGCCGCACCCCGAACCAAGCCCACAACTTCACATAACAGCCGCCTGCATTCACGACCAGGTGCGGCCAAGCCTTCCGGGGCACCGTCGACTCACCAGTGGTCCGCGTACCCAGGGCTACGACACAAAAGGGCTCACAGCCCCCACCGCGCATCCCGACTGTACGTCCCGGCGTCGGAATGCACTGACCGGCCCGAGCCGGCCTTCGCCTGCCGGCCTGCAGCCGTCGGCAATCCGCCCGGCGTCCGACTCGCACGTTCGCCGTCGGGGCCCGTTAGAGTCCCGCCCTCCGGCCAACGCCACTCACCATGCAGGGCAGGGCCGCAGCGCCAGCCCGCGGGCAAAGCGTCGGCGACCAGCGGCTCGCCGAGCCCTCGCTGGAAGCCGGAAACTCAACATGGACACACGCCCCCAGCACATCCGAACGACAAGCCATGGGACACGGCCACCGACCACCGTTCGCCCCCGGCGAGCGTCCCCAGCGAACCAGGCGCGCAACCCGCTCACTCCGCTTGCCCGGGCACTCCGGAACGCCCCGCTGTTCGATTGAAGGGCGCAACATACACCCCCTACGCTTGCCCGAGAGGTCGTGATCCACATCACGATACACAGATCGACCGCCGCAGGGAATGATCGAGGCAAGGCGAGCAAATAGGGCATTTCATTTCCGCGGGACATGCGCGGGACGACGGACCTGGCAATCCGTCAGGTAAGTGTCTGGCCTGGGAAAACGCGCGAGAACCCGACGGCCTCCGGAGCCGTGTGCGCAGGTTCGAATCCTGCCGGGGGCACCTTGGATGAGGTGCCGAAGGACCCCGCTGCCAGACGGTGACGCTGGAAGCGGGGTCTTGTTCGTGCCCGGGGCCGACGCACCGAGTGCCCAGTACGTGAAACCCATTCGCGGGACCACCCCCCTTCTCGCCTACGCTTTCCCTGTGACCCCCGCTGAGCTCTCCCGTACCGTGCTGAGCACGGTGCGCCGTGCCGTCGAGGCTGATGAGCTGAGCGTCGCCGTGCCCGAGCGGGTGGTGGTGGAGCGGCCGCGCGGGCCGCGGCAGGGGGACTACGCGACCAACGTCGCGCTGCGGCTGGCCAGGGCCGCCGGTCGGCAGCCACGGCAGGTCGCGGAGATCCTCGCCGGGCGGCTCGCCCGGTGCCCGGGCATCGCCCGCGTGGAGATCGCCGACCCGGGGTTCTTGAACATCACGCTCGAAGCCGCCGCGCACGCCGGACTGGTCCGGGAGGTGCTGGCGCAGGGCGCGGCCTACGGCCACAACGACTCGCTGGCCGCCACCCGCGTCACCCTGGCGCACAACGGCGAACCGCGCGCCGCCGCCGTCGCCGATGCGGGCAACCGGCTGCTGCGGGCCTGCGGGGCACGGCCGGGGCCGCCGGAGGCGGTACGGGTGCGCCCGGTAGGTACCCGGCCGGACGCCCCCGGCGCCCCGGCCAGACCCTGCGATGACTTCCCCGCCCTCACCCGCGACGCGGCCCGCTGGGCGCTGCTGCGCCCGCCGCCCGGCGACACCCCCCGGCTCGACCCCGCCGAACTCCTCACGCAACGCGAGTCGAACCCCCTTTTCCGTGTGCAGTACGCCCACGCCCGTACCCGCGCGCTGCTGCGCAACGCCCGGGACCTGGGCATCGCGCCCGATCCCGACGGCCGTTACGGGCATCCGGCGGAGCACCGGCTGCTCGGTGTGATCGCCGACTTCCCGCGCATCGTCCAGGCCGCCGCCCGGCACCGCTCACCGGACCGGGTCGCCCGGCACCTGGAGCTGACCGCCGACGCCTTCTTCGCCTGTCACGACGCGTGTCCCCAGCTGCCGCGCGGTGACGAGAAACCCTCGGCCGCCCACCGGGCCCGGCTGTCGCTCGCCGAAGCGGCCGGGACGGTGCTCGCCGGTGGCCTGACCCTGCTCGGCATCTCCGCGCCCGAACACCTCTGAGGAGTTCTGCAGCACCATGTCCCGTTCCGCACACCCCGCTGGGCCCCGCTACGCCGACGTACTGCCGGAAGGGCACTACACCGCGCCGCCCGCCGACCTCAACGCGCTCGACCCGAAGGTCTGGTCCCGTACCGTCACCCGCAACGCCGACGGCGCGGTCGAGGTGGGCGGGGTCGATGTCCGGTCGCTGGCCGCGGAGTTCGGCACTCCGGCCTACGTACTCGACGAGGACGACTTCCGGGCCCGCTGCCGGGCCTGGCGGGAGGCGTTCGGGCCGGACGCCGACGTCTTCTACGCGGGCAAGGCCTTCCTCTCCCGCGCGGTGGTGCGCTGGCTGCACGAGGAGGGGCTCAACCTCGACGTGTGCTCCGAGGGCGAGTTGGCGACCGCGCTGTCCGCCGGTATGCCCGCCGAGCGGATCGCGCTGCACGGCAACAACAAGAGCGTCCGGGAGATCGAGCGGGCGGTCGAGGCGGGCGTCGGCCGGATCGTGCTCGACTCGTTCCAGGAGATCGTCCGGGTCGCCTCCGTCGCCGAGCGGCTCGGCAGGCGGCAGCGGGTGCAGATCCGGGTGACCGTGGGCGTCGAGGCGCACACCCACGAGTTCATCGCCACCGCGCACGAGGACCAGAAGTTCGGCCTGGCGCTCGCCGACGGCCAGGCCGCAGAGGCGGTGCGCCGGGCGCTGATGCTGGACGGTCTCGAACTCATCGGCATCCACTCGCACATCGGCTCGCAGATCTTCGACACCTCGGGCTTCGAGGTGGCGGCGCACCGCGTGGTCGGGCTGCTGAAGCAGGTGCGGGACGAGCACGGTGTGGAACTGCCGGAGATCGACCTCGGCGGCGGTCTGGGCATCGCCTACACCTCGCAGGACGACCCGCGCGAGCCGCACGAGATCGCCAAGGCGCTGGCCGAGATCGTCACCCGCGAGTGCACGGCCGCCGGGCTGTCCGTGCCGCGGCTGTCGGTGGAGCCCGGCCGGGCGATCGTCGGGCCGACGGCGTTCACGCTGTACGAGGTCGGGACCATCAAGCCGCTTGAGGGGCTGCGCACTTACGTCAGCGTGGACGGCGGTATGTCGGACAACATCCGTACCGCGCTCTACGACGCCGAGTACAGCGTGGCGTTGGTGTCCCGGTCGTCCGACGCGGAGCCGATGCTCTCGCGGGTGGTCGGCAAGCACTGCGAGTCCGGTGACATCGTGGTGCGCGACGCGTTCCTGCCCGCGGACCTGGCGCCGGGTGATCTGCTGGCGGTGCCCGCCACCGGCGCGTACTGCCGTTCCATGGCCAGCAACTACAACCACGCGCTGCGGCCGCCGGTGGTGGTGGTCAAGGACGGGCAGGCCAGGGTGATCGTGCGGCGGGAGACGGAGGAGGATCTTCTGCGGCTCGATATCGGCTAGCAAGATCTTGGTCTCGGATGCTGGACGGGGAGTAGAAACTCCCGTTCGGTGGGTGAGACTGGGCAGGCTGGTTTCACCCTAAAATCAAAAAGTTGTTCAAGGGTTTGTCGAGAGACGAGGTCGGATGATGCGTACGCGTCCGCTGAAGGTGGCGCTGCTGGGCTGTGGAGTGGTCGGCTCAGAGGTGGCGCGCATCATGACGACGCACGCGGACGACCTCACGGCCCGGATCGGCGCCCCGGTGGAGCTCGCCGGGATCGCGGTGCGCCGCCCGGACCGGGTGCGCAGGGGCGTACCCGCCGAGCTGATCACCACCGATGCCACCGCCCTGGTCAAACGCGGTGACATCGACGTGGTGGTGGAGGTCATCGGCGGCATCGAGCCGGTGCGCACCCTGATCACCACCGCGTTCGAGCACGGCGCCAGCGTGGTCTCCGCCAACAAGGCGCTGCTCGCCGCCGACGGCGCCACGCTGCACGCCGCCGCCGTCCAGCACGGCGTGGACCTGTACTACGAGGCCGCGGTGGCCGGTGCCATCCCGCTGATCCGGCCGCTGCGCGAGTCGCTCGCCGGTGACAAGGTCAACCGGGTGCTGGGCATCGTCAACGGCACCACCAACTTCATCCTGGACCGGATGGACACCACCGGCGCCGGTTACTCCGAGGCGCTGGACGAGGCCACCGCGCTGGGTTACGCGGAAGCCGACCCGACGGCCGACGTCGAGGGGTTCGACGCCGCCGCCAAGGCCGCGATCCTGGCCGGGATCGCCTTCCACACCCGGGTCACCATCGACGACGTGCACCGTGAGGGCCTCACCGAGGTCACCGCCGCCGACATCGCCTCGGCCAAGCGGATGGGCTGCACGGTCAAACTGCTGGCGATCTGCGAGCGCAGCGCGGACGGGAAGTCGGTGACCGCGCGCGTCCACCCGGCGATGATCCCGCTCAACCACCCGCTGGCCAGCGTCCGCGAGGCGTACAACGCGGTCTTCGTGGAGGCCGACGCGGCCGGGCAGTTGATGTTCTACGGTCCCGGCGCGGGCGGCGCGCCGACCGCCTCCGCGGTCCTCGGCGACCTGGTGGCGGCCTGCCGCAACAAGCTGGCGAACACCACCGGCGTGGGCGAGTCCGCGTACACCCAGCTGCCGGTGAGCCCGATGGGCGAGGTGGTCACGCGCTACCACATCAGCCTGGACGTGGCCGACAAACCCGGCGTACTGGCCCAGGTCGCCACGGTCTTCGCGGAGCATCAGGTGTCGATCGACACCGTTCGTCAGCAGAGCAGGGACCGTGGCACCGGCGCCGAAGGCGCCGCCGTTGAGGGCGGCGAGGCCTCCCTCGTCGTCGTCACCCACCGCGCGCCCGACGCCGCCCTGTCGGCGACCGTCGCGGCCCTGCGGAAACTCGACACCGTACGGGGCGTCGCGAGCATCATGCGTGTGGAAGGGGAGTAACCCGAGATGACCGTCATGGACAACCCTCGAATGTCCGGCACCCACCAGTGGCGCGGCATCATCGAGGAGTACCGGGACCGGCTCCCGGTGACCGCCGAGACCCCCGTGGTCACGCTGCTGGAGGGTGGCACTCCGCTCGTTCCCGCGCAGCTGCTCTCCGAACGCACCGGATGTGACGTCTACTTGAAGGTCGAGGGGGCCAACCCCACCGGCTCGTTCAAGGACCGCGGCATGACCATGGCCATCTCCAAGGCCAAGGAGGCCGGTGCCCAGGCGGTCATCTGCGCGTCCACCGGCAACACCTCGGCGTCCGCGGCCGCTTACGCGGTACGCGCCGGGATGGTCTGCGCGGTACTGGTCCCACAGGGCAAGATCGCGCTCGGCAAGATGGGCCAGGCCCTGGTGCACGGCTCGCGGATCCTGCAGGTCGACGGGAACTTCGACGACTGTCTCGATCTCGCCCGCGGACTGTCCGAGAAGTACCCGGTGGCGCTGGTCAATTCGGTCAACCCGGTGCGCATCGAGGGCCAGAAGACCGCCGCGTTCGAGATCGTGGACGCGCTCGGCGACGCACCGGACATCCATGTGCTGCCGGTGGGCAACGCGGGCAACATCACCGCCTACTGGAAGGGCTACCGTGAGTACGCGGCCGACGGGATGTCGACCCGCACCCCGCGGATGTGGGGCTTCCAGGCGGCCGGTTCCGCGCCGATCGTGACCGGTGCGCCGGTGCGCGACCCGCAGACCATCGCCACCGCGATCCGGATCGGCAACCCCGCCTCCTGGAAGTTCGCGGAGGCGGCCAGGGACGAGTCCGGCGGGCTCATCGAGGCGGTGACCGACCGTCAAATCCTCTCCGCCTACCGGCTGTTGGCCGCGCGCGAGGGCGTCTTCGTGGAGCCCGCGTCGGCCGCCTCGGTGGCCGGTCTGCTCAAGGCGGCGGAGGAGGGGCGGGTGGACCCGGGCCAGCGGATCGTCTGCACGGTGACCGGAAACGGCCTGAAGGACCCGGACTGGGCGGTGGCGGGTGCCCCGCAGCCGATCACCGTTCCGGTGGACGCTGACGCGGCGGCGGAGCGGCTGGGGTTGGCCTAGCGGCCGTTCCGGGAGCGTGAAGCCCCCAGGTCTGGGGGGCTTGCCCCCGGTTGACAGCCGCCGCAGCGGTGAGCGACCGCGACGCCGGAGCCCGGCGGTGCCGCTCCATCCGTCAGCGGCCCCCGGCCGCGGGCACCGTAACCCGCGAACGCCCCCCGACCTGCGGGAGCGCACCGCACGGCGTGCGACACGCATCGCGCGCCGTGTGTGCGCCCTATGTCGCAGCAGAACCTTCCTTCGATAGGCTTGCACCCATCGGCGCCGTCGTGTGCCGCTCCGGCCCATGCCATTGGCATTGGCCCCCGTCGCCACCGTCGTCGCCTCCGGGCGACGGACAAGCCCTCGCGTTGCCCTTCGGCTGATGCCGCCAAGGCCCGTCAGGCAACTGCACTTGCCACACAAGGAGACTCTTCGACCGATGGCCGGTCCAGCCTTCCGCGCAGCCGCCGTCCGAGTGCGCACCCCCGCGACCAGCGCCAACCTCGGACCGGGCTTCGACGCCCTCGGCCTGGCCCTGGGGCTGTACGACGACGTCGTGGTCCGGGTCGCCGACTCCGGGCTGCACGTCGACATCGCCGGTGAAGGCGCCGACAGCCTCAGCCGCGACGAACGGCACCTGGTCGTACGGTCCCTGCGCACCACGTTCGACCTGCTCGGCGGCCAGCCGCGGGGCCTTGAGGTGGTCTGCGCCAACCGCATCCCGCACGGCCGCGGCCTCGGCTCGTCGTCCGCCGCCATCTGCGCGGGCATCATGGCCGCGCGCGCGGTGACCATAGGCGGGCCCGAGCGGCTGGACGACGCCGCGATGCTGGAGCTGGCCACCGAGATCGAGGGCCACCCGGACAACGTGGCGGCCTGCCTGCTCGGCGGATTCACGCTGGCCTGGACCGAGTCCGGGGCGGCCAGAGCGATCCGGATGGACCCGGCGGCGTCCGTCGTCCCGGTGGTCTTCGTACCGGCCAAGCCGGTGCTGACCGAAACCGCGCGGGGGCTGTTGCCGCGCACCGTCCCGCACGTGGACGCGGCGGTCAACGCCGGGCGCGCCGCGCTGCTGGTGGAGGCGCTCACCCGGCGCCCGGAACTGCTGCTGGCGGCCACCGAGGACCGGCTGCACCAGGAGTACCGGGAACCGGCGATGCCGGAGAGCGTGGCGCTGGTCAACCGGCTGCGGGCGGACGGCGTACCCGCGGTCATCTCCGGCGCCGGACCGACCGTACTGGCGCTGGCGGAGGACGGTACGGCCGACAAGGTGGCCGCGGTGGCCGGAGTGGGCTGGGCGGCCAACCGGCTGACGATGGACGCCGCGGGGGCCAGTGTGCTCCCGTTGACCAGTGCGGGTACGGACGCCTCGGGGGCGGCCGTCCAATGACCCGGGGGACAAGGCGGGGGTTTGAGCCAATGGGCGACAAGGGAAGAACTGCGCGCGGCAGCACCGCGCCCCGTACCCGCCGCACCGGCGGTGGTACGACCGGCACAGTCCCGAAGCACGAATGCCGGGCGCGGAGAGGGGGAATATTTGTTGGATCAGGTAGTGTTAACCTCAAGTCTGCACTCGACGGACCATGCACACGTATGGTGCCGCGGTGCTGTGTGTCCCGTATCGGGGATTTCCGTCGCGGGATCGCCATTCTTCCGGGAGCCTCCCACACTGCCTGAGCAGCCTGCCTTTGCAGTGCCGAGCACGCTCCGGAGTTAGGTGCGAAGGACCGGCCACCTCCGTGTGACCTCATCGCACCGAACCACCACGCAGTTATTTCGCCCGCCATCAGGCGGACCACCGCCCCGGATCCGGGCACCGCAACGAAAGCCCGGAATCCGGACAGCACAACCGGTCGCCGAGCCGATCAGGCCGACGCCCGCTCCAGGGAAGGACCCTTCGTGAGCGACACCACCGATCTGATGCGCGCAGACAGCGCTGCCGCCGCATCCGATGCCGCCGCGCCTGCCAGCGGTACTGCCACCAGGCGTCGCCGGTCTGGCACCGGCCTTGAGGGCATGGTCCTCGCTGAGCTCCAGCAGGTGGCCTCGGCACTCGGAATCAAGGGCACCGCGCGCATGCGCAAGGGCCAGTTGATCGAGGTCATCAAGGAGCGGCAGGCGGGCGGTGGCTCGACCACCGCCGCGCCCGCCGCCGAGAAGCCCAAGCGCCGCGCCACCTCGCGGGCGCGCACCGGCGAGGCCGCCGCCGAGCCGAAGGCCGCCGCGTCCGCCGAGGGCCAGCAGCAGATCGACATCCCGGGTCAGCCGGCCGGTGAGAAGCCCGCCGCCGAGCGCCGTGGCCGCCGTACCGCGGCCGAGAAGGCCGTCGCTGAGAAGGCCGAGCCGAAGGCCGCCGAGCAGCCCGCCGCCACCGCCACCGCCACCGTCGAGCCCAAGGCTCCGGCGCCCGCCGAGCAGGGCAAGGGCGAGGCCGCCGAGCAGGGCCAGGGCGACCGCCAGGACCGCCGGGACCGCCAGAAGGGCGACCGCCAGGAGCGCGGCGAGCGGGGCGACCGCGAGGGCCGCCGGGACCGCCAGCGCGACCGCCGCCGTGGTGAGGAGGGTGCCGCCCAGGGCGAGCGCCAGGACCGTCAGGACCGCCAGGGCCAGGGCGACGACGACTTCGAGGGCGGCCGCCGTGGCCGCCGGGGCCGGTACCGCGACCGCCGCGGCCGCCGGGGCCGGGAGGACTTCGCGGGCGAGCCGCAGCTGGCTGAGGACGACGTGCTGATCCCGGTCGCGGGCATCCTCGACATCCTGGACAACTACGCGTTCATCCGCACCTCCGGCTACCTGCCGGGCCCGAACGACGTGTACGTCTCGCTGGCCCAGGTCCGCAAGAACGGCCTGCGCAAGGGCGATCACGTCACCGGTGCGGTGCGGCAGCCGAAGGACGGCGAGCGGCGGGAGAAGTTCAACGCCCTCGTCCGGCTCGACTCGGTGAACGGCATGGCGCCCGAAACCGGCCGTGGGCGGCCGGAGTTCGGCAAGCTCACCCCGCTGTACCCGCAGGAGCGGCTGCGGTTGGAGAACGAGCCGAACCAGCTGACCCCGCGAATCATCGACCTGGTCGCGCCGATCGGCAAGGGCCAGCGCGGTCTGATCGTGGCCCCGCCGAAGACCGGTAAGACCATGGTCATGCAGGCGATCGCCAACGCGATCACCCACAACAACCCCGAGTGCCACCTGATGGTCGTCCTGGTCGACGAGCGTCCGGAAGAGGTCACCGACATGCAGCGGTCGGTCAAGGGCGAGGTCATCTCCTCGACCTTCGACCGCCCGGCCGAGGACCACACCACGGTCGCGGAGCTGGCCATCGAGCGCGCCAAGCGCCTGGTGGAGCTGGGTCACGACGTGGTCGTGCTGCTGGACTCGATCACCCGTCTGGGCCGCGCCTACAACCTGGCGGCGCCAGCCTCCGGCCGCATCCTGTCCGGTGGTGTGG
The DNA here is from genome assembly GCF_024436055.1 of Streptantibioticus rubrisoli. Classification (GTDB taxonomy): domain Bacteria; phylum Actinomycetota; class Actinomycetes; order Streptomycetales; family Streptomycetaceae; genus Streptantibioticus_A; species Streptantibioticus_A rubrisoli. The sequence continues at coordinate 30,752 of NZ_JANFNH010000041.1, read as the reverse complement.
ACTCCACCGCGCTCTACCCGCCGAAGAAGTTCTTCGGTGCCGCGCGCAACATCGAGGACGGCGGTTCGCTGACCATCCTGGCCACCGCGCTGGTCGAGACCGGCTCGCGGATGGACGAGGTGATCTTCGAGGAGTTCAAGGGCACCGGCAACATGGAGCTGCGGCTGGACCGCAAGCTCTCCGACAAGCGGATCTTCCCGGCGGTGGACGTGGACGCGTCCAGCACCCGCAAGGAGGAGATCCTGCTGGCGTCGGAGGAGCTCAGCATCGTCTGGAAGCTGCGCCGGGTGCTGCACGCGCTGGACTCGCAGCAGGCGATCGAGCTGCTGCTGGACAAGATGAAGCAGACCAAGTCCAACGCCGAGTTCCTGATGCAGATCGCCAAGACGACGCCGGGCAACGGCGGCGAGTAGCAGGCGAGTTGTCGGAGAAGGGCCGCCCCCGTCACTTCGGTGACGGGGGCGGCCCTTCTTCTGTCCTCGCTGTGTACCGGTGCATTGGCGGCATACGAGACGTTCGCCACGTCCCGGACTGGAACTGGTGTGGAGCGAGCAGACGTCTGACACACCGGAATGGACCGTTCCGACGGCATTTCCCGCGGGCGATTGGGGGTACCCGGAGGAAGAAGCGAGGACAGCATGGGCGACAACGACCAGTCGACGACCGGCCGCATACCGCGCGGCCCGGGCCGCCGCCGCAAACCGCGCCGCAAGGCGGTGTGGATCACCGCCTGGACGCTCGCCGGAGCCGTCGCGCTCAGCGGCGTGGGGTTCGGGTACGCCTACTTCAGGCTGAACGGCAACATCACCGGCGTCGACATCAACGCCCAGCTGGGCAAGGACCGCCCGAAGAACATCGACAACGGCTCGATGGACCTCCTCGTCCTCGGCTCCGACTCGCGGGCCGGAAAGAACGGCGAGTACGGCCGCGATGAGGGCGGCGCCCGGTCCGACACCGCGATGATCGTCCACCTGTACAAGGGCCACCGCAAGGCCACGGTGGTGAGCATTCCGCGGGACACCCTCGTCAACCGCCCGGCCTGCACCAAGCCCGACGGCACCACGGTGCCCGCCTCGCGCGGCATGTTCAACGACGCCTACTCGGTGGGCGGCCCGGCCTGCGCGGTCAAGACGGTCGAGTCCATGACCGGGATCCGGATGGACCACTACGTCGAGGTCGACTTCACCGGCTTCAAGAACCTGATCAACGCGATGGGCGGGGTGCCGGTCACCACCACCAAGCCGATCAACGACAACGACAGCCACCTCGACCTGCCCGCCGGTACCCACACCCTGGGCGGCGAGCAGGCGCTGGCCCTGGTGCGCACCCGGCACGGCGTCGGGGACGGTAGCGACCTGGGCCGCATCCAGTTGCAGCAGGCGTTCGTCAAGGCGCTGCTGGGCCAGGCGCACAGCGTGGGGCTGCTGACCAACCCGGCCAAGCTGTACGACGTCGCGGACACCGCGACCAAGGCCCTCACCACCGATTCCGAGCTGGCGTCGGTCAACGCGCTGGTGGGCTTCGCGTCGGGCCTGAAGGACATCAGGTCCGGCGATCTGGACATGGTGACCATGCCGGTCCAGTACGACCAGGCCGACCCGAACCGGGTGGTTCCGATGGACGCCAAGGCGCAGCAGGTCTGGGCCGCGCTCCGGGCGGACCGGCCGGTCCCGGCCAGCGCGGTGCGGGGTTCCGCCGGGGACGAGGCCCTGGCGCGCGGCTGGGTCAGATGACGGCGGCCCGAACCCAACGCGACCGGGCCGGGAAAGCGGGCACCGGGGCCGCGGCCAGCCCGGGGAATAACGGGACCTCGCTCCCCGGTTTTGGGAGTACGGGCCAGTGCTGGCAGACTGGTACGTCGGCCCCGGTTCACGTCCCGCAATCCCGCGGTACGACCCGGTGCCCTCCCGAACCTAGGAGAATCCCTTGAAGCGCGAGATCCACCCGGAGTACGTCGAGACCCAGGTCAGCTGCACCTGTGGCGCGTCGTTCACCACCCGTAGCACCGTCGCCGGCGGCACCATCCGCGCCGACGTGTGCTCCGAGTGCCACCCCTTCTACACCGGCAAGCAGAAGATCCTCGACACCGGCGGTCGCGTCGCCCGCTTCGAGGCCCGCTTCGGCAAGAACGCCGGTTCCGCCAAGAAGTAGCGGGTCCGTACGCCGGTCCTCGGTCGCCCCTTGCCAGGGGCGGCCGGACCGGCTTTTTTGGCGTCCTACCCCCCAATCCCGTACGTACCAAGGGAACCGAAGATGTTCGAGGCGGTCGAGGAACTGATCGGCGAGCACGCCGACCTCGAGAAGCGGCTTGCCGACCCGGCGGTCCACGCCGACCAGGCCGAGGCACGCAAGCTCAACAAGCGATACGCCGAGCTGACCCCCATCGTCAGCACGTACCGGGAGTGGAAGCAGGCGGGCGACGACATCGAGACCGCCCGCGAACTCGGCCAGGACGACCCGGAGTTCGCCGCGGAGGTCAAGCACCTGGAGCACCACCGCGAGCAGCTCACCGACCGGCTGCGGCTGCTGCTGGTGCCGCGCGACCCCAGCGACGACAAGGACGTGATCCTTGAGGTCAAGGCGGGCGAGGGCGGCGAGGAGTCCGCGCTGTTCGCCGGAGACCTGCTGCGGATGTACCTGCGGTACGCCGAGCGGGTCGGCTGGAAGACCGAGATCCTCGACTCCAACGAGTCCGACCTCGGCGGCTACAAGGACGTACAGGTAGCGGTCAAGGCCAGGGGCAACGCCGAACCCGGGCAGGGCGTCTGGGCCCGGCTGAAGTACGAGGGCGGGGTGCACCGGGTGCAGCGGGTGCCCGCCACCGAGTCCCAGGGCCGGATCCACACCTCGGCCGCGGGCGTGCTGGTCACCCCGGAGGCCGAGGAGGTCGAGGTGGAGATCAACGCCAACGACCTGCGCATCGACGTCTACCGCTCGTCGGGACCCGGCGGCCAGTCGGTGAACACCACCGACTCCGCGGTGCGCATCACCCACCTGCCCACCGGCATCGTGGTCTCCTGCCAGAACGAGAAGAGCCAGCTGCAGAACAAGGAGCAGGCGATGCGCATCCTGCGCTCGCGGCTGCTGGCCGCCGCCCAGGAGGAGGCCGAGCGGGAGGCCTCGGACGCGCGCCGCAGCCAGGTGCGCACCGTGGACCGCTCCGAGCGCATCCGGACGTACAACTTCCCCGAGAACCGGATCTCGGACCACCGGGTGGGCTTCAAGGCGTACAACTTGGACCAGGTACTCGACGGGGACCTCGACGCCGTCATCCAGGCGTGCGTCGACGCGGACGCCGCGGCGAAGCTGGCCGCGGCACAGTAAGCCCGCCCCAGGCGGCTCACCGAGAAGGACGGATCGCGCGTGAACCTGCTGCTCGCGGAGGTGGCCCAGGCCACCCAGCGGTTGGCCGATGCCGGTGTGCCCTCGCCCCGCTTCGACGCGGAGGAACTGGCCGCGTACGTGCACGGGGTCAAGCGCGGTGAGCTGCACAACGTCGCCGACGCCGACTTCGACGCCCGGTACTGGGAGGCGGTCGCCCGGCGGGAGAACCGCGAGCCGCTCCAGCACATCACCGGCCGCGCCTTCTTCCGGTACCTGGAACTCCAGGTCGGGCCAGGGGTGTTCGTGCCCCGGCCGGAGACCGAGTCGGTGGTCGGCTGGGCGATAGACGCGGTACGGGCGATGGATGTCGCCGAGCCGCTCATCGTGGACCTGTGCACCGGCTCCGGCGCCATCGCGCTGGCGCTGGCCCAGGAGGTGCCGCGGTCCCGGGTGCACGCCGTCGAGCTGGACGAGGGCGCGCTGTACTGGACGCGCAAGAACGTCGAGGGCTCCCGGGTGACGCTGCACCAGGGGGACGCGCTGACCGCGCTGCCGGAGATGAACGGCCAGTTCGACCTGGTGATCAGCAACCCGCCGTACATCCCGCTGACCGAGTGGGAGCACGTGGCGCCCGAGGCCAGGGACCACGATCCGCAGCTTGCGCTGTTCTCCGGCGAGGACGGTCTGGACACCATCCGCGGCCTGGAGCGCGCCGCGCACCGGCTGCTGCGGCCCGGCGGTGTCGTGGTGGTGGAACACGCCGACACCCAGGGCCACCAGGTCCCGTGGATCTTCAACGAGGAGACCGGCTGGGCCGACGCGGCCGACCACCGCGACCTGAACAACCGCCCGCGCTTCACCACGGCCCGTAAGGCGGCGCCATGATGATGCTGGGTTCCCTCGCGTTCGGCCGGGGGTCCGGGGGTTGTCCCCCGGTAGATCGCGGTACCACGGCCCGTCAGGCGACGCCATGATGGTGCCGGGTCTCCCCGATGCCGTGAACCCGCTTCGCCCGTACAACCCCCAGGCCCATCAGATGGAGGACAGCTAATGGCTCGGCGTTATGACTGCTCCGACGCGTCCGACCGCGCCACCGGGCTGCGCGAGGCCGCCTCGGCGGTGCGCCGTGGCGAGCTCGTGGTGCTGCCCACCGACACCGTGTACGGCATCGGCGCGGACGCCTTCAACGGCGAGGCGGTCGGCGATCTGCTGCAGGCCAAGGGCCGGGGCCGCAACATGCCCTCACCGGTGCTGGTCGGCTCCCCGAACACGCTGCACGGCCTGGTCACCGACTTCTCCGAGCAGGCGTGGGAACTGGTGGACGCCTTCTGGCCGGGCGCGTTGACCCTGGTGGCCCGTCACCAGCCGTCGCTGCAGTGGGACTTGGGCGACACCCGCGGCACCGTCGCCATCCGGATGCCGCTGCACCCGGTCGCCATCGAACTGCTCACCGAGACCGGGCCGATGGCCGTCTCCAGCGCCAACCTGACCGGCCAGCCGTCCCCGCAGACCTGCGACGCCGCCCAGAACATGCTCGGCGACTCGGTCTCCGTCTACCTCGACGGCGGCCCGACCCCGGACAACGTGCCGTCCTCCATCGTGGACGTCACCGGCAAGGTCCCGGTGCTGCTGCGGGCCGGTGCGCTCAGCGCCGCGCAGCTGCGCGAGGTCGTACCGGAGCTGGAGGAAGCGCAGTGAGCGGTACCACCGGCTGTTTCCGCGGCGGGGCGGACCCATGGTGCTGACCAGCCCTGAGGAGCGGGGCATAACGGGCGGCAGCAACACGGAGGACCGTTTCCGCGTGCTGTATGTGTGCACCGGAAGCGTCTGCAGGTCGCCGATGGCCGAGCGGCTGACCCGGCTGGAGCTCGACCGCAGGCTGGGCGACGGAGCGTCGCAGATCGCCGTGCGCAGCGCGGGCACCTGGGGCCATGTCGGCGCGCCCATGGAGGCGCACGCCGCGACCGTGCTGACCGAGTACGGCGCGGACCCGGACGGCTTCCGCGGCCGGGAACTCATCGACGACCACGTCATCGAGGCCGACCTGGTGCTCACCGCCACCCGTGACCACCGCGCCCAGGTGGTGTCGATGGGGCACGCGGCGGGCCTGCGCACCTTCACGCTCAAGGAGTTCACCCGGCTGGTGCGGGCGATAGACCCGGCGACGCTGCCGGACGGCTGCGTGATCGACCGTGCCCGTGCGCTGGTCCGCGCGGCGGCGGCGCTGCGCGGCTGGCTGCAGGCGCCCAACGCGGAGGACGACGAGGTCTACGACCCGTACGGGGCGCCGGTCACCGTCTTCCGGCACATCGGCGCGGAGATCCACTCCGCGCTCGATCCCGTGGTGACGGCGCTGACGGGCGTACCGTCCCCGGTGAGCTGAGGGTTTCGTCTGGGGGCCGCGCCCCCCAGACCCCCTTTCGGCGGCCGCGCCCCGCAACGCCCGGCTGCCAACGGGCCCGCGGACCCAAAAGGAACCGTCGCCGGGGCGCGCCGTTGTGACAGCGCGCCTATCGTGGGTTTATGGCGGTTGCCGGAACCCCTCCCAAGACGGACGCCACAACGGCGCCGCACGCCGCCGCGCACGCCGCCGACTTCGACGTGCTGCGCCGCCAGGACCCGCAGATGGCGGGCGTGCTGCTCGCCGAGTACGAGCGGCAGACCGCCGGGCTCCAACTGATCGCCGCCGAGAACTTCGCCTCTCCCGCCGTCCTGGCGGCGCTCGGCTCCCCGTTCGCCAACAAGTACGCCGAGGGCTACCCGGGCCACCGGCACCACGGCGGCTGCGAGCTGGTGGACCTGGCCGAGCGGCTGGCCGTCGAACGGGCCTGTGCGCTGTTCGGCTGCGCCCACGCGAACGTGCAGCCCTATTCGGGCTCCTCGGCCGTCCTGGCGGTCTACGCGGCCCTTCTGGTGCCCGGCGACGCCGTGCTGGCCATGTCGCTGGCGCACGGCGGCCACCTCACGCACGGCAGCCCGGCGAACTTCTCCGGCCGGTGGTTCGACTTCACCGGGTACGGGGTGGACCCGGCCACCGGTCTGATCGACTACGCCCGGCTGCGCGCCCTGGCCCGTGCCCGCCGCCCCAAGGCGATCGTGGCGGGCTCCACCTCGTACCCCCGGCACATCGACTACGCCGCGTTCCGGGAGATCGCCGACGAGGTGGACGCCTACCTGATCGTGGACGCCGCGCACACCCTGGGCCTGGTGGCGGGCGGTGCCGCGCCCAGCCCGGTGCCGTACGCCGACGTGGTGTGCGCCACCACGCACAAGACGCTGCGCGGCCCGCGCGGCGGCCTCATCCTGTGCGGCCCGGAGCTGGCCGACCGGGTCGACCGCGCGGTCTTCCCGTTCACCCAGGGCGGCCCGCAGATGCACACCGTGGCGGCCACCGCGGTGGCCCTCGGCGAGGCCGCCACGCCCGCGTTCGCGGCGTACGCGCACCAGGTCGTCGCCAACGCCCAGGTGCTCGCGGCCGCGCTCGGCGCCCAGGAGCTGACCCCGCAGACCGGCGGCACCGACACCCACCTGATCGCCGCCGACGTCTCGGCGCTCGGCCTGACCGGGCTGGAGGCCCGCGGGCGGTGCGCCGCCGCCCGGATCTCGCTGGACAAGTGCGCGCTGCCGACCGATCCGGCCCCGGCCGGTTCGGTCACCGGGATCCGGCTGGGCACGGCGGCGGTGACCACGCAGGGCATGCGGGAGCCGGAGATGGAGCGGATCGCGAAACTGCTGGGGCGGGCGCTGCGCGGAGAGGAAGGAGTCGCGGGGGAGGTCGCCGAGCTGGCCGCCGCCTTTCCGCCGTACACCCGGTTGTGATGCGGCAGCCGATCACCACTGTGAACAGTGTGAAGACGCGGTGGAACCGTTCGGGGTTCCTGTGTGTCCTCATCTTTGTTCACGCTCCCGGCTCGGAGGCGAATAAGGTGTGACGCTGTGCGCGAATACCTGCTGACACTGTGCGTCGCAGCGGCGGTCACGTATCTGCTGACCGGCCCGGTGCGGAAATTCGCCATCGCCGCGGGCGCGATGCCGGAGATCCGGGCACGTGACGTGCACCGGGAGCCCACCCCGCGGCTCGGGGGCATCGCGCTGTTCGGCGGGCTGTGCGCGGGGCTGCTGGTGGCCTCGGCGCTGCCCAACCTGGGCGATGTGTTCAACCTCTCCAACGAGCCGCGCGCGCTGCTGTCGGGCGCCGGGCTGATCTGGCTGCTCGGCGTGCTGGACGACAAGTGGGGCGTGGACGCGCTGATCAAGCTCGGCGGCCAGATGATCGCCGCGGGCGTGATGGTCATGCAGGGACTGACGATCCTCTACCTGCCGGTGCCCGGCATCGGCCCGGTCGCGCTCAGCCCGACGCAGTCCACCCTGCTGACGGTGGCGCTGGTGGTCATCACCATCAACGCCGTCAACTTCGTCGACGGGCTCGACGGTCTGGCCGCGGGCATGGTGGGCATCGCGGCCATCGCGTTCTTCATGTACGCCTACCGGCTGTGGTTCGGGTACGGGGTGGAGAACGCCGCTCCGGCGACCCTGTTCAGCGCCATCCTCGTCGGCATCTGCATGGGCTTCCTGCCGCACAACATCCACCCGGCGCGGATCTTCATGGGCGACTCGGGATCCATGCTGATCGGCCTGGTGATGGCCGCCTCCGCGATCTCGATCACCGGCCAGGTGGACCCGGACGTGATCACCAGCAACGCGGGTTCGGTGCGCGAGGCGGTGCACCAGATGGTGCCGGTGTACATCCCGTTGCTGCTGCCGCTGACGCTGATCGCCATTCCGGCCGCCGACCTGGTGCTGGCGATCGTGCGGCGCACCTGGAACGGCCAGTCGCCGTTCGCCGCCGACCGCGGCCATCTGCACCACCGGCTGCTGGAGATCGGGCACTCGCACAGCCGGGCGGTGCTGATCATGTACTTCTGGTCGGCGCTGATCGCCTTCGGCACGGTGGCGTTCTCGGTGCCCGAGTCCAGCCTGTGGACCGTGCTGGTGGTGGTGGCGCTCAGCGCGGTCGGGCTGATCGTGCTGCTGCTGCCGCGGTTCAAGCCGCGGGCGCCGCGTTGGGCGGAGTCCTTCGTTCCGCCGCGCTACCGCAGCAGTCGGCGGCAGGCCGCGCGGGCGGCGAAGGCGGCCCGGGCTCCCGAGGCCGCGATGGTGGCCGAGGCCGACTCGGCGCTCGCCGCGACGACCGCCGCGGAGCAGCCGCTGCCCCATGCCGGGCTGAACGGCTCGACGGCGATCGGCGACCGCTCGCGGCTGCCGGACCGGCGCCGGGTCAGCAGCGCGCGCTGATTTCCACCCGACAGAACGACCCGTTTCCTCGCATAGCAGGCACTGGGACGACTGTCAGCCGGTCGCGCTCATCTGTCACCCCTAGGTGTGATTGTGAGCACACGATGTAGGTAAAGACCTCATCAAATAGTTTGTGATACCGTTCACGAAACACGGGACGACAGCCGAAAGACCCCGCCGAGACGGTCTTCCGGCCGGAAGAATGCCTTCCGCCCGGTTGTACGATCGCCCCGAACTTCCGCCCCCGACTCCAGCTTCGGAGCCGCCCCCATGCAGTCCAACGACGCCCGGATCCTGCGGAGCGCCGCGATTCCCACGTTCGCCGTGGGAGTCATCGCGGTCGTCCTCAGCACCGTCCTCGCCGGAGGCAAAGGTGCGATCGGTTCCGTGATCGGAGTCGCCGTGGCCGGGCTGTTCTTCGGCCTCGCCGTGGTCGGCCTGAACAAGGCGGCGGAGAAGTTCCCCGAGATGTTCATGGCCGCCGGGCTGGTGATGTACATGACCCAGCTGCTGGCCATGGCCGTCCTGATCGCCGTCTTCCAGCGCGTCAGCTTCCTCAGCCCCCGGGCGTTCGCCTTCACCGTGATCGCCGCGACTGTGGTCTGGCTCATCGGGCAGACCCGTGGGCACCTGAAGGCGAAGACCTTCTACGTACAGCCCGTGGTGGAGCGCAAGCCGTGATCATGGTGAGCCGCTTCCGTACGGTGATCCCCCGTTCTTATCTGTTCCTCACGTCCTGCTATGGTCCGTGCCAGCACGCGGACGTGCGGATCCGGGCTGCGTCGCGCCACCACCCGGTGCGACGGCCCCCGCTGCCGCTGACCGCCGGTCCTCTTGGCCCGCTGCGGTCCCACCCCCTGATCAGTGAGACCAGTCCAGTGCCGCACCGTGGCCACGCGTCACGCCGACACACCGAGGTTGCCGTAACCATGCGTCAAGCCGCCGAAGGAGCCCGTGGTGAGTGCTGACCCCCAGATGCTCGCCTTCGAGACCAACTGCCACATCTTCAGCGGTTGCGGCTTCCCGTCTCCCGGCCTGAACTCCTTCATCTTCAAGCCCCTGTTCACGGTCGGCGGCTTCCACTTCAACAAGCCGATGCTGCTCGCCGTGCTCAGCACGATCGTCGTGGTCGGCTTCTTCTGGGCCGCGTTCGCCAAGCCGAAGGTGCTGCCGGGCAAGCTCCAGATGGTCGGCGAGGCCGGCTACGACTTCGTGCGGCGCGGTGTGGTCCACGAGACGATGGGCCGAAAGGAGGGGGAGAAGTTCGTTCCCCTCATGGTCTCGCTCTTCTTCTTCATCTGGATCATGAACCTGTGGGCGATCATCCCGATCGCCCAGTTCCCGGTCACGTCGATCATCGCCTTCCCGGCCGGTCTCGCCGCGATCGTCTGGCTGACCTGGGTGACGCTGACCTTCAAGCGGCACGGCTTCGTCGGCGCGGTGAAGAGCTTCTGCGGCTACCAGAAGGGCCTCGGTGCCGTCGCCTTCCTGGTGTTCCCGCTGGAGTTCCTCTCCAACCTGATCATCCGGCCGTTCACCCACACCGTCCGACTCTTCGCGAACATGTTCGCCGGCCACCTGCTGCTGCTGATCTTCACGGTCGGCGCCTGGTACACGCTGAACGGCATCGGGATCGCGTACTCCGCCGTCGCGTTCGTGATGGTCGTGGTGCTGACCCTCTTCGAGCTGTTCATCCAGGCACTGCAGGCCTACGTGTTCGTCGTCCTCGCCTCGGACTACGTCCGCGGCGCGATCGCCGGCCACTGACGGACGCCGCGTCCGACAAGACCTCCGACCCGCCCTCGGTGGCCCGCCCACCGGCTGTGACAAGACACTAAGGAAGAAAAACGACATGATGCACGAGCTCGTCACTCTTGCCGCCGCTGCTACCCCCAAGACGCACGTCTACGGCTCCGTCGCCTCCATCGGCTACGGTCTCGCCGCCATCGGCCCGGGCGTGGGCATCGGCATCATCTTCGGTAACGGTGTCCAGGCCATGGCCCGTCAGCCCGAGGCGACCGGCCTCATCCGCCAGAACATGATCCTGGGCTTCGCGCTCTGTGAGGCGCTCGCCCTCATCGGCATCGTCATGCCGTTCGTGTTCGGCCAGAACTGACCGAGCCGATCGACAGCCCTTAACCGACGAAAGGTCCCGATGTGACTCTCCTTCAGATTGCTGCGGAGGCGGAGAATCCGCTCGTTCCGCCGCTGCCGGAGCTGGTCATCGGCCTGGTCGCCTTCTTCATCGTCTTCGGCTTCCTCGGCAAGGTGCTGCTGCCGCGCATCAACAAGGTGCTGGAGCAGCGGCACGAGGCCATCGAAGGCGGCATGGAGAAGGCCGAGGCCGCCCAGGCCGAGGCCGAAGCGACGCTGGAGCAGTACCGCCAGCAGCTCGCCGAGGCTCGCCACGAGGCCAACCGCCTGCGCCAGGAGGCACAGGAGCAGGGTGCCGCGCTCATCGCCGAGATGCGCAGCGAAGGCCAGCGCCAGCGCGAGGAGATCATCGCCGCGGGCCACGCCCAGATCGAGGCCGACCGCAAGCAGGCCGCCCTCGCACTGCGCCAGGACGTGGGCAAGCTCGCCACCGAACTGGCCGCCAAGCTGGTCGGCGAGTCGCTCGAAGAGCACGCCCGGCAGAGCCGTGTCATCGACCGCTTCCTTGACGAGCTTGAGGAGAAGGCCGAGGCCACGCGATGAATGGAGCGAGCCGCGAGGCACTGGCCGCCGCACGCGAGCGGCTCGACGCGCTGACGGACAACACCTCCGTCGACGCGGCGCAGCTCGCCGAGGAACTGGCTGCCGTAACGGCACTGCTCGACCGAGAGGTGTCGCTGCGCCGACTCCTCACCGACCCCGCACAGGGCGGCGAGGAGAAGGCGGAACTGGTCCGGCGACTGCTGGCCGGGCAGGTCGGCGGCGAGGCCGTCGACCTGGTCGCGGGCATGGTCCGGTCGCGCTGGTCGGCGTCGCGCGACCTGGTCGACGCGGTCGAGAACCTTTCGGACACCGCGGAGCTCATCGGCGCCCAGCGCTCCGGTGCGCTGGACGACGTGGAGGACGAGCTGTTCCGCACCGCGCGGATCGTCGGTTCGTCCACCGAGCTGCGCGCCGCACTGACCGACGGCGCGACCAGCGGCTCGGCCAAGGCGGAGTTGATCACCACGCTGCTGGGCGGCCGGGCGCACGACGTCACCGTCCGTCTGGTCGCGCGTCTTGTGGCACTTCCGCGGGGCCGTAGCCTGGAAGCAGGGCTCGACGCCCTCTCCAAGCTGGCAGCGGAGCGTCGCGGTCGGCTGGTCGCGGTGGTCACGTCGGCGGTGCCGCTGTCCGACCAGCAAAAGCAGCGTCTCGGTGCGGCGCTGGCCAAGCTGTACGGCCGCCAGGTGCACCTGAACCTGGACGTGGACCCCGAGGTCCTCGGCGGGATCAGCGTGCGGGTCGGCGACGAGGTCATCGACGGCACGGTCGCCAGCCGCCTCGAAGAGGCGACCCGGCGGCTGACCGGCTGACCAGCCACCGATGGGGGGCTGGCGACAGCCCCCGAAGAACACGCTTAGCACTGAAGCGGCCCGAGTTGGGCCGTAAAGATACTTAGGGCCCAACAAGGAGAGCAGGGAACCCAGATGGCGGAGCTCACGATCCGGCCGGAGGAGATCCGGAGCGCGCTGGAGGACTTCGTCCAGGCGTACAAGCCGGACGCGGCCTCGCGCGAGGAGGTCGGTACGGTCAGCGATGCCGGTGACGGCATCGCGCACGTCGAGGGCCTGCCCTCGGCCATGGCGAACGAGCTGCTGAAGTTCGAGGACGGCACCCTCGGCCTCGCCCTCAACCTCGAGGAGCGGGAGATCGGTGCCGTCATCCTCGGTGAGTTCAGCGGCATCGAGCAGGGGCAGACCGTTCGCCGCACCGGCGAGGTGCTGTCCGTACCGGTGGGCGAGGGCTACCTCGGCCGCGTTGTCGACCCCCTGGGCAACCCGATCGACGGCCTCGGCGAGATCGAGACGGACGGCCGCCGCGCCCTCGAACTGCAGGCCCCCACGGTCATGCAGCGCAAGTCGGTGCACGAGCCGATGCAGACCGGTCTGAAGGCCGTCGACGCGATGACCCCGATCGGCCGCGGTCAGCGTCAGCTGATCATCGGCGACCGGCAGACCGGCAAGACCGCGCTCGCCGTCGACACGATCATCAACCAGCGCGACAACTGGCGCTCCGGCGACCCGAACAAGCAGGTCCGCTGCATCTACGTCGCCATCGGCCAGAAGGGCTCCACCATCGCGTCCGTGCGCGGCGCGCTGGAGGAGGCGGGCTGCCTGGAGTTCACCACCATCGTCGCCGCCCCGGCGTCCGACCCGGCGGGCTTCAAGTACCTTGCGCCGTACACCGGTTCGGCCATCGGCCAGCACTGGATGTACCAGGGCAAGCACGTCCTGATCGTCTTCGACGACCTGTCCAAGCAGGCCGACGCCTACCGCGCGGTCTCCCTGCTGCTGCGCCGCCCGCCGGGCCGTGAGGCCTACCCGGGTGACGTCTTCTACCTGCACTCGCGGCTGCTGGAGCGCTGCGCCAAGCTCTCCGACGACATGGGCGCGGGTTCCATGACGGGCCTGCCGATCGTGGAGACCAAGGCCAACGACGTGTCGGCGTTCATCCCGACCAACGTCATCTCCATCACCGACGGCCAGTGCTTCCTGGAGTCCGACCTGTTCAACGCGGGCCAGCGCCCGGCGCTGAACGTGGGTATCTCGGTCTCCCGTGTCGGTGGCTCCGCGCAGCACAAGGCGATGCGCCAGGTCTCCGGCCGCCTGCGGGTCGACCTCGCCCAGTACCGCGAGCTGGAGGCGTTCGCCGCCTTCGGTTCCGACCTGGACGCGGCCTCCAAGGCGTCGCTGGAGCGCGGCAAGCGCATGGTCGAGCTGCTCAAGCAGGGCCAGTACGCGCCGTACGCGGTCGAGGAGCAGGTCGTCTCCATCTGGGCCGGCACCAACGGCAAGCTGGACGACGTGCCCGTCGAGGACATCCGCCGCTTCGAGCGTGAGCTGCTGGACTGGATGGAGCGCGAGAAGAAGGAGCTGCTCAACAGCATCCGCGAGGGCGGCAAGATGTCCGACGCGACCATCGAGGCGATCTCCGAGGCGGTCGACACCTTCAAGAAGCAGTTCGAGACCTCGGACGGCAAGCTGCTGGGTGAGGGCTGAGCATGGGCGCTCAACTTCGGGTCTACAAGCGCCGCATCCGCTCCGTCTCCGCAACCAAGAAGATCACCAAGGCGATGGAGATGATCGCCGCTGCCCGCATCGTCAAGGCGCAGCGCGCGGTGGCGGCCTCCACCCCCTACTCCTCCGCGCTGACCCGCGCGGTGGCGGCGGTGGCCACCGGCTCCAACGACAAGCACCCGCTGACCACCGAGAAGAAGAACCCGGCGCGCGCCGCGGTGCTGCTCATCACGAGTGACCGCGGTCTGGCCGGCGGGTACTCCGCCAACGCCATCAAGGCGGCCGAGCGGCTCACGGAGCGGCTGCGCTCCGAGGGCAAGGAGGTCGTGTCGTACGTCGTGGGCCGCAAGGGTGTGGCGTACTACAACTTCCGCGGTACCGCCATCGCGGACTCGTGGACCGGCTTCACCGACAGCCCGACGTACGCGGACGCCAAGCGGGTCGCCGACCCGCTGATCGAGTCCGTGGTCGCGGGCTCGGAGGAGGGCGGCGTCGACGAACTGCACATCGTCTACACGGAGTTCGTGTCGATGATGACGCAGTCGCCGGTGGGCGACCGGCTGCTGCCGCTCAGCCTGGAGAAGACCGCGGAAGCGGTCGAGGAGGCTGAGGCGCACGACGGCAAGCCCATGCCGCTGTACGAGTTCGAGCCGTCGGCGGAGGGCGTGCTGGACGCGCTGCTGCCGCGGTACGTCGAGAGCCGGGTCTACAACGCCCTGCTGCAGGCGGCTGCCTCCGAGCACGCCGCCCGCCGCCGGGCGATGAAGTCGGCGACCGACAACGCCGAGGAACTCATCAAGTCGCTCACGCGGCTTGCCAACGCGGCCCGCCAGGCCGATATCACCCAGGAAATCAGCGAGATCGTCGGTGGCGCGAGTGCCCTGGCCGACGCGACCGCGGGGAGTGACCGCTAATCATGACCACCACTGTTGAGACGACTGCGGCGACCGGCCGGGTCGCCCGGGTCATCGGCCCCGTCGTCGACGTGGAGTTCCCCGTCGACGCGATGCCGGAGATCTACAACGCGCTGCACGTCGAGGTCGCCGACCCGGCCAACGCCGGGCAGAAGCGCACGCTGACCCTGGAGGTCGCCCAGCACCTGGGTGACGGCCTGGTCCGCGCGATCTCGATGCAGCCCACCGACGGCCTGGTCCGCCAGGCCGAGGTGATCGACACCGGCGCGGGCATCTCGGTGCCGGTCGGCGATGTCACCAAGGGCCGGGTGTTCAACACCCTCGGCGAGATCCTGAACGAGCCGGAGGCGGCCTCCGAGGTCACCGAGCGCTGGTCGATCCACCGCAAGGCCCCGGCCTTCGACCAGCTCGAGTCGAAGACCGAGATGTTCGAGACCGGTCTGAAGGTCGTCGACCTGCTGACCCCGTACGTCAAGGGCGGCAAGATCGGTCTGTTCGGTGGTGCCGGTGTCGGCAAGACCGTTCTGATCCAGGAAATGATCATGCGTGTGGCGAAGCTGCACGAAGGTGTTTCCGTCTTCGCCGGCGTCGGTGAGCGCACCCGTGAGGGCAACGACCTCATCCAGGAAATGGAGGAGTCGGGCGTTCTGGACAAGACCGCGCTGGTCTTCGGTCAGATGGACGAGCCCCCGGGTACCCGTCTGCGGGTCGCGCTGGCCGGTCTGACCATGGCGGAGTACTTCCGCGATGTGCAGAAGCAGGACGTGCTGTTCTTCATCGACAACATCTTCCGCTTCACCCAGGCCGGTTCCGAGGTCTCCACCCTGCTCGGCCGCATGCCGTCCGCGGTGGGCTACCAGCCGAACCTCGCGGACGAGATGGGCATCCTGCAGGAGCGCATCACCTCGACCCGCGGCCACTCGATCACCTCGATGCAGGCGATCTACGTCCCGGCGGACGACCTGACCGACCCGGCCCCGGCGACCACCTTCGCGCACCTCGACGCGACCACGGTGCTCTCCCGGCCGATCTCGGAGAAGGGCATCTACCCGGCGGTGGACCCGCTGGACTCCACGTCCCGCATCCTGGACCCGCGCTACATCGCGCAGGACCACTACGACTGCGCGATGCGCGTCAAGAGCATCCTGCAGAAGTACAAGGACCTCCAGGACATCATCGCGATCCTCGGTATCGACGAACTGAGCGAGGAGGACAAGCTCACCGTCCACCGCGCCCGCCGCATCGAGCGGTTCCTGTCCCAGAACACCCACGCGGCGAAGCAGTTCACCGGCGTGGACGGTTCGGACGTCTCGCTGGATGAGTCGATCGCCGCGTTCACCGCGATCGCCGACGGTGAGTTCGACCACTTCCCGGAGCAGGCGTTCTTCATGTGCGGTGGTCTTGAGGACCTGAAGAAGAACGCGAAGGATCTGGGCGTCTCCTGACGCCTGACGCTTCGCACGTGTGATGGGGGGCGGGCTGGTCCCGCCCCCCGTCTCGCACCCCGTTATCCTGTGACCCAACACCTGCCGGCAGCGGTGGGTGGAGACCCGAGGAGCCATCTTGGCCGAGCTGCACGTCGAGCTGGTCGCCGCCGACCGCAAGGTCTGGACCGGTGAGGCCACCATCGTCGTCGCGCGCACGGTGTCGGGCGACGTAGGCATCATGCCGGGCCACCAGCCGCTGCTCAGTGTGTTGGAGTTCGGTCCGGTGACCATCCGCACCGCCGACGGCCCGGTCGTCGCGCTGGTGCACGGTGGGTTCATCTCGTTCGCGGACAACAAGCTCTCGATTCTCGCGGAGATCGCCGAGCTCGCGGAGGAGATCGACGTCGAGCGCGCCGAGCGTGAGCTTGAGGTCGCCAAGGCGGACGCGGACGCGCAGGCTGAACTCAAGGCCGCGGCGCGACTGCGTGTCGCCACCGGCACGTACTGAAACGCGAGCTGGGCCGCGGACCGCCGAACCGGGGGTCCGCGGCCCCGCCGCAGTAGGAACAGTCTGTAAAGGTGTCCGGGCACCCCGGACCTGAAGGCGAGGAGGTCAGTCAGCGTGGTCCTCGCCTTGCAGTTGTTCGGACTGGCCGTCGCGGTGGCCGCGGTCGGCCTTTTCGTCTTCGGACTTCGCCGCAGGCTGATCCAGCGGCCGGGCGGCACCTTCGACTGCAGTCTGCGGGCCGCCGAGGAGACGGCCGTCGAGCCGACCGGCAAGGGCTGGGTGTACGGCGTGGCCCGGTACAGCGGTGACCGGGTCGAGTGGTTCCGGGTCTTCTCCTACGCCCCGCGGCCGCGTCGCGTTCTGGAACGCTCCGCGATCGAGGTCATCCAGCGACGCACCCCGCAGGGCGAGGAGGAGCTGGCGCTGCTCTCCGACGCGGTGGTGCTGGTCTGTACGCATCGAGGCGCGCGCCTCGAACTCGCGATGAGCGAGGACGCCCTCACGGGCTTCCTGGCCTGGCTGGAGGCCGCGCCTCCGGGCCAGCGGGTCAACGTGGCCTGATAGACCGGGCGAAGTCAGCCACGGTCGGCAGCGCCCCGAAGGGGCGCGGGGCTGTGTTCATGTGCGGCACCGTCGCGTGGGCGCGACCAGCCACGATGATTCCGCAGATGAGCGACGGCACATTCCCCGCACTGCCAGCGGAGCGCTCAGCGGTTCTCGCCTGGAACCCACAACACGTCGCCACGTTCCTTGTTCGCGGTGCGGGCCAGGATGAACAGCAGGTCCGAGAGGCGGTTGAGGTACTTCGCCGTCAGCGGGTTCATCGTTTCGCCGTGTGACTCCAGTGCGGCCCAGGTGGTGCGTTCGGCGCGGCGCACGATTGTGCAGGCCTGGTGGAGCAGGGCGGCGCCCGGGGTGCCGCCGGGGAGGATGAAGCTGCGGAGCTTCTCCAGGTCGGCGAGGAAGCGGTCGCAGTCCGCCTCCAACTTGTCGATGTAACCCTGTTCGACGCGCAACGGCGGGTACTTGGGGTTCTCCACGACCGGGGTCGCGAGGTCCGCGCCCACGTCGAACAGATCGTTCTGCACCCGGACCAGGACCTTGGTGACCTCGTCCGGCAGTGCGCCGAGCGCGATCGCCACGCCGATCGCGGCGTTCGCCTCGTTGGCGTCGGCGTACGCCGCGATCCGCGGGTCGGTCTTGGGCGCCCGGCTCATGTCCCCGAGGGCGGTGCTGCCGTCATCACCCGTCCGGGTGTAGATACGCGTGAGGTGAACCATGGGGTCAGGCTATCTGTCAGCCTCGGGCTGAGGGGCCGTGGCTACGATGGGGAGGCGAGGAGGTGCCATGACGGTGATGGAACTGGGCAGCACCCACGACGTGGTACGCCTGCTGGAGAAGATTCCCGAGCTCGACGGCTACAAGATCGAGCTCATCGACGGGAACATCGTGATGCAGGCATCGGCGCCTCCGATTCACAACTTCATCCAGTCCCACGTGACGGCCGCGTTCGTCACGCGCGGCTGGTGGTCCATGACCGAGCAGGCGCTCATGTCGCCGCGACCCGGCTTCGAGCCCAAACCGGACGTGGTGGTCACCGCCATGGGGAAGGCCGACGACAACGCCAATCCCCTGCCCGCCGACCGTGTGGAACTGGTCGTCGAGATCGTGTCGACCGACAAGGGTCCCGACTACTTCAAGAAGCGCCTGTGGTACGCCGCCAGTGACATTCCGCTCTACCTGCTGATCGACCCCAACGACGGCTCCTGCGAACTCCACTCCGAACCCCGTGGCGGCACCTACCGGACCATCCACCAAAGCCAGTTCGGCGAGCCCATCCCGCTTCCCGCGCCCTTTGACTTCGTGCTCGACACCTCGGCCTTCAAGCTCTACCCCCCGCGCTAGCCCTACGCCCCCGCTCGGCGGAACAGGCGCGTCCCCGTGGCCACGGAGGCCAGCAGCAACGCTGCCGTCACCAGGACCCCGTACAGCATCGCCGTGCCGCCGTAGTCGCCGACGAAGGCGGCGCGGACCGCGTCGACCAGGTAGCGGAACGGCATGAAGTGCGAGAGCACGTTCAACCAGCCGGGCGCGAGGGACATCGGCAGCATCAGGCCGGACAGCAGCATCGCGGGCATGTTGACCGCGTTGACCAGCGGGCCGAACGACTGCGGGGTGGACACCCGCAGCGCCAGCGCGTACGACAGCGAGGCGAGCGAGACCGTCATCGCGGCGACGAACCCGAAGCCGATCAGGATGCCGGGCAGCGGTGCGCGCAGCCCCATGGCCAGCGCGACGAGGATCACCAGCACGGCCTGGAAGACGAACAGCGCCGCGTCCCGCAGCACCCTGCCCAGCAGCAGCGCGAGCCTGCTGACCGGGGTGACCCGCATCCGCTCCACGACGCCGTGCTGCTTCTCGATGATGATGGCGAAACCGCAGAACGCGGCGCCGAACAGCCCGAGTTGGAGCAGCAGCCCGGGCACCAGTACCTGCCAGGAGCTGCCGCGGGAGGCAAGCGGCATAGCGGTCAGAAGCGGTCCGTAGAACAACAGATAGAGCACCGGCATCAGGGCGCCGAAGAAGATCTGCATCTTCGAGCGCAGCGTCTGCCGCGCGTAGCGCCCGAAGACCAGCGCGGTGTCGGAGACGAGAGTGGTCAACGTGGGCTCCTAGACGGCGATGGGGGTAGTGTCCTGCGGCGCGACCCCGCGCCCGGTGATGGCGAGGAAGGTGTCCTGCAAGCTCGCGTCGGGTGAGCCCGCGTACCGCGTCTTGAGGGCGGTCGGGGTGCCCTCCGCGACGACCCGGCCCTGGTCGACGACGACCAGGCGGTCGGAGAGCGCGTCGGCCTCGTCCAGGTAGTGCGTGGTGAGGAAGACGGTGGTGCCCCACTGCGCGCGGATCCGCCGGACCAGGTCCCACAGGTCGGAGCGGCTGCCCGGGTCGAGTCCGGTGGTCGGCTCGTCCAGGAAGAGCACCGCGGGCCGGTGGGTGAGGCCCATGGCGATGTCCAACCGCCGCCGCTGCCCGCCGGACAGCGCCGCGCACTTGCGCTCCAGGAGTCCGGTCAAGTTCAGCTCGTGGGCCAACTCCTCGGCGCGCGCCTCGGCTTCGGCCTTGGACAGCCGGTAGAGCCGCCCCTGGGTGACCAGTTCCTCCCGTACGCGGATGCTCGGGTCGACGCCGCCGGACTGGGCGACGTACCCGGTCTGCCGCCGCACCCCGACCGGGTCGCGGAGCAGGTCGCAGCCCGCCACGGTGGCGGCTCCGCCGGTCGGTGCGAGCAGCGTGGTGAGCATCCGCAAGGTGGTGGTCTTCCCGGCGCCGTTGGGGCCGAGGAAGCCGAGGATCTCGCCCGCTTCCACGGTGAGGTCGATGCCGCGTACCGCGTGGACCGGGCCGCGTTTGGTGTCGAAGGTCCGGGCGAGCCCGGCCGTGCTGATGACTGCCATGGTGCAAGAAAACCAGGGACGCTTAAATTTTGCAACGGCTCCAAAATTTAAGAGAGGTCAGCGAAGCTAGGATGGGTGCATGGCGGAAGAGGGGCTCAGGGAGCGGAAGAAGCGGCAGACCCGGCAGAACATCTCGGACATCGCGACCGGGCTGTTCCTGGAGCGCGGGTTCGACGCGGTGACCATCGCGGAGATCGCCGCCGCGGCCGATGTCTCCGTCAACACCGTCTACAACTACTTCCCCGCGAAGGAGGACCTCTTCTTCGACCGGAGCAAGGGCGTCATCGACCGTCTCCCCCGGTATGTGCGGGGCCGCGACAGGGGGGAGTCGGCCGCCGCGGCCGTACTGCGCGAACTGCGCGGACAGGTGGAGGAAGTGTCGCCGTCGGTCGGGCTGTTCGACGGATATGACCGCTTCATGCGCGTCATCGAGGGCTCGCACGCCCTCAAGGCGCGCCTGTGGTACCTGCAACAGGAGGTCATCGAAGCCGCCGAGCGGGCCCTGCGCGAGGAGACGGCGGCCGATGCCGGGGATCCGCTGCCGCTCCTCGTCGGCTCCCAACTGGCCTGGCTGCAGGCCACCTTGATGGCATACGTCGGCCGCCAGATGGTGGCGGGCCGCAAGCCCGCCGAGGTCTCCCGGGAGGCGCTCGCCCTGCTGGACGAGATGGAGGACCTGCTGGGCGAGCGGGTCCTCAACTATGCGGTGAAGAACACATAGTGACGCGAGCCTCTTCATACTGCGCGCAGTGGTGAACGGGCGTTAAGGTCCGCCCAAAGACGTCAAATAGAGGGGTGTGTCGTGGCGAAGAAGCTCGCCGTCATCGGGGCCGGTCTGATGGGCTCCGGCATCGCACAGGTATCCGCCCAGGCGGGCTACGAGGTCATCCTGCGCGATGTCACCGACGAGGCGCTGGCCCGTGGCAAGGGCGGGATCCAGGCGTCGTACGAGAAGTTCGTCACCAAGGGCAAGCTCGCCGCCGAGGACGCCGAGGCCGCACTCGCCCGTATCACCACGACCACCGACCTCGACGCCGCCGCCGACGCGGACATCGTGGTGGAGGCGGTCTTCGAGAAGATCGAGGTCAAGCAGGAGATCTTCCGCGCCCTCGACAAGCTGGTGGGCGAGGAGGCGGTGCTCGCCTCCAACACCTCCGCCATTCCGATCACCAAGATCGCCGCGGTGACCGAGCGGCCGGAGCGCGTGGTCGGTACGCACTTCTTCTCGCCGGTGCCGATGATGCAGCTGTGTGAACTGGTGCGCGGCTACAAGACCAGCGACGAGACGCTGGCCCGCGCCCGGGCCTTCGCCGAGGAGGTCGGCAAGACCTGCATCGTCGTCAACCGCGATGTCGCGGGCTTCGTCACCACCCGGCTGATCTCCGCCCTGGTGGTCGAGGCCGTCAAGCTCTACGAGTCCGGCGTCGCCTCCGCCGAGGACATCGACACCGCCTGCAAGCTCGGGTTCGGCCACGCCATGGGACCGCTGGCCACCACCGACCTGACCGGTGTCGACATCCTGCTGCACGCCACCGGCAACATCTACACCGAGTCCCAGGACGAGAAGTTCGCCCCGCCGGAGCTGATGCGGCGCATGGTTGACGCTGGTGACATCGGCCGAAAGAGCGGCCAGGGCTTCTACCGTTACTGAAGCGGCGAACGGCGCGTCAGTACCAGCGCCGACAACCGCGCTGGTACTCACGCCTTCACCCCGACGAGTGAATTCGGTATCGGTTCGCTCACGGACGGCAACCCTCGGATGCGACGAATCGTCAGTTGCGGTGAGACTGGAGAGACGATCGGTACGGACAACGGGGATCCACACACCTTGGGAGCGCGCATGCACATCAGGGGCGACCATGCCCAGCTCAGCGTCGGGGGCCGCCTCGATGTCCGGAGCGCGGCGGACGCCCGTACCGTCCTGCATTCCGCTGTCGACTCCGGCCACGGGGACCTGGTGCTGGATCTGACCGAACTGGACTCGTGGGACGCCACGGGCCTTGGCGTGATCATGGGCGCGCACCGGCGCGCCGGACGGGCCAATCGACGGCTGGTGCTGCGGGGTGTGCCCCCGCAGATGGAACGGCTGCTGGTGGCGACCAGGCTGCACCGGATCCTCACCATCGAGCGCGGTGTCACGGCGGACCCGTCGCCACGCTCCTAGCGCCGGGGGCCGGTTCCGCTGATGCCGACCGGGGGTGTCACGGTCTGGGGGAGAACACAGTAGGGTTCGGTCCCGGCGTGCCGTCCGGCACGCCGTCGCAAGGCAACCGGGCCGGTCCCATGTTCGGGCGTACGGGCTTCCGGTACGACATCCCGTACGCGAGTCGCTATGGGGGGCGGAGACGATGGAACCACACAACCGTGGCCCCGAGGACCACGAGGCATCCGGTACGCCGGGACCACCGGTGACGGGTAGTGAGGACACCCTGTCGACCCGGCGCCCGCCGCGCACCCCGCTCGGCGAAGCGGCCACCGGCGGCCAGACCGCCGCGCGGGTCGTCCAGGTGGTGGCGGGGGAGTACCTGCTGACCGTCAACCCGATAGACGGCAGCGAGGTCGTCCTCTGCCCGCCCGACCGGATACCCGCGGCCGCTCGCCGAACCCCGGAGGAGCGGGCGGCCCGAGATCTGCCCCATAGCCTCAAGGGCATGGGAGGTACCCCCTCCGCGCGTCCGGTGGCCACCGCCGGTACGCCGGTGCCCGAACGGCCGTTGCTGGAGCGGTCGGAGGAGATCGAGCGGCTGGTACGGCTGCTCGGCCGGGGCCGCTCGGTACGGGTCACCGGACCCTCCGGTTCCGGGCGCACCGCGCTGCTGGCCGTGACAGCCGACCGGTGCGTGGGCCTCGCGCCCGACGGCGTCATACGGCTGTCCGGCTACCGGCGCACCCCCGCCGACCTGCTGTACGACCTCTACACCGCGGTCTACCGTGCGGACGGCCACCGTCCGGACCGGCCGCGGCTGCGGGAGCTGGTGGCCGATGTCGGCGCCGTCGTCGTCCTGGACGACATCGAGTTCGGCGGCGCGGCGCTGGAGGAGTTCCTCGCCTCGGCTCCCGAATGCGCCTTCCTGATCTCCGCCACCCCCGAGGTGGCCGCCCCCTCGCCCGACTCGCACCTCGAAGAGGTCTTCCTGTCCGGCCTGTCCAAGGCCGCCTGCGCGGAACTGCTGGAGCGGGCCGTCGAGCGTCCGCTCACCGACGAGGAGACAGCCTGGTCGGCGGACCTGTGGTTCGAGTCCGAGGGCCTGCCGCTGCGCTTCGTCCAGGCCGCCGCCCTGCTGCGGCACCGCGAGGTGGCGCTACAGCCCGCGACGGAGGACGCCGAGCGGTCCGCGGAACGGGTGGATGACAACCCGTTCGACCCCAACGCGATATCCGGCCGTACCGCGCTGCCGTCGCTGGCGGAGAGCGCCGCCCCGGCCCAGCTACTCGCCTCCCGGCTGAGCGAGAACGCCGCCGAGGCGCTCGCCTTCGCCATCGCGCTCGGCGGCGAGTGCCCGCACCAGTCGCACCTGCCCGCGCTGGTCGGGGACACGCACGCCGACGCGGCGCTCGCCGAACTCGTCGAGGCCGGGCTGGCCACCCCGGTCGGCTCGCACTTCCGGCTGGCCGCCGGGGTGCTCCAGCAGCTCACCGCCGGAGGCGACGCCGGGCAGCGGGAACGCTCCCAGGCGCCCGCACAGCACTACGCGTGGTGGGCGGGGCATCCGTCGGTCGACGCGGAACGGGTCGCCGCCGAGGCGGACGCGATCCTCGCCGCGATGTCCGCCAGCCGCGACGGCGGCCACCCCAGCGCGGCGGTGCTGCTGGCGCACACCGCGGCACCGGCGTTCGCCGCCGCGTTGAACTGGAGCGCGTGGGAGCGCGCGCTGCGGATCGGGCAGGAGGCCGCGCGGCTCGCCGGTGAGGTGGGCGAAGAGGCCTATTTCCACCATGAGTTGGGCGTACTCGCGCTGTGCACCGGCAATCTGGAGCGGGCCCGCACCGAGTTGGAGGCGTCCATCGGGATGCGCGGTGTGCTGGCCGATCGGCAGGGCACCATCGTCGGGCGGCGCACCCTCGCGCTGGTCACCGACCGGGCGGCCGGGCCGTCACCGGTGCGCACCCAGTCCGCGGAGGAGATCCCGGTCTCCCGTAGTGAGGCGTCGCCGTCTCCGCTGACCCTTCGGCCGCTGTCCGCGCTGGAACAGACGGCGCCGACCGTGGTGACCCCGAGGGCCGTCGCCGCCGAGGAGGCGCCGGGCCGCCGCCGGTTCGGGGCGCTCGCCGGGTCGAAGCGCAACCTCGTCGCCGCGGGGGCGGGGGCGGTGCTGGTCGCCGTGCTCGGGACCGTGGTGACGATCGGTGCGACCTCCGGGCACAATCCGGAGCAGAACGCGCCGATGAATGTCAACACCTCGGAATCGGCCACCCAGGACACCAACAACGACGGTGATCTGCCCGCCGGGCAGCCGTCGACCAGGAGCGGTACCCCACGGCACGCGGCGCCGTCCGGCTCGCCGAGCCACCGTGCGGCCAGGTCGCAGAGCCCGGCACCGGCGGCACCGCCCACCGGGGCGACCTGGCCGGGCGGTACCGGGTCGACGACCTCGCCGACGACGACGCCACCTACCCAGGCGCCGCCGTCATCGCCAACGACATCGCCGACCAAGTCGACCTCGCCATCGCCGAGTTCGTCAGCGACCTCGCCGTCGTCCAAGTCCCCGGTCCCTCCGAGCGGCACGACCACGGCGGCCAGCGGGGCGGCACCCAGCGAGTCGGTCAGCGGGCCAGCTTCCCGCGGCGGTTCAGCGACGCCCAGCGCGACCCGCAGCGGCAGCACCGCGTAACAGAGTTGGGGATGTGCGGCGAAGCCGCCCAAAGAAACCCAAGGGAAGACGAACCCCCGGAGCGTTTGGCACCGGGGGTTCGGGGAGCGGAGCTCCCAAGTGCAGGGCGAGGGCGCGTTGCCCCGAAGCCCTAGAAAAGGCGTAGCTTGTCGTCCTCGATGCCGCGCAGGCCGTCGTAGTCCAGGACCGCGCAGGAGATGCCACGGTCCGTGGCCAGTACGCGGGCCTGCGGCTTGATCTCCTGGGCGGCGAAGACGCCCTTCACCGGGGCCAGGTGCGGATCGCGGTTGAGTAGTTCCAGATAGCGCGTGAGCTGTTCAACACCGTCGATCTCGCCGCGCCGTTTGATCTCCACCGCGACCGTACCGCCGTCGGCGTCCCGGCACAGGATGTCCACCGGGCCGATGGCCGTGGGGTATTCGCGTCGAATGAGCGTCCAGCCCGCACCGAGGGTCTCGATGCGGTCGGCGAGGAGCTCCTGGAGGTGTGCCTCCACACCGTCCTTGATCAGACCGGGGTCGACGCCCAGTTCGTGGGAGGAGTCGTGCAGCACCTCCTCCAAGGTGATGATGAGCTTCTCCCCCGCCTTGTTGACCACCGTCCACACACCGTCCCCCTCCTTGAGGGTGCACGGCGGCGACATCCAGTTGAGGGGTTTGTAGGCGCGGTCATCCGCATGGATCGACACACTGCCATCGGCCTTTATCAGGAGAAGTCGCGGCGCCGACGGCAGATGGGCGGTGAGCCGACCCGCGTAGTCCACGGAGCAACGAGCAATGACGAGACGCACGGTCCGCAACGCTACTCGAACCTGCCCCCGCCGCGCATTCTGATCTTGGCTGTCCCGGAACCCGTACCCCTACCTGTGCTGGATCCGCGCCGGTCGCGCGACAGGAGGCGCATTCGGGGACAGGGCGGGCAACCGAGGTTGGCTGGTTGTGGGCGCAAGCTTCTGGTGCGGCAGTACCGATCCCCATACCGTGGGTAGCGGGAGTCCGCCGTGCGGGAGATATTTCGGTGGCTTCCCTCCGACATCCGTTAGGCCCCGTGCGCCGCGCGGGGTCGCGAGAGGAGAACCCCATGTCGCTCGACGTCTCACCGGCCCTCCTCGAACAGGCCGAGCGAGGCGAGGTTGACGAAGCGGAATTCGTCGACTGCGTCCGGACCTCCCTGCCGTACGCATGGGAGCTGATCAGCTCACTGGTGGCCGAACTGAAGGTGGACGGTGGAGAGTTCGCCGACAACCAGGTCCCGCCGCCGGACGAGCAGGCGCGCGGCCAGTTGCTGCGCGCACTCGCCAGCGACGCCATACGCGGCGCTCTGCAGCGGCACTTCGGGGTCCGGCTCGCATTCCAGAACTGCCATCGGGTCGCCGTCTTCCCACTCGACTCCTCCGTCGACCCGACGTACGCCCGCTTCACTTCCGTGCGGGCCCAACTGCTCAATCAGTCCCCCGAGTTGAGGGACTGCTGAGCGTACCTACCGACGCCGACTTGGGTCTCCCGCTGCTACGTCAGCAGCGGGAGCACTTCGCTGCCCAACCGCGCCACGTTCAGTTCGGTACCGGTCAGATCGCCGGAGCCCTCGGCGAGCAGCGCGAAGCGGCTGATACCGGTGCGCTCCGCGGTCGCGGCGAGTCGGTCGGCGCACAGCCGGGGGGTGCCCACCGGGTGCAGTCGGCACAGCAACTCGGTGTACGCGTCCGCGTCCCGCATTCGGCGGGGCCGGCCGTCCACCGTCACATGTGCGGCGAGGCCCTGACGCAGCCACTCCGGCATGGCCTTGGTCAGCGTCTCCACGGCGTCCTGTTCGGTGTCCGCCAACTGCACCACTCCGGCGGAGACATGCGCTACCCGGTCCACCTCTTCGGGTGAACGCCCCAGCACCAGCGCGGTGTTGCGCCACAGCGCGGTCATCTCCGCCTTCTCCTCGTCGCCGCAGTGCATGCCGAGCAGCATCGGCAGACCGTGCCGCGCGGCGAGCCGTACGCTCGCCGGTGAGGTGCAGGCGAGCACCACCGGTGGTCCGGGCGAGTCCTCCAACTCGTCGGCGCGGGGCACCACGGGGACCTCACGGAACCGGTAGCGCGCCCCGTCCGCGCCGACCCGTGGCTCGCGCAGCCAGCGCAGCAGCAGGTCGAGCGCCTCGGGGAAGCCCTCCTCGTAGGCGGCCAGGCCGGTACCGAAGACCTCCAGGTCCTGCCAGGGGCCGCCACGCCCGACGCCCAGGGTGAAGCGGCCGCCGGAGGTCAGGTGCAGCAGGGCGGCCTGCTCGCCGAGGGTGACCGGGTGGGCGGTGGGCAGCACGCTGACGGCGGTGCCGACGCCGATCCGGCGAGTACGGCCGAGCAGCATCGCGGCCAGCGTGGCGCCTTGCGGGCACACCCCGTACGGCATGAAGTGGTGCTCGGCCAGCCACACGGCGTCGAGCCCGGCGGCCTCGGCGGCGTCCGCGGTGCGCAGCGTACGGTGCAGCGCTTCGGTGTGGCCCTGGCCCGGGAACTGGGCCGAGAGCGCGAACAGCCCTACGCGCATTGTTGATTCACCTCTCCTCGCCCGGCGAGGCTCCCCATTGGCAATAACGCGCGACACGTGCCGAAGGCACGGGGTGGCGCCGTTATTTCGTGACTGCGTGATTGTCGGACAGGCGTCCACCCCGGAATCCGGCGGTTACCCGAGGGCGAGCGCGCCGCGTACGCTGGTGGTGACCCTTGGCAAGCCACCCGTCCGTGAGGTGTCCCGTGTCGCCGCGCCGAAACCGCCCGTACCGGGCCGACAAGTTCGAACCGCGGCCGGAGGGCGACCGGCACGGCCTGGAGCGGGTGGAGACCTGGCAGGGCGAGGAGTGGGTGATGCGCCCTGTCGCGGGCACCGGCGGCAAGACGTACCGGTGCCCCGGCTGTGACCAGGAGATTCCGCCCGGCGTCGGCCATGTCGTGGCCTGGCCGGAGTACGGGGGAGTGGACGACCGGCGCCACTGGCACCGCTCCTGCTGGGAGGCCAGGGACCGTCGGAGCGCGAAGCTCCTGCGATCCCGGAACGCTCCGCGCCACTAGGCGGGACTCCGCGCGGGTTCCCGGAGTGGGGGTTTCCCTGGGGGCTTCGCTCCCGGGCGTTCCGGCGCTGGGTGCGCGGTCCGTGCTGGTCAGGTGTGGACCTGGTGGGAGAGGAGTTCGGGCTGCGGGAGGGTCCAGCCCTGGGACTTGAAGAGCTGGGTGGCCTGGGTGCGAGCCTGCGGGGTGGCGGCGGCGCGTTGTACCCAGGACTGGGGAGTCGGTCCCAGCAGCTCGTGCAACTGGGGGGAGGCGGCCAGGAGTTCGGTCAGCAGGGTGTGCTGGTCCGTGGTGGGGTGGGGGGTGCGGCCGTCCAGGGCCAGGACGCCGTGGATGTTGGCGTACAGATACGCGACCGGCAGCGGGGTGCCGCTCGCCAGCCGCATGGGGAAACGGTCACAAGTGATCTTCACACGGCGGAAGTTGAGCGCTTCCGAGGCGTCGATCGCCCTGAGCTGATCGGCGTCGAGCCAGGAGGTGACGAGCGTCGATTCCCGCGCGCCGTCCAGATACGGCGAAGCGCTCACGTACCCGTGCACGCTGACGTGCGCGGAGACGCCCACCGCGATGCCGGTGACGCGTACCGGAACCATGGGAACCGTCGCGGTCAGTCCGGTCGAGGTGAGTTTGTGCCGCATCTGGCCGGGGGAGCCGTTGGAGCCGACGGCCATGACCGGAACGCGTTTGCCGGTCGGCGGCAGGTCCAACTCGGTGAGGAACTCATCCAGTTGGCGCCCCGAACCATCGACCTGCCACCCGCCCAGCGGTCCGGCCAGCGGGCGCAGCGGCAGCAGTTTGTCGCGGTGCAGCAGCGCGGGCTCCGACACCCGGCCGCCCGGGTAGCGCAGCGGCTGCTGGGCGGCGATGGCGTCCAGCCCGAGCGCCTCAAGGCTCCGTGTCACCACACCGCCACGGTACCGCGCCTAGGCGTCCCGCTTCCGCAACAGCGCGTAGCCGCCGACCAGTGCGGCGGCCACCCAAGCCACCATGATCAGCAGGCCCAGCCAAGGCCCGTACGGGCGGCCGTCGTTGCGGGTGACCACCATCATGACCTTCTGGCCCGCCTGGTCGGGCAGATAGCGGGCGATCTTCTTGGTGGCACTGACCCCGCCGAGGATGTTGGAGATCAGGAAGAAGAACGGCATCAGGATCGACAACGACAGCAGCGGGCTGCGCAGCATCGCCGCACATCCCATCGCGAACACCGCCATCAACGTCATGTACAGCCCACCGCCGACCACCGCGCGCAGCACGCCGGGGCTGCCGATCCCGGTGCGGTGGCTGCCCAGTACCGCCTGGCCGACGAAGAACGAGACGAACGAGGTGACCTCGCCGACCACCAGGGCCAGCGCGGTGGCGACCGCGATCTTGCCGAACAGGAACCTGCCGCGCTGCGGTACCGCCGCCAGCGAGCTGCGGATCATTCCGGTGGAGTACTCGCTGGACACCACCAGCACCCCGAAGACGATCATCAACAGCTGGCCGATGCGCATGCCCGCGAAGCTGGTGTACGTCGGGTCGAAGGTGATCCGCTCGTTGAGCGGCATCTTGGTGAACTCGTTGTTGGTGAGCAAGGAGATCAGTAGGCCGAGCCCCACCGTGATGACCGCCGCCAGTGACAGTGTCCACCCCGTGGACCGCACTGACCGGATCTTGGTCCACTCCGACCGAACAACCGCCGCCGTCGCCGCCATGGTCACGCTCCCTTGCCCCGCCGCTGTCGCCAGTCCGCACCCCAGGCGGGTTGCTTCTCCTCCGGCAGCGGCTCGCCGTCATGTGCGTGGTACTCCACCGTCTCCGCCGTCAGCCGCATGAACGCCTCCTCCAGCGAGGCGTGTTGCGGTGACAGTTCATGCAGCACGATCCCGTGTTCCGCGGCCAGATCGCCGAGGCGCGCCGCGCCCACGTCGCGGATCTCGAACGCGCCGTCGGCGGAGGACTGCGCGGTGATTCCGGCGGAGTGCAGGGCGTCCCGCAGGGCTTCCGGCTGCGGGGTACGGACGCGTACGAAGGAGCGCGAGTTGCGCGCGATGAACTCGGCCATCGAGGTGTCGGCGAGCAGGCGGCCCTGGCCGATGACCACCAGGTGGTCGGCGGTCAGCGCCATCTCGCTCATCAGATGGCTGGAGACGAAGACGGTGCGGCCCTGGGCCGCCAGGTCCTTCATCAGGTTGCGGATCCAGTGGATGCCCTCGGGGTCGAGGCCGTTGACCGGTTCGTCGAACAGCAGCACCCGCGGGTCGCCGAGCAGGGCGGCGGCGATGCCGAGGCGTTGGCCCATGCCGAGCGAGAAGCCCTTGGTGCGCTTTCTGGCGACCGAGGTCAGGCCGACGGTGTCCAGCACCTGGTGCACCCGCTGGGCCGGGATGCGGTTGGACTGCGCCAGGCAGAGCAGGTGGTGGTACGCGCTACGGCCCGGATGCCAGGGCTCGGCCTCCAGCAGGGCGCCGATGTAGGTGAGGGGGTCGTGCAGGTCGGCGTAGTGCTTGCCGTCGATGCGGACGTCGCCCGCGGTGGGGCGGTCCAGGCCCAGCATCATCCGCATGGTGGTGG
This sequence comes from Streptantibioticus rubrisoli, assembly GCF_024436055.1. Lineage (GTDB taxonomy): Bacteria > Actinomycetota > Actinomycetes > Streptomycetales > Streptomycetaceae > Streptantibioticus_A > Streptantibioticus_A rubrisoli. Next base: position 179 of record NZ_JANFNH010000041.1, on the reverse strand, counting down.
ACTTGCCGGCGCCGTTGGGTCCGAGGAAGCCGGTGACGATGCCTGGGCGGACGGTGCAGGTGAGGTGGTCTACGGCCACCTTCTCGCCGTAGTGCTTGGTCAAGCCGGTGAGCTCGATCATGCGCTTACGCTACGGGCGCTTTGCCCCTGTCGCACGGCTCCGTGCGCGTGTTTTTCCC
>NZ_JANFNH010000040.1 GCF_024436055.1 Streptantibioticus rubrisoli | reverse complement strand
CGGTGCGTGCGGCCACCGACTTCGTCGCCCACGGCGGCGCGGGCAACCCCACCTGCTGGCACCCCGCGCGGCCCGCGTCGTCCCAGCCCGCGCCCGATCCCGCCGATCCGTTCGCCCTGGCCAGGTCAGTGCGAGCCGCGGGCGGGACCGTGGTCGCGGCGGGCGGCTGCTTCGACCTGCTGCACGTCGGGCACATCGGCCTGCTGGAATCCGCCCGCCGCGCGGGTGACTGCCTCATCGTGTGCCTGAACGGCGACGCCTCGGTCACCCGCCTGAAAGGACCAGGCCGCCCCCTGGTCCCGGCCACCGACCGCGCCCGGGTGCTGGGCGCGCTGGGCTGTGTGGACGCGGTCGCCGTCTTCGACGAGGACGTCCCCCACGACCTGCTCCGCAAACTGCAACCCGACATCTGGGTCAAGGGCGGCGACTACACCACCGAAACACTCCCCGAGACCGAGATCCTGCGCTCCTGGGGCGGCCAGGCCCTGGTACTGCCCTACATCGCCGACCGCTCCACCACCGAACTAGCCCAACGCGCCGCCACCACAGCGGTCCACAACGAGTAACCCGAGATGAACACGATGAGCCCCGAGGAACTGGGAGGCTCCCCAATGCGCTGACCGCCACCAGATCGCACCGGCTGCGACCGCGCCTCAACGAGCGCCGCCAAACGAACACCGTCAGACAACGGTCATGTGCAACGCCACCGAAGACGCCGAAGTGTGCTTGCTGCGGTAGGGAGGACAGGGAGGAACCATGGACCACTCGCGGGCGCCGGTGCTGGAGGCCTTGCAGGAGTTTCGACGCCGCGGTGACGTGGTGTTCGGCCCGCCGGGCCACAAACAGGGTCGTGGGGTGGACCCCCGAGTCGCGGATGTCGTCGGCAGGGATGTCTTCCGTTCGGACGTGCTGTCCCTCAACGGGCTGGATGACCGTCGGCAGTCGCAGGGCGTGCTCGCTCAGGCCCAGGAGCTGATGGCGGACGCGGTCGGCGCCGAGCGGGCGTTCTTCTCCACCTGCGGCAGTTCGCTGTCGGTCAAGACCGCCATGCTGTCGGTGGCTGGCCCGGGTGAGAGGCTCCTGCTGTCGCGCAACGCGCACAAGTCCGTGATCGCGGCTGTGGTGGTCAACGGCGTCGAACCCATCTGGGTGCACCCGAAGTTCGACGGCGAGCGGCACCTGGCCCACCCTCCGGAGCCCGAGGACGTACGCCGTCGGCTGCGGGAACACCCCGACGCCAAAGGCATGCTGCTGATCACTCCCACCGACTGGGGTACCTGCGCGGACATCCGGGATGTGGCGGCGGTGTGCCACGACTTCGACGTCCCGCTCATCGTCGACGAGGCATGGGGTGCCCACCTTCCCTTCCACCAGGGCCTACCCGCTTGGGGCATGGACGCCGACGCCGATCTGGTGGTGACCAGCGTCCACAAGATGGGCGGTGCCATCGAGCAGAGCTCGGTCTTCCATCTTCAGTACGACCGGGTATCCGCTGAGGTCCTCAAGCAACGCGAGGACCTTCTCGGTACCACGAGCGCCTCGTCCCTGGTGTATGCCACGCTCGACGGCTGGCGCCGCCAGATGGTCGAGCAGGGCCACGAGCTCTTGGACACCGCGCTACACCGTGCGCGACGTATCCGGGCGAGGGCCAGTGAGGTGCCGGGCCTGCGGCCCATGGGCCAGGAGGTGGTCGAGGAAGGGCATGCCGCTGACTTCGATCCCCTGAAGATCGCGATCGACGTGCGGGACCTCGGCGTGAGCGGCATGCAGGCGTCCGAATGGCTGCGGGCGAACCGGCATGTGGACATCGGCGGTTCTGACAGCTGCCGCATCAGCGCTTCGATCACCCACGCCGACGACGATGAGACGGAGAGCGTTCTGCTGGACGCCCTGCGCGCGTTGGTGGAGCACGCTGACGATCTGGAGCAGCAGCCGCCGGTTCGCTTCCCCGAGCCCTCGGCGCTGGAACTGGAACAGGGCATGCGGCCCCGCGATGCCTTCTTCGCGCCGACAGAACACGTTCCCGCGGAGCAGGCCGCGGGACGCATCGCGGCAGAGATGATCAGCCCGTACCCTCCGGGCGTGCCCGTGATCGCGCCCGGGGAAGTCATCACGGCCGCGGTCGTCGACTACCTGCGCAGCGGCGTCGACCACGGCTTCCTCATCCCGGACGCGGCGGACCCGTCGCTCAAGACCCTGCGCGTGGTCCGCCACCGTTGACAGAAGTGGTCTGCTCCCTCCGTCCGGTCACGTCACATCAAGTCTCCACCGACCCGGCACAGTTCGAGGTATCGAGGCTCAACCGGGCTTTCTGCCCGGCTACATGGGACAACGGCGCCCGCCGCGCCGCAAGACTCCTCACGGGTTTCCCCCAGGTACCGCACTTCACAACCTAACGCCCCATCAGCGTCGCCCGACGACACCAAGCCCCGAGGCAGTGCCGGGGGCACCGGGCTGGGCCGTGCGGCCGCCTCGGGCGAACGCGGGGGTCAAACCGTCCAGTTGAGCTTCAGGTGTGCAGGATGCTGTTGCGGCCGTCGTGGCCGTCAGCGTCCTCCTCGTCGAACCAGTGGTTGCCGTGCGCGAGGTAGCGGAAGCCCAGCTGCTGGCCGACCGGCAGGGTTACCTTGACCGCGCGGCTGCCGTCCGGCCGCGGCGTCAGCGGGTGGGTGCCGGGCCGCCAGTCGTTGAAGTCACCGACCACGCTGACCTCTCCAGCCGGATGGTCGGCGGGAAGGACGAAGGTGACCTCGGTGTGCTTCTTGTTCGTGGTGCGCTCCAACATCGGTACCACTCCTTGGGGTTCAGGTGGGGCGTGCCAGCCGATTCTCGCCCCGTCGAGCCTCCAGGGGCGCGTGGCGCTGAACCATACGGGTTCCGTTATCAACCGTCCGGCCCCATCAACGCCCGCGATGCCACCCCGCCGCGGAGCCGCACCAGGTACTGGACGACGGCCTATGGCGCTTCAAGCCGCTCGCGGAGACCGGCGAGGTGGCCCGCTCAGCGGGCCGGACGGCGGGGCCACGGCATCTACGCCTTCGCCGGATCCTCCTCGGCCAGGAGACCGGTGACCACGCGGCCGAAGACAAGGCGTCCGACCGCGCGGCTCAGCGGCGCGAACCACCGGGGCACTCGCCGCAACTCGATCTCCTCGCGCCACAGGATCGATGATCCCCCGCGGCACGGGCTCACCTCGATCTCGGCCCATCCCGTGATGAGGGGACCCTGTTTCTCCACTCGGCAATATCCCGGTAGCTCACCGTGTGGCGGTCGCCAACGAACGACCCGCATGGGGTCGTCCAAGTGGAGACGGCCGAGGCGGGTCCGGGCCACGAACACCGTGCCCACCCCCGTCGGCGGTGGTGTTCTCACCATGACGGTCGTCAAGGGCAGCCTCTGACCATGGCGAGCCCAGTCAGTAAGCCGGCGCCACGCCTCGTCGGCAGACAATGACGACTGACGCTCGATGCGGACCCCGGTCACATGGCGATGCTACGTCGTGTCCCGGACGTACCGCTCCCGATACGGGACCAGTACGGGAGGGCGCTGAAGGCCTCGCCCGCGCAATGAGCCGCCCCCTGAGTTCGCAGTCAGCGAGCAGGCGTTCCCGGCTCGGCGGAGCGCCGGGCCTCGCGGTCTCCCCGTACCCGTAGCGACCAGTAGAGAGCCTGGTTCTCGCACTTCAGCCGGTTGGTGAGCAGGATCGCGTCGACGAACGTGAAGCAGCCCGCAGCCAGCCAGGCGGTGTGGACCAGCGGCAAAGCCGAGCCCTCGATCACGACGGCGAGGTAGTTGGGGTGGCGGAGAAAGCGATACGGGCCACGGCGGATCTGCGCGGCGCCCGGCACCACGATGACCCGGGTGTTCCAATACGGCCCGAGGGTCATAACGCACCACCAGCGCAGGCACTGCGCGAGCACGACGAGAGCGAGCATCGGCCATCCGAGGACCGGCAGGAATGGCCGATGGCCGAGCGCAACCTCAATCGGGCAGGCGAGCAGCAAGGCGCTGTGCGCCGCGACGATGAACGGGTAGTGACGTCGACCAGCCTCCACCCCGCCGCGCGCCAGGGTCCACCGCCTGTTGCGCCGGGCGACCACCAGTTCCACCGCCCGTTCCAGCGCGACCAGTGCGACCAGCAGCAGGTATGAGTCCGAGGAGCCCATCGGGTCACCACCTGACCAGCACGAACTCGGCGCAGAACCCCGGGCCGACCGCCATGAGCAAACCCAGCGTGCCCGGCGGGGGTTCCTGCCGGTTGGTGTCGCGGAGTACGTGCAGGACTGAGGCGGAGGAGACATTGCCGATCTCGGACAGTGAGCGCCACGTCAGATCGGTTGCAGCGGAGGGGAGTTCGAGCCGGTCCTCGATGGTGCGCAGCACCTTCGGCCCGCCTGGGTGGCACACCCACCGGTCGATGTCGCGGCGGCTCAAGTGGTGGTCGGCAAGGAACCGGTCCACATCCTCCGCCAGATACCGCTCGATGACCGCGGGGATGCCGTGACCCAGCACGATGTTGAAGCCGGAGTCGGTTACGTCCCATCCCATCAGGCGCTCGGTGCCCGGATACAGGCGGCTTCGGGTGGCGAGGATCCGCGAGCCGCGGCCCGCGGCGCAGCATCGGTCGGCACCCGTCATGACAACAGCGGCGGCCCCGTCGCCGAAGAGCGCGCTGCCGATCAGGGCGGGAAGCGAGTCGTCGGACAGTTGGAGCGTGAGCGAGCAGAGCTCGACGGCCACCAGCAGTGCCACCTGGTCCGGTCTGTGCAGCAGATAGTCGTGCAGGCGGGCGAGGCCCGCGGCCCCGGCGACGCAGCCGAGGCCGTGGAGCGGCATCCGCTTGACCTCCGGCCGGAAGCCGAGGCGATCGGCGAGTCTGGCATCCAGGGAAGGGGTCGCGATGCCGGTGGTGGAGGCGCAGACGACGAAGTCAATGTCGGCCGCCTTGAGGCTGGCTTCATCGAGCGCGCCGGTCACGGCCTCTTCCACCAGTTCCAGGGCGGCGGCAAGGTAGGCGTCGTTCGCCTGCCCCAGCCCTGTGAGCTTGGGGTACTCCTCCAGCGGGAGCGCCAGGTGACGGCTGCGCACTGCCGAGTTGGCGTGGAACTGTCGGAGCAGTCTGCGCCGCTCCTCGCCCAGCAGGGTCCAGTCGATCAGCGCGTCGGTGAGCGTTGCCTGCTCGTACCGGTTCTTCGGCAGGACCCCGCGAACCGAGGCGACCCGCGGCGGCTCCCACAGCTCTCCGGACCCCGCGACAGGCGATGGCGTCCAGCTCACGTCGCACCTCCGGTGTCCCCGGGAATTCGGGCAATGCCGCTGGTCTGATCACGGCATCAAGGCGACCTGTCCTCACACGGGTGCCCGCTGCGTGCGGCGTAAATCGACGATTCCCTGCAGACGACGTGAATCAGCGCTGCTGCGGGCCCGGCAGCCCGCAGCAGCGCTCACCTCCGGGCAAGCCTTCCCCTGCCGTGGCGTCCCACATGGCTTCGGCCCGGGTGTCCAACGGTGGGTCGTGGAGCGGACGAACGCCTGGCTTCACGGCTTCCGCCGTACGTTATTGCTCCCGGGGGGCGCCGTCCCAGACCGCCGACTGGGCGGAGGCGCCGTCGGGGGACTGAAGGACCGCGCGCACCACGTCGTGGTGGAAGCGCCGGATGTGGGACTCGACCAGGTCGCCGGCGCGTTCGGCGTCCCCGGCCGCGATGGCGTCGTGGACGGCGTGGTGTTCCGCGCGCAGGCGGTCCCGTTCGTCCTCCCAGTCCTCCAGCCGGTGAAAGGCCGTCAAGAGGGTGTGTCGCACCGCGTTGCGTACCGCGACGGTCAGATCGGCGACCAGGCGGTTGCCCCCGGCCTCGGCGATGGCGACGTGGAAGCGGGTGTCATGGTCGTTGAACTCCTCGCGGGAGATCTCGGGGGCATCCATGTGTTCCAGGCATTCGGCCATCCGGGCCAGGTCCGCTTCGGTGGCCTGGTCGGCGGCGAGGCGGGCGCTCGACCGCTCCAGCGTGGCGCGGGCCTCCACGACGTCCTTGAGGGGGAAGTTCGCCAGCGCGATGTGCAGCCGCAGCAGCTGGGTGAGGCCCGCGCTGGGCATGGCGGCGATGACGCTGCCGGAGTCGGGGCCGGTGCCCACCCGGGCCCGCAGGACTCCCTGGGCCTCCAGCACTCGCAAGGCCTCGCGGATCGCGGCGCGGCTGACCCCGAGCAGCTCGACGAGTTCCCGTTCGGGCGGCAGCCGGTCCCCGACGCGCAGCTTGCCAGCCAGGATCTGCTCCTCGATCCGCGCGAGGACCAGTTCGTAGGTCCGCGAGCGCGGCACAGGTTCCCAGATCGTCGGCTCAGCCATGAAAGCCCTTCTCGTCGAGGTGGGGCACGAGGTGGTGTCCGCCCGCCCGGACTCAATGGTAGTCGATGCGCCCATCGCTTGGTCTGACCAAAGAAAATTCCGCGCCGCACCCCTGGACGCGCAGAGGGTGATGTACCTAACTTTGAACTGTCCAGGCAATGGTCTGACCAAGATCTGCTGTGAGGGTTCGCTATGTACCAGCCCCACGTCTCGCCCATCGCAGGCAGCCTCGCGTTGTCCGCTCTCGTGGCCGCTCTGCCTCTGCTCACCTTGTTCGTGCTGCTCGGCGGCGTGCGGTTGCGCGCCCACTGGGCCGGGCTCGCCTCCGTCGCCGTAGCGGTCGGTGTCGCGGTCGCGGGTTACCACATGCCCGCCCGGCTCGCGCTGCTCTCCGCTGGCGAGGGCGCGGCGTTCGGCATCTTCCCGATCGTGTGGATCCTGGTCACCGCCATCTGGCTGTACCAGCTGACCGTCGTCACCGGGCGCTTCGAGGATCTACGTCAGGCGTTCCACCTGATCAGCGATGATCCTCGGGTCCAAGCGATGATCATCGCGTTCTGCTTCGGCGGCCTGCTGGAGGCGCTCGCGGGGTTCGGCGCCCCGGTGGCGATCACCGGCGTGATGCTCATGGCCCTCGGCTTCTCGCCGTTCCGCGCCGCGCTCACCGTCCTGGTGGCCAACACCGCCCCCGTCGCCTTCGGCGCCATCGGCATCCCGATCATCACCGCCGGCGATCTGACGAAGATCCCCTACACCGAGATCGGCGCGTACGTGGGGCGGCAGACACCGCTGCTCGCGCTCTTCGTGCCGCTGCTGTTGGTCGCGCTGGTCGACGGTCGGCGCGGCGTCCGCCAGACCTGGCCGGTGGCCCTGGTGTGCGGGGCGGTCTTCGCGCTGGCTCAGTTCACCAGCTCCAACTTCCTGTCGGTCGAACTCACCGACATCATCGCCTCGCTCGCCGCCCTGGCCGCCGTCGTTGTCTTCCTGCGCCTGTGGCAGCCGCGCGGCGGCGAGCAGGCCCGCGCCGAACTGAGCGCCGCCCACGACCAACAGACTCCCGACGATCCGGCAGGCTCCGCGCCCGACCCCGGCCCAGCCGCGGTGGGCACCCGCATCCGGTCGGCGGCGTCCGGCACCGCGCAGGCACCGCGGGCGGTGATCGCCGGTCCGCGCCTGTTCATGGCCTTCCTGCCCTACCTCGTGGTGATCGCCGTATTCTCGGTCGCCAACCTGGTCAAGCCGGTGCAGCGGGCGCTGGCCGCAACCACCACCGACATCCCTTGGCCGGGTCTCGACGGGCAGGTCCGCACCGTCGCCGGCAAGGTCAGCGCGACCACCGTCTACCACCTTCCGTGGCTGTCCTCCCCGGGCACCCTGCTGCTCCTGGCCGGCCTGCTCGTCACCGCCGCCTACCGCATCACCCCGGCCGCGGCCGCTAGAGAATTCGGCGCCACGCTCGTCAAACTGCGCTGGGCCGTGCTCACCATCGCGGCGGTGCTCGCCCTCGCCTACGTGATGAACCTCTCCGGCCAGACCATCAGCATCGGATCGTGGATCGCCGGCACCGGCACCGCCTTCGCGTTCCTCTCCCCGGTACTCGGCTGGCTGGGCACCGCCGTCACCGGGTCGGACACCTCCGCCAACGCGCTCTTCGCCACGCTGCAGCAGACCGCCGCAGCCAAGGCTGGCCTGTCGCCCACGCTGCTGGTCGCCGCCAACACCTCCGGCGGCGTCCTCGGCAAGATGATCAGCCCGCAGAACCTCACCATCGCGGCCACCGCCGTGGGCCTGGCGGGCCGCGAGTCGGACCTGCTGCGCGGGGCGGTCAGATGGAGTCTGGGCCTGCTGCTGGCACTGTGCGCGCTCGTCTACCTGCAATCCGGCGTCCTGGCCGGGATGCTTCCGTGAACTTCCGTACAGGAGAGACCATGCGCACCGCCTTGTTCGTCACCTGTTTCAACGACACCCTCTTCCCCAACACCGGCCGGGCGATGGTCAGGCTGCTGGAACGGCTGGGCTGCACCGTGGACTTCCCGCTCGGGCAGACCTGCTGCGGCCAGATGCACTTCAACACCGGCTACCAGCGCGAGTGCGTACCGCTGGTCCGCCGCTTCACGGAGGTCTTCGACGGCTACGACGCCGTCGTGACTCCCTCCGGCTCGTGCGCCGCCATGGTCCGTGAATACCACGGGCGGGTGGCCGAGGTGGCCGGTGACTCCCGGCTGGCGGCTGCGGTGCGCCGCACCCCGCCGGTGTACGAGCTGTCTGAGTTCCTGGTGGACGTTCTCGGCGTGGTGGACGTCGGGGCGTACTTCCCGCACCGGGTCACCTACCACCCCACCTGCCACACGCTGCGCATGCTCAAGGCGGTCCGCCAACCCCTGGCGCTGCTGCGGGCGGTACGCGGCATCGACCTGGTGGAGCTGCCCTCGGCCACGGAGTGCTGCGGCTTCGGCGGCACCTTCGCACTGAAGAACGCCGACACCTCGGTGGCCATGTGCGCGGACAAGGTCCGGCACGTCCTCGGCACCGGAGCCGAGGTGCTGTGCGCCACGGACAACTCCTGCCTGATGCACATCGGCGGCGCCCTGTCCCGGCTGCGCACCGGCGTGCGCACCCTCCACCTCGCCGAGATCCTGGCGTCCACCGAGGACGAGCCGGCGTCCGCGCCCCGTACCGCGGAAGGAGCGACCCACCGGTGAACGGCACGACGTTCCTCGGCATGCCCGCATTCCCCCGGGCGGCGCGGGACGCCCTCGGCGACGCGCAACTGCGCCGCAACCTCGCCGAGGCGACCCGCACCATCCGCGACAAGCGCGCCGAGGCGGTCGGCGAACTGCCTGACTGGGAGGAACTGCGCGAGGCCGGGCGGGTACTCAAGGAGCACACCCTGCGTCACCTGGATCGCTACCTGCTGCAGTTCGAGGAGCGGGTCACCGCCGCGGGCGGAACGGTGCACTGGGCCCGCGACGCGGCGGAGGCCAACCGCATCGTCGCGGACCTGGTACGGCGGACCGGCCGGAGCGAGGTGGTCAAGGTCAAGTCGATGGCCACCCAGGAGACCGGCCTCAACACCGCGTTGGAGCAGGCCGGCGTCCGGGCGTACGAGACGGACCTGGCCGAACTGATCGTGCAGCTCGGCCAGGACCGGCCCTCGCACATCCTGGTGCCCGCCATCCACCGCAACCGCGCGGAGATCCGGGAGATCTTCCGCCGCGAGATGGGCACGGGCGCAGTCGGCGACGACCCGGCCGACACCGACGCCCTCGGTGACGACCCGCACGAACTCGCGGAGGCGGCCCGGCGGCACCTGCGGGAGAAGTTCCTGCGCGCCGAGGTGGGCATCTGCGGCGCCAACTTCCTGGTGGCCGAGACCGGGACGGTCGTGGTGGCCGAGTCGGAGGGCAACGGGCGCATGTGCGTGAGCCTCCCGGAGACCCTCATCTGCCTGGCCGGTATCGAGAAGGTCGTCCCGCGCTGGCAGGACCTGGAGGTCTTCCTCCAACTGCTGCCCCGCTCCGCCACGGGCGAGCGGATGAACCCCTACACCTCGACCTGGACCGGGACGGCCGACCGCGACGGGCCCCGGGAGTTCCACGTCGTCCTCCTCGACGGCGGGCGCACCGCAACCCTGGCCGACCCGATCGGCCGACAGGCGCTCAACTGCATCCGCTGCTCGGCCTGCCTCAATGTCTGCCCGGTCTACGAGCGGGTGGGCGGCCATGCCTACGGTTCTGTCTACCCCGGCCCGATCGGCGCGATCCTCGGCCCCCAACTGCGCGGCACCGCCTCCGCGGTGGACCGCTCGCTGCCTTACGCCTCGACGCTGTGCGGTGCCTGCTACGAGGTCTGCCCGGTCAAGATCAACATCCCGGAGGTCCTGGTCCACCTGCGCGCCCGCGTGGTGGACGACAGCCGTCGGCGCCCACTCCCGCGGCTGGAAGGGCTGGCAATGGCGGTGGCGCGCTGGGCGCTGTCGTCACCACGTCGGCTGGCCGGGGCGCAGCGCATGGCGGCCGCCGCGGCCCGGCTGCTGCGCCGTGACAGGCCGATCCGCCGCCTGCCCGGCCCCCTCGCGGGGTGGACCGACGCGCGCGACCTGCCGGTTCCCGCCCCCGAGAGCTTCCGTACCTGGTGGAGGAGGACACACCCATGACGGTTTCATCCCGTTCCGCTGCCCGCGAGGAGGTACTGGCCCGCGTCCGCAGCGCGGTAGGCGACTCGTCCGCGGTCGAGCAGTCGTACGCGCAGGTGCCGCGCGGCTACCGGGACGCGGGCGGCGGGGAACGCCCGTGGGAGGCCGGGGCGCCGCAGACGGTCGCGCTCTTCCTGGAACGCCTCGCCGACTACGGCGCGTCGGCACGCCTGGTCGACGCGAGCGCGGCGCCCTCCGCGATCGCCGAGGCGCTCGCCGGGCGGAGCGCCAGCACGGTGGTGGTGCCCCACGGGTTCCCCGAGCAGTGGCGCGCCGGTCTGGCCGGGGTTCGGGTGCTCGGCGACGACCCGCCCGTGGGCCTGGACGCGCTGGACGCCGTCGACGGCGCCGTCACCACCGCGGCGATCGCCGCGGCAGCAACTGGCACGTTCGTCCTCGACGGCGGCCCGGGTCAGGGTCGCCGGGCGCTGACCCTGGTGCCCGACTACCACCTGTGCGTGATCCCGGCCGACCGGATCGTGCGCTCGGTGCCCCAGGCCCTGGCCCGCCTCGATCCGGTCCGGCCACTGACCTTGGTCTCCGGTCCGTCGGCCACCAGCGACATCGAGATGAAGCGGGTGGAGGGTGTGCACGGCCCACGCACCCTGGAGGTCCTGGTCGTCGCCGCCGAGCCGCCGCCCGAAGACCACCGGCCCATCGACGACCCCGCGGAGTCGTGATGTCCATGCGTCATCTTGTGCGTCACCTCGTACCAGTCGCGGCCCGGCCCGAGCCGACCTCGAGAGTCGAGCCGACCGCCCGGCCACCCCGGCCGTCGCGTAGACGGCGAAGGTCCCGTGGCGATCCGCCCTCGCACAGCGTGGCGGTGTGCGCGCTGCGCGCCGAGTGCCGCGCGGCCGCGCTGGCCCGGTCGTTCACCGACGCCCAGCTCAACCGGTGGCACGCGGGGCAGGAGGTGGCGGACGCCGCCCTCATCGTGGTCTCCGAGCTGGTCACCAACGCGGTGCTGCACAGCGGAGCGACCGGGGTGAGCCTGCGGCTGGACCGCACCGCGGAGGAGATCGTGATCCGCGTCGAGGACGACGGGACCTGGCGGGAGCGGACCACCGCGTACCGGGACGACCAGGCCGGACAACTCGCCGAGAACGGACGCGGCCTGCACCTGGTGCACGCGCACGCCACCGACTACGGCGTGCACCACACCCTGGTAGGCACCTGCGCCTGGGCATGCCTGCCCTGGCCACGGAGCGAGCGGTGACGCCGGGGGCGGCCGACAGACCCCCCTTCGACCCGGACGCGGCGCACCGGGCACGCCTGCTGCTGCGAATGCACCCCGCACAGGTGGCGGCCGTGATCGGGGCCGCGTACGCCCTGCACGTGACACCGCTGACCGTGACGCGCTGGGAGTCGGGCGAGGAGGCACCGACCGAGCGGGAACTGACCGCCCTGGCGGGGGCGCTGTGGTGTTCGGTCGGCGACCTCATGGCCGCGCCGCGCACCACGCGCGAGCACCGGATCGCCCGTGGGGCCGCCGTCGGCGACGTCGCGCTGCGGCTGGGGATCCCGTCGGCTGCCTACGACGAGATGGAACGAAGCGGCCGCTGGCACCTGACTCAGCGTCAGGCAGCCCTGCTCACCGAGATGCTGGCGCTGCCACTCGCGGCTCACCTGGAAGTGACCGGCCAGGCCGGGCGGCTGGCCGAACTCCTGTGCCGCGCGGTCACCACCCGCTGGCAGGGTTACGTGCGCCCGGTGCACCGCCTGGTGCCCCGCCCGCGCCCGCGCATCGAAGGCGCCCTCCACCACCTGCACGCCGACTACCAGTCCCTCACCGGCGCCCTCGACTGGGGCGCCGGCACGATCACGCTGAGCCCGGGCGAGGATGCCCGGGCCTTCCTGGACGGGATCGTGGAGGTGTTCTGCCGAAGACTGGAGGCGCGAGGGACTGCGTAGGCACCGATCTCGTCGGCGCGGCCAGGGGCGCTGGCTCGCGGCCGCGCTCGCGGTGAGCGGCGCTCTCGTAGGGTCGGCACAGACCGCTCCGGCGGATCAGTCGGCCATCCAACTCCACACCAAGCAGGGTCAGTTCAGGCTCCCAACGTTGCGGCAGGCGAGGGCCTGGAGTGAACTGTCAGACCCGGTCACCAACGTGTTGAGAGCCTGAGGGCTCGCGTGTTCCGCGCGCGACTGAGTGTCCGACGACCCCTCGGGGAGGGGCAAGTGGCCAGGGAACGTGACTTCGGCCCGCATCAGCTGGCTGATTGGCCAGGGTTCGAACCGAAGCAAGTCCGCCGAGCGCAGGCCCGGAGACCTAGGCCGCCTTCCGGGGTGCCGCCTGCCGTGGCCGGGGACGGAGTTCGGGCTGACCGAACAACAGGGCGTAGCCCTCAGGGAGTTGGTCGAGGATCTGGTCCAGCAAGTCCGGCCCGGTCAGCTGGGCAAGGACAGACAGGACCGTCCCGGTGTTCCAGCGGGCGACTGCGGGCGTAGTGCCTGATCGCCGCGCGAGGTCCTTGACGAAGCCCCAGCCGGTCAACTGCTGGGTGCTGGGCACCTGTCCGGTGAATTCCCGTGCCGCCTCCAGCGGCAGGCGGGCGGCCAGCGCGACGCGTTCCTCACCGGTCAGCTGGCGGCCGAGCGCGGCGAGTACCTGGAAGGTGACCTCCTTGGCCCGTTCCTTGGTGGGGTAGGCGCCTTCGTACCGGACTTTCGCGAGCAGGGCGTCGAAGGTCATCGCGACGTCGGGACAGGCGACATCGGTACGGTCCAGGTGGCGCTGGTCGATCATGGCGGGTGGTATGCCTTTCGGGTCGACATGGCGCCCGTCGGCCCCGCCCGCGCCGGGCGTGGCGGGGCGGTGGCTGGCGGGCGGGGGGGCTTGGGACGTCGGGGGTTGTCCGCCGCGGGTCGGCTCAGGCCAGCTGGGGACGGCCGAAGAGCAGGTCGTAGCCGACCGGGAGCTGGAGCAGCAGCCGCTGGGTGAGGTCATCGCCCGCGGATTCGGCCACGACGCTGAGGACCGCGCCGACGTCCCACTTGGCGGTCTCCTCAGTGGCACCCTCGATCCAGGCCGCGGTGGCCCGGACGAACCGTTCGGGATCCAGCGGTTCGGCCGCGGGCAACGGATTGAGCAGGATCAGGGCGAAGGTCTCCGGCAGTCGAGCGGCGAGCTCGGACCGCTCCTCGCCGAATATGTGCGCGCCGAGCAGAGCGAGCACCACTCGGGCGGCGCGTTCGGCCTCCTGCCGGGTGTCGTACTCGCCGCGTTCCCGGACGTGCTCCAGGAACTCTTCCAAACCGATGGCTGCCATGGCCACCCTCTCCTCCAGGGGAGGGAGGCGGGAACGCCGGGGAGGCGCGCCCGCCTGCGCTGTTGCTGCGGACCGCAGCGGGTCAGCCGCTGATCTGCTTGCGGTCGGACGATCCGCCGATGGAGATCTTGCGGGGCTTGGCGCGCTCCGCGATCGGGATGCGTAGGGTCAGCACACCTGCCTCGTAGTCGGCCTCGATGTGCTCGGTGTCAAGGGTGTCGGCGAGCATCAGCTGGCGGGAGAAGACCCCCAGCGGCCGCTCGGACAGCTCCATCTGGACGTCCTTGTCCTTGGCCGTCGGACGTCGCTCGGCCTTGACGGTCAGCATGTTCCGTTCGACGTCGATGTCGATGGCGTCGGTGCTCACTCCGGGGATGTCCAGCGCGATCACATAGACATCGCCTTCCCGGTAGGCGTCCATCGGCATCGTGGACGGCCGCGACCAGGTGCCAGTCGTCCCGAGGAGTTGCTGGGTGAGCCGGTCAAGCTCGCGGAACGGGTCGGTGCGCATCAACATCACGAAACACCTCCAGTGAGTGACGAGCAGTGACTGCTGCCAATGCGCTGCCTCTGTATCCCGTTGTAACATGTCATCGGAACGATGACAAATATCCTGTCGTCCGAGCGACGACGCAGCGAGGAGGATTTACGTGACCTCGGCCGACGAGCAGCCCCGGAACCTGCCCCCGGCGTCCGTCCTCGCCGCGGAGGCGGCTCTGCGCGCCATCGACGACGCCGTCCGTACCGCCCGCACCGACCCGCCCGGCGAGCCCGACGCCACCGACCCGCCCGGCCGCGAGCAGGCGTTGTCCGTACTGCTCCTGCTGCGCGAGGTACGCCACCAGCTCGCCGGGTGGGAGCCGGGACTGATCGAGGCGGCCCGCGCGGCGGGCGCGAGCTGGGCGGATCTGGCCGCGCCACTGGGCGTCGCAAGCCGCCAGGCCGCCGAGCGCCGCTATCTCCGACTCCGCCCCGGAGCTGCCGACAGCACCGGCGAACAGCGCGTGAAGGCCACCCGCGACCGGCGGGCCGCCGACCGCGCGGTCATCGCCTGGGCCCGGGACAACGCCGGTGAACTCCGCCAGCTCGCTGGCCAGATCACCGCCCTGTCCGACCTCCCGGACACCGCCCAGTCGCCCCTGCACCGACTCGCCCACGCCCTCGCCGACAACGACGCCGCCCTACTGCTCGCCCCGCTCAGCGACGCCGAGCCACACCTGCGCGCCAGCCACCCCAAGCTGGCCGCAAGGATCAACCGGCTCACAGACCACACCGACCGGCTGCGACACAACAGCAACAGCGCTCGCCGCACCCAGACTTGATCAAGCGGTGAGCGCCCAGCTCCCCCATCGGCCACGAACCGTCGCATCCACCCCGGCGTGGGTCGCGCAGGCGGCGCGGAACCGGGTCTACTGCGTGAGGCGGCCGAGTCCACTCCACGGCAGACCCCCGGTTCCCAGGTCTCTACAACCTGTAGTAGCTTCGCGATCCAACCTACGGTTCCGTAGGTAACGTATCGCCCCATCAGGAGCCGCCGTGACCACTGCCCCCACTCGTCCCAGCACCGCGCAGGCGTGGAGCGACGTCCAGCTCCTGCACGCCCTCGAAGAGGTCGTGGAGACCGAGCTCAACCGCCACCTGAAAGTCGCCAGGGAATGGATGCCCCACGAGTACGTGCCGTGGAGCGACGGCCGGAACTTCGACGGCGTACTGGGCGGCGAGGCATGGTCGCCGGAGCAGTCCAAGGTGACGGACGTGGGACGCACCGCGCTGGTGGTCAACCTGCTCACCGAGGACAACCTGCCCAGCTACCACCACGAAATCGCCACCCTTTTCGGCCGCGACGGCGCCTGGGGAACCTGGGTGCACCGGTGGACCGCCGAGGAGGGTCGGCACGCGATCGTCATGCGGGACTACCTGTTGACCTCCCGGGCGGTCGATCCGGTCGAGCTCGAACGGTTCCGCATGCAGCACACGTCAACCGGTTTCGAGGCCGACAACAGCCACAGCGTGCTGCACTCGGTCGCGTACGTCGCCTTCCAGGAGCTGGCCACCCGGGTCTCGCACCGCAACACCGGCCGCGAGTCCGGTGACCCGGTGTGTGAGCGGATGCTGGCCCGGATCGCCACCGACGAAAACCTGCACATGGTCTTCTACCGCAACCTGCTGGCGGCGTCGCTGGAACTCGCCCCGGACCAGGCGATGCGGGCCATCGCCGACGTGGTGATCGGATTCCGGATGCCTGGCCACGCGATGCCCGGCTTCGAACGAGCAGCCGCAAGGATCGCCATCGGCGGCATTTACAACCTGCGCATCCACCACGACGACGTATTGCAGCCGGTGCTGCGCCACTTGAAGGTCCTGGAGATCTCCGGACTCGGCGCCGAGGGCCTCAAGGCGCAGGAGGAAATCGGCCTCTACATGGACGGACTGGCAGGCCAGGCGGCGCAGTTCGACGAACGGCGAGCCGCGCTGCTCGCCCGCCGCCGCAAGGACTGACATTCCTTTCTGCGAGGACTGACAGCCCTTTCGGCGGGGTCCGCCAACTAGCCTTTCCACTTGCCTCGTTGGGGGGGTGACATCGCCTTGACGTGCACCGGCACTCCTTCGACCAGGTTCAACGTCGGGCGAGTAGGCGGGCGGCAGCCTCTGCGGAGCCAGTGCCAGGAGCGCTATGTCCGCGAGAGGTCCTTGACGAACACGATCCCATCGCTGTCCGCCAAGTGTGCCGGGTCGAGCGGGGAGTAGCCGAACCAGGGTGACCTCCGGGGCGCGGGCCGCGTGTCGCCGAGGGCGGTGGCCAGCCGCGGGGCGTCGATGACGCAGCGGTCCTCCGGGAGCGCGTACAGGAGCCCTTCGACGGTGTCCGGGGGCGGGGTGTCCACTCCCTGGTGCGGGATCGTGCCGAGGGCAGTGGCCACGAAGGCGTACTCCCGGCCGAGTTGGGCGCTCACCAGCGAACCGGCGCTCCACCACTCCACCGAGCCCTCCCACAGCTGCATCGTGCTCTTCTCCCGCTGGAGGTGGGAGTTGTGGGCGTGGATGAGTGCCGGGCCCCGAGCGGCGACGGCAAGGAGGTTGTGGGCCATCATCACATCCCGCAGTGCGCACAGCCGCGTCATGCGGGCCGGTGAGGTGTCGGCCATCCAGTAGTGGTAGCGCAGCAGGCCGGTCGCGGTGCGGCCGTACAGGCGCGCCCGGTCCCAGGCGTCCGGCGATGTCACCGCGAGCAGGTGCGGCGTCTGCGCGTCGAGCAGCGCCACCAGGTCGTCGGCGAGCAGCCGCAACCTTCCGGCCTCGGCCGACCGTCCCACGGACTGAGCCGGGTCCATCATCGCGGCGGGATTGGTCCACCGGTCGTCGGCGCCGAGCAGGCGGTCGAGCGTTTCCCCGGTGCACGGGAGCAGGTCCGCGTCCACCTGGGCCGCGAGGTAGCCGTGGAGTGCGGTGAGCGCCTGACGGGGGCTCGCGGCGCCGGTGATCTCCAGTGGGCCGTCGAAACCGGCGAAGCGCAGCCGCTCGGACTCGGGCCGACCGTCGTTGTAGGCGCGCATCCAGCGCACGAGCTCGCGATTGGCCGCCAAGGTGCCCCAGCCGTGGCTGAATCCGTGCTCCATGGCCTCGTCGAGAGTGCCCGTGCCCGAGGTGACGTGGTCGTCCACGACCAGGCCCATCATGCAGTCGCTCTCGATCGCGATCGTCCGGTAGCCCTCCTGCTCGACGAGCTGCCGGAAGAGCTCGTTGCGCAGGTCGAGCAAGGTGTCCTCGCAGTGGGTGGGTTCGCCCAGGGCCAGCAGCCGGGGCCGGGTCGGGAGCAGCCTCATGACGGCGGCGGCCTCGACGGCATGGGCGGTGTCCTTGATATCAGTCGCCATGCCTTCAACGGTATCGTTGAACCTTCGGTTGAGACTTTTCCGCGATATCGTCGGTCGCATGGGGCGGAACCTTCAAAGCGGTGGACGGCTCAGGCCGGTTGACCTGGCACGCGGACACGGTCTGTCCACGCAGGCGATCAGGAACTACGAGGAAGCCGGAATCCTTCCGCGCGCCGATCGCACACCCCACGGCTACCGCACCTACACCTCGCTGCACGCGGGGGCCCTGCGCGCGTTCCTTGCCCTGGTGCCCGGCCACGGCCACCAGACGGCGACGTCGATCATGCGGGCCGTGAACGAGGGCGCGGTCGATGAGGCGTTCCGTCTCATCGACGCCAGCCACGCCCAGCTCCTCGACGACCGGCGGACCCTCCAGGCCGTACAGAGCGCCCTGCGCGACCTGGAGCCCAGCACGGCGGGCGACCCCGGTGTGGGGTCCGAGCCAGCCGCGGTGTCCAGGCCCGGCAGCACGTTCATCGGGCCGCTGGCGAACGAACTCGGTATCCGGCCCGCGACGCTGCGCAAATGGGAACGCGCCGGGCTGGTAAGCCCGCGCCGCGACCCACTGACCGGGTACCGCGTCTACGACGAGGCCGCCGTGCGGGACGCCCGGCTGGCCCACCAGCTCAGGCGGGGCGGCTACCTGCTGGAGCAGATCGCCCCGCTGATCGCCCAGGTCCGGGCCGCGGGCGGCTTGGAGCCGCTGGAGGCCGCACTGCGCGACTGGCATGGTCGGCTGTCCGCCCGCGGACGGGCAATGCTGACCGGGGCCGCCGAGTTGGAGGCGTACCTCCGCGAACGCGGTTGAACTCGCGGCTGTTGGCTCAGCAGAGCCAGCACCGCCACAACCGCCCCTTCCAGCCCAGCGGAAGAAGCAACCTGGCGGCCTGCGTGATAGGCCGGACAACCGTTGGCAAACGGGCTCGAACTCATCGAGTTCGCCAGCAGGACGGATGACGGATCCGCACCCGCAGCTTCGTCGGCACCACTGCGAGCTCACGCACCGGCCCCAGACCGAACGTGCTCACGGTGACTGAGCAAGCACCGATCCGGCTAACGCCTAACCGCGCCGCTCCACATTGGCCCTCAGCACCAACCCGCCTTCCACCGTTCGGCGTTGTGAGCGGGCACGCACTCCCTGATGGCCCCACACCCCACCATGCACGGGGCTCGTAGGCTGACGTCGCATGAACGGAGTGACGATGGCTTTGTGAACGCCCAGTTGTGGATGCCCCATGGGGCTTTCGCATCAGGCAGTCCATCAGCTACTCGATGCCTTCCGCCTTTCAAGCCGTGATCCCACTGCTGCACACTCCATGGAGAACCGTGCCCCACAGAACCCTCAGAGGCCTGCGCCGAGCCCTCGGGCTGAGTCTCGCCCTCGCCGCCGCCACACTGATCACCACCGTGGCCCTGCCCTCCGGTCACACCACGTCCGGCAGCAAACCCACTGCCGCGGCAGTCCAACTGACCGCGAAGTCCACGGCAGCCAAGGCACCGCTGCCCATCGGCATCGCCTACGGCGACACCCTGACATGGGACAACCAGCAGCAAATCACCAAGGCACTCAACATCGCCACCACGGTGGGGGCTACCTGGATCCGCGCAGACCTCAGCTGGTACGACATCCAGCCAGACCGGGCAAACTCCTACGACTGGCAACGCTTCGACCACGTCGTCGCCGCCGCACGCGCCCACCACCTGACGGTTCTGCCCGTCATCGCCTACACCCCGCCGTGGGCCAGAACGGCGGGCTGCACCGTACCGACATGCGCCCCCGCCGATCCCACCACGTTCGCCGCCTTCGCGGCAGCAGCCGCGAAGCGGTACGCGCCTCAGGGCATCCACACCTGGGAAGTCTGGAACGAAGAGAACCTCGGCTTCTGGAAGCCAGCCCCAAATCCCTCCGCTTACGCGACCCTGCTGCGCCAGACCAGTGCCGCGCTTCACGCAGCGGACCCCACCGCTCGTGTCGTTCTCGGTGGCCTGGCAGCCACGAACACCGGACCCGGACGCATCTCCCCGACCGACTTCCTGTCAGCTGTCGCGAAGACCGGAGCCCTCCGCGCCGTCAACGCCGTTGGGTATCACCCGTACACCTACCCGTACCTCGCCAGCACGCATAGCGCGTGGGGCACCTCGTGGGAAAAGATCGACCGCAGCCGCGTCAGCCTCCACAGCGTCCTGGTAGGAAACGGCTTCCCCCACCTACCGATCTGGGTGACCGAATTCGGTGCCCCGACCGGCGGACCTGGCACCGCGTCGGACGGCAGCCCCAAAACCATCACCCCATCGACGACACACGTCACCGAAGGCAGGTAGGCGCAGATCGCCGCGGACGGTGTCGCGACAGCAACTGGTGACCCGGACATCGGCGCGTACATCTGGTACTCCGGTGAGGACCTGAAAGACGACCCGAGTTCCAGCGAGAACTACTTCGGCCTGCTGCGCGCCAACGGGACTGCGAAGCCAGCCCTGGCGGCCATGAAGCAAGCCATCGCCCATCTCCACCGCTGACATCCTGACGAGCGGCAACGTATCCACGGCCTCCGTAGCGTGGCCAGCGTCATCGTGACGTCTTGAGGCCCGCAACCCGACCGAGCAGGTGTGAGCTGGAGCACATTAGTGTGGGTCTTCCGATGCGGCCGGAAGAGGCGTACGTTCCGGTTTACCTCGCGACGGCTCCCTTCGGGGAGCCGGCCCGTCAGTCCCGGGATGACGGGCCACGCGGGGGCCAACTTGGCAGTTTCGGATCATCGGCGAACCGGAGGAAGATGCCTGCGGCATGGATGTCGGCCAGGTAGGTGTCGCGCTCTTCTCGTAGCGGGTAGCGACACCGGGCCACCGGACGTCGCAGCGCCAGCTCCGCGGAGCTCTCGCCCCCGCTTCGCGCCCGAGGATCGCACTTTCCTCGCCGCCCTGCCTGCTCCACCACCTGGAACCGCGCGCACCGCGAAGTGAGGGTCTCCCCACCCGTCGCCACAGCCCTCAAGCACCACGACACAAGCACCCCACAGGAAACGGCCTTCGACCTGTGGCCTGGCAAGTCGGGCCGACAGGGTTCGAACCTGCGCGACCACGGCACCCGACCGGAATGCGGCTACCACGGCCCAGCAGCCAGCCCTGATCGTGGGAGGGCACATCCCAACACGAGGGGGGAACATGGCGCGACACCACCGCAAGGGATACCGGCGCAAAGA
This sequence comes from Streptantibioticus rubrisoli, assembly GCF_024436055.1. GTDB lineage: Bacteria > Actinomycetota > Actinomycetes > Streptomycetales > Streptomycetaceae > Streptantibioticus_A > Streptantibioticus_A rubrisoli. The sequence continues at coordinate 48,026 of NZ_JANFNH010000040.1, read as the reverse complement.
CGGCACCTGGGTCCGCGGCACCAACGTTCGCGGCAGGAACCCGAAGCAGGGCTGCCAGATGTGGATGCTCGGCATGATCGGACTCGCGGCAGCCGTCCGACACACCCGCGCCCGGACAGCCACACGCCGCTAACCCACCACGGCAACCACCCGTAACGCCTCATCGAGATACGCCTGGACCGGCCCACGCACCCCGCCGGTGATCAACCCGGCGAGTCGGCCCCGCCGGTCCAGGCCACCTCCCGCATCACAGCCGACGTATCCGGATGCACGGCCCGCTGCCGGGTAGGCGACCGCCATGCGAATCGTCACCACGAGCGCTGGACCGGCACGAGATCTGGGCGCCGCAATCGGCCCCGCCATCATGGGCGTCGCCATCGTCATCATCCTGACCGCCGCCGTCGTGTACGGATACCGGCTACGCAGCCGCGAGCCCACTCCAACCCGCGATCCCCAACCGCGGCGTGGAGCTTGGCAGACGCCCCAGGAACGCGAGTCAACCGAACCGCCTGACCACAGCAAAGGCGACCCGAAACCCCAAGCCGTCGGCTCCGAGAACGCCAGTTGCGACCCCGAAGCAGTCCCCCAGGACGGCCGCCGCAGAACACCACACCAACTGCGTCACTATCGAGGGCCTCGCACCTAGGCCGAATCCGGTGGGTCTGCACCGACCCGTTGGATGCGCCCTAGCACCGTTCATTTGTCTTCGCGTTCAAGGCGTACTGCGACGATCACCACCTGTCGGCTACGACATCACGCCAACAAAGTCAGTAACGGCCTGTCAACTGCGCTAATCCAGGACTCGTCGATGACGCTCAAACGCGACGTCTTAATACCGCCAGAACCGCAGGGCGTTCCGGTTGAGGATTTAGCCGTGTCCAAGACCGGAACAAGGAGTTCTACGGAGATGACGATGAACGGGGCGACGGCGCTCGACGGCAAGGTGGCGCTGGTGACCGGCGGCAGCCGAGGGATCGGGGCAGCGGTCGCGCTGCGGCTGGCCGAGGACGGCGCAGACGTCGCGCTGACCTACCAGGGCTCGGCCGAGTTGGCCAAGGAGGTGGTCGCCAAGATCACCGCGATGGGGCGCACTGGCTGGGCCGTCCGCGCGGACAGCGCCGACCCGGAAGCGGTGTGCGGTGCGGTGGCGGGGGTCGCCGAACGGTTCGGGCGGCTGGACATCCTGGTGAACAACGCGGGTGTCGGCGCCGTCGGGCCGATCGAGGCGGTGGCACTCGACCAGATCGACCGGGTGCTGGCGGTGAACGTTCGCGCGCCCTACCTCTACGCCCAGGCGGCGGTGCGGCACCTGGCCGAGGGCGGACGGATCGTGAGCATCGGCAGCTGCATCGCCCAGCGCGTGGCCTTCCCCGGAAGCGCGCTCTACGCGACCAGCAAGGCCGCGCTGATCGGCTTCACCAAGGGCATGGCCCGGGAGCTCGGCCCGCGCGGCGTCACCGTCAACCTGGTCCACCCGGGCCCGACCGACACCGACATGAACCCAGGCGACGGCGATTCCGCCGACTTCCAGCGCGGCTTCACCGCGCTCGGCCGCTACGGCACGGCGGCAGAGGTCGCGGACGCCGTCTCGTACCTGGTCGGCGAGAGCGCCCGATACGTCACAGGCGCGGAGCTGGCGGTGGACGGTGGCTTCGCGGTCTGACGCAGGCTAGGCAGATCTTGGTGGTCAGTCCGCCACGGCATCGGCCGAGGGCGTGATGACCCGCTCACGAATGACTGGTCGAGGCCGGTGGCGGTGGCTGTCGAGTCGCACATTCCCCCGGGCACGCACTCCCGGAAGGCGGCGGCACGACGCGACCCTGTCGGCTAGCCACGGCTAGCCAGCGGCGCTTCGCGTGGCGAGGCCGCTCGTCGCCGTCAACGGGGTGGCGATGTCCTCCAGAGACCGGCGTTCGGCGGGCACGGCGAGGAAGGCGGAGACGACACCGGCGGCCGTCATGAGCGCGGCACCGATCTGGAACGCCAGCACGGTGTCGGACGCGACCCCCGTGGTGGTCAACTGGGAGAACAGCAGCGGGCCGGTGATACCGCCAGCGGCGGTGCCGACCGCGTAGAAGAAGGCGATCGCCATGGCCCGGGTCTCCATCGGGAAGATCTCGCTGACGGTCAGGTACGCGCTGCTCGCGCCCGCGGAGGCGAAGAAGAGGACCACGCACCAGCACGCGGTGAGCGTGACCGCGGTCAACGAGCCCCGGCCGAACAGCCAGGCGGTGGCGAACAGCAGCAGTCCGCTGAGCACATACGTCCCGCTGATCATCGGGCGGCGGCCCACGGTGTCGAAGAGGTGGCCGAGCAGCAGCGGCCCGAGGAAGTTGCCGATCGCGATGACCACGAAGTAGTAGCCGGTACTGCCCGATGGGACCCGGTAGAAGGTGGTCAGGATGGCGCCGAAGCCGAAGGTGATGGCGTTGTAGAGGAAGGCTTGGCCGATGAAGAGGGAGAGCCCCAGCACGGCCCGGCGCGGATAGCGGCGGAAGACTGTTCCCGCGATCTTGCCGAACCCGATGCTCTTGCGTTGGTGGATGGTGATCTCGCGGTCCACGGGTTCGAGGTCGTGGCCGACCTGGGCGGCGACCTCGGCCTCGATCGAGGCGACCAGTTCCTCGGCCTCCGCCTTGCGGCCGTGGATGAACAGCCAGCGCGGCGACTCGGGCACGTTGCGCCGGACCAACAGGATGACCAGGCCCAGCACCACTCCGAGGGCGAAGGTCAACCGCCAGCCGAGGTCGGCCGGGAACAGAGCCTTGTTCAGCATGAGGATCGACAGCAGTGAGCCGCCGACCGCCCCGACCCAGAAACTGCCGTTGATGATCAGGTCGACCCGACCGCGGTAGGTCGCCGGGATCAGCTCGTCGATGGCCGAATTGATCGCGGCGTACTCGCCGCCGATGCCGCAGCCGGTCAGGAAGCGGAAGAGGAAGAACCACCAGGCGTGGAAGGAGATTCCGGTCAGCGCGGTGGCCCCGAGGTAGAGCGCGAGAGTGACGAGGAAGAGCCGCTTGCGTCCGTAGCGGTCGGTGAGCCAGCCGAAGAACAGCGCGCCCGCGCAGGCGCCCGCCACATACAGCGCCGCGGCCACACCGGTGACCTGGGCACTGGTGATGGCCAGTCCACTGCCCTTCTCCGACAGCCGGGAGGCGATGTTGCCCACCACCGTCACTTCCAGGCCGTCGAGGATCCACACCGTGCCCAGCCCGACCACGACCATCCAGTGCCACCGCGACCACGGCAGCCGGTCGAGCCGCGCGGGCACGGAGGTGGTGATCGTCGCCGTTCCCTCGGGACGTAGGTGCGCACTCGCCATGACAAGACCTCCATGACGCGCCCCGAGGACCCCACGGCCGGGTGCGCGTGTTATACGCCTTCCCACCGGCGCCGACGACATGCTCCGCCCAGCGGGCGAGGCGTGGCGCGCCATCCACTCGACGTGACGCGTTCTCGGTGGCAAGCCTCGCAGCCACGGCGCCGCCACCGTACCCACGGACTGCCCGCCGGTACGGTGGCGGTGCGGTCGGGTCAGCGTAGCGAGAGGTGCGAGGACAGGGCGCGCAGGAAGTCCGGGGCATCGAAGACCGCGCCCGCGGAGGCGACGCCGGTGGTCCTGGTGCGGCCGGTGAGGATACGGTCGACGGCCTCCACCGCGAGCGGCGCGCTGATGGCGTAGATGTCCTGACCGGCGGCGACCACGCGGCGTTCCGTGTGGCCCGAGCGGACGAGGACATCGACGAGGAAGGTCTGCGCGGAGCGGCCGCGCTCGTCGACGGCGGTCGGTGCCGAGGCGTCAGGAGCGGACAGGTCCGCGGCCGCCTTGGCGGTCATGTAGGTGCGCACCTCCGGAACCGCCAGGTGGCTGGGAACGGTGACGACGTCGGCCATGGTGAACTCTGCGATGACGCTCTGGGGGCCGAGCGGAGGCGGGAAGGTCCACTCCAGGGTCGGCAGAGCTCCGTCGTGGTACTCCAGCCGTCCGCCGGTGTAGCGGACACGGCGGCCACCCCGTCGCTGCCGCGAGACCACGCCCGCGGCGAGGGTTCCCGCAGTGGGGTGCCAGCTGCTCAGGCCGTAGGCGATGTGCGCCTCGTCCGCCGCAGTCCAGTCGCCCATCGCGGTGGTGACCAACAGGTCGCCGAGACCGCCGAAGAAGGCCATCGCCGGGACCACCACGGTGCCTGCGGCGCGGGCGCGCTCCGCGAAGTGCGCGAACGTGTCGAGGTTCGCCTCGATTTCGGCCGCGACGTCGACATACGGGACGCCAGCGCGCAGCGCCGCCTCGACCAGCGGGGCGGCGGTCGTGGCGAAGGGCCCGGCGCAGTTGACCACAGCGGCCGCGCCGTTGAGCGCGCGGTCGAGCGAGGCCGGATCGTCGACCGACGCCTGCCGCGCCTCAAGCCCGGGGTGTGCCTTCGCCAGCGTCAGCAGCTTGTCCTGGTCACGGCCGAGGAGCAGCGGGACGTACCCGCGTTCGCGCAGCTCCGCGACCACGAACCGCCCAGTGTGCCCATAGGCGCCGAACACCGCCACGTTCCGACCCGCTCCCATACCCGCTCCCACGTGCCTGAAGTAATCCACTGCGGAATCCCACTACGTGATCCACTTCGGCAATCCTGTCCTCCTTGGCCCATCGGCGCCCAGTGTCCGGAACGACAAGACCCGTACAGTTACCGACATGAGTTCTGTCCCGCGCTCCGTCGCGATCGCAGCCACCGACGGGATGCTGCACTTCGAACTAGCCCTGGCCTACGAGGTCTTCGGCTCCGCCCCGGCCGCCCTGCCAGGCCCCTGGTACGACGTCAGGGTGTGCGGCACGCACCCCGTCCGGGTCGGCCGGTTCCTGCTGGAGCCGGACTGCGGGCTCGACGGGCTGACGCACGCCGACACCGTGATCGTCCCCGCCTTGGCTGACGTGGAGCAGGACCCGCCAGCCGACCTGGTCGAGGCGGTGCGTGCGGCGCACGAGTCGGGTGCGCGGGTGGTCTCCCTGTGCACCGGCGTGTTCGTGCTGGCCGCCGCCGGGCTGTTGGACGGGCTGAGCGCGACCGCGCACTGGGCCCACGCCGAGGAACTGGCCGCACGCTATCCCCGGGTGAAGGTCGACCCGGACGTGCTCTACGTCGACAACGGCAGCGTGCTCACGTCTGCGGGCAAGGCCGCAGCGATGGACCTGTGCCTGCATCTGGTCCGCCGCGACCACGGCTCGGCGATCGCCAACGTGGTCGCCCGCTACCTGGTCGTGCCGCCCCACCGGGCCGGTGGTCAGGCCCAGTTCGTGACCACGCCGGTGCCCGCCCAGGACGGCCATCCCCTGGCCGAGCTGCTCCCCTGGGTGATGCGGCGGCTGGACCAGCCGCTCACCGTGGAGGATCTCGCCCGCGAGGCGAACATGAGCTCGCGGCACCTGAGCCGCCACTTCCGCTCGGTAACCGGCACCACCCCGCTGCAGTGGCTGCTGACGCAGCGGATCCGCCGCGCGCAGGAACTGCTGGAGACCACGAACGACAGCGTCGAGGCCATCGCCTCGGCCGCGGGCATGGGCACGGCGGCGACACTGCGCCGCCACTTCCACCGCACGATCGGCGTACCGCCGGACACCTACCGCCGCACGTTCCGGGCGTGAGTCCGCGGTGTTCGCCTTCACAGTTCCCGAAGGACTGTCCTTCTGGTCGTCCCGGTACCGGTGAAGGCACGCGCTCACATCACGGACCTGGCCAACGCGCGGACCGTGGCCGTGCCAGAGCGATGGTTTCCGCAGTGATCGTCATGCGGACAGCATGGGTGACACCGAAACTGGCAGCCAGAGCATCTTGTTACCGGTACTGACACAACCAGGCTGCCATGCCCGTCACTTACTCGGCCAGTTCCGGCTCGCTGCGATCAGGCACGGGAACGAGTCGAACAACTTCCAGGCTGTGATCGGAGCCCACTGCGGCGCGCGCCGAGTGCGCCGGGTCCCCTCTGGCCGATGGCGCCCATCCGGCCGCAGTAGTAACGGCGGTCGGGACTGCCTGAGTTGATTGCCGTGCGGTATCGGCGGTCCCCCCCCCCCAGCCATCCCCGAAGCCTGTGAACTGCCGTAGCCAGCCCGCGTGTTAGAGCTGTCACACGATCTTGTGACTCGACACTGGCGGAACGTGGACTGCGTCAAGATTCACGCATCGGCGGACCTACCATGTCGGCATGGCCCTCGACCTCTTCGCAGGTATCCCAGTCACCGACTTCACAAGGGCGCTGGCCTGGTACGAGCGGCTGCTTGGCTCCCCGCCAACGTTCTACCCACACGACACGGAAGCCGTATGGGAACTTGCGGAACATCGGTACGTGTACGTCGTGCGGCGGCCCGAGCGGGCCGGTAACGGCATGCACACCGTCATCATCGACGACCTCGACACCCGCGTCGCCCAGATCGCTGAGCGGGGACTGGAGCCCACGAGACGCGAGACCTATCCAAACGGCGTGCGGAAGATCACGTACCACGATCCGGACGGTAACGAGTTCGGTTTCGGCGGCGTTCCGCTCTGACACCAACTCAGAGTGAGCAGCTGACTGACCCTCCGCCCTCCCCCGCACGCGCTACGGCTCGACGGGCCGTTGCGTTCAACGGATCCGGTGTGATGGTCGCCCCACTCTTGGAGTGAGACGAATGGGGCGTCCGGCACGTACTGCATGGCAAGAGACCGGTGCACCACAGCGCCGGACGCCCAGCGGAGGGTAAGAACATGAACGGCGTCAAGAGCCGCCGCGCCGCCAGCGGCCTGTCGACCACGGTCATCGCGGCCATTGCCACGGCGGTCGGTGTGGTGCTCTCCACCACCTCGGCCTCGGCCGAGCCGAACGACCGCACCACCACCGCCACCACCGCCACGGAATCCCATCGCTCCACCGGTACCTACTACGTGGCCAGTCTCGTCGGCGCCAACGAGGTGCAAAAACCCGGCGGCCCCAAAGTCGGCGACCCGCATGGCCGCGCGCTGGAGTTCCTGCGGATCGAGGGTGACAAAGTGCAGTTCGCCATCAAGTGGTCGGGGATCGGCGCGCCGACCATGGCGCACATCCACGCCGGTGCGCGGGGGGTCAACGGCGAGGTGAAGGTGGCGTTCTTCGAGCAGGCGCTGCCCGGCAGCCTCCACGCGGTCACCGGCTCGGTGACTGTCAAGGACGCCAAGCTGCTCAAGGAGATCAGCGCCAATCCTGGCGACTTCTACGTCAATGTGCACACCGCCCAGTTCCCCGGTGGCGCGGTGCGCGGCCAACTGCACAAGGTGCGCCCCTTCACGTTCGGCAAGGCGCTCACCAGCATCGAGGCGTCGGTCATCAGCGGCCAGCAGATCTACGCCTGCACCAAGCAGCCAGGCGGCGGTTGGGCGTTCACCCAGCACAACGTCGACGCCCGGCTCGGCCACGGCATTTACCACTCGTTCGTCAGGCCGAACGCGGGCCCGCCGCAGTGGGTCGCAGCCGACGGCAGCGCGGTCACCGGCAAGGTGCTCAGCAAGACGGCGAACGGCACGGGCAACGTACCCGAGCTGGACCTGAAGGCGACCCGGGAGGGCAGGGCGCACGGAGTGCTCTCCGGCACGCACGAGGTGCTGCGGCTCAACACCCTTGGCGGAACGGCGCCGACCGGGAGCTGCGCCCCCTACACCCAGCCGAAGACCGCGGTGCCGTACCACGCGGACTACGTCTTCATCAAGGGCTAGCCGTGGGCCGGGGCCCGCGGATGGTCCGCGGGCCCCGGCCTTTGGGCGCCAAGAAGTCCGGCCACGCAGCTGACCACATGCCAGGGATTTCGGTCCGCCGGGGCGCCCCTGTGCGACGCCTCGCTCAGGAGGCGCTCAGCCACGCCGTGGCGTTGCCGGGGAGTTGGCCCGCCTCCACCGGGGCCGAGGAGAGCAGGACCGCTCCCCATTCCGCGGGCAGTGGCAACGGCGCGTCGCCGAAGACGACGACACAGGTGACCTCGCCGCGCCGGAAGGCAAGGACGTCGTCGCGGCCGGGAACGTCCAGCCAGACGAGCGTCTCCGCCTCGCCCGGGAAGGCCGTTCGCCGCAGGCGCAGCGCCGCGCGGTGCAACGACAGCGTTGAGGTGGCGTCTTGGAGTTGCTCGCAGACCGCGTACTTGGCGAACCACTCCGGTTGCGGCAGCCACGGCTGCGCCCGCGTGCCCGGGGGTGAGAATCCGTGGTTCGGTGGCTGCGGTGTCCACGGCAGCGGCACTCGGCAGCCGTCGCGCCCGGGGTCGAGCTGCTCGGAGCGGAACCAGGTGGGGTCCTGGCGGGCGTGGTCGGGCAGGTCGAGTACCTCGGGGAGTCCGAGTTCCTCTCCCTGGTAGAGGAAGGGTGATCCGGGCAGCGCGAGCAGGAGCATGGCCGCGGCTCGCGCGCGCCGTTCGCCCAGCGAGACGTCCACCTGTCCGCGTGGGCGGACCACGGCGACCGTCGGGTCGACGGAGGCGTGGTAGGCCTCGGGGGTCACCATGCCGTAGCGCGTCACGGCGCGGTGGACGTCGTGGTTGGCGAGGGTCCAGGTGATGGTGGCGCCGGTGGATCCGATCTCGGCGAACGCCCGGTCGATGGAGGAGCGGAAGAGTGCCGCGTCCCACGGCTGCATCAGCAGGTCGAAGTAGAAGGCCTGCGGCAGTTCGTCGGGGCGCAGGTAGGCGGCGAGGTCGGTGACGGTCGGGGCCCACACCTCACCGACGAAGGTCAGTTCCCGGTCGGGAGCGTACTCGGTGGCGATGCGCCGCCAGCGCCGGTACACGTCATGGACTTCTGGCTGGTTCCAGGCGTGGGCGTTGAAGTGGTCGCCGTCCCAGTCGGGAAGGTCGGTGTGCTTGTACAGGCCGTGGGCGACGTCGATGCGGAAGCCGTCCACGCCGCGGTCGAACCAGAAGCGCAGCACGTCGTCGAACATCGTGATGACGTCCGGGTGACGCCAGTTGAAGTCGGGTTGGCCGGCGTCGAAGAAGTGCAGGTACCACTGGCCGGGGCTGCCGTCCTGCTCGGTGACTCGGGTCCAGGCCGAACCGCCGAACTGGCCGCGCCAGTTGTTGGGCGGCAGTTCACCGTCGGCGCCGCGGCCGTCGCGGAACAGGAAGCGGTCGCGCTCGGGCGAGCCGGGCCCCGCGGCCAACGCGGCCTGGAACCACGGGTGGGCGCTGGAGCAGTGGTTGGGCACAAGGTCCATGAGCACCTTCAGGCCCCGGGCGTGGGCATCGGAGACGAAGGCGTCGAAGGCCTTCAGGTCGCCGTAGTCCGGTTCGATTCCCGTGTAGTCGGCGACGTCGTAGCCATGGTCCTTCTGCGGTGAGGGGTAGCAGGGGTTGAGCCAGATGCCGTCCACGCCGAGTTCGGTGAGGTAGTCCAGGCGGGAGCGAAGGCCCGCCAGGTCGCCGATGCCGTCGCCGCTCGCGTCCGCGAAGGACCGTAGGTACACCTGGTAGATGACGGCGTCGCGCCACCAAGGCCGAGTCACGTGAGGGGGTTCCTTTCCTGGTTGTGAGGGTGGTGAAAGCAGGCGTCGGTGAGTGCGGAAGTCATCCCTTGACCGCTCCGGCGGTCAGGCCGGAGACCACGGCGCGCCGGAAGACGAGGACGAGGATGGCGACGGGCAGCATGCTGACGATGGCGGCGGCGAAGATGTCGCCGTAGGGGATGGTGAACTGGCCGTTGAAGAGCGCTATGCCGACGGCAATGGTGCGGTAGCGGTCGCTGTTGTTGAGGGTGAGGGCGAGCAGGAACTCGGTCCAGCAGGAGACGAAGGTGAAGATGCCCGCGGTGAACAGTCCCGGTTTCGCCTGCGGCAGGATCACCGAGAACACCGTGCGCAGCGGAGACGCCCCGTCCATCCACGCGACCTCCTCCATCTCCTTGGGGATCGACAGGAAGTAGTTGCGCAGGATCCAGATGGCGAACGGGAGGTTGAACGCGGTGTAGGCAAGGATCAGTCCCTGGTAGCTGTTGAGCCAGCCGATGTCGCGCAACAGCAGGTACAGCGGAGCGGCCACCGCGACGGTGGGGAACAGCGAGATCATCAGCAGGACGACCATGATGTTTGACTTGCCTCGTACCGGCAGCCGCCCCAGGGCGTATCCGGCGAACGTCCCGAGCAGCAGTACCAGCACGGTAGAAACCACCGATACCAGCGCGGAGTTCTCCAAGTAGGTGGCGAAGCCGTAGTGGCTGAAGGCGTCGGAATAGTTGTTCAGCGTCGGCTTGTGCGGCCACAGTGTGGGTGGCACCGCGCCCAGTTCCCGTGGACTCTTCAGGGAACCGGCCACCATCCAGTACAGCGGGGCCGCGGTGAACAGTGCCACCAGCAGGGCCGCGAGATGGGTGCCGGTGAACAGGCGACGCCGACCGCGGGAGCTTCGTGTGCTGGTGGTCATATGCCCACCTCCTCGTTACCGACCTGGGAGCGGAAGACCTTCAGAAACAGCAGGCAGCCGATGAGCACGATGGCCGCGGTGCTGGTGGCGACGGCGGCCCCTGGCCCGAACTTCAGGTCCTGGAACATCGCGCGCCACCCGAGCATGGCGAGCGACTCGGTCGAGTCCCCCGGCCCGCCGCCGGTGAGCACGAACGGCAGGTCGAAGATGCCGAACGCCTGCAGGATGCGGAAGAGCACGGCGATGGCGATGGTGGGCCGCAGCAGCGGCAGCCGGATCCGCCAGAAGATGGTCCAGCCGCCCGCTCCGTCCATCCGCGCCGCTTCGGTCACATCGCCGGGCAGCATGACCAGACCGGCCAGCACGATGATCGCCACGAAGGGGGTGGTCTTCCACACGTCGGCGGCCCCCATGGCGATACCGGCGAGCAGCGGGGTGCCGAGCACGTTGACGCCGTGGCCGAGCAGCGGTTCCACGATGGCGTTGAGCACGCCGTAGACGCCGTTGTAGATGTAGTCCCACAGTTCGCCGGAGATGACGGTGATCATCGACCAGGGCAGCAGGAGCAGCGCCATCATCCAACTGCGCCCCGCGGTCAGCCGCTCCAGGACGAGGGCGACCGCGGTACCGAGGACCACCTCGGCGGCCACGGTGACGACGGTGTAGACAACGGTGAACCCGAGGGCGTGGAACCAGCGGTCCGAGCGCAGCAGCACCGCGTAGTTGTCACCGGTGATGCCGGAGAGCTGGAAACCCCCGCCGAGGACGGTGACGTGACTGACGCTCATCATGACGGAGAAGACGATCGGGAAGATCGTCACGCCGAGGATCACCAGCAGGGCTGGTGACGCGAACAGCCACCCCAGCCGCGCGTACCGGCGGCGCAGCGATGGCCGGGATCGCGGCCGCCCGCCGGACGCGGTCGGGGCCCGGTGCGCCGCGCGGGCGCGCGGTGGCAGCGGTGGTGGTGAGGCTCGGTCGGCGGTCGGGACGCTGTGCGGTACGGGTGTCATGGCAAGCTCCTGCGTGGTCGGCGGCGGTGCGGGGGCGGTGCACGGGCCCGGCAGGCCGGTCGGCGATGGCGGGCCCGTGCGGGATTCGGGCTAGAGCCCGCCGCCCTTGGACAGAGCGCTGTCGATCTGGGAGGCCGCTGCCTTCAGCGCCGCCTGTGGTGACGTCGACCCGGCGAGCGCCGCGTTGATGTTGGTGTAGACGGCCTGACTCACCTGGGGGTAGTTCGGCACCGAGGACGGGCGGGCGACCAGCTGGTTCTTCGCCGCGACCGCAAGCGTCGGGTTGCCTGCCTGCACACTGCGGTCGGAGAGCACGGCGGCGTTGGTGGGGATCATCCCCGCCTTGGTCGCCAGGATGCGCTGAGCCTCGGACCCGGTCATGAACTTGATGAACGCCAGGTCCGCGCCCAGGTGTTTGGTGTGCGGGTTGACGTAGAGGTTCCAGCCGCCGATCGTCGAGTGCCCGGTACCGGGCCGACCGGAGAAGGTGGGCAGGGTGGTCACCCCAACCTTGCCGGAGACCTGCGAGGCCGAGGAGTTGGCGTCGGCGTAGGCGTAGGCCCAGTTCCTCAGGAACGCGACCTGGCCGCTGGTGAACAGCTGCTCCGACTGCGGTTCCTGAAAGGACGTCATTGCCTGTGGGGCGACGCCACCGCTGATCAGGGACCGCATGAACTCCAGTGCGTGCTGCGACTGCGGCGAGTCGATCGCGGCATGCTTCCCGGCGGCGTCCAGCGTGGTGCCGCCCGCGTCGGTCATCATCTCGGTCCAGTCGCAGGTGAGCCCTTCGTAAGAGGAGCCCTGGCCCACGTAGCCGTACTTGACCTGGTGGTCCGCCTGTAGCTGCGCGGCTTCCTTCTGCACCTGTTCCCAGGTGGTCGGCACCGGCAGATGCGCCTTGTCCAGCAGGTCCTTGCGGTAGTACAGGAACGCCTGGTCGTTGAAGAAGGGCGCGGCCAGCACCTTGCCCTGGTAGGTCATGGACTTGACCAGACCGGGTGTGAAGCGGTTCCAGAAGTCGGACGGCAGGTGGTCGCTGAGTGGGACGGCCAGTCCGGCCTGACCGAACTGGGCGGGCCACACCACGTCGCCGTCGTAGACGTCCGGGGTCTCGGCCCCTCCGGAGATCTGGGTGGTCAGGGTGGAGCGGATGGTGTCCGTGTCGGTGGGGGCGTTCACCAGCTTGACGGTGATCTTCGGGTTGGCCTTCTCGAAGGCGGCGACCAGGTCCTTGCGGGCGTCGGTACCGCTCGGCCCGAGCGGGGCGGACATCCAGGTGATCGTTCCGGTCGCCGAGGAGGCGTCCGCCGAGGCCGACTGGCCGCCGGACGAGCACGCCGTAGCGCCCGCCAGCACGAGCAGTCCCGCGGCGGCCGCCGTCAGGGCTCGAGGTCTGCGAAGAGTCAAGGGAAGCCTCCTGGGGTTCGGGGGCCGACGTGCGGCACCGGCGGGGCGCGGGCGGCGTCGGGCGCGGTAGGCGGTGAGGGAGGGGGAGGGATCGTGTCCGTGGACGGGTACCAGTGGCGCTGGATCCGTCCCGGTGCTCGGAAGTTCGGTGGCCTCGGTCGTGTCGGTGACCACGATTGCGGCCCCGACTCATCCGGCTTGGTCGACGGGTGGACGGGCGGAAGTCATGCCGGTGCTCGGGGATCAGCCCAAACCGGCTGAGCTGCTCTGTTGGGGAACGGGGAAGGCGGCCCAAGGCCCAGGTGTTGGCCGAGCAGCGCGTGACAACGCTTGCAACGTAGGTTCGCGTAAACGCCCTGTCAAGACAGTGTGTCCAGCTGATTTACCACCGTTATCACCGAAGGCCCTGCTGGCACCGGTGAAACGGCGCGTCAGACCCTCGGCGGCCCAGGATGACAGCGATGTCACCGCAGGTGCTCGGCCCTGCGCGGACCCCTACCTTGATGCCCGTGGTGCACGCTTCGCCAAATCCCTTGGCGCACAGGCATTCAAGCGCTTGCACGGATCGTGCTAGGTTCCCGCTATGCCCGAAGCCCGACCCCAAGCCACCATGGCGGACGTGGCACGCGTGGCCGGAGTCTCGGTGTCCACGGTCTCGCGGGCCCTGCGTGGCATGGCGTCGGTGTCGCCGGAGGCCCGCCGCCGCGTTGAACATGCCGCCCGCGAGCTGTCGTTCGCCGTCTCCCGCAGCGCGTCGAGTCTGGTGACGGGCAGGACCGGCAGGGTCGCCGTGCTCACGCCGGGGGTCGAGGCGTGGTTCCTCGGTGCCGCGGTGTCCGGCGTCGCCTCGGTGTTGCGGGAGTGCGAGCTGGACCTGCTGGTCTACTGCGTGACGGACATGCGCGAGCGCACCGAGTTCTTCCGGCGCCTGCCCGCCCAGCGCAATGCCGATGCCCTGCTCGTCGTCTCCTTCGCCCTGAAGCGCGAGGAACGCGAGCGCCTCGACGCGTTGGGGATGCCCGTGGTCTACGTCAGCCAGCACGCCCCGGACCGGGCCAGCGTCTACGTGGACGACATCGCGGGCGCCCGAAGCGGCACCCGGCACCTGCTCAACCTCGGGCACCGGCGCATCGCCTTCCTGCAGTCACAGGACGACACCGCCTTCGCCTGGAGCTCACAGGACAGACTGGTGGGTTACCGGCGGGCGTTGGAGGAGGCCGAATCACCCTACGACGAGAGCCTGGTGGTCCGCGGCCGCGGCCGCCGTGGCATCCGCGAGGCCGTCGGCCAGCTGCTGAGCCTGCCGCAACCGCCGACGGCGATCTTCGTCGAGGACGATCAGATGGCCATAGAGACCCTCGCCGTCCTGCGCTCCTGCGGTATTCGCGTGCCTCACCAGATGTCCGTTCTCGGCTTCGACGACCAGGACCTCGCCGAGCCCATGGGCCTGTCGACGATCGCTCAGCCCGCCGAGGAGATCGGTCGAGCGGCGGCACGGCTGGCCCAGGCGATCATCAGCGATCCCGAGTGTGACCCGGCCCGGCACGTGGTGCTCCCCACGCGGCTCATACCGCGGGCCACCACGGCCCCGCCGCCCGAGCGCCGGGCGGATCACCGGCCACCGACGGCTCAGAACCCCTCAGTGGGGTCCGCCGACGCCGCTCCCCACTGAGTCCCGCCGCCCGAGGACACCGCTGCGGCGTCCTGCGGAGGCGCGGCCGTGGTCCCGCGTGGGATGAACCGGGTGGGGATCACCACGTGCCGGGCCGGGTCGCCGCATGGCTCGGCGAGGATGGAGGAGACGAGCCCGGCGGCCTCACGCCCGGTGTCCCACGCCGACTGCGCGATGGTCGACAGGTCCATGGCCTCCGCCAGAGGGTGGTCGTCGAAGCCGAGAACGGACATCCGGCCGGGCACGTCGATCCCGCAGGAACGCAGCACGCCGAGCACCTCGAAGGCCATCTCGTCGGACTCGACAAAGACGGCGGTGGGCAACTGGGGCAGGCTCAGCAACCAGCCGACCGCCCGGCGGACGCCGCCACGGCCGTACTCGGCGTGCACCACGAGGGAGTCGTCCCAGGGCAGCCCGGCTTCCTTCAGTGCGCGCCGGTAGCCGACGAGCCGGTCCTGTGCGCTCCATACGAACGAGTCCTCGACCGCCAGGCGCAGATGGGCGATGTGCCGGTGCCCGAGGTTGATCAGGTGCCGGACGCCCTGGTGGGCGGCTGCCACGTCGTCGACATAGACGCTGGCGCGGCCGGGGGCGTGCTGGCTGGCGAAGACCACCGGCACGCCGAGGTCGTCCAGGCGCTCCCGCTCCTCCTCGGTGAGGATGAACGACGTCACCATCAACGCGTCCGCGTTGCGGCGGGCCGGGAGCCTATCGAAGAACTCCGCGCGTTCCGCCTCGTTGGTGACCACATAGACCAGCAGGTCCAGACCAGCCTCGCTGAGCCCGCTCGCCATGCCGGTCAGGGCGGTACCGAGGAACCAGGGCGCGCGCTCCAGACCGGGCATGAGCACGGCGACGCGACCGGTCTTCCCCGTCACCAGGCTCGACGCGCTACGGGAAAGGGCGAACGACAACTCGCGGGCCGCCCGCTCCACTCGGTCCCTGGCATCGGGGGACACCGTCGGCAAACCCCTCAGCGCCCGCGAGACCGTGGAGACCGAGACCCCAGCCTTGCGCGCCACATCCGCCATCGTGGCCTGGCGCTGTTCTCTCGCCATGGCCAGAACCTAGCACGCCCGGTCACCCGTGCCTGCGGGCGCGAGCCCTGCGGGCGGAACGCGGTTACGCCGCCGCGACACGCGGCATACGGGTTCCTCACCGTTGCCTGCGGGACCACGCCGATGGCCGGGGCGCTCAGTCAAGCCCCTCCACGATCCGCACATCCCGCTCCGCACCGTCGTCCAGCACCGCGATGGCCCGCGGTAGTCCTCACTCTCGTCGGCCGTGACCGCGGCAGCGTAGCTGGGGAACTCCACCAGGACCGTGCGCTCGGGCACCCCCGGCTCGAATACGGTCCCCCTGCCGCCGCGGGTCAGAATCCGGCCGCCAGCCGCCTCCAGCGCGGGCTTCGCCAACTCCCCGTACGCGGCAAGCCTTTCCGGTGCGCGCACCGATCGGTACGTGCCGACCAGATATCCCTTTGCCATGCCGATCGCTCCTGACTTCTTTGTCGGCTCGGGGACTTCCAACCCGAGCCGGATACATACCTTTCGCCGTATCCCGAACGTAGTCAGGCCGTTCACACTTGAGAAATGCCTTGGGGGCTCGGTCGGCGGGCGCCCAGGTGGCCGTTGTCACCTGGGCGCCCGTGTGGTCGTGTGCCTCAGTTCAGCCGTTGGGTCCGGCCGCGGTCGTCTTGATGGTGAAGCCCTCGAGCTTGTTGGCCTTGATGGCGAAGTCGTTGGTGAACGTCGTGCCCAGGTTGATCGAGGAGGTGGCGTTGCCCGCCAGTTCCTCCGTCGCCAGGGCAGTCTTGGGTCCGCTCGCGGGCATGATGCCGTCGGGGAGGAACTGACCCTTGTCCTGGTTCAGCGCGGCGATGTAATCGGCCTTGGTGACCAGGGCGTTGTTCACGAACGACGGCGG
Source organism: Streptantibioticus rubrisoli (assembly GCF_024436055.1). GTDB lineage: Bacteria > Actinomycetota > Actinomycetes > Streptomycetales > Streptomycetaceae > Streptantibioticus_A > Streptantibioticus_A rubrisoli. The sequence goes on along the minus strand of NZ_JANFNH010000040.1, from coordinate 31,606 downwards.
CAGTTTGTCGGCGATGTCGGCCGCGGAGTGCGTGTTGATCCAGTGCATGGTGGCCACCAGCGCGTCGACGACCTTCTGCACCGTGTCCTTGTGGGAGTTGACCCAGTCGGTGCGGGCCAGGACGCCAGCCGCAGGCCAGGCCCCGCCCATCGCGGACTGGGCACCCTGGGTGCTGGCCAGGTCGATGGCCGAGTAGCCGATGCCCTTCTTCTCAATCGCGGTGACCGTTGGCTGCGTTGTCATCACGCACGCCGCCTTGCCGTTCTGCAGTGCGGCGACCGCGGTCGAGCCCGCGCCGACGCCGATCCGGGTCAACTGGTCCGGCTTGATCCCCTTGTTGGCGGCCAGGAACTTGGTCAGGGTGTCGGTGCCCGAACCGAGGTCGGTGACGCCGAGGGTCTTGCCGCGGAAGTCCGCCGCCGAGTGGACGCCCGATTTGGTGGCGCACATCTCACGCTCGCCCGGCGCACCGGAGAGCTGGACCACGTCCTCGACCGACTTGCCCTTCGCCTGGAAGTCGATGGTGTGGTTGTACCAGGCGCCTGCCATGTCGACCTGTCCCGAGGCCATCGCGTCCTCGGCGCCGACGCCACCGTCGGTCTCGGTGCTCAACTTCACGTTGACGCCGTACTTCTTGTAGAAGCCCAGGTCCTGCGCCAGTTGGTAGGGCAGGTAGATCTGCTTGTCGATGCCGCCGACCATGAGCGTCACCGTCGGCGTACCGCTGGCGTTGGACGAAGTGCCGGAGCTGCTGGAACACGCGGTGGCCGCGCCAAGGGCGAGGACGGTGACGAGGGACGCGGTGAGGGATCTCTTGAGCATGGCGTGCCAGGCTCCTTTCGGGATTTCTGGGAAACGCAACCCGGGGCAGGGGTGGGGGTGAGGAGAGGGTGAGGAGGGGACAGTGGTGGTCACAGGACGTTGGACTCGGACGGGGCTGGCGGGCGCCAGGCCAGCAGTCGGCGTTCGAGCTTGCCGATCAGCCACTCGGCGCCGAGCACGATGACCGAGATGACGAGCATGGTCGCGAACACGCCGTTGGGGTCGAAGTTGTTCTGTGCGGTCTTGATGACCAGGCCGAGACCGCTCTGCGCGCCGAGCACCTCGCCGACGAGCGCGCCGACGATGGCGAAGCCGAAGGCGGAGTGCAGGCTGGCGATGATCCAGGTGAGGGCGGAGGGCACGATGACGTGACGGATGATCTGCGTCTGCGAGGCGCCGAGCACCTTGGCGTTGGCGAGGATGTTGCGGTCGACCTCCCGCACGCCCTGGAACGCGTTGAAGAAGACGATGAAGAACACCAGCACCGCGGCGAGCAGGATCTTCGGCAGGACACCGATGCCGAAGGCGACGATGAAGATCGAACCGAGGACGATGCGCGGAATCGCGTTCACCATCTTGATGTAGGGACCGAGCACATCGGACAGGAAGCGGCTCTGGCCCAGCGCGACGCCGAAGACGACTCCGGCGAGCGCGCCGACGGCGAAGCCGATGAGCGCCTCCTGGATCGTGGTCCAGATGTTGGAGTAGAAGGACCCGAACTCGGTGCCGTGCTGGAAGAGGTCGACCAGCCGCTTGGCGATGCCGGACGGCTGCCCGAAGAAGAAGGGGTCGACGACTCCCCAGGTGGTGCATGCCTGCCAGCCGCCGATGGCGATGACCGCGAGACCGATGCGGCCCGCCCACACCGACGCGATGCGCCGCCGTGCGGCTCGCTTGGCGGCCGCGGCTGACGCCTGCGCGCTTTCGGGGACCGCGGCGGTGGTGGTGGACGTCATGCTCATGCCGTACCTCCTGCGGTGCGTGCGTAGGCGCGCTCCACTTCTTCGCGCAGCGTGTCCCAGATCTGGTGCTGGAGTTCGGTGAAGCGGGGCTGGAAGCGGATCTCCTGGACCGAACCGCGCGGACGCGGCAGGTCGATGTCGAAGACCGCCTTGACCGAACCGGGGCTGGACGTCATGACGACGACGCGGTCGGCGAGCGCCACGGCCTCGTCGAGGTCGTGGGTGATGAAGATGACCGACGGGCGGATCTGTTCCCACAGGCTCAGCAGTTCGGTCGACATGATCGCCTTGGTCTGCACGTCCAGAGCACCGAAGGGCTCGTCCATGATCAGTATCTTCGGCTCGTTGATCAGCGCGGCGGCCATCGCCACCCGCTTGCGCATACCGCCCGACAACTGGTGGGGGTAGCGGTCCTCGAACCCCGTCAGGCCCACGCGGCGCAGCCAGTCGCGCGCCGACGCGTGGGCCTCCTGCTTGGGGACGCCACGGAAGACCGGGCCCATCAGCACGTTGCCGAGGACGGTCTTCCACGGCAGCAGAGCGTCCGCTTGGAACATGAAGCTGACACCGTCGGTGATGCCGTCGACTTCGCGGCCGCCGACCTTGACCGAGCCCTCGCTCGGCCGGTCGAGCCCGGAGACCATGCTCAGTGTCGTCGACTTGCCGCAGCCGGTCGGGCCCACCACCGCGCAGAACTGGCCCGGCTCAACCGTGAACGTAACGTCACGCAACGCTGTGAACAGCTCACCGCCGGGTGTCAGGAACCGCTTCGTGAGCCCGGAGATCTCGATCCGGGCGTCCTCCCGCTCGGCTCGGTCCGCCCTCCGGCTCGCCGTATGGTTGCTCACAGCAGCCATCACATCTGTCTCCTTTCAGCCCCGGGCACCCATGCGTTTCGCGGGGGTTTCAAGCGGGTGACGAGACCATAGGGCGGGTACGGCGGGCCGACGAGCCTTGCGCGCGTTGCGCGGCTTTCCCGCGTTAAGAAGAGTTCTGCGCATTGTGCTCGCAGCCGAAGGGGGTAGGCAGAACGCTTTCGGCTATGCACAATCGGCGCAATGCCCACTCGCGCGTTGAATCGGCTCGGCGGGTGGCGCGGCCGCAACAGGAAGCTGTATGCCCGCATTCTTGTGTGGCAACTGGCCATCCTCGCTCTGACCAGCGCCATCGGCTTCGTTCTGCTTGCCTTCGCGCAAAGCGCTCAGCTGGACCGGCAGTACGAGAACCAGGCGCTCGCCATCGCCTCGACCACCGCCTCCGACCCGCAGCTGGTGCGGGCCATGGAACTCGGCGGACGCGGCGACGCGGTGCAGCGGATCGCGGAACGGATCAGGGCGGCCTCGGGTGCCCGCTACGTCGTGGTGTTCGACCTGCGCGGAATCCGGCACTCGCACCCCAACCCGGCCCTCATCGGCAAGCGTGACGGGGGTGCGCGACCCGACGGCAGGACGCACGTGGGGATCGACGTGGGGTTCACCGGCCGTTCCGCCAACGGCAAGGCCCCACTGCGCACACCCAGCGGCACACTCCTCGGCGAGGTCTCGGTCGGCATCTCGGAGAAACAGGTCGCCAGACAACTCTGGGGAGAGCTGCCAACCTTTGCCCTTTATGCCGGAATTGCCCTTACGGTGGGTGCCAGCGCCGCGTCCCTGCTCGCCCGTCGGCTCAAGAAGTCGACGTTCGGCCTGGAACTCGACGACATCGCCGGACTGCTGCAGGACCGCGAGGCGATGCTGCATGGCATCCGCGAAGGCGTGGTCGCCTTCGATCCGCTCGGCAGGATCACGGTCGTCAACGCCGAGGCGCGCCAACTGCTCGGGTTGAGCGCCGGGCTGGGGTCGCGGCTGGACGAGACGCTGCCGGACGGACGGCTGCGCCGCGCCCTGGACGGCACCCTCACCGGCAGCGACATAACCGTGGTCACCGACAGCCACTGCCTTGTGCTCAACCGGATGCCGGTGACCCTGCACGGCCGTGAACTCGGCGCTGTGGTCACCGTACGCGACCAAACCGAACTCGTGGGACTGCTACGTGAGTTGGACTCGGTGCGCGGCCTCACCGACGCGCTCCGTGCCCAGCAGCACGAGTTCTCCAACCGCATGCACATCCTCGCCGGTCTGCTGGAGTTGGGCGAGCACGACGCGGCGTTCGAGTTCGCGGTCGGATCGGCCGGGGCGAACCCGTCGCTCGCCGAGTCGGTGCGTGAGCGGATCGGCAATCCGTTGATGGTCGGCCTGGTGATGGCGAAGACCATGGTCGCGGCGGAGCGCGGGGTGCGTCTTGTGCTCAGCCGGGACTCCGAACTGGGCGAGCGGCCACCCCACCTGGACCGGCTGCTGACGATCGTCGGCAATCTGGTGGACAACGCGGTGGATGCGGCGGCCTCCGGCGGCGAGGGACCGCCCGAGGTGCGCCTTTCGATGGCCGAGGACGCCACGCAGGTGACGGTACGGGTGGCGGACAGCGGTCCCGGCGTACCAGCCGTGGTACGGGAGCGGATCTTCGAGGACGGCTGGTCGACCCGTCCCGACCGCGGCACCGCGCGTCGCGGGCTCGGGCTCGCCCTGGTACACCGGCTGGTGCAGCGGCACGGGGGAACGATCGACGTCAGCGAAGGCCCAGGTGCGGTCTTCACCGTCGTCCTGCCGCAGCCCCACGGGACAGGGCCGGACGCCGCCTCCGCCCCGCGGACGCTGCCCGCGGCCGGACTGGCCGAGAAGGGAGCAGACTGGTGATCAAAACCCTCGTCGTGGAGGACGACTTCCGAGTCAGCGGCATCCACGCCGGTTACGTCAGTCGTGTGCCGGGGTTCGAAGTGGTGGGACGGTCGGGGACGGTCGCCGACGCGCTGGCGGCGGTCAATTCGCTGAAACCGGACCTGATGCTGCTCGATGTGTATCTGCCCGACGGCAGCGGACTGGATGTGCTTCGGCGGCTCACCGGCGACTCGGCCGGAACGCGCCCCGACGCGATCATGACGACAGCGGCGCGCGATGTCGCGTCGGTGCGGACGGCGATGCAACTGGGTGCCGTGGGGTATCTCGTCAAGCCCTTCGGACTCGCCGCACTCGCCGAACGGCTCACCTCCTACAGGGAGTTGCGCCACCGGGTGGACGCACTGGACCCGCAGGCGGAGACCGAACAGGCCGAGGTGGACGCGCTGTTCAACGCCGCCCGGCCGAGCGCCCTGCCCGCCGGGTCGGCCCATGGCCACTCGGCACCGACGCTCGCACTGGTACGGGACGTGGTGCGGTCGGCCCAACGGGACCTGTCCGCGGCCGAGGTCGCGGAGGCGACGGGTGTGTCCCGGGCGACCGCCCACCGCTACCTGTCCTACCTCGTACGGGCAGGGCATGCCCGGCTCGAACTGCGGTACGGCGCAACGGGCCGACCGGAGCACCGGTACCGGGCATGGTGAGGAGCCCCCGGAGACCCGGGCGGGTACCGAACGGCCTCACCCTGCCCGCATCCGCAGAGGCTTCCGGCGCATTCGCCCAAGGCCCGGCTGCCCGGCCAGAGCGACGAAACCCACACGACCGGCCGTGGCATGGTGAGTTGGGGCCTGGTAGGCATGGGTCATGCGCTTCGAGAAGGTTCCCATGCCGTCGACCGTTGAGGCCCGGCCGCGTGATGTCCGTGGCTATCCTGTCCCGGCGATCACACCGTGGGAGGGAGACGAGCCCCGGTTCGCCCTCACCGACTACGAACGCAGTGCCGAGTGTGCCCGCGAGCGGCTGTGCTCGGTGTGCGACACGGTGATGCCGCAGGGTCCGGTGTGGCGTGTGGTGGGTGCCAACGAATCCGCCGCGATCGGTGAGGCGTTGGCCGCCGGGCGGCCGTACCGCAATCTCACACCGACCCTGGAGGGCCCGGGACACCGGGCGTGCATGCTGTACGCCTCGATGGTCTGCCCCTACCTGGCCAGGCCGAATGCTCGACGCGGACTGACGGCCGATCAGCCGGATGACATCACCGCGCATGTTGTCCGTGGCGCGGTCCGCGGCGCGACGGGGGCGGTGGTGGGATTCGCGGAGTACGAGTACGCCATCACCAGCAGCCAGGTCCTCTTCCGCTTCCTTGACGTGGTCGAGTTCCTGCCGCACGAGACGTCCGACGCGCACCTGGACGAACTGCGGGCCGAGCTCGCCCGGGCGGCGCGGTGACGCCACCCGCCAGGGGAGCCCGGCCGGTTGCGGCGGACGGGGTCAGCGGCGGTACGCAGGCATGCCGACGGCCGAGGTGACCTTGGTCGGATCTGCGGAGCCATTGGCCGGAACGGTCACCGTGCCGTTGTGGGTCCGCGCGGCGATCGTGGTGCCGTCGGAAGACCAGGCGGGCGTGGTGTAGTCGGTGGTGGCGTGCGGGGTAAGGTCCCTGACGGAGTGGTTGTTGAGGTCCTCCTCGAGGATGTGGTCGTGGCCCGCCACGGATCGCACGAAGACGATCTCCTCCTCGTTGGGCGACAGAGCGGGCTCCCGGCCCTTGGTGACCACACCACCCATCTGACGCAGGTAGTCGTCGCGGATGTAGACATCGCCCGTGTTCACGTTCGCGTAGACAGACGTTCCATGAGAACCAGCCGCGTTGGGCCACACATTGCCAGTCTGCGGCACCGAGCCGCCACCGGGGCCGGGGTAGCCGAAGAGGCTCAGCGCCTTCGGCGTGCCGTGCACGGCGGTGGCTGACACGTACTCCAGGCGGGCCGTGCCCTTGGCGTAGGAGGCGAAGATGAGGTTGTCCTTCGCTGGAATGCCTACCCGGCGGTCGCCCGGGGACACCTGCCAGGTGGGGTGGGACCAGGTCCAACCGCCGGGGTTCTTGGCGACGACGACGCGACCGCTGCCGTCGGGGTTGGCCACGTCCAGGTTGCCCGAGCCGTCGATGAAGGCCGCCTTGGCGCCGTTCGGCGACCAGGCGAGGTCGGTGACCTTCACCCCGAAGTCCACCCAACGGCCGTTGATGAACACCTTCTTCGTGCCGTTGCTGATCGTCAGGGTTCCGTGCGAGCTGCCTTTGGCCGCCGGTGCGGCCGTGGCGGAGCCGGTGGCACCCAGCAGCGCGGTACCGGTGACCGCGGCGGCGAGAGCGATGGCGGCAGCGGTTCTGCGATCGCGTTCTGACATGGTGTATCCCCCCAGGGACATCGAGTCGGTGAAGCCTGATGCCAGAGCCGCGCCGCCGCCTCCCCCGGACCTTGCTGGCCACTCGACCGCTCGCCGCTCTGATCGACGGGGACCAGCCTGGCAGCCCATGATCCAGGAACCGTCCGTACAGCGTCACAGCAACGCAACACGTCCCCCGAGGGCTGGCCCGTCGCGGCGTCCTGGCCCGGCCGGGGGCACCCTGGTGGGCCGCTCGCCGCGTCACCCGCTGTGCGTGCCGGGTCCTCCGGGCCGTGACTGGTGGATGTACTGGTCGGCCCAGGCGCTGATGATGTGGGCGGCTCGCTGCGCCTGTCCTCGTGCGGTCATGAGGTGGTCCGCTCCTTCGAGCGAGACGAAGCTTCGCGGGTGTCGTGCCTCGCGGAAGATCTCCCCGGCGTTGGCGATGTCGACGGTGTCGTCGGTGGGCGAATGCATGACGAGTAGCGGCAGGTGCAACTCGCGTATCCGGTCCTGCAGGCGAGCTTGGTGGACGTCCTCGACGAAGGCCCGCTTGAGGACCAGGGTCCTCCCGCCGACGAACCACTCGTGCGATCCCTCACTGAGAACACGGTCCATGACCGCGTCGTACTGTCTCTCGACGTGGCTGGGGTTGGCAGGCGCCCCGATCGTGGCGACCGCGCGGACGCCGGTTGCCTCGGCCGCTGCGGCGATGGCGGCGGCGCCTCCCCACGAGTGCCCCACCAGCAGGTCTGCCGGGGTCCCCCGCTCTGCCATCAAGGTTGCCGCACGGACGGTGTCCTGGACCTTGACGGTGAACGAACCGTCCCCCCAGTCGCCGTCGGAGTCTCCGATCCCGAGGTTGTCGTAGCGCAGCATCCCGATCCCCTCGCGTGCCAGCTGCTTGCTGATACGCGAGGCGGCCGGCGAGTTCTTGCCGAGCGTGAATCCGTGGACGAAGATCCCCCAGCCCCGGATCTCGCCTTCTGGCAGGTCAATCGATCCGGCCAGTTCGGGGCCGACGACGCTCTTGAATCTCACTTCTTCAGTCATGTTGTGATCGCCTCGGCACGGACGGGTTGTGGGGGCAAGGGCAGGTGGGCGGGGGCGAGACCGGGTGGTGCCACGCCTGCGCGCGCAGTGGAGCACTGAGCGCGGTGCGTGTCGCTGTCGGTGCGTCAGACGCTCGGCCGCTGCGGGGCGGTCGGCTTGGTGGCGAGCAGTGCCGTGATCTCATCGGCCAGGTGCGGCCCGAGCTCGCCCCAGCCGTCCTTATAGCCGTAGACGCCGGCCAGGGTGCGAGCCTCGTAGTCACCGTTCATGATCTCGATGTCGTTGGCGGTGATGAGTGCCGGGTGGGCGACGCCGACGGCCGACGAGACCTTCATCAACTCCCTGCGCAGGGTGCGCAGATAGACGGCGGCCCGGGTTGCCTTCGAGGCCGGGTCCAGGCCACGCGCCAGCCACGGGCTCTGGGTGGCGATGCCGGTGGGGCACTTGTCGGTGTGGCACTTCTGCGACTGGATACAGCCGATGGACAACATCGCCTCACGGGCCACGTTGATCATGTCGGCACCCAGAGCGAAGGCGACCGCGGCGTTCTCTGGCAGGCCGAGCTTGCCGGAGCCGATGAAGGTCAGGTCGTCGGTCAGCCCCAACTCGGCGAAGATTCCGTAGACCCGGGAGAAGCCCATCCGGAACGGCAGCGACACCGAGTCGGCGAAGATCCGCGGCGCCGCCCCGGTGCCGCCCTCGCCGCCATCGATGGTCACGAAGTCGACACCACGGTCACCACGCGCCATCAGCGAGGCCAACTCCTGCCAGAAGCCCATATCTCCGACCGCGCTCTTGACCCCGACGGGCAGACCGGTCTCGGTGGCGAGCAGTTCGACGAAGTCGAGCATCGAGTCAACGTCGCTGAACGCGGTGTGCCGCGAAGGAGAGGCGCAGTCCTTGCCGACCGGGATGCCGCGGATCCCGGCGATCTCCTGGGTCACCTTCGCGCCCGGCAGCATCCCGCCCAGCCCTGGCTTGGCCCCCTGCGAGAGTTTGATCTCTATCGCCTTGACCGGCGCACTGGCGACCACGTCCTTGAGCTTGTCGAGGTTGAAGCTGCCGTCCTCGTTGCGGCACCCGAAGTAGGCCGTGCCGATCTGGAGGACGAGGTCACCGCCGTTGCGGTGGTACGGCGAGAGGCCGCCCTCGCCCGTGTTGTGCATCGTGCCCGCCAGCGCCGCCCCCTTGTTGAGCGCCGTGATGGCCGCGCCGGAGAGCGATCCGAAGCTCATCGCCGAGATGTTCACCACGCTCGCCGGTCGAAACGCCTTGGCGCGCCCGCGCGGCCCGCCCAGCACCTTGGCCGAGGGCAGCGGTGCCTGCGGGTCGTGCGCGTCGGGCAGAGTGCTGGCGAACGTGCGCTGCTTCAGGTAGGCGTGCCCCTGCACGTGCTCGACGTCGACTTCGGTTCCGAACCCGAAGTAGTTGTTCTCCTCCTTCGCCGACGCGTAGATCCAGGTGCGCTGGTCACGACTGAACGGGCGCTCCTCCTCGTTGGACGTCACTATGTACTGCCGCAGCTCCGGCCCGATCGTCTCCAACAGGTACCGGGCGTGCCCGATCACCGGGAAGTTCCGGAGCAGTGCGTGCCTCTTCTGAATGAGGTCGCGGGCAGCCAGAAGCGCTACCGCTGTTGCGGCGGCCGCGCCGATTCTCCGGGCGTGCATGAACGTTCCTCCCCGATGCACGACTCCACCGCCGTGCGGTGAAGGCGTTGTGCCGTGTTGGGCGTTGGGCGGCGGGCACCGCCAAGTTGGCATGAGCGTCCGCCGAAGAATGCGAAACGATATTAGGAGGCCGCACGGACAGGCATGTCGTCAGGGGGCTGGTCCGGGTTCGGCTGCGCACCGGACCGGGGTTCGGCCGCGCACCGGCGGGGAGGCGACCTCTTCGGGGCGCGCGTCGCTATCCGAAGAAGTCCGCGACCTGAACATCCGGCTCGGCACCGGGAATCCGCCGTGGGGCTTCGGCCGCGTGCCTGGCGAACCACGCCGCCTCGGCCACGCCACCAGCACGGCCACCGTCCGCGCCAAAGTCTCTGCCGTCACCCCACCACGCTTCTGGCGTGGCACCGTAACTCAACGCGCGCAAGTGGACGTTCACTCACCGCCGCCGTCCCGGCCGACCTGCTACCGCTCCCGTCGTCAAGCAGTTCATCCTGCGCCTGGTGGCCCGGGAGAGCAGCACCTGGGGCGACCGCCGGACACAACGCGAACTCCCCCGCGTCGGCTACCCGATCGCCCCTCCACGGCATGGGCGATCCCGCACGCCGTCGGCATCGACCCCACCCACAGCGCTCCGGGCCGACCTGCCTCCGACTCCTCACCGCCGAAGCCCACGGATCGCCACCGCCGACTTCCTCCATCTGGACACCATCTCACTCCAGCGCCTGTCCGCCCCGGTCCTCATCGGACGGGCACAAGACGCCTCCACTTCGCTCACAGGGTGCAGCCCAGTCGAGCCCGTCGAAACTCATCGCCGCAGCTCGGGCGACGAATGCCCGCTTGCCGGACATCGCCTGTTGTCATGGTCTTGACGATCCAGTAACAAGGCTGCAAGGTGACAGGGCCCAAGCCTGACAGCACGTAATCGCGGTCCGGACTTTCCCCCCTCCCGGACCCTTTCAAGTGCGCAGAGCCGCAAGAGTGCCCCACCCTCAGGATGGCTGATGGAACGTCAAATAGAACGAAATCCCAAGCCAGTTGACGACCCCCCGGAGCCGGGCAGACGCCGCACCCGGCGGATGGCGGCGGCGCTGACCGCGACCCTCACATTCGCGGTCACGACGCTGACCACCGGGGTGGCCGCCACCGGCGCCCAGGCCGCCACGACTGCCGCCAAATCCCCGTCCGCGACAATGGGCTTCGGCTGCGCACACCCCCTCCAGGCCGGACAGGTCCACTGTTTCGGCGAGATGCGGGCGCACCGCACCTCATCGGGCCGACTGGCACCGCTGACCACCGGCTCCCCCACGTCGGTCGGCTATGTGCCCTCCGACCTGCGTTCCGCCTACCACCTCGGCGGGACCTCGGGCGGCGGTCGCACGGTGGCTATCGTCGATGCCCAGGACGATCCGAACGCGGAGTCCGACCTCGCGGCCTACCGCAAGGCGTACGGCCTGCCAGCGTGCACCACCGCCAACGGCTGCTTCCACAAGGTCAACCAGGACGGCCAGGCCTCGCCGATGCCGACCGCGGACTACGGCTGGGCCGAGGAGATCAGCCTCGACCTGGACATGGTCTCGGCCACCTGCCCCGACTGCCACATCCAGCTCGTCGAGGCCAACTCGCCCACGACGGACGATCTGGGCAAGGCCGAGGACACGGCCGCCGCCACACCCGGCGTCGTCTCGATATCCAACAGCTGGGGCGGCAGCGAGGACAACACGATCCTGGCCGCAGACAGCCACTTCAACCACCCCGGGATCGCCATAACGGCCAGCTCGGGCGACTCCGGCTACGGGGTCCTGTGGCCCGCGTCCTCGCAGTACGTCACGGCCGTCGGGGGTACGTCGCTGAAGCAGGCGTCCAATTCCCGTGGCTGGAGCGAGACTGCGTGGGGCTCCACGACCGGGACCAGCGGTGCGGGCTCCGGCTGCTCGGCGTACGAACCCAAGCCGTCCTGGCAGAAGGACGCCGGTTGTGCCAAGCGCACGGTCGCCGATGTCTCCGCGGTCGCCGACCCGAACACCGGTGTCGCGGTGTACGACACGTACAACAGCTGCGGTACCGGCGCCTTGTGCGACACGCTGCTCTCGCTCGGGATCAACCAGGGCGCGGACGGCTGGCTCCAGGTCGGCGGCACCAGCGCGGCCTCGCCGATCATCGCCAGTGTGTACGCGCTGGCAGGCAACACGGCCGCGGTGAAGTACGGTTCGTACCCGTACGCCCACACCTCGGCGCTGAACGATGTCACCTCGGGCTCCAACGGCGTCTGCGGTGGCAGCTATCTGTGCACGGCGGGCCCCGGCTACGACGGTCCCACCGGGCTCGGCACACCGAACGGCACCGGCGCCTTCTGAGGGCCACCCGGTAGCACGGCCCCCGCCCGGATCACCGGGCGGGGGCCGTGGCATGACCGCTTCCTCAGGCCGGCGGGTACGTCGTCAGGCGCCGGTGACTGGGCGGCGACACGCGGCGTGCCAGTCGCGCGCCTCAACCGTGCTTAGCGGCAAGGAACTTGTGGCATCCCGGTCGTCCTCCAGCGCCACCTCCGCCTGGGTCCGGGTGGGTTGGGGTCGGGCGCGGGGCGGCCACGTTCTAAGGGCACATGTGACACCACGGGCATCGCCGAACTGGAGGCTGCTGCTCACGAGTTGGAGGGTCTCGGCGCGTCCTGGGAATGGCGCGCGTACGGGCGGAACTGCGGGCCCACCGCCGCACCCCTCGGCGCCCACCGGGTCGGCCCAGCTACGGCAACCGGCTGTCACCGCGCGAACAGGAAGTGGCGGCACTCGCCGGCACCGGACTGACCAACCGCGAGATCACGGCCACGCTGCACCTGTCCCCGCGGACTGTGGAGCAGCACGTCGCCCGAGCCAAGTGAAGTACCGCTCTCACGCTGGTCGTGCCCGGAACCGGCCCGCGAAGCCGCCCGGCGGGGCATCGCCCCGTTCGTGTCGGCGTCGACCCTCGTCGCTGGCTGGGCCGAAGTGGATCACTGGTACCCCGCAGCCTGCGCCGCCCGTCACGGCCCCAGCCCCCGCAATGACCGGTGCAAGAGGCCACTTGGCCAGGGAAAACGCAACTTCGACATGGCCCGCAGAGGCAGCTACCTTCATCTGGTCCTCGGTGGTCGCCCACGGTCGCACAGGGGTCCTTCAGGCTGGGCCAGTCGCGACGGGATGAGTCGGTCACGCCCCACGAACCCTCGCCCCCATGCGTAAGCCACCGAACCCGGTCCACGCCAGGCAGCCCCAACCAGAAAGAGACGCATGCCCCATCTTGCTCTGTACACATTCGGCGTCCTGAAGTCACCTCTCGCCGCTCCCGCACCGCTCACGCGCGAGTTCTACGACATCGGTGAGGCCGTCTACCGGCAGATCAGTCAGCACCCCGGGTTCCTCGCGCGTGCTGAAGCGGCAGACGGTGACCGGGGCGCGCTCTTCGAGGCGGACTGGGGTGCATGGGGAGAGTTCGCCGTACCGACCTGGTATGGCAAGGGCCATACGCCGGAAACCACCGCCTTGGCCGCGACCCTCTCACTCTGGACCGACCTGCGCCCCGCCTTCGACGCCGTCTACACCGGTCTGCACCGTGAGGCGCTGAACAGGCGTTACGACTGGTTCGAGAGGACACGACAGCCAAATTACGTGTTCTGGTGGGTCGCCGACGGCGTGATACCCACCTGGCAGGACGGGGTTTCCAGGCTGGAGCACCTCCACGACCATGGCTCCGGGCCGCACGCCTTCCACTTCCACGACTCGTTCGCTCCGGACGGAACTCCGACCACGATCAAAGGCATCGGGCCGAAGAGCGGCCAGATTCGCTGACAAGGAAGCCTGACCGACTGGGTTCGCTGCGGCCTCTACCTCACCGACCCCAGCCTCTGTCCCCGCACCACACACAACGCACTCCACAGTCAACCTGTTTACGGAGCCGACCATTAAGCGCGTCATGACAGGCGTACCGGCGTTAGGTCCATGTTCAGTCCACGCACAGCGCCGAGCGCAGAGTTGTTTCACAGGACGCCACGTCCTCGTGGCGTCAGTGCGCTGGGGAGGAGCACGGATGGAGCGCATTCCCGTCTGCGTTCGCGCGGATGATCCCATCTCGCAGGTCGGTGTGGCCGGGGCGCTCAAGCCCCGGCCGGAGGTGGAGGTTCTGGCTGATGCGGAGTTGGAACAGGCGAAGGTCGCCTTGGTCGTCACCGGTGCGGTGTCCGAAGACAGCCTGCGGGTTCTGCGATCGGTGGCTCAGGCGAGCGCGGCTCGGCTGGTGCTCGTCACCGCGCAGATCGACGAGTCCGACCTGGTGTCGGTGGCGGAGGCCGGGGTGGTCGGGGTGGTTCGGCGCGGGGAAGCCACCCCCGAACGGCTGGTCAGCGTGGTCAAATCGGCCGCGGCTGGAGAAGGGGCGGTACCGCCGGATCTGCTGGGACGGCTGCTCGGCCAGGTCGGCCGTGTGCAGCGGCAGGTGCTGGGGCCGCGCGGGCTGAACTTCAACAACCTCACGGACCGGGAGGTCGAGGTGCTGCGGCTGGTCGCCGAAGGGTTCGACACCGCCGAGATCGCGGCCAAGGTCGCCTACTCACCGCGTACCGTCAAGCAGGTGCTGCACGACATCCAGAACCGCTACCAACTCCGCAACCGCTGCCATGCCGTTGCCTACGCCATGCGTCATGGACTCATCTGACGGAGCGTACGGCAATCGTTGTGGGCACGATTCTGCGAACCGGCGAACGTCGATGCGCGAGGCGGCTAGTGTTCCTTCCCTCGGATGCCACCGAGGTCGTTGAGACCCGTGCGTCCACCAGCCAGAGTCTATGGCGGGGGTTGGAGGAGTAGGGGCGATGGCAGGCAGGCCGAGGCCCGAGGGGCTTGGGAGCCAGCAGGACGGCGCACCAGCGGAACCACCCGATGAGGAACTCATAAGACGGGCCAGGAAGGGGGACGACGCCGCCTTCGGTCTTCTCTACCAGCGGCACTTCGGGCCAGCCTGTTGTCTGGCCCGGCTCTACGCGCCCAGTCCGGCGGACGCGGAGGACATGGCCTCCGAGGGGTTCACCCAGGTGCTCGGCGCGATCCGTGCCGGTGGCGGACCCAAACAGGCGTTTCGCCCCTATCTGTTGACGGTTGTACGACGGATCGCCACCAACGCGGCGGTGCGCGGAAAGCGGTCCACGCCGACGCCGGAAGTGGAGGACTACGCCTGCGCGGTCCCCTTCGAGGACCCGGTGCTGGCCGATCTGGAAGCGTCAATGGTCGGGCGGGCCTTCGCCGCGCTGCCCGAACGCTGGCAGACCGTGTTATGGCACACCGAGGTGGAAGAGGAGAGCCCGGCCGAGGTCGCGCCACGGCTGGGACTGTCCGCCAACGCCGTTGCCGCACTTGCCTGTCGTGCTCGCGAAGGGTTACGCAAGGAGTACCTCCAAGCGCATCTGCCCGAGCTGGACATGGATCACGAGTGCCGCAAGTGCGCCTCGAAACTCGCCGCCTACCTGCGTGGGTCCCTGGCGGAACGACATCGCCGCCGAGTCGAGGAGCACCTCGCCCGGTGCGAGCGGTGTACCGGACTGCTGGTGGAACTTCGAGAGGTCTCCGACGGCCTGCGCGGCATACTGGCTCCGCTGCTCCTGGGACCGGCGTTCGCCGGCTACTTCGCCTCGCTGGTCGGCACCGGACCGGCACATGGATCGCCGGGCCGGACGGGGCGAACTTCCCAGTCGCACAACCGGAGATGGGCCTGGCGGAGGCTGGCGGGCGGCAAGGGGGCCAGGGTGGCCGCCAGTGCCATGGGCGTCTCGATGGCATCCGGCCTGTTCCTCGTCGCCGTGGCCGCCTCCGTGCTACCGCCGGAGGGATCCGCCGCGCGCCCGCACGCCGAAGGCCGTGTGCCCGTGTCTCCGTCCGTACCCCCGTCACCCTCACCGTCGCCGTCGCCGGTTTCGCCCGGCACGACGCCGTCTGAGCCCCTGGGGCCCCAGCCGGGCGGCAGTCCGGGGCGGCCTCACGCGAACCCGTCGCCGGTCGCCTCGGCGCGGAGCGCCAAGCCGTCGCAGTCCGGCGTGAGCCCCTCGGCGCCCGTGTCCAAACCTCCCAACCCCACTTCAGTGGTGTTCGACGGTGACTTCGAGACTCCGGTGGTCAACGCCCCCGTGGTCCTCTACCGGGCGGGACAGTTCATCGGGCCGTGGCAGGTCGCCCAGGGCTCGGTGAACATCACACGGTCGGACGCCTTCCAGGCCGCCGATGGCAAGCAGTCGATCGACCTGAACGGCGACCCTCCCGCTCCCATCAACGGGGCGCTCGCCCAGACCTTCAACACCACCGCCGGTCAGCACTACATCGTCAGCTTCTTCTTCGCAGGCAACTTCACCTGCGCGCCAGCGATCAAGACCATGACGCTCCAAGCCGCCCAGACCACAAGCAACTTCACCTTCGACACCACGGGGCACTCCGCGAACAACATGGGCTGGCGGCCGGAGACCGTACGGTTCACCGCGACGGGTGCGCGGAGCACAGTGCGCTTCATCAGCACCACCGACCCGAACAGCAGATGCGGGCCGACCATCGACGGCGTGAAGGTCGTACCGGCGTAACGCACCGCCGTGCCGCCTCTTCCCCTGAAAGGGGCGGGGCGGCGGTGTCCGTGGACACCGCCGGATTCCTCGGATCACCGGCTAGCGGGCGACCCGGCCCACGTGCCGCCGTCCCTCCCCAACTCGCCGTCCGGTGACGGGATATGGGGCGTTCAGCGACGTGACGACTGGCCGGTCGGTGCTGATGCCGAGTGAGGCGAGCATGGCGGTGTAGCGGCGCCGAGCCCGCTCGGCCGCGGCGGGTGCGCCGATGCGCTGGTAGGCGTTGATCAGCAGATGCCAACCCTGGTCCCGGCAAGGATCGATGGCCAGGCAATTCTCCGCCGCGGTCACCGCCTCCTGCGGGTTGCCGACCTCGAGTTCCAGAGCCGCGAGGTCAGCCGCGGCGTTGGCCGCCTGGTACCGGTACATCTCCCGGTCCTGTTGCAGCCATTCGGCGGGGCCGTCCTCGGGCAGCAGCTCACCGCGGTAGACGGCGAGCGCGTCGCGCAGGCCTTGCCGGGTCATCGCGGTGTTCCCGGCAGCTCTCGCTCGTCGCCCGTAGGCCAGTGCGGCCTGGAACGCGAGGGTGTCGAGGTGGGCGCCGGCCGGGAGGTTGAGCAGGTACGCGTCGCCGTCGCGGATCACCAGTCGGGGCTTGCGCCGCTCCCGGTCCGGCTCCAGCAGGTTGCGCAGACTGGAGATGGCCACCTGGAGGTTGGCCGTGGCCGAATCGGCGGGCGCGTCGGGCCACAGTGCCTCGATCAGGGTCTCCCGGTGCACCGGCTGCCCTGCGCGCACGGCGAGCAGTCGCATGGCGGCGCGAGCACGCGGGCGCACCTTCGTCCAGTCGATCAACCGCTCGCCGACGGCCATCCGGAACCCGCCGAAACACCAGATCGACACTTTGGGTTCCTGCTGGGACGGGTGCCGCCAACCGGTGGGGCCGAACGCCGCGGTGTGCGCGGGAGCCGCTGGGAGGAGCTGACGTTCCTGGTCGGCATGGAGCAGCGTGAGGAACTCGCGTGCCCAGGCGCGGAGGACTTCCACGTGGGGCGTGTCCACCCCCTGTGCCGCGATGGCCCAAGCGGTACGTAGCGCCTGACTCAACGAGTCCGTGGTGACTGCATGCGGCCCGGTACCACGGTGGTCCCTTCCGTCACCTGCGTAGTCGTCCCTGGGTACGGTCGCGTCGGACCCTTGCGCATCGACAACCGTCTTCGCTCGTCGTGGTGCTTCACCGTTCGTGTCCACGTCTACACAGTGGGATCCGGTGCCGGACTATGACGTGAGAAAACCAAGAATTTTCTGACGCACATTCAGGTCTGGTCGCACCTGCGGTGTTTCGCCGCCGAATGCGCCGCGTCGTCGCAGAACCGCTGCCGCGGAGGGCTGCCGACGAAGGCGCTGAAGCACAACGCGGCGGCAGTGGCGGCGACCACCCCGGGCACCATCGCGTACACACCGGTCCGCAGCGGGCCGAGGAGCGGATCGATCCGGTCCCACAGGAGCACGGTGAGCGCGCCCGTCACGATGCCCGCTGTCGCCCCGGCCTTCGTCATCCCGGGCCAGTACAGCGACAGCAGGAGCACCGGCCCGAAGGCGGCGCCGAAGCCCGCCCAGGCATAGGAGACGATGCCCAGCACGTCGCCGCCGCTCAGCGCGATCAGATAAGCGACCCCCGCAACCCCGACCACGGCCGCGCGGGCCGTCCACAACAACGCCGCGTCCGAGGCGCGGCGGTGGACGTAGGCGTGGAAGAAGTCCTCGGTGACCGATGTCGCCGTGACCAGCAACTGGCTGTCCGCGGTGGACTTGATCGCGGCGAGCACGGCCACCAGCAGGACACCCGCGAGCCACGGATTGGCCAGCTGCGTGGCCAGCGCGATGAACACCGTCTCGGGATCGGTGAGCGGCCGCTGGATCAAAACGGTGCCCAGGAGTCCCGCGAAGCTGGCGCCGACCAGCGCGAGAACCACCCAACCGGCGCTGATGCGCCGGGCTTTGGGAATGTCTCCAGGATTCTGGATGGCCATGAATCGGGCCAGGATGTGCGGTTGTCCGAAGTAGCCGAGGCCCCAGGCGAACATGGAGATCACGGCGGTGGCGCCCAGGGGTCTGCCTGCGCTCCATTGGCCGTTGGCAAAGCTGGCCTGCGACCCCATGTCGAGCAGTGCCGCAGACCCGTGGGCCAGCGCACGGTGCAGCGCGCCCAGGCCCCCGAACCGCCAGACGCCGATCGCGGGAGCGGCGAGCGCCCCGACAAGCATCAACGTGCCCTGCAGCAGATGGGACGCGCTCACGGCGCGGAAGCCGCCCAGCACGGAATAGGTGACCATCACGACGGCGAAGACGGTGACCCCGAATTCGAATCCCACGCCGAATATCTGGTTGAACAGCAGGCCGCCGGCGACGAAGCCGCTCGCCACGTAGACGGTGAAGAACACGACGGTGACCGTTGCCGAGATGGTGCGCAGCGTCCTTCCTCGGTCCTCGAAGCGTTCTTCCAAGTACGCGGGGAGGGTCACCGCGTTGTTCGCCCGTTCCGTGTAGGTGCGCAGCCGGGGGGCGACCAGCCGCCAGTTCAGGTACGTTCCCATGGCGAGGCCGACCGCGATCCAGGTGGCGCTGATCCCCCCGGCGTAGACGGCTCCGGGCAGGCCCACGAACAGCCAGCCGGACATGTCACTTGCCTCCGCGGACAGGGCCGCCACCAGTGGATTGAGCCGACGGCCGCCCAGCACGAATTCGACGAACGTCTCGGTGCCCTGATGGACACCGATCCCGATCATCACGAACATGAACAGCCCGAAGGTGATCATTATCGGTGCGGTCTGTAGTTCCATCCGTTTCTCCGTTGACGGTGGAGCTGGGCGAGCCCGCCGACCGCGTTGACAGTGGCCCGCGCTCGGGGCGGGGGCCACTGTCAACGTCGACAGCCTGAGCAAGGGGTCGTGTCAGGCAGCGGTCGCGTCGGCCGTCGTCAGACGCAGCAGCAGCACGAGGGCTTGCAGCGGTGGACCGTGACATCGTCGAGGACCGGTCCGCTCGGGGTGTGCGCGGTGGTGCTGGCAAACGTCAGGGTCGTGGAATCTCCGGTGGCCACGAAGGTCATCTGCCGCTTCACCCAGCCCATGTTCGTGGCGGACTTCCCGGTGGTGTCGAAGGAGAAGTCCTGGAAGTCCTGCCCGTCGACGAGGACCTTGCCCGTCTTCACGGCCGGGCCTCGTTCGTAGTTTCCGGCGAGCGCGTACGTCACCGTGTACGTGGCTCCCGGGGTGGTGGCGAAGGTCTGCGACACGGCCCCCGGGCGGGTGCTGGGGAGGTCCTTCTCGGTGCCGTTGAGGTCCACGGACTGCTGGCCGTCGGCTGCCTGCCAGTGCCCGTCCAACAGGTCGACCGTCGCCTGGGTGACTTTCCATGGGCCTATGGACCGCCCAGTGGTGAAGGTCCGCAGCGTGTTCGGCGCCACCCTGGGGTTCTCGAAGCTGCCGTCGCTGAAGCCCGGGGCAGCACTGGGTGCGGCGGCCAGGTGGCTCACCCGGCGAGCGCCGTGCGCCGGGGCGGCCAGCGCCGTGCCGGTGGTACCGGCGAGCAGGACGGCCGCGGTGACGGCGGTGAAATAGGTGCGTGAGGCCAACATGGGATCCTTTCAGAGGTGTGCTGTGGCCTGCCTGGTGCTCGCGGCCGCCCGGTACGTGGGCAGCTCGCTCCACCACAGGGTCCGCGCGCCGGACGGCGTTGCGAACGGCCATCGGCGCGGCGCCAGGTGCGGCTCGGCGCGCACCATCGGGTGACCGACTCCGTGCCACCCACGTGACGGGGGTAGCCGACGGCCCGGGAACCCCTTCGGGCGGGCCGACTGCCCGCAGTGCCACCCTCGTTGAGGCTGTGCGGGATGCCGTCAGCAATCAAGCTGTGACAAGACGCCTGCTCGACGTGGTCGAACGAGTCCACCGAGGACAACGACGAGGAGTCCGAGTCACATGCACTGTCGCAGATCCAGATCGTTGACCCTGCCGACCGTGGCCGACTGCCGGTTGATGGCCGCCGGAGTCGACTGGGACGCCGTCCGCGTGCCGCGCACCATCGGCATGGTCGTGCTGACCATCCTCGGGACACGCAGCGGCGCCGTGATCGAGGACCCGTGCGGCTCCGCCCTCTACTGGTTCATAAGCAAGGGCGCGGCCACCGCGTGGGATGTCCCCGGGACCCGCCCCCTCGGTGTGACACACCACCTGGTCGTGCCGTCGGCGCACCGGGTCAGAAAGCCGGGACCGCACTGGGTGATCCGCCCCACTGACGGCCAACTCACCACCGATGTGCGGGACTTGCGGAGCGCGGTCGAGGACGCCAGCACGTTGCGTCGCACTCCCTGACTCGACCCGACCATCGCCGCACAGCTCCGTCTCTCTCCCCCCGGAGAGGCGGTAAGGGTCTGCCCGGATGGGGCGGGCAGACCGGCTCAGGCCGCCCCGTCCCTCGTCGATCCCGCTGCGGGAACGCTGGGTCGGGGCGGTCTGTCCAAGGTGCCCCTGCCAGGGGGCACCACCCTGGATTCTCGGAGGTCTGCACGGTGATAGGGCGTGACCACATCGCTCTGGCCATCGGTACCGGCACTGCCCCGGCGGAGACGGACTGGCTGAGTTCGGGCGAGGTTGCCGGAGTGCGGCATCCGCGCCCGCGCCTCGGGTGCCTTGCGCTGATGCTTGACCAGTTCGCCAACGTGCTGTTGGTCAGACCCGTCAGCGCCAGCGACGGCGAGTGGTGCCTGCCCGAACACACCGCGCGTGCCGTGGAGGAGCCACGCGGCGCGTTGAAGCGTGCCGTCCACGCCGATCTGGGGCTCACCGTACCGATCGGCCGAACGCTCCTTATGGACTACGTGCCTGCGAACCCACACGGATACGGGCCCTAGGGTGCGTTTCAGAAGTGGATCTCGATGGGTGAAGATCCACTTCATGGGGAGGCATGACTTGACGAATGCGCAGTGGGCGAAGCTTGAGCCGCTGCTGCCAGCGGGGAAGAAGCCTGGACGGCCACCGGTGCGCACCAAGCGGCAAGCTCGCCGTCCGCTACGAGGCGACCGTGCTGGTCGCAGCCATCAACGAGTGGCTGTAACCAGCACTTCCGAAACGCACCCTCGTGCCCCACAGGGTTCCCGTGCGGCTGGCCTGGGTTCCTGCCCGGCGCGCCATGTTCGGGAGCAGCCGTCACCGCGCAAGGCGCACACAATCCGTTGGTCGGTCGAGGTCAACCCGCGTGCTGCGTCGTCGCCTTACCAAGAGATCAGGACTGCCAGAGCTGCGTGATGCGGATGATCAGGCCTGCCGAGTTGTAGTCGACGTGGTAGTAGTTCGGGCCGCAACTGAAGGGCGGGGCCACCGGGTAGTGCTGCTTGCACTTGTCCAGCACCACGCGCAGTTCGTCGACGGTTGCGGGGACCATCCGAGATCGACTGGCGTCTGTGGAGTCGATCAGGGCCACAGCGGCCTGCGGGGAGACGTAATACGGCCCGATCGGCCACTTCGTGTTGTCGAAATACGGCTCGTCGCCGTCCGGGTTATGGCAGACCAGGTCGTTCTGGGCTGCGCCGAGGTGGTCGTCGGTGGGCTCGATGCCCGCGATGGTCAGGACGTCTCGCGGTTGATACCGGAGCGGGACCGCAGAGCAGAAGTCCAGCGGTGTGCGCACCTTGGTGTCGGCCACCGCCGATGCCGACGACGACGGCGAGTAGGAGGATGATGGCGATGCAGACGTCGATGTCGAGGGAGATGCCGTTGCGCTCCGGGTGGCTGACGCGGACGCGGTTCGCGCTGGGCTGCTAGCGCTCGCCTTCGGCGCGGCGTGATCCGGACCACACCCCACGAGACCTACGGCAAGCACAGCGACCGCGGCCGCCAGCCCGTTCCTGTTCCAACCCCGCATGACTCCCCCGGCTGTTCAAGTTATCCCGACACGTTAGCAGCGTGCCAGGATGACGAACCGTCAAATTCGGACCCGGCTCAGCGGGCCTGCGGCCTCCACCCCTCGACCGCTGCCCTGCCGGGTCGGGCACCTGGTGCCACCTGGTCGGCCACGAGTACCTGGGCGAGACGGACCGGACCGAGCGGCCCACCTATGCCCTCCGGCTCACCGCCAGCGCCCGGGACACCAGGTCCGACGCGCCGTGGCACCCTGCCGACCGACCGCTTCCGTCTCGCTTCTGCCGTCTGGCGGAAGACGGCTACGGCCCCGCGGCTGGCCGATCGGACGGCTGGCGGTCGAGCTCGGCCGCCCAGCGGTCGGACCAGCGCACCAGTCCCCGGAGCTCGTGATAGGCATCGCGGCCCAACGCGGTCAGCCGGTACGCACCGGCCGGATCGCGTTCGACGAGCAAGGTCTCCTGCAACTCGGTGAGGCGCTGCTGCAGCACGCTGGACGACATGCCGTCGCACCGCTGCTGCAAGGGCCGGAAACCGAGCGGGCCGTCGCGCAGTTCCCACACGATGCGCAGGATCCACCGTCGGCCGAACAGGTCGAGCGCGGCCATGACCGGACGCCCGGTGGCGGAACCACGAACTGGGCGTCTAGGGCGGGGCGTTGGCGTCACCAGGATGCCGTCCTTCTCTGCGCGCCAGGGGTGGTGCTTCGGAATCAGAAACACTACTCTTCCTGACGGTGCTTCGAAATTCGAAGCACCGTCCAGGGGGAGGAGCCCAACGCCATGGCCACCCGGATCCCACCACTGTCAGCCCCGTATCCCGGCGAGACCGCCGCGATACTGCGGCGCATGATGCCCGACGGGGAGGAGCCGATTGCCCTCTTCCGCACCTTCGCCCACAACCTCCCCCTCGCCGAGGCGCTGCACGGCTGGGGCTCCTACCAGCTCAGCCGACGGCTCAGCCTCGGCCTGCGGGACCGGGAGATCCTCATCGACCGCACCTGCGCCCGGTGCGGCTGCGAGTACGAATGGGGCGTCCACATCGCCCACTTCGCCGACCGCGCCGCACTGACCGCAGATCAGATCACCTCCCTGACCCACGGAACCAGCGCCGACCCGTGCTGGACCGGCGAGCGCGACCGCCTGCTCATCGACACCGCCGACGCCCTGCACGACAGCCACGACATCAACGACACGCTGTGGGCCGGGATCAGCACCCATTTCGGAACAGAACAGATCCTCGACCTGCTGATGCTGTGCGGCTGGTACCACGCCGTCAGCTTCACCGCCCGGGCCACCAGACTCCAACCCGAGCCGGGGGCACCCCTGTTCGCTGACTTCCGCCCGTCCAGCACACGGGGTGGCCGACGATGAGCGGACGCGGGCTGCCCGTCGCCATCGTCCACGCCTGCCTGCGCGACGGCAGCGGCGGCAGCCCCACCGCGGTGCTGGACGAGGCGCCGTTGAGTGACCCCGAGCGCCGTCGCGTGCCCGTCCTGCTGGGAACATCGCACGCTGTCTTCGTCTCGGTGAACGACGACCAACCCAGCGGCCCCTCGGTTTCCCTGCGCTTCTTCACCTCCAAGGGAGAACTGCCCGCGTGCGGTCACGGGACGATCGCCGCTCTGGCCTTCCTGGCCGACCGCTCCAGGGGCCGGGAGTACCGGGCCACCCTCCATACGCCGGAGCGTGTGTTCCCCGGCTCGGCCGTACGGGAGAAGACGCACGTCACAGCCGCCTTCGACACCGGCGCCGTCGAACTGCGCGACCCCACTGGGGCCGAGTGCGACCTCATCCTGCCCGCACTCGGCGTGGCCTCGAACACGATCGCTCCGGGTACCCGCGTCGCCTCCGCGGGGCGACCAAGGCTGCTGGTTCCCCTCACTTCCCGGTCCGCTCTCACCGCCCTCGTCCCCGACCTCGAACGGCTCCGCGCCGCCTGCGACCGCCTCGGCATCCTGGGCTGCTACGTCTACTCCGCACCGACCTCCACCGGCCGCGTCGCAGCCCGTATGTTCGCCCCCTCGATCGGCGTCGCGGAAGACATCGCCAATGCCAACAGCACCGCCTGCCTGGCCGCACACCTGGCCAGGCGGGGCATCACCAGCATCGCCGTCGACATGGGCGACTCCCTCGGCAACCCCGCCACGATCACCGCCAGCGCACAGCCCAGCCCGTCCGGCACCACGGTCCATCTGGGCGGCGCTGCCAGGATCGCGCATGCCGTCCACCTAGAAGAGTGAGCGCCGGGACCGACTCGGCGGAACCCTCCACGAGTACCGACATACAGTCAGCCACCGTGGATGTGCCTTCCGGCACCCACAAGCTCAGACGACGCTCAATCCGCCGTCCACCACCAGGCTCTGCCCAGTGATGTAGGAGGCGTGGTCGGAGAGCAGGAAGGTGACGGCCTCAGCCACTTCCCATGCGGTCCCCTGGCGGCCGAGGGGTATCCGGGTGAACGAGGCGGTTCGCGAGGCCCGCCCGGCGGAGGCTTCGCGGCCCATGGGCGTGTCGATCAGGCCGGGGACGACGAGGTTGGCGCGGATTCCGCGCGGCGCGCCCTCCTTGGCGACATGGCGCACCAGTCCGAACAGGCCCGCTTTGGAGCTGTCGTAGGCGGGCGAGTTGGTGGCCGCGCGCAGCCCGGCCACCGAGCCGACGAAGACGATGGCGCCCCCGTCGGCGAGTGCCGGCAGGCCGTACTTGGCCGCGAGGAAGGGCGCACGCAGGTTCACTGCCATCACCTGTTCCCACTCCTGCGCGGATGTGTCGGCCAGGCCCGTGCCCAGGCCGATGCCGACGTTGACCACGATGGCGTCCAGTGCGCCGAGTCCGCACCGCGCCTCGGCGATCATGGCCGAGGACTGGTCGGGGTCCGTGGCGTCACCGGAGACGGTGACGGCTCGGCCGCCCTCCTCGCCGACCAGGGCGGCGGTGGCCGCCGCGGCAGGCGAGGAGATGTCGGCGCAGGCCACGGCCGCTCCCTCGCGTGCGGCCAGGACGGCCACCGCCCGACCGTTGCCCACTGGGGCCGCCGAATCCTCGCTGGGGCGGGTGCCAGCGCCGATGACCAGCACGTTCCTCCCCGCCAGACGGCCGACGGAGGGGGGCGCGGGGTGCTGAGCCGCAGGCGCCGCCGGGTGCTCCCTGCCTACGGTGGCGGGCAGGGTGTGCAACTCGTAGCCGGGATCGAGCCGGGTGCCTGCGGAGTTCAGGAAGAACGCCACCATGTGGTACTGGCCGACGAGCATGGTGATCTCGATCAGCTGCGCCTCGTCGTGGTCGGCGGCGAGTGCGGACCAGGTGGCCGTGGACAGGCTTGCGCCGCGGTGCAGTTCGTCCGCGGCGCGCAGCAGCCAGGCGTCGGCAGGCGCCCAGCCCGCGGCGTCCGGGCCTGCGGCGACGCGCCGGATCTCCTCGTCGGTGACCGCGGCGGCCCGGGCCAGCGGCACATGGCGCCCCCACTCGTACCCCGCCCCGGTGTTGTACGCGGTGCGCAGGATCAGCAGTTCCCGGGTGCGGGCCGGGAGTCTGCCGTCGCGCAGCAGATAACCACCGAACGGCAGAAAACGCCGGAACAGCTCCGGGTGCCGTACCAGGGTGGTGAAGACGTTGGCGACCCGGCCATCGCGGTCCCGGGCGATGGGGGTGAGCAGCTCGCGAGTGGACGGGGCCCATCCGTCCTCGGGCAGTGGGGTCAGGCGTGGCGTGGTGTCCACGGCGGCGCCGCGTGGTCGGTTGTGCCCGTCAGGCATGGCGGTCTCCGCAAGTTTGGTCGTGAAGGTCGGTTGCACGGCAGCTGGGACGGGTCGACCGGCGCGCGACGGTTGCCGTACGAAACGTCGCGGGCGGCCATCCCGCCGGATGCCACTGTGCGTTCGCGGTGGTGCGAATGTCGACGGCCCCCTGGCCAACGCACGAGGGCGGGCTATTGTGCACTTCTACAACGGTGGTGCGCGCCGCACAGTGCGGAGGGGAGGCCCGATGCCCGCACGGCCGAACGCTGTGGCCCTCGAACAGGTCATCGCGGCGATGGCCGCCCGGCAGGAGGAACTGGGCGGACGGCTCCACGCCGAACTGACCGACCGCGTACCCTCCTACCGCGCCGTCCCGCGCGAACTCCTCGACCAGATATGGCACCGGCACTTCCAACGGGCACTCGAGGTACTGCGGGAGGGCAGGGTGCCTGCGCGGGAGGAGCTCGACGAGGCCGATGTGGCCCGCGACCGGGCCTCCCGAGGTGTGCCACTGGATGACGGGCTGCGCGCCTTCCGCCACGCGCTGAGCGCGATACGCGACCTCTTCATCGCCGAGGCGACCAGCCAGGGGCTGGATCCCGGGCTCATTGTGGAGTGCACCAAGAACCTGTGGGAACTGGCCGATATCGAGAGCCTGCAGATCGCGACCGTCCACCGGCAGACGGAGGTCGCCGCCGCCTTGTTCGACGCCCGCCGCCGTGCCGACTTCCTGCGCGGACTGCTCTACGGGACGTTGAGCACGGCGCAGGTACACAGCGGCGCGGCGATCTACGGACTGGACCCGTCGCTGCCCTACCGGGCTCTTAGAGCCGTACCGAGCGCGGACTGCACTGTGGACCGGCTGGAGCGGACGCTGGACGCGCAGTGCCGGGCACACGGCTGCGGCGCACTGCTCGCCGTACTGGAC
The DNA here is from genome assembly GCF_024436055.1 of Streptantibioticus rubrisoli. GTDB lineage: Bacteria > Actinomycetota > Actinomycetes > Streptomycetales > Streptomycetaceae > Streptantibioticus_A > Streptantibioticus_A rubrisoli. The sequence goes on along the minus strand of NZ_JANFNH010000040.1, from coordinate 4,835 downwards.
GAGGGGGTCGCCGGGGTCGTCAAGGCCAGGCCGCAGATCGGCGACCTGGAGGCGGCGGCGGGACTCGGCCCGCCGATGGAACTGGGTGCGGTGCACCGCTCGTTCCGTGCCGCCGGCCGACTGCTGGACGCCGCCCGCGCCTACGGCCTGCGCGGTGTGTACGACCTGGGCGATCTGTCCTGGCGGGTGGCGGTCGTCGCCGAACCGGAACTCGCCGAACTGCTACTCGACCGCTATCTCAGCCCGCTCGAAGCGGAAGGGGAGTTCGGCCTGCTCATCGAGGAGTCGGTGCGGCGGTACTTCGAGGCAGGACGGCGCATCGCTGAAGCGGCCCGAACCTCCCACGTCCACGTCAACACCATCCGCTACCGGCTGCGCCGTTTCGAGGAGCTGACCGGCACCTGCCTGGACGCACCGGACACCGCGGTAGAGCTCAGCTGGGCCCTGGCCGCACGAACACTACGGCCAGCCGTGCGCTTCGCCGACCGCGGGCTCAACAGTGAGCACTGAGGCGTGGGATGGCCCCTCTGCCCACGGTGGAGAGGCCAGGTCCATCGGGCCGCACCGAGGTGGGATCAGCCGGACGCCCAAGCAGTCGGACGCGTTCCCGACGCCAGGCCACGTCCAAGCGGCCATTCGACCCGCCATGGAACGGCAGCCGACCACCGTGTCGCCCGTCCTGCCACGGTGCTGTCGATTGTTCACGGTGGTCGGGCCCGCCCGCCGTTTTGCCCTTCGTTGTCCCAGCCGTCGGGAAGCACCGGTGGGCCGCCAGGTTGCGACGCGTTCCTCGCCGCCATCTCGGCGAGCCGCCTGCAGGCTTGCTCGATCTCCTCATGGGTCTGGTTTCGCTCGGTGACGGCCGCGGCGAGCAACAGCGCGGTCAGTGCGGCAGCGCCGTTGAACGCCTGCAGAGCGATCATGTCGGTGAGCAGGCTGTGCCCGGCGAACGGCCCCGATCTGCGGGTGGCGGCGATGATCGCGAAGGTGGACACGACCAGCGCGCAGGGTGCGGCACCGGCGCGCTGGAAGCGGAAGGCCGCCCAGGTCAGCAAGGGGAAGGCAAGGAAGGTCAGCGGTACCGGAGCGGTCTCCAGGAAACCGACGCCGATGGTGGCCGCCACAAGCAGCGATCCCTCCTCCCATCGAGATGGTGGTGTGTCCTTCGGCCAGCGCGCCGCGTGGAGGACGAACAGCACCGGCGCGACCACCAGGACGCCCATCGCGTCGCCGGTCCACCAGACCCACCACGCGGTCCAGTACCCACCTGCGGGCAGCACACCGGCGAGGTGCAGGGTGCTGCTGCCCACCGTCGCGCTGATGAGCATGCCGGTGAACGCACCGAGGAAGACCAGTGCGAGTGCGTCTCGCAGGCGGTTCATCTCGGTGCGGAACCCCGAACGGCGAAGGAGCGCGTAGGAGCACAGGGGCGCGAGTGTGTTGCCCGCCGTGATCGCGAGCACGGCGGGCAGGGACGGGCCGAGTGGGATGTTGATCAGCAGCGCACCGAGTGCGATCCCGGGCCAGACCCGCAGACCGACGAGGAGCAGGCTGGCCAGGGCGATGCCGGTCGGTGGCCACAGCGGTGTGATTTGGCCGCGCACGACCTGCTGGAGCAGGCCCAGCCTGCCCGAGGCGTAGTACAGCGCGGCGACGGCGCATATCCACACCACCGTCATGCCACAGCGTGAGAGCCTGTCACGGCCAGTGACAGCCATTGTGAGGTCTTTCCCTCGGCTTCACCTCGTAGTCCATGCTCCGCCGCCCGCGCCGGATCCACCACGCCACCGCTCATCTGGATGAGCTCGTGCCACGTCGTGTTCCGGATCCGGCAGGTGAGCGTTGCGGTTGTGGTTGTGGCTGCTGTCGCGCATTGAGGTTGCGCGCCAGCCGCACCGCGGTGGCTGCCCGCGGGATCAGCGCGGCGGGCTGCGTAGGGCGAGGATGGCCATGTCGTCGTGGCCGTCGCTGGGGTGGTGGTCGGCCAGTGCCTGCACGAAGTCCTGCAGGGGCAGGGCCGCGTGCCTGGTGGCGAGTTCGGCCAGTTCGTCCAGGCTCTCGTCGATGGGGTGGTCGGGGTGTTCGATGAGGCCGTCGGTGAAGAAGACCACGGTGGCGTCCAGGGGCAGCGGGTGGGTGTGGTCGGGCCGGTGCTGCCCGCTGATGACGTTCAGCGGTGGTCCCGGCTCGGCGAAGAGGTATTTCGCCCGGCGGCCGGGGGTGATCAGCAGAGGTGGGACGTGGCCGGCGGTGCTCCAGTGCAGCCTCCAGGCAGGCCCGTCGGGTTCGATGCGTGCCAGGCTGGTCGTGGTGACGGGGGTGTCGGTGATGGTCTGCAGGGTGCGGTCCAGCCGGGCGAGGCAAGCGCTGGGCGGAGTGCACTGGTCGAACAGCAAGGCGCGCAGCATGTTGCGGGTGGAGGCCATGGCGGCTGCGGCATTGAGGTCATGACCGACCACGTCGCCGATGACGACCGCTACCGCGCCGTCGGGCAGTGGGACGGCGTCGTACCAGTCCCCGCCGAGTCGGTTGGGCTCGGCGGCGGGCCGGTAGATGGCGGCGGCGTCAAAGGGCGGCATGTCGGGCAGCGTCGGCAGCAAGAGCCGCTGGAACTGCTCGGATCCAGCACGAACCTGTTCGAAGAGGCGGACGTTTTCGATCGCGATGCCAGCGGCGCTGGCGAGGGCAACGACGATGTTCTCGTCGTCGGCGTCAAAGGGCTGTCCGTCACGTCGCTCGGAGAGATAGAGGTCGCCGTAGATCTCGCCGCGGACGCTGATGGCCACGCCGAGCAGGGTGCGCAGATGTGGGTGGCCGGTCGGGAACCCGACCGAGGTCGGATGGGAGGAGATGTCGCCGGTCCTCAGGGGTTCGGGGTGGCGGATCAAGTGTCCGAGCACCCCCATGCCTCGGGGGAAGTCCACGTCGGCCAGAGCCGCGCGTTCCCCATCGGACAGGCCGACGGCGACAAACTGCGCGAGGCACTCGCCGGAGCGGTCGAGTACGCCCAGTGCCCCGTAGCGGGCGCCGACCAGGTCCATGGCCGTGGTCACGACACGGTGCAGCACCGCGGGCAACTCCAGTTCCCGGGTGATCGCCACCACCGCGTCCAACAGACCCTGAATCCGGTCCTTGGCGTCGGCCAGGGCGCGTAGCTGCTCGTCGATCCGGCCCAACTCGGCGTCCAGGCGCAGTAGCAGGTCAGGGTGGCGCGACTGCTTCGAGTGCTCACCCTTCCCGCCGCGCGCCATCACGATCGCCCGGTGCCCCGGTACCCGTTCCCGGTGGTCCTCAGCCTGGAGGAGCCGATGCCGCTCTGAGTCCCCTCGAAGGTGAGCCGGTCGGCGACCGCCGCGCGGACACGGGAGTCCACCAGCTCCACGACGCCCTTGGCCAGCGATGACTTCCCACGCGACAGCGGCACCGGGTGCGCCCACGCCCTGGCCGCCGTTGTCCGGCTGACGCTGCGCTTCCGAGCCGACGCCGGTGCCAACGCCGTGGGGTCCAGCCGACGGTCCCGCCAGAGCTGCCCAAGAAGCCGCTCGCGTGATCGGCACACCCCACGGATTCCTGACACGACCATGATCACCGGCTCCCAGGCCCGATGCTCCTACCACCCACACCAGACATTACGCCCAAAGTGGCGTGCTATATACGGGCAGGCAGCTGCTGCTGGACACCCCCACGAGCGAGCGCTGCGCGCACCCGCAGCACGCCATCGGCCTTCAGCCAGCGGCGGCGCTACTCCTCGGCTCCCTCGTCATTCATCAGGGCAGCAGCGTGGTCGGGTACGTACCTCTGCCGACCACGTGGTGGCCGCTGATAGCCGGTCGCCGGTGGTCGGGCTGGCAGGCGCAGTGGCTCCGGCTCGACTTCCCGGTAGGGCACCGACGCCAGCAGATGGGCGATCATGTTGATCCGGGCGCTGCGTTTGTCGTCGCTTTCCACGACGTACCAGGGCGCCTCGGGGGTGTCGGTGTGCGCGAACATCTCGTCCTTGGCGCGGGAATACGCTTCCCAGTGCGTGATGGATTCCAGGTCCACCGCGGAGAGCTTCCAGCGGCGGACCGGATCCTCAAGCCTGTTGCGCAACCGCTGCTCCTGTACGGCGTCGCTGACGGAGAACCAGTACTTGCGCAGCAGGATGCCGTCCTGCACCAGCATCCGCTCGAAGACTGGGCACTGGCACAGGAAGCGCTCGTACTCCTCGGCGGTGCAGAACCCCATCACGCGCTCGACACCGGCGCGGTTGTACCAGCTGCGGTCGAACAGCACGATCTCCCCCGCCGTCGGGAGCTCTCGGACGTAGCGCTGGAAGTACCACTGTCCGCGTTCGCGCTCCGTCGGTGCGGGCAGCGCCACGATGCGGGTGACGCGCGGGTTCAGCCGCTCGGTGACCCGCTTGATCACACCCCCCTTTCCGGCCGCGTCACGCCCTTCGAAGACAACGACGAGCCGAACGCCGTTGACCCGTACCCACTCCTGCAACTTGACGAGCTCCGTCTGAAGGCGGAACAGCTCCCGCTGGTACACCGGCCGGGGCAGCCGCCCTTCCATCCGGCCGTGCGGCGTCCCGTTCCCTGTCGGGTGCTCCTTGTCAGGCACAGACGCGCCTCCTCAACGCTTGTCTCGCGTATCGGTTGCTCCTCGCGGCGCCACCGCGACACCGGTTCCGCACGGCGCCGCTGCCGGTGCCGTCAGCGCACCTGGATCAGACGACCCGTGATGTGTTCCGGTTCGATGCGGATCCACAGCTCGCGATCGCCGCCCGCCCAGGGCTTGCTACGCGCCTCGGCGACCAGTCGCTCGATGGTGTCGGGGTCGGTGACCTGCTG
>NZ_JANFNH010000003.1 GCF_024436055.1 Streptantibioticus rubrisoli | reverse complement strand
GGGGGGGGGCGCCGGGGCGGGGGGCGCCCCACCGCCGATACGTTTCTTCCGTTCTCCGCCCTGATCGCCCTACAACGCGACGCCGAGCAGGGCGTCCACCGCCCGGGAGACCAGTCCCGGTGCGCTGGTGTCCGTACCGCCCCCGGCCTGCTGCGCCGCCGCCCAGCGGTCCACGGCGGTCAGTGCGGCGGGGGCGTCGAGGTCGTCGGCGAGCGCCGCGCGGATCTCCTCGACCAGCGCGTCGGCGGACGGTCCGTCAGGACGCGACACGGCCGCGCGCCACCGGCCGAGCCGTGCCACGGCCTCGGTGAGCACCTCGTCGGTCCACTCCCAGTCGGCGCGGTAGTGGTGCGCCAGCAGGGCCAGCCGTATGGCGGCCGGGTCGACGCCGTCCTTGCGGAGCTTGGAGACGAAGACCAGGTTGCCCTTGGACTTGGACATCTTCTCGCCGTGCAGGGCGACCATCCCGGCGTGCACGTACGCCTTGGCGTACGGGAACTCACCGGTGAGCACCTGGGCGTGCGAGGCGCCCATCTCGTGGTGCGGGAAGGCGAGGTCGGAGCCGCCGCCCTGCACGTCGAAGCCCATGCCGAGGTGGTCGAGCGCGATGGCCACGCACTCGATGTGCCAGCCGGGACGACCGGCCCCCAGCGAGCCCCCGTCCCAGCTCGGCTCACCGTCGCGGGCGGCCATCCACAGCATCGGGTCCAGCGGGTTCTTCTTGCCCGGCCGGTCCGGGTCGCCGCCGCGCTCGGCGGACAGATGGCGCATGGCCGCCGCGTCGAGCCCGGAGACCTTGCCGAAGTCCGGGTCGGACTCCACCGAGAAGTAGATGTCGCCGTCGAGTTCATAGGCCGCACCCGCGTCCCGCAGCCGCTCAACCAGCGGCACGATCCCGGGAATGGCCTCCACCGCGCCGATGTAGTGCCGCGGCGGCAGCAGCCGTAGGGCCGTCATGTCCTCGCGGAACAGGGCGGTTTCGCGCTCGGCGAGCTCGGTCCAGTCGATTCCGGTCTCGGCCGCCCGCACCAGCAGCGGGTCGTCGACATCGGTGACGTTCTGTACGTAGTGGACCTGCCGCTTCGTGTCGAGCCACACGCGCTGCACGAGGTCGAACGCGGTGTAGGTGGCCGCGTGCCCCATGTGGGTGGCGTCATATGGAGTGATGCCGCATACGTAGATGCGGGCAACGGGACCGGGGTCCAGGGTCACCAGACCGCCCGTCGCGGTGTCGTGGAGGCGGAGTTCGCGTCCCCTGCCAGGCAGGGCCGGAACCTCCGAAGCGGGCCAGGCATGCATGCCTTGAGCCTAACCGGACGGGTGATCCGGATACGAGCCGGGACAACCAGGGATGGCCGGATTCACGGTCTTGCGTTCTGCGGCACAACGTGCTTTCACTGCGCGCTGACCGCATGGCGGCGGTGTCAGACCGGCGGCCAGGGAATCGCGGGCCAGCGTCCGCTCGGCTCCGGATGCCGACCGGTGCTGAGTAGCGTGGCCACCCGGGCCCGTAGCGCCGCCAGCTCGGCGTCGGTGAGCAGTTCGGACAGCCGCTCGCCCAGGTCGCCGCCGAGCGCCTCGGTCAGCCGCCGCAGCGCCGTACGGGCGTCCTCGGTCAGCGGCTCGCCCGCCCAGCCCCACAGCAGGGTGCGCAACTTGTCGTCGGTGTGGAACGAGACGCCGTGGTCGATCCCGTACAGGTGCCCGTCCGCGGTCGGCAGCAGATGGCCGCCCTTGCGGTCGGCGTTGTTGATCACCGCGTCCAGTACCGCGAGCCGCCGCAGCCGCTCGTCGTCGGCGTGCACCAGCAGCGCGGTGCGCCCCTCGCCGATCTCGGCGAAGGCCACCGCCTTCCAGCCGTCGCCGGGCTCGTCGTCCTCGACCAGCGCCAGCAGCTCGGCGCCGGGATCGGCCTCGATCCACAGCTGGCACATGCCCTCGCCGTACGGCCCGTCGCGCAGCACGGTGGGCGGCACCAGGTCCCAGCCGGTGGCCTCGGAGACCAGGTAGGCGGCCACCTCGCGGGCGGCCAGCGTGCCCGCGGGGAAGTCCCACAGCGGCCGCTCACCGGCTATCGGCTTGTAGACGCAGTTGGCCTTGCCGCCGTCGTACTCCACGGCGCAGTACAGCACCGCGTTGGATGCCTCCCGCACCTGCCCGCGGACGGTCAGCCCGCCCTTGGCCAGCAGTTCCACGCCGTCCACACCGCTCGGGCGGGCGGCGCTCACCCCGCCCGGCGGTACCCGTTCTGGCGCGGGCATACGTGTCCTTCCGGGTCGAGGGGCAGGCTGCACAGCGGGCACGGCGGGCGGCCCGCGGAGACGACCTCAAGGGCCCGTTTGGCGAACGACCTGGCCTGCGCCCCGGTCAGCCTGACCCGGAGCATCGGCGGACCGTTCTCCTCGTCCTGGAGCAGCATCTCCTCCGCCGCCTCCAGGTCCTCGGAGGACATCTCGGAGTCGGCGTCGATCTCCACCAGCGCCTGGGCCTCCAGGATCATGCGCTCGGCGGTGGTGTCCCAGGCCAGGGCCATGGTGCCGACCCGGAACTCCTCCTCCACGGGGGTGTCGAGCGGCGCGGTGTCGTTCAGCTCGGCCGGTGCCACCGCGGGTACCGCGGCGCTGCCGCCGCTGCGCCGTACGACCTCGTCCAGCAACTCGTCGATGCGCTCGGCCAGCGCTTCCACCTGGGTCTTCTCCAGCGCCACGCTGGTGGTGCGCCCGGCCGCGGTCGCCTGGAGGAAGAAGGTGCGCTGGCCCGGCTGCCCGACCGTACCGGCCACGAACCGGTCCGGCTGCTCGTAGAAGAACACCTGACGGGGCACGTCCCGCTCCGTTTGCTCGGCTGTTTGGTTACTTGCTCGCTTCACGTACCAGCACGTGATCGCGCGGAATCCGCGGCACCACCCTACTGCGGAAGCCGATCACGGTGCGCCGGTGGCTCCGCCCACCACCGCGTCGTCACCGCCGCCGAACGGCACCGACGGTCGGGGCGGCAACCCGCCGAACTCCCCGGTGTCGCCGAGCCGCAGCAGATACGGCCGCACCGGCGTGTACCGGATGGCCGTGACCGAACAGGGCTCCACCGACAGCCGCTGGAACAGGTCCAGGTGCATCCCCAGCGCGTCCGCGGCGATCGCCTTGATGATGTCGCCGTGTGAGCAGACCAGGTACATCGCCTCCGGTCCGTGCCGGTCCTCGATCCAGGCGTTCCACTCCCGTATCGCGTCGACGGCCCGGGACTGCATGGCGCGTACCGACTCCCCGCCGTCCCCGGGGAAGACGGCGGCCGACGGGTGCTGTTGGACGGTCTGCCACAGCGGCTCGTCGGCCAGCTCCGTGAGCTTGCGGCCGGTCCAGTCGCCGTACCGGCACTCGCCGATCCGGTCGTCGGTGTGGCTGGGCAGCTCGGGCCGGGCGTCCAGCAGCGGGCGCACGGTCTCCCGGCAGCGCTGCAGCGGGCTGCTGACCACGGCGGTGATCGGCAGATCGGCGAGTCGGCCGGCGAGCGCCGCGGCCTGGGCGGCGCCGCGCTCGTCCAGGCCCACACCGGGGCTCCATCCGGCGAGCACTCCGTCGGCGTTGGCGGTGGACCGGCCGTGCCGGACCAGGATCACGATGGGCATGGTTCCGAGCGTACGGCCAGGGTCTGACAACGCAGAAGCTCCCGGCGTGGTCCCGCACCGCCCGTGGGGCGGCCGAACGGGGGCCCACACTGGTTCGTCGGCTCAGGAGGGTGATCGGCGGGCGGGGCCGCGCGCCGACCGAAATCCGGGTGAACCGCGGGGGGTTGACCGCCGTGCGCCCGTCCTTCCCGGTGCTGTCGGTCCGGCGCCTTCCCTGGCCACATGCCGTATCGGTTCTCCCCGCGTCAGGACTGGGTCGTACGGCGTAACCGTTCGCCCTGCGGCGCGTTGTGCTCGGTGACGGCCGTGGCGGGGAAGACGCCCGAGCCCCCACCACGGCCGCAGAAACGTCCCCACATGGTGTCGGCCCGTCCGCCGCGCACCACCGTCCGGTACCACTTCCCGTCACAGGCGCCCCACGCACCGTCAGTGGGGCTGGGTAAGGTGCGATGGGATCGGTGGTACGCCAGGGGACGGGATCGCGAAGCAGTGGACATCTTCAGCAAGGCCGCCAGACGCCATGCGACAGCCGGGCGGCCGGGACCGGCCGGTTCCGACTGGTCCCCGTACGAACGCCTCGACGACGCCGCCCGGGCCTACTTCCTGCACGCCGACATCGCGTTGGAGGCGATCGCGGGCGTGCTGGGCCGCCGCAGGGTGCGCGGCTTCACCCTGGAGCGGGTGGTCGACCTGACGGAGTCCGGCGCCTCGGTCTGGCAGGAGGCGGCGGTGTGCGACGGTCGACGGCTGATCCTGTGGCACAGCGAGGAGTTGACGGACGTGGCGGCGCCGGGCGGCACCGTGCTGGACTCCTCGATCCAGGTGCTGCCGCTGGACGCCATCGGGCACGTGGGGATGCGCACCCTGGTCGGCCGCGACGAGCGGGGGCAGCGGGTGGACCGCGGGGTCTATCTGGTGCTGGCCACGGCGACGCCGCACGAACTCAGCGCGGTGCAGACGGATCCGGACTCCCCGGTGGCCTCGGCACGGGTCCGGCCGGAGGCGTTCCGGTTCAGCAAGTCCCTTGAGGACGGCGGGCCGGGGCAGATAGCGCGGCTGATCGCGTTCGGCAGGCTGCTGGGGCGGCTGGTGCCGGGCTGAGTTCGGGCGTCGCCTGTTCAGGTGCCGGTCGGCTCGGCGGCGCGGTGGGGCCGCCGAGCCGAGGGGAGCCGGCGATCAGGCCAGTCCGGCGCGCTCCACCGCCTCAACTCCGGCGCGCAGCGCGGCGATCCGCTCGTCCAGGGTGAACCCCGCGGGCGACAGCGTCAGGGTGGTCACGCCCGCCTCGGCGTACGCCCGCATCCGGTCGGCGATCCGGTCGACCTGGCCGAGCAGGCAGGTCTTGTCGATCAGATCGTGCGGCACCGCCGCCGCGGCGCCCGCCTTGTCGCCTGACAGGTACTTGTCCTGGATCTCGGCGGCTTCCTTCACGTAACCCATGCGCTGCGCAAGGCGGTTGTAGAAGTTCTGCTTCCGGCTGCCCATGCCGCCGACGTACAGCGCGGTGTACGGACGGAACTGGTCGGCGAGCGCATGGACGTCGTCACCGATCGCGATCGGCAGCGTCGGGCAGACGTCGAAGCCCTCCAGCGTCTTGCCCACCCGCTCACGACCGGCGCGCAGCGAGGACAGCGCGGTCTCCTCCAGGTGCTCGGCGGCGGGGAAGATCAGCAGCGCGCCGTCGGCGATCTCACCGGTCTGCTCCAGGTTCTTCGGGCCGATCGCGGCGATGTACAGCGGGATGTACTCGCGCACCGGGTGCACCGTGAGCTTCAGCGGCTTGCCGGGGCCGTCGGGCAGCGGCAGCGTCCAGTGCTCGCCCTGGTGGGTCAGGCGCTCACGGGACATCGCCTTGCGGACGATCTCGACGTACTCACGGGTGCGGGCCAGCGGCTTGTCGAACTTGACGCCGTACCAGCCCTCCGAGACCTGCGGTCCCGAGACGCCGAGCCCGAGCCGGAACCGGCCGCCGGACAGCGAGTCCAGGGTCGCCGCGGTCATCGCGGTCATGGCCGGGGTGCGCGCCGGGATCTGGAAGATGGCCGACCCGACGTCGATGCGCTCGGTCTGCGCCGCGACCCAGGACAGCACGGTCGCCGCGTCCGAGCCGTACGCCTCGGCAGCCCAGCACACCGAGTAGCCCAGCCGGTCCGCCTCGCGCGCCACGGCGAGGTTGTCCGCGTCCATCCCGGCGCCCCAGTACCCGAGGTTGATCCCGAGCCGCATTCCGCTCGCCATACCGCTCCCCTTACTGATCAGTAACTCGTCCTCCCGGGAGGGTAGCGCGGACCGCGCCGATCAGCGTCTGTCGGATGTGCCACACCGCTCGACGGCGCCGCCGCGCCCGGACCACGCTCCCCCGCGCCCCCGGCACCACGGTGCCGCTAACCTCAGTAGTCTCACCCGGCATGGAGCAAAGGCATCTCGGCCGTACCGGACTGCGCGTCTCACGGCTCGGTCTCGGGACCTTGAACTGGGGGCACGACGTCGGGGAGCGGGAGGCCGCCGACCAGCTCAAGACGTTCTGGGAGGCGGGCGGCACCCTTGTCGACACCGCGGACGTCTACGCCGACGGCGGCGCGGAGTACCTGCTGGGCCGACTGCTGGACAACCTGGTACCGCGCTGCGACCTGGTGATCGCCACCAAGGCGGGCAGCGTCCCGGACCCGGACCGGCGGTTCGACTGCTCGCGCGGTCATCTGCTCTCCGCGCTGGACGCCTCACTGCGCCGCCTCGGCACCGACCACGTCGACCTGTGGCAGGTGCACGCCTTCGACCCGGGGACCCCGCTGGACGAGACGCTGCAGGCCCTCGACATCGCGGTCGTCTCCGGCCGCGCCCGGTACGCGGGGGTGTCCAACTTCTCCGGCTGGCAACTGGCGAAGGCCGCCACCTGGCAGTCGGCGGCGCCCGGCCGCACCCGGCTGGCCGGGGTGCAGATGGAGTACTCACTGCTCCAGCGCGGTGTCGAACGCGAGCTGCTGCCCGCCGCGTTGGACCTCGGCGTCGGACTGCTCCCCTCCTCGCCGCTCGGCCGTGGCGTCCTCACCGGCAAGTACCAGCACGGCACGCCGCCGGACTCCCGCGGCGGTTCGGAGCACATGGCCCCGTTCGTCGCGCCGTACCTCGACGAGACCGCGCGCCGCATCGTGGACGCGGTCGTGACGGCCGCCGACGGCCTGGCCGTCACCCCGCTGCAGGCCGCCCTCGCCTGGGTACGGGACCGGCCGGGAGTGGCCGCGCCGATCCTCGGCGCCCGTACCGCGCAGCAGCTCGGCCAGGCGTTGTCAGTGGAGGCGCTTACGCTTCCGGATGAGATCGACCAGGCGTTGGACGATGTCTCGGCGCCGGTGCATCGCTATCCCGACCACGACTGGAGCACGTTGTGAGCGACGCACCCGCCGCCGATCGGCGTCGCCCCAGCCGAGCAGCGAACGGAGCAGCACAGTGAGCACGGACCGTACCCCGGCCGAGGGCGCACACCCCGGGCAGCCCTCGCAGGAGCTGGCCCGCCTCGCCGAGGCGGTACGGGCGATAGAGCGCGGCGAGGGCACAGCCCCCCGGGCGCAGCCCCCCGCGCCGCCCGAGCGTCCGGCGCCCGCGGAGCGGCCCGCGCCCGCCCCCGAGCCCGTGCGCCCGGTCGCGCTGTCCGGCGAGCCGGTCGAGGCGGCCCGTCAGGTGCTGGGCCGCGGTGGCGCACCGGAGGCGCTCGCGGAACCGGCCGTGGAACGGCTCGGCGAGCGGGCCGGGGAACTGCTGGCCGAGGATCCCTGGCTGGTGCTGTCGCTGCCCGCGGTGCGCGTCGACCAGGCCGACGGCTTCGCGCGTACGCTGCTGGGCGCGTCCTGCCGCCCCGATGACGAGCGGCGCGGCCGGGCGGTGGTCGGCTGGCTGCTGGAGCGGGCGGCGGAGGCCGGGCACACGGCGCTCGAGTGGTCGGTACTGGCCACCGCGCTACAGAAGCAGTCGGTCGCCGACGCGGACGCCACGCTGCGCAAGGCGGTGGAGGACGGCCAGTTGATGGTCTTCCACGACGAGCAGGAGGGCGCGGCGCCCGATGACGAGGCACCGGTCACCCTGCTGTTGGGACTTGACCGCTACGCGCTCGCCGAGGAGAGCCTCGCGGACGGTCTGGTACGGCTGTTGAACACCTTCGAGACGGCCGCGACCCCGTGGGAGCCGTCCGAGGCCGAGGCGCCCTCCCCCTCGGCGGCACAACTGATCCTCGCCGCCGCCGGAAGCGGCCTGACCGCACACACCGGCGGCGAGGCGGCCCGCGCCGAACCGGCCGCCCTGGTGGCGGCGGCCCGCGCCGCGGGCCTGCGCGCCTACGCGGCGGCGCACACCGAGAACGGCAGGCGACGGCTGGCCGAACTCCTCGGCGCGGACGGCGAGCAGGCGGCGCTCACGGTCGACGGGCTGCTGTCCGGCGGCGAGGGGCCGGGGCGCGGCGCGGACGGCGCGCTGGAGCTGGACCTGCTCGCAGTGCTGGACGCGCCGCAGCTGGACGTGGAACGGGCGGCCACCCTGGTCGAATCGGTGCCGGACGGCGCCCGGTTGGTGCTCAGCGGGGATCCGGGGGTGCTGTGGTCGGCGGGTCCCGGGCGGGTGTTCGCCGATCTGCTGGCCGCGAAGGTGTGCCCGCAGGTCGCGTCCAGGACACCGGATCCCGGGCCGATCGGCGAACTGGTCTCCGGCATCGGCGTCGGCGAGTTCGCGGCCGTGGAGGCGCCGGAGAAGGAAGTGGTCGTCGTCCCGGTGCGGGACGCCGGTGAAGCGGTGCACCGCACCGTGCAACTCGTCGCCGACTCGGTGCCGCGCGCCATCGGCGTACCGGCCGAGCGGACGCAGGTGATCACCCCGGGCCACGGCGGGGCAGCGGGCACCCGCGCGTTGAACGCCGCGCTCAAGGAGCGCCTCAACCCCGGCCCCGGCCGCTACGCGGGCTTCGACCCCGGCGACCGGGTGGTGTACGTCCCCGGCCCCGGCCGGGCGCTGCCCGGCACCGTGGTCTCGGCCGAAGCGGCCGGGCTGCGGCTGGACTGCGAGGGCGGCCCGGTCGTGGTACCGCGCGAGCAGGTGGCCACGGCGGTACGGCACGGCTGGGCGGTGACGGCGCACCAAGCGGTCGGCGCGCGCTGGCCCGCGGTGGTCGTGGTGCTGCCGGGGGACGCCGCGGCCACGCTGACCCGGCAGTGGGTGTACTCGGCGTTCAGCCGAGCGGAGCGCCATCTGTCGGTGGTGCAGGGCGTCGACCAGGCACTGCCCCGAGCGGTCGCCGAGGTGCCGGCCAAGGACCGTACGACCCGGTTGCGTACGGTCCTTCGCGAGCAGACGGCCGGGGGGTGAGCGCCTGCCCGCCGTCAGCGGTCGGGGTCGAGTGACTCCAACTCGTCGTCGAACACGGCGCTGACGTCGAACCGGCAGACGATCATCTCCGGGTCGGCCTGGTCGAAGGGGGCTGCCAGCCACTCCCCCGGTTCGGCCGGTTCCACCGCGGTGACCCAGAGCGTGGAGTCGCCCTCCTCCAGTCCGAACTCCTTGTGCCTGGAGGCGATTTCGTCCGGTTCGTACTCCCCGAACAACGCGCCGAGCCCGGCGTTGACCCCGTTGCCGACCTGGGTGACGGCATCCGCCACCCGATCCGCCTGGGCGATCAGGCGCTGCGGGTCGACGATCGTGTAGTCACGCCGGATCAGCACGCTGACGGCGCGCGGCTCGTCGGGTCCCGCGTACGCGGGCAGGGTGTCCCCGGCCGGGACCTCGAATGGTGTGACCTCGTCGTAGGCGTCGTAGAGCAGCTCGTCGTAGGCCTCGGCCGCCGCGGCCAGGGAGTCGAAGGCGGCGAGGACGGCCGGATCATCCTCGCCCGAGCGGTTCTCGATCGCGGCCAGATGGCGGTCGATGGCTGCTTTGACCGCCTCGGCGGCGGTGCGTACCTCGGCAACGGTGGGCTGCGCGGCATCAGACATGGTGCAGACGCTATCCGTACAGGGCGGTTGCCCGCACAATAGATTCGATGCCGGAATACGAATTTCAAGACGTGTACGTGCCCAGGGGTGTCTCCCGTAACGCCACTCGGCGCCTGTTGACCGACCACGCGGAGTACGGGCACTGGGAGTTGGACCGGTTGCGGCTGTATCCGGACGGCAGCCGCAGGGTGCGGTTGCGCCGCCGGATCATCCGCCAGGTACGCGCCACCTGGTGACCACGAGCCGCCACCGACAGCCGGACGGGGTGGTCGCACCGCCTGTGGTGCGACCACCCCGTCCGGATCAGGACGATGCCCGATCCAGCGACCCGATCCGGCTGCTCAGCGCTTGGCCACCCGGCCCCGGCGGTAGAGCACGTACCCACCGATCAGCAGCCCGGCGCTGGCGGCGCCGATCGTGCCGATCTGGTCCGCACCGGTGTGCGCCAGGGTGGGCGCCGCCGTGGAAAGCGGCTGCGTGTGCGCCATCGCGTGGTGTACGGACGGGCGGTTCACATGGCGCACGGGCGTCGAGGGCGCCTGCGGCTGGTGGCCCTGGACGGGCGGGACGACGGTCTGCGGCGGCGGGTTGTACGCCTGCCCGATCTCCGATCCCCCGCCGTTCTCGCAGGAGTTGCCGAACGCGGGGTTCAGTAGGCCGACGACGTCGACACTGTTCCCGCAGACATTGACCGGCACGTCGACCGGCACCTGCGCCACGTTGCCGGAGGCGACACCGGGCGAGCCCTTGGCCACGGCCGTCGCCTGGGCGCCACCGCTGTGCTGGTGGCCCTGGTATCCGCCGTGGTCACGGTCCCGGTGGCCGTAGCCGCTGTGCCAGTCACCGCCGTGGCCCTGGTCACCGCGGCCGTAGCCGCTGTGTCCCTGGTCACCCTGGTCCTGACCGGTGTGCCCGTAGCCACCGCTCTCGTGGCGCTCCGAGCCGTTGGCGCACCTGTTGCCGAACGTGGGGTTGAGCGCCCCGACCACGTCGACGGTGTTGCCGCACGCGTTGACCGGCACGCTGACCGGCACCTGGACGTTGTTGCCCGAGACGACACCGGGCGACCCAACGGCAGCGCCGCTGGCCCCCGCGTCCGCAAAGGCGTAGCTGCCGCCGGTGACGGCGAGGACACCGCCCGTCGCGACGACAGTAATCAGGCCCTTCTTTGCGACCTGTCTCATGGATTCCCTGCCTTCTGGTGTACCTGAATATCCGCGGGCGCAGGCCCGCGATGAGGGAACGGCCGGATGGATTTCATTGGGATTTTCCGACGATTCCCGGACGATCGCCGAGGGCCCTGGAGCGGACAGGTGTATGCCCCAGGGCCGAGCGGGACCAGAACCTTTACCGGGTCCGACTCAACGTCACTTGTTGATGCAGGTGTTGCCGAAAGTCGGGTTGAGCAGCCCGACAACGTTGATCGTGTTGCCGCAAACGTTCACCGGAACCTCGACCGGAACCTGGACGACGTTGCCGGAGGCAACGCCGGGAGAGTCGATCGCAGCGCCCTGCGCACCGGAGTCAGCGACGGCCAGGCCCGCACCGGCGAGCACCAGACCACCGGCGGCGGCCGCGGTGGCGGCAACCTTCTTGAACATTATTCCTCCTCGTTGGCAGTGCGGTCCCAGCCGCGGACCGCACTGATCTAACGAGGTTCATAAGGCAGGGCAACGTACCCCTGTTTCCATTCACCCTTTCCGGCTACACCCGCACAGGCAGCCGATTAAAGGCCGAAAAGATGCGTTCAGCACTGATCCAGGAACCGGTCCAGTACGCGCACGCCGAACTTCAGTCCGTCCACCGGAACCCGCTCGTCCACACCGTGGAACATTCCGGCGAAGTCAAGCTCCGGCGGAAGTCGCAGCGGCGCGAACCCGAAGCAGCGAATACCGAGATCGTCGAACGACTTCGCGTCCGTACCGCCCGACAGGCAGTAGGGAACGGCCCGCGCGATCGGATCCTCGGCGAGCAGCGCGGACTGCATCGCGTCCACCAGCGCACCGTCGAAGCTGGTCTCCAGTGCCTTGTCGGCGTGTACGTCCTCGCGCTTGACCTTCGGTCCCAGGATCCGGTCGAGGTCGGCCAGGAACTCCTCCTCCAGGCCGGGCAGGAAGCGCCCGTCCACGTGGGCGGTGGCCTGCCCCGGGATGACGTTGACCTTGTATCCGGCGCCGAGCATGGTCGGCGCGGCGGTGTTGCGCAGCGTGGCGCCGATCAGCTTGGCGATCCCGCCGAGCTTGGCGAGCGTGGTCTCCATGTCCTCGGGGTCGAGGGGGACGCCGAGCGCGTCGGACAACTCGTCCAGGAAGGACCGTACGGTCTTGGTCACCCGGATCGGGAACTTGTGCCGTCCCAACCGGCCTACCGCCTCGCACAGTTCGGTCACCGCGTTGTCGTCATTGGTCATCGAGCCGTGGCCCGCGGTGCCCTCGACGGTGAGCCGCATCCAGTGCATGCCCTTCTGGGCCGTCTCGACCAGGTACAGCCGCAGGTTCTCGTTGACGGTGAAGGAGAAGCCGCCGACCTCGCCGATGCCCTCGGTCACACCCTCGAACAACTCGGCGTGGTTGCGCACCAGATGCTTCGCGCCGTACACACCGCCCGCCTCCTCGTCAGCGAGGAAGGCGAGCACCACGTCGCGCGGCGGCTTGCGCCCGCTGCGCAGCCGGTCCCGTACGACGGCGAGCGTCATGGCGTCCATGTCCTTCATGTCGACCGCGCCCCGCCCCCAGACGCAGCCGTCGGCGACCTCGCCGGAGAACGGGTGGTACGTCCAGTCGTCGGCGTTGGCCGGTACGACGTCGAGGTGCCCGTGGATCAGCAGAGCGGGCCGGGACGGATCCTCCCCCTCTATCCGGGCCACCGTGGACGCGCGCCCCTTGTGGGACTCGAAGACCTGCGCGTCGAGACCGACCTCGGCGAGCTTCTCCGCGACGTACTCGGCGGCGGCGCGCTCACCGGGACCGGAGTGGTCGCCGTAGTTGCTGCTGTCGATCCTGATCAGGTCGCGGCACAGATCGACAACTTCATCCTCACCGGTGATCGTCCGTGCCGGGTTCGACTCGCTCACACTGCCTCCTTGTTCGCCGATGCGCCCACACGGGGCCCCACCATCCTCCCTCGCCGTACCACCGCACCCCAAGATCCCCGGCCACCCCACATCCCCGTCACACAAGGCATCCCCACCACGACCCCGCCTAGTCCACGGCCTCCGGACGTGATCGAGAGTGGCCAGATGTTTGCTATGGTTAACCCCGTCGCCGCGGCGACAACCCGGTCCGGGTGGCGGAATGGCAGACGCGCTAGCTTGAGGTGCTAGTGCCCTTTATCGGGCGTGGGGGTTCAAGTCCCCCCTCGGACACGACCAATACACCCACGGGCGGTGCTGGCTGAGACTCGGCCAGCACCGTTTGTGTTTCATGATCGCAAGTGAGACGTAGCCCTAGGGCCTGTGTGAGGTCGTGATCATTCTCGGGTTCTGGTCCCGTGTGGGGGGGCGGGACCTGATAGGACGCTGGGTGTGACACGTCGGCAACTCACCGACGAGCAGTGGGAGTTCATCGAGCCGTACCTGCCAATAGGCGAGTACGGTCCGTACCCCGAGCGACTGCGGGAGCAGTTCGAGGGGGTGATCTTGCGGTTTCGGTCGAGCGCCCAGTGGCGTGAGATGCCTGCCGGGTTCGGCCCGTGGCCGACGGTCTACGGGCGCTTTCGTGCCTGGCGGGACGCCGGGGTCTTCTCCGCTCTTCTGGAAGGCGTGATCGCCGCGGCCGCTCGCCGGGGACAGACGGATTTATCCCTGGTCAGCGGGGGCTCCACTACTGTCCGCGCCCAGCACGACGCAGCCGGGATGCACCTCGGCGAGGACCTCATGGACGTCCTTGAGGAAGCCGCCGCAGAACAGGAGCGGGCGCGGCAAAAGGGGGCGGCCCGCCGGGACAGAACGGGCAGGACGGCGGAGACGCCCCCGAGCAGGAAGAGCGACGGCGTATCAGGCAACGGCGCAAGTTCCGGCTGAACCAGGCCCTGCTGGGCAGATCCCGTGGTCCGCATCAAGGCAGTCATTACGGAGAAGAAGGACCAGGCCGCCAACCGGAAGAAGAAGGGCCGCGGGGGCGGCCGCCCTACGTGCCACGACAGTGATCTTGACAAGGAGCGGAACACGGTCGAGCGGCTCATCAACAAGCTGAAGGCCTGGCGGGGCATCGCCACTCGATACGACAAGTCGCCCGAGAGGTACCTCCCCGGCCTCCACCTCCGTGCCTCGATGATCTGGATCAACGACCTGCTGAAGGCAACTGGCTGATCACAACTTCACACAGGCCCTAGCTCCGTCCACGTGTGCGCCTGCCGCTGGGGCCACCGTCTGAGATCATCGCCCTTACGACCCCTCGTTACCTCGCGGAGCCGCGGTCGTTTGCAGGATATGGATCTTGTATGGGCGGGCCGGCCCGCGGCCGCGGAGCTGTCCGGGGCGCTGCTGCCGGGATGCGCGGCAATGAAGAGACGGTGCAGGTGAACGATGCGGCAGCGGACACGACAGCAGGGGTCTTGCGTGACCTGGAGCCGTCGGTGGGGCGTCTGCTCGACCGGCATCTGGGCGTGGCGCGGGAGTGGTTTCCTCACCAGTACGTGCCGTGGAGCGGAGCGCGGGACTTTGACGGCCCTCTGGACGGCACCGCCTGGGATCCGCGGCAGTCGGCACTGCCGCAGGCGGTGCAGGACGCTCTACTCGTCAACCTGCTCACCGAGGACAATCTGCCCAGTTACCACTTCGAGATCGCCACTCGGTTCGGCCGGGACGGCGCCTGGGGCACCTGGGTGCACCGGTGGACGGCGGAGGAGGACCGCCACGCCTGTGTCATGCGGGCCTACGTCCATGCCCGTCGCGCGATGGACCCGGTGGCCCTGGAGGAGCTGCGGATGCGGCAGGTGGGCGCCGGTTACCGCAGTGACCTGCCGACCGTTCTGCACGCGCTGGCATACGTGACGGTGCAGGAGCTGGCGACCCGCCAGGCACACCGGAACGTGGGCGTCATGTGCGGTGACCCGGTGGGGGAACAGCTGATGGCGCGCATCGCCGCGGACGAGAACCTGCACATGCTCTTCTACCGGGATCTGTACGCCGACGCTCTGCGGATGGCCCCGGACGCGGCGCTGACGGCCCTGACCGACGTGATCTGCGGCTTCCAGATGCCGGGCACGACGATCCCCGGCTTCCGCGCCCGCGCCCTGCGGGTGGCGGCCGCCGGCATCTTCGACCTCGACGTCCACTCCGAGCATGTCGTACGGCCCCTTCTCCGCGCCCTGGGAGTGATGTCCCTGCCCGGCCTCGGCCCGGCCGGCGAGCAGGCCCGACAGCGGCTGGGGCAACACCTGGAGTGGCTGCGGGCGCAGGCGTCCCGCGCACGAGAACTGTACGAGCGGATGAACGCCAGCGGCGGTCCCGGGCGTTCCCGCACCCGAACACAGGAGGTCACGGCATGACCCAGGAAGCGGGACAGGACGTCCAGCCGGTGCTGCCCGACCGTCTGGTCACCCTGCTGACCAGTCATCTCGACGTCAAGGCGGAGCCAGAGCAGCTGACGGCGGTGACGACCTTCGAGAGTCTGGGGATGGACTCCTTGTCCTTGATGGAACTCGTGGTGGCGGCCGAGGAGGAATTCGGGATCGTCCTGCCGGAGGAGGCGGTGGAGCTGTCCCCGGCGGCCACACTGGGCGAGGCCGCCCGAATGTTCGAGCATGCGCGCTGAGGTCGCGGTCACCGGACTGGGCCTGGTGACTCCCGCGGGGCACACGGCCGAGGAGAACTGGGCGGCCCTGTGCCGGGGCCGCTCCCTGGCCGCGCCCGACCCCGAACTCGCGAATCTGCCCGTCGACTTCTCCTGCCAGGTGCCCGGTTTCGACGCCGTGGCGGAGCTCGGCCGGCCGCTCGCCCGGCGGGTGGACCGGTTCGTGCACTTCGCCCTCGTCGCCGCCAGGCGGGCCGTCGCCGACGCCCGGCTCGATCCCACGTGTTGGCCTGCCGAGCGGGTGGGCGTCGTGCTCGGTGTCGGCTCCAACTGCCTGAGCACCTACGTCACCGAGTTCGGCCATCTCGGTGCGGGCCGCCCCGAGCGGGTCTCACCGCTGGCGCTGCCACGCAGTGTGCCGAACATGGCCGCCGGAGAGGTCGCCATCGACCTGGGCGCCCAAGGACCGAACTTCACCACCTCCAGCGCCTGCGCCTCGGGCGCGACCGCGATCGGTGTCGCACGGGACCTGCTGCGGTCGGGGACCTGCGACATCGTCCTGGCGGGCGGCAGCGAGTCCGGCCGCTCCCGGATGACGGCGACCTGCTTCACCCGGATGCGTGCGCTCTCCCGGCGCCGGGACCGGCCAGAGCTGGCCAGCCGACCTTTCGACGCGGCGAGGGACGGCTTCGTCCTCGGCGAAGGCGCCGCCGTCCTCGTACTGGAACGCCTCCCACAGGCAAGGGCCCGCGGGGCGCCGCCGCTGGCACTGCTGAGCGGCTACGGAGCCGGCGCGGACGCCCGTCATCCGGTGGCCCCGGACCCGGCCGGCGCCGGCGCGGCCCGGGCGCTCCGCACCGCGCTGGAGGACGCAGCCTGCGCCGCCCGCGACGTGGGTCTGGTCAACGCGCACGGCACCTCGACGCCGTTGAACGATGCCGCCGAGGCTGCCGCCCTGACCCGGGTGTTCGGCGACGACGTCCCGCCGGTGACCGCGTCCAAGGGCGTGATCGGTCACGCGCTCGGCGCGGCCGGAGCGATCCAGGCCGCGTACACGGTCCTCGTCCTGCGCCATGGCCTCATCCCGCCGGTCGCGAACTTCGAGGGCCAGGACGGCGAGCACAAGCTGGACATCGTGGCCGGCCGTCCACGCCCGGTCGACGCGACGACCGCGATCAGCTGTTCCTTCGGGTTCGGCGGGCAGAACGCGGTCCTGCTGTTCACGGCCACCTGAGAAGGACCAGATGGGAGGAAGAGCGTTGACGCAGCAGGGCCCGCGGCAGCGAGCCTGGTGGATCATCCTGTGCGCCGCGCTGGTGGGCGTGGCCGCGGTGCTGCTGGCACCGCTCGCGTTCGGCGCGCTGAGCACGGGCGGCGCGGTCGCCACGGGGACCGAGGCGGAACGCGCCCGGCAGCGTGCGGAACAACTGGGCGTACCGGCACCCGACCTGGTGCTGGCGCTGCCGCACCGGCCGGAGGAAGCCACGCGCGTCGTCCGGGCCCTCGCGCGCGAGCCGGACGTACGAGCGGTGTGGTCGGCCGGGACGACGGGTGATCCGTGGCTGCGCTCCCGCGACGGCCGGACCGAACTGGTCGAGGTACGGCTGCGCGGCACGGACAAGGACCGCAAACATGCGGCGCCTCAGGTGGTGGCCGCCGCCCGGTCGGCCGTACCCAGGCTGAAGGTCGCGGCGAGCGGTGAGGCGTGGGCCGATCGCACGGTCGACGAGACGGTGGAACGTGACCTCCGGCGCGCCGAAGTCCTCGCGGCACCCGCTTTGTTTGTGATCCTGGTCCTCGCCTACGGATCCCTGGTCTCCGCCGCGCTGCCCGTCCTGGTCGCCGGTCTCGCCGTGGGCTGCACCCTCCCCGTCCTGGGTTTGCTGGCGCGGGCCGTGGACATGCCGCGGCCCGCGGTGAACGCCGCTTCGGCCATCGGTCTCGGGCTGGCCGTCGACTACAGCCTGTTCTTGCTCGCCCGGGTGCGTGAGGAGACAGCGCGTGGCATGGGCCTTGAGGCGGCGCTGGCCGCAGCCCGTCGCTCCAGTGGCCGGTCGGTCGTCTTCTCCGCCGGAGCGATCACCGCTTGTCTGGCCCCCGTCCTGCTCGTGCCGGTGCCTTTGCTGCGCGCCCTGTCCATGGCCGGCATGGTCGTCACCGTGCTCGCCGCGGTGATCGCCCTGACGGTGCTGCCCGCCTGTTTGCTCCTGCTCGGTCCCCGGGCCGGGGCGTGGGACCCCCTCGCCCGGTGGCGGCGCACGAGGACCGGGGAGCCGAGCCGGTTCTGGCGGCGTACCGCCCAGGCCGTCACCGCGCGGCCGGTGTGGGCCGGGGGCCTGGTGGTAGTGCTGCTGGTGCTGCTGGCGGCGCCGTTTAGCCAGGTCCGGCTCGGTGTGGTCGACGACCGGACCCTGCCCCCCACCACTGCGGCGGCCGCCGCGGCCGAGCGCGTGCGCACCGAGTTCGCCGCCCCGCCCGACCGGCTCCTCACCGTGGTGGTCACCGGGCCCGACGCCACGGCCGGTGCCGCCGCGTACGCCGACCGGCTTCACGCCCTGGCGGGCGTCGCGGCCGTACACATCGCGCGAACCCTCCCCGCACAGCAGGCGGCAGTGCTGCTGGTCGTCGCACCGGCCGCGCCCGGCACCCGGGCCAGCGATGACGCGGTGCGGGCCGTGCGCAACACCCCCGCACCCGGCGACGCGGCCGTGGGCGGCCGGGCCGCCGCGGTCACCGACACCGCCGACGCCGTCGTGGGCGCCCTGCCGTGGTGCCTGACCTCGCTGGGGGTAGGACTCGCGCTCCTGCTGGGCCTCTTCACCCGCAGCGTGGTGGCACCGCTGAAGGCGCTGGCGGTAGCGGCAGTCAGCCTCGGGGCGAGCCTGGGCGCCCTCGTCCTGATCTTCCAGGAGGGCCATGGCCGCACGCTGCTGGGCGGCTTCACGGTGACGCACGTCCTCGACGTCTCCACACTGTTGTTCGTCCTGCTCATCACCTTGGCGCTGTCAGTGGACTACGAGGTGTTCCTGCTGGGCCGTATCCGGGAGGAGTACCTGCGCTGCGGAGACAACCGCACCGCGATCGTCGACGGCATCGCCCGCACCGGCCGCCTGATGACGTCCGCCGCGCTCGCCGTCGCCCTCTCCACCGCGGCCATGGGCACCTCCGACGTGGCCCTGCTCAAGCTCATCGGCATCGGAGTGGCCCTCGGCGCGCTCGTCGACGCCGCCTTCGTACGCGGCGTCCTGGTGCCCGCCGTCATGAGCGCGCTGGGCCCGGCCAACTGGTGGGCCCCCTCGATCCGTATCCCGGCCGCACGACAGCTGACCGCACGCCCAGAAAAAACGAAACGTGATCCATGGGGGAACGCATGCCACACTCCACCACCCCAGCTGCACCCGGCCACGCATCACCGGCCAAAGGCTCGGCGCCCGCTCCACGGATCGCGGCCATCCGGACGGCGTTCCCGCCCTACCACTACCCCCAGCACGAAATCATGGCCACGCTGGCGGGCGCCACCCTCATGAACTCCCCGACCGGCGTCCTGATGCTGCGGAAGATCGAGGCGAACGCCGGCGTGTCCGCGCGGCATCTGGCCCTTCCGCTGGACAAGCTCGTCGAACTCGCTGATCTTGACGACTTCACGCAGACCAATCAGGTGTGGCTGCGTACCGCCCTTGACCTCAGCGAACAAGCCCTGACCGGAGCGCTGAACGCGGCCGCGGTACGCCCCGGCGAGGTCGACGCGATCATCAGCACCACCGTGACGGGACTGGCCGTTCCCTCACTGGAAGCACGGCTGGCACAGCGGGTGGGACTGCGGCCGGACGTCCGACGCGTCCCGCTGTTCGGCAACGGCTGCGCCGGAGGAGCCGCGGGCCTGGCCCTGCTCCGCGACTACCTGTGCGCACACCCGGCCCAGATCGCCGTTCTGCTGGCGGTGGAACTCTGCTCCCTGGCCTACCAGCAGAAGGACGGATCCATGGCGAACATCGTCGCCGGCAGCCTGTTCGGCGACGGCGCGGCGGTCGTGGTGGCCGCCGGCGCCCACCGGGCAGGCGAAAGCCGCGGGCCGGAACTCGTGGACAGCGCCAGTTGGCTGGTACCCGACAGCCAGGACGCGCTCGGCTGGGAGATCGGCTCCTACGGCTTCCGGATCCGTCTGGCACCAGAGGTGCCCACACTCACCGAAGACCATCTCCCCCAAGCCGTACACACCTTCCTCTCCCGCAACGACCTGAGGACTGACCGGATCGGCAGCTGGATCATCCACGGCGGCGGGCCCAAGGTGCTCACCGCCGTGGAACGGGCCCTGGGCCTCCCCCCGGAGGCCACCGCACTCACCCGCCGCTCCATGGCCAACCGGGGCAACCTGTCGTCCGTATCGGTCATCGACGTACTGGACACCGCGATGGGCAACCCGCCCCCGACCGGCACTCCCGGCCTCGTCGCGGCCATGGGCCCCGGATTCGCCGTCGAACTCGTCCTGCTCCGCTGGTGACCCTGCCGCAGGCAACCGCAAAGGAGATGCCGTTATGACCGACGCCGGACTCACCGCCTTCCCCTTCTGGCTGCTGATGGTGATGCCCCTGATTACCGCCGGGCGCCTGCTGGAAGTCGTCGTGGCCCGACGGAATACCCGCTGGGCGATGGCGCGCGGCGGCGTGGAGTTCGGCCGTGGCCACTACCCGGTCATGGTCGTCCTTCACATCGCTTTCCTGGCAGGCATCGTCGTGGAGATCGCCCTTGCCTCTCGGCCTTACGTCCCCGCACTGACCTGGACCGCCCTGACGATCGTGTTCCTGGCCAACCTCGTTCGCTGGTGGTGCGTGCAGACCCTCGGCCCGCAGTGGAACACCCGCGTCATCATCGTTCCCGGCCTGCCTCTGATCACCCACGGCCCCTACCGCTGGCTCCGGCACCCCAACTACGTGATCGTGATGGCCGAAGGCATCGCTCTGCCCCTGGTCTACGGCGCGTGGACGACCGCCCTGCTCTTCACCGTGGCCAACGCGGCCTTGCTTTCCGTACGCCTCCGCACGGAAAACTCAGCCCTGCGGCTCGCGACCAGTCCATGACCGTCCGGCATGACACCCAGCCACCGTCGCCCCCACCACAGTGCCGAATCGGGCTGCGCCCGCGCCGACATAGCCGGCTTCAGCGGTCCCCGGCGTGTACATGGCCCGCAGCCTCTACTGCTGCAGACGAAGATCGCTGGGCGATCGCGATCTGAGCTGGCACTCTCAAGCATGCGCCGTGCAGGCGCGAGATCGGCTACGCAGTCGAGGCTCCCCCTCCGCTATCGGTCCGGTTTCGAAGCAGCCCTCACCCGTTCCTCGCGCCCATCCTCGGAGCCCGATGAGTCGGAAGGGACTGGCCACTGAGCCCCCGATCATCCTTCCGCCGCAGGCAGTCGATCGCCATGATCCGCTCGCACCATGGCCACCAGCATCCGGGACCGAGCAGCAGCGATACGGAGTCGCTTGCGCAACGTTTCGGCTGAGATGGGCCGTTGGTGGGTTTCCCAGTGTCAGGCGTCTTCCTCGCGAGCGCGTTCGAGGAGATCGTCTTCTGCGATAGCTTCCTGATCGGGCTGCTCAGAGTGCTCTTGAGGGACCGAACCCGAATCCTTGGCGCCCGGGACGCTTGCCCCGGCCAGGCGCGGCGCTGCCTGAGCCGGGTTCTGCTCGATGACAAGGGACGCCGACGTGGCCGGTTCCCCTGTATGGACGCCACTGATGGCTTGGAGCAAGCCGGGTCCCACCTCGGCCCATCCGATCAGCAGCAGTGGTCCCACCGCGTCAAAGGCACCCTTGCCCATCTGGTCGGAGATCAGTGGATCCGTCCACGTTCAACGCCGACGTCGTCACGCTGGAGAAGATCAGGAGCCGACGCGCAGGGCGGAGTTGCTCGCGACTTGCACCGTGGAGCGCGAGGTACCGCGTGCCCAGCAACAATCCCAGAACCGACAGGTCCACGGCCGGGGCCACCAACGGAGCCACCGGTGAGGGCACCCCCAACCGCAGTGCCAGCAGCCACACGTTCCCGAACCCGAACAAGAAGGTGAGACCGACCACCGCGCCCACGATCGCCGTGACCACACGGCGTGTGGTCACCTGCCCAAAGCCAGCGCCAGCGTCACGAACAGGAACGGGCGGCCGGTTCGCTGCCATCACAGGGTCCCGCCCCTCGTCGTGGGGCGGAACTGTCCCTCCACGATGAGTCGCCCAGCAGGAAGCCGCAGGCCAGCCCCGCATCCTTCTGCCTGCAGGCTTGCTCGGGGCACCAACCTGCGAACGGTCCATCGGGGGCATGGCCACGAACTGCTGTGGACGCCGACGGGCCCTGGACCCAGTTGCCCAGCCATCTACCCCACCACCAGGCGGGTTCGCCGCACGAGCGCGTGGGCGTAGTGGTCGTGTCGGACCTCGGACACCAGCTTGGCAGGCCCCTATCAGGGGCCTTCTTCATTTCTGGGCAGTGGCGTGACCGGCCACGTGACCAACGGCCCAGCGGTCTTGCCCTCAGACCAGGGCAGAGATGAACGCGGCTGGCGTTGCCCGCAGCCAGCTTCTTCGTACCGGTCTTCTTTACCGGTTTCATCGAAGCCGGTCTTCTCCGGCATCGTGTGGAGAATGCCCCGCCGTCGCAGGCACTCGCCGAGCAGTTCTTAGTCGAGTGCCGCTATCGCGGCTCGGAGTTCGTCGAGTGCGTGACGTGCGAGTTCGGTGAGCGTCTGCTGGTTGACTGGATCGGCCCATTGATCGAAGGCCTGGTAGAAGGCGCGGACGCCGAGTTCGGCGGCGAGGCTCGCGGGCGGTTCCGATACACCGCGCTTACGGAGTGCGTCGGCCATGGCGTTGGCAAGTCCGCCGCGCTTCAAGGCGGCACGCTCCTGCAGTTCGCTGTTGTCGGCGGTGACTGCGCGGAGTTTGGCGCTGAACTCACGGCGGTCGTCCGTGAAGGTGGCCGTGATGGCGTCAAGGGCGGCACCGACGGCTTGCAGAGGGGTGACCGGGCCGGGCGCCTCGGTGATCGCGTCGGCGAGGAGCCGGGCGTGTGTGTCCTGGCCAGCGAAGAGCACCTCCCGTTTGTCGGGGAAGTGCCGGAAGAAGGTGGTCTTGGTCAAACCGGCTCGATCGGCGATTTCGTTGACGGTGGTGGCGTCGTAGCCCTGTTCGGCGAACAGGTCGAGTGCGGCGCGCACCAGCCGTTCGCGTGCGTTCGGTTCCCATCGAGCCATGGGGACAGCCTAGGTGACGTGACTTGGTACCGTCACATTGGCTAGGGTGACGGCACCAAGTCACATCACTTCGCTCCGCCCGGGCGGGGTGCTCCACCCCAGGAGAGCTACTCATGCGTGTATTCGTCACCGGTGCCGGCGGCCACATCGGATCGGCCGTGGTGCCCGAACTGATCCAGGCCGGACACGAGGTCGTCGGCCTGGCAAGGTCCGACGCCTCGGCAGTCACCGTCAAAGCCATGGGCGCCGAGGTGCGCCGTGGCGACATCTCCGACCTGGGCGGTCTGCGTCTGGCGGCGGCCGACGCGGACGCGGTCATCCACCTCGCGTTCGACCATGGCGCCATATCCGTCCGGGACTTCGCCGATGCGGCGAGGGCCGACCTGGCCGTGGTGCGAACCGTCGGCGAGGCGCTGTCCGGCACGGGCAAGACGCTCATCGGCGTCGGCCTGACACACACCGGCGATGCGAAGCGGGATGCGGCGATCGACGCCAACCCCCGCTCCGCCGCCGCACGCGCGATCGCCGGGTTCGCCGATCAGGGCGTGCGGGCCGTGCTGGTCGCGGTCCCGCCGGTCACCCACAGCAGACGGGACCGGCATGGCTTCATCCCCAGGTTGATCAAGATCGCCCGTGACTCAGGCGTGTCCGGCTACGTCGGCGACGGCACCAACCAATGGGCCGCCGGTCACGTCCTGGACGTCGGCCGTGTCTTCCGGCTCGCACTGGACAAGGCCCCGACCGGGTCCCATCTGTACGCCGCGACCGAGGAGGGCGTCACGGTGCGCGAGATCGCCGAGACCATCGGCCGCCGACTGAACGTCCTGCCCATGAGCATCCCCGCCGAGCAGGCCGCGGACCACTTCAAGGGCTTCCCGTTCATCACGCTCGACATCACGATGCCGAACGCGGACACCAGGCAGTTGCTGGACTGGGAGCCGGTCCATCCCGGCCTGATCGCCGACCTCGAAGACGGCCACTACTTCACCACCAGCTGACCCGACCCGCCCCACCGGCCCAGTCGGCGATTCGTCCACCGGCTGGGCGGGCAAGGAGCTCCGCGGCCACATGATCGGCCGGACGTCCGAGGTGGGGCATCCCGGCAAGCCATCCAGGACGCGAGAGCCGTCCGCCCATCCGCTGACCTGGGCGGTGCGGAACTTGCGCGCCCGGCGCGGGCGGGCGGTGGCGGCGAAGCCGCTCGGTCCACACGTGAAGGTGGCCAAGGATCGGCCGCGTGCTTCCGAGCAGTTGAGGAGCCTCGGTTTCTAACCGGCCGCCCCCTGCGGGGTCATGTCCTGCAAGCCCACCACCCTCAGCAGCTGAAGCCGTTCGTACGAGTCCGTTCCCGGGCGGGCCGTGTGGAGGACGAGGTGGTGGCGGTGCTCGGCGGACAGGAGGATCTCGCAGTCGAGTTCCAGGAGGCCCACCACCGGGTGGCGGAAGCGCTTGGTCGAGCTGCGGCGTACCGCCACCTCGTGGGTGGCCCAGAGGCGTGCGAACTCCTCGCTGCCGTCGCGGAGTTCGGCCACCAGCGCGCTCGGTTCCGGGTCGTCCGGACGGGACGCCGCCACCGCGCGGAGGTTCGCCACGTGCTGGCGCGCGAGCTCCGGTACGTCCTCCGGGGGGAACAGGTCGCGTCCCGCCCCGTCCAGGAAGAAGCGGCGCACCAGGTTGCGTTCGCGCGGTGGGCGGGCCAGTACGTCGCCCGTCAGCGCCCGCGACAGCGCGTTCTGCGCCAGCACCTGACCGCAGTCCGTCACCACCAGCGCCGGCGCGTCGTACAGCCGGTCCAGCATCAGGAGCAGACCGGGGCGGACATGAGCCGATGTCCTGTCGCGGCGCGGTGGTTCCTCGCCCGCCAGGTGGAACAGGTGGTCGCGTTCGTCGTCCGTCAGCCGTAGCGCGCGGGCCAGTGCCGTCAGCATCTGCCGGGACGGGCGCGGGCCCCGGGACTGTTCGAGGCGGGTGTAGTAGTCCACGGACATGCCCGCCAGCGACGCCACCTCCTCCCGCCGCAGGCCGGGCGTACGGCGCCGGGCACCCGGGGCGAGGCCCACGTCGGCGGGGTCCAGGCGGGCACGGCCGCGGCGCAGGAAGTCGGCGAGTTCGGGTCGGTTCACCACCCCTCAAGCCTGCGGCAGCCCGCCCGGCTTATCCAGGGACTGTCGATCCCCCGATCGGGAGGTCTCTTCCGGACGCCCTCGCTGCGCCCGAGGGTGGTGGTGCAAACGGAAACAGCGAGGAGACGATGACCATGCTGACACTGGTGACCGGTACGACAGGGCAGGTCGGGCGGCGCTTCGTGCCCCGGCTGCTGGCGCAGACCCGGCCGGGGGAAAGGGTACGGGTCCTGCTGAGGGACGCCTCCCGCGCGGACCGCTTCGCCGACCTCGGCGCCGAGGTCGTGCTGGGCGATCTGCGGGACGACGACGTGCTCGGCAAGGCCGTCGCCGGGGTGGACGCCGTGGTGAACGTCGCTGCCGCGTTCCGCGGGGTGCCCGACGAGGAGGCCAAGGCCGTCAACCGGGACGCGGCTGTGGCCCTGGGCCGGGCCGCGCGGGCCGCGGGTGTGCGGCGGTTCGTGCAGGTCAGTACCGGGCTCGTGTACGGCACAGGGCGCGGCCGCCCGCTGGTCGAGGAGGACGAGAGTCGGCCCGGCGGGGCGATGTGGGGCGCCTACCCCGAGTCCAAGGCCGCGGCCGAGCGGGAACTGCTCGCCCTGGACGGCCCGAACGGCCTGGACCTGCGGATCGGCCGTCTCCCCTTCGTCTACGGCGAGGGCGACCCGCACCTCGCCGACTCCCTGCGCTGGGCCGCGCACTGGGCGCCGACCCAGCGGCTGCACATGGGGCACCACGCCGACGTCGCCCAGGGGCTGCTGCGCCTGCTGTACGCCCCGGCGGTGAACGGCCCCATCCACAACATCGCCGACGACACCCCCGTCACGGCGGTCGACCTGCACCAGCTCAACGGGGCCGAACTGCCCGTCGACATGCACACCCGGACCGACCCCGACCCGTGGCTCGGGATCATGTCCACCCAGAAGATCCGCCGCGACCTCGGCTTCCGCCCGATCTATCCGAGCGTCTGGACCGCCCGAGACGCCGGAGCCCTGTGAACCGGTCAGACGCCAGTCACGTGTAGAGCCGTGAGCCGTCTAGATCTGGTCGCAGCACGCCAACTGCCTTCCCTGCCACCGCCCGGCCCCCTCACCGATCCGTACCGCCAAGGCTGTTCCCGCCGGTGAGGGCCCGGGTCGCTTACGCACCTTGCGTGCGCACGTTGTTGGTGCCCTGGTGACGGCGTGGTCACCAACTGGTAACGGTGGAGGGGGTCGTGAACGTCGCGTACTGGATCGATGCTGGCTGCTCGCTCCGTTCTGCCTCTACGGGGGCGCAGTGAAGATGGTCCACGACAGCGAGAGTAATTGGCAGTGGCTCTGGGTTGGTTGGGATCCGCCGAGCCGCGATGAATTGGCCGTGTGGCGGAGCGGCACCGCTTGTGGGCCGCGTCTTCAGTCGTGACTGCGACTTCCCAGAACCGCGGCATTCACTGAGCGGCATCGCTGGTCGCGGCTGCGTGCAGGAGTTTGGCCGCCAGAGCGCGGATGTGGGTGTGTTCCGTTGCGGTCAGAGACGTGGTCAGGGCGGTGATCTGCTGGTCGACCTCGGCGGTGATCCGCTTGGTGAGCCGCTGGCCAGCGGGGGTGAGGCTCACCAGGACGGAGCGGCCGTCGTGGGGTGAGGGCAGACGCTGGACCAGGCCGCGTTTCTCGGCGCGGGTGACCAGGCCGGTCATGGAGGACTTGTCCAGGCCCAGGTGACGGGCGAGTTCGAGCATGCCGGGTCGGCGGTCGCGCAGGACGCCCAGGAGGCGGATCTGGATGAGGGAGAGGTCGTGGTCGGACGCGACGCGGGTGAGCAAACCCTGGATCAGGAACGACAGTTGGACCAGGGCGTCCATGGTGTTCTGCGGGGCGTCGGCCAGATCCGGATTGTGACTGGGAGGCATGGTGGCTTTCTCCGCTTGACCTAGTTCGTGACACAAACTACCTTCCGGAAGGAAGGTAGTACGTGTCACCAACTATATGCGGGTCCGCCCGACCCCAGGAGGCCAACCATGTACGCCGCCGTTGTTCGCTCTTTCGGCACCCCGCCCCGCTTCGAGGACTTCCCCACCCCCACCGCCGCGGGAGAGCACGAGACGCTCGTTGACGTGCTGGCAGCCGGACTGCACCCCAGGGTGCGTTCAGCCGCCAAGGGCAGCCACTACACCTCTGACGGCAGTCTGCCCTTGATCCCCGGCTTCGACGCGGTCGGCCGCACCCCGGAGGGTGAACTTCTCTACTTCATCGCCCCCGACACCGCGCTGGGCACCATGGCCGAGCAGGCTGTCGTCGACCGCCGCCGGGCCATCGCCCTGCCCGCCAACGCCGACCCGATCGCGGTGGCCGCGGCCATGAACCCCGGCATGTCCTCCTGGGTGGCGCTACGCCGCCGCCACTCCTTCCAGCCCGGCGGCTCCGCACTGGTCCTGGGCGCGACCGGCAACGCCGGTCAACTCGCCGTCCAGATCGCCAAACACCTCGGCGCCGTCCGCGTGGTCGGCGCCGGCCGCGACCCGAAGCGCCTCGATCTGCTCAAGGGCCTCGGCGCCGACGAGGTGGTCAAACTCGACGGCGACGACAAGGACGTCGCAGACCAACTCGGGCTGGCGGCTGCGGACGTCGACGTCGTCATCGACTATCTGTGGGGTCGACCGACCCAGCAGGCCATACCCGCACTGCTGAACGCCCGCACCGACCGCTCAAAGCCCCTGGCCTGGATCCACATCGGCTCCATGGCTGGCCCGGACATCACCCTTCCCTCATACCTGCTGCGCGCCGCCAACCTGACCATCATGGGCAGCGGCCAAGGATCCGTGACCACCACCGGTATCGTCGCCGAACTGCCCTCCCTCGCCGCGGAAATCACCTCCGGGACGCTGGCCGTGAACCCCGTGCCCATCCCGCTGGCCCGGGTCGAGCAGGCGTGGCACACCCCAACCGCCCCCGGCGACCGCATCGTCCTGGTGCCCTGACCCGGGCAGCGCGCATCCAGACGACGACCTTCGAGCGCACTGAGCCGCTCGGACACCGCTACCGAGGGCACTACTGGGGACAGGGGGAGCTGCGACGCGGGTGTCGAGGCCAGTCGATAGCAGAGGCAAACAGCCATACCGGCCGCGAAGGCCACGAACCGCAACCAGGCTCCGTCAACCAAGGCAACGGGCAGTCGAGTTCAGCTGTCACGCTCGACCGCCGCACACCAAGCCGAGCGCAGACGAGGCCCGGATCGTGGCCTCGGCCCCTCAGCCCGCTCGACCCGCTCGGCCCGCTCGACCGGCGCCCTCGCGACTGCCCCCTCTGCCCGCGGCCGCCGAGGACGGCCGCAGTGACCACCGCTCAGGTATTCGGCTTCGTCGCAAGCCGACAACCTTCCACTTTCCGAGGAGTTTCCCTTGAAAAGATCATTATGTGCCGCGGTGGCGGCGCGGGTACGGGCGGCCTTCTCCACTGCCCAGGACGCGCCGCGGGGTTGCCCTGCTGGCCGTGGTGAGCAACGGCGGCAACCACCTGGCCACGGACGGCACCGGTTCGGTGGACGGCTACCTGAGCAGCGGCGGCAACCGGTGGACCGGCGGGGCAACGGCGGGGCGCCGAGGCGAGCCGGGTGGCCGCGCGCGCGACGAACCTGGGCGACCAGTGTGGTCCTCGCCCTGCTCGCGGCGGTCGTGGCGGTGGTGACAGTGCCGATCGGGACGGCCGTGGCCGCGGACCGCCCGCTGGCGAGCACTCCGCTGATCACCTGGAATATGGACGGCGCCAATCAAAGTGGATCGAACACCAACAAGTGGCAAAACAACGTGCGGACCTATGCCCGGCAGGCACAGATCGTGATGCTCCAGGAGGTCGGGCCGGGTCCGGCCGCCTCGGCCGACGCACTGCCTGCCCTGGACCGGATCACGGTGGGCCGCGACGGCACCGTCACGCACCACGCCATCCAGCACTACCGCTGGAACGTGGGCGGCGGCGGCTCGCACGGCGAGGGCGACGGCCGCGCGGACTTCCGCGACGTCTACTTCGCGCTCACCCAAAACGGGCAGGGTGGCCGGGTCAACCTGGCGATAGTGGTCGACGGGACACCGGATGAGGTCAACGTGGTGCAGAACCCGGTGGAGGCTGGCCGGATCGCGCTGGGTGTGCGCTACGGCCGGTATTGGTACTTCACCGTGCACGGCCTGTCTCCACGCGGCAACGACTCCGCCGTGCTGGTGAACGCCATCGACACCGCGGTGGATGACTGGGGGCGGACCCGGCATGTGGACTACCAATGGACGGTCGGCGGTGACTTCAACCGCGAGCCCGACGTCCTCTCCCAGAACCAGAACTTCCCGCCCGCCACCTTTACGATCAACACGCCCGTCGGCGTGGCCACCCACAACGACGGCGGCAGGTACGACTTCTTTGTCACCGACGACCTTAACGTCAATCTCGGCGACGCCTTCCTCGTCGGCGAGTTCCAGCCCCCCTCGGATCACCGCGTGGTCGGGATAGGCCGGATGCGCGCCGCGGGCGAGCAGCCGCCCGAGGAGATCAAGCTGGAGCCCCTGGGCGACGACCTCACCCAAGGAGCAGGCAGCAGCAACGGATCCGGCTTCCGCGGCGAGATCCAGGACGGGTTGGGCAAGATGACCTCGGACTCGCTCTTCGGCCATCTCCCCGGCGACTCACCGGCCCTGGCCCCGCTGTGGCCCTCACTCTCCGAGCGCGACCTGGTCGGCAGCCGACACGATGGGCGGGGGATCCCGGACACCGCCAACGAGGGCTGGCCGAGCTTCACCATCGACCAGCTCCGCCACCGGGTGGCCAACCAGCAGATCGTCCTCGTCCCCCCACACCCGCCTGCCAGCGCACACAGCGGCACGCACAAAGCCGCAGCTCCACCACCTGGCGCCACCGATCCACAACCTGCCTTCCCGCGCCCCAACGTGGTCACCCTGCTGGCCGGGACGAACGACATGCTGGGCAACGTCGACGTGGCCAACGCGCGGCAGCGGCTGGGCGGGCTGATCGACGAGATCCTCACCAGAACGCCGGACGCCGCGATCGTGGTGGGCACACTGCCGCCGTCCACCGACCCGGCCGTCCAGTCCCGCATCGACGCCTTCAACTCCGGCATGCGCCGCATGGTCGACGACCGGATCGCCCGGGGCGACCACCTGGTCCTGGTCGACCTGTCCGCGGTGACCACCAGCGATCTGGTCGACGAGGTTCACCCCGGCGACCAGGGCTACCAGAAGATGGCCGAGGCCTTTCTGGCCGGGATCTACACGGCGCTGGTCAACGACTGGGTCAAGGACCCGGTCTGCGGCGGCACCCCGAGCGACCCAGGTGGGTTGGGCTGCGGTTCCAGCTCCGCCGGGCCGGGCTGTGGCAGCGGCCCGAGCGACCCGGGTGGGTTGGGCTGCGGCGCGATGCACCATGTGATGGTCGTGGGTGATTCGATCAGCAACGGGTTCGAGGGCGACGACACCTGGCGGTACCGGCTGTGGCAGTGGGCCCAGCAGCAGAACTGGCAGGTCACCTTCGTTGGACCGCTGACCGGGACCGAGATCCCCGTGGTCGGACCCGGTCACCGGAGTAGCCCACCCCACCACCGCCCCACCACCCCTCACAGTCACCGCGACCGCAGGCGCGGGAACGGTGGACGTGAGCTGGACCCCACCCACCGGACCGCACACCGACACCATCGACCGCTACGCCGTGTGGATATACGACCAGGACACCCCCGCCGTGTACTCGCGCATCATCGGCTACCTGCCCACAGCACGAACAGCCCACGTCGACGGCTTGATCCCGGGCCACCACTACCAGGTGTTCATGGACACCTGGAACGCGGCCGGTGAAGGCAAACCTCGCATCGCCGGCACCGTGATACCCCGTTAGGGGAACGGGGGCGCGAACACAGGCGGCCCCGGGGGCTACGGACTGCCCCTCGACCCAACACGCCCAGCCGCGTGGCGAGTTCGCCCAGGACGACGGGCACTGCGGCGGGCTGGGCGGGAGAGGACGGTGGAGTACCGGTCTTTCGCCCCAGCGGATGCGGGCGCCTCGCACGAGGACATGGACACTGGCGCCTGCCTCGTGGAGGAGTGCGGCGCTCTCCAGGGCTGATTGGCCGCCGCCGACGACGGCGACTTGCTGTCTGGCGTACCGGGAGAGGTCGGTGCGCTGCCTGGTGTGCGACAAGGCGGCATCGGGTCCGGGCCCCGGGGCGCGAGGTGCAGCAGCTCGACGGGAGGTGGGCGAAGGCCGCCCTTCACGTGGCGACGACCACCGCCGAGGCCCGGATCTTCTTGCCCTTTTCGCTGAAACCCCCGCCGGGGATATCGGCAGACGAGCCTCGGCCTGCGGGAAGCGGCGCGGTGGTGCGCGGGGTCAGGACGCGGAGGACACGGGGGCGTTGAGACCAGCGGAAGCGACGATGCGGGCACTGCCGTCGGACAGCCGGTAGGCCAGGCCCACCACCGCGGCCTGCCCCGCCTTGACCCGGTCGGCGAGGACCCGGGAACGGTCCAACAGCAGGTCCCCGGTGTGTCGTACGTGCTCGGCGATGATGTCGTCGTCCTCGGTGAGCCCGGCGGCACGCGCGGCCAGGACGCTGGGGGTGACGCGCTCGATGACATCGCGCACATAGCCGCTGGCGCCGACACCGTCTTCCAGGGCGGTACGGGCGGCGGCAACCGCCCCGCACGCGTCATGCCCCAGGATGACGACCAGGGGGCAGTCCAGCACGCTCACGCCGTACTCGATGCTGCCCAGCACCTCGGGCCCCATCACATGGCCAGCGGTACGGACCACGAACAGGTCCCCCAGCCCCCGGTCGAAGATGATCTCGGCGGCTAGGCGGGAGTCGGAACATCCGAACAGCACAGCGAACGGACGCTGCACCGGTGTGGTCTCCGCACGGCGCGCGGCGTCCTGGTTCGGGTGCTGCGGCGCACCCGAGACGAACCGCTGGTTCCCGTCCAGCAACATGCGCAGGGCTTCGTCAGAGGTCAGCATCGATACATCGGTCATGACCGCACAGTACGTCCCACGCTTGGATCCGGCACACCGCAGTACGGGGTACTGTCCCCCCGGTACCGTCCCCCGGGGGACGCTGCCCAGGCCGTCTTCCGGCCGGGCACCCGACTGCGCCGCGCAGCTACCGGGTCCGCCTTCCCGGAGGCGGCGAGTCCCGCCAACCCATGACGCCTCCCCCGAGCAGGCTGAGCTAGCCGTTGTGGTGTTCCGGCTGTCCAGCCGGAACACCACAACCACCCACGTCAGGCGGGCGAGGTGACCACGCTGCCGAGGTGCCGGGCGAAGAACCGGACGGCGCTGTCGGCCTCGAACCGGGGGAGCTCTTGGAGTGCGTCCAGCAGCGCGTGGTACTCGGACACGGCCAGCTTCGCCAGGTGGTCGTTGTAGCGGACGACGATCGGGCCTTCCGCCGCCGCCATGGCCCATCAGGACCAGGGGCGCACGGTCCGCACTGGATTCGGGAGACCACAGGACACCGGGGACCCCGTTGACGGTGAAGTCACGCTCGATGATGCCGTTGGAGGTCGATGGTGCGCGGGCCGGTCGGCCGCCCTCGCGTCAACTGACGTAGCGTCACATTTTACGGTCCAGTGGGCACAGGAATCACCGGCATCGCGACCACACGTCCCGGGCTTACGCGGTGTCGTCAGACTTGGTTCGTCGTTATGCGCCGATGGGACGATGGAACGTGGACAGCGAAGCGAAGATGGAACGTGGACGGCGAAGCGTTGAGGGGATTGTGCGGGTGTCCGCAACAGTAACAAGCAGTGACATTGCGACGGCGGCCGGTGTGCTGCGCGCCGGGGGTCTGGTGGCCTTCCCGACCGAAACCGTCTACGGCCTGGGCGCAGGAGTCGAGGATCCCGCTGCGGTCGCGCGAGTCTTCCAGGTCAAGGGGCGCCCGCCCTCCCACCCGCTGATCATTCACATCGGCGGCGCGGAGGAGTTGGATGACTGGGTCGAGGAAGTGCCCCCTGCCGCGCGCCTGTTGGCTGAACGCTTCTGGCCGGGGCCTGTGACGCTGGTCCTGCGGCGCGGTCGCCGGGTGCCTCTGGAAGCGACGGGTGGACTGGAGACGGTGGCCGTGCGCGTGCCCGACCACCCGGTCGCGCTCGCGCTGCTGTCGGCCTTCGGCGGCGGTGTGGCGGCCCCGTCCGCCAACCGCTTCGGCTCGGTCAGCCCCACAACGGCCGCCCACGTCCGCACGGAGCTCGGTGATGCGGTCGACTTCGTGCTGGACGGTGGCCCCTGCCAGGTCGGCGTCGAGTCGACCATCGTCGACGCCACGGGCGACGCTTTGAGCGTCCTTCGGCCCGGCGGGGTGACGCGCGAGGACCTTGAAGCGGTGCTGGGGCGCCCGCTTGCGGTCCCCTCCACCAGCCGCGTTCGGGTACCGGGGCAGCATCCCTCCCACTACGCGCCGCGGGCGCGGGTCGTCCTCGTCGAACCCGAGAAAGTCGTCGCCGAAGCGGAGCTCGCGCAGGAGCTCGGGCACCGGGTGGGCGTTTTTCTTCCCCCCTCCCTCGCAGGCACCCCGGTGAAGGCGCACGCCGTGGTGACGGTCCCCGGTTCGATGGCCGCTTACGCGCGCGGGCTGTACGGGTTCCTGCGCGAACTCGACCAGGAAGGCTGCGACCTCATCGTCGCGTCCTTGCCGGTGGAGGAAGGGCTGGGTCTGGCGATCGCCAACCGGCTCCGCCGCGCCGCCGGACCCCGGCCCTCCAGGTGACCTGCACCAACGCCGTTCCAGGCCTGCCCACAGCGGTCAGGGCTGTCGGGCAGGGGTATGCCGGACGGACAAGGAGCTGTCCCGGCCGTCAGGTCGGCGCAATCCAGCCAGAACCGCCCGTTCGACCGGGGACGGCGCGGGGCTGTCCAGATCGAGCAGTCCCATCGGCTCCAGCGGTGGCTGGGCGAGGAACCGGGGCGTGCTTCCGCCGTGCCGCTGGGCGGCGTGGATGAGGAACGGGTGGCACAAGAACACGTCCCCCGCCCTGCCGGTGGCGGCCACCTCGCGGCGGCCCGCCGAGGCCGCAGCGGCCTGCGCGCACAACGGGAACCATGCCCCGCCCTCCTCGCCTGCGGTGGCGAGCAGCGGCGGCACATCGAGATGCGAGCCGACGCGGATGCGGGTGGGAGCGTCGTCCGGGCCGACGTCCGAGAAGAGGAAGAGCATCAGCAGCGCGCGCCCCCGCGAGCGCAGGCTCACCCTGTACTCACCCGTCTCAGCCGCCCAGCCCGCGTCGAGGTGCCAGCCGTCGTCCCCCGGGGCCTTCTCGCTCGGGAAGCGGATCGGGAAGGTACCCAGCCCAAGGGGGGCGCGCCAACGCCCCGCTCCCGCCAATTGGTCATAGGCCGCGTGCAGCGCGGGGGTGTTGGCCGCCTCGCGGAACGCCGGGGTGTCCAAGCCGCCGATCCGCACGACCGGCTCGGTCCAGCTCCCGGGATCGGTGGGGGAACAGCCGGTCGCCTCCCACAACTGCGCGCGGCACTCCTCCACCGTGGCCCGGGGCACAGCGCCTGGGACGCGTACGAAACCGTCCGCGACGAAGGACTCGACCTCCGCGTCGGTCAGCACCAGCAGTCTCCACGGGCTCGGCTCATCAGCTACCGGTGCAGTCTGACCGAGCGGTCGTACGACGCCAAGCCAATTTCCATGTCAGGTGAGGGGCACACCGGTCGCCAGTGGTCGCCCGGACAGGCCCAAGCGATCACGCACAGTCGTGATCCTTACCGGTAGGACTCTCAGTGGCACAGGCGAAAGCCGCCGCTGCCCGGCATAGGCGGTGCCGTTTGGGCGCCGAACCGCCGGGAGGAGCAGTGTCGCTGATTCCCACCGCCAGACAGTCCGGCCCCGCCCTTGTTGATCTGGGCGGTCGCAAAAGCACACCTGCCGTAGGAACATCGAAACCACGGCCCGTGCGTTCTAGGTGGTGGCGATGGGCACATCGGCGCTGTTGTTCAGCGAGAGTCCCGAAGATCCGTTCTCCCTGTACCGTGCCGCCTCTGCGGTGCTCGACGAGAACGGCACGGTCGTGGGCTGGAGTGACCGCGCGGAGGAACTGCTGGGGTTCCCGGCCGACGAGGCGATCGGGCGGCGTTGGCAGGAGTTCCTGATCGATCCCGACGACCTGCCGACCGCTCGAGCCGCTGCTGCCGAGAGCGTGAAGGCGGGGGGCTGGTTCGGGGTGATGCCCCTCCGGCACCGTGATGGTCGGCGAGTGGAGATGGGATTCCGGGCCCGGGTCGTGAAGCGTGGCGCGAGCGTCCGTGAGTGGTCCCTGGTGGGTGCGCCAGCTGCGGAGGTCATCTCCTGGCAGCGGGACCGGGCGCTGCTGGACGGGCTGTACTACCGGTCGCCGATCGGTCTCATCATCCATGATCCGGATCTGCGGTTGGTGCGGGTCAACCGTGCGGTGGAGAAGGTGGGCGATATCCCGGCTGGGGAACTGGTGGGAACCCGCACCGGTGAAGTGCTCGTCAGCGAGGACGCCCAGGCCGCGGTCGACCGCGTGCGACGGGTGCTGGATACCGGGAAGCCGTCGATCTTCACTGAGCAGTCCTGCCGCATGTGCAAGGACCCTGGGCGGGAGCGGGTGGTGTCCGCCTCGGCGTTCCGGATGGAGGACTCCTCCGGCCGGATCCTCGGCGTGGCCGAGACGATCGAGGACGTCACCGACCGCTACCGGGCCCGGCGTCGGCTCGCGCTGCTCAACGATGCCGCCGCGCGGATCGGAACCACCCTCGACGTGCGGCAGACCGCTCGGGAACTGGCCGAGTTGGCGGTTGCCGGTCCGGCCGACCACGCCTCGGTCGACCTGCTGGAACCGGTCCTCGTCGGCGACGAGCCGTGCCACGAGGGGACCGCGACGCCGGTTGTCCGCACGGCCTGGGCCCCCGAACCCTGCGGCTTCGCGTACGCGGTGGGTGAGCGGGTACCACTGGCACCGGAATCGCCCCAGGCGAGGAGCCTGGCCGAGCGGCGGCCGATCCTGGAACGGCAGGTGACGCTGCGCCCGCGGTGGTACGGCCTGGAGGGGGCGCGGGCCGAGCACGCCATGGGCGTGGGTCTGCACTCGCTGATCGTGGTGCCGCTGAGGGCACGGGGCGTGGTGCTGGGGGTGGTGAGCCTGTGGCGGTCGCGGCGGTCCCAGTCGTTCGACGAGGACGACTTGATGGTGGTCGAGGAGTTCGCCTCACGCGCCGCCGTCTGCATCGACAACGCCCGCCGTTTCACCCAGCAGCAGCGCGCCGCCCTCACCCTGCAGCGCAGCCTGCTGCCCGGCGAGGTGCCTGAACAGTCGGCCCTTGAGGTGGCCCATCGCTACCTTCCCGCAAGGGGCGAGCCCGGCATCGGCGGTGACTGGTTCGACGTGATCCCGCTGTCCGGGGCCCGCGTCGCCCTCGTCGTGGGAGACGTGGTCGGACACGGGATCCACGCGGCGGCGACGATGGGCCGCCTGCGCGCCGCCGTGCACACCCTGGCCAGCCTCGACCTGGAACCCGACGAGGTGCTGGCCCGGCTGGACGACCTGGTCAGCCTGCTCGCCGCGGAGCAGGAGTCGAACGCCGACCGGCGCCCGTCGGCCGTTGAGCAGGTGGTCGGGGCGACCTGCCTCTACGCGGTCTAC
Source organism: Streptantibioticus rubrisoli (assembly GCF_024436055.1). GTDB lineage: Bacteria > Actinomycetota > Actinomycetes > Streptomycetales > Streptomycetaceae > Streptantibioticus_A > Streptantibioticus_A rubrisoli. The sequence continues at coordinate 310,782 of NZ_JANFNH010000003.1, read as the reverse complement.
GACCCGGTCTCCCGGCACTGCTCCCTGGCCCGCGCCGGGCACCCCGCACCGGCGGTGGCCACGCCGGACGGCACGGTGACCGTGCCGGATCTGCCCGTCGGCCCACCGCTCGGCCTGGGCGGACTGCCCTTCGAAGCATGCGATCTCGACCTTCCCGAGGGCAGCCTGCTCGCCCTCTACACCGACGGCCTCGTGGAGGCACGCGACGGCGACATCGAGGCCGCACTGGCCGACCTGCGTGAGAAGCTCGCCCACCCCGCCGAGCCGCTGGAACACACCTGCCAAGCTGTGGTCGACGCCCTGCTGCCCGCGGCGCATCAACCCACCGACGACATCGCACTGCTCGTCGCCCGTACCCGTGTGCTCCCGCCGACGAACGTCGCCACCTGGGAGATTCCCATGGAGGCGACAGCCGCCGCCCGCGCTCGCGAGCTGATCACGGCGAAACTGACCGAGTGGGGGCTGGCGGACCTGCTCTTCACCACCGAACTGGTCGTCAGCGAGCTCGTGACTAACGCCTACCGCTACGCCGCTGGCCCCGTGACACTGCGGCTCATCCGCACACAGAGCCTGACCTGCGAGGTGTCCGACGCCAGCCACACCTCCCCACACCTGCGCCGGGCCCGCAGCACGGACGAGGGCGGCCGCGGCCTCTTCCTGGTCGCGCAGCTCACCGACCGATGGGGCACCCGCTACACCCGCGACGGCAAGACTGTCTGGACCGAGCAGCCTCTCCCGTTCTCACGTCCACCCGCCAATGCCGAACCCACGGCCAGTTCCGCAGGCGTCTGAGCACGGCCAGGTCCGCTGCCCTGCCGCATCGGTGCTGTTTCGTCTGTATCCACAACTTCGTCTGTGTCCACACTGACCCGAGCGGAGACAAGTGCGCTGCCCCGTGCCCAACAGCGCACTCGGCGCGCGCCGGGGCTGGGCGTTTCGTAGATTGATGAGGAGGGTTCCCTGGGGGGAACTGGCAGGGACAAGCGTGTGAGGGCACCGGAGACCGACTACTCGGCGGTGTTCGCCGCAATTCCGAGCCCGTGCCTGGTGCTCGGCACGGACCTGGTGATCGTCGACGCCAACTTGGCCTTCTGCGAGGTGACCGGTCGAAGCCGGGCCGAGCTGGTCGGGCAGTACCTCTTCGACGCCTTCCCCGACAACCCCGCCGACCCGCAGGCCGACGGGGTGGCGAATCTGAAAGCCTCGCTGCACCGGGTCCTCTCCTCCGGTCAGACCGACCACATGGCGATGCAGAAGTACGACACCCCGATCGCCGGCCACCCCGGAGTGTTCAAGCAGCAGTGGTGGACCGCGATCAACGTGCCGATCCTCGGCCCGGACGGAAAGGTCGCATGGATCGTCCACCGGTCCGAGGACATGACCGACGTCGTCCTCGCCCGCCGCCTGACGCACCCGCCGTCAGGCCGGTCCGGCCGGGCAGCGGCGATGGAAGCCGAGTTGTACGCACGGGCGCGGCAGCTGCAGCGGTTGAACGAGGAGCTACGGCAGGCTCACGCGCGTGAGCGGCGCATCGCCATCGCCCTGCAAGAAGCCATGCTCCACACCCCCGACCTGGCCCAGCACCCGAACGTCGCCGTGCGCTACCTGCCCGCGTCCGGATCACTGAACGTGTGCGGCGACTGGTACGACACGGTCGATCTGCCCCACGACCGCTTCACCGTGGCGGTCGGGGACGTCGTCGGCCACGGCCTGAGTGCCGCCGCCGTGATGGGGATGCTGCGCAGCGCGCTCAGCGCCGCCACCCGCACCGTCCACGGCCCCGCCCAGGCCCTGGAGGCTCTGGGGCTGTATGCCCGCTCGGTCGAGGGAGCGCTGGCCGCCACCGCCGTCCAAGTCCTCATCGACTGCCACAACCGCCTGCTCGTCTACAGCAGCGCCGGCCACCCCCCGCCCATCCTGCTGCACCCCGACGGCACCTGCGTGCTGCTCGACCAGGCCACCGACCCGCCGCTGGGCGCTCGCCCCGAACACGTCCCCCGCCCCCAGGCCACCACGACCTACACCCCCGGCGACACGCTCATCCTCTACACCGACGGCCTGATCGAACGCCGCGGTGAGGACATCGAAGTCGGCCTGACCCGCCTGACCTCGGCGCTCGCCACCTGCACCGGGTTCGGCGCGGACCACCTTGCCGACACCCTGCTCGCCCGCCTTGACCTCACCGGCGGCGCAGGCGACGACATCGCCATGGTCGTCGTCCGCCTGGAATCATCACCATGATCAGGTCCCGGCATGCGCACGTCCTCGCTACTTCGCTCCCCTCCCCCGTCCGCGTGCCAGGGGCCCGGGATCGTCGTCCGGGTCGGTCACGTCCGGGGGCGCGGCGTCCTGGATTCTGTTGTAGCGGTAGGGGCGGTAGCGGTGGGTGGAGAGGTAGTTGCGGGTGTAGAAGTGGTCGTCCTCGCGGGCGGTGGTGCCGGAGTGTGCCTCTTCCAGGATCATGGCCGTGGTGCGGTTGGCGTCGGCCCAACCCTTGAACAGCACCACGTGCGTTGAGATGTTGTCGAGCATGTCGCCCGGCTGGAGGTCGTCCAGCGAGTTCAACTCGGTGGCGAAGTTCGTCAGCGTGCCGGTGGTCTCGCCGTAGTTGTTCGCCTGGCTGGACGGCAGGCTCCAGGCCATGGACACGAAGCCGGAACAGTCCTGCCGATAGGTTCCGTTGCTGTCGCTGTTGTACGCGTTGCGGTTGTACGGCACGCCCTCGGCGATCCAGCTCTGGGCCCGCGCCATCACCACGCTCCGGCTGATGGGCTTGCCGGTCTGGGCGGCCGTCGAGCGGGGCACGAGCCGACTGGACAGCACGGCGGACCTGGTGCCGGTGGCGAGTTGCGCCGCGGTGGCCGTGGTCGGGTTGGCGACGGTCGGCTCGAAACGGGTGCTGTGCGGCTTGGCCCTCGCCTGGGACACGGCCACGGGCACGGCCGCGTCCGCGTGCGCGACGGCATGGCTGGCGGGGCCGCTCAGGGCCACATCGGCGCTGGCGGCGACGGTGACGGACAGCACGAGGAGCATGCGGACGCTAGGGGGCACGGACCCGTTACTACCTCGAAAAAGGCAGGAAATGTGGTAAATCACCAGGAATGACGCGGCATGCCACCCATCCCGCCGGAGCAGTCTTAGCCCTGACGGGGGGTCAGGGACTTTGCCGGGACGGAACGTTTCGGATATCGGCGCCCCCGGGGGCGTCGGACGGCGGACGGTCATCGTCATCAGCGACCGCCCGGCCGGAAGCCGACCGGCACCCGCTCAACCGCGCCGACCGATCGCCTCGAACGCGGCGGTGATCTGCGGGAGTTGGCTCCCGGTCGCCAGCAGCCGGTGCAGTAGCAGTCGGGCCTTGTGCGGGGTGAGGTCACCGCCGCGGATCAGCCCCCGGGACAGCAGGTCGCGCTCCGAGCCGGGGAAGCCGTAGGTGGCGGCGAGCACCGGTCCCGCTCCGGTACGCGAGGTGAGCACCACGGGGATCCGCGCCGCAAGCCGTTCCAGCGGCGCCACCAGCCGCTCGGGCACGTGGCCGACGCCGAACCCGGCGACGACCAGCCCATGGCACCGCTCCACGGCGCCGTCCAGCAGCAGCTCCAGCCACAGGCCGTCGTCGCCGAGGGTGACCGTGTGCAGCAGCACCCGGACGTCGTCACGGACCACGTCACCAGTCAGCCGCCCGGCGGTGCGGTACGGCAGACCGTGGTGGAGCCACACCTGTCCCTCGGCCACCAGGCCGAGCGGGCCGGAGCCCGGGGAGGTGAACGCGGCCGGACTGGTGCTGTGCCCCTTGGCGACCGTGCGCGCGGCATGGATCTCGTCGCCTAGCACCACCACGCACCCCGCGCCGCGCAACCGCGGGCAGGACGCGGTGACGACGGCCGCGTACAGGTTGGCCGGGCCGTCGGGGCCGGGCTGCGTCGGGTTGCGCAGCGCGCCGGTGACGACGACGGGGATGGCGGACCGGTGCAGCAGGTCCAGGTAGAAGGCGGTCTCCTCGATGGTGTCGGTGCCCTGGACGACCACGACGCCGTCGGCGCCGCCGGACGCCTCCGCCTCGATGGCGGCGTGCAGGGCGTCCAGATCGGCCAGTGACAGCGAGGCGCCGGGCAGGTTGCGGATGTCGCGCACGCTCAGCGACACGCCGAGTTCCGTCAAACCTGGTACGGAGTCGAGGAGTTGGCGGGCGGAGAGCGCGGGACGCACGGCTCCCGTCGCTGGGTCCGCGGTCATCGCGATGGTTCCGCCGAGGGTGAAGACCGCAACGCTCGGGCCACGCCGATCGGCCGATTCCGCAACCACATCGATCGCCTCATTTCCGTTCTCATTCATCGCCTTCATAACGCGGTCGTTCCCACCACACGGAACCTCCTACACCGCTTCCGCACCGGCCCCGACGAGGCGCTGTGCGGTGCCGTTGAGCAGGGGCGTACGGGGGCGCACCACGAATCGCGCAACTGTACCGTCGTTTCACCTGAACGTGTGATGACAACCGTTGCAACTGACCGTCACCATTGATTTGCAGGCCACATGAGTTCAGGGGAGGGGACTTTCGATGTCGGTCGATGCTGGCGTTGGCGTTGAATCAGGTGGGGTATCCGGCAGCGCTCCTTCACCAAATGGTCGAACGCAGTTGAGCCTTGGCACCGCTGCGGCACGGAACCTGGCGACCACCACCAAGTCCGCACCGCAAATGCAGGGCATTACCTCGCGGTGGCTGCTGCGCGTACTTCCATGGGTCCAGGTTTCCGGCGGTACCTATCGGGTGAACCGAAGGCTGACCTATACGGTGGGCGATGGACGTATCACCTTCATCCAGAGCGGCTCCGAGGCCCGGGTGATCCCCGAAGAACTCGGTGAGTTGCCGGTGCTGCGCGGTTACGACGACATGGATGTGCTCAACGCGCTGGCCGATCGGTTCACGCAACACGAGTTCGCCGCCGGGCAGGTCATCACGGAGGCGGGGGCGCCCGCCGATCAGGTCTACCTGGTCGTGCACGGCAAGGTGAACAAGATCGGCACGGGCAAGTACGGTGAACAGGCCGTGCTGGGCGTACTCGCGGACGGCGACCATTTCGGCAACCAAATGCTGGCGCAGGACGACGGCAGTTGGGAGTTCACCGCCAAGGCCGTGACTCCGGTGACAGTGCTCGGGTTGCCGAAGGCGGACTTCCGGGCGATCGCCGAACAGTCGGAATCGCTGCGGGAACAGATCCAGCGGTTCCTGAGCGGAACGCAACTGGCGAAGAACAAACACGGTGAGGCCGCCATCCATCTGGCGTCCGGCCATGAGGGCGAGCCGGATCTGCCCGGCACCTTCGTGGACTACGAACTTTCGCCGCGCGAGTACGAGTTGAGCGTCGCCCAGACGGTGCTGCGGGTACACAGCAGGGTCGCCGATCTCTTCAACCACCCGATGAACCAGGTCGAGCACCAGTTGCGGCTGACGATCGAAGCGCTCCGTGAACGCCAGGAGCACGAACTCATCAACAACCGTGATTTCGGGCTTCTTTACAACGCCGACTACAGCCAGCGGATTCACACCCGGTCCGGCCCGCCCACCCCGGACGATCTCGACGAGCTCATCAGTCGGCGCCGTAACCCCCAGTTCCTGTTGGCCCATCCGCAGACCATCGCCGCGTTCGGCCGGGAGTGCAACCGGCTCGGCATCTATCCGGGCAGCATTGATTTCCATGGTCATGCGGTGCCGTCCTGGCGCGGACTGCCGCTGCTGCCGTGCAACAAGATCCCGATCAACGGCGGCCACACCAGCTCGATCATCGTCCTGCGGGTCGGCGAGGACAATCAGGGCGTCGTCGGGCTGCACCAGATCGGGCTGCCCGACGAATACGAGCCGGGTCTTTCGGTGCGCTTCATGGGCATCAACGAAAAGGCCATCATCTCCTATCTGGTGAGCGCCTACTACTCGACCGCGATCCTGGTCCCCGACGCCATCGGCATCCTGGAGAACGTGGAGGTCGCCCGCGCCCATAGTTGAGGGTCTTCCCATCCCAGCGGTCACTGACGAAATCGAGGTGTGGCAAGCATGGGAATGTCAACGCTCGACCGAGAGGGCCATGAGGCCGCGGAGATACTGTCCCGTGCCCGGCTCACCGTGGATCCCGCGTTACGTACGGCGGTTGGGTCGCTGCCCGAGTCGATGCGCCGTATCGCCGGGTACCACTTCGGTTGGCTGAACGCCGACGGCTCCCCGGCGTACGGCGACGCGGGCAAGGCGATCCGTCCAGCTCTGGTGCTGGCCGCCGCGCATGCGCTCGGCGGCCAGCCCGGTCCGGCGGCACCGGCCGCGGCGGCGGTGGAGCTGGTGCACAACTTCACCCTGCTGCACGACGATGTGATCGACCGCGACGCGACCCGCCGCCACCGTCCGGCGGCCTGGGCGGTGTTCGGCACCGACGACGCCATCCTGGCAGGTGACGCCCTTCAGGCCCTGGCGTTCAGGTTGCTGACCGAGGACACCCATCCGGCGGCCAACAGGGCCGCGACCCGGCTCGCCGAGTGCGTCATCGAACTGTGCGACGGCCAGCACGCGGACTCCGAGTTCGAGCGGCGTGCGGATGTCTCGCTCAACGAGTGCCTGGCCATGGCCGAGGCGAAGACCGGAGCACTGTTGGGGTGCGCCTGTGCGCTGGGTGCGTTGTACGCCGGTGCCGATGACACGACAGCGGACGCACTGGACGCCTTCGGCCGCCAGGTGGGGTTGGCGTTCCAGCTGATCGATGACCTGATCGGCATCTGGGGGGACGCGGTGGTCACCGGCAAGCCGGTCGGGGCTGACCTGGCGGCCCGTAAGAAGTCTCTGCCGGTGGTGGCGGCGCTGCGTTCGGGGACGCTGGCCGGGGCCGAGCTGGCCCGGATCTACGTCGGCGGTGATCCGCTGTCCACCGATGACGTCGTCCGCGCGGCGGAGGCCATCGAGCGGGCGGGCGGCCGTGACTGGGCTCAGGCGCAGGCCTGTGACCGGATGGCGGGAGCCATCGACCATCTGTCGGCAGTCGTCCCCGACGGCGTCGCCGCCGGGGACCTCCTGGCGCTGGCCGAACTGGTGACCCGCAGGAACCGCTAGGGCTCAACCGGTGGTACGGCGCAGCCGTACCACGGGATTTTCCCCTCAAGTGCCGCAGCGCAGGGCGCACCGTTCTCCGCGTGCCCTGGGTGCCGCCGGAACTCTCGTACAGTTCGGCCTGTCCAACGTTGCACGGTGTTCGACGCTGGCCTCCTTCCCCCAACAGCACTCAAAAGTAGGGCAGTCGGTGCGGAGTTCCTCGAACAGACAGTGTCCGTATCCCTCGTGTTGCCGGAGAGCGTGGTGACATGCCATGAGTCCGCGAACCATTCGATCGGCGGCAGGATCTATTGCGGAAGTGACAAGAAAGCCGACCTCAGGGGGCATCATGAGACCGCGACCGCGAAGACTGCGTACTGCCTTGGCGGTACTCGCCGCATGCGGCGCGCTGTTGGCGGAGGCCGGGACGAGTACGGCGCAGGCCGCTCCGGCGGTGAGTCTGCGGGCCGGTGCGCAAGGGGTGATCGCTCCCGGGGTGCGGTACGAGGAGTTCTCGGTGCGCGCCTCGCACGGCACGGTGTACGGGCATCTGCTCATCGCGGACCTGACTAACCGTCATGTGTCGGTGGACCTGCTGACGCCGGGCGCGGTGGCGGCCCGGGAGCCGCTCTCCGCGATGGCCGACGCACGGGGTGCGGTGGCCGGGGTCAACGGGGACTTCTTCGACATCAGCGAGGTACAGCACCCCGGTGTGGTCGCCACCGGCGCGGCGGTCGGCCCGGCGGTGGAGGACGGGGTGCCGGTCAAGGCGGCGGTGCCGGACGGTCAGCGCTTCGGTCCGCCGCTGCCACCGGGCACCTCGACCCGGGATGTGATCGCGGTGGGCGACAACCGGGTGGCGCGGCTGGCCCGACTGACGTTCAGCGGATCGGTCTCCACCGCTGACGGAACGATTCCACTGCGCGGTTTCAACCAGTACGCGCTGCCGGTGGGCGGGGTCGGCGTCTACACCTCGCGCTGGGGAACCGTCTCCCGGGAGCGGGCGGTGTGCGGTACGGACCGGCTGCGGGCGGCCAGGTGCAGTCGGGAGGCCTATGAGGTGACGGTTCGCGGCGGCCGGGTGACCGCGGTGTCCAGCAGGCCTGGTGCGGGGGCGGTGCCGCGGGACGGCTTCGTGCTGGTGGGTCGGGACGGTGGGGCGCGGGCGCTGCGGCGGCTGCGGCCGGGGTCCCGGGTGCGGTTGAGCGACGGTCTGTCGGGCGCGGCGGGGCTGCGGTTCGCGGTCGGCGGCTTCCCGGTTCTGCGCGGTGGCAGTCCGCTGGCCGGTCTTGACGCGGTGGTCGCGGCGACCCGTTCGGCGGCCGGATTCGGGGCGGGCGGGCGCCGGTTGTATCTGCTGGCGCTGGACGGCGACGCGGAACGGGATGCCGGGTTGACCATCGCGGAGTTGGCGAGTGTGATGCGGCAGCTCGGCGCCGAGTCCGCGGTGGACCTGGACGGCGGCGGCTCCTCCACGCTGGTGGCCCGCGCGCCGGGCAGCCACCGGGTGACGGTGCGCAACCATCCGTCAGGCGGGGCCGAGCGTCCGGTGCCGGAGGGTGTCGGGCTGTTCTCCCGCTAGCCGATCGGGTGGGCGCCCTCCCACGGTGGCGACGGCCTGTGCGCCGGTTCGGCATCCGGCGGCGGCCGCCTCCACCGGGTCCGCGCCGTGCAGCAGCGCCGCCAGGAAGCCACCGGTGAAGGCGTCACCGGCGCCCGTGGTGTCCACCGGTGTGCTGGGCACCGGTGGGACGCGGACGGTGGGCGCGCCGCGCCGTGCGACGAGCGCGCCCTGGGCGCCGAGAGTCACCACGACGGTGTGGTGCTCCCCGGTCAACTCGCAGGCGGCGTCGGCCGTTTGGCGCTGGCCGGTCAGCAGCCGGGCCTCCGCCGCGTTGGGCAGCAGCAGATCGGCGCCGCGTAGGGTGGCGCGCAGCACGCCCACCCCGGTGCGGGCCATGAAGCCGGTGGACGCCGGATCCGCACTGACCGTCACACCGCGCTGCCGGGCCCGGGCGATGGCGAGCGCGGCCAGCCGTCGACCGGTCGCGGCGAACAGCGGGTAGCCGGACAGATGCAGGTGCCCCACGCCGTCCAGCAGTTGGTCGTCCCAGTCGTCGGGGCCGAGGTGGACGGCGGCGCCGCTGTCGGTGACCAGGGTGCGTTCGCCGCCGCCGTCCACCAGGGCGATCACCACGGCGGTCGGCTGGTGGTGGTCGATGCGCAGTACCGGCCGCACGCCGTCGGCGAGCAGCGCGTCCCGGTGCCATGCGGTGTCGGCGGCTCCCACCCGGGCCAGCAGCCGCGCGTCGGTGCCGCAACGCGCCGCCCAGGCCGCGGCGTTGGCCCCGGCCCCGCCCGGGCGTACCGCGATCCGGGCGGGGGTGTCGGTGTCCGGGGCGAGCGCTCCGCTGTGCCGGGCCACGATGTCGGTGACCACCTCGCCGATCACCAGCAGTCCCCGTGTCACCGGCCACCGGCCCAGGCGCCCGCGATGGCGGCGGCCAGCGTCACGTTGCCGCGCACCGCGACCAGGTTGGCCTCCAGCGAGGCGCCGCTGGTGTGGCGCACCAGGTGGTCCAGCAGGTACGGGGTGGTGGCCTGGCCGGTGACGCCCTCGCTGGCCGCGGCGTTCAGCGCTTCGTTGAGTACCTGGTCGTGCAGCCGGGGGTCGAGTTGCTGGTCCTCGGGTACCGGGTTGGCGACGATCAGGGCGGAGTCCGGGCCGTCGAGCGCGTCCTGGGCGCGCATCACGGCGGCGACCTCGGCCGGTTCCCGTACCGTCCAGTCCACGGGCTGGCCCGAGCTGTGCAGGTAGAAGCCGGGGAAGGTGGTGGTGCGGTAGCCGAGGACGGCCACCCCGAGGGTTTCCAGGCGTTGCAGCGTGGCGGGGACGTCAAGGATGGACTTCACCCCCGCGCACACCATGGTGATCCGGGTGCGGGCGAGCAGCCGCAGGTCGGCCGACTCGTCCTGGGTGCTGGTCCAGTCGCGGTGCACACCGCCCAGTCCGCCGGTGGCGAAGATCCGCAGACCCGCTCTGGCGGCGAGGAAGGCGGTGGCGGAGACGGTGGTGGCACCGCTGGCCCCGGTCGCGATGGCGGGCGCCAGGTCGCGATGGCCCAGCTTGCGCAGCGCGGTGTCGCTGGCGATCCGTTCCAACTGGGCGGCGTTCAGGCCGACATGGGGTACGCCGTCGAGTACGGCGATGGTCGCCGGGACCGCTCCGCCGTCCCGGACCAGCGCCTCCAGTTCGGTGGCGACGCGTAGGTTGCGGGGCCGGGGCAGGCCGTGGGAGATGATGGTCGACTCCAGGGCGACCACCGGGGCCGCGCGCCGCAGGGCGTCGCGGACCTCGGCGGAGAGTTCGATGACGGGCATGTGCGGCCTCCTGCGTTCGCCTTTCCCATGTCTGGCACGCGGTCGGCCGCCGCAAACCCCGTCTGTCGATCACATCGGATCGATTTCGGTCAGTTCACCGTCCAACCGCAGCCAACGGGTGACCCCGATGCCACGTAGGAACGGCACATCGTGACTGGCGACGATCAGCGCGCCCTGGTAACACTCCAGCGCCCTGGTCAGCTCGCGGACGCTGGCCAGGTCCAGGTTGTTCGTCGGCTCGTCCAGCATCAGCAGCTGCGGCGCGGGCTCGGCGAGCATCAGCGCGGCCAGCGCCGCCCGGAACCGCTCGCCCCCGGACAGTGTGCCGACCGGCTGGTCGGCGCGGGCGCCGCGGAACAGGAACCGGGCGAGCCGGGCCCGGACCACGTTGTTGTCCGCGGTCGGCGCGAACCGGGCGACGTTCTGCGCCACGGTGAGCGCGTCGTCCAGTACGTCCAGCCGCTGCGGCAGATAGCGCACGGGTACGTGCGCCAGCGCCTCGCCCGCCGCCGGTGCCAGGATTCCGGCGACGGTGCGCAACAGGGTTGACTTCCCGGACCCGTTGCGGCCCACCAGCGCGACGCGCTCCGGGCCGCGCAGCTCCAGGTGGGCCAGCGCTCCGTGCACCAGCTCGGCCTCGCGCAGGGTCACCACGGTGCGGCCGGGCGGGACCGCGGTGCGCGGCAGGTCGACGCGGATCTCGTCGTCGTCCCGTACCGCCGAGGCGGCCTCGTCAAGGCGGGCCCTGGCCTCGGCCACCTTCTCGGTCTGCGTGATGCGGTACTTGCCCGCGGAGACCTGGGCCTGGCGCTTGCGCTCGTTCATCACGACGCGCGGCTCGCGTTTGCTGTCGTACTTCTTCTGCCCGAAGCGGGCCCTGCGGGCCAACTTCACCTGGGCTTCGGCCAGTTCTCGCTTCTGCCTCCGCAAGTCGTCCTCGGCGACCCGCACCATGCGCTCGGCCGCCTCCTGTTCCACGGCGAGCGCCGCCTCGTAGGCGGTGAAGTTGCCGCCGTACCAGCGGACTTCGCCGCCGCGCAGGTCGGCGATCTGGTCGACCCGCTCCAGCAGCTCCCGGTCGTGGCTGACGGCGACCAGCACCCCGCGCCAGCCGGTGACGGCGTCATAGAGCCGGTGTCTGGCCGCGAGGTCGAGGTTGTTGGTGGGCTCGTCCAGCAGCAGGACGTCCGGGCGGCGCAGCAGCAGCGCCGCGAGCCGCAGCAGCACCGACTCGCCACCGGACAGCTCACCGACGGTGCGGTCGAGGCCGATCCGGCCGAGCCCCAGCTCGTCGAGGGCGGCGCGGGCGCGCTCCTCGACATCCCAGTCGTCGCCGACCGTGGTGAAGTGGTGTTCGCCGACATCACCTTGCTCGATGGCGTGCAGGGCGGCCCGTATCCGGTGGATACCGAGGGCCTCGTCCACCCGCACGGCGGTGTCGAGGGTGAGGTTCTGCGGCAGGTAACCCACGGCGCCGGTGACACGCACGGTGCCCTCGGTGGGTGTCAGTTCGCCCGCGAGCAGCCGCAACAGGGTTGACTTTCCCGAGCCGTTGAGGCCGACCAGGCCGGTGCGGCCGGGGCCGAAGGCGATCTGGAAGCCGTTGAACACGGTGGTTCCGTCGGGCCAGGTGAAGTCGAGGTCGGCGGTGTTGATGGAGCAGGACGCGGTGGGCATGGGGCCTCCTGGTTGCTCATTGGAGTGCGATTGGGCAACACATGGAGACACCGCGAACGGCGGCAACGCTCAAAGGGAACGCCCTGGCACGCGGAGGGCTGGCTCATGGCTGAGGTCGCACACGGCTACGCGCGAGATACGCGGTCGCGGTGTCTGCTGGGACCTCAGTAGAGCAACGGCCTTCTCCGATCGACGACAACGGGGCCAGGAACAACCGTAGGCAAGCCCGCGTCGGGCGGCAACCGCATTTCCGGCGGACTTCCGTGACCGCGCAGCGTGTGCGGCGATCCCCCGGAGGCGTACGGGGGTTGTCCCCCGGGTGCGGGGCGGAGCACTCCCCCGGGAGCGGCCGGGTGGTGACTCCATGGTTCGGGCGACTGCGGATTCCTAGGTTCTAGGGGTCGGCTTCCCCTCCCCCACCTGGAGTTCCGCATGCCCACTCTCGCCGCGCCCCCCTGTGTCGGGGGAAGCGAGTTCGCGCCGTTGCTGCGGCTGGCCAAGGAGCGCGGGCTGCTGGACCGCCGCACCGGCTTCTACGTGCGCACGATCACGTTCAACGCCCTTGCCCTGGCGGCGACATGGGCGGGTGTGCTGCTGTCGGGCGGCTCCTGGTGGGTGGTGCTGCTCGCCGTGCCGCTCGCGGTGTTCAGCGGCCGCACCGCGTTCATCGGGCATGACGCGGGCCATCAGCAGATAGCCCGCGGCCGCGCCGCGAACCGGGTGCTCGGGCTGATCCACGGCGATCTGCTGCTGGGCATGGGGTACGGCTGGTGGAACGACAAGCACAACCGGCACCACGCCAATCCCAACCATGTGGACAAGGACCCCGACGTCGAGGTCGGAGCGCTGGTGTGGACCCGGGCGCAGGCCGTACAGCGGCATGGTTTCGCCCGGTACCTGGCGAAGCATCAGGCGAGGTTGTTCTTTCCCATGTTGCTGCTGGAGGGCTTCGCGCTGAAGCTGGCGACCGTACTGGACCTCAGGCGGCGGCCGCCGCGTGACCGGGCTGTGGAGGCCGTGCTGCTCGCCGCGCATCTGGCAGGGTACACGGCACTGCTGCTCACCGCGATGCCGGTGGGGACCGCGGTGGCCTTCGCCGTGCTGCACCACGCGCTGTTCGGGCTGCACCTGGGATGCTCGTTCGCGCCGAACCACAAGGGAATGGCGATGCCGGACGGGCAGCGGTGGGGCCATCTGCGCCGCCAGGTGCTCACCTCGCGCGACGTACGCGGCGGCCGGATCACCGACTGGTTGCTCGGCGGGCTCAACTACCAGATCGAGCACCATCTGTTCCCCAGCATGCCGCGCCCGCATCTGCGGCTGGCGCAGCCGCTGGTGCGCGAGCACTGCCGGCGGCTCGGCATCGCGTACACGGAGGCGGGGCTCGTGGAGTCGTACGCGCAGGCGCTACGCCATATGCACGCCGTCGGTGCTCCGTTGCGTGCCGGATGAACGGGTGGTCCTCGCGTCCCTGCCCGCCCTGGCCCCCGGCCAGCCGCTAGCGTCGGGGCCACCGACGCCCAGCCGCAGGGAGGACCAGGATGAACGGTGCGCAGTCCCTGATCCGCAGCCTCGCCGACGCCGGGGTGGAGGTCTGCTTCTGCAACCCCGGTACTTCCGAGATGCACCTGGTGGCGGCGCTGGACCTGGTTCCGGAGCTACGCGCGGTGCTGTGCCTGTTCGAGGGCGTGGCGACGGGGGCGGCGGACGGGTACGGGCGGATGGCGGGCCGCCCGGCGGCCACCTTGCTGCACCTCGGTCCCGGCCTGGGCAACGGTCTGGCCAATCTGCACAACGCCCGCCGCGCTCGCACCCCGCTGGTCAACGTGGTGGGCGACCATGCCACCTACCACAAGCGGCTGGATCCGCCGCTGGAGTCGGACATCGACGCGGTGGCCGCGTCGGTGTCCGGCTGGCTGCGCCGGGCCGATGCGGTGGACGATCTGGCCGCCGACGCCGCGGACGCGGTCGCCGCGGCGCTGGGTCCGCCCGGTCGCATCGCCACGCTGGTGCTGCCCGCCGATCTGGCGTGGACGGACGTGTCGTGGAGCGACGCCCCGGCCGTCGGCGTGCCCGGCGCGGTCGAGGTGGTCGAGCAGGTCGCGGTGGCGCAGGAGGTGGTGGCGGGGGCTGCCGCCGCCCTGCGGTCCGGTGAACCCGCGGCGCTGCTGGTCGGCGGCGCGGCCACCCGGGGTGAGGCGCTGCGGGCGGCCGGGCGGATCGCGGCGGCGACCGGGGCCAGGCTGCTGTGCGAGACGTTCCCGGCCCGGCTGGAGCGCGGGGCGGGGGTACCGCCGGTGGAGCGGCTGGCGTATCCGGCGGAGGCGGTCGCCGCCCAACTGGCCGGGCTGCGGCACCTGGTGCTGGCGGGCGCGGCCCCACCCGTGTCGTCCTTCGCCTACCCGGGAGTGGCGGGCGACCTGGTGCCGACGGACTGCCAGGTGCACATTCTGGCGCACGGCCCGGAGGACCTGGCCGGAGCGCTGACGGCACTGTCCGACGCCACCTGCGCGGGTGCGGGGGCCCAACTCCTCGCGCCGGAGCGCCCGTTGCCGCCGACCGGCGCGCTGACCGCCGAGACCATGGCGTACGGCGTCGGCGCGTTGCTGCCGGAGCACGCGATCGTCGTGGACGAGGCCAACACCTCGGGCCCCTGGCTGCCGGGCGCCACCGCGGGCGCGCCGCGGCACGACTGGCTGACGCTGACCGGCGGGGCGATCGGCCAGGGCCTGCCGGTGGCCACGGGCGCCGCGGTGGCCTGCCCGGACCGGCCGGTGCTGTGCCTGGAGTCGGACGGCAGCGCCATGTACACCGTCTCGGCGCTGTGGACCCAGGCGCACGAGGACCTTGATGTGACGACGGTGGTGCTGAACAACGGCGCGTACGCGGTCCTGGACAGGGAGTTGCGGCGGGCCGCCGCCGGGGAGCCGGGGCCGAGGGCCCGCGAACTGCTGGACCTGTCCCGGCCCGGGTTGGACTTCGTGGACATCGCGCGTGGCATGGGCGTACCGGCCGAACGCGCCACCACGGCCGAGGAGTTCACGCGCGCGCTGGGCCGGGCGCTCGCCGAACCGGGGCCGCGCCTGATCGACGCGGTGGTACCAGCGCTGGTCTGATCGGTTTCGCAACGTCGCTGAGACAGCAATACTGTCTCAGTAGCCGCAGCGGTCGCCGATCAGAAAGCGAGGGCCAGCCGATGACTCCGCCACCGAGCCTCACCGTGGACGAGCTGGCCGCGCGGGCCGGGGTGACGGTGCGCACCGTCCGTTTCTACAGCACCAAGGGCCTGCTGCCGCCGCCGGTGCTCGGCCCGCGCCGGGTCGGCCGCTACGGTCCCGAGCACCTGGCCCGGCTGGCGCTGATCGAGGAGTTGCAGCACCAGGGGCTGACGCTGGCCGCCATCGAACGCTACCTGGAGCAGCTCCCGGCCGGCATCACCGCACACGACCTCGCCATCCACCGCGCGCTCGTCGCCTCCTGGCTGCCGGAGGACGCGCAGGAGGCGACGCGTGAGCAGTTGGAGCGGCGCGCGGGCCGGGCGCTCACCGAACAGGACGTGGACCGGCTGGCCGCGATGAACGTACTGCGCCGCACCGATGACCCGAACGTCTTCGAGGTGGACCCGGGCATCCTGCACCTGGGCGTACGGCTGCTGGACGTGCCCGTGGCGCTGGAGACGATCCTGGCGGCGCGGGAGGTCATGCTCCACCACTCCCGGGCGGCGGCACGGGAGTTGAGCCGGATGTTCCGCGACGCGGTGCGGGAGGAAGGCAGCCTGCGCGAGGTGAAGTCGCTTTCCGCGCACATGCAGCCGCTGGTGGTGCAGGCGCTGGTCACCGCGTTCCAGCGGTCCTTGCGGGAGGAGTTGCGGGCACTGTACGCGGAGCGGTCGGGCGATTGACCTCTGGCTCGCGGTTGGTTCGGCACCGCCGGGCTATGCCGTTGCGGTTGCCCGCCAGCGCGGCGAGAACACATCACGCCCGGCGTCCCAGCGGGGAGACGGGGTGCTGGGGGGCGGCCCCCAGCACCCCCGGCCGCTACGCGTCCGTGAAGACCTCCCCGCGTTCGGCCTTCTCCAGCAGCAGCCGCGGTGGGGAGAACCGGTCACCGTAGGCCGCCTGCAACTGCCGTGCGCGGGCCACGAATCCGGGGAGTCCGCCTTCGTAGCCGTTGATGTACTGCAGTACGCCGCCGGTCCAGCCGGGGAAGCCGATGCCCAGCAGGGAGCCGACGTTGGCGTCGGCGACCGAGACCAGGACGTTCTCCTCAAGGCAGCGCACCGAGTCCAACGCCTCGGCGAACAGCATCCGCTCCTTGATGTCCTCGAACGGAACGTCCGCTCCCGTCTTGCCGAAGTGCTCGCGCAGCCCCGGCCACAGCCTGGTGCGCCGACCGTCTTCGTACTCGTAGAAGCCCGCTCCCCCGCCGCGGCCTGGGCGGCCGAACTCGTCCACCATGCGGTCGATGACCGTCTCCGCGGGGTGCGGCTGGTAGGTGCCGCCCGCTTCCTCGACCGCGCGCCGGGACTCGTCGCGGATCTTGCGGGGCAGGGTGAGCGTCAACTCGTCCATCAGCGACAGCACCTTGGCCGGGTAGCCCGCCTGTGCCGCGGCCTGCTCGACGGATGAGGGGTCGACGCCCTCGCCGACCATCGCCACGCCCTCGTTGATGAACTGCCCGATGACCCGGGAGGTGAAGAAGCCACGGGAGTCGTTGACCACGATCGGGGTCTTGCGGATCTGCCGGACCAGGTCGAAGGCGCGGGCCAGCGCCTCGTCACCGGTGCGCTCGCCCCTGATGATCTCGACCAGCGGCATCTTGTCGACCGGCGAGAAGAAGTGCAGTCCGACGAAGTCCTGCGGCCGTGCGACGCCTTCGGCGAGCATGGTGATCGGCAGGGTGGAGGTGTTGGAGCACAGCAGCGCGTCGGGCGCGACGACCTGCTGGATCTCCTGGAAGACCTTGTACTTGACCGCCGGGTCCTCGAAGACCGCCTCGATCACCGCGTCACAGCCCGCCGCGTCGGCGGCGTCGGCGGTCGGGGTGATCCGGGCCAGCACCTCGTCGCGCTGCTGGGGCGTGATCCGGCCTTTGGCCACCGCCTTGTCCAACAACCCGACGGAGTACGACCTTCCGCGCTCGGCGGCCTCCAGCGAGACGTCCTTGAGCACCACCTCGACGCCGGAGCGCGCGCAGGCGTAGGCGATCCCCGCGCCCATCATTCCGGCGCCGAGCACAACGGCCTTGCGGACGGTGCGCGGTGTGACGCCGTCCGGCCGGGACGCGCCGGAGTTGACCGCCTGCATGTCGAAGAAGAAGCCCTGGATCATGTTCTTGGAGATCCGGCCACAGGCCAGCTCGGTGAAGTAGCGGGCCTCGATGACCTGGGCGGTCTCGAAGTCCACCTGGGCGCCTTCGACGGCGGCGGCCAGGATGTTGCGGGGCGCGGGGTAGGGAGCGCCGCCCAGTTGCTTCTTGAGGTTGGCCGGGAAGGCCGGGAGGTTGGCGGCGAAACTCGGGGTGGCGGGCGTGCCGCCGGGGATCTTGTAGCCGTCGGTGTCCCAGGGCTGCCGGGCGTCGGGGTTGGCGTCGATGAACGCGCGGGCCCGGGCCAGCAGGTCCTCGGGGCTGTCGGCGACCTCGTGGACCAGTGCGGCCTCCAGGGCGCGCCGCGGGGTGTACTGGGTGCCCTGGACCAGCACTTTCAGCAGTGCGTCGGCGATGCCCAGCAGCCGTACCGTGCGGACCACGCCACCGGCGCCGGGCAGCAGGCCGAGGGTGACCTCGGGCAGTCCGATCTTGACGCCGGAGGCGTCGAGCGCCACCCGGTGGTGGCAGGCCAGGGCGATCTCGTAACCGCCGCCCAGCGCCGCGCCGTTGACCGCCGCGACCACCGGCCTGCCGAGCGTTTCCAGGCGGCGCAGCAGCCGCTTGACGCGCATGCCCGAGGCGAAGACCTCCGCCGCCCGGTCGGGGGTGGCGCGGATGAGGTCGCGTAGGTCGCCGCCCGCGAAGAAGGTCTTCTTGGCGGAGGTGATGACGACGCCGCGGAGTTGTTCGCGTTCGGTCTCCAGCCGTTCCACGACGGCTTCGAGGGAGTCGACGAAGGCGTCGTTCATGGTGTTGGCGGACTGTGCCGGGTCGTCGAGTACCAGGGTGACGACGCCGTCGGCGCCTTGTTCCCAGCGGATGGTGGTGCGAGTGGTCATGCGAGGGGGCTCCAGGTTCGGGGGCCAGGGGCCGGGCCCCTGGTGCGGAACGTCAACAACGGCGAAAGGCGTCAGACGCGTTCGACGACGGTCGCGATGCCCATGCCGCCACCGACGCACAGGGTTGCCAGGCCGTAGCGCTGGTCGCGCCGCTCCAGCTCGTCGATGAGGGTGCCCAGGATCATCGCGCCGGTGGCGCCGAGCGGGTGGCCCATGGCGATGGCGCCGCCGTTGACGTTGATCCGGTCCAGGCTGAGTTCCATGTCCCGGGCGAAGCGCAACACCACGGCCGCGAAGGCCTCGTTGATCTCGACCAGGTCGATGTCGCCGATGCTCAGTCCTGCCTTGGCGAGCGCCTTGCGGGCGGCGGGGGCCGGGCCGGTGAGCATGATGGTGGGGTCGGCGCCGGAGACCGCGGCGGAGACGATGCGGGCGCGGGGCTCAAGCCCGTAGCGCTGGCCGACCTCGCGGTTGCCGATGGCGACCAGGGCGGCGCCGTCCACGATGCCGGAGGAGTTGCCCGCGTGGTGGACGTGGTCGATCTTCTCCACCCAGTGGTACTTCTGCAGCGCGACGGCGTCGAAGCCGCCCGCCTCGCCGATGGTGGCGAACGACGGCTTGAGCCCGGCGAGGCTCTCCACCGTGGTGCCGGGGCGGATGTGCTCGTCCCGGTCGAGCACCACCAGGCCGTTGCGGTCGCGTACCGGGACGACGGACCGCTCGAAGTACCCGCACTTCCACGCCTCGGTGGCACGGGCCTGCGACTCCGCGGCGAAGGCGTCGACGTCCCCGCGGCCGAAGCCCTCGACGGTGGCGATCAGGTCGGCGCCGATGCCCTGGGGTACGAAGCCGGTCTCGAAGCTGGTCATCGGGTCCATGGCCCAGGCGCCGCCGTCGGATCCCATCGGCACCCGGGACATCGACTCCACGCCGCCCGCCAGGACCAGGTCCTCCCAGCCCGAACGCACCTTGGCGGCGGCCAGGTTGACCGCTTCGAGGCCCGAGGCGCAGAAGCGGTTCTCCTGGACTCCGGCGACGGTGTCCGGCAGCCCGGCGGCGATGGCGGCGACCTTCGCTATGTCGGAGCCCTGGTCGCCGAGCGGGCTGACCACGCCGAGCACGATGTCGTCGATGGCGGCCGGGTCCAAGTCCGGGAAGCGGTCGCGCAGTTCATGGATCAGGCCGACGACCAGGTCGACCGGCTTGGTGCCGTGCAGCGCGCCGGATGCCTTGCCACGACCGCGCGGGGTGCGGATCGCGTCGTACACGTACGCTTCGGTGCTCAACGTCTCTTCTCCATGGTCGGTGGTACGTCTTTCAGGACAGCAGGGCGCGGCCGATGATCTCCTTCATGATCTCGGTGGTGCCGCCGTAGATCGTCTGGATGCGGCCGTCGGTGAAGGCCCTGGCGATCGGGTACTCGGTCATGTAGCCGTAGCCGCCGTGCAGTTGCAGGCAGCGGTCGGCGACGCGCTTTTGCAGTTCGGTGGCCCACCACTTGGCCATCGAGGCGTGTACCGCGTCCAGTCCCGCGCGGTTGTGCTCGGTGACGCAGCGGTCCACGAAGGTGCGGGTGACCGCGCATTCGGTGGCCATCTCGGCGATCTCGAAGCGGACGTGCTGGAGCGCCGCCAGCGGTCGGCCGAACGCCTCGCGCTCCTTGACGTAGGTGCGGGTCAGTTCCAGCAGGTGCTCGGCCGCGGCGATGGCGGCCACCGCGATGGCCAGCCGCTCCTGTGGCAGGTTGGCCATCAGATGGCCGAAGGCGCCGTTCTCGGTGCCCAGCAGGTTCTCCTTGGGCACGCGTACGTCGGTGAAGAACAACTCGGCCGTGTCCTGGGCCTTCTGGCCGATCTTGTCGAGGTTGCGGCCGCGTTCGAAGCCCGGCGTGCCGCGCTCCACGACGAGCAGGCTCAGTCCCTTGGCGCCGCCTTCCGGTGTCGTCCTGGCGACCACGATGACCAGGTCGGCCAGGATCCCGTTGGAGATGAAGGTCTTGGCGCCGTTGAGCAGCCAGTGGTCGCCCTGGTCGGTGGCGGTGGTACGGATGCCCTGGAGGTCGGATCCCGCGCCGGGTTCGGTCATGGCGATGGCGCCGATCGTCTCGCCGCTGCAGAACCCGGGCAGCCAGCGGCGCTTTTGCGCCTCGGTGCCGAGTGAGGTCAGGTACGGGCCGACGATGTCGTTGTGCAGCCCGATGGCGAGCCCGGAGGCACCGGCCCTGGTGAACTCCTCGGCGAGCACGACCGGGTAGCGGAAGTCGCCGGTGCCGCCGCCTCCGTACTCCTCGGCAACGGCGAGGCCCAGCAGCCCCTGCCGTCCCGCGGCCAGCCAGGCTTCGCGGTCCACCACGCCCGCCTGCTCCCAGCGCGCGTGGTGCGGTAGCACCTCCTTGGCCAGGAAGGTGCGCACGGTCTCGCGGAACGCCTGGTGTTCCGCGGTGAACAACTCTCGCTGCATCTGCGGCTCCGTTTTGATTGTGTTCGCGGAAACGGGGTGGCCCTCTGCGTGCCATCACGGGCGTGGACATCCGGAGTTGAGTGCGGGAACGTCCCAGTCGCGGGCCACTTCGTCGGTGTCCGCGCCCGGCGCTGCGGGCGGGCGGCGTAGCGAGCCCGGGGTGGCCGAGAATCGTGGGGCGGGCGCGGGCTGGGTGCGGCCCTCGGTGTCCGCGGTGAACGTGCCGCGGGCCGCCAGATGCGGATGGCGGGCCGCCTCGCGCAGCGTGAGCACCGGTGCGACACAGGCGTCGCGGCCCTCGAAGACCTCGGTCCACTCCTGCCGGGTACGGGACTTGAAGCGGGCGGCGACGCGCTCGCGCAACTCGTCCCAGCGGGACGGGTCGTCGCGGTCCGGGGCGTCCTCGCCGAGTCCCAGCAGGGCGGTGAACTCCGCGTAGAACGGCCGCTCCAGCGCTCCGACGGCCATGTACCCGCCGTCCGAGGTCTGATAGACGCCGTAGTAAGGGCAGCCGCCGTCCAGCAGGTTGGTGCCGCGCCGGTCCTGCCAGGCGCCTGCGCCGAGCATCCCCCAGATCATCGCGCCCAGGTGCGCGGCGCCGTCCACGATGGCGGCGTCCACCACCTGTCCGGTGCCGGTGGCGCGGGCGTGGTGCAGGGCGGCGAGCGCTCCGACGACGAGGTAGAGGGAGCCGCCCGCGTAGTCGCCGAGCAGGTTGGCCGGTACGTAGGGCGGCCCGTCGGTGGGGCCGATCATGCCGAGGGTTCCGGCGGTGGCGAGGTAGCCGATGTCGTGTCCGGCGCTGTGGGCGAGCGGTCCGTGCTGGCCCCAGCCGGTCATCCGCCCGTACACCAGGCGGGGGTTGGCGGCCAGGCACTCGTCGGGTCCCACGCCCAGCCGTTCGGCGACGCCTGGTCGGTAGCCCTCGATCAGGATGTCGGCGCGGCGGGCCAGTTCGATCACGAGTCCTGGTCCCGCGGTGGACTTGAGGTCCACGACCACCGAGCGCTTGTTGCGGTTGGTGATGTCGTTCGCGGGATCGATGCCCAGGGCGGTGCCGCCCGGCCGGTCGACCCGCACCACGTCGGCGCCGAGGTCGGCGAGCAGCATCGCGGCGAACGGGCCGGGGCCGATGCCTGCCAACTCCACGACTCTGACTCCCGTCAGGGGACCGGGGCTTGTCGGCTCGTCCATGGAACGGCTCCCCTGCGGCGATCACTTTGACAGTAATGATGTAACACCACGGATGCTAGAAGTCCGCGGCACCCGGGGCAAGGCCGCGCCCCTCGCAAACCGCTTCGCCCACAAGCCAAAGGGCCGGGACGCTCTCGCGTCCCGGCCCCCAGGCACTGCCTATCGACGGCCCCGGCCCGGCCCGCCGTCACCGCTGACCAGGCCCGCCCGGCGCAGGGCGTCCGCGAGGGCGCCGCCGCCCGCGGACTCCCTTGACTGGCCGCGGTTCTGCCGCGGCGGTGTGCCGCGCTTGGCACCGCCGCCCTTGCCCGCGCCGCGCTGTTCGCGCTCGCCGCGCGGCGCGCCCGCCTCGTCGTCCAGCCGCAGGGTGAGGCCGATCCGCTTGCGCGGGATGTCCACGTCCAAGACCTTCACCCGTACCACGTCGCCGGGTTTGACCACATCGCGCGGATCCTTGACGAACGACTTGGACATCGCGGACACATGGACCAGACCGTCCTGGTGGACGCCGATGTCCACGAACGCGCCGAAGGCGGCGACATTGGTGACCACGCCCTCCAGCAGCATTCCGGGCACCAGGTCCTTCAGCTCCTCGACGCCCTCCTTGTAGGTGGCGGTCTTGAAGGCGGGACGCGGGTCGCGGCCCGGCTTCTCCAACTCGCCCAGGATGTCGGTGACGGTGGGCACGCCGAACGTCTCGTCCGCGAAGTCCTGCGGCTTGAGGCCGCGCAGCTTCTTGCTGTCACCGATCAGCGCCTTGATGTCGCCGCCCGCGGCCGAGACGATGCGGCGCACCACCGGGTAGGCCTCCGGGTGCACGGCGGAGGCGTCCAGCGGGTCGTCGCCGTCGGTGATCCGCAGGAAGCCCGCGCACTGCTCGAACGCCTTCGGTCCGAGCCTGGCCACGCCCTTGAGGTCCTTGCGGGTGCGGAACGGCCCGTTGGCGTCGCGGTGTTGGACGATGTTGTCGGCGAGCGTCGCCGTGACGCCGGAGACCCGGCGCAGCAGCGGCGCGGAGGCGGTGTTGAGGTCCACGCCGACGCCGTTGACGCAGTCCTCGACCACCGCGTCCAGCGAGCGCGACAACTTGGCCTCGGCCAGGTCGTGTTGGTACTGGCCGACGCCGATCGACTTGGGGTCGATCTTGACGAGTTCGGCGAGCGGGTCCTGGAGCCGTCGGGCGATGGAGACCGCGCCGCGCAACGACACGTCCAGGTCGGGGAGTTCCTGGGAGGCGTAGGCGGAGGCGGAGTAGACCGAGGCGCCAGCCTCGGAGACCACGACCTTGGTGAGCTTCAGCTCGGGGTGCGCCTTGATCAGGTCGCCGGCGAGTTTGTCGGTCTCCCGCGAGGCGGTGCCGTTGCCGATGGCGATCAGTTCGACCTTGTGGGCGGCGCAGAGCCTGGCGAGGGTGGCCAGCGACTCGTCCCAGCGGCGCTGCGGTACGTGCGGGTAGATCGTCTCGGTGGCGACGACCTTGCCGGTCGGGTCGGTGACGGCCACCTTCACGCCGGTGCGGAAGCCGGGGTCCAGGCCCATGGTGGCGCGGGCCCCGGCGGGAGCGGCCAGCAGCAGGTCGCGCAGGTTGGCGGCGAAGACCCGGACCGCCTCGTCCTCGGCGGCGGTGCGCAGCCGGGTGCGCAGGTCGATGCCGAGGTGGACCAGGATCCGGGTGCGCCAGGCCCAGCGGACCGTCTCCAGCAGCCAGGCGTCGGCCGGGCGGCCCCGGTCGGCGATCTTGAACCGGGCGGCGATGGCGCGTTCGAAGCTGGACGGCCCGTCCTGCGGCTCCTCGGGCTCCAGGGTGAGGTCGAGCACCTCTTCCTTCTCGCCGCGGAACATCGCCAGGATGCGGTGCGAGGGCAGCTTCTCGAAGGGCTCGGCGAAGTCGAAGTAGTCGGCGAACTTCGCGCCCGCCTCCTCCTTGCCCTCCCGCACCTTGGCGCTGACCCGGCCGCGCGACCACATGCGCTCGCGCAGTTCGCCGATGAGGTCGGCGTCCTCGCCGAACCGCTCGACCAGGATCGAGCGGGCGCCGTCCAGCGCGGCGGCGGCGTCGGCGACGGTGTCGCCCACGAACTCCTCGGCGGTGGCCCGTGGTTCGAGGGTGGGGTCGGCGAGCAGCCGGTCGGCGAGCGGTTCCAGTCCGGCCTCGCGGGCGATCTGTGCCTTGGTGCGCCGCTTGGGCTTGTACGGCAGATAGATGTCCTCAAGCCGGGCCTTGGAGTCGGCGGCCAGGATCTGCGCGCGCAGCGCGTCGTCCAACTTGCCCTGCGCCTCGATGGATTCCAGGATCGCGGCGCGGCGGTCCTCCAACTCCCGCAGGTAGCGCAGCCGCTCCTCCAGGGTGCGCAGTTGCGCGTCGTCGAGGGCGCCGGTGGCCTCCTTGCGGTAGCGCGCGATGAACGGCACGGTCGCCCCGCCGTCCAACAGGTCGACCGCCGCCTTGACCTGCCCTTCGCGCACCCCCAGCTCCTGGGCGATCACGCGCCCGATGGACTCGGTGGCGCCTGTAGCACCGGTGGACCCGATAGACGTAGTCGTCACTATCCGTTCCGCTTCCTCTGCCTCGCTGAGCTTTGCTGTGCATTCTGCCGGGGCGGTACCGGGCTTGTCGCGCAGGGGCCGGGCGCGCGCCGCCACCAGTTCCTTGAACTTTCAAGCTTTGGTGGCGTACGGTGGAACAAAGGCCCCACCCGGCCGTCCCGGACCCCAGGAGCACGCCATGCCCGTACGACGCCTGAACCACGCGGTGCTCTACGTTCGCGACACCGCCCGCGCGGTGGAGTTCTACACGAAGGTGCTCGGCTTCAGGGTCGACACCGAGATACCCGGACGAGCCGCCTTCCTCCGCGCCGAGGACACCCTCAACGACCATGACCTCGGACTGTTCGCCCTCGGCGCCGACGCGCCCGGCCCCGAGAAGGGCCGGGTCGGCCTCTACCACCTCGCCTGGGAGGTCGGCACGCTCGGTGAACTCGCCGAGATCGCCGACCGGTTGACCGAACGCGGCGCCCTGGTCGGCGCCACGGACCACCTGGTGTCCAAGTCGCTGTACGCCAAGGACCCGGACGGCAACGAGTTCGAGGTGATGTGGCGGGTGCCCCGCGAGGACTGGCCGGACGCCGACGAGCCGAACCGCCTGCGCCCCCTCGACCTGCGCGCGGCCCTGGAGCGCTGGGGTCCGGACCGGGTGACCGGCGCGGCGGCGGGCTCCGCCACATAACGCCTCGGCGCGCGTGGCCTGTGAGGTTGCGGTGAAGTCCGCTGCGGTTCGGCAGCGCCCCGAAGGGGCGCGGGGCTGTGTCCATGTGCGGCTCCGCCGCGTGGGCGCGACCAGCCACGACGGGGCTGTAGACGATCGACGGCATATCGCCGCACTCCCAGCGGAGCGCCTAGTAGCCGACCGCGAACCGCTCCCCGACGTGCTGCGGCTTCTCGATCTCGTCCACGACCGCGACCGCGAAGTCCTCGACGGAGATACGGCTTTCACCCTGGTCGTCGACGACCAGTTCCTCCAGTGCGGTGCGGTAGGAACCGGTGCGCTCACCGGGTTCGATGGTCGCCGCGGGGCTGATGTTGGTCCAGCGCACGTCCTGCACGGTGCGGTAGAAGTCCAGCGCCTCACCGTGCGCGTGCATGATCTGCAGCAGGAACGCGGGCAGCCCCGGCGCATCCCACACCCGGCCGCCGTCCGGCTTGCGCAGCGATCCGGCGCCGCCGACCGCGATCAGCCGCGGCGCCTGCGGGCCGAGCGTGCGCAGGCCGCCGACCAGCGACTCGGCGGCTGGCCTGATGGTGGCGATGTGCCCGGGACCGTTGCCACTGCCGCCGCCGACCGCGCTGACCACCACGTCCTTGCCCTTGGCGGCGGCCGCCACCGTCGTCGGATCGAGCACATCGCCCTTGGTGACCGTCAGCCGGGTGTGCTCGGTGGTGAGCTTGACCGGGTCGCGGACGACCGCGGTGACCTCGTGCCCGCGGCTGAGCGCCTCGCGCAGTATGCGGCCACCGATGGTGCCGGTGGCTCCGAACAGGGCGATGGTCGACATTCTCGGTTCTCCTCCGCTGTCCGCCACTTCGCGGGCGGCGCCGTCCGCGTTCGGTCCGCTATCCACCGTCCCGCACTTCCCGGCCGCCCGCGAAGCGGGGTTACGCCGTCGCGGCGACCAGCTCGGCGTGGTGGCGGCGGGCCACGCCCGGGTGGGCGCGCAGCCAGCCCTTCAGCTCGTTGCGGCCGTAGTCGGCGAACAGCGGGTTGGCCGGGTCCTGCGTGGTGCCCGGTGCCCGGTCGGCGTGCGGGAAGGGCAGCGGTTCGATGCGGGCGTCCAGTCGCGGGTTGTAGAAGAACGGCACGGAGAACCGTTCCCGCTCGGCGGCCGGGCTGACCACCCGGTGGTTGGTGGCCTTCAGATAGCCGTTGGTGGCCACCTCCAGCAGCTCGCCGAGGTTCACCACGAACGCGCCGGGCAGCGGCGGTACGTCGTGGAACGCGCCGTCCTCCCGCTCGACCTGGAGGCCGCCGATGTCGTCCTGGAGCAGCAGGGTCAGGAACCCGTAGTCCTTGTGCGCCCCCACGCCCTGGTCAGCGCCGTCGGGGGCGCGGCCGGGGTAGCGGACGATCTTCAGGTGCAGATGGGGGTGGTCGGCGAAGGCGGCGTCGTAGAAGTCCTCGGGGGCGCCGATGGCGGCGAGCAGTTCCCGCAGCAGCCGGGCCGCGACCGCGCTCAGCCGGTCGATCCAGGCCAGCGCGGTGGTGCGCAGCTCCGGCAGGGCGGTGGGCCACTGGTTGGGACCCTCCAGCCACCAGTAGGCGGGCTCGCCCGGCCCGGGCACGCGCGCGGGGCGTTCGGCGCCTATGTCGAGTTGGTCGCGCCAGTCGGGACTGCCCCCGGTGCGCTCGTCGCCGATGCGGGTGTAGCCGCGGAAGTGCGGGGAGTTGAGGTTGGAGATGGCGAACCGCTCGCTCTCCGGCAGCGCGAAGAACTTCCGTACCACGGAGTTGAGCGTGGCGGTCTCGGCGGGCGTGACGCCGTGGCCGACGAGCTGGAAGAAGCCGACGTCGTGTGCGGCCGAGTGGAGTTCGGCGTGCAGCCGGGCACGCGCGGCGGGGCCGCGGTCGGCGGCGGACAGGTCGATGACCGGAAGCTGGTGAGACATGGGTGATCCGCAGGGTGAGGTCCGGCTACCGCCCCGGCGGTAACCGGGAGCGCCGCGAACGGGCCGGGGTACGGCGGGGTCGCGGAAGCCGGAGAGACGACTGAAGAGGGGAAGGTTCGATCAGCCGCTGCGGCGACAGGACATGCTCGTGACGCGGACGAAGTCCACGTGGCGACGGCGTACGAGCGCGAGCATGCGGGCAGCATACCTCGCGGATTCCGGGGCACGGCTTGCGGTTCGCCCGCCACCGCCGGGCTGCGGCGTGGGGGTTGCTCGCCGTCGCGGCGGAAACGATATGCACCGCCGCGAAGAAGGCGCTTCGGGCGCCGCCGCGGCGGCGCTACCGAACCCGGCAAACTCACCCCGCCGCCACGGCGAGCAACCACGACGGCGGAGCCCGGCGGTGCTCAACCCACCTGAGCCCCACGCAGTGAGTACGCGCGCCCCACGCAGTGGGTACCGCACCCCACGCACAGGACGCGCCCCACGCAGTGGTACCCGCACCGGACGCGCACCCGCGCACGGAGCACCCGCGCCCCCACGCGCCGGACGCGCCCCACGCAGTGGTACCCGCGCCGGACGCGCCCCACGCAGTGGACTAGGGCATACGCGACACCCGGGGCGCCCCCCGAAGCCCGGGAAGGGTCCGTCCCGCCGGATGCGTCACCGGCCCGGGGCCGACGGCCCGTACCAGCGCGGGATACCCGCCGACGAGCGGCAGCTCGGCGGCGGACCGCGTGAGGTCAAGGCTGATCGTCGGAGTGGTGTCCGCCCCGACGATCAGCCCCTTGTCCGTACCGGCGACGACCAGTGCGAGCCGGTGCCCGGCCGGGACGACGTGATCACTGGCGGCCAGCCGCAGCGTGATGGTGTACGGCTTGCCAGGGGTGAGCCGAACACCGTGCAGCGAGGGGGCGTAGTGACCGAGGTCGCCCCAACCACGGCTGAACACCGTGTAGTTGACGTTGGTGGTGTCGGCCGCGGTGTCGTAGAAGCAGGCGCTGTCGCCCGCAGTGCTCTCGCCCCAGCAGGACTTGGTCTTCAGGGTCGTGATGCCCTCACCGCCGCCGCTGTAGTTGCGGATGGTGGCCGGTCCCAGGTCGACCAGTACGGCGGACAGATGCGCGCTGGTGGTGGACGCGGTGGCGGTGAGCGTCACGGTGCCGCTACCGGACAGCCGTAGGTCGTGCTTGAGCACGCCGGTGGTGAAGGCGACCTTGTCGCCCTTGGCCTGGTCGACCTGCGCCGACCAGTCGTTCTCGCTCTGCGACGGGTCGTCGGTGTAGGTCTCGGTGCTGCCCGCCGCCGGGGGCCGGACGCCGAGGGTGCCCAGTCCGTTGGCGCTGCCCGGGTCCAGCCAGACCTTGGTGGCCGCGGTGCCGTGGGCGGGCCAGACGGTGTCGGTGGTCCAGTGGTCGGGGGTGCGCTCGATGTCGGCCATGGGGGCGTGGTCGATGCCGTTGTCGACGCCCATCAGATAGTGGTCGAACCACTGGTGGAGGGTGTCCACCCAGGCCGAGCGGCGGTAGTCGAACGGGTCGACATGGCCGGTCTGGGAGAGCCAGATCTTGCGCTGTACGCCGTGCGCGGCGAGCGCGTCCCACCACTGGCCGAAGTGCTTGGTGCGGACGTTGAGGTCCTCCATGCCGTGCACCACGAAGACGCTGGCCTTCACCTTGGCGGCGTCCGCGACGTAGTCGCGCCGCTGCCAGGCGTTCGTCCAGTCGCCGTCGCGCGGGGCGCCGTCGCGCAGCCGTCGTTGCTCGGCGGAGCAGTTGGCCTGCGCGGTCCGGCTCTCCACGTCGCTGGCGAGGCCGTCGGGGCCGCCGTCGTAGAGGGCGGCGCCCTGGGCGAAGTAGTAGTCGTAC
Organism: Streptantibioticus rubrisoli; assembly: GCF_024436055.1. Taxonomy (GTDB): domain Bacteria; phylum Actinomycetota; class Actinomycetes; order Streptomycetales; family Streptomycetaceae; genus Streptantibioticus_A; species Streptantibioticus_A rubrisoli. The sequence goes on along the minus strand of NZ_JANFNH010000003.1, from coordinate 281,764 downwards.
CAGGAGCTGATGGCGCTGATCGGCACCACGGTCTTCAGCCCCTCGACACCGGTGGCGGCCACCCCGTTGGCGATCGTGCCGTCCCAGCTCTTGCCGATCATGCCGACCGAGCCGTTGGCCCAACTCGCCTTCACCACCTTGCCGCCGCTGCGTGAGGTGTAGCCCTTGGCCCGGCCGTTCAGCCAGTCGATGACCGCCTTGGCCGAGGTGATGTCGGACGGTCCGCCGACATCCACGCAGCCGTCGGAGCGGTTGGTGCCCGCGAGGTCGACGAGGACGACGGCGTAACCGCGCGGTACGAAGTAGTTGTCGTAGTAGAGCGGGAACTGGACCGGCTTCCCGCTCTTGTCGTAGGTCTTGACCTGGCTTTCGTTGCCGCGCCCGCAGCAGGAGTAGTAGGGGCTGGCGTCCATGATGACCGGGACCTTTCGCCCGGCCGCGGCCGGTTCCCGGGGACGGATGATGTCGGCGGCGACCCGGTCGCGCTTGCCGTTGCCCTCGCCGTGCAGGCCGGTGTCGACCCAGACGGACTCCCGGACGGCGTTGGTGTACGAGTAGACGGGCCGCGTCGGTCCGGTTCTGGGACCGCCGCGCGCCATGGCCGGTGCGGTGAACGCGGCCGCCAGGGCGGTGAGGACGACCGCCACGACCGCCATGGAAGGTATGCGGAATCTCCGAGCGAATGACAGCACGCGCCGCACGCTACCCGCTGTCATTTCCATGACAAATACTGTTTGCGAAAACTCATTCGGAGGTATCGCGCGCGACCCCCCGAAAGGCGGTATTGAGCGGTGCCCGGATAGCGAAGCCTGTACACAATGTTTCAGTGATGTCCATTGACCGCCGCAGTGTTCTGGCCGCGGCCGCCGCCGCCCTGACCGCCGGGTGCTCGGGCGGCCGACCGCACGCCTCAACGCCCCGTGCGGCGGCGCCACCCAGCGCCGCCGCGTCGCGCTCGCCGGGGGCGCCGCTCCCCGCCGGGCTGCCGGACCAGATCAGCCACGGCCCACGGGACCGTCAGATGGTGGCGCTGACGTTCCACGGGCAGGGCGAACCCCGGCTCGCCGAAGGGCTGTTGGGCGAGGCGGAACGGGCCGGGGCGCGCATCACCGTGCTGGCGGTGGGCAGTTGGCTGGACACCTATCCGCAGATGGCCCACCGGGTCCTGGACGGCGGCCATGAACTCGGCAACCACACCCAGAACCACCGCTCCATCTCGACCATGCCCGCGCCCCAGGCATCGGCCGAGATCACCCGGTGCGCCGACCGGCTGCGCGGCCTGACCGGTGGCATCGGCCGCTGGTTCCGGCCGTCACAGGCCCAGTACGCCACCCCGCTGGTCCAGCGGTTGGCCCGCGCCGCCGGGTACCGCCATGTCCTGTCGTACGACGTGGACTCCCTCGACTACACCGATCCGGGCGCCGAGGCGGTGCGCCGTACCGTGCTCGCCCAGGTGCGCCCCGGGTCGGTGGTCAGCCTGCACCTCGGGCACGCGGGCACGGTCGAAGCGCTGCCCGCCCTCCTCGACGGCCTCAAGCAGCGCGGTCTGCGCGCGGTGACCACCTCGGAGTTGCTGACCTGATGCGTGCCATACCCCGTACCCCGCTCCACACGGCGCTGCTGGCGGTCGTGTGCCTGCTCGTCGCCGTCGGCTGCGCATCGCTCGGCAGCCGTCACAGCCCCCCGTCGCGGCCGAGGAGTTCGACCTCGCCGGGGGCGGGCACCATAGGCGTGGCGTTCGACGGGCTGCCCGGCATGCCGCCCCCGCTCGACGCGCACGACCTCTATGCGGCCGACCGGCCGGGAGCGCTCTCCCCCGCTGTACGGAACTTCCCGAACCTCGTTTATGTACCGAACACCATTTCCAACACGGTCTCGATCATAGATCCGGCCACCGACAAGGTGATCAGGACGATTCCGGTGGGCCGTCAGCCGCAGCACGTTGTGCCGTCCTGGGACCTGAAGACCCTGTGGGTCAACAACGACCTGGGCAACTCGCTTACCCCGATAGACCCGGCAACCGGCAAGGTGGGGACGCCGGTTGACGTGCACGACCCCTACAACCTGTACTTCACGCCGGACGGCAGGCACGCGGTGGTGATGGCCTCCCAGGACCGGCAACTGGTCTTCCGCGACGCCCACACCATGGCCGTCGACAAAGCGGTGCCGGTCCACTGCGGCGGGGTCAACCACGCCGACTTCTCGCCCGACGGCAAGTACTTCATCGTCTCCTGTGAGTTCTCCGGTGAACTGCTCAAGGTCGACACCGCCGGGATGAAGGTGGTGGGTCAGCAGCGGCTGCCGTACCAGGGCGCGATGCCGCAGGACGTCAAGCTCTCACCGGACGGAAGGACCTTCTACATCGCGGATATGACCGCGGACGGGGTGTGGGTGCTCAACGGCGACACCTTCGCCGCCCCCGCCCTGCTGAAGACCGGCAGGGGCGCGCACGGCACCTACGTCAGCCGGGACTCGAAGTACCTCTACGTCTCCAACCGCGGCGAAGGGTCCATATCGGTACTGGAGTTCGCCACCGGCAAGCTGGTGAACAAGTGGTGGCTGCCGAGCGGCGGCAGTCCCGACATGGGCGGTGTCTCCACGGACGGCCACATCCTGTGGCTGTCCGGGCGCTACAACTCCGAGGTGTACAAGATCGACACCCGTACCGGGAGGCTGGTCGACCGGATCCGGGTCGGCGCCGGACCGCACGGTCTGTGTGTGTATCCGCAGCCGGGCCGGTACTCGCTGGGCCACACCGGCATCTTCCGCTGAGCGGTGACACATGGAGCCGCACGGTGCCCACTGGGGCGCCGCGCGGCTCGGGTCGGCCCGTATCCGACCGGGTGTCATCGCTTGATGTGCATGTCGCGGTGCGCGTTCATCTGCTCGTGACGCATCTGCTCGTGGCGCATCTGCTCGTGGCGCATCACACCGGTGTGCATGGTGGTGTGGTGGCGCAGGTGCGTGTGGTGGAAGTGGCGCATATGACGGATGTGGTGGTGGCGGTTGAGCCTGACCTCATGGCCCCTGGCGAGGTGCTTTCCGTGGTGGTGCTGGGCGCTGCCCACCGAGGGAGCGGCGGAGGCGCCGCCCGCCGCGAGCAGCAGAGCGGCGGCGCCGCCAACCAGTACCCAGGCGCCGCGAACGGCCGACGACGTCGTGAGGGACTTCATGGTGTGTTGCCTCCAAGAACGTTGAGAACGAGCCCCGACAACGAGCATGTGACACATCAGGCTCGGGCTCTGCCCAACGACCCGGGCGGCGAAGGGTATGGAGGCGGTTACCGAATTTTGCCATTTATTGGAGAATTACCGCCATCTAGGCCAGACATGACGGGACAGCACCTTATGCCCCATAGCGTCAGGACCCCAACGCCTTCCCGTGGGCTTGGCGGCTTGCCGCCAAAGGCACCGTGCTCCCCCGGGGCGTCAGCCGCGGCCGCTCGTCCAGGACGTGGACCGCGGGCTCACCGTCCAGCAGCGCGAGCAGCGCCGTGGCCGCCCGGCGGCCGAAGGCGCCCGTGTCCCGGACCAGGGCGGTGAGCCCCGGATGCGTGCTGCGGCACAACACCGAGTCGTCCCACGCCACGATCGCCAGATCGCCCGGCACCGCGAGCCCCCGCTCGGTGGCGACGGCGAGCCCGGCCACCGCCATCACGTCGTTGTCGTAGACGATGGCTGTCGGCGGACGGGCATCGTCCAGTACCGCACGCGTGGCGGCCGCGCCTTGCGCGTCCGAGTAGTCGGTACTGACCGAGCGCACCTCGGTCAGCCCGAGCGCACCCGCCGCCTCGCGCAGCGAGTGCGTCCGCCGCCGGGTGTGGGCGAGTTCCGGCAGTCCGGCGATGTGCGCGATGCGGCGGTGCCCGAGTTGGTACAGGTGGTCCACGATGGACGCCATCGCCCCGGCGTCGTCGGTGCGCAGTTCGGAGATGGCCGGATACTCGGCCGCGCCGTCCGCCGACCCGGACTCAAGGCCCCCGATGATGACCGCGGGCAGCCCCAGCGAGTCGAGCAGTCCCGGCCGGGCGTCGGCGTGGCGCGGGTCCACCACCAGCAGACCGTCCACCCGGTGCTCGGCCCACCAGCGCCGGTATACCTCGCACTCCGCCGCCACGTCCTCCACCACCTGGAACAGCAGCCCCAACCGCCGTTCCGCCAGCGCCTCCTGAACGCCGGAGACCAGTCGCAGGAAGAACGACTCCACCCCGAGGGTGCGTGCGGGCCGGGCCAGCACAAGCCCCACGGTGGCCGCGCCCTCGCCGGACAGCGCCCGTGCCGCCGTACTGGGCTGCCAGCCCAACTGCTCGGCCACCCGCCGCACCCGCTCCCGGGTGGCCGGTGAGACCCCGGGCCGGTCGTTGAGCGCGAACGACACCGCGCTCTGCGAAACACCGGCCCGGCGCGCTATGTCCTTGATCGTGGGGCGGCGAGCGGAACGGCGCATGCACAGGCCTTTCCAGGTCATGACGTGCCGGGCCACGGCAACGGCCCAAAGCGCTTGGGCAACTCGATGCTAAAGCGCATTAGTTGCCGACGGAAGTGTTGACGGCGCCCACTCACCGGGTGCACGGTCGTGACCGCCACTCCCGGTACCGACCGAAGGAGTTCACCGGCCATGCCCATATCCCGTGGAACCCGCTCCCACAAGGCGGTCGGCGCCGCCTTACCGCTGTTCCTGGCAGCCGCGGCGCTCACCGCCTGCGGAGGAAACGCGGACGGTGGATCGAGCGCGGACGGGAAAGTCGCGGGCGATATCAGTTTCCAGACCTGGAACCTGCGGGCCAACTACAAGGACTACTTCAACGGCCTGATCGCCCGGTTCGAGAAGGAGTACCCGGACACAAAGGTGAGGTGGATCGACCAGCCCGCCGACCACTACGCCGACAAACTCAGCGCCGACGCGGCGGGCGGTACCCTGCCGGACGTCGTCAACGTCTCCCCCGACCTGGCCTATCCGCTGGCGAAGGCCGGGGTGTTGGTGAACCTGGACAAGGAACCGGCCAGCACCAAGTACAAGGACGAGTACACCCCGGAAGCCTGGCAGGCCAACGAGATGCCAGGGCTGAACGGCGGCTACGCCTTCCCGTGGTACCTCAACACCGGGCCGCTGTTCTACAACAGGGCGCTGTTCGCCCAGGCCGGGCTCGACCCCGACAAACCCCCGAGAACCTACGACGAGTTGTTCGCCGACGCCAACACGATGGCCAGACACTCCGGCGGCAGGGTCGCGACGCTGGCCGCGACCCCGGCCATCGAGGACTTCGGCCGCTACGGCGTGCGCCTGATGAACGCGGACGCCACCGAGTTCACCTACAACGAGCCCAGGGGCGTGGAACTCCTCACCAGATACAAGCAGCTCTACGACAACGGAGCACTCGACGCCCAGGCGCTCACCAACGGTCCTGAGGAGTCCGGCCAGAAGTTCCTGGAACAAAAAGTCGCGATGAATCCCGGCAGCGCGCACGACCTGAGCAATTTCAAGGAGAACGCGCCCACCCTCTACAAGAACCTGGGAATCGCTGACGCACCCAACAACACCGGCCACCCGAACATGTACGTAATGGGCCTGGGAATCAACAACGGCAGTCGGCACAAGCCCGCGGCGATCGCGTTCGCCTATTTCGTCACCGACCGGCAGAACCAGGAGTCCGTCGCGCACAAGGTCGCCATATTCCCGTCAACCAGGGGCTCGTTGGACGAGCCGTACTGGACGAAGGACGACGGCACCGACGAGGGCCGGGTGCGGGTGGCCGCCGCGAAGATACTCAAGGGCGCGGTGAACTACACCCCGGTGGTGATGAGCGACGAGATGAAGACCGTCCTGCAGAACCAGGTCGCCCTCGCGCTGCAGGGCAGGAAGTCACCGAAGCAGGCGCTGGACGACGCCGTCGCGCGCGGCGACGAACTGCTCAAGCAGGGCTGAGGCGCCCGGGATGCGCCCGTCACACCAGGCCAGGACCCATCGGGCCGCCAGCCCCTGGCTGTTCCTGCTGCCCGGCCTCGCCGTCATCGCGGTGTTCGACCTGTACCCGTTCCTGACCACCGTCTGGCATTCCTTCACCGACGCGCGAACACTGCTGCCGGGCCACTGGGTTGGGCTGCGCAACTTCCAGGACATGCTGCACGACGACCAGTTCTGGACCGCGCTGCGCAACAGCACCCTGTACGTGGCGCTGGTGGTGCCGTGCACGGTGCTGCTGCCGCTGCTGCTCGCCCTGCTGGTCCAGCCGCGCATCCGCTTCGTCGGCTTCTTCCGTGCCGCGTTCTACACCCCCGTGCTGGCCTCGGTCGTGGTGGTGGCGCTGATCTGGAACTGGATGCTGGACGACCGGGGGCTGGTCAACGGCATCCTGCACGCACTCGGCGCCGGGCCGGTGCCGTTCCTCGGCGACGGTTGGCTGCTGCTGTTCAGCGCGATGGCCCTGACGGTGTGGAAGGGCCTCGGCTACTACATGGTCATCTATCTCGCGGCGCTCGCCAACGTCCCACGGGAGCTGCACGAGGCGGCCTCGGTCGACGGCGCCGGAGCGGTGCGGCGGTTCCTCAGCGTCACGGTGCCGTCGGTGCGCTCCACCATGGTGCTGGTCGGCGCGCTGTCGTCGGTGGCGGCCTTCAAGGTGTTCTCCGAGGTCTTCTTGATGGCCGGTCCCACCGGTGGCCCGGCCGGAGCGGACACCACACTGGTGATGCTGGTGGAGCGCACCGGCACCGGACTGTCCGGGCGGGTCGGCTACGCCTCGGCGCTCTCCCTGGTGGTGTTCGTGATCACTCTGGCGCTGATGCTGCTGGTGCTGCGCGCCGGTCGCGGTGAGGACGCGCCGTGACCCGCGTGTGGGGGCGCGTACTGCGCTATGTCGTGCTGCTGGCGGTGCTGGTGATCACCGTCGGACCGTTCCTTTGGCAGTTGTCCACCTCGCTCAAGGGCCGCACCGAGGACATCTACACCTTTCCGCCGCGCCTGCTGCCGCGGCATCCGACCCTGGGCAACTACAAGGGCGTCGCGGACATCGTCCCGGTCTGGAGTTACGCGCTCAACTCGCTGACGGTCGCGGTGGCCAACGTGGTGACCAATCTGGTCGGCGCCTCACTGGCCGGATACGCGCTGGCCCGGCTGCGCTTCCGGGGCCGCGGGGCCGCGACGCTGGCGTTCGTGCTGGCGCTGCTGGTGCCGCTGGAGAGCATCGTCATCGCCCAGTTAACGCTGATGCGCCAACTCGGCCTGAACAACACGCTGATCGCCGTGGTGCTGCCGGGCTGTGTCGGGGCGATGAACGTGCTGCTGATGCGCGACGCGTTCGGTCATCTGCCGTACGAGACCGAGGAGGCGGCGGTCATCGACGGCGCGGGCGTCTGGCAGCGGTTCGCCCGGATCTCGCTGCCCTCGGTCAAGGGCACACTCGCGGTGGTGGCGGTCTTCTCCTTCATGGGCTCGTGGGACGACTTCCTGTGGCCGTTGATCGTGCTCTCCGACTCCTCGAAGTTCACGCTCACGGTCGGCCTGAACTATCTGCACGGCACGTTCTCCAGCAACCAGCGGCTGGTCGCGGCCGGGACGGTGATCGCCGTCGCGCCGCTGGTCGTGATGTTCGCCTGCCTCCAGCGGTACTTCTTCCGCGGGGTCGCAGAGGGCTCGGTCAAGGGCTGAGGAGGCCCCGAATGGTCCGTTTCGGCGTGAACTACACCCCGACGGTCGGCTGGTTCCACCACTGGCTGGACTTCGACCTGGACGAGGTCCGCGCCGACCTCGACTCCATCGCGCGGCTGGACCTGGACCACATCCGGGTCTTCCCGGTGTGGCCGGTCTTCCAGCCCAACCGCACGCTGATCCGGCCGCGCGCCGTGGAGCAGTTGGTGCGGCTGGTCGACGCGGCGGCGGAACGAGGTCTCGACGTCAACGTCGACGGTCTGCAAGGACACTTGTCGAGCTTCGACTTCGTCCCGTCGTGGACCACCACCTGGCACCGCCGCAACCTGTTCACCGATCCGACAGTGGCAGATGCGCAGGCCGAGTACCTGCGGGCGCTGGCCGAGGCGCTCGCCGACCGGTCCAACTTCCTCGGCATGACCGTCGGAAACGAGATCGACCAGTTCTCGGCCGCGCCCCACCCCGACCCCGATCCGGTCACCCATCAGCAAGCGGCGCACTGGCTACGGCGGATGCTCGACGCCTGCGAGCGCGGCGCGCCGGGCCGTTGCCACCTGCACGCCAGCTACGACGCGGCCTGGTACCACGACGGCCATCCGTTCACCCCCGCGCACTCGGCCCGGCTGGGTGCGATGACCGCCGTGCACTCCTGGGTGTTCAACGGCACCGCGCAGCGGCACGGCGCCAGCGGCACCGCCACCGAGCAGCACGCCGCCTACCTGATCGAGTTGTCCAAGGCCTGGGCCGACCGCCCGGACCGCCCGGTGTGGCTGCAGGAGGTCGGCGCCCCCGCACCGCACATCCCGCCCGAGTGCGCCGCCACCTTCGCCGAGGCCACCGTCGCCAACGCGCTTGACTGCGCGGGAGTCTGGGGCGTGACGTGGTGGTGTTCGCACGACGTGGACCGGTCGCTGGCCGACTTCCCGGAGCTGGAGTACGGGCTCGGGCTGCTCACCAACGACCGCGAGGTCAAACCGGTGGGCCAGGCGGTCGCCCGGATCGCCCAGCGGTGGCGCGGCCGTGAGCACCGACCACCGCCGCGCCGCACCGCGCTGGTGCTCGACGTGGGCGACGCGTACGGCGCGCCCGCCCGGTCCGGTTGCGCACCGGGCGGCGGGTTCTTCGAGGCGTGGACGCGGCTGGCGGCGCAGGGGCTGCGCCCGGCCGTCGTACTGGCCGAACGCGCCACGGACGCCGGGTACTTGGCGTCCCGTGGCATCACCTCGTTGCGAACCATCCAGGGGGCACACCGATGACCGGGCAGCCAAGACGCCGCACCGTCCTGCTGAGCGCCGCCGCGGCCACCGCCGCGCTCACCGTGCCGCGGACCGGAGCCGCGGCTACGGCTGTCCTGGGGGCGGTCGCCCTGCCCCGTCCGGCACTACGAGGTGCACCAGCTACTCCCCGACGGCGGCCGCAGATTCCTCGGCGGCACATGCCAACTCGCCGCGTACGGCCCCGAACTGCGCCGCGCGCCGGGAGAGTCGGCAACCCGCCTCGAAGTCCGCGCGGTCAACGAGCTGTTCACCGCCTCCGCGCCCGCCAGCACGGAATTGATCTGGTAGAGGAGCCCCGGCGAGAGAGGCGATCCCCGCATGGCCGATTGGGGGTACCGTTCCGGTTGTCGAGGCCAGGACGGAGTTCGGTATGCCGGATGCCCTGAATGATCGGGCGGGGATTGGTCGGCGCATCGCGCAGGCCCGCAAGACACGAGGGCTGACGCAAACAGAGCTGGCCCGGCGCATCCCCTGCTCGAAATCCCTCATCGCCCAAGTCGAACGAGGCCACAAGCCAGCCAGCCCGTCACTCACCGCCGGTGCCGCCCGCGCCCTCGGCATCCGGGTGGAGCAACTCACCGCGCAGCCGTACGACGACGCTCGACAGGGCCGTGTGCTCGCCGCCATCCCGCACATCCGACGATCCCTGCTCTCCTGGGACCTTCCCGATGAGGACTTGCCCGCTCGCCCGCCCAACGACCTCGCCACAGACGTGGCCAGGGCATCGCTGCTCGGCCGCAAAGCCCGCTACGCGCAGCTTGGGCAGATGCTGCCCGCACTCCTCGACGAGCTGTGCACCGCCTGCCACGCCGTTGACGGTCGCGAGCAGCAGCACCTGTTCGGCCTGCTATCCGAGGCGTACACCGGAGTCACCGCAATCGCCTACGCACTGGGGGAGTTCGACCTGCGGTCACTAGGCATGGACCGGGTGCAATGGGCCGCACAGCAGTCGGGGGATCCGCTGCGCGTGGCCCGCACCCAATGGCAGCGGTCCACGCTGTTCATGCAGGCCGCCGCCTACGACCGCGGCATGCGGCTGCTCGACCGGGTCCGCGGCGACCTCGGCGACGACATCGCCCGTATGGAACCGGCGATGCTCTCCGTGTACGGCGCGACGCATCTACGATCGGCCATTTTCGCGGCACGCGCCTCGAACGTCCAAGCCGCCTGGGACCACGTTTCCGCTGCGCGTGATACGGCTCGGGTACTGGGCGGCGACGCCAATCACTACGGGCTGGAGTTCGGACCGACGAACGTCGACATCCACGCCCTGGGAGTCGCGGTCGAGCTGTACGACGGGCCACGGATCGCCCGCCTGGCAGAGTCAACGAGGCTTCCGGCTGGGATTGCGCCGGTACGGGCCGGGCGCTGGTACATGGACCTGGCCAAGGGCTGGTTGGACTACGGCCAGCGCGACAAGGCCGTCGAGGCCGTTGCGGCGGCCCGGAAGGTATCGCCGGAGCAGGCTCGCAACCATCCGCAGGTACGTGAAACAGTGCGGACACTGATCGAGCTGGAGAAGTACCGGAAAGACTCCTTGGTCGGGCTGGCCCACTGGTTGGGCATCACCTGATGTTTCACAGCTTGTGAAACTCGACGCGCTCCAAGACGAGCAGTCTGTGTGCGGACGACCACACACCGCCACTGGAGTCCCTTTGATCTACCAACAGGTCCCTCTCGCGTTCATTTATGACCGCTGCGCAACGAAGAGCACGGCCGAACTGGAGCGCCGTCTGGAAGCGTGTGGCGAGTACGTCACCGCGCACGGCTGGGGATTCGGCGGGTGGTGGCGCGACAACGGCGACTACGCCCTCACGAACGACCGCCGACCCGCTTTCGACACTCTCCTTCGGACAATGCGGGCCGCGGGGAACGATCCGCGGGTGTGCCTGGTCTACGACTGGGATCGCCTCAGCCGGGACACGCGGGTCCGCAGGGTGATGACACGCCGCGTGCTTCTGCTCGGCGGCTGGGTGGAGACCTGCCGGGGCGAGAAGCGCACCCCGGACGGCAAACACGTCCCGCCGGGGTATCTGACCTCAGCTCCCGTCATCCCCTGAACGCCCCCTACGCCAAGGACCGCCCCGCGGGAATCATCCTGCTGACCCGGGCGACGAGTTCCGCGAGCCGTTCCATGGCTCGCGGGTCGTGGATGTCGGGCAGGCTGAGGATGACGTGTTCGATACCGTGTGCCGCCAACTCCTCGCAGCGGTCGGCGCATTGGTCCACGGATCCGCCGGGGCCGGTCAGCGGCAGGCGCGCGACCACGGTCTTCTCGATCTCCTCGTAGGGCCGTTCCTCGCGTTCGCAGTGCTCGCGCAGCACGGTCAGCTTGTGCGGGATCTCGGGCGTGTCGAACAGGTTGCAGGCGTCGGCGTACTTCGCCACCAGCCGTAGTGTCTTGCGCTCGCCCGAGCCGCCCACCAGGATCGGCGGACGCGGAGCGGTCAGCGGCGCGGGCGAGATGAGTGGGCGCCGCAGTGCGTAGTGGCGCCCCTCGAACGGCCGCGGCTGCGCCGACCAGGCGTGCCGCACGAGCCGCAGCGTCTCCTCCAGCCGCTCGAACCGCTCGGCGACGGGCGGAAACGGAATGCCCAGCCCGGCCGCCTCCGCGTCGTACCACCCCGCACCGACGCCCAACCAGGCGCGGCCACCGGAGAGTACGTCCAGCGTGGTCACCGTCTTCAGCAGCACACCGGGATACCGGTGGACGGCGGCGGTCACCAGCGTGCCGAGGCGGATCCGCCGGGTGTGCGCGGCGGCGAACGCCAGCGCCGAGTACCCCTCCAGCATCGGCTCGTCCTCGGCGCCGTTCATCGGGATCTGCCAGAAGTGGTCCATCACCCACAGGCTCGCCAGCCCCGCCTCGTCGGCGTCGCGGGCGACGCGCCCCAGGGTCGGGCCGATCGCCTCCGGTCCGCCGGGCCAGGTGAACGATGTCACCGTCAAACCGATACGCACGATTCCTCCCGTCATGACGTGTTGTGCCAACAATGCCGTGATTGCCGACCCATGGTCACGCCTGAGCGAGCTCGCGTCGCGCGGGAAACCGCACAAGTGCCATTGGACAGTTGTCATGTTCGAGTAAGCTCTGCGCGATTCACGTGTGTCACCGCCGTACCACTCAAGGGTTCCAGGGGGTTCCTCATGCGTGTAAGAGCTCGCACCACCGTCGCCGCGGCGGCGCTGCTGTTCGCCGCGGCGGCCGGTACCGCCCACGCGGGTCCGGCCAGCTCCGCTCCCGCCGGGAGCGACGGTCAGCCCGTCTCCCTCGCCTCACCGGGAGACCCGTACGCCAACTGCAACATCAAGGGCGACGGTTCGGCCACCAACTGGCCGTCCAGTGAGGTCGAGCCGTACATATCCGTCGACCCGCACCACCCGCACCATGTGATCGGCGTCTTCCAGCAGGACCGCTGGGCCGATGGCGGCGCCCGCGGACTGACCGCCACCTACAGCACCGACGGCACCCACTTCACCGAATCTCCCCTGCCGTTCAGCCACTGCGCGCCCGGCGGTGTGCCGTACCAGCGGGCGTCCGACGCCTGGATCAGCGTCGGCCCGGACGGCACGGCGTACTCCAGCGGCCTGGTCTTCGACGCCACCGACGCCCGCAACGGCGTTGCCGCGGCCACCTCGTACGACGGCGGCCGTACCTGGCGCAACACCACCCAGCTCATCGCGGACAACGACCCAGCCATCGGCGACGACAAGAACTCGGTCACCGCCGACCCGGTGCACCCGGGCACCGCCTACCAGGTCTGGGACCGGATCGACCAGGTCACCACGGGCGCGCACCCGCACTTCGACGGCCCGGCGTACATCTCGATCACCCATGACCACGGCCGCACCTGGTCCACGGCACAGCCGTTCGTGAACACGGCCGCCGTCCCCAACACCCAGACGATCGGCAACGTCGTCGTCGTCAACCCACGCACCGGGACGCTGTACGACTTCTTCGACTCGATCACGTACTCGGACTACAACGCGACCACGCCCACCGACGCGCACTTCGCGGTCGTCACCTCCACCGACCAGGGCCGCACCTGGAGCCAGCCGGTCAAGGTCGCCACCGACACCTCCGTTCCCGAGGTCGACCCCAACGCGCCGACGGACCCGGCCAAGGCACTGCGGGCGGGCGGCGGGCTCCCGGCGGCCGCGATCGATCCGCACTCCGGTGAGTTGTACGTGGCCTACGAGGGCTCGGAGTTCACCGGTGGACAGTACGACGCCATCCAACTCGTGCACTCCACCGACGGTGGCCGCACCTGGTCCGGACCGGCCCGCGTCAACCAGGCGCCGGGAGCGCCCGCGTTCACCCCGTCGATCACCGTCGACAGCCACGGCACCGTCGCCCTGACCTACTACGACCTTCGCTATCTCACCCCGGGCAACACCACGACCCTGCCCGCGGCCGCCTGGCTGGTGACTCTGCCGGGTGGCAACCCCGACTACCCCACCGAGCGCCGGATATCCCCGGTCTTCGACTGGCTGCAGGCCCCGAACGCGGGCGGCCACTTCCTCGGTGACTACGAGGGCATCACCAGCGCGGGCAGCCAGGTCCGTCCCATCCTGGTGGAAACCAACGACAACGCTCCGCTGGACAGTACGGACGCCTACAGCGGCGCCTTCAACGCCGCGGTGATCGGCTCCGGCACGGTTCACTCGGCCGCCGTGCCGAGGGCGGTCGCCCCACGCCCGGCCGCGCGGCCGGTGCTTCGGCGGTAGCGCACCGCCGGTTCCGTCGCGGTTCCGGGTGGGCCGTACAGTGATCCGCGTCCGCCCGGGCCCGCGACGAACAGGAGCAACCGCACCATGCACGCCCCCGTGAAGACGGCCGTCAGCGGCGGAGTCGGCTCGCTGGTCCTGGACCGGCCGAACGCCCTCAACGCACTTGACCTGCGGATGGTGCGGGAGCTGCGGACGGCACTGGAGGCGTGGCGGGCGGACGAGGCGGTGCGCGCGGTGGTGGTGCGCAGTGCCTCGCCCAAGGCGTTCTGCTCGGGCGGCGACATAAGGGCGGTGCGCGAGGCCGCGCTGCGCGGCGACGCCTCGGCGGTACGCGAGTACTTCGCGTCCGAGTACGGGCTCAACGCCGCTGTCGCCGAATACCCCAAGCCGTACGTGGCGTTGATCGACGGCTACGCGCTCGGCGGCGGCCTGGGGATCTCGGTGCACGGCGCGGTGCGGGTGGTGACGGAACGGGCCGGTCTGGCCATGCCGGAGACCGCCATCGGTTTCTTCCCCGACATCGGCGCCAGCTTCTTCCTGCCCCGGCTGCGCGGCCGGACCGGCTGGTACCTGGGGCTGACCGGGCGCCGGATCTCCGGCGCGGCGGCGGTCGAGTGCGGGCTGGCCACGCACTACGTGCACTCCGGCGATCTGGCCGCGCTGGAGCGGGAGTTGACCGCCACCGGCGGCGAGCGGCTCGCCGAGGTGCTGGGCCGCCATGCCGCGGTGCCGCCCGCTTCCGAACTCGCCGGGCACCGCGAGGCGATCGACCACTGCTTCGCCGCCGACAGCCTGAACGGGGTCTTCGAGCGGCTGACCGCCGACGGCGGCGACTGGGCGCGTCAGACGCTGGCCGAGTTGCGCAGCGCCTCGCCGTCCGCGCTGCATGTGACGTTCGAACTGCTGCGGCGCGGCGCGCGCCCCGCCGCCTCGCTGGCGGACTGCCTGGACCTGGAGCTGCGCACCGCCTGCCGGATGGCGGCCACCCGCGACTTCGCGGAGGGCGTGCGGGCGGCACTGGTCGACAAGGACCGCAGGCCGACCTGGGACCTGGCCCAACTGGACACCGTTCGCGGCTGGTTCGAACAGTAGCGGTCAGCGCTCGGGCGGCCCCGCACCCATGGTGTGACCTGGCGTAACTCACCGGCGGGGTCGGGCAGTTATCCGTGGTAACGCCTTTGCGTGAGGTGAAGCGCACGGAGAGTAGGACCACATGCCGCCCAGGAGCAACCCCACAGCGCGCCAGGTACGACTGGGCGCCGAAATGCGCAGGATGCGTGAACGCGCGGGCATCACGGCACGGGACGCCGCGGCCTTCCTCCATTCCAATCCAATCCAGATGAGTCATGTGGAGTCCGGCCGCAGCGGTATCAGCGAGGAACGCATCCGGCGGCTGGCCGACTACTACTCGTGCGAGAACCGGCGATACGTCGACGCACTGGTGGAAATGGCCAACGAGCGAGGCAAGGGTTGGTGGGAGGAGTACCGCGGCAGGCTCTGCGCGGTAGCGCTGGACCTCGCCGAGATGGAACACCACGCGGTGCACATGCGCGCACTGGAGGTCCTGCATATCCCCGGCCTCCTGCAAACCGAGGACCACATGCGGGCCGCTTTCTCGTATGTGAATCCGGGCCTAGCGCGGGAAAAACTGGACACCTGGGTGGAATTCCGCTCCCGCCGCAAGGCGGCGCTGGGCGGTTGCGTGTTCGGCGCCGTGATCCACGAGGCGGCGCTACGGCTGAAGGTGGGCGGGACCAAGGAGGCGCGCGCCCAGCTCAGATACCTCCTGGAGATGTCGCAGCGGGACGGCGTCTCGGTGCGGATCATCCCCTTCGACGCCGAGGGTTTCGCGGGCGCCGGGTACTCCATGCTCTACGTGGGCGGTCCGGTTTCACAGCTGGACACGGTACAGATGGACACTATGGACGGTTCAAGTTTCGTGGACGAGGAATCCCGGTTGCACAAGTACCGCACTCTGCTCGACCGGATCGAGAGTTCGGCCCTCACCCCCGAGGCCTCACGGGACTTCATTCGTCGCGTCGAAAGGGAGCTGTAGCCGTGGCCACCTCGATCAACTGGCAGAGATCCTCGTATTCCGCGGGCTCGGAGGGCAACACCTGTGTGGAGGTCGGCATCGTCGCCAACCGAATACACCTTCGGGAAAGCGACACGCCCAACGCCGTAGTCACCACCAATCGCAGGCATCTCTCCGCCTTCATACGGCTCATAAAGACGGGGAGTTGACCGATGGGCCGGGTACTCATCGTCGACGACGACGCCGCGATCCTGCGCTCGCTCGGCCGCGGACTGCGACTGAACGGTTACCGCGTCACCCTCGCGGACAGCGGGGAGGCCGCCCTGGAACAGCTGGCGGCGGCCCCGGCCGACGTGATCGTGCTGGACGTCTCCATGCCGGGCATCAGCGGCACCGAGGTGTGCCGCCGACTGCGCACCGCCGGAGACGACACGCCGGTGCTGATGCTCTCCGCGCTGGACGAGGTCAAGGACCGGGTGGCCGGGCTTCAGGCCGGGGCCGACGACTACCTCGTCAAACCGTTCGCGCTCCAGGAACTGCTGCTGCGGTTGCAGGCGCTGCTGCGCCGCCGCCCGCCGTCGCCCACCGAACCGCTGCGGGTCGGCGACCTGGTGCTCGATCCCGCCTCGCGCGAGGTGCGCTACCGGGGCGCGCCGATCCGGCTCACCCGGCGGGAGTTCGAGCTGCTGGAGGTGCTGGCGCGCAACGCGGGCGTGGTGCTCAGCCGGGACCAGCTGCTGGACCGGGTGTGGGGGTACGACTTCGACGTTCGCACCGATGCCGTGGACACGTTCGTCAGTTACCTGCGGCGGAAGCTGGAGGCACAAGGGCGCCCGCGGTTGGTGCACACGGTGCGCGGGGTGGGGTTCGTACTGCGGCGGGACCCCGCATGAGCGGCACGTCTGGGGAGGAAATGACAGCGGAGCGAAGCTCCACGTTTGAGGGTGGTGGTGGGCGCCGGGCAAACATCACAGCGGAGCGAAGCTCCACGTTTGAGGGTGGTGGTGGGCGACGGGCGGGAATGCGGCTGTCCACCCGGATCGCGATCGCGGTGGGTGTGACGGTGCCGCTGCTGGTGCTGGCGTCGGCGGCGCTGCTGCTGCGGCTGGTGACCGTCGACGCGCACGCCGCGCAGGACTCGCATCTGCGGGACCGGGCGGCCGTGGTGCTGCCGATGGCCCGCAACCTGATCAACGTCGACCGTGCCGGGCGCTACCGGCAGGAACGCAACCGTGAACACCGGCTGTTCGCCACCGCGTTGGACGTCGGCGTGCGGGTGGTGGCCGGGCCGGACGGCAGCACGGTCGCGGCGGGCGGCCCGCAGCCCGGTCCCGGCGTTCCGCTGCCCGCGGCGACCGCGAATCCGGTGACCGTGCGGGCGGACGGCAAGGCGTGGCGGGCGTTCCGGCTGCCGGTCACCGGGGAGCGGGCGGGGGACGCGCTGTGGGTGTTCTCCCCCGCGTCGGTGGTCAACAGCGGGGTGGACGCGGTGCGCGGCCGGATCCTGCTGACCGCGCTGATCGCGGCACCGTTCTCGGCGCTGCTGGCGCTGCTGATCGCCGGGCGGGCGACCCGCTCACTGCGCAGGTTGCAGCGGCAGGCCAGCGGGCTCGACCCGCGGGTGAGCGAGGCCCGCCTTGAGCACCGGCCGTCCCGGGTCACCGAGGTCGACGACCTGGCCCGCACCCTGCAGACGCTCCTGGCGCGCTACGACGAGCAGGCGGCCCGGACCGGCGAGGCGCTGGCGACCGCGAGGTCGTTCTCGGCGGCGGCCTCGCACGAGTTGCGCACCCCGCTGATGAGCATGCGGACCAATCTGGAGATCCTCTCCGACCATCCGGATCTCGACCCGGCGGAACGCGCCGAGGTGCTGGCGGACCTACGTGACGAACACGCCCGGTTGCAGGGGCTGTTGGTGACGTTGCGGGCGCTGGCACAGGGTGACCTGGTGGAGGCGGACGCGTTCACCACCGTGGACCTGGGCGAGTTGGTCGAGGCATCGGTCGCCGACGCGGCCCGCCGCCATCCCGAGGCGCGGATCACGGTACGGGCGGACGCCGCCCCCAGGCTGCGCGGCTGGGAGCCCGGTCTGCGGATGATCAACGACAACCTGCTCAACAACGCGGTGGTGCACGGCTCGCCCGACATCCAGGTGACGCTGCGGCGCGAGGGCGAGCACGCGGTACTGACGGTGGACGACGCCGGTCCCGGCATCCCGCCCGCATCGCGGGAGCGGGTCTTCCAGCGGTTCGAACGCGGCCCGGACAGCCCCGGCACCGGGCTCGGGCTGACCCTCGTCGCCCAGCAGGTCGACCTGCACCGCGGCACCGTGCGCGTCGTCGACCGCCCCGACGGCGAGCCGGGCAGCAGGTTCGAGGTGCGGCTGCCGTTGTCGGGGACATCGGAACTGCCCTCGCACCGCGACTGGTTGAGCGGTTCGGTGCGTTCCGGGGACTGACCGGCCCGGGCCACAAGGAAACCACAAGAACCGCTCCTACGGTCTGCGGTACGCGGCCCGGCCGTGGGCCGCGCCCCAACCGTCACCACGAAGTGGAGAGAGTCATCATGCAGCGTCGCAAGGCGACGGTGACCGCGACCGTCGCGGGACTCGTCCTCACCGGTTCACTGGCGGCCGTGGCCGTTCCCGCGTACGCGGACGGCAGCAGCCCCTCCCCCTCCGCCAGCGCCGCCCCGCAGGCCCACCCGAAGGGCCCGAAGACGGACGGCGCGCGGGCGCTGTGCCGCAGGGTGCCGAAGCTGGACCGCCGGATCGCCCGGGAGATCAAGCGGCTGGAGGCGGGGGTCGGCACGCCCGGCTCCATCGCGTTCCTTGAGCAGCGCGTGGACAACGCGAAGAAGGAGAACCACGCGGCGATCGCCAAGTACCTCGGCGACCGGCTCACCGCGCGTCAGGCCCTGCTGGTCAACCTCAAGCAGCGGCAGCAGGACCTGAAGGACGTCGCCACGTGGTGCAAGGCCAACCACAACGGCAAGACGAACGCATGAGCCGCCGACGCCTCGCACTGCTCGCGGCGGCGGCCGTTGCGGTACCGGTGCTGGCGGGGTGCGGGCACTCCGCCGGTGGTACGGCCAGCGGTACGCCGTCGGCCACGTCGACACCGGCTTCGACCTCCGCCGACCAGGTACAGCAGATGCAGCGGAAGGTCGATGCCGCCCAGAGTGCGGCGGACGCGGCGGACCGGGACGCCCAGAGCAACTGACCGCTCCGCCGGGGATACGGCGATTGGCGTGGACCGTCCGCGGCGTTGTTGTGGCTGGTCGCGCCCACGCGGCGGAGCCGCACATGAACACAGCCCGCGCCCCTTCAGGGCGTTGCCGAACCTGCTTAGCCCTTCCGGCGGATCGCCGCCAGCGTGCTGGGGCATGCCGCCTGACGTGCGCGAACACCCCCGAAGGTCCCGCGTTCGGGTGACGCGGGGCCTTCGGTTCGCGTCGCACACGGGGCGGGCGGGAGTTTGCATCCTGGTGAGCCGGTCGGGCCAACGCGGCGCATTCGGGCCGCGCCGTTCCGGCGCCGGGAGTGTGCCATGCCCTCTGGTCGAATCCTCACGGTCACGCTGGCCGCCGTTGCCGCGCTCGGTCTGACGGCTCCGGCCGCGCGGGCCAGTGTGAGCCCCGATCCGGTGAGTCCCGGGCAGCGGTTGCGGCTGACCGACGACGGCAGATGCGACATGTCGATGGGCGCCAAGGCGTCCTCGCCCTTGTTCGGCGAGGCGGACCTGGCCGCGGGCGCGGACCGCATGGTCGCGGGCGTCACCGCTGCCCCGACGGCCAGCCCCGGCACCTACGGGGTGACGATCCGCTGTGGCGCGGGCGGTACGCCCCTCACCGCCACAGTGCGGGTACGGGCGACGCCTTCGGCCGAGCCCTCCAAGGGCGCCCAAGCAGGCACCGGCACCCCCGGCGCGGGTGCCCCCCAACTTGCCTGCGGCACAGCACTGTTGGGCTTCGCACTGACCGCCCTACGACGCCGCCGCCACCGCTGAACGCCGGGTCGCGGCCGGGGTCGACACCGCCGGACCACGAAGGCGTCAGCCGTTCACGCGGGCGTGCGGGTGCATGTCGTGCCAGCCGTCGGCGTGCAACGTCGCGCTGCGTTTCGTTCCCTCCAGGGCGAAGCCCGCCTTCTGCGCCACCCGGCAGGAGGCCGTGTTCCGCACGCCGTGGGTGAGTTCCAAGCAGTGCAGGCCGAGGTCGTGGAAGGCCCATTCCGCGGCCCTGTTGGTGGCGTGCAGCGCCACCCCCGCACCGCGCGCGGCGGGCAGTAGACGTACTCCGCGGTGGCGTGCCGCGGGTCCATGTCGCCCAGTCCAACCGACCCCAGCACCGCGTCGTCCTCGGTACGGACGACGGCCCAGATCGCCGCCGCCTCCTCATGCCACCGCCGCGCGTACCGGGCGATCCGCTCCCGGGCCTCCTCGATGCCGCCCGCGGGCGGGCGGTTCCACTGCCGGATCGCCGGGTCCTGCCAGGCAGCGGCCAGCGCGGGGGCGTCCTCGGGCCGCCACGGCCGCAGCGTGAGCCCGGCATCGGCTACCCGCAGCACGGGCTGCGCGGCGCCACTCATCCGACCGGCGGGGACGCCGTCAGCCGCCCAGCAGCCGGGTGCTGGGCGGGAGGGTGCCTTCCCGGGAAGCCGAGAGCAAGTGCTCGGTGAGTACACCGCGCAACTCCCGTGCCGCGCGCGGTGGTTCGACGTCCTTGCGGTGCGCCACGGCGATCGTACGGTGCAGGCCAGGCGGGGCGAACGGGGTGATTCGCAGCCCCGAGCGGGCGGCGACCATGGAGGGGATCACGGCGAGGCCGAGCCCGGCTCGGACGAAGCCCAGTACCGCGTCCATCTCGCCGCCCTCGACGGTGAAGACCGGGTCGAACCCGGCCGCCCGGCACGCGGACGTGGTGAACTCCCGCAGGTCGTAGCCGCGCCGGAACATCACCAGCGGCTGGTCGCGCAGGTCCTCGATGCGGATCCGGCCGCGCCGGGCCGGGACGTCGGACGACGGCGCGCAGACCACGACCAGGTCCTCGCGCAGCAGTTCGGTCGCGGCCAGCGCGGGGGCCTGGCCGGGCAGCGGGGTGATGATCAGGGCGAGATCGAGTTCACCGGCCGCCAGCACCCGCACCAGATCCTGCGACCCGTCCTCGTGCACCACCAGCTCCACCCCGGGAAAGCGGTCGTGGAAGTCCCGCAGTACGTCCGGCACCAGGCTCGCGCACAGACTGGGGGTGGCCCCCAGCCGGACCCGCCCACGGCGTAGCTGGGCCACCTCCTGCACCTCCCGGCGTGCCGTCTCGGCGTCCGCGAGGATCCGCTGGGCGAGCGGAAGCAGCGCCTCCCCCGCGTCGGTGAGCGTGATGTGGCCGCGGGCGCGGTGGAACAGCTCGGCGCCCAGCTCCCGTTCCAGCGCCCGGATCTGCTGGGAGAGCGAGGGCTGTGCGACATGCACCCGGGCCGCCGCCCGGGTGAAGTGACGGGTCTCGGCGACGGCCGCGAAGTACTGGAGCTGATGCAGCTGCACGGTCGCCACGATACCCGGGACGATAGGCAGCAGCTATCAAATCGAGCCGATCCATGTCTTGGACCGATGTACCCCGCACTCCCTACCGTCTGTGTCATGGCACTGGCGACGCGGACGGTACGCAGGCCGTCCCCCTTGGCAACCCTGTGGCGCTCGACGGTCGGCAAGAAGACCGTCATGGCCGTCACCGGCGTGATCATGCTGCTGTTCCTGGTCGTGCACATGCTGGGGAACCTGAAGATCTTCTTCGGCTCGACGGACTTCAACGGCTACGCGCACTGGCTGCGCACCATCGGTGAGCCCGCGCTGCACTACAGCTGGTTCCTGTGGATCACGCGGGTGGTGCTGGCCGCCTCGGTGGCGCTGCACGCCGTGTCCGCGTACCAGCTCAGCCGCCGTGATCTGGCCGCCCGCCCCACGGCGTACGCGCACCGGCGACCGCGGGCCAGCTACGCGACCCGCACCATGCGGTGGGGCGGGGTGATCCTCGGCTTGTTCATCGTCTGGCACCTGCTGGACCTGACCACGTTGACGGTCAACCCGCGCGGGGAGGCGGGCCATCCGTACCAGAACGTGGTGGCCGACTTCCGCAACTGGTACGCCGACGTGGTCTACATCGTCGCCATGCTGGCCCTCGGACTGCACGTCCGGCATGGCTTCTGGAGCGCGGCGCAGACCCTCGGCGCCAACAACGCGCGCCGTGACAGCGCGCTGAAGTTCACCGCCAACGCGCTGGCCCTCGTCCTGACCGCGGGATTCATCGCGGTGCCCGTCTCGGTGATGACCGGAGTGGTGAGCTGATCATGAGTTACGTCGACTACACCGTGGGCGAGCCGATCGCCGACACCAAGTGCCCGGCCGGGCCGATCGAGGAGCGCTGGGACCGCCGACGCTTCACCGCGAAGCTGGTCAACCCGGCCAACCGCCGCAAGTACACCGTGATCGTGGTCGGCACCGGTCTGGCGGGCGGCTCCGCGGGCGCCACCCTGGCCGAACAGGGCTACCACGTGGTCCAGTTCTGCTACCAGGACTCTCCGCGCCGCGCACACTCGATCGCCGCCCAGGGCGGCATCAACGCGGCCAAGAACTACCGCAACGACGGTGACTCCATCCACCGGCTGTTCTACGACACCGTCAAGGGCGGCGACTTCCGCGCCCGCGAGTCCAACGTCCGCCGCCTGGCGCAGGTCTCGGTGGAGATCATCGACCAGTGCGTGGCGCAGGGCGTGCCGTTCGCCCGCGAGTACGGCGGGCTGCTGGACACCCGCTCGTTCGGCGGTGTGCAGGTATCGCGTACCTTCTACGCCCGCGGCCAGACCGGCCAGCAGCTACTGCTCGGCGCCTACCAGGCGCTGTCCCGGCAGATCGCGGCGGGGAACGTGGAGATGCACGCCCGCACCGAGATGCTGGACCTGATCGTGATCGACGGCCGGGCGCGCGGCATCGTCGCCCGTGATCTGGTCACCGGTGAGATCTCCACGTACTTCGGGGACGCCGTGGTGCTGGCCACGGGCGGCTACGGGAACGTCTTCTACCTGTCGACCAACGCCAAGAACTCCAACGCGACGGCCATCTGGCGGGCGCACCGGCGCGGCGCGTACTTCGCCAACCCGTGCTTCACCCAGATCCACCCCACCTGCATTCCGCGCTCCGGCGACCACCAGTCGAAGCTGACGCTGATGAGCGAGTCGCTGCGCAACGACGGCCGGATCTGGGTGCCCAAGGCGAAGGGGGATAACCGCCCGCCGGACCGCATCCCGGAGCAGGAGCGCGACTACTACCTGGAGCGGATCTACCCCTCGTTCGGCAACCTGGTGCCGCGCGACATCGCCTCGCGGGCCGCGAAGAACGTCTGCGACGAGGGACGCGGCGTGGGTCCCGGCGGGCAGGGCGTCTACCTGGACTTCGCCGACGCGGTAGCGCGGATGGGGCGGGACAAGGTCGCCGAGAAGTACGGAAACCTCTTCGAGATGTACCAGCGCATCACGGCGGAGAACCCGTACGAGGTGCCGATGCGCATCTATCCGGCGATCCACTACACCATGGGCGGACTGTGGGTCGACTACGACCTGCAGACCACGATCCCCGGCCTGTTCGCCATCGGGGAGGCCAACTTCTCCGACCACGGCGCCAACCGGCTGGGGGCCAGCGCGCTGATGCAGGGGCTCGCCGACGGCTACTTCGTGCTGCCGTCCACCATCAACGACTACCTGGCGCGCCACCCGCACGACACCGTCGACCCCCGACACCCGTGCGTCACCGAGGCGGTTGCGGACGTCAGGGTACGTCTGGACAAGCTGCTGTCGGTCAACGGTGACCGCACCCCCGACTCCTTCCACCGCGAACTGGGCGAACTGCTGTGGGACAACTGCGGGATGGCGCGCAACGACGCCGGACTGCGCAAGGCACTTGAGCGCATCCCCGAGCTGCGCGAGGAGTTCTGGCGCCGGGTGAAGGTGCCGGGCAGCGGCAGCGAGCTCAACCAGTCGCTGGAGAAGGCCAACCGGATCTCCGACTACTTCGAGCTGGCCGAGCTGATGTGCCTGGACGCCCTGCACCGCGAGGAGTCCTGCGGCGGCCACTTCCGCGAGGAGAGCCAGACCCCGCAGGGCGAAGCGGCACGCGACGACGACCGGTTCGCCTACGCGGCGGCATGGGAATGGCGGGGCGAGGGGGGTCGTCCCCCGGAGGAGCACGGCGGCGGCACCGGCGTGGCGCCCGTGCTGCACAAGGAGCAGTTGGTCTTCGAGTACGTCCACCCCACCCAGCGGAGTTACGCATGAGGCTCACCCTGCGCATCTGGCGGCAGCGCGGACCGGAACGGCCCGGCGCCATGACCACGTACGAGGTCGACGGCATCAGCGAGGACATGTCGTTCCTGGAGATGCTCGACACGCTCAACGAGCGGCTGATCCTCGAAGGAGACGAGCCCGTTGCCTTCGACCACGACTGCCGGGAGGGCATCTGCGGCGCGTGCGGGATGGTGATCAACGGGCAGGCGCACGGCCCTGAGCGGACCACCACCTGCCAGTTGCACATGCGGCACTTCGCCGACGGCGACACGATCGATGTCGAGCCCTGGCGGGCGGCGGCGTTTCCGGTGGTGAAGGACCTCGTCGTCGACCGGTCGGCGTTCGACCGGATCATCGGGTCCGGTGGCTATGTCACCGCGCCGACCGGCAGCGCGCCGGAGGCACACGCCACACCGGTACCGAAGCCTGTCGCCGACACGGCGTTCGAGCACGCCGAGTGCATCGGCTGCGGCGCTTGTGTGGCGGCTTGTCCCAACGGGTCGGCGATGCTGTTCACTTCGGCGAAGGTGGTGCACCTGAACGTGCTGCCGCAGGGGGCGCCGGAGCGGGAGTCCCGGGTGCTGGACATGGTGGCGGCCATGGACGGCGAAGGGTTCGGCGGCTGTACGAATACCGGCGAGTGCGCGCTGGCTTGCCCGAAGGGGGTACCCCTTCAGGCCATCGCCACGATGAACCGCGAGTTCCTGCGGGCCACCCGCAAGGGGGCACGGTAACGCCTCCGGCGGGGCCGGTTCGTGGGTGCTGTGGGTTCGGCACCGCCGGGCTCCAACGCCGTGGTCACTCGCCGCCGCGGCGGGAGTTCCCGGCCGTACTGGACCGACTGGCCTCCGCCCAGGGCGAGTTGATGGGCCAGCAGCCCGCCGACGCCCCGATGGCCCTGCTGGCGCAGACGGGCAGTCGGCTCGGCGGCCTGGTGGCCTGGTGGCCTGCGGAGTGCTCAGCACGTACCGCTGGTGTCTCGGCCTGGCCCTGCTCGCCGCCTGGCTCACCGTCCGCAGGCCGCTGCGTGCCCTGGGCCCTCCAGGCACGCGGTTACCTGGACGCCAGGTCCTAGACTCCCTGGGATGATCCAGTCACCGGAAGGCATGGGAATGGCGGACGAAGCGGCGCTGGTCGAGCTGGCCGACGGCGTACTGGCCTACGTACAGCCGCGCGGTGGCTGGTGCGTCAGCAATGCGGGAGTGCTGGTCGGCCGGGACGCGGTCACCCTGGTCGACTGCACCGCCACCGAGCGCAGCGCGCTGCGGCTGCGTTCCGCGATCGCCGAGCGCACCCCTGCCCCGGTCGGCACCCTGGTGCTCACCCACCACCACGGCGACCACCACTACGGGGCCGGGGTGTTCGGCCCGGGCCTGACGGTCGCCGCGCATGAGCGCACCCGGGAGACGATGCTGCGGGAGGGGATGAACCTGCCGTCGATCTGGCCCGACGTGCAGTGGGGCGACGTACACCTGGTACCGCCGCAGCTGACCTTCACCGACCGGCTGGCGCTGCATGTGGACGAGCTGCGGGTCGAGTTGGTCCCCGTCGGTCCGGCGCACACCACCGGGGACGTGGTGGTGTGGCTGCCCGAGCAGCGGGTGCTGTTCACCGGGGACCTCACGTTCTCCCAGGGCACGCCGTTTTGCGTACAGGGGTCGCTGGACGGGACGCTGGAAGTGCTGGCGCGGCTGCGGGAGTTGGACGCCCGGGTGGTGGTCAGCGGGCACGGTCCGGTCTGCGGCCCGGAGGTGCTGGAAGCCAACGCGGAGTACCTGCGCTGGGTGCGCGAGGTGGCCGCGGAGGGGTTCGCGGCCGGACGGGAGCCGCTGGAGGTGGCGCGGGCACCGAACTCGGCGCTTTCGCCGGGCTGTTGGAGCCCGAGCGGCTGGTGGCCAACATTTACCGCGCCTACGCGGAGCTGCGCGGCGAGCCGCGCGGCGTCGAACTGCCGCTGCCGCCGATCCTGAAGGACATGATCGCCTTCAACGGCGGTCGGCCACCGCTGTGTCTGGCGTAGCCGAGGGGGCCACGTCCGCGGCTCGCCTTGGGGGGTCGCTCGGCGCCGCCGGGTCTCAGTCGTCCAGCCAGTGGCTGCGGCCCAGCCGGATCAGCCGCAGCTGCCTGCGGGCGATGTTGGCGATCTCCTCCTCGGAGCCGGGGTCTTCGGGCGAGACGTCCAGGAAGGCGATGGCGATCATCACCATGTGGTCGACGTAGAGGTCGGCGAGCATCCGGATGTCCTGCGGGCTCCAGCCCTCGGACTCCGGCTGCGCGGCGAGGTCGCTGGCCAGTTCCTCGGCGAACAGCCGGAGTTCGTCGGCGATCGCCTCGCGCACCGGCTGTACGCCGCCGTAGCGCTCGCGGGCGATGAAGCGGAAGTGCGGGCGGTGTTCGCGTACGTAGCGGGCGATCACCTCGACGGTGCCGTCTATGACCTCGTCGGCCTTGGCCTGCTCGCCGCGGATGGCCCGCACCATCTCGCGCAGCGAGCCGAAGGACTCCTCGACCAGTGCGACGCCGAGGTCGCTCATGTCGCGGAAGTGCCGGTAGAACCCGGCGGGCGCGACGCCGACCTCACGGGTCAGCTCGCGCAGCCCGAGGCTGCTGAGGCTCTGGTGTTCCAGCAGCCGCAACCCCGCGTCCAGCAGCGCCTGCCGGGTGCGCAGTTTCTGGGCCTGTCTGGCGCCCAGGGGCCTGTCTCCGAGAATGTGACTCACATCATCCAGTAAACAGTCGTTCGCCGATTTTCGCCAGGCTAGAGTGGAGGTGTCAGTGAACAACTGTCATCCCAACTGTTCACTGACTGTTCGGTTCACCGAAGCCCACGTCATACGGAGAAGGCCCACCATGGCTCTCGCCCTGATCATCATCGCCCTCGGAACACTGTTCGGTGCGGCGGCCTACGCACCGGCCCCGGTGTTCATCGGCGCCGCCGCGCTGATCGGCGGCTGGCTGCTGGTGTTCTACGTCCGTGAGCGCCTCACCCGCGCCCGCAACCACTGACAACTTCCCACGTCCCGAAGGGAATCATCGTGACCACCGTCACCACGGCCCCCGCCCGGCGTTCGGACGCCGACGGCACGGCCGTCGCGTCGTTCATCCTGGGACTGCTCGGCACCTTCGTGCTGAACATCGTCTTCGGACCGCTCGCCATCATCCTGGCCTCGGTCGCCCTGGTCCGCGGCACCCGACGGCGCGGCCGGGCACTGCTGGGACTGTTCCTCGGCATCGCCGACATCGCCATCCTGGTCGCCCTGATCACCACCCACCAGAGCATCGCCTGGACCCCGGGCTTCTGAACCGCGGTTCGATAGCGCCCTGAAGGGGCGCGAGGAACTGCGCGACCAGCCGCAGCGGCGCCGCAGATGATCGACGCCACATCGCCGCACCCCGGCGGAGCGCTTACGCTCGGCCGGTGACCAAACACCCTGACCCCGAGTGGATCGCCGTGGCCACCGATCCGGTGGGGCCGGGCGGACGGCTGCAGGCCGTGGACGGGGACGGGACCCCCGTCTCGGCCGCCGAACCGGTGGCCGACCTGGCGTCCGCGATCGCCGAGCGGGAGGCGCGGCTCGGACCGCGCTGGGTGTGGGCGGCCACCGACGATCTGTACCCCCGGCTGCTGGACCGGATGCCGGTACGGCTGGCCCGCTGCCATGACCTCAAACTCGTCGAGGCCCTGCTGCTCGGCCACGAGGGCGGCCATGGGCAGCCCCGCTCGCTAGGTGGGGCCTGGGCCCGGCTGCGTGGACTGCCGGTGCCGGACGATCCGCGCGACGGCGGCGCCGACGGACAGCCGTCGCTGTTCGCCGCCGACCGCCATCAACTACCGCCCGATGTCGACCAGTTGACCGCCGTGGTGGCGGTCCACGCCGACCAGCGGCGAAGGATCTCGGCGGTGGAACGGCCGGAGCGGGTGCGGCTGCTGTGCGCGGCGGAGTCGGCGGGCGCGCTGGCCGCGGTGGAGATGGCCAGGGACGGGCTGCCGTGGAGCGCCGCCGTCCATGACGCGCTGCTGACCGAACTTCTGGGGCCGCGCCCGGCGGGCGGGGTGCGGCCGGAGCGGCTGGAGCGGCTCGCGGCGCGGTTCCAGGAGGCGATCGGCCGCCCGGTCAACCCGGACTCGCCCGCGCAGGTGCTCTCGGCGTTCGCCCGGGTCGGGGTGAGCCTGCCGTCCACCCGCAACCATGTGCTGAAGGAGGCCGGTCACCCGGCCGCCGCGATCCTGCTGCGCTACAAGGAGTTGTCCCGGATCCACTCGGCGCACGGCTGGGCGTGGCGCGAGCAGTGGGTGCGCGAGGGCAGGTTCCGCCCGGAGTACGTGGTCGGCGGGGTGGTCTCCGGCCGGTGGGCGACGCGCGGCGGTGGCGCGTTGCAGATCCCGCGGCTGCTGCGCTCCGCGGTGGTCGCCGATCCCGGGCACCGCCTGGTGGTGGCCGACGCCGGGCAGTTGGAGCCCAGGGTGCTGGCGGCGATGTCCGGCGACCGCGGGCTGTGCGCCGCGGCGGCGGGCGGCGACATGTACGCGGACCTGGCCCGCACCGCGTTCGACGGCGACCGCGGGCGGGCCAAGATCGGGCTGCTGGCCGCGATGTACGGGCAGACCAGCGGCGAGGCCGGGCAACTGCTGGCGGTACTGCGCCGCCGCTTCCCAGCCGCCATGGCACTGGTCGAGAAGGCGGCGCGGGTCGGCGAGGCGGGCGGCGTGGTCCGCTCCCGGTTGGGCCGCACTTCACCGCGACCGGCGGACCTGTGGCCCGGGGGCGACGAGGAGGCGGAGGGCACCTTGCGGGCGGCGCGCGCCTGGGGGCGGTTCACCCGCAACTTCACCATCCAGGCCTCCGCCGCCGACTGGGCGCTGGCGGTACTGGCCGCGCTGCGCCGCAGGCTCGCCGCACTGGGCGGCGAGCCCCGGCTGGTGTTCTTCCAGCACGACGAGGTGATCGTGCACACCCCGGTCGAGCTGTCCGAGGCGGTCGCGGCGGCGGTCGCCGAGTCGGCGCGGGAGGCGAGCCGCCTGGTGTTCGGGGACACCCCGGTGCGCTTCCCGCTGGAGACCAGCGTCGTGGAGTGCTACGCGGACGCCAAGTGACCGCTCACACCTCGGGCCCGGCGGGCGGCTCCCCATCGACGGCCACCGTCGCCACCGTGTCGTAGAACGACAGATGGTCCTTGATCGCCTCGACGCCCGGCAGCGGCTCCTGGTACGACCAGACCACGTCCGGGTGCGTCCTGCCGCCGCCCACGTAACTCCAGTACGACGCGGTGCCCTTGAACGGGCAGGTGGTGTGGGTTTCCGTCGGCTCGAACAGGGTGAGGTCCACGTCCTGCGGCGGCAGGTAGTAGCGGACCTTGTGGCCGGTCTCGTACACCAGGACCGGGCGGCTGCTGTCCGCCACGATCCGGCCGTTGATCTCCACCCTGACACGCTGGTTCCCGGGCACCGCCGCAACCCGGTGGCCGTGCGCACGCTCTGGCATCGCGCCTCCTCACGCCTGATTCCGTTACTGGGGCAACACCGCCGTCACGCGGAGTGTTCCACTCCGATCAGCACCTTGCCCACCGCGTCGTCCCTGAGCGCGGACGCCGGACCGCTGTGCGGGATCCACCCGCCCCGCTCCCCCGCGTGCGGGCCCACGTCGACCAGCCAGTCCGCGCGGCGCACCAGATCCATGTCATCGGTGGTCGTCTCCGTGGTGCCGCTTGGGGGATTGGCAGTGACTTACGGGTTGGTCGGCAGGTCCTCCGCTTCGACCAGGCGGTAACCGTCGCCGTCCCGCGTCACGTAGCCGCCGGTCGGGGGTGCGAAGTGGGTGCCGAGTAGCAGCGCGCCGGTCCGCTCGGCGTCGGCCAGCAGTTGCTGCCGGGTGCGCATGGCCTGCGCCGGGTCGACGTCGAAGACGCTGCACACCTCGGTCCTGGCCAGTTGTACGGGGTGGTGCACGCAGTCCGCGGTGATCAGTGCCGTGCGGCCTTCACTGGCCAGCCGGACCGCGACCTGCCCGGGGGTGTGGCCGGGTGCCGGTAGCAGGGTGAGCCCGGGGACGACCTCCAGGCCGGTGGGCGGTACGTCGACCAGGTCCAGCAGGCCGCTGTCGCGTACCGGGTCGACGGACTCGGTGAACATCGGCCGCCGCTCGGGCGGAAGATCGGCGGCGTACCAGTACTCGTACTCGGTGCGGGCCGTCAGATAGCGGGCGTTGCGGAAGGCGGGCACCCAACGGCCGCCTTCCAGGCGGGTGTTCCAGCCGATGTGGTCGCCGTGCAGATGGGTGTTGACCACCAGGTCGACGCTGTCGGGCGGGAAGCCCGCGGCGGCCAGCCGGTCGAGGTACGGGGTGCCCAGACCGCTCCACGCCGGGTTGGGCAGCGTCTTGTCGTTGCCGATCCCGGTGTCGATCAGCACGTTGCGGCCCGCTGTCCGCACCGCGAACGTGTGGACGGAGCCCAGGAGTTCGCCGGACGCGTCGGCGTAGTCGCGGGCCAGCCACGGGGTTCGCGGCACGATGTCGGGCGGCAGGTCGGCGAACACCGTGCGGCCCATGCCGGTGAGCGTGAGTTCGTCCACGCGGTGCACGGTGATGGCGCCGATCCGCCAGGTCGCCCCCGGGCCGCGGTGATCGTGAGTCACTGTCATACGGCGATCCTACGAAGGTCCGTTCGGCGCGGCGCGGGCGCCGAGGTCAGCCGCCGCCGACCGACGGCGGATTAGGATCTTCGCGGGTCCCGGCCCCTCCCATCCCTTACCGCCCGGAGGACAACCGAGCGTGCGTGACGAGACGATCAACGGGTTCCTGGAGCGACTGGCCGCACGGCGACCCGCCCCCGGCGGCGGTGCGTCGGCCGCGCTGCACGCGGCGCAGGGGGCGGCGCTGCTGGGCATGGTGGCCCGCTACACCACCGGCGCGAAGTACGCGGAACACCGGGAGGCCATCGAGCGGATCATCACCGCCACCGACGAACTGCGCGCCGCGGCCCTGCAACTCGCGCGGGACGACGCGACGGCGTTCGCGGCCGTGGCGGACGCGTACCGGTTGCCCGAGGACACCGAGGAGGCGAAGACGGCGCGCTCCGCCGCCATCGCCACCGCCCTCGTGGGCGCCGCCTGGCCGCCGTCGGAGGTCATCGGCGTCGCCGAGCAGTTGGTGACCGCGGCCGAGGGGCTGCTGCCGGTCGGCAGTCGCAGCGTGCTCAGCGACATCGCGGCCGCCGTCGAGGCCGCCCGCGCGGCGGCCACCACCGCCCGGGTCAACATCGAGGCCAACCTGAGGGGCATCACCGACGACCGGGCCCGCGCCGAACTGACCGAGGTCGCGGCCGAGGTGGACGGCATCGCGGCGCGCGCCGAACGCGTCACCGCCACGGTGCGCGGGGAGCTCACCGCCTGACCGCGCCCCTCCTGGACGGACGGGCGCCAGGCCCCCGTGTCGGCGCCCGTCCGCGTATCCATCAATACCCGGTGCGGCGTCAACGGACCGTAAGAATCAGCGCGTTCCGGATACGGGTACCGCTAACGTCCCAGGCCCCGGGCGCACCGCTCGCCTGAAGCGGCGCCAGGCTCAGGGCATGACTTCCGTGCACTGGGTACGACGTGGTACTCGGCCACGCAGACTGATGGATGATCTCGTACTGCCGGTCGGCTACGCCTCGGCGGCATTGGCTGCCGCCGTTCTCGCGTTGGGTGGCGGCCACTGGCACCCGTGGTTCTCGCTGACGGTCTTCGCCCTGCTCACCGCCGGGATCGCCGCGCAGACCACCAGAATGGTGCGGGCTGTGGCGGTGGCGGCGGTCTGCTGGTTGTTCTTCGACGGTTTCATCGTCAACGGCCAGGGTGAACTGGCCTGGCGGTCGACGGACCGCACGGGTTTCGCCGTACTGCTGGCCGCCGCGCTCGGCGGAGCCGCGGCCGCGGCGCTCGACCGGCACCGCGACCGGTAGGTGGGGCGGGTCCGCCGGACCCGCCCCACCCGGACGGTCACCGCTCGTGGGCCAGGTCCACGTCGAACCCCTCACGGCCGGTGCCGTCGAGGTGCACCTGGGTGGCGACCGGCGGGTATCCGCTGGCGATCACGGTGTACTCGCCGCACTCCAGATCGCTGAACCCGTACTCGCCGTCGGCCCCGGTCGTCGAGGTGCCGACCACGTTTCCGGCCGGGTCGAGCAGGGTCACCCTGGCGTCGTCCAGCGGCGCGCCGTCGGGCGTGCGCACCGTGCCGCGGATCCGGGCGCCCGGCGAGAGCCGTACCTCGTACCAGTTGGGCGTACCGGTGACGACCTCGACGGGCAGCGCGGCCGGGCGGTGCCCCTCGGCGCTGACCGCCAGCGTGTAGCTGCCCGGAACGAGTTCGCCGAACGAGAAGTCGCCCTCCACCCCGGCGGCGCCGGAGGCCACGACCTCACCGCGCACATCGGTGGCCACCACCAGCGCGCCCGGCAGCGGTTCGCCGTCCGTGGCGGCGCGTACCGCACCGGTCAGTCCGGCCGCACCGCTGAGCGTGAGGTCGAAGTCGACGGCAGCGTCGCCGACCACCACGGTGGCCGCCTGCGGCTGACGGGCACCGGCGGAGCCGATGAGCACATAGGTGCCGCTGCCGGGCGTGTCCAGCTCGTAGCGGCCGTCGGCCTCGGTGGTGGTACGGCCGAGCTGGCGGCCGCCGACGTCGATCAGGGTGACCACGGCCTGCGGGACCGGGGTGCCCTCGCCGTCCGTGACCAGGCCGCGTACCGGTACACCGGTGCGGTCCAACACGGCGGTGGCGGCGGCCGGTTCGGCGGCCTCGGCCGGTCCGCCCTCGCGCCGGTGGGTGCCGGTGCCGGGCTCGGTGGCCACGGCCGCGGCCACCGGCTGCTCCACGGCCGGTGCGGCGGGTGCGGCGGGCGGCGTGCCGCCCTCGTCGGACCCGGCGGCCTCGGCGGCGCGGGCCTGCAGGCCGGAGACCTGGCGCAGCGGCACCTCCTTGATGAACAGCATCAGCACGAACGCCACCGCGACCACCACGGCACCCAGCAGGAAGACGGTGTGCATGGAGTCGGCGAAGCCCTGCTTGAAGGGCTCGGCCAGCCGCGGGTCGAGCTTCTGGATGAACGACGAGTCGTTGAGCACACCGGAGGAGCCGCCTGCCGCGCCGGGGTGCTTGAGCATGCTCAGCACGGGCCGGTTGGCCGGGTTGGACAGCACCGACGGGTCATGCAGCGCCGTCTGGAACCAGTCGGTGTGCACGGCGGCCCTGAACGCCGAGGAGATCTTGCCGCCGACGTTGCTGAACAGCACCGAAAGGAAGATCGCGGTACCGGCGGTGGCGCCCATCTGCCGGAAGAAGGTGGACGAGGCGGTCGCCACGCCCATGTCCTTCGGCGGCACGGCGTTCTGCACCGCGAGCACCAGGGTCTGCAGGCAGCCGCCCAGGCCGAGGCCGAAGACGAGCATGTAGACCATGGTCTGCCACAGCGGGGTGTCCCACTGCACCTCGCGGTAGAACAGCAGCATCGACGCGACCATCAGCAGGATGCCGATGACCGGGAAGATCTTGTAGCGCCCGGTCTTGGCGGTCACCTGACCGGAGACGACCGAGGCGATGATCATGCCGAGCATCAACGGCAGCATTTCCAGGCCGGACTTGGTCGGGCTGGCGCCCTTCACGATCTGCAGGTACTGCGGGATCATCAGCATCCCGCCGAACATGCCCATACCGATGAGCACCGACAGCATGCTGGTCTTGCTGAAGGTGCCGTTGCGGAACAGCCGCATCGGGATCAGCGCGTCATCGCCGATCCACCGCTCGACGAAGATCCAGGCGATGATGCCGACCGCGCCGATCGCATAGCAGACGAGGGACTTCGTGGAGCCCCAGCCCCAGTCCCGGCCCTGCTCGGCGACGAGCAGCAGCGGCACGACGCCGATGGCGATGGTGACGGCGCCCCACCAGTCGATGCGGTGCTCGCGGCGGGTGTGCGGGATGTTCAGCACCTTGGCGACGACGAACAGCGCGATGATGCCGATCGGCACGTTGACCAGGAACACCCAGCGCCAGCCGGTGATGCCCAGCAGGGTGCTCTGACCGGCCAGGAAGCCGCCGATCAGCGGTCCGGCGACGCTTGAGGTGGCGAACGTGGCGAGCATGTAGCCCTGGTAGCGGGCGCGCTCGCGGGGCGGCACGATGTCACCGATGATCGCCAGGGCGAGCGACATCAGACCGCCCGCGCCGAGGCCCTGGAACGCCCGGAAGGCGGCCAGCTCGGTCATCGAGGTGGAGAAGGTGCACATCGCCGAGCCGACGATGAACACGCTGATCGCGGTGAGGAAGTACGGCTTGCGACCGTGCAGGTCGGACAGCTTTCCGTACAGCGGCGTGGCGATCGTGGAGGTGATCAGGTAGGCGGTGGTGGCCCAGGCCTGCTGGCTCAGTCCGTGCAGGTCGTCGGCGATGGTCCTGATCGAGGTGCTGACGATGGTCTGGTCCAAAGCGGCCAGGAACATGCCGAGCATGAGGCCGCTGAGGATGGTCAGGATCTGCCGGTGGCTCATGCCGCCCGGCGAGGCTATCGCCTTGGACTCCGCGGACGGCGGAGACGCGGACGTGCTCATACGTGTATTTCTCCCTGCTTCGCCGCGGTGCCCGCGTGTCCCCCGGGGCAGAGCCGCGCCTGTTGTTGTTCCACCAAGTCGTCGTTGAGGCGTGCCATGAGCCGGATCAGCTCACTGCGGTCCTCGGCTGGCCAGGGCTTCAGGAGCTCGGCCAGTTCCGCGTCGCGCTGGCGCTGGTAGTGCTCGAACGCCGCGCGCCCGGCCTCGGTCGCGGTCAGCAGCGACCCTCGCCGGTCCTCCGGGTCCGGTCGGCGCTCGACCAGACCCCGCTCCACCAGGGAGCGCACCTGCCGACTGACGGTCGACAGGTCAAGGAAGGCATCCGCGGCCAGATCGGTGGCCCGGCGCTCCCCACCGATCACCAGCCTGGCGAGCAGTACCCGGTCAGCGGCGCCCGGCTCGTGCTTGGCGCGCTGCTTCCAGGCCGCGATCAGCCGGGTGAGCCGTACCAGCTCGGCGCCCAGACCGGCCGCTGCTTCGGCGAGGCCTGTCTGGTCCGTACCCTCACCCATCGCCTTCCGCCTCCAGAGTGTATTGCTTGTATCCAGCAAGCTAGTGTAACCCGCTCCGGAGCGCCCTCTAGCACGCCGGGTGTGAATTCTTCATAAGAAGCGGCGCGGCATGGGCCTCCAAGATCACGGAGGCCGACGCCCGCTCGTGCTCAGGCCATGGATTCCGAGGTGCCACCGGACTGGAGTAGTGTGCCGCCCCTCTCATTGATGCCGCGGCGCAACGGGGGCGCCGCCAGGGGAAGTTGGAGAAGGAGAGCTCATGATCAGAGCGAGCCGGGGCGGCAGGAGATCAGGCGTGATCGCCGCTGCCGTCTTCACGGCCCTGCTCGGGAGCGGCGCACTGGCCGCCCCCGCCTCTGCACACGTCCCGGGATGGTCGGTGACCTGCGACACGGCCTCGATCGACCTCACCAACTACGACACGCGGGCCACCAACACGGTGGAGCTCAAGGCTGACGGCAAGGACCTGCTACCGGCCACCCAGTTCGGCGACACGTACCACAACACGTTCCAACTGCCCAAGCACTCCAGCCCGTTGCCGGTGGAGCTGGTCGTGCACGCCGGTGACGACCAGCGGTACAGCGTCGACCAGACCAAGACCGCCCCGGTGTGCGCCAACGCCTCGACCTCCGCCACCCCGTCCGGTCCGCCGCCGGTGTCCAGCAGCCCGCTGCCCAGCGTCACGGCGACCCTCAGCGCCTCCCCGTCCGCCGTCGCGCCCGTTCCCTCGCCCTCGCAGTCGGGCGGCCTGGCGCAGACCGGGGGCTCCAGCGCCACACCGCTGATCGCCGGTGGCGCCGCCGTGCTGGCCGCCGGTGGCGCACTGCTGGTGTTCGGCCGCAAGCGCCGGGCGAGCGGGGCGCACGCCGCCCGCTGACCGCCTCAAGTCCCGGGCGGGGCGGGCT
The DNA here is from genome assembly GCF_024436055.1 of Streptantibioticus rubrisoli. Classification (GTDB taxonomy): domain Bacteria; phylum Actinomycetota; class Actinomycetes; order Streptomycetales; family Streptomycetaceae; genus Streptantibioticus_A; species Streptantibioticus_A rubrisoli. Next base: position 245,737 of record NZ_JANFNH010000003.1, on the reverse strand, counting down.
GGTTCGCCGCCGCGCCCGGGGCCACATCGCGCACGGTTATCGCGCACGGTTTCGGTCTCGTTCGGTCGTTCGTCGGCCATTCTTCGCCGTGTCACATCCGGTATGACACATCCGGCGGGCATCGTCGGCCCCCATGAGTCGCACCGAACCTTCCCCGCCCCGGCCATCCGTCTCCCGCCGGGGTCTGCTCACCGCGGCCGGAGCGGGTGTCTCCCTCATCGCCGTCGACGGCGGCCGGGCCAACGCCCTGCCCGCCTCCTCCCCCACCCTGCTCACCACCCCGAGCAGGCTGGACGCTCCGGCGCTGGCCGGGGTGCACCTGCAGTTCGGCGCCGACGCCTCCCGCGAGGTCACGGTCTCCTGGCAGACCGATGTCTCGGTACGCCGTCCCCGGGTGCTGCTCGGCACGGTCGAGCACGGCGTCGGCGCCGCGCACCCGGCGCGGACCCGGACCTACCGCGACCCGGTCACCGGCGAGGAGGTGCAGGCCCACCACGCCCGCGTCCGGGGGCTGCGGCCCGACACCGAGTACCTGTACATGGCGGTGCACGACGGGGCCACCCCGGAGGCCGGCACCTTCCGCACCGCACCGCGCGGGCGGCGCCCGTTCACCTTCACCAGCTTCGGCGACCAGGCCACCCCGCAGGTCAACAAGGCGGAACCAGGCGGACTTTGGGGCCAGGACAACTTCGGCTCGCAGTACGCGGGGGACACCACCTCCGCCGTGGAACGGGTGGCTCCGCTGTTCCACCTGCTCAACGGCGACCTGTGCTACGCCCAGATGTCGGCCAACCCGACCCGGGTGTGGCGCGACTGGTTCATCAACAACAGCCGCAGCGCCCGCAACCGGCCCTGGATGCCCGCCGCGGGCAACCACGAGAACGAACTGGGCAACGGCCCCATCGGCTTCCGCGGCTACCAGACGTACTTCGACTTCCCGGACAACGGGGCCGAGGACGAGTTCAAGGGCCTGTGGTACGCGTTCACCGCCGGTTCGGTGCGCGTGATCATGCTGCAGAACGATGACGTCGCCTACCAGGACGCGGGCGGGTCGTACATCCGCGGTTACTCGGCGGGTGCGCAGGAGCGCTGGCTGGAACAGGAGTTGCGGCGCACCAGGGCGGATCGGGACATCGACTGGATCGTGGTGTGCATGCACCAGGTGGTGATCTCCACCGCCGACTTCAACGGCGCCGACCTCGGTGTGCGCCAGGCGTGGCTGCCGCTGTTCGACCGGTACGGCGTCGACCTGGTCGTCTGCGGCCACGAGCACCACTACGAGCGGTCGCTGCCCATCCGCGGCCAGCAGGGCAACGCGACGGCCACCCCCATCCCGGTCTCCACCGACCTCACGCTGGCCGACACCAGCAAGGGCACCGTGCACATGGTGATCGGCGGGGGCGGCATGGGCTTCACCTCCAACGGCAAGCTGTACGACGGCAAGACCGCCAAGGTGATCGTCGCCCGCGGCGACACCAGGACGAACGGCCACTACCAGGCGGTCTACGCCCACGAGGACGCGCCCTGGTCCGCCTTCCGCGATCGCGACAACCCCTACGGCTTCTGCGCGTTCGACGTGGATCCCGGCGAGCCGGGCGGGCGGACCCGGATCCATGTCACGTACTACGCGGTGACCGGTCCGGGCGGATCGATGAAGCCGGTGGACCGCTTCACACTGGAACGCCCCCGCAGCGACGCGTGACGCTTCCGGCTTGGGATGCGGTGACGCTCCCGCTGGGGGTGCGGTGACGCTCCCGCTGGGGGTGCGGTGACGCTCCCGCTGGGGGCGGTGGTGTGCGGTTTCGGTCGGGTGCGGCGACGTTGTGGCTGGGCGCGCAGTTCCCCGCGCCCCTTTGGGGCCCCTTCGGTGCCCATTCCGCCGACCTGCCTAAGCAGGTCGGGTGAAGTCCGCCGCGGTGCGGTGGCGCCCCGAAGGGGCGCGGGGCTGTGTTCATGTGCGGCTTCGCCGCGTGGGCGCGACCAGCCACGACGGTGCCGCGGCCGATCGAACGGCACATCGCGGCACTTCCAGCGAAGCGCTGAGCGCTTAGCGCACGGCGCCCAGGGCGTCCAGGCGTTGTTGCAGGGCGGACAGCGCGCCGGGCTGGTGGCCTACCACCTGGCGGCGCAACCGCGCCAGCTCCGGCGCGAGTTGGCGGGCCCGGGCCGGGTCGGTTACCCGGGACCAGCAGTGGTGGGCGCGGTCGACCGCGTTGATCACCGCCTCGTCCTCGGTGTCCTGGCCGCCCATGAGCCGGGCGCTGGCGGCGGTGAGCCACAACTCGCAGGCGCGGCCGGTGTCCTGGGCGAGCATGGCGAGGTCAGCGCGGACCTCCACCCAGTGCACGGCCTCCGCCGAGGAGGGCCCCGCGGCCCGTAGTGCGGCCTGCTCCCACGCCGCCGCTATGGCCGCGGCCTCGGTGTGCCGACCGGCCCGGGCCGCCTCGCGGATGGCGGCATGCGGATCGGCCGCGCCCGGCGGGGGCGCGGCGAGCGCCGTGCTGCGGCTGTCGGCGGCGCGCGGCGCCAGGTCAGCGGGGTGTGGCGGCACCGGCCCGGCGGCGGGGAGTTGGGGCTGGGCGGGTGCCAACGCCCCTGCGGCGGGCGGCGGTTCGACGGGCGCCCCGCCGTGGTGCGATCGCTGCGGCGGCCAGCCGCCGAAGAGCAGTTGCCGCCCGCCCGTCAGCCCGGCCGCCGCTGCCGCCTCCTGGTGCAACCGCTCCAGGGGCGGGCGGACCTCGGCGGCCCGGAGCAGTTCGGCGAGCGCCCGGCTGTACCCGCACGCCACGGTCTCCCGCTTGGGCGGCGGCGGGGCCAACACGCCGTACAGTGCCAGTCCGCCGGTCAACTGGTCGGGCCGGGTGGATATCAGCTGCCATGCCGACTCGTCGGCGACCAGGTCGCACACCACCGTGGTGCTGCCGGGCGGCCGCTGCTGGAACGTGGCGGCCAGCCAGTGCCACGGCAGCGCCGTGTACCGCACGGTTTCCGCCGTGGTGCGGCCCAGCAGCAGGTGCGGCAGCCGCTGTTTGCGGTCCAGGGTGAGCTGTCCGCACACGTAGACCAGCAGCGGCCCGGGGGCGGCCGCGGCGGTGTGCAGATGGGTGGTGACGGTGTTGGCGTCCACCGGATCCACCAACTGCACGACGCTCCCGCCGGAGCGGGTACCGGTGAGGATGTGCGGCGGGACGGCCGCGAGCAGCGGCAGCGCCGAGGAGGTGTCCAACACCCGGTGTCTTCCGGGAGGTGCGGAGGTCAGCAGCAGCGCGCATCCATGGTTCTGGTGGTCCGCCGCCCCGTTGATCGCCATGTCAGCACAGTATCGGCCAGGCGATGGCGGCCCCGCCACAGTCCCGGCGTTCGGCACCCCGGTGCCCGAGTGCGCCCTGTCGGTCCCAGGTCCTAGACTCAGCCTCCCAAACCAGCGCGCTAACGCGGACGGGGAGTTGGTCTTCCATGAGCGGGGAGTGGTCATCGGGGTCGGCCCTGCCCCCGGTGGCGGCGGCCAGGACCGCCGAGGCACGGCGCACCGGCACGTGGTCGTCCGCGCTGTCCACCGGCGAGTTCGCCGCCGTCCGCTCGGTGGGCTTCGAGCCGGTGGGCCAGGCGATGGGCTCGGCCGTCTACCAGGTGTCGCGCAGCGGGCAGTACTGGGGCTACTACGACTGCGGGTACCAGTACGCCGGGTTCTCCGGCCGGATGGCGTATCCGGCGCAGGTGGCGCTGTCCGGTCAGGGAGCCGGTTCGCGGGCGCTGGTCGAGGTGCTGATGGACGCCCGGCGCAAGGCGCTCAGCCGGATGACCGCGGAGTGCTCGGCGCTGGGCGGCGACGGGGTGTTGGCCGCGAACCTGACCATCGCGCCGTTTCCGGCCGCGCCCAACTGCCTGGAGTTCCAGGTGATCGGCACCGCGGTGCGGGCGCAGGGGCCGGTTCGGCCGCCGCGGCCGTTCACCACGCATCTGGACGGGCAGGGTTTCGCCAAGCTGATCACGGCCGGATGGGTGCCGGTGGAATTGCTGATCGGCCTGTCCATCGGGGTCCGGCACAACGACTGGACGACCCGGCGGCAGAACTGGTTCGGCGCGGGCAACCAGGAGGTCACCGGCTGGACCGACCTGGTGGGCGCCACCCGGCACGACGCCCGGGCCCAGCTGTACGGCCAGGCGGCCCGGAGCGGCGCCGACGGTGTGGTGCTGGGCAGCAGCGACCTGCGGGTCTGGGGCGAGCGCTGCGTTCGGGCGCGCAACCGCAACAGCGAGTCCGACGCCGAGGACCATGCCGCCGAGGCCACGTTGGTCGGCACGGCGGTGGCCGCCTTCCAGGTGCGCGAGGCCGCGCCGCGCACCCTGAGCGTCATGCCGCTGGACTCCAGGCGCAAGCGGCTGCGCCAGCGCATCAGGCGCGAACTGGACTCCTACGGCACCGATCCGACCGAGGTGCGCCGGATGCTGGCCGAGCTGTCGGAACTGGAGGGTACGCAGTGATCCGCATGATCCGCGCAACCGCCCGTACCGCCGATGATCACGCAACGAGGGGAACCCGATCATGACCGCCACCGACCCCACCGCCCAGGGCGTACCGGCTGACGCGATGCGCCGCCTTGCCGAGCTGCAGCCGGGCAAGCCGGGCGGGATCTTCACCAGTGACCTGTCGGTCAACGAGTTCCTGCTGGTGCGCGAGGCGGGCTTCCGGCCCATCGGCCTGGTGCTGGGCAGCTCGATCTACCACGTCGGGATCCAGTTGGGCCGCTGGGGCAAGAACCAGGAACTGACCACGCTCAGCCAGGCCATGTACCACGCGCGTGAGCTGGCGATGACGCGGATGGAGGCGGAGGCGGCGCAGCTCGGCGCGGACGGCATCGTGGGGGTGCGGCTGTCGGTCGAGGCGCGTGAATTCGGCAGCGACATCGCGGAGTTCATCGCCATCGGCACCGCGGTCAAGGCGGACGCCCCGGCGCCGGGCGGTGACGGCAGCTGGCGCAACGTCAAGGGCCAGCCGTTCACCTCCGACCTGAGCGGCCAGGACTTCTGGACGCTGATCCGCGCCGGGTACGCGCCGCTGGGCATGGTGATGGGCACCTGCGTCTACCACATCGCGCACCAGAAGATGGGCTCGGTGTTCTCCAACTTCGGCAAGAACGTGGAGATCGAACCGTTCACCCAGGCGCTGTACGACGCGCGCGAGCTGGCGATGGAGCGGATGCAGCACGAGGCGGAGGAACTGCACGCGGAGGGCATCGTGGGCGTGCAACTCAACTCGCACAACCACCGCTGGGGCGGCCACACCACCGAGTTCTTCGCGATCGGCACCGCGGTACGGCCGCTGCGCGACGACCACGTCATCGAACGGCCGACGATGGTGCTGAGCCTTGACGGCTGAGCCGATTCGGTATTCTCGTGGGCTTCGCCCCCGGGCCCCCGGAAGGATTCCATGACCTCGCCCAACGATCCGATCGACCTCCTCGCCGCCGCGCTGCGCCAGGACGCCGCCGATCTCGAGGTGTACGCCCGGGTGCTCACCGGCACCCTGGCGGACGCGCTGCCGCCCGGCTCGGTGGCGGTGCAGCGCAAGCGCGGTATGGCGGACCGGCTGGCGGGCCGGGAGGGCCGGGTGGAGCGGCTTGAGGTCAGCCTGGGCGAGCAGCGGCTGGTGCTGAACCTGTCGGGCGGCCGTGCGACGGGTGAGGTGTGCAAGGAGGTGCGCGGGGTGGTGCTCTCCCGCCGCCCGGTCGCACTGGACGAGTGGGTACGGGAGCTGGCGGTCGCCATCGCGACCCGCGCGGAGTCGGACGCACGTGCCCGGGCGGCGCTGGAGAAGCTCATCCTCGGCCAGTAGGCACTGTCGGGAACATCACGATCGGCATCGGTACCCGCACGGTCGACATCGTCATGAAATCGCTGGGAAATAGCCGGAATTTCAACTCGCGGCGGTTCCGTCCGGTGCCGGTGGTGTGAAATGCCCCTAGAGGTGGACGCCATATCGCCGCCACATGGTTGCCGCACAGTTCCCGCACAGAAGACGACCGGTTTGCCCAGGCACAGAGCGGTGTCGCCCTTTCGTGTGATTGGTAAAGTCGAGGGTTGGTGCGGAACGCGGTTCGTCAATGGGGGCGCACCAGCGAGCGGTTTTCACGGATCTGAGGGGCGTCATCCATGAGCAATGCTGTCAGTGCCGCGCCGAGTGCCGATACGGGCACCGGGCCGGGGGCGGGAGGACAGCAGCAGCGTCGGTCGGGCAGGCAGTCCTCCGCCCTGACGCGACGCAGCGCGGCGGTGCCGATCTGGTACCTGCGGTTGGTAGGTGTGCTGAACCTGCTGACCGCGGTGTCCTTCGCGCTGCGCGAGCGGGTGCAGGAGCACAACACCGGTGAGCTGTTCACCCCCTTCATGCTGTTCGCCGGGTTCGGCTCGGCGGCCGCGGCGCTGTTCATGGCGATGATGCTGGGGCGGCGCAAGCGGATGGCGTGGATCGTCTTCGTCCTGCTGTGCGGCGGGTACGCGGCGTTGACCGCGTGGTGGCTTGTGACCTGGCAGGAGTTCCGCGAGCACCCGTTCAACTGGGTGTCGTTCGCGATCACTTGCCTGGTGCTGCTGTTCACGGTGATCGCACACCGGGAGTTCTACGCCAAGGGCGACCGTACGAACCCGCAGCTCGCCCTGGCGGTGCTGGGTGCGGGCGCGCTGATCTCCGTCTTCGTCGGCGCGACCCTGGTGACCGCGGTCGGTCCGGACCGGGCCAGCATCGGCGACCGGGTGTGGTACGTGGCGCTGCGGCTGACCACCCTGACCAACGACAAGGACTTCGGCACCCTGCACGTGGCGCGCTGGGTCAGCGCGGGCATCAACCTCACGGGCCTCGCGCTGCTGCTCGCGGTGCTGTACGCGCTGTTCCGCTCGCCGCGCGGGCGCGAGCTGCTGGACCGGGACGACGAGGACCGGCTGCGTGCGCTGCTGGACAAGCACGGCTCGCGTGACTCGCTGGGGTACTTCGCGCTGCGCCGCGACAAGTCGGTGATCTTCTCGCCGTCCGGCAAGGCGGCGGTGACCTACCGGGTGATCGGCGGGGTGTCGCTGGCCTCCGGCGACCCGATCGGGGACGTGGAGGCCTGGCCCGGCGCGATCGACGCCTGGCTGGCCGAGGCCCGGGAGCACGCCTGGATCCCGGCGGTGACCGGCGCCAGCGAGGAGGCGGGCAACGTCTACGCCCGGCACGGCCTGGACGCGCTGGAGATGGGTGACGAAGCGATCGTCTACCCCGCCGAGTTCACTCTCGAAGGCCGTGCGATGCGGGGCGTACGGCAGGCGTACAACCGGGTCAAGCGCGCGGGCTACACCACCCGCATCCGTCGGCATGCGGACATCCCGGCGGACGAGATGGCCCAGTTGCTGGACGCGGCGGACCGCTGGCGCGACGGGCAGACCGAGCGCGGCTTCTCCATGGCACTGGGCAGGCTCGGCGATCCGGCCGACGGCCAGTGCGTGATGATCGAATGCGTCGACGGTGAGGGGAAGTTGCGGGCGCTGCTGAGCTTCGTGCCGTGGGGGCCGAAGGGCCTGTCCCTCGACCTGATGCGCCGGGACCGTGAATCCGAGAACGGTCTGGTGGAGTTCATGGTCCTGGAGTTGATCCAGAAAGCTGGCACGGTGGGCGTGGAGCGGATCTCGCTCAACTTCGCGATGTTCCGTTCGGTCTTCGAGGAGGGCGCCCGGCTGGGTGCGGGGCCGGTGCTGCGCATGTGGCGCTCCGCGCTGCTGTTCTTCTCCCGCTGGTGGCAGTTGGAGTCGCTGTACCGCTCCAACTCCAAGTACCGCCCGATCTGGGAGCCGCGCTTCCTGCTGTTCGAGAAGACCTCGCAGCTGCCCCGGATCGGCATCGCCAACGCCCGCGCCGAGGGCTTCATCACCACCCCCGCCCCGCTGGCCCGGCTGCGCCGGGACGGCTGACCGCCATCAAACGAGGGCGCTGCGCGCCCGCCCTGGCCCCGCGGCTTCCGGCCGCGGGGCCAACGTGTTTCAGCGATGTTTCGTACGCCTCGGGGATATGCCCCGCGCACCGCACGGGTGCCCTTTTTGTCCAGCACAGGTGTGCGTTTTCGGCCGACTCGGTCCGTCCTGAGCGGACAACATGTTCGGTATTCGTACAGGTGAGGAAGGCGTCAACTGCCGTTAGGTAACACGGAATTCACAACCGGCAGCCCATCGAACAACCCCCCGCGCACCCGCCCCGAGCAGCCCCGACGCCACTCGCAGCCACCGCATGATCGCACCCCGTGACCAGAAGTGTTCGTTCGATGTGCGTTACGTGGAGGATTCGGCAAGACTCCCGACCGCTATCAGCACCCCCCGAGTCAAGGAGTGTTCGGAATGCGGTTCACCAAGCGGACCATGGGCATCGTCGCCGCCCTCGCCCTGGGACTGACCGGTATCGGCGCCACCACCGCGGCCGCCGACAGCGGCCCGGCGACGCACGCGCCCTCGGCCCTGGTGCTCACCATCGCCAACGGCACCAACCCGAACACCGCCACCGTAGAGCGCGCGGTAACCCTCCGCTGTTCGCCGTCGGTCGGCGGTGACCACCCGGACGCGTACCAGGCCTGCGCCGAACTCGGCGCCGTGGGCGGCGACTTCGCCGAGCTGAGCACCAACGCGCAGCGCACGATATGCCCGATGATCTGGATGCCGGTGACGGTCACCGCGCAGGGCGTCTGGAACGGCCAGCGGATCTCGTACACGCACACCTACGCCAACCAGTGCGTGATGAAGAGCAACAACGCCTCCGTCTTCGACTTCTGAGCGGCCCGGACCGCTCAGCGCGACGGCCCGTAAGGTGCCGGTCCCACAGGGACCGGCACCTTCGTCGTTCGCGCTACCCGGCGACCGGGCACAGCGCCGCGTACTCCAGCGGCGCCGACGGGTCCACCGAGAGGTTCCACGGCGCCGCGGGGGCGCCCGCGCGGACCAGCAGGTCCCCCATCGCGGCGATCATCGCGCCGTTGTCCGTGCACAACCGCGGTGGCGGAACGCGCAGTTGGACACCCGCGGCCGCACACCGCTCGGCGGCCAGCGACCGCACCCGGGAGTTGGCCGCCACACCGCCGACCACCACCAGGGTGCGCGCCCCTACGATGCCGAGGGCGATCGGAGAGGAGGGGGCACGCGACGGCCTTTCTTGCAAAGATGTTGCAATTGCTTATCTATGCAGAACACCGGGGGCAGATCCGGTCGTCGGGGCCAAGCCCCCGGCAGCCCCGCCGGGGAGCGAGCTCCCGGCGGATCAGTAGAGTTCCGGAGTCCGATTCCGTCTCCGACCGAGCGCCCCGAGGTGATCCGTGAGTTCCGCCGCAAGCCACAGCGACGATGCGCCGGTGACGGTGGTCGGGATCGGGGCCGATGGGTGGGAGGGTCTCTCACCGGCCGGCCAACGAGCGCTGCTCGGCGCCGAGGTGGTGATCGGTGCCCCCCGGCAGCTCGGGCTGCTGCCGCCGGAATGCCGCGGTGAGCGGGTCGCCTGGCCGTCACCGCTGCGGCCCGCGGTGCCGGGGCTGCTGGAGCGGTACGCCGGGCGCGGGGTGTGCGTACTGGCCAGCGGGGATCCGATGTTCTTCGGCATCGGCCGGACGCTGACCGGGGTTGTGGGCGCCGAGCGGCTGCGGGTACTGCCGCACCCCTCGTCGGTCAGCCATGCGTGCGCGCGGCTGGGCTGGCCGCTGGAGGAGACCGAGGTGGTCAGCCTGGTCGGTCGGCCGGTGGCGACACTGGCCGCCGCGCTGCACGCCGGACGGCGGCTGCTGGCGCTCAGCGCGGGTGCCGCCACGCCCGCCGAGGTCGCCGCCCTGCTACGGGACCGGGGCTACGGCCCGAGCCGCATACGAGTGCTGGAGCAACTCGGCAGTGAACGGGAGCGCCAGCTCCGCGGAACCGCCGACACCTGGTCGCACCCCGCGGGCGACCCGCTCAACGTGGTGGCGGTGGAGTGCGAGCCCGCCGAGGGCACCCCGCGGTTGCCGAACATCCCCGGCCTGCCGGACGAATCCTTCGAGCACGACGGCCAGTTGACGAAGCGTCAGGTGCGTGCGGTGACGCTGGCCGCGCTCGCCCCCACCCCCGGTGAACTGCTGTGGGACATCGGCGCGGGCTCCGGCAGCATAGGCATCGAGTGGATGCGCACCCACCGCGGCTGCCGGGCGATCGCCGTGGAGCGCGATCCGGTGCGGGCGGAGCGGGTGGCCCGTAACGCGGAGCGGCTGGGCGTGCCGGGGCTGCGCGTGGTCACCGGGAGCGCGCCGCGAGTGCTCGCCGAACTCCCCGCGCCGGACGCGGTGTTCATCGGTGGCGGTGCCACCGCGCCGGGGCTGCTGGACGCCTGCTGGGCGGCGCTGCCCAGCGGTGGCCGCCTCGTGGCGAACACCGTGACGCTGGAGTCCGAGGCGCTGCTGGCCGAGCGCTACCGACGGCATGGCGGCGAGCTGGTGCGGATCGGGGTCTCGCACGCGGTCGCGGTGGGCGGCTTCACCGGATGGCGGCAGGCCATGCCGGTCACCCAGTGGGTGGCGACCAAGCGCGACTGACGCTGGGCCGATTTGGGGCTCGCGGAGAAACCGCAGGTCACAGCGGTCTTACCGGGTTCGATAACGGTTGCCAGTGCAGTCTTTGGATCTTTCGCCGATTCGCGGTCTACTGCCTTGGACCGGGTACCACGAGATGCCCGATCAACTTGTCCACAGCGGAGGGAATCGGGGATGGGCAACGAGCCGGAGCAGCGGCACGAGCACGACCATGGCGGCCACGGGCACGACCATGGGCACGCGCACGGTGTGTCGGCCGACGCCGACCGCCGCTGGCTGACGATCGCGCTCTGCCTCATCGTGGGCTTCATGGCCGTCGAGGTCGTCGTCGGCCTGTTCGCCCACTCGCTGGCGCTGATCTCGGACGCCGCGCACATGCTCACCGACGCGGCCTCGATCGTGCTCGCCCTGGTGGCGATGCGGCTCGCCGCGCGTCCGGCGCGCGGCGGCTTCACCTACGGGCTCAAGCGCGCCGAGATCCTCTCCGCGCAGGCCAACGGCATCACGCTGCTGGTGCTGTCGTTGTGGCTGGCGTACGAGGCGGCCTGGCGGCTGATCTCCCCGCCCGTGGTGACCGGCACTCTGGTGCTGGTGACGGCGCTGGTCGGCATCGTGGTCAACGTGATCGCCGCCTGGTGCCTCTCCAAGGCCAACCGCACCTCGCTGAACGTCGAGGGCGCCTTCCAGCACATCCTCACCGACCTGTACGGCTTCATCGCCACCGCGGTCGCCGGACTGGTCGTGCTGCTCACCGGGTTCGCCCGCGCGGACGCCATCGCCTCGCTGGTGGTGGTGGCGCTGATGCTGAAGGCCGGTACGGGCCTGGTGCGCGAGTCGGGCCGGATCTTCCTGGAGGCCGCGCCCGCCGGGGTCGACCCGGACGCCATCGGCGACCGGCTGGTCGGCCACCCGTCCGTGGTCGAGGTGCACGACCTGCACGTCTGGCAGATCACCTCCGGCCAGCCCGCGCTGTCCGCGCACATCCTGGTCGAGCCGTCCGGGGACTGCCACGCGGTGCAGCGCGACCTGGTGGAACTGCTGCACCACGACTACGGCATCACCCACACCACGCTCCAGGTCGACCACGCCCCCGAGCAACTGCTGGCGGTCACCCGCCGCGGCGCCGAGCGGGACAAAGGCCACTGCGCGGACGCGCACGGCCCGGTGCACCGCGAGGGACCGCACCCGCACTGACTGTCGCCCAAGCCGGTGGGCGTCGGGGTGTTGCCGTCCGCAACCCGGCGGGCCGCCACCGGGGCCGTGATTCGCTGAGGACCACGGCGACGGAGGTGAGGCGGTGGCGGGCGCGGACGGCTTTCCGTCCCGGGATGTCTGGCGCCGTCCCGGGTTGCGCTGGGTGGACCTGCTGGTGGCGGCGGCGCTGGTGGGGCTGCTGTACGGACTGCTGGAGCTGGCGCCGTCGCTCAACGCGCCGTTCCTGCCCGGCCAGGCGCCCAAGACGGTCTCCACCGACCCGGCCGATCTGCCGTTCTACGCGGTGCGCTCACTGCTGCGGATGTTCCTGGCGCTGATCGTCTCGGTGCTGTTCACCTTCGGCTACGGGCTGGCCGCGGCCCGGCTGCGCAGGGCCGAGAAGGTGCTGGTTCCGGTACTGGACATCCTGCAGTCGGTGCCGGTGCTGGGCTTCCTGTCCGTGGTGGTGACCGCGTTCATCAACCTCTTCCCGGGCTCCACGCTGGGCCTGGAGTGCGCCTCGATCTTCGCCATCTTCACCTCGATGGCCTGGAACATGACGTTCGCCTTCTACCACTCGCTGGTCAGTCAGCCGCGCGAACTGGACGAGGCGGCACGTGTGATGCGGCTGACGAAGTGGCAGCGGTTCTGGCGGCTCGACGTGCCCAGCGGCATGATCCCGCTGGTCTGGAACGGGATGATGAGCTTCGGCGGCGCGTGGTTCTTCCTGGCCGCCTCCGAGACCATCAGCGTCCTGAACCACCAGTACGCGCTGCCCGGCATCGGCAGTTACGCGGCCACCGCCATCGGCAACGGCGACCTGGCCGGGGTGGGCATCGCCGTCGCCGTGATGGTGGTGCTGGTGATCGGCGTGAACGTGGTGTTCTGGCGGCCGATGGTGGCGTGGTCGGAGCGGTTCCGGGTGGAGGAGTCGGAGGCCGCCGAGCGCCCGCGCAGCGTCGTGCTGGAACTGCTGCGCCGCTCCTCGCTGCCGGAACTGATGGCGCGGCCACTGGGCTGGGCGGGCCGGGCGCTGGACACGGCCACCCGGCCGTTCGGAGTGGCCGAGCACCCGCTGGTCAGGCCCGTGGCGCGGGAGCGCACCGGCGATGTGTTCTTCGCCGGTGCGGTGGCGGTGGTGGTGCTCTACGGCGCGTGGAAGGCGCTGGGCTATGTGCGCGGGTCGGTGGGGCTCGGGGAGTTCGGGCACGCCTTCGCGCTGGGTGCGGCGACGTTCGGGCGGGTGGTGGTGCTGCTGGTGGCGGCGACGCTGGTGTGGGTGCCGGTCGGGGTGTGGATCGGGATGAACCCGAAGGTCACCAGGTTCGCCCAGCCCGTGGTGCAGGTGCTGGCCAGCTTCCCGGCGAACTTCCTCTTCCCGTTCGCCACGGCCGCGTTCGTGGCGCTGGGCATCTCGCTGGACGCGGGCGCCATCGTGCTGATGGCGCTGGGCGCGCAGTGGTACATCCTGTTCAACGTCATCGCGGGCGCCTCGGCCATCCCGTCCGACCTGCGGGAGGCGATGACCGGCTTCCAGGTCGGCGGACGGCTGCGCTGGCGGCACTTCATCCTGCCCGCGATCTTCCCGTACTACGTCACCGGCGGGATCACCGCGGCGGGCGGCGCCTGGAACGCCTCGATCGTCGCCGAGGTGGTCGGCTTCGGCCACCACCGGCTGACCGCGACCGGGCTGGGCGCGTACATCGCGGGCGCGACCGGTACCGGTGACTTCCCGAGGATCCTGGTCGGCGTCACGGCGATGAGCGTGTACGTCGTCGCGCTGAACCGACTGCTGTGGCGCCGCCTCTACCGCCTGGCCGAGACCCGCTACGCGCTGTGACCCGGAGCCGCCGATGACCACCACCCCCAGCCCGGAGCCCGGCACCACGATCGTCCGGGCCGAAGCCGTGACGAAGACGTTCACCACGCCCGACGGCCGGGAGCTGCCGGTGCTGGACGCGATCAGCATGCGGGTGGACGAGGGCGAGATCGTGGCGCTGCTCGGCAAGTCCGGCTCCGGCAAGTCCACGCTGCTGCGCTGCCTCGCCGGGCTGATCGCCCCCTCGGCGGGCACCGTCTCGTACCGCGGCACGCCGCTGACCGCCACCAATCCGGGGGTGGCGATGGTCTTCCAGTCCTTCGCGCTGCTGCCGTGGCTGACGGTGCAGCAGAACGTGGAGCTGAGCCTGCAGGCCCGGGGGGTCGCCGAGGAGGAGCGCAGGGAGCGGGCGCTGAGGGCGATCGACCTGATCGGCCTGGACGGTTTCGAGGGCGCCTACCCCAAGGAGCTGTCCGGCGGCATGCGCCAACGGGTGGGCGTGGCACGGGCGTTGGTGGTGGAGCCGGACGCGTTGTTCATGGACGAGCCGTTCTCCGCGCTCGACGTGCTGACCGCGGAGAACCTGCGGGGGGAGATCGTCGGCCTGTGGGAGGGGCACGAGGCCCCGGTGCGGTCGGTGCTGATCGTCACCCACAACATCGAGGAGGCGGTGCTGCTCGCCGACCGGATCCTGGTGCTGTCCTCCAACCCGGGCCGGATCAGGGCCGAGTTGACGGTCGGCCTGCCCCGGCCGCGGGACCGCCGCACCGCGCAGTTCGAGGCCCTGGTCGACACGGTGTACGGGATCCTCACCGGCCGGGAGGAGGCCGCGCAGGCGGCCGCCGCCGCGGCGCAGGCGCCCGCCGGGGCGCCGAGGTCGGTGGCCACCCCGATCGCGGTACCGCTGCCCGAGGTGAGCGTGGGCGGGCTGGCCGGGCTGCTGGAGATCCTGGTGGCGCGGGGCGGTGAGGACGGTCTGGCGGAGCTGGCCGACGAGTTGAGCTTTGAGATCGACGACCTGCTGCCGCTGGTGGACGCCGCCGTGCTGCTGGGTCTTGCCCGCACGGCGGGGCCGCGGATCACACTGACCGAGCAGGGCCGGGAGTTCGCCGCCGCCGACATCCTCACCAGCAAGCAGTTGTTCGCCCGGCACGCGGCGCGGCGCGCGCCGCTGGTGCGGGCCATCGTGCAGGCGCTGGCGGCGACCGAGGGCCAGCGGTTGCGTGAGGGCTTCTTCCTCGATCTGCTGCGCCGCAGGTACTCCGTCGACGAGGCCCGGCGCCAGCTCGACATCGCGGTCGACTGGGGCCGGTACGGCGAACTGTTCGACTACGACGCGGACGACGGCCTCCTCACCCTGGAACCGGGCGCGGAGGCCGCGTTGTGACGCCCCGGCGCCTCAGTGGCCGAGCGCCACCTCGACGATCTTGACGACCACCAGGACCATCGCGATCAGCAGGTACGAGCGGAGCGCGCCCATGCCGATCTTGTAGCCGGTGGACATCACCGGCTTGGCCAGCGTCTCCAACGGCGGCATCCGCCACTCGTCCCGCCCGGTGCGGTCGATGCCCGCACCGGCGCGCGCCCAGCCCTTGCGCCGGCGGCGCACCTCGGCGTAGCCGATGGCGAGCACCCCGGCCACTCCACAGGCGGCCATGATGTCCATGATCGCGCCCGCGGTGATGTCCGGGAAGAGCACCGAGGCGGTGAGGATGATCGAGAGCATCACCAGCACGCCGACCACGGCCGAGGTGAACGCGTTGGTCTTGGCCCCGTTCACCCAGGGGCCGAGGACGGCCTTGTCGTTGCACAGCAGCAGCAGGAAGACCGACGCGGACGGCAGCAGCACACCGGCGAGGGTCTGCACCCCCTCGGTCAGCAGCCCCAGCGGCGAGCCCGGGATCAGCACGATCGCGGCGGCCGCGGCCACCAGTCCGGCGTAGACGGCGTAGAAGCCCTTGGCGCCCTTGACCCCGCGGTGCAGCGAGTGGTTCATCCCGAACACGTCCCCGACGGCGTACGCGGTCGACAGGGAGACGGCGAACGCGCCGATGATGGAGGCGTCCAGCAGCGCGATGGCGTACAGCACGCCGGTCAACTTGCCGCTCGCAGCGGCCAGTCCGTGGGCCACCCCGGCCGCGTCGGTGAAGTTCCCGAAGCCCTTGGTCCCGGCGAACGCGGCGGCGGTGAAGCCCATCATGGCGGCGGCACCGATGACGACGATGGCGATGCCGATCCACAGGTCGGCCTTCTCGTACTTCATGAACCGCGGGGTGATCCGCTTGTCGATGACGTACGACTGCTGGAAGAACAGCTGCCAGGGGGCGACGGTGGTGCCGACGATGCTGATGATCAGCAGCATCACGGTCGCCAACTGCCCCGCACCACCGGGCATGGTGGGCGCGACGAAGTCATGGGCCATCTGCGAGGTGGCCGGGTGGACCATGAAGTAGACGGGCACCAGCAGCAGCGATCCGGCGCACAGGAAGACGCAGATCCGCTCGAACCGGCGGAACGAACCGGTGAACGCCGACGCGATGATGATCGCCGCCGCCAGCACCACCGACGCCGCCTTCGGCAACCCCAGGTACCCGGCCGCCAGCGTGATGCCGATGAACTCGGTCACCAAGGTGAGCGCGTTGAGCAGGAACAGGTCGATGACCGAGAAGGCGCCCCAGAACTTCCCGAACCGCTCCAGGATCAGCCGGGCGTGCCCGACCCCGGTGACCGCCCCCAGACGCAGCACCATCTCCTGGTTGACGTACAGCACGGGGATGAGCAGCAGCAGCGTCCACAGCAGCTTGGTGCCGTAGTTCTGCCCGGCCTGGCCGTAGGTGGTGAAGGCACCGGCGTCGTTGTCGCCGACCATCACGATCAGGCCGGGGCCGACGATCGCCAGCAGGGTCTTCAGCTTCGCCGACAGACCCAACCGCGGCGCGGTGTCGTCCAGCCGGATGGTGCCGAGCGCGCCGCGGATGTCGCCGACGTGCGCGTCGTCGAGCACAGCGGCGCGCGGGGTCTGTGCGGCGGCGGTCTCGGTGATGGTGGTCATTACGGGCCTCCCAGTTCCCCGTCAGGGGGCTTTGCTAGGGGGCACGCAGCAGCAATCCCCCCTGCGAGCGCACGCCGAACCGCGGCCGAGCGGCTCTAGGCCGTACGGGACCGCGATCTGTGGTGCTGTGGTGCGCGCAGGGAAGGTGGTTACCGCGTGCCGGAGGTCAACGAGGACAAGCGGATGCGGGGCTGACTATGGCCCGGACTACTGCTACTGCAATCCATGTCTCTCGCCTCCTCCCGGCCGGGGCGCTGTGCGCCAAACGGACTCGGCAAGGAGCGGACCAGCCCGAACACGGCTGATTCACCCCAACTCGTCAGAGCTTTGGCACTCCACGGCGTGTCCCGCCAAGAGCGGGAAGCCACTTGGGGTCACCCCTTAACTCGGGGAGACCTGTCCTGATCCGGAGCGTCTCTCGACGGGTGGGATCAGTGGCCTGTGTCCGTGCAGACGCCTCACCGAACGAGGTGCCTCTTGCAACATCGGTTGAAGTCTAGCCTTCTTCTTGCACATGCGCGCAACTACTTGACCGAACCTTGACTCCGGACGGCCGGTATGTCTAAGCGCTCCGCTGGGCGTGCGGCGCTATGCCGTCGATCGTCCGCAGCGTCGTTGTGGCTGGTCGCGCCCACGCGGCGGAGCCGCACATAAACACAGCCCCGCGGCCCTTCGGGGTGGTGCCCAACCTCAGATGACCTCGCCCGGCCTGCTTGGCGCCCGGGCTGTGCCACGATCGGCAGCGCGCAACATCGAACTCCCCCTCAACCAACAAGCCAGGGAGCCTTCTTGGACACCGTTCAGGACCCTTCCGACACCACCGGTTCCGCGCTCTCCCGGCGCGGTTTCTTACAGGCGGCCGCGTCAGCCGCGGCCGCCTCAGCCGTACTCGGCCTACCGGGTGAGGCCCTCGCCGCACCGCCCACCGCCGACGGCGCCACCGGGCGCACCACGCTCTCCCTCACCTCCGGCACCAACGGCTCGGCCACCTTGTCCCCCGCTGGCGACCGGATCATCGCCGAGGTGCAGAACGTGCTGTGGTCGCTGCCGTCCGGCGGCGGCCGTGCGGTACCGATCAGCACGCCCGACCTGGAGCCGACCCGCCCGGTCTTCTCCCCCGACGGCGAACTGCTGGCCGTGTGCGCCTACCGGGGCGGCGGCTTCCACATCTGGACGCTGCGCCCCGACGGCTCGGGCCTGAGACAGCGCACCGACGGCCCCTGGGACGACCGCGGCCCGTCCTGGTCGCCGGACGGCACCCGGATCGCCTTCGCCTCCGAGCGCGGCGGGGACTACGAAGGGCCAACGGCGGGCAGCCCGTACCGGATCTGGCTGCTCGACGTGGCGACCGGACGGCTGACCCGGATCACCGGACTGCCTGGCCAGCAGGGTCCGCTGCAGGACGGCCCCTGGGAGGACTTCGACCCGACCTGGTCGCCGGACGGCCGCGAGGTGCGGTTCGTCCGCGCCCGGCCGGTGGCCTCCGGCGCGCCCGGCGGCACCGCGCTGGACGCCCGCACCATCGCCTCCGTCCCGGCCGACGGCTCGGGACCGGTCACCGTGACGCACACCGACCCGACCCCCGGCGTCCAGTTGATGGTCCCGGCCGTCTCACCTCGCGGACGGCTCGCCTATCTGCGCACCACCCCCGCGCCCGCCGCCTCCTGCACGCTGGTGGTGGACGGCGCGCCGGTGCCGATAGACGGGGACCTGGCGCCCGCCCCACCGCGCTGGACGTCCGACGACGAGTTGCTGGTCACCGTGGACGGACAGTTCCGGCTGCTGTGCCCGCAGCGGCCCGCCGCCGCCCGGCGGATCCCGTTCGCCGCCGCGCTGCCCGTGGACCGGCCGCGCTACCGGGTGAAGAAGTACGACCTGGACGGCTCCGGCGTACGCCCGGTGCGCGGGGTGCATCTGCCCGCGCTGTCCCCCGACGGCCGGCAGGTGGCCTTCGCGGCGCTCAACTCGCTGTGGCTGTGCGGCACTTCGGGCGGCAGACCGCGCCGGATCGTCAGCACCGAGCCCACCCGGTACCTGCTGGGCCCGGTCTGGGCGCGGGACGGGCGTTCCCTGCTGTACGCCGACGACCGGGACGGGCTGTTCGCGGTGCGCCGCCGTGACCTCGCCTCGGGCGAGGAGACCGTGCTGGCCTCTGGCGGCCGGGTGTATCCGGCGCTCTCGCCGGACGGCGAGCGGCTGGCCTGTGTGGACATGTCCGGCAACCTGGTGGTGCGCGATCTGGCCAAGGGCACCGAGCGGGTACTCGCCGCGCCGCTGGGCGGTGGCGGCCTGCCGGGTCGGCCGAGCTGGTCGCCGGACGGCCGCTATGTGGCGTTCTGCGACCGCAACCGGCTCAACCAGCGGTTCCGTGAGGGCTACAACCTGATCCGGGTGGTGGACGCCACGGACGGCACCGCCCGGCTGCACGCCGTGGCGCCGCATGTGTCCATCTCCGACCGCCATGACTCGGGCCCGGTCTGGTCACCGGACGGCCGTTGGATGGCGGTCATCGCGGAGTCCGCGCTGTGGCTGCTGCCGGTACGTCCGGACGGCACCCCGGACGGGGCGCCACGGCAGCTCACCGAGGAGGCCGCGGACCATCCGTCGTGGTCCGGGGACTCGCGCAGCCTGCTGTACCTGTCGTCGGGCACCCTGCGGCTGATCGACGCCGCGGGCGGCACCGCCCGTACGATCCGCGTGCCGCTCGACTACCGGCGCCCGGCGCCCGCCGACACCGTGGTGCACGCCGGGCAGTTGTGGGACGGCACCGGCGAGCAGGTCCGGCATGACGTCGACGTGGTGGTGCGCGGCGGGCGGATCACCGCCGTGGAACCGCACCGCGCCGGGCGGCCCGCGCTGCGGCGGATCGACGCCTCCTCGTACACCGTCACACCCGGGCTGTGGGATTCGCACACACATCCCTGGCAGACGACCTACGGCGGTCGGCAGACCTGCCTGCAGCTCGCCTACGGCATCACCACGGCGGTATCGCTGGGCGGCTACGCCTACGAGCAGGCCCGGATCCGGGACGCGGTCGCGGCGGGCGTGCTGGCCGGGCCGCGGCTGCTGGCCACCGGTGAGCTGCTGGACGGCTCGCGGGTGGCGTACAGCATGGGCAGGGCGCACCGCACCCGGGAGGGGCTCGACCGGTCGCTGGCCCGGGCGGCGGCGCTGGACTGGGACTTCGTCAAGACCTATGTGCGCGCGCCCGGTTGGGTGATGGAGACGGCGGCGCGCTTCGCGCACGAGCGGCTCGGGGTGCGCAGCGGCAGTCATCTGTGCACACCGGGTATCCAGGTCGGACAGGACCTGACGACCCATCTGCACGCCACGCAGCGGCTGGAGTTCGGGCATGACGTGACGGCCACCGGGCACTCCTACGAGGACCTGCTGGAGCTGTACACGGCGCCCGGCTTCCGGATGATCGCCACGCCGTTCACCGCGGCACCGCTGGTGGGCGACGATCCGGCGCTCGCCAGCGACCCCCGGGTCACCGTGCTGATGCCCCCGTGGGACACCGCGGCGGTCCGCCAGCTCGCCGCGCGACCCGCGACGGCCGACCAACTGGCAGCGCTGGAAACGGAGGTGGGCGCCTACCGCAGGGTGCTGGACGGTGGCGGTCTGGTGGCGATGGGCACCGACTCCCCGCTGGTGCCGGTGGGCTTGCATCTGCACATGGGGCTGCGGGCGCTGCACCGCTGCGGCCTGTCGGCGGCGCGGACCCTGCG
Organism: Streptantibioticus rubrisoli; assembly: GCF_024436055.1. Lineage (GTDB taxonomy): Bacteria > Actinomycetota > Actinomycetes > Streptomycetales > Streptomycetaceae > Streptantibioticus_A > Streptantibioticus_A rubrisoli. The sequence goes on along the minus strand of NZ_JANFNH010000003.1, from coordinate 225,379 downwards.
CACCGCGACCGCCATTCCGGCCCAGGTCTTCGGAGTGGAACGGGAGTTGGGCACCGTCGAGGAGGGCAAGCTGGCGGACCTGACGGTGATCGACGGCGATCCGTTCACCGACTTCGACTCACTGGTGCGCACGGTGTCGGTGCTGCGCGGCGGAGTCCCCTACGAGCAGGCGGAGTTGGTGGGCAGCTTCACGACACCGGGACACGCCGCGCGCCGGGCGTCGGCGGCGGATGCCGAATGGCTGGCGGTCGGCCGCCAGTTGCGCCGTGACTGCTGTTGCGACGTGGGCGTGTGAGCCGTACCGGGCCATCACCTCACCGCCAGTTAAGTGGCCTGAACAGCCGGTTTCTTAATACGACTGGTGCAAGGCAGCGCTTACATGGCAGGATGCCAAGCGTGCAGTTAAGTGGCTTAACTGGCGGTGAGACGTTGGAAGGACGGTAGAGATGGCAGCCGGAGGTGACACACCGCCCAAGGCCACGTGCGGGTCGCTGGCCGAACGCCTCAACTACCTGTTCGCCCACATGCACCCGCCCGGGGCTCCCTACACCAACGCCCATGTGGCTGCCGAGATCAGCAAGGGCACCGAGGAGTACGGCGGGGTCACCCTCACCGAGCAGTACCTGTCGATGCTGCGCAACGGCAAGCGGGCCAATCCCAGCCCCGATGTGCTGCGCGCGGTGGCCAAGTTCTTCGGCGTGCCCGTCGGCTATCTGCTGGGCGACCTGTCCGCGTCCCAGGCCCAGCGGGTGGAGGAGGAGGTCCGCTTCCTCGTCGCCATGCGCGACCAGCGGGTACGCGCCATCGCGCTGCGCGCGGTGGGCCTGCCGCCGGACGTACAGGACTGCCTGACCACGATCATCGGCCAGTTCCGCCGCGAGATGAACCTGCCTTCCGACCCTCCCCAAACACCCTGAAACGAAGCCGTGTCCACACGGCCTCACAACGAGGTGGCCCCGGACGGGGGTCAGGGCCACCTACACCGCAGGGGCGGCGCCGCGCCACGACGGCCCGGCGCCGCCCCTCGCCCCCCACGGCCCTGATGCGAGCACATGGCCTGATTTCGTTGTCCATGGCGTGGTGAGCGACAAAGCGAACAAGATTTTGATGCATAACCACCTCTCGATGCGGTAAAAAGATCCATGTGCCTGCCCGGTGTGCATCCCCCGTCGCACCGGGCAGGCCTTCTGCTTTTCGCGCGCGGTGACGGCGCGGGACCGGACGGTGCCCAACGCACCGGCGCACAACGGCAGATGGCGGCGCGGACGCCGCCCGGTGGGTTCCGCGAGGGCGGGCCGCCCGCAGTGGTGGCCTCCGGGACAGGCTCGGGCCGCTTCGGTACGGGGTCTCCTGGGGGCGGTTTCGGCGGCGAGCGGCCCCTCTTCCTCGGTGGGTCTTTCGGCCAATCCTGACGGGCCTGAGCGCGGGATAATGGTTCATGACTGCCGGGCGAGTCGGGCAGGAGGGAGCCATGGCCGAGGTCGCGGTTGCCCAGCCGAAGTTGCCGCCGGTGCGCCTGTCGCCGCGCGTGCGGCTACTGGTCGGTTTGGCGTACCTGCTGATCGCCGCCGCGATCGTGGTCGACCTGCTCACCGGCTCCCGTTCGACGTTCTCCCCGATCCTGGCCGCGCTGCCCGTACTGACGGCGATCAGCACCCGCAAAGCCGTGGTACCGATGGTCGCCGGGCTGATCGGCACGGCGGGCGTGGCGCTGTTGGGCCTTGCCAACCAGGGCGTGCCCACGGTGGTGCACGCCACGGCCGCGGCCACCGTGCTGGCGGTCACCTTCACCAGTACCGCCTCGGTGGCGCTGGTCGCCGCCCGGGAGCGTGAGCTGGCCCAGGTGCGCAACGTGGCCGCCGCCGCCCAGCAGGCGCTGCTGCGGCCGGTCCCCCGCCGGTTCGGGCCGCTGCGGGTCGCCGTCCGGTACGTGGCCGCCGCGGCGGAGGCCCGGATCGGCGGTGATCTGTACGAGGTGCTGCCGACGCCCTACGGGACGCGGATGCTGCTCGGCGATGTGCGCGGCAAGGGGCTGTCGGCGGTGGAGGCGGCGGTGGACGTGCTGGGGGTGTTCCGGGACGCCGCGCAGACCGAGGGGGACCTGACGGCGGTGGCGCGCCGGATGGACGGGGTGCTCGCCCGGCGGCCGGGCGGCGAGGAGTTCGTGACCGCGGTCCTGGTCAGCGTCCCGGACCAGGGCCCGACCGCGATCGTCAACTGCGGCCACCCGCCGCCGCTGCTACGCGACGCCTCCGGCGCCACGACGGAGGTCGACCCACCGGAGTACGCCCCGCCGCTGGCGCTGCTGTCGCTGGTGGGCGGCGCGTACACCGCCCGGACCATCGGTTTCCAGCCCGGTGAGCTGCTGCTGCTCTACACCGACGGGGTCTGCGAGGCGCGCGACGCGTCGGACCGGTTCTACCCGCTGCTGGAGCGGGTCACCGCGATGCGCGCGGACGACCCCGAGACGCTGCTGGACGAGCTGCTGGACGACGTCCGGGCGTACGCGGGCGCGCTGAACGACGACGCGGCGGTGCTGGCGGTGCGCCGCGACGCGCCCGCCGGGCACCGGGGCTCACTGCTGTGACGGTGGCGGCCAGCGGTCGCCGCCCTCCCACACCACCTGGTCGGGATCGTCGAGGTCCAGCCCCCACTCCTTGGCCAGCACCTCGAGCTCCTCCCGGGTGTGCACCTGCCGGTAGCTCTCGTTGGGAAACATGACCAGCCGGTACGGGCTGTGCCCGTCCCAGGCGTACACCACATACGGATACCGGCTCACCATCCCAGACTGACCCAGCACGGCGGCGCCCGCCAGCGCGGACCGGCCGCCGACCAGGATCCCGCCGTCCGCCTGCCGGTGCGGGGCCCGCGGCGATCCGGTCACACCGGTGGACCCGTCATCCCGTCTTCTCCCCAAGTTCAAGGCCGAGGAGCATACTTCCCAGCCATGGACTGCTGTCCCTCCTCTCGCCGACAGGCCCTGGCGTGGGCCGGTCTGGTCGCGGTACTGCCGTTCGCCGACGTGGCCACGGGGGCGGGTGCCGCCTCCGCCGCCGCGCGGCCGAAGAGGCTGCTGGTGACCGATCTGGACGTGGTGACGGTCACCGACACCAGTGTGGTGATCACCTGGTTCACCGGCTCGACGACCGAGGTGGACCGCTACGGCGCGCCCACCCCCGTCCCCACCGACACCGAACTGCTGCTGGGCGAGCCCGGCAACCCCGGCTCGCTGCGCACCGTGTTCCACGACACCAGCCCGACGGCGTTCCACTACGCCGAGGTACACGGGTTGGAACCCGGGCGTACCTACGCGTTCCAGGGCCGGTCGGCGGGACAGGTGGCCCAGCAGTCCGCGCTGCAGTTCCCGGGCAGCGGCGGGTCGATGGACGCGCCAGGAGTGTTCACCACGCTGCTGCCTCCGCCCGGGCGGTATCTGTTCACCGTCGCGCTCTGCAACGACCTGCACATGGGCGAGCAGACCGCGGGCGTCATCGTCGGCGACTGGCCGCCGTCGTTCCGGCAGGACCCGGGCCTGCCACCGTATCCGGAAGTGATGCTGGAAGCGCTGCTGGCGGACCTGCGCCAGCCCGACCGGGGCGCCGACGTGCTGCTGGTCGCCGGTGACCTGACCGCCGAGGCCCGGCCGAAGGACGTGACCCGGGTGCGCCAACTGCTGGACGGCTGGGGCCGGTTGGGCCGGGACTACTTCGTGGCCCGCGGCAACCACGACCGGCCGCACGTCGGCCAGGACTACGCCGGGTGCACCCCGGTGCCGGGCGCGGACGACCACCACGACTGCTGGGGGGACACCTTCCGGTACCGGCGGCAGACACTGTCCACCCACGAGGTGGGGGGCCTGCGGATCATCGGGCTCGACACCACGACGCTGGACGCGGCGGGCGGCACCCTGGACGACGGTCAACTCGCCGATCTGAGACGGGAGTTGCGGGAGGACCGGGACCGGCCCACCCTGCTGTTCGGCCACCACCCGGTGACCTTCGAGTCGGCGGTCACCACCGCGGCCGGTCCCGGCTTCGACCTGGACCAGGTCAAGGCCCGCGAACTGGAGGCGCTCTACCGCCGCGCCCCCGGCGTGTTCTTCCACCACTGCGGGCACACCCACCGCAACAAGCGCACCTTCGCCCAGGACAGCAAGGCGGTGGAGTTCCTGGAGGTCGCCGCCGCCAAGGAGTACCCGGGCGGCTACGCGCTACTGCGCTGCCACACCGGCGGTTACCAGGTCAACTTCTACAAGACCCGCACGGAGCTGGCGAAACGCTGGAGCCAGCGCACCCGCGCCGAGTACTTCGGCACCTGGACGCACTACACCCTCGGCACCATCGCCGACCGCAACCACACGGTGGTGCGGGACCTGTCCGGGCTACGCCCGGTGCGCTGAACCCTTCTGCCCCCGCAACGCCTTCGCCACCCGCAACATGGTGGACGGGCGGGTGAGCAGCCTGGGGTGCTCACGCATGTTCACCACGTCTACGAAGATCCGGTTGACCTCCCGGTCGGTGATGGTCGCGGCCAGGAACCGCTCGGTGTACCAGCTGGCGAAGCGGTATCCGGGCGGATACGGGCCGTTCACATGGGGTAGGGCGAGGTCGCCCAGGGTGGACAGCTGCCAGGCCGCGTCCACCACCACCCGCACCCGGCGGAAGTAGTCCCAGGCGGGTTCGTCCAGCGACGCCCCCGAGCGCAGGAAGGTCGACAGGCAGGACGCGTGCAGCGTCGCCGACGCCATGCCCTGGCCGTAGACGGGGTTGAACGCGGCGACCGCGTCGCCCACCGCGACCAGTCCGGCGGGGAACCGGTCCAGCCGCCCGAAGTCACGGCGGCGGCTGTCCGCGACGCTGTGTACGGCCACCTCGCCGAGCATCTCGCAGCGCGCGGCCACCTCCCGGAACGGCTCGGCGGCGAGCTTGCCGCAGCGGACGAGGAACTCCTCCGGGTCCCTGGTGGGCCGCTGGTCGGCGTAGTTGGCCAGCAGCACCATCCAACGGCCGCCCTCGACCTCGGCGATGACCCCCATGTCCACCAACGGTTGCCCGGCGGCCGGGGGGCCGCCCAGGTTCTGTGAGATGGTGACATCCGGCAGTTCCTCGCCGCGGCCGAAAAACGCCGTCGCATAGCCCAGCTCGATCCGCATCCGCTCCAGCGGCGGCGCCTGCCAGCCCGCGGCCTCCAGCCAGGCGCCGAGTCGACTGCCACGCCCCGTGGCGTCCACCACCAGGTCCGCGGACAGTTCCTCGCGGCCATCGCGGTCCGCGCCGATCGGCAGGTAGTACGCCCCGCTGACCCGGTTGCCAGTGAACCGCAGCCCGTCCACCCGGCCGCGCAGCACCGTGACGTTCTCCCGCGCCAGCACCCGGCGCCGCACTCTCGTCTCGATGAACGGGCGGGTGGCGCTGACCAGTTGGAAGCCGGTGACCTGCGGCTTGCGTACGCCGTCGAGGTACTGGTGCAACCGGTCGCCGTCGGACAGCACGGCCCCGTCGTTCGCGAGTTCGCGGATCAGCCCGGGGAACCACCGCTCCAGTTGGATGCCGCCCATGTCCAGCAGCACGTGCACCTGCACCATCTGCGGCACCCCCGGCCGGGCGCCGTCCGTGTCGAGGTCGTCCGCCTCGACGATCACCACTCGCTCCGCGTGGTCGCTGAGCACCCTGGCCGCCATCAGCCCGGCCATGCTGCCACCCAGTACCAGTGCCGTACGCATCCACACCCCTGTCACCAGTTCCCGGCCGTCAGCCTATGACCATGGTTCTGCCCGGCGCCCGCGGCGGCCGTACACATTCGGCCATTCCGCTTACCGATAGGCTTCGCGTGCCAGGCAGTCCGCACGGAGGAACGGTCAACGGTCAATGAGCTCATGGAACAAGGCACTTGACGCGGCTGGCATCGGCGAGGCCGGGCTGCGCGACGACTACACCGAGCAGCGCAAGATCGTGGCGCGATACCGTCGCAGCTCCTACCTGGCGGCCAGGCTGCTGCTGCCCGCCGCGCTGTTCCCGCATGTGGTCGCGGCCACGGGCTTCATGCACCACGGCGACAACGTCATGGACAGCGGTCCGGTGGCGGAGCGGGCCGACGCCTACGCGGAGTGGGAGAAGCGGGTGCGCGAGGCCCTGGACACCGGAAGGAGCGATCTTCCGGTGCTGCGGGCGCTGCTGAACACCATCGCCGCCCATCCCCGACTGCGCGGGCATGTCGAGGAGTACCTCAGCACGGCCCGCACGGATCTCGAGTTCTCCGGGTTCGCGACCGAGGCGGACTACCAGCGCTATGTGGACGAGTACTCGCTGCCGTCGTTCATGCTGATCGCCTGCCTGCTGGCGCCGCAGGACGAGTTGGCGGCCTATCGCGCCGCCTGCCGTACCTACATCGACGGCAGCCAGCGGCTGGACTTCGTCAACGACCTGGCCGAGGACCTGCGCGGCGGACGGCTGGCGGTTCCGGCGGACGTCATGGAGCGGTACGGGGTGACCCGTACCGATCTTGAGGAGGCGCTGGACACCCCGGGCACCCGTGAGTTGCTCCAGCACCTGCTGGAGCAGGCCAGCACGTCGCTGGCCGCCGCCCGCCCGCTGGTGGACCTCGTGCCGCCCGCCAACCGCCCGCTGGTCCGGGCGCTGATCGAGCTGGAAACCCTCACCACCACCGCGGCCGCCACCAAGGAGATCGACCTGCTGCGCAGCCCGGCGAGCCCCTCGCCCCTGGCGGCGCTGGGCGTACTGGCCCGCGAGTACCTGCGCGCCCGGCGGCTACGGCCCTGAGAGCCCTACCGGGGAAGGTCCAGCGCCGGGTTGCGGTCGAAGAACCCCGTCGGCTTCAGCATGAACCCGGACACATCGACGGGCATGACCGGCCACTCCTCCAGGCGTGGCAGATGCGTGGGTCCGAAGGTGTGCCAGAGGGTGAGTTCGGTGTTCTCCAACGACTCACCGGCGGCGGTCCATTCCGGTAGGCCCGCCCCGCCCGGGTGCTGGTTGGGGTAGTCCCCGGCGGGGTACCGGCGCTCCGGCCGGTACCGGGTGACCCACAGGTGCTTGGTGCCGTAGGCCATCCGGCGCCGTGCCGCCGACCCCGGCTGGGCCAGCAGCACGGGACCGGGCTGCGGAACGAGCGTGTACGCCACCGGCTCGCCCATCCGGTTGCGCACCCCGGTGTTGGTGATGCGCCAGCGCCGCCCCACCGTCGTGTCGGCGGTCCGGCCGCCGCGCGCGCTGTCGGTGATGGCGGTGCGGCGCACGGTGAAGGCGTTGCCGTTGGGATTGTCCGGACCGCTGGGGACCGGGACGACATCGACCTCCTCCACCGTGTTCCGCGTCCCGTCGACCGCCGCGTCCAACCGCACGCAGAACAGATGCTGGTGGTACGGCGCCAACAACCCCGGCGCCACCTCGGTGCCGTGCGGTGATCCGGCGCCGGGCCGGATCGCCGAGGTCTGCACGATGCCGGTGGACTTGGCCTCGAAGGCGATGGTGCCGTCCTGGTGGAAGTACCAGTAGAAGCCGTAGTCGTAGTTGCCCACCGTGGCGATGTAGGAGACGACGAGCCGCCGCGAACGGCGGCTTTCCGCCGTGTCGTTGTTGAAGATGTCGGTGTGCTTCCACAGCAGCCCGACGTCCTCCTCGTGCACGCAGATCGCGTTGGACAGCGTGTACGCGGCGCCGTCGTCGTCGGCGAGTACCGCGTCGAGGTAGCGGATCTCGCCCAGGCAGTCGCAGCCGAGCTTCAGTGAGTTGGCGTTGCGGCCCAGCGAGTACTCCCCCGCGTCCAGGAACGCCACCCAGTTGCGCGACTCCTCCGCCTCGCCGTAGGCCACCGCCATCTCGGCCAGCGCGGCGCGGTGCAGCACGGATCGCCCGCGCAGGATGATCTGGTGCAGTACCAGGCCCTCCCGGGCGTTGAAGTCGATGCGGAACCGCCAGTCCTGCCAGCTGAGTTGATGCCCGCGGATCTCGAACGAGGGCCCCTGTGGCTGGCGGATCTCCAGTGGACGCAGATCGGTGCGCGGCGGCCCGTTGAACTCGGCCTCGTATCTGCCGCATTCGGCCGGAACCGGCACCGCACCGGTGTCGACCAGCCGGACCACGCGCCGCTCGATCACGTCGACGTCGGCGTACAGTCCGCCCACCGGATGCGCCCAGGGGCTGTCGGTCGCCTCACAGCGCAGCCAGGTCAGTGAACGCAGCAGTCTGCGGCCGTGGTTGCCGTCCCCGTTTGCGCTGCCCGCGCACAGGGGTGCGCAGATGGCGAGTTCGGTGTCGGTGATGCCGCGCTCGGCCATGGCCTTGCGCCAGCCGGGGTCGGCCTTGACGACCGACTCGACGACCTCGTACTCCTCGAAGGCGACCGGCGGTTGGCCTTCGACGGCCGGGTCCAGCTCCCGGTGGGAGAGCAGCAGTCCGGCGGTGACGTCCACCAGCGCTTCGGCGGCGGCGCCGGTGCGCGAGTCCAGCAGCGTGATCCGCAGGCGGCGCGCCACGGGGTCGCCGTCCCGGTGTGCGGTGGCGGTGTGCCGGTCGGGCTCGTCGAGCAGTACGAGCGGGAAGCGGGTGGACTCGCCGACGTGGCCTTGCTGTTGGAGGACGCGCCGGGCGGTGTCGATCTCCTCGGCGGTCAGTGGGTCCAGCGGGTGGGGGTCGGCCGCCGGGGGCCGCGGGTGGCAGCACGTCATGACGTTCCCTCCGATGCGGCGGCCTTCTCCAACTGGAAGGCCTCGTTGCCCAGGCCGACGCGGGTGTGTACGGCGGGGCGCGCTTTCTTCAGCACCAGCCCGTGCACCAGACCGCAGACCGCGCTGAGTCCGATGATGCCGGGCAGGATCCAGCTGAGCGCGGAGCCGGGGTCGGCGCCCAGGAGGACGCCGAAGTCCTTGACCGTCAGCACCGCGATCACCAGCAGCGCGGCACCGGCCAGCCCCGAGGCGGCCAGCCGTACGGCCTGGGGGCGGGCGGCGCCGTGCCGTACGAAGAAGGCGATGACGGCCGCGCAGGCGGTGGCCATCAGCAGGGTGATCCCGAGCGCTCCGACGTTGCCCATCCAGGTGAACAGGTGGAGCACCGGCGCGGTCGGGTCGTCGTGCGGCCTGTTGTCGGTCGCCGCGAAGACCAGCACCACCACCAGCGAGACCGCGCTCTGCAGCAGCGAGCCGTAGGCGGGTGCGCCGCTGGTCCTGGAGGTGCGGCCGACCGCCGCGGGCAGCAGTCCCTCGCGTCCCATCGCGAAGGCGTACCGGGCCACCACGTTGTGGAAGCTGAGCATGGCGGCGAACATGCCGGTCACGTAGAAGACGTGCATGACATCGGTGAAGGTGGCCCCGAAACGGTTCTGCGCGAGCCAGAACAGCAGGTTGGGACCCTGCTGTTGGGCCGTGCCGACGATCCGCGACGGCCCGGCGGCCACGCTGAGCGCCCACGAGCCGACGACGAAGAACAGTGCGACGAAACCCACCGCGAGGTACATCACCCTGGCCACCAGCACCTGCGGGCGGCTGGTCTCCTCGGCGTAGACCGGTGCCTGCTCGAAGCCGACGAAGGCGGCGACGCAGAAGCACAGCGCGGTGCCGATGCCCGCGCCGCCGAGCGTGCCGGGGTTGAAGGAGTGCAGTGACAGACCGTCCCCGCCGGGGTCCGCCAGCCCCGCCACGTCGAAGGCGAGCACCATGGCGCACTCGACCAGCAGCAGCACGCCGAGCACCTTGGCGTTGAGGTCGATCTTCAGCCAGCCGAGCACCCCGACCACCACCACGGCCGCCAGCGCGGGTACCCACCAGGCGATGTCGACATCGAGGTGCCTGGCCAGCTGGCCGGACAGTTCGAAGCCGAAGACGCCGTAGATGCCGACCTGCATGGCGCTGTAGGCGACCAGCGCGACGACGGACGCGGCGGCGCCCGCGGTGCCACCGAGGCCGCGGGCGATGTAGGCGTAGAAAGCACCGGCGTTGTGCACATGTCTGCTCATCTCCGCGTAGCCGACGCTGAACAGCATCAGGACCACGGCGAGGATCACGAACAGCAGGGGTTGCCCGACGACGCCCATCTCGCCGAAGGTGGTGGGCATGACGCCGGCCACCACCATCATCGGCGCGCTGGCCGCGACCACCGACAACAGCAGCCCCGGCAGGCCGAGACGGCCCGCGCGCAACCGCCGTTCCTGGCCCAGATACGTGCTGATGTCGCTCGTGCTGCCCGTCAACATGCGGTGCCTTTCCTTCCCTTGGCGGGTTGGGCGCGGTTACGAGGAGCCGAGCGCGGCACGGCGCGCGGCACGGAACGCCTTCTTCGGATCGCGGTCCGGATAGGACCAGGGGGCGTGCGTGGCGTGCGGGCCGATGCGGGTGAACAGCGCGGCGGCCTCGGCGGTGCGGCCTTCGTAGAACTTGGCGTGCGCCAGGTAGTTGAGGTCTGTCTTGCGGCGTGGATGGTGGTGGTCGTCGTCCCATTCGAGCCACCAGTCGAAGGCTGCCTTCATCACCTGGCGGGCGCGGCGGGTGGTCCAGTGCCGGGAGTGGGCCGGGTCGCGCGGCGCCGCCCCGGCACCGGCCAGCACCCGGTAGCGCTCGGCGTGGGCGACCACCGGCAGTACGGCCAGTGGTGAGTCGGCCGGTGCCTGCTCGGCGGCCCAGGAGGCGAAGTCGTACACCTCGTGCAGCGGGTCGTCGGTGTCCCCGGGCGGGCGCTCGGCCAGGCAGGCGGCCATCAGGTGGTGGGCGTGGTGGTGTTCCCGGTGCCGGGTGCGGACCTGGTCGAAGGCGCGTGCCCGTTCGTCGTCGGTGCCGGTGCGGCGGGCCAGGATGAGCAGACCGAGCCACGGCGAGGGGTCGTCGGGTGCCATCCGGGCGGCCGCGGCGCACGCCTCGTGCGCGTCGCGGGCGGTGCCCTTGCCGTGGACGGCGCGGAAGACCGAGGCGCAGGCGAGCAGCGCGGCGGCGTCCGCGCTGTCCGGTTCGGCCAACTGCCAGTCGCGCGCCCACGCGGCGCTGGCCGGGCCTTCGGCGAGGACGACCAGGCGGTGTCCGCGCCGGTCCCAGTCGTCGCCGGTCGCGGCGAGCAGGGCACGGGCGTGGTCCCAGCGGCCGCGGGCCAGCGCGTCCCGTACGGTGGCCAACTCGGTGTCGTCCAGCGCCGGATCGAAGCTGATGTCGTCCCTGCCCCGGGAGCGTCCCAGAGGAGGCGGAGGCGGCGTCATAGACGTACTTCCCCCATGGCGCACTTCCCCTCCGGGCGACTGGTCGGATCGCCCGCACAGAACCGTCACAGCACGACCACAGAGTTGTGTGATCACGCACAGCAAACCGGCAGGCATCGCTCCGCGTCAAGACCGGTATAGGACCGATCACTCCCCAACTGGCCCTGAAATCACATGAGTTCGACCAACCGCGACGCGCCGGGCGACCGGGGTCCCGTTGTCCGGAACGAAGCATGATTCCGTCAAGGAGACTTGCGGTCCGTACGGGTGTTCGTGATGAGATCGTTCGATGGCACCCCACACCACGAACACGACGACCGTGGGCCATGTGTCCGGGGATTCCCACCCCCACCTCGGGGAATCCGACTGGCGCAACCCGTACGAGGAGTTGGCGGATCCACGCGGCGCCGAGCCGGCGCCGCCGCGCCACAACCCGTACGAGGAACTGGGTTGGTTGGACTTGCGCGAGGAGGACCGGGGCGATCCGCTAGGACTGGGTCTGCGACCGGAGTACGACGACCAGGAGCGCGTGCGCCGCGGCGGCCATCGGCGGCACCGGCCGCGGCGTGGACTCAGAGTCCCGACCACCGCCAAGGCCCTGGCGGCCGTGCTCACCTGCGGGGCCTTCCTCACCCTCGCGGACCGTTGGGCGGCGCTGTACGCCGAGAAACAGGCGGCGCACCGGCTCAAGGAGGCCATGCACCTGCAGGCGGACCCCGAGGTCGACATCCACGGTTTCCCGTTCCTCACCCAGGTGGCGTACGGCCGCCTCGACCAGGTGGACATCACGGTGCCGCACGTGTCCGCCGGTCCGGTCTCCATGGCCAAGGTGGACGGATCGGTGCGGGAGATCCGGATCCTGGGTGATGTGCCGTCCTCGATCCGCGGCGCGGTGATCGGGCGGATGCAGGGCAGTGTGCTGCTGGCGTTCGACGACCTCGACCGCGAACTCGGTTCGTCCCAGGTGAAGTTCAGCGCCAAGGACGATCAGTCGGTGCTCGCCGAGGGGCGGTTGGCGATCGCGGGATACCGGGTGCGGGCGCGAGCGGTGGCCCATTTACGGCTGGAGGGCGACCGTTCGGTCAACACGACCATCGACGACATGCTGATCGACGTCCCGGGCGTGGCGAGCTACACGCCGGGGGACAACGGCGGCCTGCGGCTGGCCCGGCCGATGGCGGAGCGGATCCGTACCGACGCCGCGAAGGCCAAGGCGCTGCTGGCGGTCGGGGCCATCGCGCAACGTCTCGGGCTCACCCCGCAGATAGTCCGGGAGGCCGCGCGCAGCGATGCCGCGCTGCGCCGGATCACCGGCGATCCGCGCTTCGTGGAGCGCCTGATGCGGGTCAACATCCTCGACCTGGTGGAGCAGAACCCCTGGCTGCTGGGGAAGATCGGGGTGGACCCCTCCCTGGTGCAGGGCCTGCGCGACATCCAGATGCCCAAGCTCGCCGAGCGGCTGTCGCTCTCGTTCAGGCTGCCGGAACTGCCCGGTGGCGTGCGGCTGCGGGACGTGTCGGTGCGGCACGACGGTATCGAGGTGCACGCCTACGGCAGCAACGTTCCGGTGGGCGGCGGCACGAAGCTGTGATCGCCAAGGGGGCTTGGGAGATGACCCCAAGCCCCCTGCGGGTCAACCGAGTTGGCGGAGCAGCTCGGTGATGAACGCCACGGACTCCCGGGGCGGCTCGGCCTCGGCGCACAACCGGTCCATCACGCTCAGGTAGTTGTCGACCTCGTCCAGCTTGTCGAGGTAGAGCGCGCTGGTGAGCTGCTCCAGGTAGACGATGTCGGGCAGGTCCGGCTCCTGGAAGCGCAGGATGGTGATCGGCCCACCGGCCGCGGCGATTCCGCCGAGGTGGAACGGGGCGACCTGCAAGGTGATGTTCGGCAGCTCGGCCACCTTCAGCAGGTGGTCCAGTTGGGTGCACATCGCCTCGACGCCGCCGAGCGGGCGGCGCAGCGCGGCCTCGTCCACCACGGCCCACAGCCGGGGCGCGCCCGGCGCGGTCAGCAGACGCTGGCGGGCCATGCGCAGTTCGACCCGGCGGTCGATCTCGCGCAGCGAGGCGTTCGGATAGCCGAGTTTGGTGACGGAGCGTGCGTACTGTTCGGTCTGGAGCAGGCCGGGGATGAACTGGACCTCGTAGGTCCGGATCAACGAGGCGGCCTCCTCCAGGCCGATGTGCGTCTCGAACCAGCTGGGCAGCACATCGCCGTACTGGTTCCACCAGCCGGGCGTGCTGGCCTGCCGGGCCAGCGCGAGGTAGTCGGCGCGCTCCTGCTCGTCCAGCACGCCGTACAGGGTGAGCAGATCGGAGACGTCGCGCTCCTTGAAGCTCACCCGGCCGAGTTCGAGTCGGCTGATCTTGGCGTGTGAGCCGCGGATCGCATCGCCCGCCGCCTCCCGGCTGATCCCGCACTGCTCACGCAGCCTGCGCAGTTGGGTGCCCAGCACGATGCGCAGGACGGTCGGACCGCCCCGTGGGTGTTCGAGGTAGCGCCTTATCGACGCCTCTTGGCTCGGCCGCGTCATGGCGGACATTCCAACTCTCCTGTGCGACTGGGGACTTCCCCGAGTCTGGCATCCGTGCCGCCCCTGGGTACAGCGCCGGGCGGCGCGGATGCTCGGTGTTGACCTCGCCGGTCCGGCTCAGCCGACCAGGGAGTCGAAGTCGCCGTCCTTCGCCCCGCCGATGAAGGCGATCATCTCCTCACGGGTGTAGATGAGCGCGGGTCCTTCGGGGTGACGGGAGTTGCGCACCGCGAACTGGCCGTCGGGCAGCGCGGCGAGCTCCACGCAGTTGCCGCTGGGGTTGCTCCGTCGGCTCTTGCGCCAGACCGCTCCCTCGATCCGACTGGCCCGCACACCGTTGTCGATCTGCTGCATCCGCGTCGCTCCTTTGCCGCCGCACACGGTGACCACCGGCTTCGCCAACTTTTCCTGATGCTGCGTCAACTCTCCGTGCACGTGCATCCGTTCTTGCAGATGTACTTACCGGTGTGCTTACGACTGTAATTGCAGATGTGCTTGCAGCGCCACCGCGCATCGGGGGATAGTGGATTCGGGAGGCCCGTCCGCAACGACTGCCCGAGAGGTTCCACGGAGATCGTGATGACCACACATCCGGCCGATTCAGCAGGCACCGCCGCCGTACCCGACGGACCCGGCAGGCACTGGCTGGCACTGGCCGCGAGGGGGGCCTTCCCGCTGGACGACAGCGACCAGGGCCCCAGCGGATTCGCCGCCTGCGGTTTAGCCGACGACCTCGAAGCGGCGGGCCAGGCACGCCAGTTCACCCGCTCGACGTTGACCGGCTGGGGCATGCCCGCCCTGGTGGACAACGCGGCGATCATCGTCTCCGAGTTGCTGAGCAACGCCATGCGGTACGGGCTGACGGCTCCCGCGCAACTCCCCGTACCGGCGCACCCGGTCTGGCTCGGCCTGCTGCGCCGGGGCACGACCGTGCTGTGCGCGGTGTGCGATCCCGGTACCGACGTACCGGTACTCAAGGAGCCCGACTACTTCGCGGAGACCGGCCGCGGGCTGCACGTGGTCGACGCGCTCAGCGAGACATGGGGCTGGACCCCGCCGGACCGCGGCGGGAAGGTGGTGTGGGCGGCCGTCTCGGCGGGCGCCTGAGCGGTCAGCCCTTCCGGGCCACCGCGCCGTACAGCGGGACATCGGTGGGCGAGAGCGATTCGGCCTCGATGTCCCCGGCGTCCGGCCGCCAGCGGTGCACCACCTCGATACCGGGTTCGACCAGCTCCAGCCCCGTGAAGAACTCGGCGATCTCGGCCTTGCTGCGGGTGTTCACCGTGGAGCCGGTGCGCTGGAAGTCCTCCGCGATCTGCTCCAGCGCCTTGCGTTCGAAGTCGTTGGTGGCATGGGTGAGCGCCAGGAAGCTGCCGCTGGGCAGTGCGTCGAGCAGCCGCGCCACGATCTCGTACGGGTCGCACTCCTTCGGTAACCAGTGCAGCACCGCGACCAGGGTGAGCGCGACCGGCTGGTCCAGGTCGAGGGTGCGGGTCAGTTCCGGATTGCCCAGAATGTCCTCCGGCTGGCACAGGTCGCCGTGCACGTACGCGGTGCGGCCCGCGGGGTGGCTGGTGTGCAGGGCGCGGGAGTGGGTGAGCACGATGGGGTCGTTGTCGGCGTAGACGATCCGCGACCGCGGAGCGACGGCCTGGACGACCTCGTGCAGATTAGGCTGGGTCGGGATGCCGGTGCCGATGTCCAGGAACTGGCGTACTCCTGCCGCCTCGGCCAGATAGCGGGCCGCGCGGTGCATGAAGGCGCGGTTCTGCCGGGCCACCAGCGCGGCGTTGGGCAGCGACTGCAGCGTCCGCCGCGCGGCCTCGCGGTCCGCCGCGTAGTTGGTCTTGCCGCCCAGCAGGTAGTCGTACACCCGGGCGGCGTGTGGCCGGTCGGTGTGCAGTTCCACGGGCGCGCTCGACCGCGACCGCATCCACTCCGGACCCCGCCCCATCACCCGCACATCCCTTCGCGCCCCGAAGATCATGTCAACTACCGTGCCAGGCTAGCCGGTTGGGCGGATCCTCGTGCTGCTCAGTCGGGTACCGGGGCGATGATCACCCTCAGGCCGCGGTCGGTGAACTCACCGCGGGCCTGTTCGTCGGCGCCGTCGTCGGTGATGAGGGTGTCGAACAGCTCGCAGGTGCCGATGGAGGCGAAGGCGCGCACGCCGAGCTTGGAGGAGTCGCAGACCACCACCGCGCGGGTGGCCCGCTCGGCCATCAGCCGGTTCACCCGGGCCTCGCGTTCGTCGTGCACGGTGGCCCCGACCTGCGGATCCAGGCCGTTCACCCCGATGAACGCGAGGTCCATGGTGACCTCGCGCAGCACCAGGTCGCTGTACGGGCCCACGAGTTCGTAGGAGCGGGGCTGGGCGACACCGCCGGTCAGCACGATCTTGATCTGCGGGCGCACGGCCAGTTCGTTGGCGATGTTCAACGCGTTGGTGACAACCGTCAGATGCGGATCGGGACCGGCCTCCGCCAGGTCCGGGCGGCTCGCCAGGGTGCGGGCGATCTCCGTGGTGGTGGTACCACCGCTCAGCCCCACCACGCTGCCGCGCGGTACCAGTGCGCTGGCTGCCTGGGCGATCCGCCGCTTCTGGGGGGCGCGTTGGCTGCCCTTGTAGCGTATGGGCAGGTCGTAGGCGACGGAACTGAGCACCGCACCGCCGCGGGTGCGGGTCAGCAACTGCTGTTCCGCGAGGGTGTCCATGTCGCGGCGCACGGTGGCGGCGGACACGCCCAGCTCGGCCGCGGCCTCCTCGACGCCCATCTGGCCTCGTCGGCCGAGCAGTTCGAGCAGGGCGGTCAGTCGTTCGTGCCTCATGGTGGCCCTCCGCGGGGTGGCGCTGGAGTGGCCATTGTCCATGTCAGCTGGGGATGGGCTCCGGTGCGGGGGTGGTGATCACCCGCAGCAGGTCGACCGCCGCCTCGGTCACCGCCTCACGGGCCGGGCCCAGGTACTTGCGGGAGTCGACCAGTGCCGGGTCGGCGGCCAGCCGTCGCCGTACCTCGGCGGTGAAGGCGGCGACCAGATGGGTGGAGACGTTGATCTTCGTCATACCGGCCGCGACGGCCCGGCGGATCTCCTCGTCCGGCACCCCGGACGAACCGTGCAGCACCAGCGGCACCGGCAGCCGGTCCCGCAGCCGGGTGATCAGCTCCTTGTCGAGCTCGACGGTGCGCTCCCGCATGGCGTGCGAGGAGCCGACGGCCACCGCGAGCGCGTCCACATCGGTGGCGCGCACGAACGCGAGCGCCTCGTCCGGATCGGTCCTGGCGCCCGGCGCGTGCACCCCGTCCTTGCCGCCGACCTCCCCCAACTCGGCCTCCACATACACCTTCCGGTCATGGCACCAGGCGGTCAGCTCGCCGGTGGTCGCCACGTTGCGGTCGTACGGCAGCGCCGAGGCGTCCACCATGACGGAGCCGATGCCCGCGGTGACGCCCTCGCGCAGCAGGGCCGGGTCGGTGATGTGGTCCAGGTGCACGGCGACCGGCGCGCTGCTCGCCTCGGCCAGCGCCAGCGTGGCCCGGGCGAGCGGCAGCAGGCTGCCGTGGTAGCGCACGCAGTTCTCGCTGATCTGCAGGATCAGCGGCGCCCCGGCCCGCTCCGCGGCGGCGACCAGCGCCTCGGCCGTCTCCAGATGGAGGACGTTGAAGGCGGCGGCGCCGGTGCCCGCGGCGACGGCGTCCCGCATCACGGACGCGGTGGTGGTCAGCGGCACGACACGGTCCTTCCTCGACTGCCCGTCAGTTTCTCGCGGTCACGCGTCCAGGATGACGGACCGGGTCAGCGCGCGCGGCCGGTCGGGGTCGAGCCCTCGGGCCCTGGCCCGCTCCAGGGCGACGCGCTGCACCAGCACCAGATCGGCCAGCGCGTCCCGTTCATGGTGCACGAAAAGCGCACCGGTACGGGCCACGTCCGCCGCCAACTCACCGTTGTCCGGGCCGAGTACCCAGGTGACCCGGCCCGGCGCCGCGATGGCGATCGGGCCGTGCCGGTACTCCAGCAGGGGGTAGGCCTCGGTCCAGCTCTGTGACGCCTCGCGCATCTTCAGCGCGGCCTCGTTGGCCAGGCCGTACGTCCAGCCGTGGCCCAGGAAGGTGAACTGCTCGGCCTTCACCCACGCGGGGTCGACCGGCTGGCGCAGCGCGTCCGCCACATCGCGTACCGCGGGGGTGACGTCCTCGCCCAGGTGGCGGCGGAGCAGCAGCAGCGCGGAGGTGGCGAACCGGGTCTGCACCACCGACTTCTCGTCGGCGAACGGCAGCCCCACGATGGCGTCGCAGACCTCGGCGATGGGCGCGTGCCGGTCACCGACGACGCCGACGGTGCGGACGCGGCCCTTCAACAAGCCCATCAGCCGCAGCAGTTCGGTGGTGGTGCCGGAGCGGGTGATGGCCAGCACCGTGTCATAGCCGCGCTGGACGAACGCCTCGCCCGCGGCGAACGCCTCCGAGGCGGCGAAGGCGTCGGTGACGCCGTGTCCGGCGCGCTCGCGCAGCGCCGCGTAGGACTGCGCCATGAACCACGACGTGCCGCAGCCGACGACGGCCACCCGCTCACCGGGGGCGGGCAGCGGGACGTTGTCGGCGGCGGCGATCTCGGCGGCCCGCCGCCACACATCCGGCTGGCTGTCGATTTCCTGCGCCATGTGCTCGATCGCGGCCATCGATCCTTCTCTCCGGCTCCGGGTGACTCCTGTTGCGCGAAACAGGCGCGCTTCGATCAGCATCGCGCAGGACAGGCCCGGCTGTCCATGGCTGAAGTCCGGGGCGCGCCTGTTGACAGATGCTCAGTTTGGCCTCGATATTTGCAAAATCGATCAGCACAACCCCCAAAACCAATCAACGGTGGTTGCCGCTATGCCTCACCCGCCCCAGGTGTCCCCCACTGCCGCGCCGCGCTCCGGCCGATACCGCACCGGTCGGCTGATCGCGCTGACCGGTGCGCTGGTGGGAGGGATCTACGGCTATGACACCGGCAGCATCTCGGGCGCCCTGGTCTTCCTGAGCAAGGACTTCCACCTCGCTACGGCGGTTGGCGCTACGCGCCCGGGGTGAGGGTGAGGCGTTCTCTCGGGGGGCTACGCCCCCTGGAGGGCTGCGCCGCTGACCCCCTTCCGGGGCTTCGCCCCGCCACTTCCCCATCGGAGGTTGTCATG
This sequence comes from Streptantibioticus rubrisoli, assembly GCF_024436055.1. Lineage (GTDB taxonomy): Bacteria > Actinomycetota > Actinomycetes > Streptomycetales > Streptomycetaceae > Streptantibioticus_A > Streptantibioticus_A rubrisoli. The sequence continues at coordinate 206,474 of NZ_JANFNH010000003.1, read as the reverse complement.
TTCGCGAAAATCATGGTCGCCGCCGCGCTCGCGCTCGCCAGTCCCGCGGCGCTGCCCAGCACTCCATCCACCCACCCCAGTGGCGGCTACCAGGGCTTGGCCGCCACACCGCCCATGGGCTGGAACGACTGGTCGTACTACCAGTGCAACATCGACGAGAAGCTGATCCTGGACCAGGGCAGGGCCCTGGTGCGCAGCGGACTGGCCGCCAAGGGCTACAACACCGTCACCACGGACGACTGTTGGATGGGCAAGAGCCGCGACGCCTCCGGCAACCTGGTCTCCGACCCGCAGAAGTTTCCGCACGGCATGGCCTACGTCGGGCGCCAACTGCACCGCATGGGACTGAAGTTCGGCATCTACGAGGACGCGGGCACCCAGACCTGCGGCGGCTACGCGGGCAGTTGGCAGCACTACGACGCCGACGCGAGACTGTTCGCCAAGTGGGGAGTCGACTACCTCAAGCTGGACGGCTGCAACGTGCCGTCGGTTCCCGGCCAGTCCGCCGAGCAGACCTACCGCCAGGCGTACGCCGGTATGAGCCGGGCCCTGCGCGACAGCGGCCGGAAGATCGTCTTCTCCGAGTCCGCCCCCGCGTACTTCCAGGGCACCGCCGACTGGTACACGGTGCTCGGCTGGGTGGCGAAGTACGGCAACCTGTGGCGCGAGGGCTATGACATCGCCCTCGGGCAGCAGAGCGGCGCGGCCAAGTGGAAGAGCCTGCTGGGCAACTACGACTACAACGTGCCGCTCGGCCGGTACGCGGGTCCCGGGCACTGGAACGACCCGGACTTCCTGCTGGTCGGCGACCGCGGCCTGACCGCCGACGAGGCGCAGACGCAGATGGCGCTGTGGGCGGAGATGGCCGCACCGCTGATCAGCAGCACCGATCTGACCACCCTCTCCCCGCAGGCGCTGGCGATCCTCGGCAACCGCGACGTCATCGCGGTCGACCAGGACCGCCTCGGCGTCCAGGCCACCAGGGCGGCGCACACCGACACCCATGACGTGCTCACCAGGCCGCTGGCGAACGGCGACCGCGCCGTGGTCTTCCTCAACCGCGGCGACTCCCCGCTCACCATCACCGCGTCGGCCAGCACCCTCGGCCTCGGCCCCGCCCAGCACCTGTCCGGCAAGGACCTGGTGACCAGGCGGACCAGCCGGTACGGCGGTTCGGTCACCGTTCGGGTCCGGCCGCACGCCACGGTGATGCTGAGGCTGCGCGCGGCCTGACGGCAGCGCCGCGGTGGCTCGCCCGTGTCCCTGGGCGCGGCCGCGCCCAGGGACTCAAGGCGGGCTGCCGGTGCTTCCGCCGCCGGATCCGCTGTTTGGGTGTGGGGGGATCGGCGGGTCACCACGACGTGACCGGCTGCCGTGCCCCCGCCGACCGGGTCACGTCTCGGCGGGTGTTCCAGCCTCCCAGCGTGCGCCGACGGCGAACACCCACCGCCCGAGGGAGAGCGCACCTCCTACCGGAGGTACCCGATCAGACCTGCGAACGAGGGTCGTACGGCCATGTCGCACGACGACTTGTGACGGAGGGTACTCGGGCCGCTACGAATTGACTCTTCTGAGGTGATTCGGGCTGCGGTACGGTCACGCAGAGCTGTTCGCTCGTTTGTCGCACAGATTTGGTGAGCAGGGCGGGACACGCCGCATGACTGAAGTGGAAACCCCTTCCCCGGTACGGGTGCTGATCGTCGACGACGAGGCGCTGATCAGATCCGGGCTGGCCATGATCCTGGGCAGCGCGCCCGGCATCACCGTCGTGGCCAGCTGCGAGGGGGCCCAGGCGGTCGCCGCGGTACGCCGCGACCAGCCCGATGTGGTGCTGCTCGACATCCGGATGCCCGACGTCGACGGGCTCACCGTGCTACGGCGGCTGACCGAACTGCCCAGCCCGCCGTACGTCGCGATGCTCACCACCTTCGACACCGATGAGTACCTCGGCGAGGCGCTGCGGCTCGGCGCCTCGGGCTTCCTGCTGAAGGACACCGACCCGGAGATCCTGGTCCGCTCGGTGCGCGCGGTGGCCACCGGCGCGGGCTGCCTGTCCCCCTCGGTGGTCCGGCGACTGGGCCGCCCCGCCAGGGCCGCCGCGTCGTACCAGGCCAGCGAGGCGGTGAGCGCGCTGTCGCCGCGTGAGCGACAGGTGCTGGCGTACGTCGGGCAGGGGCTGTCCAACGCTGAGATAGGCGCCCGGATGCACATAGCGGTGGCCACCGTGAAGGACTACGTCCGGGCGGTGCTGACCAAGCTGGGCGTGGCGAACCGGATCCAGGCCGCCGTGCTGGCGGACCGGGTCGGGCTGGTCGAGGAGCAGGGCCTGTGAGCCGCTCGGTACGCGCCGCCCAGCCGCTGCCGTTCCTGCGGCTGCTGTGGCGCACGCACTGCCGCTGGCAGTCGCGGGTCATCGACCTCGTCCTGGTGGCGCTGGCCGGTCTGGACGCCGCGTTGAACTACCCGCCGCCACGCGACTGGCACTTCTACGCGTCGCTGGGCGCCGCCGCCGTCCTGCTGCTGCGCAGGCGGTGGCCGCGCACCGTCCTGATCGCCACCCTCCCCGGGCTGTACGCGGGCAACGCGCTGATCGCCGCCATGGTCGGCGCCTACACGGTGGCCAGGACCGAGCGGCCGGTGCGGCACAAGGCGCTGGCCGCGCTGGTGGTGGCCGCCGGGGCGTTCGTCCCGTGGCCGATCACCGGGTTCGCCAAGGAGACGCTCAGCGATCTGGTGCAGCAGCTGATCTACGCGGTGATGCTGGGCACCGGCCCGGTGATGCTGGGGCTGCTCGCGCAGACCAGGAAGGACCTGTCGGACCGGGTCGCGGAGCTGGCCACGGTACGGGACCACGAGCGGGCGCTGCACGCGCAGACGGTGATAGCAAGGGAGCGGGCGCGGATCGCCCGTGAGATGCACGACGTGGTCTCGCACCAGGCGGGGCTGATCGCCGTGCAGGCGGGCGCGCTGGAGGTCACCGCGCGCGACCCGGACGTCAAGGAGGTCGCGGGCACGCTGCGCGGGCTCGCGGTGGCCACGCTGGAGGAGTTGCGCAGCATGATCCTGGTGCTGCGGGCCGCCGGTGCCGGACCGACCGAACTCGCGCCGCAGCCCACCCTCGCCGACCTTCCGGCGCTGGTGTCCGCCTCCGAGGTCAACGCCGAGCTGCGGATCGACGGCGCGGACGGCCGGGAGCTGCCGGAGCCGGTGGAGCGGGCCGCGTACCGCACGGTGCAGGAGGCGCTGACCAACGTCCGCAAGCACGCGCCGGGAGCCGCGACCACTGTGACGGTGGTGGTCGCCCAGGAGTCGCTGCGGGTATGCGTACGCAACGGCCCGGCGTCCGCCCAGGCGCCGCGCCCCGATCTGCCGGGCGGCGGCCACGGCATCGTGGGGCTGCGGGAGCGCGCCACACTGCTCGGCGGCACGCTGGCGGCGGCACCGGAGCCGGACGGCGGGTTCGCGGTACGGCTGGAGCTGCCCTACGGGCGGACGGACGTTCCGTAGCGCTCCGCGGCACCCGCACCGCTGCGGCGGACGGATTCCCGAGGCACTCTGGAACCGATAGCGGGCGCGAGGAGGAGAGCTGCCATGGCACGGCCAGTCGGTATTGACCTCGGTACGACGAACTCCGTGGTGTCCGTCCTGGAGGGTGGCGAGCCCACGGTCATCACCAACACCGAAGGGGCGCGCACCACCCCGTCGGTGGTGGCCTTCGCCAAGAGCGGCGAGGTGCTCGTCGGCGAGATCGCCAAGCGTCAGGCCATCACCAACGTGGAGCGCACCGCCCGCTCGGTCAAGCGGCACGTCGGCGACCCGAACTGGCGCTTCCCCGAGAAGGGCGACATCGACGGCAAGCGCTACACCGCCCAGGAGATCTCCGCACGGGTGCTGCAGAAGCTCAAGCGGGACGCGGAGGCCTATCTCGGCGAGGACGTGACGGACGCCGTGATCACCGTGCCCGCCTACTTCAACGACGCGCAGCGCACCGCCACCAAGGAGGCGGGCGAGATCGCCGGGCTGCGGGTACTGCGGATCATCAACGAGCCGACCTCCGCCGCCCTGGCGTACGGCCTGGACAAGGAGAACGACCAGACCATCCTCGTCTTCGACCTCGGCGGCGGCACCTTCGACGTGTCGCTGCTGGAGATCGGCGAGGGCGTGGTCGAGGTGAAGGCCACCCACGGCGACACCCACCTCGGCGGTGATGACTGGGACCAGCGGATCGTCGAGCACCTGGTCAAGCAGTTCAAGAACGCCCACGGGATCGACCTGTCCAAGGACAAGATGGCGGTGCAGCGGCTGCGCGAGGCGGCCGAGCGGGCCAAGATCGAACTGTCCTCGTCCACCGAGACCAACATCAACCTGCCGTACATCACGGCGTCCGCGGAAGGCCCGCTGCACCTGGACGAGAAGCTGACCAGGGCGCAGTTCCAGCAGCTCACCGCCGATCTGCTGGAGCGCTGCAAGGAGCCGTTCCACGCCGCGGTCAAGGACGCCCGGATCAAGGTCGCGGACCTGGACCACGTCATCCTGGTCGGCGGATCGACGCGGATGCCCGCGGTGACCGAGCTGGTCAAGGAACTGACCGGCAAGGACCCGCACAAGGGTGTCAACCCGGACGAGGTCGTCGCCATCGGCGCCAGCCTGCAGGCCGGTGTGCTCAAGGGCGAGGTCAAGGACGTCCTGCTGCTGGACGTCACCCCGCTGTCCCTCGGCATCGAGACCAAGGGCGGCATCATGACCAAGCTGATCGAGCGCAACACCACGATTCCGACGAAGCGTTCGGAGATCTTCACCACGGCCGAGGACAACCAGCCGTCGGTGCAGATCCAGGTCTTCCAGGGCGAACGGGAGATCGCCGCGTACAACAAGAAGCTCGGCATGTTCGAGCTGACCGGTCTGCCCCCGGCGCCGCGCAGTGTGCCGCAGATCGAGGTCACCTTCGACATCGACGCCAACGGCATCATGCACGTCTCCGCCAAGGACCTGGGCACCGGCAAGGAGCAGCGGATGACCGTCACCGGCGGTTCCGCGCTGCCCAAGGAAGACATCGACCGGATGATGCGCGAGGCCGAGCAGTACGCGGAGGAGGACCACAAGCGCCGCGAGGCCGCCGAGACCCGCAACCAGGCCGAGCAACTCGTCTACCAGACCGACAAGTTCCTTAAGGACAACGAGGGCAAGGTGCCCGCGGACGTCAGGAGCGAGGTGGAGACGGCGATCGGTGAGCTGAAGGAGAAGCTCAAGGGCCAGGACACCGCCGAGATCCGCGCCGCCACCGAGAAGCTGGCCGCGGTCAGCCAGAAGCTGGGCCAGGCCATGTACGCCGCGGCGGGCGAGGGCGCCGGGGCCGCCACCGGCGGCGACACCGGTACCGCCGGTGCCACCGGCGGCAAGCCGGAGGACGAGGTGGTGGACGCCGAGATCGTGGACGAGGACAAGCCCAAGGGAGGCACCGGATGACCCACCCCACCGGCTCCCCGCCCGGGGCGCGGCTACCGGTACCGGTGTCCGCCCCGTACGACCCGCGCGCGCACTGCGTCGACCCGGTGCTGCGGCTGCGGCCCCCGTCGGGCACGGTCAAGGAGACCGGCCCCGGCCAGCTCAGCGCGCAACTCGCCGAGCGCACAGCGGACTTGCAGCGGCTGAAGGCGGAGTACGACAACTACCGCAAGCGGGTGCGGCGCGACCGGCTGGCGGTGCGCGAGATCGCGGTGGCCAACGTGGTGCGCGAACTGCTGCCGGTGCTGGACACCGTGGTGCGGGTGCGGCGCCACGGTGACATGACCGACGGCTTCGTCGCGGTCAGCGACGCGCTGGAGACGCATCTGGCGGCGCTCGGGCTGCGGTCCTTCGGGGAACCCGGGGAGCCGTTCGATCCCACGGTGCACGAGGCGCTGTCGCAGGCCCGTTCCCCGGACGTCGACGGCCCGACCTGCGCGCAGGTGCTGCGGCCCGGCTACCGGCTGGGCGACCAGCTGCTCAGCCCGGCGCTGGTGATCGTGGCGGCGCCGCCGGAGCCCGGCGGCGCCTCCTGAGCCGCGGTCAGCGTGCCACGGCCCGGGGGCTGCGTACGGTGTCGCCGCCCGGCACCGGGGCGGAGGCGTCGGCGCCCAGCTCCACGATCCGGTTGCCCTCGTCCACGTGCACCACCCGCGGGCGCAGCGTCCTGGCCTCGGCGTCGTCCACCTGCGCGTAGCTGATCAGGATGACCAGGTCGCCGGGGTGCACCAGATGCGCCGCGGCGCCGTTGATGCCGATGACGCCGGAGCCGCGCTCACCCTCGATGACATAGGTCTCCAGCCGGGCGCCGTTGGTGATGTCGACGATGTGGACCAGCTCGCCGGGCAGCAGGTCGGCGGCTTCCATCAGCTCGGCGTCGACCGTCACCGACCCCACGTAGTGCAGATCGGCCTCGGTGACCGTCGCGCGGTGGATCTTGGACTTGAACATGGTGCGCAGCACTGCGGAACGCTCCTGTCGACGAAGGGTCGCGCCCTCGCCCCGAGGTACGCGCCTGCGCCCTCATCGTACCGAGAGGCCGCCGTCAGCGGTGGGCGGCGGCCCCCCGGCGACGGGTGGCCCGATGCTGGCCGCTGGCTCCGCGCTGCCTGCGGTGGCGGCCGCGCACCCGGCGGCGGGTGGCACCGCGGCTGGTGGCCGCGGCGGCCGCCATGGCGCCGCAGGACAGCAGCACGGAGAACCCGATCATCGCGGACTGCAGCGGACAACGGGAGGGCACGCGGCCAGCCCGGGCGCCCGCCGGTTCGCAGAACACATACGCCGGATGCGCACCGCCCGCTGACCACGGCCGGGGTAGCGCCGCGCGGCGCGGGGCTGTCCGCGCGGGGCTTCCACTCGATCGCCGAAGTCATCGGCCGGGTACGTGAGTTGGATGGCCTGCCCCGGGAGCCCACGACCCAGCGGCCGCGAGGTCCCGGCGGTGGTCAGTGGCCTACGCGGCGCAGCGCCTGTTCCGGGTAGCGTTCGCCCGCGACCGCGGTGGACGGCACGGCCTGGCACAGCTGGTCGATCTGCTCGGCGGTGAGCCGGAGTTCGACGGCCGCGGCGTTCTCCTCCAGATAGCGGACCCGTTTGGTGCCGGGGATCGGGATGATGTCGTCGCCCTGGGCGAGCAGCCAGGCGAGCGCCGCCTGCCCGGGGGTGCACCCGATCGTCGCCGCCAATTCGCCCACTGCCCGGACGAGTTCCAGGTTGGGGCCGATGTTCTCGGCGGAGAACCGCGGCCAGCGCAGCCGGTTGTCGTCCCGCGTCAGGTCGTCCCGGGAGGCGACGGCGCCGGTGAGCATGCCGCGGCCGAGCGGCGAGTACGCCACCACGGCGATGTCCAGTTCCCGGCAGGTGGCCAGCATCTCGCCCTCCACCACGTCCCGGGTGAACAGCGAATACTCCAACTGCACGGCGGCGATGGGGTGTACGGCGTGCGCCCTGCGCAGCGTCGCGGCGCTCACCTCGGACAGCCCGAGGTACCGCACCTTGCCCGCCTCGACCAGCGCGGCCATGGCGCCGACGGTGTCCTCGACCGGCACCTCGGGATCGCGGCGGTGCGCGTAGTACAGGTCGATGTGGTCCACGCCGAGTCGGCGCAGCGAGGCGTCACAGGCCACCGGCACGTACTGCGGGGAGGTGTCCACGTCGCCGACCCGGCCGCTGGCCGCGTCGTGCCGCAGCCCGAACTTGGTGGCCAGCACCACCCGGTCCCGGTCCCGCCCGCGCAGCCAACCGCCCAGCAACTCCTCGTTGGCGCCGCGCCCGTAGGCGTCCGCGGTGTCCAGCAGGGTGACGCCCAGCTCACCGGCGCGGTCCAGGACCCGTCGGGCCTCGGTCTCGTCGGCGGGGCCGTACGCGATCGACATGCCCATGCATCCGAGCCCGAGCGCGGAGACCGCCAACCCGCTGTTGCCCAGTCTGCGCTGCTTCATGTGGTGCTCCTCTTCCTCCGTGCGAGAGCCGCATAGGCCCGGGCGACACCGACCAGTCGGGAGACCTCGCCCAGGTAGTCCCCATCCTCTTCCGCGGCGAGCGCGGGTCGCGCGACGGGGGTGGTGGGCGGTGCGCCGTCGGTGGCCGGAAGGTTGTCCCTTCTGGCCCTCAGTGCCGCCCGCACCTGGGCGGCGCGTACGGCGGCGTCCAGGCGGTCACCGGCGAGGCCGGCGCCGCTGGCCGACCGTGCGGCGGCCGCGGCGATCTCGGGGTCCATGTGGGGGCGCAGTACGAGCAGTCCGTCCTGGATCTCGATCACCAGCCGGTACAGCCGGTAGTTGATGTCGCGCGGGGTGAACCGGTCGAGCCGGGTGGACGCCGGAGGGCTCAACGCGATGTCCGGGATCGCCCGGTACAGGTCGCGCCACAGCGGGTGCAGCCGCTGGTACGCCACGAAGTTGCCGATCGCACGCCGCAGTTCGGACAGTCGCGGCCCCCAGGACGGCATGGTGAGCCCGCTCGCCAGGCACAGGATGCCGATGCCGTTGGCGATCGGGGTCAGTGCCTCCCACTGCAGCGGGTTGAGTCCGAGGTGGACCGCGACCACCGCCCAGGCCCGGTTGGCGCAGTAGATGATGCAACTCAGCGCGCCGAGTTGGGTGGTGGCCATCCCCCACCGCAGCCACTGCCGTCCCGCGGCCCTGGCGTAGCGGCGGCACAGCAGGGCGATCTGGATCATCCCGGCGCCGAACGCGATGGCGTAGAGCAGGGTGTAACCGCCCACCACGGGGTCGGCCACGTTCTGCAGGATGTAGTGCGCCGACCTGACGTCCCCGTGTGGCTGGGCGGCCAGCCACAGCGCGAACATCGCCATCGCGCACGCGCCGAACCCGCACAGCCAGGCCCGCGCCCTCGGCCAGGCCTGCTCGGCCGGGTGTACCCAGTACGTGATGGCCACCAGCAGCGCGGCGCTGGACGAGACACCGCCCAGCAGATGGATGCCCAGCGCCGCCAGGTTGGGCACCCCGGTGTGCGCGTCCACGCTGGCGGAGACCGCGGGGATGGACAGGGTGAACGAGACGCCCTTGAGCAGGAAGGCGGTGATCAGGGCGAGCAGCGCGGGGTCGCCCCGGTGCTGCCGCAGGTCGCGCAGCTTGTAGAGGAACGCCACGGCGCACAGCGCCGCGCAGGGCGGAAAGACAACGCCCTTCAGATCTCCCACGTACCCTCCAGCGGGTTCATCCAGGGCGCTGCAGCGTACGGTCGATACGGGCCACGGTCTGCGCCTCGGCGGGCGGAACCGACCACACCTGTTCCTTCGGCGGCCGGGTGACGCGCTCCAGGATCAGCGACGCCAGGATCTCCGCCTCCTGCTCCTCCTGCGACGAGTAGCTGGTGCGGCCCAGCATCTCGTGCACCCGGCGGGGGTCCAGATCGGGGAAGAGCTGCTCCAGCCCGGCCGTCTCGGGCTGGTTCACATCGCGGTGGCCGCAGATCATGTGGGCCAGTTCGTGGGCGATGATGTGGTCCCGGTGCAGTCGGCTGGTGTCGGCCTCGAACACCACGAGATCGGCCACGTCCAACGCGATCCACATACCGCACGGATGGGCCGCGCCCATGGCCAGCGGCACCAGGTGCAGGGGGCGGCCACGTGTCCGGCTGAGCAGTTCACAGAGCGTGGAGATATCGCATTTGTCCGGCAGGTTGAGCTGGTCGAGCAGGGACTCGGACAGCCGACGCAGCCGCCGTATGTCTCCTTTTCCGGGTTTGCTGGGTCTCGACCCGGCGCGCGAGGAGTGGTGCACGGCTTCCGCTCTCCTTGCCACGACAGGTCGAACGGTCCGTGAGTCTAGCCGGGCCGCCAAGCACCGGCCATGGTCTAAACCGGCCAGTTGTGCGCGCCGACCGTTCGTCCCCCGACGGCTCAGCGAACAGCGCGCGGTCACGTGCTGCCACGAGTCGATCGCAACAGCACGTGACCGATGGCCGCGAACCGGAGTCAGTCGCTGGTGGGAGCGCTGTTCGCCCCGCGGCGGATGAGGTAAAGGCCCGCGCCGACCGCCACGATGACGGCGGTGAAGACGACGGCACCCCACTGGAAGTACCAGTGGTCGCTTCCGTAGACCTCCTTGCGCGGCCAGGCGAGGTTGACGGTCATGGCGGCCCCGTACAGCACCGCCAGCACGTTGACCGGGGTGCCCCAGCGGCCCAGGTTGAAGTACGGGCCGTGGTCCGGGCGCGGCCACTGACCGCGCAGCCGGCGCAGCAGCATGGGGCCGGTGACCATCAGGTACGGGATGTAGAACAGGATGATGGCGACCGAGGTGAGGATGTAGAAGACCCGCTGGTTGCCGATGTTGACCAGCAGCAGCGCGATGGTCAGCGCACCGGTGAGCACCGCGGGGACGATCGGCGTCTTCGAGCGCGGCGAGACCCTCGCGATGGCGGTGCCGAACGGCAGCCGCCCGTCCCTGGCCATGGCGAACAGCAGCCGGATCGCGGCGGTCTGCACGGCCAGGCAGCACACGGTGATGGCGATGGCGGAGCAGACCAGGAAGACGTTGCCGAGGCCGTTGCCGAGGGTGGACTTGATCAGGTACGGCATGCCGAGCGTGCCCAGTTCCTTGGCGTTGATGTCGCCGACGGCCATCATCCCGACCAGCATCAGCAGCCCGCCCGCCAGGAAGGCGGCGGTGAGGGCGCGCAGGATGGCGCGCGGTGCGTGCCGCCGGGGCTCCCTGGTCTCCTCGGCCAGCGAGCCCGCGGTGTCGAAGCCGTAGAAGACGTAGGCGCTCATGATCGAGGCGACCAGGAAGGCACCGAGGTACCCCCAGGACTGCCCGGCCCCGGTGCCCTGGGTGTGGGTGACGATCTGCGGACCACGCTTGATGTGCAGCGCCAGCATCACTATCAGCAACGTGACGCCGATCAACTCCACCGCCACACCAAGGTTGTTGATCTTCGCCATCAGCCGTACGCCGACGATGTTGACGACAGTGGTGAAGACCACCAGGCCGAGCGCGAGCAGGATCGCGTTCTTCGCGCCGTTGGGAGTGGCGGTCTGGCCCGCGTCGGAGGCCCCGCCGACGATCTGGAAGGCGAGCGAGACCTGCGGCAGGATCACCTGGTACGCCACGGCGACGGCCGCCGCGGTGACCACCGCGCCGATGGTCATGATCCAGCCGGACATCCAGGCGGTCGCGGGCCGGGCGATGTTCTTGGACCACTGGTAGACGCCGCCCGCCAGCGGGAACTGCCCCGCCACCTCGGCGAAGCACAGCGCCACCGCGCCCTGGCCGATGAAGACCAGCGGCCAGCTCCAGATGAACGCGGGCCCGCCGGAGGCGAATCCGAAGCCGAACAGCTGGAAGACACCGGTCATGATGGAGATGTAGCTGAAGCCCGCCGCGAAGCTGGAGAACGAGCCCAGCGAACGCTCCAGTTCCTGGCGGTATCCGAAGCGCGCGAGGTCACCGGTGTCGTCAACCGGCGACGCGGTGGCAACTGCTACCGTCTGTCTCATTTGTCCGGAATCATGCATATGGGCACTCCAGGGCGGCGTCGGGGGCGGCCGATGATTGTGGCTGGTACCCAGCTCCCGACCGGCAAACCTGTTGAGACGCACACCACAGGTTGTGCGAAGCGAGACATGCACCGGGATCCGCAACGAACCTCGGCTCGACCTGGCTCTCGCGGGCGCCCTGTCACCGCCGTCTCGTGGACCTCCCGCGGGGCGAGGCCTTCCGGCTCTCCGACGGCTGGTTGGAGGGGTACGAGGCCGAATTCCCGCCGCACGTCTCGAAGTTCGGGCCTGGCTGCGCCGCCTACCCGGCCGAGTGGCTGCTGAACGCGGCCGTGGAGTACGCCGGTCCGCCGTCCTGAGATCATTTGGACCCGGGCCGTCCGACCGCGGAGGGCCCGTGGACCTGACCTGGAAGGCGAGATGACGATAGTTCCGTTGGTCTTCACCAGCGGCTGGGCCAGTGGGATCAATGCCTACGGCGTGGTGATGCTGCTCGGACTCCTCGGGCGGTTCGGCGGGGCGACCGCCGTTCCACCGGTGCTGGAGCGCACCGATGTACTGATCGCGGCGAGCGTGCTGTTCCTGTGCGAGGCGGTGCTCGACAAGATCCCGTACGTGGACACCGTATGGGACGGCGTCCACACGTTCATCCGGCCGATCGCCGGTGCCACCGTCGCCGCGCTGCTCGCCAGCCACCACCCCGGCTCGCTCGGCGAGGTGGCGGCCGGTGCCATCGGCGGGGTGAGCGCACTGCTCAGCCACGCCGTGAAGGCCTCGCTGCGGATGGCGGTGAACACCTCACCGGAGCCCGCCAGCAACATCGCGGTCAGCGTGCTGGAGGACCTCGCGGTGGCCGGTCTGGTCACGCTGGCGATCTTCCATCCCTGGGCGGCGGCTTCCGCGGCGGCGGCGCTGCTGGTGCTCGGGCTGGTGTTGGTGGCGTTCGCGGTCTCCCGCATCCGCCGCTTCCTGGCCCGGCGCCGCGAGCGGGCGGCGGCCCGGTCCACCGCGCGCGCCCTGCGGGCGGTCAACGGCTGACCGGGGTGCCCTACGCTGGGGCGCGCACCAGACCGTACGCACTACCGCCATGGAGCCATGTCCCGACGCACCCCATCCCCCGGCCGCCTGGCCGAGGCGCCCTGCCCCTGCGGACTGCCCGCGGCCTACGAGGAGTGCTGCGGCCGACTGCACCGCGGTACCGCCCGGGCGGCGACCGCGGAACAGCTGATGCGCTCCCGGTACAGCGCCTTCGCCCTGCGCGACGAGGCGTACCTGCTGCGCAGCTGGCATCCGGACACCCGGCCGACCCGGGTGGACTTCGACCCGGGAACGCGCTGGCGGCGGCTGGAGGTCCTCGGCACGACCGGGGGCAGCGCGTTCCACACCGAGGGCACGGTGGAGTTCCGGGCCCACTACACCGAGCGCGGCGGGCGGGCCGGTGAGCTGCACGAGAACAGCCGTTTCGTCCGGTACGACGGTGACTGGGTGTACGTGGACGGTGTGGTCAGCGAGTGACCCTGCCCAGCGCGGCGGCGGGCGGGCGTTCGCGTAGCGCGCCGTAGCCGAAGAAGTAGGCGGGCGCCCGCTTCAACCACGGTGCGGCGGTGAGCACTTGGACCAGCCGCGGTGGCCGGTCCCGGTCGGCGCCGCGGGAACGCCCGGCGAGCAGCGGTTCGATGACCCGGGCGTGGGCGAGCCGCTGCAACGCCTGGGTGGCCGCCGCCGTCGGCCACCGGCGCCGCTGCACCCGCCGTACGTCACGCGGCCCCACGGTGCCCGCGCGCAGCGGCCCGGCCAGATGGCGGGCGGCGGCGACGGCGTCCTGCACGGCGAGGTTGATGCCGATCCCGAACACCGGCGACATCGCGTGCGCGGCGTCGCCGATGCAGAGCAGCCCCGGCCGGTACCAGCGGCCCAGCCGGTCGAGCCGTACGTCGAGCAGTTTGACCTCGTCCCAGGAGCGCAGCGCCGCCACCCGGTCCGCCATCCAGGGGGCGGCCGCGGCGAACTGGGAGCGGAACGCCTCAAGGCCCGCGGCCCGCCGCTGGGCGTCACTGCCCTTGGGGATCAGCGTGGCGCACTGCCAGTACTCGCCGCGGTCGATCATGGCGATCAGGGACCGCTCCCCCAGCGTGCCGACCAGCCCGTGCGGGTCGCCCGACCGCCGGGGCAGCCGGAACCACCAGGCGTCCATCGGGCAGCGGAACCGCCGCAGCCGTAGCTCCGGCAGTTCCCGCGCCAGCGAGCCGCGGCCGTCGCAGGCCACCGTGAGGGTGGCCGCCAGCTCGCCGGTGCGGCCGTCCGCGGTGCGGTAGCGCACCCCGGCGACCCGGCCGCGCTCGTACCGGAACCCGGTGGCGGCGGTGTCCATGCGCAGCCGGAAGGTGGGCTCGCGCCCGGCCTCCTCCGCCAGCAGGTTCAGCAGGTCCCACTGCGGCACCATCGCCACGTAGTTGTACCTGCCGCGCAGCGAGCTGATGTCGCCGACGGTGAACAGCGTGCCGCCCGGGCCGATCGGCAACTGCACGGTGTCCACCCGGCGCTGCGGCAGTTCGGCGAACCGCTCGGCCAGGCCCAGGTCGTCCAGCAGCGACAGGGTGGAGGGGTGAACGGTGTCGCCGCGGAAGTCGCGCAGGAAGTCCCCGTGCTTCTCCAGCACCGTGACGTCCACCCCCGCCCTGGCCAGCAGCAGGCCGAGGACCATGCCCGCGGGGCCGCCCCCCACCACGCAGCACGCGGTCCGCTCCATCGTCCCTGCCCTCCGTGTCGCTTCCGCTCCCAGCGTGCGGCGGGCCCGCGAGTCACGCAATCGGCGGCGGGAGAACGGCCGCCGCGGCGGGCCTGAGCTAGCCTTGACGCGGTCTCACAGCAGGCGCGCACCGCCCCCGTCGCCAGGGAGGACGCCGATGAGCGCAGCCCGTGCCGCCGCCTCCTACCAGGCGTTGCAGCGGTACCTCGCCGTGGGCGACGGCTCCGGTCTCTACCACGAGCGGTATCCGGTGGCGGCGGGCGACAACGCCTACTCGTACGAGTGGCCGTTCTCCCAGGCGCACACCGCGACGTTGGACCTGACCGGGATGCCCGGTGGGCAGGGCGAGGCGTATCTGCGCGATCTGGCGGCGCGTGCGGTCGGCCAGCAGCGGTACTGGAAGGCCTCCGGCGGCACCACCGGCAAACCCGGCTACGCCTCCTACCCGGTGCCGCCGTACGGGGGCGGGGGTGACTTCTTCTACGACGACAACGAGTGGGTGGGGCTGCTCGACGTCCAGCGGTATCTGACGCACGGCGACCGTGAGGCGCTGGAGCGGGCCGAGCGGGTCTTCCAACTCGTGGTCTCCGGTTGGGACTCCGACACCGCGCACGCCGACTCCGGCGGGGTGTTCTGGACCCAGGCGGCCTGGAGCCAGGACCGCAACACCGTCTCCAACATGCCCGGCGCCCAACTCGGCCTGCGGCTGCACCAGATCACCGGCCAGGCCTCGTACCTGGACTGGGCGCGCAGGATGTACGACTGGACCAACCGCCATCTGCTCAGCCCCGACGGCCTGTACTGGGACCACGTCAACCTCACCGACACCGTGGAGACCACGTTCTGGAGCTACAACCAGGGCGTGCCCGTGGGTGTCAACGTGCTGCTGTACGAGATCACCGGCGACCGGGAGTACCTCGACCGCGCCCAGCGGATCGCCGGGGCGGCGCACTCCTACTTCGTCACCGGTGGCAGGCTGCTGGGGCAGCCGCCCTACTTCAACTCCATCTACTTCAAGAACCAGTTGCTGCTGGAATCGGTGGCCGGGGGGCACACCCATCGCGACGCGATGCGGGAGTACGGGGAGACGGTGTGGAACCGGTACCGGGATGCCGGGACGGGGTTGTTCCACTTCGATGGAGCCGCGTGGACGGAGACGCTGCAGCAGGCGGCGATGGTGCAGGTATACGCGGCGCTGGCGTGGGACCCGGCTGACTGCCGGAAGCTGTACTGAGGGTTCTTCTCGGGGGACACGCCCCCCGAACCCCCGCCTTCAGGGCACGTAGAAGCGGCGGCGGACCGGGTCCGTACCCTTGGCGTAGGCGGTGGCCTCCGCGTGCAGGGACGCCGCGCGCAGGCAGTGGATCACGTCCAGGGGGTCGACCCTGCGGCGGGCGCCGACGAAGCGGCAGATGTCGCAGAGGTCCTCCTGGGGGCTGCCCGCGTCGTGCAGTGCCTGGAGCACGGAGGGTACCTGCTCGGTCGGTACCCGGGCCGGACTGACCAGCGCCGCCATCGCTATCTCCTGGACGATGGTGAGCTGTTTCGCCCTGAGCACACCCGGCAACGCGATCAGCGCCTCCACGTCGAAGTTCCGTACCACGGCGTCGCGCAGCACATCGTGCAGCGGGTGGTACTCGTCCGCGCCGACGAGGCGGTCGATCAGCCGCATCACCTGTTCCGGGTCGCGCTTGGCCGCCAGTGCCACCACCAGTTTCTGCGACGCCTTCTTGAACGTCCGCCGCTCCAGGCGCCGCCGCAGCACCAGGATGAGTTCGGCTATCTCGCCGCCCTGGGTACGGTGTCCGGCGAACACCTCGATCGCCTCGGTCATCAGCCGCCGGGCCAGCGCCCCGTAGCTCTCGTGGTCCATGATGGCGGCCAGCTCGTCCATCCGCGCGACCGGCCAGATCCGGCAGACCCAGTTGAGCACCGTTGCCTCACCGGCCTGGCAGCGCGGGCGGACCCAGGTGATCAGCGTCCACACCTGCTGCGCGGTGCAGAACTCCGTGAGCGCGCCGAGCAGCCAGGGCAGTTGGCCGTCCATGGCGCCGGGCAGGGCCGTGAAGCGGTCCAGCGTGCTGACCAGCGCGCCGTCGCCTGCGGCGGCCGGATGGGCCGCAAGCCTGCCGACCACCCGGCGCACCAGTGCCCGGGCCAGGTCGTGGAAGCCCAGCTCGGCGAGTCGGCAGGCGACATGGAACACCCGGTCAGGGGGCAGGTCCCGGGCGGCCCGGTTGAGCGTCGCGGCGACCATCAGGTGCTGCTCCGCCTCCTGGAGCAGCCGCATCACCTCGATCGTCTTCTCCACGGCGGACGGCCCGGCCAGTACCAGTCGCCCGGTCACCAGCCCGGCCACCCGCCGCCCGCCGTACCGGTACAACTGGACGGTCATCGCGGCCAGTTGGTCGGGCGTGCGGTGCCGGACCGCGGCGTCCAGCGCCGAATCCAGCATCTCGCCGGTTCCGTCGTGGTGGAGCAGCAACAGCAGCCGGGACAGGTCGCGCACCGACAGCCCCTGCGGCTGCTGCGCCGCGCAGGCCAGCAGCGCGGCCCGCGGCCCGTCGGGCAGCGCGTCCAGTACGGCCAGCAGGAACCTCGGCGGGTGCCGCCGCAGCACGGTGAACCGCAGTAGCTCGGCGAAGTCGGGGTCGGCACCGGCCAGACGCAGCAGCTCGGCCAGTTCTGCCGCGCCCCGGCGGTCGGCGGCGGCCTCCAACAGGGCGTTGCCCAGCTCGCGTTGGCCACCGGCGGCCATGCCCGCCGCCAGTTCGTACAGCTGCGTGGGCGGCGCCAGCGCGGCGACCCGCTCCACCGCGTCCACGGCATCCCGGCGGCGCTCGGGGGGCATGCCCCGGTGGTCGTCCGCCTCCCACAGATGGGTGGCCAGTGCGCTGAGCCGGTCGATCGTCAACGCGTCCAGCACCCGGTCACGTGGCGCGTCGGATCCGGTGCCGCGGCGCAACAGGGCTAACAGCTCCACCAGTTGGTCCGACGTCCAGTCGGCGACCGGCGGCCGGCCGCACAACTCGTCGGCGGCGCTGGCGCATTCCGCGCAGCCGCGCAGCAGCAGCCCGCCGAGCACGACGGCGAAGGTGTCGACGGAGCGGCCGGTCAACGTGTCCAGGACCGCGGGGTTCTGGTGCTGCCGGTGGATCAGGGCGGCGAAGTCGGCGCTGTCGCGTTGGGCGAGCACCCGCTCGGCGGTGGCGGTGGCGTAGCCCGTCTGACCGCCCTTGGCGAACTCGCCGATCAGCGAGGCGATGTCGTCGAGCGTCCGGTGATCGACGAAGCCCGCCAGCAGGCGGTCGACTCCGTCGGGCTGCTCCTGCATGGTCTCGGCGAAGGCCGCGGGTGCCAGGTCGAGCAGCGGGGACAGTTCGGGGGCCGGGTCGGGTTCGTCGGGCCCGGGCCGGTACTCCGGATTGCGTACCAGCACCAGCCGGTCGGCGTCGCCCCGCATGCCGGGCTGCGGCAGGCCGGCGGCCACCATGCGGATCTTGACCGCCTCGAAGACATCGCTGATGGTCAGCTCGGCCGGTCCGTCCGCGATGCCCTGCTCCAGCACCTCCACCAGAGCCCCGGCGAAGCCGGTGTACCCGGTGTCCTTCCACACCGAGCTGGCCTCCACCCGGTATTCGGTGGCCGCCAGGGTGCACACCCCGACCACCTCAAGCGCCGTGTTGTCGCGCCGTGCGCCGAGGAAGGAGTCATCGGCGTAGCAGCAGTCCAGCAACAGCAGCTTCCGCCGCGCCACGGCGTTGCGCAGGATCTCCTTGACCTGCCGGAAGGACAGATGAAGGTTGAAGTAGTCGAAGTCCGAGTCGGACAGGGCGAGTTGCAGTTCGTCGGGGTTGCTCATGAAGCGGCTACCGTGACAGCCGAGGTAGACGATGAGCAGGTCGGTGGGGACCGCGGCGGCTTCCTTCAGGGCATACAGACACTGCCGGACGGTGACATAACCGGTCAGTACGGTGCTGTTGCCGTCGGGGATCGCCCAGATGCCGTTCTCTCCGCTCAGCGCGGCGCACAGCGCCTTGGCGCTACTGGCGAGCGACTCCCGGTTGCCGTAGTGCGGGTCGGGGTACTCGGAGACTCCGATGCTGAGGAGGTAGGCGGCATCCGCTGGGTCAGCCGTCATCGCGGGAGACCACGGGCAGGGGCTCGCCGGGCGCGGTGGTGATGGTGACGGTCACCGGCCCGACCACCACCGTGGTGACCGTGGCGGCGCCGTCCGGCGCCGGGTTCCGCTGGACCTGGGGGGTGGTGTCGACGTTGCGCCCGAAGCGGTTGTGCACCCATCCGGCCACGGCCGCGCACAGTGCCATCAGGTCGGCGGTGGCGCTGATTCCGGTGAGCACCTCGGTCACCAGTTCGCCGCCGAGGTGGTCGGCGGAGGTCTCCGGTTTGTCGAAGTCGAGGGCGAGTTCGGGGTCGGCCTTGGGCAACCACTGGCGCAACAGGCGCAGTTCCTGCGCGGGGTTCGTGCCGTCGCATGTGATGGCGATGTCCAACGGTGGCTCCGCAGGTCCGGTGAAGTTCGGAACACAACCAGCGTACTTACGGTGCCCGTGCTAAGAAGTGGGAACCTGAAAGGAGGGGGTTGACGCTCCGTCGGTAAGCGGGGCGGACAGCGGTGGTCACCCTTGCCGAAGGCTCAAGCACCGCCCACTGGCTCACGGGGGAGATCGATGGCGACGACGACCAGCAGAGACGTCAGCAACACGGCGAGTGACCCCGGTCTGCGCAGGGCCTTGGGCTTCTGGCATCTCACCGGTATCGCGCTCGGCGGCATCCTGGGGTCCGGTTGGCTGCTGACGCCGATGTACGCGGCCCAGGAGGCCGGTCCGGCCGCGCTGCTGACCTGGGTGATCGCGGGTGTGGCACTGTTGCCGATGGCGTTGGTGCTGGTCGAGTTGGGGGCGTCGTACCCGATGTCGGGCGGCCTGGTGCGCTGGCCGTTCCACAGTTCGGGCCGGCTGGTGGGCACGTTCGCCAGCTGGTGCATCTGGCTGGCGTACGCGACCAATCCGCCGGGTGAGGCGTCCGCGGCGATCCTCTACCTTCGGCCGCACTGGCCGTGGCTGTACTCCGGATCGCACCTTTCCGTCTGGGGATATCTGCTCGGCCTCGGGCTGATGGGCGGCTTCGTGCTGCTGAACTGGTTCGGGGTACGGCTGTTCGCCCGGTTCAACCTGCTGATCACCGTCGGGAAGATCGTGGTGCCCACGGTGACGGCGCTGGCGCTGATCGCCGCGCACTTCGACCGGCACAACCTCACCGGGCACGGCGGGATCGCCCCCAACGGCTATCCGGTGGCGCTGACCGCGGTCACCACGGCGGGGGCGCTGTTCGCGTTCACCGGCTTCCAGGCGCCGCTGGACTTCGCGGGTGAGGCGACCGGGGAGCGCCGCGACATCCCGCGCGCGGTGGCGACCGCGCTGCTGGGGTCGCTGGTGCTGTACATGGGGCTGCAACTGGCCTTCCTCGGCGCGGTGCCGCATGCCACTTTGGCGCACGGCTGGTCGGCGGGCATCAACCCGCAGTCGACGTACCTGTATCTGGCGCAGGCGCTCAACCTGTTCTGGCTGTGGGTGCTGCTGTCCGTGGACGCCGTGGCCTCCCCGGCCGGTTCCGCGCTGGTCTACACCGCCGAGGGCAGCCGCGCGGCGTACGCGATGGGGCTGCCGTACTACGGGCTGCTGCCGCAGCGCATCGGCGCGGTGCACGCCAGGTCGGGCATTCCGCGCAACGCCCTGGCGGTGAACTTCGTGCTGGGCGCGTGCTTCCTGGTCTTCCTGCGGGACTGGCCGCACATCATCGCGGTCACCAGCATCCTCACCCTGCTCGGCTACTCGATGAGCCTGGTCTCGGCGCAGGCGTTCCGCCGCTCCGGGCGGCGGATGGCGCGGCTGGTGCCGGGGGTGGCGGTGCTCGCTCCGGCCAGTTTCACCGTCACCGCGTTGATCTTCTACTGGTCGGGCTGGGACCGGCTGCACTACGTGCTGCTGGCGCTGGCGCTGGCCACCGCGATCGGGTACGCGTGGCACGCCTGGGAGCACCGGCGGGACGGCTTCGACTGGCCGGACCTGCTGCACGGCCTGTGGCTGGTGGGCTATCTGGCGGCGCTGACCGCGATGTCGAAGCTGGGCAGCTTCCACGGCCTCGGGGTCATCGCGGCGCCGTACGACTCGATCACCGTCGCGGCGGTCGCGCTGATCAGCTACTTCGGTGGACTCGGCGGCGCGGAGCGCCACTTGAGGCAGTGCGGCACCCAGCGCTATCTGGACGGGACAAGGGCGCGGTGAACCCCCGGTTGGCCAGGGTGATGTCGCCGCCGTAGTGGGCGAGCACCCTGGGATCCATCAGCCGCCGCCACAGCGGCGGACACCAGGCCACCGGGATCAACGCGGCGTACCCGGCGGGCAGTTGCGGCGCGGTGTCCAGGTGGCGCAGCGTCTGGTAGTGACGGGCCGGGCTCACATGGTGGTCGGAGTGCAGTTGCATGTTGAACAGCACGATGTTGCTGACCAGGGTGTTGCTGTTCCAGCAGTGCCGGTGGGCGGGCGGCTCAAAGCGCCCGTCGGGCCGCGCGCGCCGCGGCAGTCCGTAGTGCTCCAGATAGCTGACCGTCTCCGTGACGACGATCCCCACCGCGGCCTGCACCAGCAGGTACGACCAGATCCGCGGCCCGAAGGCGGCCACCGCCAAGCCGTAACACAGCGCGGACAGCGCCCAGCAGCCCAGCACCTCGTTGCGCACGCTCCAGGCGCGTCGGCCGTGCCGGGCGAGGCGCCGGGACTCCAGCACCCACGCGTCGCGCACCCGGCCGACGACGACCCGCGGCAGGTACCGCCAGAAGCCCTCGCCGAGCCGGGAGCTCGACGGGTCCTGCGGGGTGGCGACCATCGCGTGGTGACCGCGGTTGTGCTGGACGTGGTGGTGCCCGTAGAGGCTCTGCGCCAGTGCCACCTTGCCGGTCCAGCGGTCCAACGCCCCACCTCGGTGCCCCAGTTCATGGCCGACGCTGGCCGCCACCCCGCCGACCCAGCCCACGTCCAGCGCCAGCCCCAGGCCGCCGAGCGGGCCCAGGCCGGGCCGGGACCACTGCTGGCAGGCCCACAGCAGCGCCAGGTACTGCAGCGGTACGAAGGCCTACAGGCACCGGCGGTAGTAGGGGTCGCGCTGTAGTTCCGCCGCCCGGTCCCGCGGTGGGCCGACGCAGCGGTCCGCGCCCACCCGCCAGTCGAGCACCGGTACCAGCAGCAGACCGGCCTGCGGCGCCCACCAGCCGTAACCGCCGAGGCCGGTGGCCGCGCCCAGGCCGCCGAGGAAGGGCAGGAACGTGGTGAGAAGTCCCAGTGGCCATAGGCGGCGCTTGGTGTCCCGCCATGGCACCGGCGGTGCGGTCTCAGGTGGCGTCGCGCTCAACGTGCCTCCTTACGGGCCGCGTTGACCTGGGTGGCGGCACGGGTGCGCGGTCCCGGTGCGGGTCGACGCGGCGGTGCAGTCGGGCCAGCGGGGCCGGCGCCCACCAGTTGGCGGCTCCGGCCAGCCGCATCACGGCCGGGACCAGCACACCGCGCACCACGGTGGCGTCCACCAGCACGGCGAGGGCCAGACCGCAGCCGGTGATCTTCAACAGGGTGATGCCGGAGGTGGCGAGCGGCGCGAGCGCGACGGCCACCAGTGTGGCGGCGATGGTGATCAGCCGGCCGGTGCGGGCGACACCGCCGACGATGGCCGCCCGGTGGTCGCCGGTGGCCCGGTACTCCTCGCGGATGCGGGAGATGAGGAACAGCTCGTAGTCCACGGAGAGCGCGAACGCGGCGCCGAACATCAACACCGGTAGCGAGGTGTCCAGTTCACCGGTGACCGTGAAGTCGCCCACCAGCCAGCGCAGTCGGCCGTCCTGGAAGACGTACACCATGGCGCCGAAGCTCGCGCCGAGGCTCAACGCGCCCACCAGCACCGCCTTCAGCGGAATGAGCACCGAGCCGGTGAACAGCATGAGCAGGAGCAGCACACAGCCGACGATGATCGTGGCGGCCGTCGGCAGGACGTCCAGCACCGCGTTCCGGTTGTCCAGTACGCGGGCCGGGCGGCCGGAGACCAGATGCGGTCCTGGTGCGCTCAACGCCCGCAGTTCCTGGACGAGTTGCTCGCCATCGGCCGGTGAGCCGTCGGCGTCCACCGCGAGCCAGGTGGCGCCGTCGGCGATGTACAGCAGTGAGGCGGTGGTGGGGCCGAGCACCCGGTGTCCGGCGCGGTAGGTTCCGGTTCCGGTCAGCACGCGGGAGACGCCGGGCAGTGCGGACACGCGGCTGGCGTACTCCTCCACGGCGTCCTGCTGCTCCACCACGTCGGTGTTCGGCAGCACGACCGCCAGTGCCCTGGTCCACGGCAGGTCGAACTCCCGCTCGATGCGGGCGGCGACCGCGTGGGACTCCACGTCGGCGGGCAGCACGCGTTCGTCGGCGACGCCGAACCGTACGTGCGCGAACGGCGCCGCGAGCGCCAGCAGCAGCACCGTCGCGCCCACGGCGGCGAGCAGCGGGCGGGCGGTGACCGCACGGGCGATCCGCTGCCAGCGCTCGCCGCCGCGCCCGGCCGTACGGCGCAGCCGGGCCAGCGGATCGAACCGGTCGATGCGGTGCCCGACCACGGCCAGCAGGGCGGGCAGCACCGTCACACTGGTCAGCGCGGCCAGCAGCACCACCGTGATGCCCGCCAGGGCCAGTGCGCGCAGGAAGCCCAGGGGGAAGACGAACAGCCCGGAAAGGCAGACCGCGACCGTGGCGGCGGAGAAGGCGATGACGCGGCCCACGGCGTGCATGGTGCGCAGCACGGCCGCCTCGACTCCGTGGCCCGCGCCGAGCTCCTCCCGGTACCGGGTGACCACGAACAGCCCGTAGTCCACGGCGAGTCCGAACCCCAGCGCCGTGGTGATGTTGGCGGCGAACGCGGACACCGGCAGCACCGCCGTCAGCAGCCGCAGCACCGCGAACGTCCCGGCCACCGACAGCGTGCCGACCGTCGCGGGCAGCAGCGCGGCGGTGAGCGACCGGAAGGCGAACAGCAGCACCAGGACGGTCAGCGGCGCGCCGAGCAACTCGGCCCGCAGCAGCTCCTCGTGGCTGAGCCGGGTGGCCTGCGCGATCACCCACGCGGGGCCGGTGGCCGAGACCCGCAACGGCCCGTGCGCACCGGTGTATCGCGGAACCAGGCGTTCCGCGGTGTGCGCCCAGGCGGAGTCGTCGCCGTCCAGATCGGCCAGCAGCAGTGCGGCATGCCCGTCCCTGCTGAGCAGTTGGGGTTGCCGTCCGCTGGTCCAGTACGTGTAGACGCGCCGCACGCCCGGTTCGCGGGCGAGCCGGTCGGCCAGCGTGCGCCCGGCGGACTCGACGGGCGGGTCGGTGGCCCCGGTTGCCGACCTGGCGTACAGCACCAGGCCCGGGATTCCGGCGCCGAACCGGGTGCGCAGCAGCTTCTCGGCGCGTACCGCCTCGGTGCCGTCCGCGATGTATCCGCCGTTGCTCAACCGGCTCTGGGCACCGCTGGCGCACAGCGCGAGCGCGGCGCCCAGCAGCAGCGCGGCCGCCAGAACCCGCCGCGGGCACCGGAGGACCCACCCGGTCAGCACGGTCCCGAGCGGCAGACATCCCCACTTCTTTTTCCGTCGATTCTTCCCCGAAAACGCCGCCGATCCTTTCCGGTTCGGCGTCCGCCAGTCAAAAGCGGTTACGCCATCAGGAGGTTGTACCGCTGCGCCGTGAAGTGTCCTGCGGCGCGGCCGGGTCTATGCTGCCGGGCGCCACGCACAGGAAATACCGTACGAATAGGGGCAGTTATGCCGACCGGCCGTTTCAAGCCGACCGTTTTCCTTCTCACGATCCGCCGCGCCGTCACGTTCCTGGTCACCTTGGGCCTCACCGCGGCCCTCACCGCGACCGGCTACCGGACGGTGACGCCGGTGCGGGCGGTCGCCGCCACGCCCGGGTTGCGGTGCTTCCTGCGCACCGAGCCAGGCAGACCGATCTCCTTCACGCCGGAGGTGAACGCCTTCCCCCGCCGGGTCACCGCCAGCGGTTCCGCGCTGCTCGACCAGTGCTCCTCCGGCACCGGTGAGTTCCGCGACATCGCGTCTGGACGGCTGGTCATCAGGGGGGACGCGGTGGCGAGTTGCTCCCAGGCGACGCGGCTGCGCGGCTGCGCGGCTCGGGGAGGATCACCTGGTACGCCGCTTCCGGCCAGCGCGGGCGAGTGGTGGGCGGTTCGGTGCTGGTCCCGGATGCGCGCGGCGGGCAGGGCTACACCCCGGTGGACTCGCTGCTGACCGGTTCCGTCACCTCGGGGCGGCTCGCCGGGCGGCGGTCCACCGGTACGGCGGTGCCGACCAGCGACGTGCTGGGGTGCGCCAGCCGAGGGGTGCGATCGGTGGCGGGACGCGGATTGCTGTCGTTTAGCTGAGGTTCCGCCGAAGGGAGTAGGCGGTATTTGCCATCGATTCCGGCCGGGTGCCAGGATCACCGCGTTTCCGGGAAATCGTAGGTGCCGTGCGGCGGTCAACCGCCGTGCCCCGTCCGCTTTTTCAGGCGGGCGGCCAGCTGAATTTCGGGTCGGAGAAATCGATGAGGGCAAGCGAATACCAGGCCGGTCCGCCAGAGCGGGCGATCGCGGTGATCGGGGCGGCCTGCCGATTGCCCGGCGGCATCGTGGATCTGGCCGGTCTGTGGGACGCGCTGGTAAACGCGATCTGATCACCGAGGTCCCCGGGGAACGCTTCGACACGACGCAGTTCGTGGACCCCGGCATGCCGCGCCCCGGCAAGAGCTACACCGACGCGGGCGGCTTCCTGACGGACATCGCCGGATTCGACGCCGCCTACTTCGGCATCTCGCCCAAGGAAGCCGCCCAGATGGATCCGCAGCACCGGATGCTGCTGGAGATGGCGGTCGAGGCGTGCGACGGCGCCGGGGTGGCCCCGGCCTCCCTCGCCGGTTCCGACACCGCGGTGTTCGTGGGCATCTCCGACAACTCCTACGGCGCGCTGCAGATGCTCGCGCCGGAGGGCATCAACGCCTACACGATGGCCGGGGCGGCCTCCTCCATCGCCGCCAACCGGCTGTCGCACTTCCTCGACCTGCGCGGCCCCAGCCTCATCGTGGACACCGCCTGCTCGTCCTCGCTGGTGGCACTGGTGCACGCCTGCCAGACGCTGCTGGCCGGAACCAGCCGCACCGCGCTGGTCGGCGGCGTCAACGTACTGCTCAGCCCGTACCACTTCGTGGGCTTCTGCCAGGCGTCCATGCTCTCGCCGACCGGCCGGTGCCGGTCGTTCTCCGCCGGTGCGGACGGGTACGTACGCGCCGAGGGCGGCGGTGTGGTGCTGCTGAAGCGACTGGCGGACGCGCTCGCCGACGGGGACCGGGTGCGCGCCGTGATCGTGGGCAGCGCCGCCAACAGCGACGGCCGCACACCCTTCTACGGCGTGGACCTGACCGCGCTGCTGCACCAACCGGACCTGGCCGCACGGCAGTTCGCGGAGGTCGCCGGGCTCATCAGGTCCGGCCGCTACCGGCCGCTGCCGCACAGCGTCTACCCGGCCTCGCGCATCGACGAGGCCTTCCGGCCGATGCAGCACTCCCGGCACATCGGGAAGGTCGTGGTGGCCTTCGATCCGCTGGACGAGCCGCTGACCGTCGAGCGGCGCGCGGCTGCGCCGCGACTCGATCCGCAGGGCACCTATCTGGTGGCGGGTGGCCTCAGCGGCTTCGGCGCGGCCAGCGCGCGCTGGCTGGCCGACCGGGGTGCCCGGCGGCTGGCCCTTGTCGGCCGCCGCGGCGGGGACAGCCCGGAGGCGCCCGCCCTGCTGGCGGAACTGGCCGAGCGCGGGGTGGGTGCGGTCGTGCACGCGGCCGACGTGACGGACGCGGGGGCGATGCGGCGGATCGTCGCGGAGGCGGACGCGGCGGGGCACCCGTTGCGCGGCGTCGTGCACTCCGCCATGCACCTGGACGACGCGGGGCTGACGGACCTCACAGACGAGCGGTTCCGTGCCGTGCTGGCGCCGAAGCTGGCCGGTGGGGCGGTACTGGACGAGGTGGCCGGAGCAGGGCCGCTGGACCTGTTCCTGGTGTACTCCTCGGCCGCCGCCGTGGGAAACGTGGCGCAGTCCCCGTATGTCGCGCAACGACAGACGGAGGTGGAACACGCGGGCGATACGTTGCCCTCGGCAACGGACTACCCTCGGGGGTGAGAGGGCTTGCTCATGGGCCGGCCGCTCGGGAGGTGAGTGCGCCGACCACGCCGGTGGAAGGGAGCACCGCCCGTGTCTGTCGCATCGCCCACGCCGTTCCCGGCCCCGTTGCCCACCCGTCGCGGCTGCCCGTTCGATCCGCCCGACGGGTACGGCGAGCTGCGGCGCGACCGTCCGATCAGCAGGCTCGCGTTCCCGGACGGAAAGATCGGCTGGCTGCTCACCCGGTACGAGGACGTGCGCGCCGTGCTGGAGGACGTACGGTTCAGTTCCGACCGCCGCCACGCCTCGTCGCCGGTGCGGGCGTTCCCCGTCCGCGACGGCGATCCGCGCATACCGGGCTCGCTGATCGGCATGGATCCGCCCGAGCACACCCGCTACCGCCGCCTGGTGACGCGCTGGTTCACGGTGCGCCGGATGCGCGGGTTGGCGCCGCGCATCGAGCGGATCGTCGCCGACCACCTGGACGCGATGGAGCGCACCGGCCCGCCGGTCGACCTGGTGGAGGCGTTCGCCCGGCCGATCCCGTCACTGGTGATCTGCGAGCTGCTCGGGGTGCCGTACGCCGAGCGGGCCGACTTCCAGCGGTGGACGGCGACCCTGTTCCGGCTGGACGAGCCGAAGGAGTCGGTGTACGCGGCACGGGACGCGCTGTGGGACTACATGCGCTCCCTGGTGACCGTCAAGCGCCAGCTTCCGGACGACGCGTTGCTGTCCCAGCTGATCCACAGCGAGGACCCCTCGGCGGGGCTGACCAACCAGGAACTGACCGGTCTCGGCCAGCTGTTGCTGATCGCCGGGCACGAGACCACGGCCAACATGCTGGCGCTGGGCACCTTCGCCCTGCTGTGCCATCCCGAGCAGGCCCACACCCTGCGCACCCGGCCCGACCTGGTGGACAACGCGGTCGAGGAGCTGCTGCGGTACCTGACCATCGTGCAGTTCGGCGTGGTGCGGGTGGCCAGGGAGGACATCGAGTTCGCCGGAGTGCGGATACTCCAGGGCGAGACGGTGGTCGCGTCGATCGCCGCGGCCAACCGGGACCCCGAGCGCTTCGCCGACCCCGATGAGCTGGACATCACCCGTAGCGCCGCGCACCACATCGCCTTCGGGCACGGCGTCCACCAGTGCCTGGGCCAGCAACTGGCGCGGATGGAGATGCGCGCCGGGTACCCGGCGCTGTTCCAGCGCTTCCCCTCCCTGCGGTTGGCGGTGCCCGCGGACCAGGTGCCGTTGCGCGACGACATGTTCATCTACGGGGTCCACCGGCTCCCCGTCACCTGGCAGGGGTGATCACCATGCGCATCCGGATCGACCGCGGCCGCTGCCAGGGGGCGGGTCAATGTGCCCTGAACGCCCCGGAGTTGTTCGACCAGTCCGACGACGACGGCCTGGTCGTCGTACTCGACGACCGGCCGCCGCCCGCGCTGCGGCACAAGGCCCGGCTGGCCGAACAACTCTGCCCGAACAGCGTCATCCGGGTCCTCGAAGCGGAGGACGACGGCTGACCGTCAGGAGTGCAGCGCGCTTCCCTCGACCCACTGCGACCAGTCGAGGTTGTAGTCGGCGTAGCCGTTGTCCGGAGCGGCGTTCTTCGGCTCGCCCTTGACGGTGACCGGGTCGCCCTGCTTGACCAAGTTGTAGAACCACTTCGCGTCGTCCAGCGACAGGTGGATGCAGCCGTGCGAGTTGTTGTCCACACCGGGGTCGGTGTCTCCGGTGGAGTAGTGGACGTAGGTGCCGGAGTCCGTCAGGTGCACGTCCCAGGGCAGCTTCAGGTCGTAGTAGTTCGGCCCGTTCTTGTCGCACTGGATGCCGACGCTGCACGAGGTCATCTCCACC
This sequence comes from Streptantibioticus rubrisoli, assembly GCF_024436055.1. Lineage (GTDB taxonomy): Bacteria > Actinomycetota > Actinomycetes > Streptomycetales > Streptomycetaceae > Streptantibioticus_A > Streptantibioticus_A rubrisoli. Next base: position 178,154 of record NZ_JANFNH010000003.1, on the reverse strand, counting down.
ATCGGCTGCTTGTCGATCACCGCCATGGTGCCGCCCCAGGTGGAGAAGCCCGCCTTGCCGCTGTCCGCGGGCAGCGAGCGCACCAGTTTGCCGTTCTGGTAGACGTTCAGCTTGTGGTTGGCGGTGTCGGAGACCGCCTCGACGTCGTCGCCGATGGTGAAGCTGTGCTCGTAGTTGTGCGTCCCGTAGCGGCCGTTGCCGTCGTTGACGCCGTTGAGGTCGGCGTCAACCGTCACATGCGTGCCGGACTTCCAGAACTGCTGGGGCCGCCAGTCCACCCGCTCGTCGCCGAACCAGTGCCAGGCGCCGGTCACCGACGGGCTGGTGGTGACCTTCAACTGCTTTTCCACCGCGGCCTTCGCGGAGTCGGCCACCGGGTGCGAGAAGACGATCGAGATGGGCATGGCCACCCCGACCACCGCGCCCTTGGCCGGAGTGATCGAGTCCAGCTCCAGCGCCCTGCCCGGTGTCTCCACCGTGAAGTTGACCTGCTGGGTGGCGGGCCTGCCGTTGTGGCCGGGGGTGGTGGCGCTGGCCCGCAGCGTGTAGTTCAGGCCGACGCCGAACGGCGAGTTGGGTGTCCAGGTGCCGCTGGCCGCGTCCAGGGTGCCGGGTATCGCGTCGCCCTTGGAGTCGGCCACCGTTACCGAGGCGAGCTTGCCGTCCTGCACGGAGATCTTCACCGGCTTGTCCGGAACCACGTCCCCGGAGGAGTCCTTCTGCAGGGTCACCGTGATCTTGGCCGGGTCCACGGCCAGGGCCGCCTTCCCCGATCCCTGGCCGTGGGCCGGGGTCGAGCAGGCGCTCACCCCGAGCGCCAGCGCCGTCAGCCCCACCGCGGCCGCCGCGGCACGGCCGCGGTACCCCATGGCCTTGTCCCATCCCCCAACTGTGCGTCGCTTCACGCCTTGCCCCTCGATACGCCCTGCACAACCCCGACAACACCCAGGACACTCGGACCGCGCCTTTCGGTTGCGGTCAACTCGCCCGGAACACAAGACGTTACCGCCGTCGGCTGTGAGTGCTGTCATCCTCGTAACCGAGGCCCCCGGCGCACAGAGACGGAGGAAGAACGACATGTGCCGACTCTTCGGCATGAGCAGCGCGCCGCAACGGGTGGGCGCGGTCTTCTGGCTGCTCCAGGCCCCGGACAGCCTCAGCGCGCAGAGCCGCCGGGACCCGGACGGCACGGGGTTGGGGTTCTACGACGCGTCAGGCACCGCCCATGTGCACAAGGCGCCGATCGCCGCCTACCGGGACCGGGCGTTCGCCGAGGACGCCAGACGGGTGGAGTCGGCCACCTTCGTCGCGCATGTGCGCTACGCCTCCACCGGTGCGCTGTTGGAGCGCAACACGCATCCGTTCCTGCAGCAGGGGCGGCTGTTCGCGCACAACGGTGTCATCGAGGGGCTGGACGCGTTGGACCGGCACCTGGGCGACGACCTCGGCCTGGTGCGCGGTGACACCGACTCGGAGCGGTTCTTCGCGCTGATCACCCGGGAGGCCGCGGCGCACGGCGGCGACGTGGGCGCGGGCATCGAGCACGCGGCGCGCTGGATCGCCGAGAACCTGCCGGTGTTCGCGCTCAACCTGGTGCTGATCACCCCCGGGGAGTTGTGGGCGCTGCGCTATCCGGACACCCACGAGCTGTACGTGCTGGAGCGCGGCACCGGCCGCCACCTGGAACACACCGGCAGCGGCGGCCGACTGCGGGTACGCTCCTACGACCTCGCCGACACCCCGGCCGTGGTGGTCGCCAGTGAACGGCTGGACGACAACCCAGCCTGGCGAGACCTGGGTTCCGGTGAACTCCTGCACGTCGGCCCCGGTCCGCGGGCCACGTACCGGCAGGTGCTGCCGCAACCGCCAGCGCACCGGCTGACCCTGGACGACCTACGCCCCGAGGCCGCCGCCTCACAGCGCACCGGGTAGCGCGATGGGCACCTCGTCGGCCGGAGCGCGTTCTGGGATGATCCTCCAAGGGCGGATGGTTGGACCACCATGCGCAACGCAACAGCCGGATAACTGGGGGCAGTCCATGGGAGCCAAGCATCGCCTTCTCGGGGTCGTAGCGGCGTTTTCCACCGCGCTCGGGGTGGCCGCCTGCGGCCCCACGGCCGCGCACGGCAGTCCTGCGGGGCCCCCGGACCCGCCCCGCGCCAGCCATGCCAGCCTTCCGGCCAGCCCGGCGGCGGCGAACGGCTCCGCGCCCAGCTGCCGTACCCGCGCGCTGCGTTGGAGCTTCACCCTGCTCCAACTCCCCGACGCCCAGCTGTCGGCGGTCAACCGGGGCAAGGGCCGCTGTGTGTTCGGCGGCTTCCCGGTGGTGGCCGTGCACAACGGCAAGGCCAACGCGGTCAACGGCGTCGGCCGCGGTCGGCCCGCGGCCGTCACCCTGTCCAGGGGCGCGGGTGTGACGTTCGACCTGCGGTACACCCCCAGGGGTGCGAAGGGCGCCAGCGACCTGTGCGTCAGCGAGAGCGAGGCGGTGGTACGCGCACCGCACGACATGGTGCGCGCGGACGTGCCGATCACCGACCCCCGCCACCGGAAGGCCAAGTTCCGCGCCTGCGGGGAGACGATGCAGGTCACCACCCTGGCGGCCGCGCAGAGCCCATCAGGCGGTTCGGTAGCGCCCTGAGGGGGCGCGGGGCTGTGTTCACATGCGGCTCCGCCGCGTGGGCGCGACCAGCCACAAGGGTGCCGCGGACGATCGACGGCACATCGCCCGCACTGTCAGCGGAGCGCCTAACCGTGTATGCGGCGGTGGGCCAACGCCCACCAGATCTCGGCCAGATCGGCCGGATCGCGCAGGCTGGTGCCCGTCGCCTCCTCGAACCGGCGCAGCCGGTTGCGCAGCGTGTTCGGGTGCACGAACAAGGTCCGCGCCGCCGCCTCCACCCGCATCCCGTACCGCAGGTACGCCGCGACCGCCTCCTCCAGCTGGGCGCCCTCCTCGCCGCGCTCACGCAGCGGGGCCAGCCGCTGCTCCACCAGCTGTCGACCGAGCGCGGGCGCGCTGACCACCGCCGCCCGCAGGCCCAGCTCCTCGCGGGTGAACACGCCAACGAGGCCGAAACCCACGGCGGTTGTCAGCGCCTGGGTGGCCTGGGTGAACTCCGCGGCGAGCCGGTACGGCTCCACCCCGGCGCCCAGTCCGACGACCAGATGGCGCCGCAGCCCGCACGGCCGGGCGACCAGCAATCCGGCCACGTCCCCGTCCACCACGGTGACCAGCGCCCCGCCCGTCGTGTCCACCGCGAGCCAGGGCCGCAGCAGCTCCACCACCTCGGCCGGTACCGTGCCGCCGGAGGCCGAACGGGCCCGGAACGGCAGCCGGACGGCCGCCTGGTCGAGACCGTCACCGTCGGCCGAGGCGGCGGCCGGGTCCAGCAGCAGGGTGCGCACATACGCCTCGCGCCGCCGGTCCGCCCGCTGCCCGTCACCGTTGGCCCGGCGGACCAGGTGCACGGTGATCGCACCGGCCCAGGCCCATACGCTCTCCCCGACCGCCAGCAGTTCCTCGGCGGGCGCCTGGCGCTTGGCCATCTCCGCCTGGAAGCGGGACCACACGGTGTCCACACCGATCCGGTACGCCGCGATGACGTCCTCGACCCTGGGCGCGTACTCCGGCGGCCAACCGCCGCGCTGCCCGAAGTCCGGGTCGGTGCCGGGTAGTTGGGCCAGCCGCCGCACCGCCGATATCCCGCCCGCCAGCGCCCGGCGCACCCGCAGCTTCAGCAGCCCGGGCGGGACCGCCGCGTACGAGGGCAGCCGTGTCCTGAGGCGTCCCGCGACCACCTCGACCAGCTGGTCGAGGTCGGTGTGCAGCGCGGCGACGGCCTCCTGCACCGTTGTGGAAACCTCCACGCCGTCCTGGCTCAACTCGCTGTCCTTCTCCATGGCTCCCCAAGATCACCGACCGTCATGCTATGGGAGTCCGTTCACCCTCCGGAGGGACCTCTTCATGGCCGTTCCCTGGCGCCGCATAGCGGTGCCCGCCGCAGCGCTCGGCGTGCTCGTGCCCGCCGCACTCGGCGCCCACGCGCTGCTGCCATCCCTGGACGACCCCGGCCGGACCGCGGTGGCGGCCGACGCCAGCCCCTCGGCGAGCACCGCACCGGACGTCCCGCTGGACGCCCCGGTGGACAGCGCCGACGCGGGGGCGGCGGTCGCCGAGACACCCGGCAACACGCCGTCCGGCAACGGGAGTTCCGCGCCGGTGCGGCTGTCCTCGTACGACGCCCGAAGCCATCGCGCGGTGCTCAGCGCGCCGAAGGCCGCATCGGTGCGCACCGGTGATGTGATCGCCTCCGCGCCGAGCCGTACCGCGCCGTCCGGGGCGCTGTTCAAGGTGGCGAAGGTCGTCAGGGCGGCCAAGGGCCACACGGAGGTGGCCACCGCCCCGGCGACCGTCTCGGAACTGCTCGGCGACCAGCGGGTCGACAAGCGAGCCGCGCTGGCGCCGCGTCAGCTGAAGGTCAGGCCGCTGTCCGCGGGCGTCACGACGAAGGACGACTCGCGGCAGACCCCGTCGGCGTCCCCGCAACACCCCACGCTCCGCCTGGCGTTGGACGTGCCGCTGCCCAGCGGCGTCGAGGCGACCGACCGTTCCCCGGCCCGGCTGGGCGGCGAGGTGGACTTCAGCCCCGAGCTGGTCTTCCAGTACGAGCGCGGCGCCCACAGCGCACTGCCCGAGCGCGCCGCGGTCGGCCTCGGCGGTACCTACGGGTACGGCTGGAGCCTGCACGGCAAGGTGCCGGGCCACGTTGACACCGGTACCGTCTCGGTGCCGCTGGCCGCGGTGAGCGGTCAGTACACCTTCTGGGTGGGACCGGTGCCGGTGGTGGTCAGCGCCGAGGTGACCTTCTCCTACCGGTTCTCGGCGGACGGCCGCATCGTCCTCGACGCCGAGCAGCACACCACGGGATCGTTCACCGTGGGGGCGCGCTACGACCGTACGCGCGGCTGGCAGCCGCTGCACGAGGTGGACCAGCGCACCGAGGGCGGTCAGCCGCGGATCGCCGGTGCCGCCACCGCGACAGCCCGGATCGGGGCGCAGGCTTCCGTGTTCCTGTACGGCGCGGCGGGCGTGGGCGGCGATCTGTCCGTCTACCTCAAGGGCCAGGCGTCCGCGGCCAACGACGGCAGGCCCGGTTGGGCGCTGTACGCGGGTTACGACCTGAGCACCCAACTCACGCTACGGCTGCGGATCTTCGGCGTCGAACTGGTCGATCTGCACACCACGCCGTTCGCCCTGCACGACGAACGGAAGCTGTGCGGCGAGGGCAAGCCGTAGCGGGGTTCCCGGGGTTCGCCCCGGGAACCCCAACGGCGCTACCGCCGGGCCCGCGGCGCCGTCTGGTACGGCGCCGCGGCGTGCTGCGCGGCGTACATCAACGCGGGCTTCATCTTGGGCCAGAAGTAGCTGTCCTGGCAGGAGAACGGCGGGGTGAACCCGTCGCAGCCGCGGTTGTCGACATCGCCGATCTCGATGGTGAAGCTGGCCAGACCGAGCTTGTCGTACGTCCAGTCGTCGGTGCCGCCGGAGGCGTTGTAGAGGATCTCACCGGCCTGGCCCGACTGGTAGCCGGTGATCGACCCCATCTGTCCGGCCAGGGCGCGCAGCGCGGCGTCGTTGCCGGTGTGGACGCTGCTGTCGTACTCCCAGGGGAAGAGCACCATGCTGGCGTCGCTGTGCAGGGTGATCATCATGCCCCGGGTGTCGGCGGGCGACGGGTCCGAGTCGCCGGTGCCGGTGCGCACCGCCGGGTAGAGCTGGCGGAACAGCCCTTCCAGCGCGGTGTTCTCCACCTCCGAGTCGGCGGCCGGGCCGAGGTAGACCTCGTCGCACGGCTGGTCCGAGGTGCCGGTGGTGCCCCAGTGGGTGCCCGCGTTGCGGTTGAGGTCGACGCCGATCTGGCCGCCCTGGCCGCACGAGGAACCGTCTGAGTCATCGGCGTTCTTGCGCTGCAGGACGGGGTTGTCGCCGCCTTGTGCGACCATGTCGACGCCGTCCGGGTTGGCGATCGGCACCACCCACATCTCGGTGGTGTCCATCAGCTTGGTGATGTCCGGGTCCTTGCCGTAGTCGTTGGTCAGCTCGTCGATCCAGCGCCAGGAGACCTCTCCGGTGGTGATCTCCCGGGCGTGGATCTGGCTCATCAGGAAGAACCGCGGCTTGGGCGAGCCGGGGTTGAGCTGGCAGTCGCCCTGCTGCCGCTTGGTGACGCAGATCGCCTTCAGGTCATGGCCGCCCATGCCGTTCTGCTTGAGCCAGGACTGGCCGTAGGTGACGACCGTGGCCAGGTCCGGGTGCTGCGAGGCGACCTGGTCCATGTGCGCGTAGTGGGCGTCCACGGTGTGGTATCCGCCGTCGTACGTGCCACTGGTGTCCGCGGGTACGGCACGGGGGGTCGGGCGCTTCGCCGCCTTGACGACGGTGGGGGCGAAGCCGAGGTGTCTGAGCTGCTCGCCGGTCGTGCGGTCGCCGAGCACGAACAGGTCGTTGCCCTGGCGGCGTTCCATGAGGTCGTATCCGGCACGCATCAACGTCTGGGCGTCCTGCGGACGGTGGGTGCGGACGCGGTAGACGACGGCCGTGTCCTGGGTGGCCGCGTGCGGGGCTTGCGGGGAGTTGGTGCGGGCGATGGCTAACGATGCCTGCGGGAGCGTGGCCGCGGCGACCGCGACCACCGCTCCGGCGGCTATGCCCGCCAGGCGTTTCCGGGACAGGGACATGCGATTGGCCTTCCGTGGGGGGATGGCTGCGCGTGCACGACGGCCTTGCATTGTTGCCGCGTACACGTCAGAACCATGGGCATGATGGCATGCTCACAGCCCACACAGAAGAGGCGAGTTCGAATCCCACCGGTCAGCCCCCGGGTTCGCCGCGGGGCAGCCGCGTCAAATCCGGCTAGGCCCGGGTCGGAAGGCTGCCGTAAGCGCTGCCGACCAAGTCCTCATGGGGTGCCGGATCCGAGGCGCCGCCCTTGCCGCGTACCGGGTCGGCGCTGAGGTAGGGGAGCAACTCGGGGACCGCGAGGGAGGGGAGCAGATACTTCCACAGCATCGAGATCCGGCCCGGCAGCGCCTGCCGCCGCTCGTACACCTGGGACATGATCTGGATTCCGGTGAAAGCACCCACCAGTATTCCGGCGACCTCCTCCACGTTCACTCCGGGCAGCAGTTCGCCGCGGTCCCTGGCTTCCGCCAGCAGATCCTCGACGAGGTTGATGGGCTCCTGGTACGGCGCCCGGTTCGGGTTCTTCCTGGACGCCTGGTCGACGCCGAGCCGAACCGCCGCCCGTAGCACCACATCGGTGCGCAGCCGTTCGGCGAAAAGCAGCGTGAGGTCGATGACGGCCTGCAGCCTGACTTTCCGCACCGGCGGTACGAGCGCCTCGGACTGGGCCGCCATCACCGCTTCGGCGAGCGCTTCCTTGGAGGGGAAGTGGAAATACAGCGCGCCCCTGGTGAAGCCGCCACGGGCGATGATCTCCGTCGTACTGGCGCCCTCGTAACCGAACTCGTCGAAGACCTCGGCCGCGGCCTGGAGAATCATCCGCTTGGTCCGGACCGCCCGCGCCTGCTGCGCCATTTCCGTCTCCCGACTCCCGCGAACTGGCACCGCATCACCCTAACCCAATGCCCGAAGTCCCAAGTCCGGCCGTTCCCGCACTTCATTCGGCGCACCCGTCACGGTCGGCGCCTGCTCCCCCGCCCATCGCCTTCCCCGTCGGACGGGTAACTCGGCGGCGGCACCCGGCAGTTACCGACCGGCGCGGGACCAGATCACGCCCACCGGCACCGCACGGGCCATCGCCCGTTGGCCCGCGTCGTCGGGGTGCAGATGGTCGCCGGAGTCGTAGTCGGGCCGCATCCGGTCGGGCTGGCTCGGGTCCCTGACGACGGCGTCGAAGTCCAGCACGCCGTCGAACAGCCGACTGCGCAGGATGAACGCGTTGACCGCGCGCCGGGTCCGCTCCCCCGCCGGCTGGTAGGCGGGGAATCCGCCGTACGGCGCGATGGTGCCCGCGACGACACGGACATGGTGGGCGTGCGCGCTGGCCACGAACCGGCTCAGACCGGCCTCGATCTTCCGCGGGTCGTACACGTGCGGGGTCTGCTGGATGTCGTTGATCAGGTCGACCAGCACCAGGGTGCGCACGCCGGGCACGGCCAGCGCCGGTCCCTCGCGGTGCAGGGCGCTGGTACAGGGGTGGCCGGGGCTGTCGGTCAGCAGGCGGGCGGCACTGACGCTGTCGTTGACGATCGCCACCGGCACATGGTCGTGTCGCAGCCGGGCGGCGAGCAGGCGCGGCCACGCGGTGCGCTCCCCTCCCGAGGTGTGGTACCCGGCCGCGATCGAGGCGCCGACCACCACCGTGCTGCCCCCGGCCGGAACCCTCGGTGGCGGTGGCACGGCCGGGCAGTGGGCGAAGGCGGCGGCGCGCGCGGCGGTGGGCTGCGCGGTGGGCTGCGCCGCGCCGCCGCTGGCCAGCGGCAGCAGCAGGGCGACGATCGCCGCCGACACCGCACCGGCCCGTACACCCGCTCTACCCACCTCAGACCTCCGCGGCTCCAGCGCGGGCACCGGACGGCGAGGTCAGCGGCCTGAGCAGCAGCCGCCGACACGGGCGCTCCACGCCTTCGTACAGTACCCAGGCCAGCGCGAGCGACACCGCGAACGCCAGGCCCGCGGCGGGCACCGCCTCCACCGCCGGGAGGTGCGGCGAAGCGGCGAACAGCCGGGCACCGGCGTAGAGCACCAGCAGATGGATCATGTAGAAGGCGAACGACAGTTCACCCAGTCGTACCAGCACGCGGTGCCGCCACATCGACGGCTCGCCGTTCATGTCGGCGCGGGCCGCGGCGGGCATCAGCAGCGCGAAGCCGATGATGGTCCCGGCCGCGTGCTCGGTGGCACCGCCGAGCCGGGGCGCCAGGAAGTAGCCGATCAGGGTGACCGCCAGCGACGCCTCCAGCCCGGGGCCGCGCCACCGGCCGAGCAGCAGCAGGCGGGCGCTGGCCGCGCCGAGGATGAACTCCGGCACCCGGGCGAGCGGGAACGAGTAGATGTGCCAGCCCAGCTGGAACTGGGTGTTCGCCCAGGGCAGTGCCATCACGGTGATGACGCTGGCGACCACCAGCAGGGTGAGGCCGCGCACCGACAGTCGGCGCAACGCCCACGCCAGGGCGGGGAACAGCAGGTAGAAGAAGGCCTCGCAGGCCAGCGACCAGCTGACCGGGTCGAGTGTCTGCCACCACGCGTACGTCCAGGAGTGCACCAGCAGCAGGTTCGCGGCGGCCTCCTCGCCGGTCGGCCGCATCGTCGGCGCCACCGTGTACGCCATCACCAGCGCGACCAGCACGGTCACCAGGTGCACCGGGTAGATGCGGGCGAAGCGCCGCCGCCAGAAGCCGACGGCCCGGTCCCGGGGCCGGGCCGACCACATCAGCACGAAGCCGGAGAGCACGAAGAAGAAGGAGACCCCGGTGTCGCCCGCGTCGAACCCCCAGGAGACGAAGCCCTGTCCCTCACCCCCGAAGTAGCCGAAGTTGTGGACGTGCAGCCCGAAGACGAGCAACGCGGCCATCCACCGCATGCCGGTGAGGGACGGCAGGGTGGTCCTCGGGGGGCGCGAGTCGAGCTGTGGGGAGTGGTCGGCGGGGCTCGGCCGCGTCATCACCGCGATCAAAGCCGTACCTGCCGATCCGAGCGAGCGAGAAACATGGCGAAACCAATCGATCTTCTGCGTGGGGGGAGTTCGCGACCGCGACCACCAGAGAACGACGTGGGGTAACGCCAATACCGCGCGTAAGGGTTCCAGGCACAGCTCGGCATGGCGCGTGGCCTTACGGGGGCCGACAAGCGCATGTCATTACCTAGCGTTACGCATCGGGGTCGCTGCCTGGCGCCACCGGTTTCCCAGGTGGCGGCCGGGCATCATGTTGTCAGTTCGAACCGCCCTCGACAACCGACGGTGTTCACCCGCGGTACTCAACCGGTGGCGCGCCCCGGCTCAACATTCGAACTGGGGAGCGGGGAAATCTTGGTCGGCGGGTCGAAGGGGCCACGCGTGGTGGTGGTCGCCGAACTGGCGGAACCGGAGGACCACTGAGCTGCCGGTTCGGTGGGCGCGCTGGAGGCCAGGGCCATCCGGGAGGACGTCGACGTGGTCTCGGTACGGTCCTTCGACGATGTCGTGGAGGTGGTGGTGCGCCGGGCGCTCAGCTTCTGGCTGGCCGCCTCGTCCAGGCTGACCGGGCGCTGGAGCTGGGCGGCCAGCCGGGCCGCCTCACGGCCGAGTGCGGCCACGTCCTCCCAGCGCAGATGGAGTACGACGGGGAGTTCGGCGCCGCCATCGGGGTGGGTGGCGATCGGAAGGCTGTGCTGCTCGCTCATCGGTGGTCCTCCGCGGTGTCCGGCCGGTGCGGGGCGTGCTGCGTGGAAGGTGCGACCTTGCGAACAGTGGTACGGGTGCCGGTGCCACCCGGTTCACCGGGTGGCACCGGCCGCGGCGTTACGGCCGCATCTCGTAGGCGCCGGCCAGCGCCTCGACCCGGGACCAGACACGGGCGGTGCGCTCGGCGTCGGCGACCGGGCGGCGGACCGCGTCCAGCGCCCACCGCTGCTGGGCCTCGGTGGCGGACTCCTTGCCGTGCAGCTCGACCGCGTGCCCGGAGAAGTCACGCACCAGCACGCCGAACAGCTCGTCCAGCACGTCCCGGTCCAGGCCGGTCAACTCGGCCTGCTCCAGGATCAACTGGCCGTGCACCACCAGGGCGAACAACTGGCCGACGGCGAGCAGCAGGTCGAGGTCCTTGCGCTGTGCCTCGTCGGGCGCGGCGGTGGTGACGAACTCGCACAGCGCGTCGGCCTGTTCGCGCAGCCGCGCCACGTTGGGCAGCTCCGCGTACGCGTCGTAGGCGGTGCGCCAGTCGTGGAAGCGGATGGCGCCCAGGCCCCGGGCCGGTCCCTGGCGGAACAGGAAGTCGTCGTCGGCCGGGTCCAGCCGACTGGGCACCGGCGGGTACTCGGCGGGCGCCAGCAGGTAGTTGCCCATGAACTTCAGGATCAGGGCCAGGTTGACGTGGACCGTGCCCTCCAGCTTCGGCAGGCCGCGGATCTCGGTGGCGGCCTGCGCGAAGTAGGTGTCCTTCTCGAAGCCCTTGGCGGCGATCACGTCCCACATCAGGTCGATGACCTTCTCGCCCTCGGTGGTGACCTTCATCTTGGTCATGGGGTTGAACAACAGGTACCTGCGGTCGTCCGGCGCCGCGGTGCGGAAGTAGTCGACGGCGCGGTCGCTGAACAGCTTCATGCCGACGAGCCGTACGTACGCGTCGGTCAACTCCCGCCGCACGTGCGGGAATTCGGTGACCCGGCGGCCGTAGAGGATCCGGTTGTGAGCGTGGGTGACGGCCTCGTACATCGCGTGCTCGCAGATGCCTATCGAGGCGGTGCACAGGTTGAACTTGCCGACGTTGACGGTGTTCAGCGCCGCGTCGAAGGCGGCGCTGCCGGTGTGCAGCACGTCCTCGGGGCGCACCGGGTAGCGCTCCAGGCGGAACTCGCTGACGTACTTCGAGGAGTCCACGACGTTCTTGACCAGGTGGTACGCCGGGTGGCCCGGGTCGGCGGCGAAGAAGACGTAGCCGTCCGGGCCCTCTATGTCGCTGCGGCGGCCGAAGACGGAGACCAGTCCGGCGGCGTTGCCGTTGCCGATGTAGTACTTGGAGCCGGTGGCGTGGAAACCGCCGTCGGCGTTCGGGGTGAGCACCATGTCGGTGGAGTAGATGTCCGCGCCGTGCGCCTTCTCCGACAGGCCGAACGCGAACACCTCGCCCTGGTCGAGCAGTTGGGCGGCGCGGGCGCGGACGGTGGCGTTGTCGCTCTGCCAGACCGGGCCGAGGCCCAGGATGGTGACCTGCCAGGCGTACCAGTAGTCGAGGCCGTAGAAGCCGAAGATCTCGTTGAGGGCGGCGATGCGCGCGGTGTCCCAGCGCTTGTCCTGACTGCCCGCGGCCTCCGCGGCCGGGGTGAGGAAGGTGGCGAACAGCCCTTCCTTGGCGGAGAAGGCCAGGAAGTCGTCCAGCCAGGCACGGCTGCGGTAGTCCTCGATGAGCCTGCGCTTGCCGCGCTCCTCGAACCAGTCGACCGTGGCGCGCAGCAGTCGGCGCGTCTCGGGGTCGAAGTGGACCGGGTCGTAGGTGTGCGGGTTGAACAGCGGGGCGTCGGCCATGGGCTGGGCACCTTTCTGTGCCGAGGGCGTCCTCAGTGCGGGTCGGGGTGCGCGCCGCCGAGGCGGCGCAGGGTGGCGAGCACGTCGTCCAGCCAGTCGAGGGTCATCCGCTCGTAGGCGATGCCGCCGCGCAGTACCACGTGCTGGAGCTGCGCTCCGGCGTCCAGTTCCGCGGATTCCGGGAAGTCCCGTTGCTCTCCGGCGAGATAGCGGGCCAGCCGCTCGGCGTGCACCGCGCGGTGGCGTTCGGTCTCGGCGATCAGCCCGGCGGGGTCACCGAAGGCGGCGCCGCGGACCTTGACCGCCAGGCTGTGCCGGACGCTCTCCGGTTCCACCGGCTCGGCCAGCCAGTCGGACAGCGCGCCGCGGCCGGGCGGGGCCACGGAGTACACCTTCTTGTCCGGTCGGCCGTCCTGGGCCACGTCGCGGACCTCGACCCATCCGTCCCGCTCCATGCGCCGCAGCACGCGGTAGATCTGCTGGTGGGTGGCGGTCCAGAAGTACCCGATGGAACGGTCGAAGCGCCGGGCCAGCTCATAGCCCGACCCGGGCTGTTCCAGCAGGGAGACGAGGATGGCGTGCTCAAGTGCCATGCGCCGCATCCTGCTATGCAACTCGTTGCATAGGCAAGGGCGCCCGCCCCCGGTGAGACACGGCTCACCCCCGTACCGCTACCGGCGGCACCCCGCCGGGCTGATTCACCGCGCTGACCGTGCGACCCTGAACAGCAGCCGAGGCCGCCCCACGATGGAGCGGCCTCGGCCTGGGTCTGACCGACGGGTGTCAGTCGACGGTGTAGCTGTACGGGATCGCCGCCAGAACCGAACCGGTGGTGCCGATCTGGTTGTTGGCGGTGGCCACACCGCCCGGAGCGGTCACCAGGTACAGCACGCCGTGCACGGTGCTGCCCTGCGTGCCGCGCGGGGTGATGGTGACGTCCAGCGAGCCGGTGGCGCCGGGCTTGACGGCGACCGGGTTGACGGCCGGGGCCGAGGCGTTCACCGCGAGCGCGAACGGGTCGTTGGTGCTGGAGGTCACCGCCGGGTCGAACGCCTGGGTGTGGGCGCTGGCGGTGATGGTCGACGTACCGGTCGGCGCACCGGCGGCCGGGAACGGGCCGATCTGCTGGACGTAGCTGCTCCAGAAGCCCGGAACCACCGGCTGCTTGGCGCTGCCGAAGTCCTTGACGACCGAGACGGTCGAACCGTCCTGCGCCTGCTTGAGGTCACCGAAGGAGTCCGGCGAACCGGCGGTGGCGCTCAACTCCAGTTGCGCGGGCGTCGAGGAGGCCGCGACGGAGGTCAACCGGTCGGTGCCCGGGGGCACCAGGAAGCCCGGGGTCGTCGAGGTCGGGTGCAGCGGCAGCGCGACGGTGGCCGAGGTGCCCTGCGGCACCAGCGGGACGTCCACCATCGTGGTCAGCCGACCGTCGGCCTGGATCATCTGGGTGGCCGCGGTGTTGTTGGTGTACGTCACGTGCACCGTGGTGGACTTGTTCGCCGCCAGCTTGGCGCTGACGTTGTCCGGCAGGCCGGTGGCGGTCGCCTGGTCCTGGTCAAGGCCGACGGTGCCATGGAACGGCTCGTTCAGCTCGGCGCCGCTGACCGGGTTGACGACGGTCAGCACGAACCGCCAGCGACCGGCCGCCGGGTTGACCGCGGTGGCCGACACGCCGCGCGCGGTACCGGTCAGCGCGCCGGAGGCGTTGAGCAGCGCGTTGCTCTCGATGTCAACGGGCGTGCCGTTCGGGCTGATCAGCGAGCCCTGCACCAGCACGTCGGGGTCGCTCAGCGTCACACCGGCGCGGATGTCGCGGTGGCCGGAGGGGACGTCGAAGGCGTAGCTGAAGGACTGCGCGGGCGAGTAGTCACGGGCGTTGCCGCCGGTGATCGTGCCGGTGAAGTCGCCGCCCTTGCCGGAGATCGGGATCAGGCTGCGCAGGATCACCGGGACGCTGGTGGTGTGGCCGTCCGACCCGGCGACGGTGATCGACTCGGCGCTGTCACCGCTGGTCGTCGGGGTGGTGAGGTGGACGCGCAAGGTGGTGCTCTGCCCCGGCGCGAGCCTGGTCACCTCCGGGCTGACCGAACCGTCCGGCACCGCGCGCTGGGTTGCGGTGTCCAGCAGCACCGGACCGGTGAAGCCGTTACTGCCCGCGGGGGTGTAGAAGATCGCCGTCCACTGGCCCGCGACCGGCTGCGGTACGTCAACGATGCCGAAGTTGGCCGATACCGGGCCGCCCTGCGGACGGGTGTTGGTCTCCAACCTGCCCGAGGGGTCCAGCAGCGTCATCCGGACCACCGGGGTCACGGTGTTGGCGCCCGACTTCTGCGGCTTGCCCTGCCAGGCGATCGACGCGGCGAGCCGGTCGGCACCCGGCGGCACGGTGAACTTCACCTCGTGGTGCACCCAGCTCGCGCCGTTGGTGGCGTAGGCGAACTTCGGGTCGGTGGAGGAGTTCAGCCGCACGGTCTGCCGGGAGTTCGCCAGCGGCGCGAAGGTACGGGTGGCGCCGGTCACCGTCTGGGTGGTGTGGCCGGTGTTGACGACGGTGACGTTGGCGGTGTGGCTGGAGCCCGGAGTGCCGGTGATGTCCTGCTGGCCGGTGGTGACGGCGAGGGTGTCGCTCTGCTTGGCGCCCGAGGGGCTGTGGTAGCCGCGGGCGGCCTCCACCGCGCCGCGTACGTTCAGCAGACCGGCGCCCTGCTCCTGGGCGGGCAGGCCGAGGTCGCTGGCGGTGCCGGTGAGGAGCTGCTTGACCAGCGCGGGAGTCGGCGACTGGCCGTGGTGGCTGTCCCGGTAGGCCTGGATCACCAGGGCGGCCGCACCCGCGGTCAGCGGGGCGGACTGGCTGGTGCCGCCGAACGGCTGGATCGCGCTGCCGGTGCCGTTGAAGTTGGTGCACTCGGTGTACTCGCTGATCTTCGGCGAGCACAGCGCCCAGTCCGCCTCACCCGGCGCGACCAGGTCCACGGTGCGTCCGGCCTGGGTGAAGCCACCGGAGGACAGCGCGGAGATGCGGTTGTCGGCCCAGGTGCCGTTGGAGAACTGGGCGGCGGCGTAACCGGTTTGCAGATACGTCTGGTTGTCCGTCGAGGCACCCGTGGAGATCACGTGCGGGTCGGTGGACGGGGTGCCGATGGTGCTGTTGATTCCGGCGTCGCCGCTGGAGACGGTCACCGTCACACCGGCGGCCACCGCCGCGTCGTTGAACAGCGAGATGGTGTCGTGCGCACCGCTGTCCGGGGTGACGTTGCTGCCGAACGACTCGTTGAGCACGTCGACGTGGGCGACCGAGACGGCGTAGTCGATGGACTGCAGGATCGCCGAGTTGGGGAACGTGGAGCCACCGGCCTTGAGGGCCACCAGTGACGCGTCGGGCGCGAAACCTTCGATACGGATGTTGCATCCGGCGGGCAGCGGGTGGGTGGGGTTGACGAACTTCGACAGGTCGTAGCTCTCCCGGCCCTGCGCGATCATCGCGGAGGCGTCGCCGAACGCCTCCGCGGCGCCGCTCGGCGCGTCCCAGCCGTCGCCCGAGAAGTCCTGGTGGTCGACGACCGCGTGCGTGCCGTCGGGGCGTATGAAGTCCGGGGCGTCGGGGTCGAGGCCGTCCGCGATGTAGGCGACCTTGACGCCCTTGCCGGTGGCGATCTGGTGGGCGCCGGGCGAGCCGGGGGTGCCCTCGACATGCGTCGAGTACAGCGCCTCGGGCTCCAGCAGCGGCTTGGACGGGTCGCTGGGGCAGATGGCGTACGGGTTCTTCCCGTTGCCGTTCGCCCTGGCGTTGGGGGTGACGGCCGTCGGCCCCTTCGCGCCGCCCTGGGGTCCCGGTGCGGCGGCGCTCGGCGGGGTCACCTTCACCGTCTCGTCCGGGACGACCGAGGCGACGGCGGGGTCGGCCGCCAGGGCGGCGCGCAGCGCCGGGCTGACGGCCGCCGAGAAGGCGTTGCCGACCACGAAGGTCTTGATGTGCGTGCCGCCGTTCGCCTTGACCTTCGCCAGCAGCGGGGCCTGGGCGGCGGCCGCCTCCTTGGCCCGGGTCTTCAAGTGCCCTGAGTCGGCGGGGGCGTTGGGGATCTGGTCCTTGAGGATAACGATCACAGGTGTGGGCGCTCTGTTGTCCGAGAGCGCCTGTGCGTTCGGTGCAGAAGTCAACGGAGCGCCGTTCGCGGTGGTCCCGAAGGTGAGGACCATGGACGCGGCGGCCAAGGTGACGCCTGCCAGCTGCGGTTTCCGCCAGCCGAACATCGACATCCTTTCGTCTGGAAAGACGTCAGGGGGTGTGCCAGGCCCACGCGTTCGGTTGTCGGACGCGTGCGTGCTGCTGGAACACCCGTCCCGACAAGCTCACGCATTCCAGCGCATCGGCGCCTTCCCGACAAGGGGTAATCGCGCAGATGTGCCCGACCAGTTCCACCACGCGGCTCAGGTCCAACTCGGCGTCGGCCGACGGGACTTGCGATGAGTGGCTGGCGGCCGACTGGCCGTCCCACCGCCAACGTCCTCACCCGGCAGGAGCGTTGCGGCGCACGTGGTTCGCGGTCAGGCGGCGGACTGCGCCGGTCGCCGGTCCCTGGCGGTCCGGTCGACCAGCAGGTGGGCGTGGACCCGTGGGCCGAGCGCGGTCACCACGACGGCTATCGCCACCGCGACGACGGCGTCGGGAGACGGGACGTACGGGCTGAGCAGCAACTGGGCGAGGAGGGCGGCGATGACCAGGGTCAGTTTCGCGGCGATCAGGCGTGCGGCCGAGAAGGCGGGCCGGGTCGCCGGGTGCGCCGCGCCCGCTCGTCCCCGGTAGGCGTTTCGGACCTGCAACGGGATCGCCGCGACGGCGAGCGAAACCGCCACCCCCGGAATGACGAGCGAGTGGCTGGCCCGAGGATCCAGCACGGCCCCCAGAAGGTGGCTCACCCCGAAGGCGGCGACCAGCACCAGGAGCCTGGCGGCGATCAGTTGGGCCACGAACCGGCCGGGGTGCTCGCACTCGTAGATCTTCGAGGCGAGGCGGCGCTGGGCGCGCAGCAGCAACGGCGGGACCATCAGCAGCATGACGCCCGTGCGCAGGGCGTGTTCCCACGCTGGCTCACTGCCCTCGCTCAGCCAGACGACGGCCATGCACATGCCCATGGCGGCGTAGCGGGCCCGCGTTCGGTCCAGTGCCACGGCGCTCAGCCTTCGTCCGAGGCCGCGTTGATGCCCGTGAACAGCCAGTTGAGGGCCTGGCCGAAGAGTTCCTCCGACACACAGTCGGGGTCGATGCGCCGCTGGCGGACCAGCCCGATGAACAGCGCAGCCACCACCGTGGACACCTCCTCGACGCAGACCCCGTCGGGCGCGCCGCGCCGGGCCATGGCCGCGCCGACCAGGCCCTCCAGCGCCTGGTGCGACTCGCGCACCGAGGCCGCCAAGGCGTCCATCACCCGCGGGTTGCGGATCGCGTAGAGCCAGAACTCGGCCTGGAGCGCGGCGAATTCGATGTCCTTGTCGGCGACGTCGACCAGCAGCCGCCCCAGTTCCGCGACCGCCTCCCCGGTGCCCGCTCCATGGGCGTCCAGGGCCTGGGCGGCCGCCGCCAGACGGTCCCGCCTGCGGTCCGAGAGCAGCTCCAGGAACAGCGCTTCCTTGCTGCTGAAGTTCGAGTACAGCGCGCCCGTGGAGAAGCCCGCGGCCTCGGCGATCTCCTCCACCGAGGCACCGGTGAAGCCCTTGCGGGCGAAGGTGCGCGCCGCCGCGTCCAGCAGTAGTGCGCGAGTCCGTGCCTTGGTCTCGGCCCTGGTCAGCCGCCGCCGCACCGGTTCCTCAGGCTGTGCATCCATGTCATGGAGGCTATTCAGATAGTGACCGCTATGTCAAAGCCTCGATAGCGTGTACAGTCCGAATAGCGACCACTATTTGAGTTGCGCCCGCGATGCCGAGCCCGGGCACGACCGGGCCGCAGGCCCTGGTCAGCGGGCGGACGCCGCCCCGCGGAAAGGGAGAGAGATGACCAAGCAGTCCCCACCGGACACGCTCCGGCTTGTGGTGGACCTGAACCGTTGCCAGAACTACGGCCAGTGCGTCTACGCCGCACCGACGGTCTTCCGGTTCCACGGCGAGGAGTCGCTGGAGTACGACTACGCGCCCGGCGAGGCCGCACGTCGCGAGGTCGAGCGGGCCGCCGCCGCGTGCCCGGTACAGGCCATAGCGCTGGGCGCGGCCAACGAGCCGTCGCCGCTGAGCGCGGGGAGTGACCGATGAGGGCCGACCGCACCGTGGTGGTCGGTGCCTCGCTGGCCGGGCTGCGCGCCGCGGAGGCGCTGCGGGACGAGGGGTTCACCGGCGAGCTGACCCTGATCGGCGACGAGCCGCATGAGCCGTACGACCGTCCCCCGCTGTCGAAGGCGGTGCTGTCCGGCTGGCTGCCCGCCGACCACACCACGCTGCCCCGGCTGCGCGACATCGACGCCCACTGGCTGCTGGGCACCGCCGCGACCGGCCTTGACGTGCCCGGCCGCCAGGTGGTGCTGGCCGACGGGCGCCGGATCCGGTACGACCGGCTGCTGATCGCCACCGGAACCCGCGCCCGCCCATGGCCCGAGCAGGCCGGAGGCGGCCTGCGGGGCGTCCACGTACTGCGCGGCCGGGAGGACGCCGAGCGGCTGCGCGCGGCGCTGCTCGCCGGTCCGCACCGGGTGCTGGTGATCGGCGCGGGCTTCACCGGCGGCGAGGTCGCCTCGTCCTGCCGGGACCTCGGCCTCGCGGTGACGGTGACCCAGCGCGGCGCGGCCCCGCTGGCGAGCGCGCTGGGCGGGGTGGTCGGCCGGGCCGCCGCCGACTGGTACCGCGACGCCGGAGTCGACCTGCGGCTGAACACCACGGTCCGCACCCTGGAGGGCGACTCGCACGGCCGGTTGCGGCGCGCGGTGCTGTCCGACGGCAGCACGGTGGAGGCCGAGGTGGCCGTCGTGGCGACCGGCGCGGTCGCCAACACCGGCTGGCTGGCCGGATCCGGCCTGGCCGTCGACGACCACGGCGTGACCTGCGACGCCACCTGCCGGGTGCTGACTCCCGACGGCGCCGTCGTACCGGAGGTCTTCGCCGCGGGCGACATCGCCCGCTGGCCGCACCCCCGCTACCCCGGGCAGTTGCTGCGGCTCGACCACTGGGACAACGCCGTCCGCCAGGCCCGCACCGCGGCGCACAACATGGCCCACGGCGGCCACCGGGTCCACCAGCCGCTACCGGCCTTCTGGTCCAACCAGTTCGGGGTCAACTGCAAGTCCGTGGGCCTGCCCGCCATCGCCGACCAGGTGGTCATCACCCAGGGCACCCTGGCCCAGCGCCGCTTCGTCGCCGCATACGGGCGCGACGGGCGGCTGGTGGCCGCCGTGGCCGTCAACTCCCCCCGGGTACTGGGCGGTTACGCCGCCCTCATCGAGGCCGGGGCACCCTTCCCACCCGTGCTCAACGCCCCCGACGGCCCACCCCAACCCACCGCCGTGGACGCCGAGTTCCCGCGCCGATCAACAGCCGCGACAGCCGCAGCAACCGCAGCAACCGCAGCAACCGCAGCAACCGCGACAGCCCAACGCCGACCCGTCATGACCGCACACCCGTAAGGGAGCACGTTGATGACCACCACACAACTTTCGCCCACCGACCTGTTCGCCCAGGTCATGCGGTACGACAACCGCGCCGACCCGTACCCGTGCTACGCGCTGATGCGCGAGCGGCCGGTGGCGCGCATGGAGAACGGGACCTGGCTGGTCAGCGGCTACCACGAGATCGCCCAGCTACTGCACGATCCGCGGATCAGCGCCGACCGGCTCAACCCGCAGGCCCCCGAGCCCGCCCTCCGCAGTCTGCTGGTCCAGGACCCGCCGCGGCACGACCGGCTGCGCCGCCTGGTCACCGGGGAGTTCATCCCCCGGATCATGGGCATGCGCGACCACATAGCCGAACTGGTGGACCAACTCCTCGACGCCCACACCGGTTCGGGGCCGGGCCAGCTCGACGTGGTGACCGACCTCGCCTATCCGCTGCCGGTCACCGTGATCTGCGAACTGCTCGGCGTACCGCGCGAGGACGAGCCGGTCTTCGGCGCCCTCTCACGTCGGCTCACCCTCGCCCTGGACCCCGTCGACTCGCCGACCGAGGAGCAGATCCGCGACGCCCAGCAGGCCCGCGACCAACTGCTCCAGTACCTGGAGGGTCTCATCCAGCAGCGCCGGGCCGAGCCCGGTGACGACCTGCTGTCCGCCCTGATGGCCAGCGGCGACGACGAGGGCCCGATGGGCCCGGTGGACCTGCGCGTCACCCTCGTGCTGCTGCTCATCGCCGGTCACGAGACCACCGTCAACCTGATCGCCAACGGCACCCTCGCGCTGCTGCGCGACCCGAACGTGCTCGCCCGGCTGCGCAGCGACCCCGACCTGGCCACCCCGCTGGTGGAGGAGGTGCTGCGCTACGACCCTCCGGTGCAGATGTCCGGCCGCAGCACGCTCGCCGACATCGACATCGCGGGCACCACCATCCCCAAGGGCTCAAGGCTGCGCATCATGCTCGCCGCGGGCAACCGCGACCCGCGCCGCTTCCCCGACCCGGACCGCTTCGTCCCCGACCGCGCGGACAACGCCCACCTCGGCTTCGGCGGCGGCATCCACTACTGCGTGGGCGCCGCACTGGCCCGCGCCGAAGCCCAGTTGGCACTCACCGCCCTGGCCAACCGCCTGACCGCCCCCCGCCTGGTCGCCGACCCACCCCCCTACCGGCGAAACGCCGCCCTGCGCGGCCCGGAACACCTTTTGGTCGCCTACGACCGGCTGACCAACCGGTAAGGCCCACAGGGCAGTTGACCGGCTGACCGGTACCGCCCGCCGCCGTCCCGCTACAGTTTCCGGTGAGGCTGTGGGGAGACGGCGGTGGGGCAACAGGTGGGGCGTCGGTTCTTTGTCGCGTTGGGCAGCGGTCGCTACTGCCACCTGCCGGAGGAAGAACAACTGCGCCACGTTCCCGCCGACATCCGCGCGATGGCCGAGTTGTTCACCGGCTTCGGATACCAGCCGGTGCTCCCCGGACTCGGTGAGTACGACAGTGCGGAACAGGTCCGGCAGAAGCTGCGCCACTGGTCCGACGACGCCGACCTCACGCCGGACGACGTGGTGGTGACGTACTTCGCCGGGCACGGCGTCGTGGCGGACCGCGACCGGCACTACCTGATGTGCTGGGACTCGCACGACGAGGACCCGGCGACCACCGCGCTGGCCACCGAGGACCTGGTGCGCATCCTGTGCCGTGGCCGACTGCGCAACCTCCTGCTCATACTCGACACGTGTTCAGGCGGCGCGGGCGGTGCGGAGGCCGCCTCGCTCGCACTGCACACGATCGCCTACCGGTACGGCTCCGGGGACTCCACCGGCCTGTGGTTCCTGGCCTCCGCCCGTCGCAAGGACGTCGCCGAGGACGGTGTCTTCGTCTCCGCCCTCGCCGACGCGGTGCGGACCACCACCAGCCGTACCGGGCAGCGCCAGCGGTACCTGGACCTCACCGAACTGGTGAAGGCGGTCAACGAACGCTGGGAGGCGGAACGGCGCGGTCAGCGCGCCGAGTTGGCCAGCGGCCTGGTCACGGGGCTGGCACCGTTCCTGCCCAACTCCGGCTACCGGGAGGAACTCCCGCCCATCGGGACCGACCTCGAAGTGCAGCGCCGGGTCGCCGAGCAGGACCTGGCCGAGCACTTCGGCCCGCGGTCGCGCGGGGTGGAGTTCGAGTCCGAGCAGGGGCTGTACTTCAGCGGACGCGTCCGCGTGCTGTCCGAGCTGGTGAGCTGGCTGACCGCCGACAACGGTGACGGCAAGGGCAGGGTGGTCACCGGCAGTCCCGGCTGCGGCAAGTCGGCGGTACTGGGCAGGATCGTCGCGCTCTCCGCCAGCCAGTACCGGACCAGGATCGATCTGACGGACGTCGATCCGGCGACCGTCGTGCCCGAGGGATGTGTGACGGCCGCCGTCCACGCCCGGCACAAGCGCCTGGAGGACGTGGTCGACCGGATCGCCTGCGCACTGGGCGTCGCGGCGGAGGGCACGGCCTCCCTGCTACAGGAACTCACCCGGCGCGGACGCCAGTCACCACCATTGGTCATCGTCGTGGACGCGGTGGACGAGGCCGGGTCCGACACCGCGGCCGACGCCGGAGGCCACGGCGAACCACGGCGCATCACCCGGGAGTTGCTGCGCCCGATGTCGGAGATCCGGGGCGTACGGCTGCTGGTAGGCACCCGGCACGAGCTGGTGACCCCGCTGGGACCGACGTTCGTCTGCCTCGACCTGGACCAGCCGGGCTACCGCGCCAACACCAGCGATGTCACCGGTTACGTCACCAGGGTGCTGCTCGCCCCGGACGAGCCCGAGGTCCCCACTCCGTACCGCGGCCGACCGGAGCTGGCCACAACGGTCGCCCAGAGCGTGGCCGCGAAGGCCGCGGGCGTCTACCTCTACGCCAGGACCACCGCCCGGACCCTGCGCTCGGACCGGGCCGTGGTCGACGTCTCCCGCCCCGGTTGGCACGAGGAGTTGCCGAGCGAGGTCGGGGAGGCGTTCGACGACTACCTCGCCCGCTTCGGTCCCGATGAGCCCCGGGTGCGCAGGATGCTGCTCGCCCTCGCCTTCTCCGAGGGCAAGGGGCTGCCGCGCGGCCGGGTGTGGACGACGCTGAGCACGGTCATCTCCGGGGTGCCGTGCACAGAAGAGGACGTCTCCTGGGCGCTGGACGTGGCGGAGGCGTACATCGCCGAGGTCATCGACGACGACCACCGCTCCGTCTACCGGCTCTACCACAAGGCCCTGGCCGAGCACCTGCGGGCGACCACCGACCGGCCGCCGGAGGAGGTCCAGCACCTCGTCGTCCAGGCGCTGCTCTCCCTCGTTCCGGCGACGGCCGACGGCAGGCGGGACTGGTTCGCGGCCGCTCCCTACGTACGTCAGCACCTGGCCACCCACGCGAGCGCGGGCGGCAGGCTCAGCGAGCTCATAACGGACCCCGGATTCCTGCTCGCCTGCGAACCGCTCGCCCTGCTGACGGCGTTCGCCTCCGTGGACGGCGACGCCGCGCGGCGGATCCGCAGCTCCTACGAGCAGATCGCCCACCGGCTCACCCCGGACCGGCCGCTGGGCGGCCGGGCCGCCGATCTGCAACTGTCCGCACGTCGCTGCGAGGCGAACGAGCTCGCCGACCGCGTGGATGACCTCGGCATCTGCCTTCCGTGGAGCGCGCGTTGGGCCTGGTGGTCGGCGAGCGGGGTGCACCGGTTGTTGAGCGGGCACACCAAGCCGATCAGATGTGTGGCCGTTGGGAAGCTGGACGGACGGCCCATCGCCGTGACCGGCTCCATGGACACCACCGCAAGGATCTGGGACCTGACCACACAGCGGCAGATCGGTGAACCGCTGCGGGTCGGCGTCTCGGTGCGGGCCGTGGCCATCGGTGAACTGGGCCACTACACCGTGGCGTTGACCGGTGGGGTGGACGGCACGGTCCGGGTCTGGGACCTGTCGGCGGGGCAGGAGTACGGCTCGCCGCTGACCGGACACACCAACAGTATCGAGTCCATCGTCATCGGCTCGCTCGCCGATCAGCCCGTGGCGCTCACCACGAGCAGCGACGGCACGGCCCGGATCTGGGACCTCACGAGCAGAAGACAGCTCGGCTGTGATCTGGCCGCGCACCGACGCACGGTGCGCAGCGCCGCACTCGGTGAGCTGGACGGGTTGCCCCTCGCGGCCACCGGAGGGGACGACAAGGCCGTCCACGTCTGGAACTTCGGCCCGCTGTCCACCGGAGCTGACCCGCTCCTCCACGGCGCTCCCCTCATCGGAGCGGCGGAGGCGGTCACCGCGGTGTCGGTGGGATCGATGGACGCGCGAACCGTGGCACTGGTCGGCGACAAGGCGGGCATGCTGAGCCTGTGGGACCTGGCCCAAGGCCGCCAGATCGGCGAACCGGTAAGGGCGCACGTCTACTTCACGCGCAGCGGGGTCGCCTCTGTGGAGATCGGAGAGTTCGACGGCCGTCCCGTCGCCCTCACCAGCGGAAGACTCGAAGCCCGGCTGTGGGACCTGCGTTCGCTGCGGCAGATAGGGCAACCACTGCGCGGGCACGTGGACGACATCAACGCCGCCGCCTTCGCCGACGGCGTCTCCCTCGCGGTCACCGTCAGCGACGACCGCACCGCGCGGATCTGGGACCTGGCGACAGACCAACCCGCCGAAGGCCATGCCGGTGCGGTGACGTCCGTCGCGTACTGCGATGCCCAGGGGCACCCCTTGGCCGTCACCGGTGGCGAGGACGGCACCGCCCGGGTGTGGGACCTGCGCACCCGCAAGCAGGCCGGTCCTCCTTTGGAAGGCCACTCGGGACAGGTACTGGCCGTGGCCGTCGCGCAGTTCGGTGGGCGGATGGTGGCCGTGACGGGCGGCTCCGACACCATGGTGCGGACGTGGGGCGTACTCCACGGCACTCCGGTGAGCCGGTCCCTGGAGGGGCACACCAACGCCGTGCGGTGCGTGGCGCTCGGGACGTTGGAGGGCGCGCCGGTCGTCATCAGCGGCAGCGAGGACGGAACCGTCCGTGTCTGGGACATGTTCACCGGGGAGCTCGTCGTCCCGCCGCTGACGGGACACATCGGTGGGATCCGGCACCTGGCCGTCCGGGCGACCGGCCAGGCGCTGGAAATCGTCATCGCCACATCGCTGGCCCACACATACGCATGGCGGTTGAGCGGGCGTGGGCTGCTGCCCCCCACCCATCCGTACGCGCACTTCAATGTCGAGGACCTCGCGCTCACCGCCAGTTCGCTGGCGGTCGCGTTCGAAGCGGACCGGCCGGTGGTGCTGGTCACCCGTGAGGGCAACGGCGTCTATGTGTACGACATCGTGACGCGCTCCGCCGTGGGCCAGCCCATGCTTGGTCACACCTCGCGCGTTGTGGTCGGCAGCCTCGGCCGCCTCGGCGGGAGGACCGTGGTCGCATCCGTGTCCTTCGACAGCACCGTGCGCCTCTGGGACTTGGAGACGGGCAGAGCCATGGGTCCTCCACTGGAGGGCGACACCGCCGTCGGATTGCTGGAGTACCACCCCGCGCCGGTACTGGGGGAGGTGGACGGGGTGCCAGTGGTGGTGGTCCGGTACTCGTACGAGGTGCGGGTCTGCGACCTTGACTCCATGCGTCCCGTCGGCGAGCCGTTGTGCGGTGCGGAACAACGCCTGATCTCGGCGAGCATCATCCGTACCACTGACGGCAGTACGGCCGTCGTCACCGGCGGCCTGAACGGAACGGTACGGACCCACGATCTGGACGACGGGCGGCAGATCGCGGCTCACATCATCTCAGCCAATCAGGCCGCCTACGAAGTGTCGGCCACCGAAATGAACGGGGCCGTTCTGCTGCTGCGCACCACGGTGTTGGGGGCCGAAGTCTGGGACCTCGGTAGCCGAAAGCGGCTGGGCAGGCGCTCAGGCGTGACCTTCGCAGGCTGCCTGTGCTCCCTCGACAACCGTCCCGTCGCCGTGTCGGTGGCACGGGACTACACCCTGCACGCCTGGGACGTCCACACCCAGGCACCGGTGTGTCGTCCCATGGCCGGACACACCTCGGACGTCCTGGCCGTGCGTGCCGCGACAGTCAACGGTACGCCCGTGGTCGCCAGCGCCGCCTTCGACGGGACGGTACGGCTGTGGGACCTGAGCACCGGCCAGCCGTTCCGGCCTCCACTCGGCCACCACGACAGGGGCGCCTACTGCGTTGACTTCGCCCATCTCGACCGGGAGCTGGTCGTCTCCGGTGCGGGTGACGGGCGGGTGCGCGTCTGGGACGTGGCCGACGGGACCGACGTCAGCCCGGACCTGAAGCCGTTCGCCTCCGCGATACGGGCCGTCCGCGTGGCACGACTGCAGGGCACCCCAACGGTGATCGCAGCCGACCAATACGGCCAACTGCGGGTCTGGGACATGAAGTCCCCCACCTGGACCGCCGAACTCGACATCGGCAGCGGCATCAACGACATCGCTTCCGACGACACCGGCCGCATCTGTGTCGCCACCGACATGGGCGCGGTCGCCCTGCGCCTCAACCTCACGCCGCCTCCCGCGAAGGGATTTGCATGAGCCGGATCGTCCTCGTCCACGGCATCGCGCAGCAGGTCAAGGGAGCGGAATCACTGCTGACCGACTGGTTTCCAGCACTGTCGGACGGCCTTGCCCTCGCCGGTGGGCAGGTGGACCGCGACGATGTCGCCATGGCGTTCTACGGGGACCTGTTCCGCCCCGCGGGCCATCGTGGCCTGGCGGTACCGGAGTTGGACGCCTCCGATGTCGAGGACGGTATCGAACGCGAACTGCTCCTGCTCTGGTGGGAGTCGGCCGCCCGCCAGGAAACGGCGGTCACCGGTCCGGAGGCCGCCGTACGGCTGCGCGCCCCCAACGTCGTGCAGCGGGCGCTGGACGCGCTCAGCCACTCGTCGTTCTTCGCCGGGTTGAGCGAACGCCTGATGATCTCCAGCGCACGGCAGGTCCGCCGCTACTTCACCGAGCCGGAAACACGGGCACGGGTAAAGGAACGCCTGGTGCGGGAGGTGACCTACGAGACCCGGGTGATCGTCGCCCACTCACTGGGCAGCGTGGTCGCGTACGAGGCGCTGTGCGCCCATCCCGAGTGGCCTGACCTCACGTTGGTCACGTTGGGCTCACCACTCGGCGTGTCCAACGTCGTCTTCGACCGTCTGACACCGGCACCGGCCAACGGACGCGCCCGCTGGCCGGTGCCGGTCAAGCGCTGGACCAACGTGGCCGACCAGGGCGACGCGGTCGCCCTGGTGAAGGCCCTCGCGCCCGCGTTCGGCGAGCGGGTCACCGATCTCCTCGTCCACAACGGTGCCAAGGCGCACGATGTGCGGCCGTACCTCACGGCGGTGGAGACGGGACGGGCGGTCACCGCCGGACTGGGTGCGTGATCTCGCCGCCGACCACCGTGAACGCCGGGGCGCTTCGAGCAGTTTCGCCGGTGAGCAGGTCCGCCACCGTCCCGTCGTTCCCCAGCCCTCCGATTCACCGGAAAATCCGAGTATTCCGGACTTTATTGCAGCGGCCATGTAGCCCGTGCCATCGTCGAATACACCACGCCGTTGGATTCGCACGATGTTGTCAAAGTGGGCTGGCTCCTATTCCGCCGCCCGAAATCCCCTTTTCCCCTTGCCGGTTGTCTTCCTGACGCGACGCACCACCAGTTAGGAGGGAATGTGTTCCAGTGATCACCGGCAGCGACAGGGGAAGCGCCCGGACTCGGTTGCGCGGTCTACTGCCCAGCCGGGACGACCTCGTTGCCATGCGACGCTGCCCGCGCAAGGACGTGCTGGCCGGGCTCATGGTCGCCGTCACCGCGCTTCCGCTCGCCCTCGGACTGGGTGCCGCGTCGGGCCTCGGCCCGCAGGCGGGGTTGGCCAGTGCGGTGGTGGCCGGTGGTCTGGCCGCGCTGTTGGGCGGTTCCGACCTTCAGGTGTCCGGTCCCACAGGGGTGTTGACGGTGGTGATCGCACCCGTCGCTCACCGCTTCGGTGTCCGTGGTGCGCTGACCGTCGGGCTGATGGCCGGGTTGCTGACCATGGCTTTGGCGCTGCTGCGGGTGAGCGGATGCCTTCGCTACCTTCCGGCGCCCGTGGTCAGGGGATTCACCATCGGCAGCGCCGCCGTGATCGCCCTTCAGCAGATCCCGCCCGGCGTGGGAACCGCCGTACGTCCGCGCGGCACCGTCATCGAGGCCGCGATCAGGTCCGCCGCCCACCCCAACTGGGTCGCGCTGGCGCTGTGTTCAGCGGTGGTGTTCGCCCAGCTGGCCGGTGGCCGACTGCTGCCGAACCTGCCGTCGGCCCTGGTAGCCGTGGTCGGCGCCACCGCCGTGGTACGGGTGTCGCGGCTGCCGTTGCCGTCCATCGGGCATGTGCCGTCCAGTCTTCCGCGTCCGTCGCTGGGCTTCGTGGAACCGCGCTGTGTGCCGATGCTACTGCCGTCGGCGGTGACCGTCGCGGCGGTGGTGGCACTGGAGGCGCTGATCACGGCCGCGGCGGCGGACGCGATGAGCGGCGGTGAACCACACGACGGGGACCGGGAGTTGTTCGGGCAGGGCGTGGCCAACCTGGCCGCGTCGCTGTTCGGCGGACTGGCGGCGACCGGGACCGTGGTCCGTACCGCCAACAACGTGCGGCAGGGGGCGTGTTCACGGCTGGCCGCCCTGGTGCACGCGGTGGCGTTGGCGGCGCTGTCGTTCGCCGCCGCGCCGCTGGTGGCGACGGTGCCGCTGTGCGCGCTGGCCGGGGTGCTGATCGCCACCGCGGTACGGATGGTGGACGTCCGCTCGCTGCGGGCGCTGGTGAGGGCGGACCGGGGGCAACTGGTGGTGGTCGCGGTGACGGCGACGGTCACGTTGGGGTGCGGTCTGGTCGCCGCAGTGGGCGCCGGGGTTGTGCTGGCCGCGGGCCTGGCGCTGCGCGCGGTGGCGCGTTCCGCCTGTGTGCGACGGGAGGCCGATGGCCAGCCGCTCGCCGTCTACCGGATCGAGGGGCCGCTGCTGTTCGCCTCGGCCGCGCGACTGCTGCGGCCGGTGCTGCGGTGCCGGGCGTCCGTCGTCGTGCTGCGCCTGTCGCGGGTCACCGCGGTCGACACGACCGGGATCCTGGCACTTCGGGACGCGGTCGCCGCGTTGGCCGGACGCGGAACCCTGGTGCTGGTGTGCGGCGTCCGCGACGAGCATCTGCGGCCCATGGAGGCGCTCGGCGCCCTGGCCGGACTGCGCGCCACCGGGCGGCTGTTCGCCACCGACGCGGAAGCCGACGCCTACGCACGGGCGAAGCTGGGCCTGCCGCGCGGCGTCATGCCCAGCCAGGCCGAACCCCGCTACCGGTGATGCGACGGCGGGATGGTGTCGAGGCCCGGTGCCGGTTCCGGCAAGGCGAGCAGCACGGGACACGGCGCGTGGTCGGCCAACCCCGCAACTCCCCTTCCGGGTAACGGGAATGGCAGGATGGCCGCTACCAACGGGAGGGGTTTTCGAGGCATGTCCATCATCCACCGCACCACGTTGACGCCGAGCAAGCTGGAGCTGCTCTCGGCATGGCTGCCCGCGCAGCCCTGGCACCTCGGCGCCGCCGGGCGCACGCCGGAGCTGAGCAAGGTGGGCGGTTTCCGACTCGACGATCCGCGGGGCGAGGTCGGGATCGAGTTCATGGCGGCCACCGACGGGTCCGGTGACTCGCCGGTCACGTACCACGCGCCGCTCACCTACCGCGGGGCTCCGCTCGACAAGGCCGAGCACGCGCTCCTCGGCACCACGGAGCACGGGGTGCTGGGGCGCCGGTGGGTCTACGACGGCGTCCACGACCCGGTGCTCGTCACCCAACTGCTCGCCCTGATCGCGGGCCGGGCCGAGCCGCAGGCGCAGAGCGTGCACGACACCCCCGACCCGACCGTCACCAGCCACTTCGCCGAGAGCGGCCGGCTGGCGCCGGACGCGTCCTGGACCGTGGCCGACGGGCCGCACGGCACCGACCTCCTGGTACGCACCGGTGATCGGCAGCTGCGAGTCAGGGTGAATCGGGTACTCCGTCCCGAACAGGGCGAACCCCAGTCGCTATTGGGGCATGTCACCGCGAACTGGCGGCTAGCAGACGGCAGCCAGGCGCGCGGACTGTTCGCCGCCGTCCACGAGGCGTCGACCGAGTAACCGGCCGCCACCCCGCACCACGGATCGTCCGCGCGCCCATTTGGGGCTGTGCGACCGATCCGTACCCATCACCAGCGATCCGCTCCGGATCCCCCACTCTCCACCAACTCGCGGTCACACATCCCTTTCGCATCGCTTCCACACCACTACTCACGAGTACCACACCGCCTTCACCGATGCGGCGACGCTCCGAACGCGCGATCGGGTATCAAACGCGCCGCAATCTGGCAAAGATCCGTCACACAGTGCCTACCCCCTCTCGACGTTCTGCTTCTTTCCGATTACCGTCAGCGCTTCTCAGCCACTTGTTCACTTTTCAGCCACGAAACTGCTACGTACTGAGCCGGTCATGTTGCACCACAGGCTGGCCCCCTCAGACCCCCGCAAGGAGTACCCGTGAACGTGCCCCGTAATCGGGCGATCGGCGCCACCGGCGTCCTGGCCGCGGCGGCGCTCACCCTGAGCGCCTGTGGTTCCACGCCCGCCGCGAGCACCACGGCGAACGACAAGAACGCTTCAACCGCCACCTCGGCGGCCGACCTCGGCGGTATGGACGCCCTGGTGGCCGCCGCCAAGAAGGAGGGCACACTCAACGTCATCGCCCTGCCCCGCGACTGGGCCAACTACGGCGCGATCATCGACGGCTTCAGCAAGAAGTACGGCATCAAGGTGCAGGACGACAACCCGACGGGTTCCAGCCAGGACGAGATAACCGCCGTCACGTCCCGCAAGGGCCAGTCGAACGCGCCCGACGTGCTGGACCTGGGTTCGCAGTTCGCGCTCAGCGGCACCCAGCAGGGCCTGTTCGCCCCCTACAAGGTGGCCAACTTCGACCAGATACCCGCCGCCCAGAAGGACAGCAACGCCGACTGGTACAACGACTACGGCGGCTACATCTCGATCGGCTGCGACGCCAAGCGCGTCAAGGAGTGCCCGAAGACCTTCGCCGACCTGGTCAAGCCCGAGTACCGGGGCCAGGTCTCGCTCAACGGCGACCCCACCAAGTCCGGCGCGGCGTTCGGCGCGGTGTACGCGGCGTCCATGGCGAACGGCGGGTCGTTCGTGCAGATCCAGCCCGGCCTTGACTTCTTCGCCAAGCTCAAGCGCCTCGGCAACTACAACCCGGCGTTCGCCACCCCGGCCTCGATCGTGAAGGGCCAGACGCCGATCACCATCGACTGGGACTACCTGAACGTCGCCTACGCGGACACCTTCAAGAACAAGGGCGTCAACTGGCAGGTGAACGTCCCCACCGACGGCGTCTACGCCCAGTACTACTCGCAGGCGATCAACGCCAACGCCCCGCACCCGGCCGCCGCCCGGCTGTGGGAGGAGTACCTGTACAGCAACGACGGCCAGAACCTGTTCCTCAAGGGGTACGCCCGCCCGGCGATGATGGACGCCATGGAGGTCAACGGCAGCCTCGACCCCGTCGCCGCGGGCAAGCTCCCCGCGGTCTCCGGCTCGCCTGCCTTCCCCACCGAGGACCAGCTGACGACCGCCAAGCAGACTGTCGCCCAGAAGTGGGCGCAGACCATCTCATAGCAGGCGATCGACACGACCTCTCCGGGCGCCGGTCCAACAGGACCGGCGCCCGGGGTACTGTCCGGGGTGACGACACGGAAGTGGCGCGAGTGCCACGAGGGAGGCCCCCACGGGTGACGGACGCGCCACGGGCAGATGAAGGAGATCGGGTTGACCGAGGTCGGGGCGGGATGGATACGCGTACCGGTCGGTCCCGACTCGGCGCGCTGGGCCACCCGGGGGCGGTGCCACAAGGTCCTCCTCGTCATCCACAACGTGACGTCGGCGACCCGGCTGCTCGATGTGCTGCCCTTGTTCCGCGATGACTTGCGGGTGCAACTGCTGGCGACGTGTACGGGATCGTCGCCGTTCCAGGCTGGGGTGGCCGAGTTGTTGTCAACGCTCGGCATACCGGTACTGCCCTGGGAGCAGGCACTGGCGACACCGGTGGACCTGGCGGTCTCGGCGAGCTTCGGAGGTGAACTGCGGTCTCTGCAAGGGAAGTTGGCGGTCCTGTCGCATGGCGTTGGATACAATAAGAAACTCGCCACGCCGAACGCCGAACGCCGAACGCCGAACGCCGAACGCCGAACGCCGAACGCCGAACTGCCTGCGCCTGTCTTCGGGCTTTCCCCCGAGTGGCTGTTGGCCGACGGCGTTCCCGTCGCGGACGCACTCGTCCTGTCCCACCACGAACAGGCGGACCGGCTACGCGCCGCCTGCCCGGAAGCGGCGCCGACCGCCGTACTCGCCGGAGACCCCTGCTTCGACCGGATGCTGGCCGCCCGGCCCTACCGGGAACGCTTCCGCAGGGCGCTGGGTGTGCGGCGCGGACAGCGCCTCGTACTGCTGAACTCGACGTGGAATCCCGACTCCCTGTTCGGCGACGGCGGCGACGATGACCTACTGCCGTTCCTGCTGCCGAGGTTGACCGCGGAGCTGCCCGCCGACGAATACCGTATCGCCGCGGTGCTGCATCCCAACATCTGGTACGGCCACGGCCCCGGGCAGCTACGGAGCTGGCTCGACAGGGCACGTCGTTCGGGGCTCACCCTCGTTGATCCGGTGGAGGGTTGGCGCCAGGCGTTGATCGCGGCCGACGCGGTGCTGGGTGACTTCGGTTCCGTTTCCTACTACGCCGCCGCCCTGGGCACGCCCGTCCTGCTCGGCGCGGCATCGCTGGCGTCGCTCGGCGCGGACACCCCGGTCGCCGACTTCGTACGGAAGGCACCGCGGCTGTGCCCGTACTCTCCGCTTGGGCCGCAGTTGGCGGGGCTGATGGCCGAACACCATCCGCTGCCCGGCCCCGGGGAGCTGACGACCTCCGTTCCCGGTGCGGCGGCGGCTTTGCTGCGCCGTACCTTCTACCAACTGATGTCGGTCCCGGAGCCCGCGACACCCGCACTGCTCGATCCGCTGCCGCTGCCGCCCTACGAACCACCGTCGCGCACCGCCCCGTTGCGAGTGCTGACGCGCCTGCTGGGTACCGCGGAGGTGGCCGTCACCCGCTTCGCCGACCCCCGGTACGAGCCGGACGGCGAAGGGGAGGCACACACCGCGGTGCACGAGGACACCCTGGATCCGGGCCTGTTGTCGTGCGCGGACGTGATCTTCCGGTACGGCGCCGCGGACGATCCACGGCTCGGCCCGCCGGAGCACTGGGCCATGGACGTACTGGAGCGCCATCGGTTCTGTGCCGTGGCGGCGTATGTCACGGACGCCGGGAGCTGCACGGTGCGCACCCGGGCAGGCGAGACGTTCCGTCTTGTCGCCGACCCGCGCTCCGCGGACCCGGCGGCCTACGCCTCGGCCCTGCACGCATGGCTGGCCGCTGGCAAGGAACCGGCCGACCTGGCAGGCGGGTTGACGGTGTGGACCGGCGGGACCGCCCACCAGGTCTCGGTCATGGCGACCGGTTCGGCTCGCTGACGCAGCTTTCGCGCAGCGCGCGCAGATGGGCCACGTGGTAGTGGGCGTTCTCGTTCACCAGCGCGTCGATCGCCTCGTCGATCAGCGGCAACGCGTCCGGTCGGCGTCCGGCGAGCACGTACGTCTCGGCGAGGTCGGTGAGCGTACGGGCGGTGTTGTATGGCTCCTGGGTCTCCCGGAAGAAGCCCAGGGCCGCCGTCAACTCCTCCTCGGACTCCGCCCAGTTGTCCAGTCCGCGCAGCGCACGGCCCCGGTGCCGCCGCAGCAGCGCACGGGCGCGGGGAACGTCGGCGAAGCCGAGGTCGTCCTCGCCGATGCCGTCCAGGATGCGGTCCGCCTCGGTGAACAGCTCGTAGGCGTCGTGGAAACGCCACTGCGCCAGCCGTACCAGCCCCAGGGTTTCGGTCGCGGTCGCCGCACCGCGTAGGTGGTCGGCCTGCCGTTCGGCCTCGGCGGCGGCCCGCGCCGCGGTTTCGGCCTCGGCGAACCGGCGGGACGGGATCAACGCCATGGCGAGCAGCGTGTGCATGCGCCCCGCCATCAGGCCGCCGGGAGGCAGCTGCCCGGCCACGTCCACCGCCGCCCGCAGGGCGGGCAGCACCTCTTCGTGCCGTCCGTCCTTGAGCTGCGCCGCCCACAGCGCCTCGCACAGCTGACACGCGGTGTCGCCCAGTTCGAACTCCTTGGCGGCGAGGACCGCCTGAACGAGGTTGTCCAGCTCGCCCACGAGGGCGGCGAGCGCCTCGCCCGGCGACGGGTAGTCGCCCGGCGCCAGTTCGTTGGCGGCCCGGCCGACGCGCCAGCTCTGCCGCAGCGCGGCGCGGCCAGCCCGTACCGCGAAGTCGAGATACCACTCCACGGTGCGCCGCACGGCCTTCCGGCAGTCCGCGATGCCGTCCTCGCGCGCGGCCGTCTCTTCGGCGTGGCGGCGCACGGCCGGGCGGTAGCGGAAGCGGCCGGAGCCGACTGGCTCCAACAGCCGTAGGGCCTCCAGTTCTTCGAGCAGCCCGGCGGCCGCCGACTCCGTGACTTCGGCCGCCGCCGCGGCTGCCGCGGGGCTCAGGGCGGGCCACGGCCACAGCGCCGCCCGCCGGTACACCAGGGCCGCGTCCGGTGAAAGCCGTGAGTAGACGTCCTCGGCGTGGGTACGGACGGGGTCGTGCACGGCCATGGTGGAGCCTGCTTCCTCGTGGGGCGGCGCGGTCAGTCGCGGTGCGACCGCCCACAGGGCGTACGGTGAACCAGCGCAGCGGGCCAGCACGGACGGCAACGTGCCGCGGGCGCGGTCGACCGCCTTGCGGCCCGCGATGTCCGTGAGCAGTTGCACGGCGTACTTCCTGGACAGCGGCTCCACTTCGATCGGTACGGCGTCCAGACCAGGCAGGCGGCGGTGGGCGACGACGATGGTGAAGACGCCGGGCTCGGAGGCGAGCAGCGGTCCGACCTGCGCGGCGGAATGCGCGTGGTCCAGCACGACGAGCAGCCGTAGGTCCGTCACGAGGTCGCGGAAGAGGTTGGTGCGGTCCTCCAGTCCGGGCGGAACCTCCTCGTCGGACAAGCCCAGTTCACTCAGCGCCCGGTGCACGGCCACGGCCGCGTCCAGCGCACGGCCGCCGAGGTCGACGTACAACTGCCCGTCCGGAAAGCGCCGCAGCTCACGCCAGCCCCACTGCACGGCCAGCGCACTGCTGCCGATGCCCTCGGGACCGTGCAACAGCACTCTTCGCGGTCGGCCGTCGAACTTCCGGGAGGCCTCACGGTCGAGCTGCCGCATCGGCTCCTGGCGGTCGCTGAACAAGGTGACGGCACCGGGGAGTTGCGGCTGACGGCGAACCGCGGGATGGCTCAGCGTGCCGTGCACCAGGGCCGCCAACTCGGCCAGTGCGCGGGCGTGCTGGTCGTCGCCCCGCGCCCCCTCGAACAACTGCCGTGCGAGCCCCTCACGTTCCGACACCGTCTGCGGCGCGGTGACTTCCCGCCCTACGATCCGCCGAGCGAGACCGCCGATCAACTGCGTCGCCCGCTTGCCCGCCTCGTTGCCCATCCCGGCGTACGCGGCGCCGAGCATCGCCGAAACGGCCCCCAGCGATACGGGTTCCACCATGCCGCCACTCCCCCTGGCTCCACGCCCACCGGCTCCAACCTCAAGGCCAACGGTAGCGGGAGCCCGCGGGGACGGGCACAGCCCGCACCGAAGCGCCAACTGCGAACCCCGCGCGGGGTGCAACGATCAGTCGGGGCTGGCCGGTTGAGGCTCCGCGTTGGGGAACCGGCGCAGCCCCGGTGTGTTGACCCCGATCAGTAGGACCGCCACGACGCACATCAGACCCCCGCTGACCAGGGCGGTCACCCCCGAGGTCGCACTGGCGACCAAACCGCCGCGCAGGTTGCCGAGGTCGGGGCCCGCCTGCCCGACCATCTGCTCGGCCGCGCTGACCCGCCCGAGCAGATCACCGGGCGTGTACGTCTGCACGATCGTGCTGCGGGACACCACGGCCACGGTGTCAGCGGCACCGGCAACCACCAGCAACGCCAACCCGGCCCACGGGTCGGGCGCCAGGCCGAACAGCGCGAGGGCCGCTCCCCACGCCGCCGATCCGCCGAGCATCACCACACCGGGACGCGGCAGCCGGGTGAAGGTCCCGGAAAAGACGGACGCCATGACCCCGCCAACGGCGACGGCGGACAGGAACAGTCCGAGGGTGCGCGGGTCGTCGCCGAACCGCTCGGCGTTGACCAGCGGAAACAGGCTCATCGGCATCGACAGTACGGTGGCCGCCAGATCCGTGAGCAACGCCCCGCGCACCAGGGGCGCACGCATCAGGAACGCCAGGCCGTCCAGCACACCGCGCAGTCCCGGCCGGGAGGGTTCCCCGCACGGTCGCATCGGCGGCAGCCCGAACGCACCGTAGAACGCCATCGTGAACGTGATCGCGTCGACGGCATAACAGCCTGCGACGCCCCACCAGCCCAGCACCACCCCGCCCAACGCGGGTCCCAGCAGCATCGCCGCCTGCCCTGCGATCCGGTTGAGCGCCAGTCCAGGGGCGAGTTGGTCCTTCGGCAGCAGGGAGGGGAGGAAGGTGCGGGACGCCGGGCCACCACCAGCGACGAAGCAGGACTGCCCCGCGACCAGCGCCAACACCCCCATCACCGGCAGGTTCCCGAGGAAGCCCTGGGCGGCCAGCAGGAGCGAGCAGACGGCCTGACCGGTGGTGGTCACCAGGTAGAACCCGCGTCGATCGACACGATCGACGACCGAGCCCGCGAACAGTCCGAACGCCAGCAGCGGTACCGCCTGGGCCAGGCCAACCGCCCCGCTCCAGGCGGTACTTCCGGTCATCCGCCAGACCTGGAACATCACGGCGACCGCCGTCATCCGACCGCCGAACGCGGAGAGCGTCTGCCCGATCCACAACCGACGGAACCGCGGTGAGGAACGCAGCGGGGTGGTGTCGATCAGCGCATGTCCCACGCCCACTCGACACTCCCCCGCCGGTTTCCCGCGATCCGGTCACGAAGGCTCGACCTTACCGACCGCGGCCGGGCGCGCGGACCACCACGGTGGGCGCCAACTCCCGGACAGCGACACACGGCAGGGCCCCGGTCCGCTGACCGGGGCCCTGCCGGGTGGGTGCCGCACCGCTCAGGCGCCCGCCTCCGCGGAGACCGGCTTGGGGATCAGGAACGATGTCGCGATGGCCGCGGCCAGGATGGTGACACCGGCGATCATGCTGGCCGTGTAACCGGCGGATGACGTCGCGTCAGTGGGCAGCGCCGCCGTGTTCACCGCGTACAGCACCGCGAAGCTGAGCCCCGCGCCGAGGTTGAACGCGCCCGCGTTGAGGCCGGGCAGGAAGCCGGGGTTCTCGCTCGGGGAGAGCACGATGCCCAGTCCGTTGAGCACGATGTTCGCCACACCGGCGTAGGTGATGCCCACCAGGATCGACCCGGCCAGCAGCATGAGTTGCGAGTGCGCGGGGAGCGTGACGATCATCAAGGCGATCGACGCCACGGCCCCGACCAGCCCCAGCCGCAGTACGCGCCCGTACCCGAAGGTCGCGGCGAGCCGACCGGCGAGCGGCCCCATGGCCAGACCGGCCAGCGCGTACGGAGTGAGCGTCCAC
Source organism: Streptantibioticus rubrisoli (assembly GCF_024436055.1). Lineage (GTDB taxonomy): Bacteria > Actinomycetota > Actinomycetes > Streptomycetales > Streptomycetaceae > Streptantibioticus_A > Streptantibioticus_A rubrisoli. Next base: position 140,575 of record NZ_JANFNH010000003.1, on the reverse strand, counting down.
CACGCCGACTGCTCGGCGGACATCCCCAGGCCCGCCTTCGCGTCCTGCGCGAAGGCGGGAATCAGCCCGTTCATGACGGCGAACACACCGGTCATGGTGAGCACGGTGGTCAGCAGGATCGCCCAGGTGGACCGCACCTTTAGGTGCCGGGTCGCCACCAGCGGATGCGAACTGCGGCCCTCGGTGCGCCAGAACAGCCCGAAGGCGATGGCGGCGACGACCGTGAGCCCGGCCACAAGGGGCCAGTTGGCCGCGGCCAGTTTCCCTGCCTCGTTCAACGCGATGAGCAGTGAACCGACCGACACCACGAGCAGTCCGACACCCGGCCAGTCCATCCGCTTCGCGTCGGCGACCTTGCTCTCCGGCGTCATGGTGGCCGCCATGACCGTGGCGATCGCCGCCACCGCGGCCATCGCCCAGAAGACCGCCTGGAAGCCGTGCTTGTCCGCCAGGAACCCACCACCGACGGAGTCGACACCGGCGACGCCACCGTTGACCGCGGTGATCACGCCGAGCAGGGTCCCGTACCGCTTCGGCTCGGTGACCTCGACCCGCAGCATGATCAGGCAGAGCGGTACGGCGGGCCCGGACGCGCCCTGCAGGATCCGGCCCACGAACAGCATCGGGACGCTCGTCGCCAGCGCGGCCACCACACACCCGACGGCCATCAGGGCCAGCATCCCCACCAGCACCTTGCGGCGGCCGATCACATCACCGAGCCGCGGCAGGAACAGCGAGAACAGCGCCGCCGAGGTGAAGAAGGCGGTCTGGGTGAGCCCCACCTCGGCGGCTGTGGCGTGCAGGCTGTCCTGGATGTTCTTCAGCGCTGGGCTGAGCATGCTCGCGTTGAGCTGGAAGGCGATACACGCCGTGAGCAGCGCGGTGACGAGGACGCCGATGCGAACGGTCCGGTTGCCGGACGCGTCGGCGCCCCGGGCTGTGTCGAGGCCGTCGGCACGGTCGAGGGTGATGTTTTCGGCCAAGGAGGGTCCCATGCTCAGCTGATCGGTGGTGCGGTGATCCCCGGGAGCGCGGCACAGCGCGGTGCCTTCAGGGTGCGCGCGGGTGAGTCTCCGGCGAGGCGAATGCCGTTCCCGGCACGCCAGTAGTCCGTCGACAAAGGTACCTTCTGGTGTCAAATCGCCGGATCCAGGCGTATCGGTGCCCACACCGTCCGTATACGGACACCGGGCACCGCATCACGCGGCGACGGCGCGCGGGGCGCAGGTCACAGCCGCCCGTGGCGGCCCGGCCGCCGCCTGCGTGAGCGTCAGGAACGCGGACGCCGGGGCTCGGCGCTCTTCGCCGCCTGCTGCTCCTTGAGGCGCGCCGTCTCCTTGCGGACCTCGGCCTGGGTGGCGCGCTCCTTTTGCAGCCACTCGGGCAGGTCCCGCTTCAGTGCGTCGATCTGCTCGGTGGTGAGCGGCTCGGTGACGCCGCCGCGGGCGAGGCCCGAGATGGAGACGCCCAGCTTCGCCGCGACGACCGGCCGGGGGTGCGGGCCGTTGCGCCGCAGCTCGCGCAGCCACTCCGGCGGGTCAGCCTGCAGGGCGTTGAGCTCGTCGCGCGTGACGACACCCTCCCGGAACTGCGCGGGGGTGGCTTCGAGGTACACACCCAGCTTCTTCGCCGCCGTGGCGGGCTTCATGGTCTGGGTGCTGTTGCGCGACGTCATGCCGTCAAGGATATCGAGCGCGTGCACCCGCTTTGACCACGCCCGGTAACCTGGCCATGTGACAGGCTCGGAAGTACCCCCCTCGTTCCGGCTGGCGTACGTACCGGGCGTGATCCCCGCCAAGTGGGTTCGGATCTGGCACGAGCGGCTGCCCGACATCCCACTTGAGCTCATCCAGGTGCCCGCCGCCGAGGCGCCCGACGTGCTACGTCGCCGTGACGCCGACGCGGGCTTCGTGCGGTTGCCGTTCGACCGGACGGACCTGAGCGCCATCCCGCTCTACACCGAGACGACGGTGGTCGTGGTCCCGAAGGACCACATCGTGGCCGCGGTGGACGAGGTGTCCGCCGAGGAGCTGGCCGACGAGGTGGTGTTCCATCCGCTGGACGAGACGCTGGAGTGGGAACGTCGGCCGGGCCAGCCCGCGATCGAGCGCCCGGCCACCACGGCGGACGCCGTCGAACTGGTGGCGGCGGGGGTGGGACTGCTCGTCGTCCCGCAGTCCCTCGCCCGGCTGCACCACCGTAGGGACCTCACCTACCGGCCGGTGACGGACGCCCCGCGGTCCCGGGTGGCGCTGTCCTGGCGCGAGGACGCCACCACCGACATGGTGGACGACTTCATCGGGATCGTCCGCGGCCGGACGGTCAACAGCACCCGGGGGCGCCGCCCGGCGCCCGGGCAGCCGCAGCAGAACAAGCGCACCGAAACCGGCGGCGGCGCGCGGCACAAGCCCGCGCCCGGCAAGTCAACCGGCCGGAACCCGCGCCGGGGTTCGAGCGGCGCCAAGCGCGGAAAACCCCGCCGCCGGTCGTAGCCGCGGCCACGCTCCGCGCCGCGAAGGAGGACGGGACAGTGGCACCACGCTTCGGGACCCTGATCGTCCCGGTCCCCGGCCTGTCCGGCACCACCTATCCGCCCGGCACCAAGGTCGCCATCCGCGGCCGTGGAGCGACGGTCGACGCTTTCGTCCACGGCGACTGGCTGCCGCTCGCCTGGTGGGAGTTCACCGAGGGGATCACCGAGGACGCGGCGGAGGACTGAGCCCCACTCGTGACGTGACGCCCCGAAGCGCATACGGTCCGCGACCGGCGGGCGATCACATCTGGTGGCTTCGGCGCGCTGGTAGCGGATGACCAGGAGACGATCCGGAACGCCTGGGCGGAGGACGGCACAAGCGGTAGGGCCCGCACGCCTCGCGGGGGTGCGGGCCCTACCCATGGCCGTCGCGTCAGCGGGTGTGCCGCGCCGGGGCGGTGATCTGCAGCTTGTAGGTGGCGGCGGTGATCGCCGTGCACTTGTGCTGCGCGTCCTGGTAGAAACCGGCGCCGAGGGTCATCGCCTTGCCCACCGGGGCGCTCTTCTTGACGTTGATGCGCATCGGCACGTTGATGTGGGTGTGCGGGCCGAGCCAACCCTGGCCGAAGTAGCCGTCAGTGTGTCCCGCGGTGTCGGTGACGTCCTCCCACCGCTTGGTCTTGGGGAAGTACGCCTGCAGCGAGACCTGGCTGGTCGGGAACGCCTTGAAGCCGACGTAGGTCGAGCTGACGCCCGCGAACAGACGGATGTTGGAGAACCGGGACTGCGAGGGGTTGTCGATGGTCAGCGTGAAGTTGTGCCAACCACTGCCTGCGGCGATCTTGTTGGGCAGGCCCTTGAGAGCGGTGTGCAGAACAGGCCGGTACGACGGTTTGCCGGTCATGCACAGACCGGACGCGGCGGACGGGGCCGAGGGCGCGGCGCTGGCGGCGAAGGCCGAGGGGGCGGCCATCAGCGCGGCGGGGGCGATGGCCGCGGTCGTGGCGACCGTGACCAGGGCGCGGCGGAACTTCATGGAGACCTCTTTCTGGGTCGGAAAAGCAGAATGAGAGGCCGTCGCGGTGGTGGGGGGAGGCTCGCGGTGCGGCAAGCCAAGATCGTAAAGGCAAAGTGAAGACGGTGTGACGGGTTTTTCCGTCGCGCCCGATCCGGGCCGCCCGGGCGGAAAGACGGCAAACCCGGGCGGTTGCCCACATCTCACTGACTGCCGGTGATCAAGGTCACAGGCGGGCGGGCGTCATGCCATCAACGTCCCTCGGTCAGCAGACTCGCCATGTGAAGGACGGTGCGGTCTGCCAGGTGGGGACCGATGAGTTGGACACTCAGCGGCAGGCCTTCGGCCGTGTGTCCCAACGGGACGGTCGCGGCCGGGAGATGGACGAGGCTGGCCAGGTTGAGCCAGGTGGTCTGCTGCCAGTACGGACGGCGCTCGCCGTCCACGGTGATGTGGCGCTCGGGGACCGGTACGCCGGTCTGGTCGGGCACCGCGGCCGTCGGGGCGGCGGGGGTGATGAGGATGTCGATGTCGTCGAAGTAGGCCGCCCACCGCTTGCGCAGCCGTTGGCGTTCCTCGTTCGCCAGGAGCCAGTCCCGGTGCCGCATGGTGCGGGCTCGTGGGTAGAGCGTCCGCGCGGACCGGTCTTCGGGAGCCAGTGTGTCGGCGAGTTGGACTTCGGCCGCGAACGCCTCCGGAGTGGCACTGGCGGAGGAGCCCGCGAACATCAGGGACTGGAAGAGGCGGTCGGAGTCGGCCATGCTGACGGGCCGTGTGGTGTCGTCCGTGTAGGTGCCCGCGTCGAGCAGTTCCTTGGCGAGCCGCTCAAGGAGGGCTCCGGTCTCCGCGTCCACAGCGCAGTACGGGTCGTCGGCCCAGATGCCGATGCGGTGTTCGGGTAGCCGTTCGTGCCGCGGGGCGGGCAACTCCAGCCGCCATGCCGGGCTGTCGTCAGGTGCGGGGCCGGCCAGCACGCTCAGGGCGAGTTCGAGGTCGGCCGCACTGCGTGCGAGGGGGCCGATGGTGAGCATGTCCGATGTCGAAAGCCAGCCGGGCGGGCGGGGAAGGTGGCCTCGGGTCGGAACGATGCCGTAGCTGGGGCGCAGGCCGTGAACCCCGCAGTAGTGTGCGGGCAGCCGCAGCGATCCCGCGAGGTCGCTGCCGATGTCCAAGGGGCTCAGACGGCTTGCCACCGCGACGGCCGGGCCGCCGGATGAACCTCCGGCCGTGCGCTGCGGATCGTGTGGGTTGGGTGTGCCGCCGAACAGCGGGTTGCTGGTTTGGATGTCCTGGCACAGCGGCGGGGTGTTGGTCTTGCCGAGGACGACCGCGCCCGCGGCGCGCAACCGCGCAACCGCGTCGGCGTCCCGCTCCGGTACGTGCCCGGCCAACTCCTGCGCGCCGCAGGTGGTACGCAGTCCTTCGGTCTCCAGCGAGTCCTTGATGGTGACCGGCAGCCCGAGCAGTGCTCCACCGGCCTGGCCACTGGCGCGCCGCTGGTCCGAGGCGTCCGCCGCCGCCAGCGCGCGGTCACCGTCGACGGTGACGACCGCGTTGTGTTCCGGGTGCCGGGCGATGCGCTCCAGATGCGCGGTGGTCAGTTCGCGGCTGGAGACTTCTCCTCGCTCCAGGGCGCGCAGTTGCTCACGGGCGGACAGACGCGTCAGATCCATGCGTCGCGGACTCCTGTTCTGTGGCCGGGGTTTGGAAGTGCGCCGCGACAAGGAGCAGCGCGCGGATGTCGTCCTGTGGCGTACGCACGTCCTCGCGGGTACCGGCGTCCGCGTATTCGGCCGGGGTCTCGGGGGTCTCCCCGCGACGATGGGCGATGAGCGCGGCCCGCAGCTGTTCAGCGGTTACGGCCGCGGCCAGTTCGGTTCCGGTGAGACCGGCGGCACGGTGGCGCCGCTCGGCCGCGGTTCGTACCGACTCCTCAAGGTGGGGTCCCAGGGCGCACTGCCCGTCGCGGATCTCCACGGCGCGACGGTACAGATGCCAACCGGGGTTCCACAGGCGTATGCGGTTGGTGACGGTGGTACGGGCGGGCTGGAGCGCGACGGTGGGCACGGCGCGGTGCAGTGCCTCCCACAGTGGCGCCAGGTTCCGGTAGTCGTTGTTCGCCCGCACCCAGGTGCGGATGCGGGGGATGGCGTGCACGGCCATGGTCGGTACGAAGAAACCGGCCAGGGTCAGGGTGGTGCCGCCATCCGCACACAGCCAGGCGAGGTTCTCGACCGCCGCGGACGGCGGGCTCACGTCGGCCAGCGCGGCGCCGACATCGGCGAGCCGGACGGCGCTGTAGCCCAGGGTCAGCAGCGCCCCAATCCCGACTACGCGCAGTCCACGGGCGATCCACACCTGGTCCGTGCGCCTGGCGGCCTGCCAACAACCCAGCGCCAGAACGGCTTCACCGACGGCGTAGACGACGACATAGACGGTCAGATACGTCTGGTACGCGGCGGTGTGGATGTAGTTGGCGGTGAAGCCCTGTGGGGTGGTCCGGCCGGCAGGGGTGAGTTGGAAGAACAGCAGCGTCAGGGCCAGGACGACCAGCACTCCGGCAGTGGTGCACAGGCGGGCCCGCTTGCGGGCCTCGTCCGGCGGAAGCGCCCAGTGGGCGAGGACGACCGGTTGCAGGGCCAGCAGGGTCACCACGGAGCAGAACGCCACCAGGATGCCGGTGGACGGACGACCGGTGACGTCGTCCAGCAGTCTCCAGACCGGTTCCAGGGACACCAGGAACGACAGCGCCGAGCACCCGTAGATCCCGGCGAGCGCGGCCAGCGCGCGGTCCTGGCGCAGGTGTCCCGGGGGCCACAGCAGCAGGAGGAATCCTGCGACGGCCAGGGTCAGGCAGAGCGGGTGAAGGAGCTGCTGCACGGCTTCCTACCTTCCGATCCGCAGCAACGTCTCGGCCACACGATCACCGTCACCGGCATGACGGCGGGGCCGGTGAACGTGACGCTGGAGGTAGGAGCCGATCAGCTCGGCCTCCCGCTCGTCCTGGTACTCGTAGTCGCTGCGGCCCAGCATCATCTTGACGGCCGCTGGTTCGAGGGTGGAGATCAGCCGACTGCCCACCGGCTTCGCGGGTGAAAGGGCCGAACCGCCTTGGTGGTTGCGCAGGATGTGCGCCAACTCGTGCGCGATGATGTGGTCCTGGTGGGCGCGGCTGGTCTTCTCGTGGACGAATATGTAGTCAACGCCGTCCGTCGTCCGTATCCACATTCCGCACAGGCCCAACTTGCCGCCCAGCGCGGGGGCGGGCGCGATGTGGATCGCATGCCCCGTCCGTTGCTCCACCGCGGGCAGCAGCTCCCGGATGTTGCCGACCGGCGGCAGGCCCAGCTCCCGCACGAAGCGGCGACTGTCACGCCGCGTGGTGTCCCAGCGCCTCACGACGGATTGCCTCGGCTCACACCGGTCGGGCCGGATGGCGACCCTGCTCGCCTGTTCGGACGTTCGCCGAACGCGTCCACTGGCAGGACCTCCCTGGCGGTCTGATCGAACTGTGGTGACGCTGCTACCGAGAGTGTGTCAAAGGCACCGCCCGCGGGGCCAGCCGAGATCACCGCGGGCTCGACGGAGGCTGGCCGCCGCCCGGTGCGCTGGAGCTGACCGCGGTTTTGGCCCCTGGTGTGTTGGAGGACGCGCGCGGGTCCCTCCCCCCGGGGTGAGGTGGCCGTACCCGGCGTCGCGGATTTCATTTCTCTTTCATTCCTCCCTGCGACGGTCTGGCCATGTCTGCCCCCAACCCTCCAAGCCGTTGGAAGGAAACGCGCGTGCGCAAACGACGAGTTGTCGGCGTCCTCGCCGGAGTCCTGGGCGTTCTGCTGGCCATGATCGGCGTCACGGGCGCGTCCGCCGCCCAGGCCGGGTCCGGGAAGCGGGTCTTCAACGCCATGCAGATCGTGTTCAGCCCGAACACGCCGAACGCCTTCTGCACGATCGGTGCGGTCGGCGACGACAGATACGGACGCAGGATCGCCATATCGGCGGGACACTGCCTGCTCCCCCACAAGAGGTACTCCGACCGTGACATCCCCGAGGACATCCAGCCCGTCTACGATCGAAGCGACACCGCGTTCGGACCCATCGGGTACGTGCGGTATTTCAAGGACCCCGAGGGCTCCACGGTCGGGCACCCCACCAAGGACTACATGATCATCGAGCTGGTGCCGACGGTGACGCTCTCCTCGCAGGGCCCGTACCTTAAGGAGACGGGTGAGGTGGAGGTCGCCGACGGGAAGCCCAGCCCCAACGCCCTCACTCCGCCGCTGAACGACGAACGCCTGCTCGGCGCGGGCTTGTTGGACGACAACGAGCTGGTGGTCTCCGGTCAGCTCGGCGTCTTCTACGGGCGCATCACCAACAACTCGGGCGGGGTCTACCAGTCCTGGGCCGCACACAAGGCTGGCGACTCGGGAGGTCCGGCGATCTGGCACGTGCCCGGCAGCGCCTACCCCTCGGCCCAGAACGGCTTCCAGGCTGCCGGACCGTGGGCCGGTATCACCAAGGCCGTCGTCGCCGGAGTGCCGCCCTTCGTCTACACCAGCTCGGCGAACATCCTCGCCGACCTGCGCGCCCGGGACACCGCCCAACCCGGCGTGTACGGCGCGGGCTTCCACGTCACCGACAACCCGTAACCACCAGACACCACACCCGACTTGGCAGGAGACCGTCTCATGAGACCACCGTCGTCCGCCGCGCGAAGCCGCGCCACGGTACGCGCCAAGGTGGCCGCGGCCGCCACCGCGGCGACTGCCGCGCTGACCGTGTTCGCCGGTCCCGCCGCACCCGCCGCCACCCCCGCGATCCCCGGGTTCACCGACGGCTACGGCCTTACCCGGGTCGACGGCGCCACCGAGGTGCACTCCGACACCGACTTCACCATCACCGTGACCACCAAACAACTCTCCGGCCAGCACAAGATCCGCGTCTTCCTGCCCCGTGACTACGCGGCCGACCCCGGCAGGCGGTGGCCGGTGGTGTACTTCCTGCACGGCGGTGGCGGCACGGTGGACGACGCCGCGGCGGCCCCCGCCCTGCACTCCGACTCGGCCATCACCGTGGTGCCGGACGGCGGGCTGAAGGGCTGGTATGCCGACTGGCTGATGCAGAACACCGCTGAGGGCGCGGCGAACTGGGAGACGTTCCACATCGACCAGGTCGTCCCGTTCATCGACGCCAACCTGCGCACGATTCCCGACCGGGCCCACCGGGCCGTGGTCGGTGTGTCGATGGGTGGCTACGGCGCACTGCACTACGCCGAGTTCCACTCCGACCTGTTCGGGCACGTCGCCTCGCTGTCCGGCGGTGTCGACTTCGGCATGGCCGCGGTGCGCGGCGCGGTTCTGGCCACCGAACTCAACGCCACCGGCGCGTGGTGTGCCGTCAGCACCTCCAGCGCCTCCGGCTCCGGCCGGTGCACCGGTTACGGCCCATACGTCGACAGCGATGCCATCTTCGGCTCCCCGTACCCGGTGTTCAACGCGGATCGCGTCTGGAACGAAGTCAACCCGGCCGCGGCGGGCAACCTGGCCAGGCTCGCCGGAGTCGATGTGACGCTCTACACCGGCAACCGGGGTCCCATCGACCACTTCACCGAGATCGCCAGCAAGAACGTCAAGTCCGGCCTGGACAAGCTCGGTTACCCCAGCCGCCTGGTCGACTACGGCGACGGCTCGACGCTCGCCTCCTCCTGCGACGGCGGCCACAACTACGGGTGCTGGGCTCCGGCCGTCGCCGACTACATGACCCATCTGCGCACCGCGTTCGGCACCACCAGCAGCTGACCCCGGCAACGGCAGGCAGCCCGCACATCTGGAGGATCGATCGATGACCAACACCTCGCGGCCGGACCGCCCATCGGCCAGCCGCCGATCGCTGCTCAAAGCCGGGGCGGGCGTTGCGCTGGGCGCGAGCGTGCTCGGCACCGCGCCCGCCGCCGCGGCCTCTCGCGCGCGCGTGGCGCCGCTGGCGCAAGGCGGTACACCGCTGTGCGACCGGCCAGGTGACTCGGCGAGCGGCCAGGGGCTCGGCTCGGGTGACCTGGCCATTCCGTACTACCGCGAGCACGATGGCAGTTGGGGCTATGTCTTCGGTGACTCCTGGACGGGATCCGGGCAGAGCGGTGAGTACCTCGGGTCACCGGTGATGCTGTGCCAGGACCGCTTCGACTCCTCCGGCGGGGCACCGATCTCGTTCACCTGGGCCATGCCCACCGGCGGCGGTGCGCGTCAGTTGTTCGACTACCGGCACAACGCGGACAACGGGTACGGCTTCGAGGTCAGCCGGATTCCGAACGACTGCATCGAGTTCGGCGGCCGCACCTACATCCAGTACACGTCCGTGGCCGTCTGGGGGCCGCCCGCCGGCTACGACGGTTCGCTGATGTCCGGTGTGGCCTACTCCGACGACTACGGCGTGACCTGGAACGACTACCCCTACCACTGGGCCGGTGACACTCAGGGGGTGAACCAGTCCATGTACGGCATGTGGTCGTTCGCGGGCATCGACCCCGACGGCTGGCTGTACGTCTTCTCCAAGCGGTGGAACGGAAGTCACCGGAACACGGCCGACGGCGGGGCGATCCAACTGTTCCGCATCCAGCCGGACGAGTTCCGCGACGGCAACTTCGGCGCCCAGCAGAACTGGGCCTATGTGAACGGCTCCTGGCAGTGGACCACCTCGGCCGCGCCATCGCCGATCCTGACGGGGAACACCATCGGCGAGTTCTCCGTCAAGCGCATCGGTGACACCTACTGCATGAGCTACTTCGACGTGACCGACTACTCGATCCGCACCCGCACCGCACCGCGCCCCGACGCCGTGTGGACCGCGCCCAAGGTGCAGATCACCGGCAACAACACCTGGCCCGCGACCCACTGGGGCAAGCCCCAACTCCCCTACCTCTACGGCGGTTACATCCACCCGGGCAGCGCCAGCGCCACATCGCTGACCCTGATCGTCTCCCAGTGGAACGGCCAGCAGGGCCAGTCGCCGTACCGGGTGCTCCAGTACGACGGCATCAACCCGTAGCGTTCTGACCGCAACGGTTCGGGCACCGCAACCCTGCCAGCACCGCCGGGTTCGACTCGCGGTAGTACGGCAACGCGATCAGCGCCTGGGAGATCGTCCTGGCCCAGCCGCGCCGGTGACTTGTCACGGCTCGCCTTCGAGTGCGTGGCGCGCGGCGGCGACGAAGTCGCCACTGGTGGTGAAGCGAACGCGGAGCGCCTGCGGTCTGGCCGAGGGGTCGAGTTCGGCGGCGCAGTCCGCAGCCTGCGGGTGAGCAGCCACGATCCGCGCGTGCGAGCGGAACTCTTCCCCTATCCCCCGCACCACCCGGGCCCCCTGTTCCGCGACATCCTCCGGACCCACCAGCCGCACCCGAACGTAGGCCTCATCGAGCGCCCGACGTGCGGCAAACCCCGCCTCCCAGCGTGGCGACTCGGCGAACGGTCGCGCGAACCACCCCTCGTCCAGCACCCGGTAGGCCGCGTCAGCCTGACTCAGAAAGCGCTCATAGGCCTCACGGCGCAGCTGCCTGAACGCTGTCGCACGCTGCTCGGCGCGCTCCTCGCGAGCCAGTCGGGCCTGGTGCGACAGTTGCCGTCTGGTGGTCCAGGCCGCGACCGAACCTGCCAAGCCCGCGGCGGACAGCGTGGACAAAGAGGTGATCAGGGCGACCGCGACCGTGTCGTTCACGGCCGCCATTGTTTCGCAGCGCAGTGGCGGGTGGGCCGGTACGAAGTGAACGACCTTGCCGCGAAGTCGCATTGGGCGCGGGGCCCGACCTGGTTCACTCGTCGTGCGAGGCGGAGTCGGCCAGTGCTCGGCTGATCACATCTGCCCGGACGTTGATCATGTACATGCTTCCGGCGTAGAACAGGTCGCCGGAGGTGATGTCGCCGAGGGCGTAGCAGCGGGTGACTTCGCCCGGAACCGGCGAGTGGAGCGCGTTGGTGGCCGTGTCGACGCGCAGGCCGCCGTACGGATTGCGCATCGCCAGGCCCGAGTTGACCAGGGATTCCAGCAGCGGCTCGGCCTTGGTGCCCGTGGTGGCCAGCCCGGACCGGGTCGCGTCCACCACCCCGTCCACCCTTCGGCGCCCACGCCCGCTGTCCAGCCAGAACCCGCCGCCGGTCGCTGGGACCACTGCCGTCAGGTCCGAGCGGACCTCCAACTGTCCGCTGTCCATGGCGGCGAGCAGGGCGCGCGCCGTCGACGGCGGCATCGGGTTGAACAGCGGTTTGGCATACGGGTGGACGCGCCGCAGAAAGCGCCGACGGTCGGCGTCACCGAAGCCGGACCACACGCTTTCGCGCACCTGGTGCAGCGCGCTGGTGGCGATCGTCTGGTACGGGTTGTCGTCCAGCCGCGCGAGGTCCGCGCGTAGCCACTCGTGCGCCGCGCGGCGTGCGGTCGCCTCGGCGATGTCCGCCCCGGCCTCGGTGAGTTCCGCGCGCAGCAGGTCGAGGAAGTCCCGTAACCGCAGCGAGCCGTGCTCCGCCACCCGTCGACCCACGGTCCGCGGGGTCAACCGCCGTAACTGGTAGGCGCGTTGCACGGCCCGCACGCCGGGCAGCACGCCGTGCCGGGAGGCCATGGTGACCGGTCCGCGGTGACCGGTGCGTAGCAGGCCGAGGGCGACGTCGACCCCCGAAAGGCCGGTGCCGAGCACCAGTACCCGGGCGTCCTGTCCGATCCGGGGCAGCACCGTGCGCAGCGGGTACGGGTCGGGGTGGAAGCCCGGCGCGCCCACCAGGCGGTACGGGTCGGCGGGGGAGCCCGCGCCCAGGCAGAGGACGAGGCGGTCGGCGTAGCGGACGCCATCGGCGGTGCGGATCAGGATCTCCGAGTCGGACGCCTTCGCCTCCAAGGCGAACTCACGGACCACCGACACCGTCCAGCCGCGCCGCTCCGCCTCGCCACGGCACCTGGCGAGCTGACTGACCAGGTACTCGCCGTAGATCCGCCGCGGCACGAAGGCGTCGACCGGCAGTGCGGCGTGCTGGGTGTGCCGGTAGCGCGGCTCGGCACGCAGCCAGCGAAGGAAGTGGTCGCGTTCGTGGCAGCGTATGGACATGTACCCGGCCTCGCGGTTCACCAGGGCGCAGTCGAGGTCCGGTCGGTAGGCGCGGCCGGTCGCGAGGTCGGGCGCCCCCTCGTACAAGGTGATGTCCCACCGCGTCCGCCCGTCATCCACGGTGCGCAGCATGCTGTCCAGCAGGCTGACGGCCGCGGCCCCGCCACCGATCACCGCCACGCGCATACCGGCTACGCCTCCGTCTCCGGCACGATGACCGGAAGGCCGAGGGTGGCGTCGAGCCGCCTGGTCAACGTGGCGGGAAAGGCGGTGACCATCACCTCCAGAGTGGGGCGGACAACCGCCCCCTGGACGTGTCCGCCGATCGTCGTACCGTCCCGGCGGCCCAGCACGGCGTGCATATGGACCGAGGGGCGCCCGTCCCGCAGCGCGATGTTCCCGGTCAGGGCCAGTACCTCGGTGTGCTCGGTGACCGGGATCGGCACATGGCTCTTGCCGTCCGGGTCGAACAGCGACAACGAGGCCGAAGCGAACGCGCCGATCCCGGTGAACGACGCGGCGGTCACCTTGTGCTCCTCGGCGAACCTCTCCAGCGCGGGGAGCACCTCCTCGCCCACCTCCAGCACGACGGCGAACCGCCGCGGCGCCGTACTGTTCTCGTCATGCAGGGCCTGGTAACGCATGGCAGGTCAGCTCCCTTTCACTGGGCTCGGGGCCGGTCCGGTATCTGACACCTCGTCTGGGATGGGTATGGCCTTGCGCCGCGCCCACCTGGCCTGGAGTCTGCCCAGGGGGTCGAACTGGTTGACCCCAAGCCCCAGGAGCACCAGCACGATCGCCGCCACCTTCAGCGCCCCCAGCCGCTCGCCGAGCAGCAGCACGGAGCTGGCCATGCCGAAGATCGGTACCAGCAGGGTGAGCGGAGCCACCCGCGAGGTGCGGTAGTTGCGCAGCAGGTAGCCCCAGAGCGAGAAGCCGAAGAGCATGCTCGGGTAGACCATGAACGCCAGGGATCCGACAGCCCCCCATGTCATGCCGGTGAACGACTGCACCACGGTGTGCCAGCCACCCATGCCGAGGGAGATGAGGAAAAGCGGTACCGGCGGGATGAGGCTGGCCCACACCGTGAAGGCGAGGGCGTCACCGGGCTGTGCCTTCTTGATGACGATGTTGGCCAGCGCCCACGAGATGGACGCGCCGACCACCAGCACCGTGCCGATCGCCGTGACCGAGCCGTCCTTGACCCCCGCGACCAGCGCGACGCCGACCGCGGCCACCGCGACACCGAGTAGCTGACGCGGAATGATCCGCTCGCCCAGCATCGCCGCCGCGAAGCCGATCGTCCAGAACGCCTGAAGCTGCATCACCGTCGAGGCCAGACCGGCGGAGAAGCCCAAGTGCATACCGGCGAAGAGCAGACCGAACTGGCCGACGCCGAAGAAGAGGCCATACAGCACGATGTACCGCCACGGCACCTGCGGGCGTTTGAAGACGAAGGCCCAGGGCAGAGCGGCGAGCACGAACCGCAGCGAGGCCAGCAGATACGGATCGAACGATTTCAACCCGATGTCAGTGGTGGCGAAGTTGACTCCCCAGATCGCCATCACCAGGACGCCGCCGAGCAGTTTTAACGGTGGCAATGGGTCCTCCTCAGCGGACGGTGCGAAACGGGGCCGTGGACGGCCACCGCTTGGGAGCGGGTCAGATCACCTGGAACGCCTCGGCCAGCCTGCCCTCCCCCAGTCCGCCCGTGGCTGCCTGCTGGGCGAGTTGGGAGCGGACCTCGTCAGCCAGGCGGCTCCGGTGGGCCGTCTGGGAGACGTGCGCGCGCAGAGCGGCCAGTTTGCGGTCGAAGGTGCCGGTCACGTCGATGTACGTGTTGGGTCGGGGCCCAGCCACCACCCATATCTCCGAGACGGTCCACGGCCGCAGGCCTTCGTCGAGCATCAGCTCGGGGAAGGCCCGTGGGTTGCGGGCATCAGGATAGAGAGCGGCCAGCGCCGCCTCACCGGCGGCGCGGTGATCGGGATGCAGGTCCGGCAGGAACCCCCAGTTGATTTCCGGGCTCTGGATGACCGCGCGGTGCGGGCGGACCTGTCTGATCACCCGCGTGATGTCCCGCCGCAACGCTTCGTCGACGCTCAACTGCCCGTCCAGGCGCCCGAGGAAGTGCACGTCCCGCACGCCGAGGGCCGCCGCGGCGGCCCGCTGTTCCCGCTGCCGTACGGCGGCGAGCCGCTCGCGCGGCGCCGCCGGATCCTCCCCGCCCGCCGAGCCGTCGGTCAGCACCAGGTAGCTGACCTGGGCGCCCGCGCCGGTCCACAACGCGATGGTGCCGCCCGCCTTGAAGTCCGCGTCGTCGGGGTGAGCGACGATGGCCAGGACGCGTGTTCCCGGACCGGTCGCCTCGTCGCTCACCCCGGCACCACCTCGGCGGTGAACAGGAAGGAGCGCGGCACGTTGGGCACGGAACGCGGCTGCACCGGATGCGGCCAGCGCCCGAAGTCGGCACCGTCCTCGCCCGGTTGCTTCAGATCGTTGACCGCCCACCCGCAGGAGGACAGGAACTCCTCGGGTCCGTCGGTGCCGAAGAGCCAGGGGTTCCCGTCGTCCTCCAGCACCCGCAGGAAGCCGCGGGCCAGCGGGTTGGTCAAGGTGGCCCGGCTCGTCATGTCGCCGATCAGCACGGAGCCGGGAGCGGACAACTCCCGCAGGCCGGTCAGCAGGCGGCGCACCACGTCCTCGGGCAGGAAGAAGAAGAGCCCCTCGGCCACCCACAGGGTCGGCTGACCGGGCACGAACCCTTCCGCCAGTAGCTGGTCCTGCCACCCGGCGGCCAGGTCCACCGGCACGGTACGGCGGTCGCAGTGGCCGACGGCGGTTGGTGCCGACGGGTGGTCGGCGAGCAGTGCGGCTTTGGCGTCCAGCAGCGCGGGGCGGTCCATCTCGTAAAGCGTGACACCCGGCGGCCAGGAAAGCCGCACGGCGCGCATGTCCATTCCGGCCGCCACCAGTACCACTTGCCGGATGCCGCGCTCCCGCACGGTGGCGGTCACGGCGTCGTCCATGTACCGGGTGCGCACGAGGACGAACGGCACCACCGCGGAGCCGCGGTAGCGTTCCAGGAGATCGAACCCGGTGTCCCCGGCGACCGTCCGCGCGTACGGGTCGTCGAATATCCGGTCCGCCCGCTCGGACTCCAGTGCGCGGGCAGCCGCCGTCCACTGCGCGGTCCTGGAGACCGGTTCCATTGTCTGCCGCACTGATTCCATGCGCGGCCGCTCCTTCCTCTGGTCTGTGGATTCGCCGAACTGCCTTGACTCAGCGCTCAACTGGCGCGGCGCCGGAACACGCTGTGCAGGACCATGCTGAAGACGACGGCTCCTGAGCCGTCCACGAGCTCGCACCTGGGCCGGACCAGCCCGGATCCCGGGCGGCCCAGCATCGGGGCCACGCCCAGTACGGTCAGCCGGGCTTGTAGGACGTCCCCGGGCCGAACAGGCCGGTGGAACCTCATCTCGTCCACGCCAGGCGAGCCCTCTCCGGCCGAGCGGTTGAGGATCTCCTCGACGTAGCGCCGCATGAACAGCGAGGCGGTGTGCCATCCGCTGGCCACCAGGCCGCCGAACGACGACTCCTTGGCCCGTTCCAGGTCGGTGTGGAACACCTGCGGGTCGTAGGCGCGTCCAAAGCTGATGATCTCGTCCTCGGTGACCTTGACCTCACCCAGTTCGAAGACATCGCCGACGTGAAAGTCCTCCAGGTACAGCATGTTTTCCCCCGTTACGAGTCGGTTGCCCTACCATTCCGCGCTGACCAGTTCGGCTGGCCGGGCACCGATCAGGCGGTAGCTGTCGGCAGCCACCGGCCGACCGGTGTACAGCCGCACCAGCGCGGCGACATCGGCGGTCAGCCGGGCCGGCGGCCGGTCGGCGACGGGGCTGCCGAGCACCAGCGTCCGGTCCGGAAGCGTGGCGTGCACCTGTGGGGTACGGACCACCCGCTCGCACCGGGCGAGCAGTTCGACCGCGTCGTCGGCGCCTTCACTGCGGTAGGCGCCCTCCCAGCCCAGTGCCGCCCGCACGTCCCCGCCGTGCACCCAGGTGCCGAGCGCGGCCAGGTCCTTGGCGCCGCCCGCGGCGCGGATGGCCGGCGCCGCCTCGGTCAGGCCGCGCTCGAACTCGTCGAGCACGTCGCGTACCGGCCAGCCGCGGCGCTCCTCCACGTCGAGGCGGTTCTGCTCGTGGGTCGCCCGGTACGCCGGACCGGCCGTCAGCCCCATCAGGGCCGCTCCGCAGTGGGCGATCACGTCCCGCACCGACCAGCCCGTGCAGACGGTGGGCCGGTCCAACTCGCCTTCCGGCAGCGCCCGCAGCGGCACCAGCAGCGATGTGCGCTCGGCCAGCAGCAGCCGTTCGGCGTGGGTCAGGTCGCGTACCGTGCTCACAACACCCCTGCCCGGAAGTACCGTTCCTCGATCCGGTGCAGGGTGCGGAAGTCGTCGATGTCGATGTCCTCCATGTCGATGTCCTCACCGCTGAGGCGGGAGACCAGGAGCATGAACTCGACGAAGGCGAGCGAATCGATGAGCCGGTTCTCCAGCAGGTCGAAGTCCGGCTCGATGTCGGGCACTTCGGGGTGCCGGTCGAGGATCCACTTCTTGAGCTGTTCGGGAGCGGAGCCACTCATGCTGACGTCCTTTCAACAGTCTTGTCGATGGCCTGCTCGGCGGCGTCGATGGCGTCCATCGCCGCCTCCCAGGTGCGGTGGCGGTCGTGCAGTACGGAAAGCCATCGTTCGAGGCCGAAGGCGGCACAACTGGTGAAAACAGGTTCGTCGGTGTCCGCGTACCGGATCGCGCACCGCTCCCCGAAGAAGTTGCGGTGCCTGTTCACCGACCCGATGGCGAGGTCTCCCGACAGGAACTCGTACTTGACCGGCGAGAGCGTCTGGAACAGCGCCCGCGGGCCTTCCCCGTCGTAGAAGGGGTCCGAGGCGACCTCCTTGCGCAGCGGCAGGTCCAGTGCCTCGGCGAAGGCGAGAACTCGACCGGAGTAGCGGTCGATGTGTTCCTCGACGAACTCCCGTGAGCCGAGGGCGACGACCTCCCGCATATGGAAGCCGAGCAGTCGGCGCAGCCCGGAGTACCGCGTCTCCTTCCGGAAGCACCGGCCGACCAGGGTCACCAGTGTGTTCCCCGCGATGGCCGTCCCCTCAAGTCCGAGGTAGACCGCGTAGCAGGCCGCGGACGGCAGCGCCACATCGGCTTCCGCCAGCCGCTCGGGCGGAAAGGCCCCGATGGTGGTGGTGTCCTCCCCTTCGGGGCGGCGCTCCAGGTCGAGCGGGGTGGCCAGCAGCGCCTGGTGCGGGAAGTTCTGGTAGTAGTCGAGCTTCGCCAGGGCGGCCACCGGCAGCAGCGGGGGACCGATGACCGGCTCGGCGCCGTCGCCGAGACCCCATCCTTCGAAGACCCGGTCGAGTCGGGCGAGGGTGCCTGCCTCACCGGAGCGCAGGAAGGCAAGTCCGTTGGATTGCACGCGAAGCACTCCCGGCGGTCAGGCGGTGGGCAACAGGTCGTCGGCGAAGATTCCAGCCTTCAACATGAAGGCCATGGGCTTGCGCACCGACTTGCGCTCCGCGTCGCGGCGGGCCGGATCGGCCAGCAGCCGCTCCCGGAAGCCGAGCGGATCGTTGATTCCGGCGTCCCGGTAGACCTGCGGATTGTAGAAGGACCGCAGGCTGAAGACGATGTAGCGCTTCAGGTACTCCTCGATATCCCGGCGCTGTTCGGCGCTCGCGTCGACGGCGAGTTGGGAGTACAGCAGCCCGACGAGTTCCCGGCCGAACGCTATGTGCCGGGACTCGTCCTCGTGATGGACCCGGTTCACCTTGCGGATCGTTTCGTGCAGCGTGTCGTCCGCGGCCATCCGCATGTTGTAGTAGTCGACGATCTCCTCGAACAGGAGGATCTTCGAGAACACCAGGAAGTTCTCCACCCGGGGGTCCTTATGACCGATGGAGTTCAACTTCGGTCCGCTGTAGATCTTCCCACCGTAGCGGAGGCAGAACTCGGCGAAGAACCACATGTGTTCGTTCTCTTCGCCGATGAAGTGGTGGAAGAAGTCGGACGGTACCTCGAACCCACGGGAGTGTATCCGCCGCATCACCTCGATGATGAGTTCGCGGATTCCCTCCACGTTCATGCTGTAGAAGTTGATGCTCTCCCAGCGGGACAGTCGACATCGCTCCGCCGGGCTTAACTCCGCCTCCACCTCGGTTCCATAGGTCGAGGTCAAATCCTCGCTCATCCACATACGGTCGTCCGGCAACGAGTCCGGCCAGGTGAACTCACGGTATGGGTTGTAGTAGCCATCGACTGACTTGTCGACCAGTCGTTGGAGAATTTCCACGAAACGCTTGTCCTGCTCCAAGCCAGGCATGCTGAGCACAGGCTCGAACCCCCTTCTACCGGTCGGACTTTGGGTGCGGAACGCAAGACCGCCGCCGGTGGTTGACCGTAGATCATCCAACGGATCCCTGGCCATTGTTTCCGTCGGCCACATCTGGAGCAAAATCCTCCGGTTTCACGGAGAGTGCACGTCGCCGCAGGGACGGACCGCAGCACAGTCCGAAGGATTGCAGAAATATTGCGGCTACATTAAGTGAGCTGACGGCATCAAACGTGAGATAAAACTCGGCAGTTGGTGAACCGGCCAGTTCGGCGGGTCGCGTTACCGCAGGTCACTGGCCAGACCGCGCACTGGAACGCAGATCAACGCGGGTTCGGACGACCGGCAAGGTTGGCGTGATTCCACCGAAAGACCGCTCGCGGGGTTCACCGGGCGGGGACGGCCTCCTCGGCCGTCGCGGCCGCGGCCCGCGCCAGCTCGTTCGGGCCGCTCAACGGAAAAGGGATCCGGCGCCCACCACCCCCGTGGGCCGGCGCCGGATCCCTTGAGCCCCTGGTGTCCGGCGTCCGGGTGGACGCCGCGCTCGGCGGGGCATGTGCCGTAACAGCTTGCGCCACCGTCTCGCGGGACGAACGGTGACCGGGTTCTGATCCTGGCGATCACGCCAGCGGATGTCAACTATTGTTCTGCTTCGAAGCCCCGGGAAGGGCAGAGCCCCGAGGGCAGGGCAGACTTGGGCCACGGATGAGCCGAACGATAGTTGGCACTTGGGGCTGTGATGCGTAGACTCCTGGCGGAGTTCGGCAAGACGGTTTCCGTGGCGTGCCCCGGCGCGGAGACCACTCCGGGAGAGAGGCATCCGAGTGAGCGGCAGTGCTGAGGCTGCGGAGTTCCTGGATGCGGAGGACCTGGCCGCGCGGGTGGCGCACCGTCTCAACGCCCTGTTCCAATGGATCCAGCACCCGGACGCCCGTCGTCCCTGGCTGGACGGCGAGGTCGCCGAGGCGACGGGTGTCCCCCGGGACAGCATCGAGGGCTTCCGTACGGGCAGGCCACTGGAACCGATCCACCAGGACCCGCCGAAGGAAACGCTGCTGGCGCGCCTGACGAACCGTTTGACTTTCTACGTCGACCGTGACGGCAGGACCAAGAGAGCCATCGCTCTGGCGGCCGGGATCACTCCCGAGTACCTCTCCAAGCTTCTGAAGGGCCAATGCCTGCCCACCGTGGGCAAGTTGGAGGACCTCGCGGCGACACTGGGCGTCGAGCCCTCGGAGTTGGCCACTGACTCACTGGGCGCACTGGCCCGGCACTTCGAGCAGAGCAGCACCTGCCAGATCCCGCGCCGGTACCTGACGTACGCGGACGACCACCCGGATGTCCAGCGAGTGAGCCTTCACCTGGCGGATGTGGAGGCCTACCAGCGGTTGGAGAGGAATCTCATCGGAGTCAACTTCCGTAGCACCAGCCGCCTGGGCCCTGGTGCGCTGGCCGAGATCGCGGCGATCGTGGAACGCCGAGTCAAGATGCTGCCCCAGGACGGCTCCGCCGAGTGAGGAAGCACGAGGTGTGCTTGGCAGCCAACTGGGCGTGCGGTATGTGCCGTCGGGTGCGGACCATCGTGGACGCGACAGGGGGAGCGGGCGCTGGTCAGCGAGTGGCAGGGCGCCCCGGCGCCGTACGACCGCGCGGCTGCGGAGGGTGCGCGGACGCGGACCGCAGCACCGGGGCGTCCAGCGCTCGGGCCATGCGCACCAAGCGCTCGCGCTCCATGGTGGGGGCCACGTGCGGCAGCGGCGGCTGCGCGGCGGCGGCCTGCTGGGCGGGCTCGGCGCGCCGTTTGCGGTGGACGGCGTCCACCACCACGGCCACCGCCGCCGCGGCTTCCGTCTCGTCCTCGGTCAGCCCTCGGCGCGCGGCGGCCGCGCGGACACGCTCGGCGGGCGCGGCGTCCATCCACGGGCGGAGAAGGACGAGGGCGTCCGAAATCTCGATGACACGTCGGAACAGATGGAAGCGCACCCCCACCCCGAAGGTCTCGGCGAACACACCCGGCCGCGCCAGGTGAACCGCGTTCTCGGGCACGACCAGGTTCCACAACGGGCGCAGCGCCCGCAGGTCCCGGCGTTCGCGCAGCCAGGCGCTGATGGCGGGGCCCAGGTATCCGGCCTGGTTGAACAGCGCTCCGAAGCTGCCGATCAGCGGACTCGTGGTGTCAAGGGCGTCCAGCTCGCGGTGTCCTGCCGCGGCGGCCAGGAATCCGATGGCCTTGGGCACGAAGGACAGCCAGATGAACACGGTGCCGATGCTCAACCACCGCAGGCCGCGGATGGTTTCCACGCTCTGCGAGCCGTTGTCCAGGAGATGGTCCGCGCACTTCGCGCACTCACGCGCCGCGTTCCACAACGCGAAGAGGCAACCGCCCGCGTAGAGGCAGAGGAACGCGAGGATTCCCGGGTCGTGGGCGAGGTCGACGTCGAACGACCAGGGTCTGGCGGGGCCGGTGTGCGCCGTCAGGAAGCACACCGTCATGCCGCTGGCGATCAGCGCGTAGCCGACTCCGAGCACCCGGGTCTTGCGGGACAGTCGCGAGGCGGTGATCGCGCCGCTGTCCCGGCCCCACATGAGCACCAGGATGTGGTGGAAGGCGGCGTAGCCGAAGATGCTCAGGTAGGCGGTGAAGCTGCCCAGCGCCGGAACGCCCGACAGCCTGCCCAACGGGTGCCATACGACCGGTGACATCGACAGGAAGGCGGTCACGCCCATGTACGAGGAAATGGTGATGACCAGCAGGTAGTCCCTGAACCCCCGCAGCAGCTCCCGGAGTTTGCTGCACCCGATCACCGCGGAGATGAACGCGATCGGGACGTATACCAGGTTGAGGGTTGCCTCAGACACCCGTTCTCCGGTGGGCCAGTGACGAGGTGATGCGGGTGACCGCGCGGTCCTGGGGCGACAGCATGAGCAGGTCGGCGAGGTAGGTGGCGGCGATCTCCGCCTCGCGTTCCTGCCGGTCGGCGTAGTGGTCGTCATGAAGGCTCCGCTTCATGACTATTGCTCGAACGGGGTCATCGGCCTGCGGGAACAGCGACCGGGCGGTACGCCTGTCGAGCAGGCCCTCCTCGGACGGCCGGTGGTCGAGCCACAGGTGGGCGACCTCGTGACAGCCGATCAGTACCTTCAGCAGATCCGGCGCGCTGTCGTCGATGACGATCAAGTCGGCGCTCGCGCCCTGCACGCAGACGCAGATTCCGGTACAGCCGGGCGGCAGGGGCTCGTAGGCGATGACGATCTGCCTACGCCGCCGGGCGGCCACCGCGTCGACCAGGTCCTGCAGGGTGGGGAGCTCAGGCAGCCGCAGCTCACCGCGGATACGGCGCACGATCTCGCGACGCTCCCGTCCGATCCCCACGACGTCCCCTTCTCACGTTGGCCACCGGTCGGTTCCTCGGGTCAAGGATGCCGTGGGCGTCGCGATGACACTAGCGCATGCCCTTACCTACCGGAACGACGGATTCATACCCGCGGCCTCTCCGGCGCCTGGCACCGCGCGGCGCCGTCAGGCCTCGACGTAACGCAGCACGGGCATCATCCGCAGGTCGTCCGCGGTGGAGGGCGTACCGGTCTCGACACAGCGGTTGAGCTCCTCGGTGAGCGACCGCGCGTCCAGCCCTGCGCCGATGACGACGAGCCGGGTGCCACGCGGCTCGCCGTCCGCCCAGCGCCCCCGGCGGAAACGCAGGTATCTGCCGACGGTGTGCACGGCGTACTTCTGCCTGGCTCCAGGTTCCCCGAAGTCGACGAAGCCCTTGATGCGGTAGACACCGGCCGGGCCGCCGTCCAGGAAGTCCATCATCCGGCGCGGATCCATCGGCCGCTCGGAGACGAAGGTGACGGTCTGGTAGGCGGAATGCAGGTGTTCGCAACCGCCGGTGTGGTCGTGGTCGTCGGTGCGCAGGTCGTCGAAGGTCAACTGCCGCACCCGGGACTCGCGTTCGGCCCGTGCGCTCCGGTCGAACAGCAGCTCCGGATCGATCCGTCCGTAGGCCGTCGGTACGACCGGGGTTCCGGGGGTGATGCGGGCGACGCGGGCCAGCAGTTCGTCGCGTCGCGGCTCGCTGAGGCGGTCGCTCTTGTTGAGCACGATCAAGTCGGCGCACCTGAGGTGGAGTTCGACATGTGGATGCCGGGCGAGGGTCTGTTCAAACTCCACGCCGTCGACCACTTCCACCAGGCCCCCGTAGCTGATCCGCTGGTTGTCACTGGCCAGGACCATGCGGATCACCTCCTGGGGTTCGGCGAGCCCGCTCGCCTCGATGACGATGACGTCGATGCCCGCGCTCGGCCGGGTGAGCCGGTGGAGCATCTCGTCCATGTCACTGGTGTCGACCGCGCAGCACAGACAGCCGTTGCCCAGCGAGATCATCGAATCGACCTGACCGGCGACGCTGAGGGCGTCCACGTTGATGCTGCCGAAGTCATTGACGACCACCCCGATGCGCGCCCCCGCGCTGTTGCGCAGCAGGTGGTTGAGCAACGTGGTCTTACCCGACCCCAGGAACCCCGCGAGGATGACGACGGGAATCCGGTGCTTCGACAACGTGGGTCCTCTTCACAACGGCGGCGCGGCGCCCTTGAGGCTACTACCCGAGGTGAGGTCAGAGCAGCCCGGCCGCGTGGGTGAGGAGTTCCTCGTACACGTCGGGACGGTCGGTGTCGATCACCGGGTAGCCGGTGCCGAAGCCCCCGTTGATCCAGTGGGCGCTGATGCCCGGATTGGCGCTGTCAGTGCCGTCCTTGAGGAAGATGTGCGGGCTGCAGTTGACGCGGCCGTCGCACGCGGCCCGGTACTGCGCCATCACGGCGGGGCGGGCGGAGCCGGTGTCCAGTGCGTCGGCCAGCTGCGGCACGTCCACCGCACCGGTCGCCTCGGCCACCTCAAGGATCACGTGCCGCATGGAGATGCACCGCCCCTCGGCCCAAAAGGCCCGGCGCAGCGCCCGGTCCAGCTGTTCGCTGGCCCGCCAGCTCTGCGACTTGGCCGCGTGCACCGCCTCCAGGGCGGGCAGGGTGGTGACCGGATAGGTCCAGTCCGGCCCCTGCCAAAGGCGCCAGCCCGCGTCGGGTTCGAGGGAGCCGAGCACCGAGATCTCGGAGTCCACACCGGGGCGGGCGTTGACCTCGCGGTTGAACAACTCCAGGGGGAAGGCCCGGAAGTCGAACCAGAGCACGCCGTCAAGGCCCAGCCGCCGCCGGGTCTCATGCAGCCGGTGCACCGCGACATGAGCGAAGGAGCAGTTCAGGTCGGTGAACACGGCGATGGTGTCGGGGGTGAGCGGAAGCCGCGGATCGGTTTCGACGGCCACCGGCTCGGCGGTGCTCGGCTCGACGGACATGGTGGTTCCCCTTCCTCGGGCGGCCCGGAGCGGGCACTCGGCCCGCTCCGGGCACTACTGCCGGTTGCGGTCAAACCGTCGCACGGCCGCCGCGCCCGGCGGCCGTGTCGGTCACGAGCGTTCGTCCACTCGGATCAGCCCCCACCAGCCCTCGCTGACGCCCCAGTGCAGATTCCCCGTGCGATACACGTAGTCACCCGGGAAGTTGGCCCGGAACCGGATGCTGCGGGTGGATCCGGCGGCCAGTGCTCCGATGGTGGACAGCCACGGTCCCTCGCCGACCCCCGAGGAGTCCCACACCTGGCCGTGCACGGTGAACATCTGGTTGCGGCTGCGCGCGCCGCCGATCACCAGGTGGACGGCGACCTGGTCGCCCGCCCGGCAGTGCAGCAGCGGGGTGGGCGGTTGCGGGTCGGCGAGCACCGGGTGCAGCGGATGCAGCGCCGCGGTGCGGTAGTTGTACGCCTTCTGACCGTTGTCGTCCCGGCTGTCCGAGAACAGGTCGGTGACCGGCTGGGTCAGGTCGCCGTCGTGGTAGAGCCGCAGTCCGTCCTGCGGGACGAGCACCAGTTCGTGCACCGGTTCGGCGTCGAGCCTGCGCACCACGGCCTGCTCGCCGACCCACCGCTCCCGCCCGCTGTCCGGGTCGTACGGCGTGGCGTCGGCCTCCTCCACCACCAGCGCGCCGACCAGGCCGCGCCGCATGTGGGTGACCACGTCGGCCTGGTCCCGCAGCAGCGCCACGCCTGGCTCCCCGGCGTACCAGGAGTAGGTGTAGCTGCCACCGGGCTTGACCGTGCTGTCGGCGTTCTGCCCGACACAGGCGCCGTCGTCGGCCCGTACGTCGTAGCTCAGCCGGTTGGGGTGGAGGGACACCCGGCCGGAGATCGTCCGCGAACCCGGGTCGTCCTTGGCGAGCAGCGTCGGGTCCAGCGGGCTGGCCGGAGGCGGTCCGTCCAACTCGTTCACCAGGGTGACCTCGACCCACTCCCCGGCGCGGCAGCGCAGCACCAGCGGCCCGTCGACCGGCTCGCCGTCCACCTCGTACACCAGGCCGTACGGGTCGATCCGGGAGGCGCTGTAGTCGATCTCGCGCGCGCGGGCGTACACCGTGTAGCGGCGCACCCGCTCCCTGGGCGGCAGCGGCTGCAGGCCGGGTACGGCGGAGGGCAGCGGCGGCAGGTCGGGGCGGATCCGGTCGTGCAGCCGGACCAGGCCCCAGGCGCCGAGCCACAGGTCGTCGGTGGCGCCGAACGACCACAGGTAGTCGCCCGCGCCCCGGGCCGGGTCGAGTTCAAGGTCGGCGGCGTTGGAGATGCCGAAGGTCCGCTGGTACTGCCAGGGGGCGCCGCTGCCGGCGCCCTGGTCGCGCCAGCGCAGACCGTTGATGTTGAAGCTGTGCTGCAGATCGTGCGATCCCTGGACGATGTGCAACCGGATCCGCTCGCCCGGGTAGGCGCGCAGCAGCGGAGTGCCGGGGTCGCCGTGGACCGTGCTGGAGAACCAGTCCGCCGGGTCGCCGCCCCGGCTGACCAGCGGCTCACAGCGGTAGTTGACGCCGAACACGCCCTGGTCGTCCGGACCGCCGGGCACCGGCGGCGGATTGATCGGCGCTCCGGGCTGGCCGCCCATGTGCTCGACCAGCGGGACGAAGTCGGCGACGGTCAGCACGAACTCGCGCAGCCGCTCGCCGTCCGGCAGCCGCAGCACCGCCTCACTGCCGCGCCGCAGTTCGGTCGTCCCGTCGGCGGGCGACAGCCACTCGGTGCCCTCCGCCTCGGCCACCATCACGCCGAACAGGCCATGTCGCTGGCGGTAGTTGGCCAGCAGGTGGTCGTGGAACAGGATCGTGCCCAGCTCCTCGTCCAGGTACCAGCGGTAGGTCCACGAGTTGTACTGGTCGTAGGCCTGCTCGCCCTGGTCGGCGGTGGTGGTGCCGGAGATGTAGTTCCAGCCGATGGCGGAGCCGTCCGAGATCAGCGGATCGTACTTGACCAGATGGGTGTGGAGGCTGCATTCGGGCTGGAACGGCAGCGCCGGGTCGAAGGCCGTCTGCGCCTGTTTGCCGGTCGGCAGCATGTTGGTGAGGGTGAGCTCCAGCACCTCGCCCCGGTGGCCGCGGATGACCAGCGGTTCGAGGCGGCGCTCCCCCGCCTCCAACTGCCGCTGGAATTCCGGCAGTCCACCGGCCTGTTCGATCTCCTCGGCCAGCGCGAAGAAGTGGCCGCGGTGGTCGTGCCAGGTCATCGCCTGCTCGTCGGCCGGGTCACCGTGGTAGTAGACCGTGCCCTCGGCGACCACCAGGTGGTACCGGCGCACCGGTGCGTCGCGCGGGCCGATCCGGGTGAACGCCTCGCCGGGGCGCGGGTCGTCGATGAACGCGGCCGCCTCAAGCGGCGTGGGCTCGCGGCCCATGCCGAGCGGCTGCTGCGGGGTGCGCGGCGGACGGGGGTTCTTCTGCGGGTACTTGGCCGTGTCCCGCAGGAAGGCCGGGAAGCCGGGACGCTCGGGTGTCGGCAGTGCGGGAAGCGGCCGGTGCGGCAGCGGGCGCAGCGCGGCGATGGGCGTGCCGTCGGGATAGGTGCCGGAGCCATCCTGCAGGGTGTCGAAGATCCGGAACATGCCCCACATGCCCATGTGGAAGTGGACGTACATGTGGCAGTGCCACAGCGAGTCGCCGACCGCGCCCTGTACCGAGCCCAGGCCGCCGATCAGTTCCAGGGTCATGCCCTCCTGCGGGCTGATGCTGACCGAGTCCACGATCCTGGAGCCGCCGTCGCCGGTGTCCACCCGCCACTGGTGCAGATGAGTGTGGAAGACATGGGTGTCGCGCATGCCGCCGTGGACGAGGCGGATCACCGTGGGGTCGTTCTGGTAGCCGCGCAGTACCGGCGTGTACGGGTCGCCGAACATCCAGGAGCTGTGGTGCAGTTCCTCGCCGGTCTGCGCGTCCCGCACCGGGTCGAGCACCCCGTCGCGCATCATCCGCATGTACTCGTACATGCGCCATTCCATCGGCTCGATGCGGAGGTTGACCGGAAGCATGGCGTTGTTGGGCGGGGTGAGGTCGGCAAGCGTGTCGGCGGCGTCGGGCGCCCGGCCCGCGGCGGCGACCGCCTCCGAAGCCCCGTCGGGGAGCGCGGCGGCCCGCCCGGCGGTGGGCAGCGCGGACGGCGCGGCGGCCATGGGCATGGCGCCCATGTCGCCCATCCCGCCGGTGCCCCCCGTCCCGCCTGTGCCACTCATGCCGCCCATGCCACCCGCGGCGAGGGCGCCGGCGATGTCGGCCGGGTTGTCGTTGCTCGGGTACTCCATCATGAAGATGACGAACTCGCGGAAGCTGCGGTCGGGCAGATGGACGTCCGCGTACAGTCCGGAGGCGAGGTCGGAGCCGGTCTCCGGCTCGGTCCAGGTCGCCTCGGGCGGCTCGACCACCAGTGCCCCGATCAGGCCGTGGCTCTGCGCGCCCTCACCGCGGGCGTCCGCCATGTCGCCGAAGTGGAAGACGCCCTCGTGCTCGCACACCCACTCGTACTCGCGGGTCCCGCCCGGGGCGACCGAGGTGTCGGGGTTGGCACCGGCGGCCAGGCCGTCCTGGGTGCGGGCGTCGTACTGGACGCCCTGCATGGTCATACCGGTCGGCCGGGACAGCTCGTTGGTCAGCCGGACCCGCAGCCGCTCGCCCCTGCGTACCCGCAGTACCAGCGGGCGGGCGAGCGGATGCGGCTTGGGAACCAGGTCGGGGTCCTTGAGGTAGTCCGGGAAGGGCGAGGGCCAGCGCTCGGCCACCTCCCGCAGCACTTCCGCGTCCTGGGCCAGCGTGTACAGCGCGCCGTGGACGTCGTGGTCGCCGAACCCGTTGTAGGCGATCGGTACGTTGAGCGCGACGACCTCGTACGTTCTGGTCGGCCGTTCCCCGGGCATGACAGGTTGATCCATTGAGCTGTATCCCCCGTTTTGTGGTGTAGGACAGTGAAGGACGTTGACTACGCGGTGCGTTGGGCGAAGCGGGCCACCGTCTGGTTGCCGGAGATCACCTGCCCCTCCCATCGGTAGCCCTGGCGGAAGGTGTGGTTGGCGTCGTCCGGGGCGACCCGGCTGAACGTGACCGCGATCCGGTCGCCCTGGCGGACGTCGATGGGGTGCTCGATCGGCAGGTAGCAGTGCTTCCAGCTGTCCGAGGTGGTCCGCTCGGCGATCCGGTCCCCGGAGATGTCGAGCGCCACCGTCTTGGAGAGCGTGGCGACGAAATACCCCTTGAGGCCCGTCAACCGCCCCGCGCGGTGCGCGGTGAAGACCAGCGGAACCTGGTAACTGGCGCCGACCGAGGCGCAGTCGTGCTCCAGGTCGAAACTGCGCACGATCCGGGGAGCCGCCAGGTGGCCGGAGATCGGCACGATGGTGTCGTAGTACAGGTCGAACGCCGAGCGGGCACCCCGGCCCCGCAGCAGTTCGGCGAACTCCTCGGGGCCGCCGCCCTGTTGGGGCTCACCGCGGCTGATCTCGGCGTGTGCCCGCTCGGCCGCCACCGGCACCAGATAGCTCTCCACCCGCTGGGGCAGCATGGTGCCGCCGGGGCGCAGGAAGCGTCGGCGTGCGTCGTCCAGGATCACCGGGGCGTTCTCGTTGTCGGCGAGGTTCCCGAGGATCTCGGAGACGATCACGTCGACCCGCTCGGGCAGTCGCAGGTCGAAGGAGAGCCCGAGCAGCGGATGGAACCGGTCGGCGAAACCGGCCGCGGCCAGCCGTTCGGTCGCGGTGGCCAGTACGGTCTCGTTGAGGTCGATCCCGTACACCCGGGCCGCACCGGACTCCAGCGCCCATCGGGCCAGGATGCCGGTGCCGGTGCCCAGGTCGAGGACGGTGTCGCCGGGGCGTACCGTCTCGGTGATGGCCGCGTGGTAGGCGGTCATCCGCAACTCGTCGCCGAGCATGAGGTCGTGGAAGTCGCCTTGCCACTGCAGGAGTTGCTCGGATGCGGGCAGCCAGACCTGCTCCGGTTCGTAGTCGGGAGCGGGTGTGGTGGCCGGAGAGCGGCTCATCCGCCGGTCACCTCCGCTCGGCGGGAACCGGCCGGGCCGGTCCGGTGGACGGTCAGTGGATCGGTGCCGGGCCCGGCCACCGGGCAGCCGGTGGCCAGGTCGAAGGTGGTGCGGTGCAGCGGGCAGGTGATCCGCAGGGTCCGGGGGTTGACGTAGCCGTGCACCAGCCTGCCCAGCCGGTGCGGGCAGGCCGCGTCGATGACGAACTCCTGCCCGGCCACCGTGACGCGGACCGAGTCGCCGTCGATCTCCTCCAGTACCGGTTCGTCAGCCCTCGGCCCGCTCATCGCACCTCCTCGCGCGCCCGCCGCACCGCCGCCTCGAAGGCCGCGCCGATCAGCTCCGACAGCAGCAGCGCGCCCACCCACACCTTCGCCGGATCCAGGCCGCGGGCCGCCTCCAGCTCGCGGATGGCGACCTGCATCTCCTGCCGGTGGAAGGTGTCGATGTGCAGGTGCTCGGTGTAGTACCGGCCGTTGGCCAGACCCAGCCGTTCGCAGGCGCGGGCCTGCACGGTGAAGGCGTCCGGGATGCTGGCCTCCAGGTAGGCCAGTGCACCGAGGAAGTACTCGATGTCGGGGGCGCGTTGGGTCATCCAGTAGAAGGAGTTCAAGAACGCGAAGTTCTCTTCGCTGGTGGTGTCGAAGTAGCTGTCGAGGTCCTGCGGCAGGTCGAGTTCGGCCAGCAGGTTGAGGTAGAGCTGGGAGTGCGCCTGGCGCAGGTTGCCGCAGCCGAACTCGTCGATGAGCACCCGCATCACGGCCATCTGCGACCTGATCGGCAGCCGTGGGATGGCCGGGAAGAAGTTCTGCGCCTCGGTCAGACCGTCCAGGGCGAACTCCCGCACGACGAGGCGGAACTCCTCCCGGTCGGCCTTCTCGGCCACGTACTCCCCGGCCGGTGTGCCGGACCGCTCCTCGGCCAGCAGGCCGTCGAGCGCCTCGACCCACTGCGCCCGCGAGGTGACGGGTGCGGCCCGCTCGGCGAGCCCCGCCACCTTGGGCACGATCCACTGCCGTTCCAGTTCGAGGATCTCGGTCAGCACGGGGACGTCGGGCAGTGAGCGGTTGAGGATGAACAGCCGCTTCATGCCGCTGTCCGACGCGGTGGTCCTCATACCCGATCACCGCCGTCCGCCACGGTCCGGTCGGTGGTCAGCACACCGCGGCGGCGCAGTTCCACCTTCAGCGCCCGGTACCAGTCGTCGCGGTCCAACCCGTAGCGGTCGCAGTGGGCGGCCAGTTCGTCGGCCCTGGCGGGCGCCGGGTCGGCGAACAGCCGGGCGCAGAAGGCGGGTTCGACATTGGCCAGCGACACCACGTAGCCGTCGACCGGGCCGGAGTCCAGCAGCAGGCGCTCCATGCCCTGGAAGACCGGCACACCGGGATCGGCGGCGATCAGCCGCTTGATGGACTCCACACTGTTCGAGGAGTCCTTGATCCCCACGATGCCCGGCACCCGGCAGACGCGCAGCAGGGTGTCGAGCTCGATGGTGTTGCCGGACAGCGCACTCTCGTTGTATACGATCACCGCCAGCCCGGATTCAGCGACCAGCCGCTCGTAGTGCCGGAACATCTCCTGCTGGCCGACCCGCGGCCCGTACGGGGTGGTCGCCACCACCGCTGTCGCGCCCAACTCCTTTGCCTGCCGGGCGCGTTCGAGCACCAGGTCGGTCGTCGGCACCTCGATGCCGGCGAGCACGGGCAGACCACCGGCGTGGCGGACGGTGGCGGCCACCATGGCCCGCCACTGCCGGTCGGTCAGCGCCCATCCCTCACCGGTGCTCAAGGCGGGCAACAGCGCGTCCACATGGTCGCGCACCGAGGCGACCAGCCGCGCCACGTCCGCCTCGGCCACCTCTCCGGAGTCGGTCAGCGGCGTCACCAGGGCCGCCGTCACTCCACGGAACACTTCTGAATCGCCGCCCTTCATAGCTCGTTGACCGGAAGCCGGAGCCGTAGCGACTGCTGGTACAGCCGCTCCAGCGGTTCGGGGAACGCCAACTCCGGTCCCTCCTCGGGCGCCCGTACCGGCAGCCCTGGCCGGTCCAGCAGCCGGGAGCTGACCGAGCGCAGCGTTCCGCCGCGGTTGAGCACCATGCCCAGCAGCAACCGCTCATGGGTCGGCAGTCCGCCCGGCGGTTCCGCGGCGGGCGCGCTGCGCAGGTCCGCGTCGTCGTAGCCGATCCGGTCGATCGACATGATGGTGTGCAGGTTGTCCATGAACGGGTAGTAGGCGTCCTGTACCTCGCGCGGGAACTGCCACACCAGGTCGTCGCACCGGCCCACCTGCTCCAGGCTCATCACCACCCGGTCGGCGAGCCGGGCGGCGAAGTAGGACTTGCAGGCGATGCGGACGCTCTCCTGGGCGCAGTTCATGCCGAGGAAGAGCGTCGCGTCCACATACTCCTCGGTACCCGCGTCAGCGAGCATGACGGTCGAGCACCCTTCGGGTGAGCGCCATCGCGTCGGCGAACATCTCCGGTTCGCGGGCCAGCGCGATCCGTATGTAGGACTCGCCCTTGCCCGGCTCGCTCCAGTAGAAGTAGCGGCCCGGCAGCACGTAGACGCCCTCCGCGTAGAGCAGGCGCTGCAGTTCGGTGGCGGTCAGCTCGGGGTGGTCGATCCTGGCCCAGGCCACGCTGACCTTGGCCACCGGCTCCTGGTACTCGAGGATGGTGCCGTCGAGCGTTTTGCGGACCAGTTCGCGGTTGCGGGTCAACAGGTCGCGCACCGAGGCGAGTTGGTCCTCGGCGGAGTCCTCCAGGTACTGCGTCAGCATGTTCAGGGTGAACGGCGAGACGTTCAGCAGCACACTGGTGTGGATGTTGTAGACGGTCTCCCGGATGTCGTCGCTCGCCGTGATCATCGCGCACTTGGCGTCCTGCACCGGCCAGGTCTTGCCGGTGTCCTCGATCGCCAGGTACGTGACACCCGAGCTCTCCAGCAGCTCGTATACGTCGAACCGGGTGACCTCCGGGTCGAAGAGCGTGAAGGAGGCGAAGCAGAAGTCGATGACCAGCAGCTTGTTGTGATCCTTGCAGTACCGCACGACCTCCTCGAAGCCGCGTCGGCCGTACTGCAGCAGCGTGAAACCGGTGGGGTTGTTGGGGTCGACCAGGAACAGGGCGTCCGTGCGTACCCGGCGGCGCAGTTCCTCATAGATCCGGTCCGGGTCGTGCAGCGCCTCCTCGTCGATCGGGTGCGCGGCCACGCCCATGTTGGCCAGCACGTCGTGGAGGTTGTCGAAGCACGGCTCGATCAACGTCACGGCCATCCGCTGCTGCTTGAGGAACATGCCGGCCACCATGGTCGATATGGAAGCGGCATAGGACAGTAGCGTCTTGTTGGCGGCCAGCGCGGTCGGCTGCCGGTGAAGGCGAAAGAAAGCCTCGGTGAACCGCTGTTCGTAGGTGGCCTGCAGGCCCTCCTCCGCTTCGTACCAGAGCTCGGGAAGCCGGGAGACGATCTTTTGCTGACGGTCCGACTGCCGCTGGTGGGTGTGGGCGTCGGCGAGGTTGAACCTTGTGCGTAGCGCCTCGATCTCATGCTGTGTGAGGTCGAGCAACGACGTTGTCTGCGGTGGTACTTCACGACTGAGGTGCTGGCTCATTGAGGCCTCCAGACACTCGAGAGAGTGGTGGTGAGCTACCAGATATGCGCGCGCCAGGGAGCGGGTCCGAGGCGCGGATTTGCCGGGACTTCAGGCACGGACCAGCGTGATCCGGCGGGGACCTCACCAGGTCAGGGTGGATCCGCCTCCGGGTATTGGAATGTCAGCTACCGCTGAGAACAGGACAGTTGATGATGAAACGCTGCGGCGAACAGTCGAAGTGGCGTTACTGTCGGCGGCGCATCGGCGTACTCAGCCGAGAATCGCAGCATCGAGCCTCCCCCGTAACCGGACCACGGTCCGATAGAGCGCACTATAGCCACACCCGAGGACGGGAAACAAGGATGTAATTCCGGAGGCATATGAAGCTCTTGCGCATGGCGTAAGATCGCCGCGGCCCGGTGCTTCCACGGGCTGTACGGCAAGTAAGCGAAACGGGGCGGGCGGGTGAACGATCACGACCGCGACAGCCTGATCAAGATAGGCTCACGGCCGCCCGCGGGGCGGATCAGGGAGCGCTCCGACGCCGCCCGCAACCGGAGCCGGATCCTCAGCGTCGCCGCCCGCCTGTTCGCCGAGCACGGGGTGGGCGAGGTCTCGCTGGACGCCATCGCGGGTGCGGCGGGAGTCGGCAAGGGCACGTTGTTCCGCAGGTTCGGCAGCAAGGCCGGGCTGGCCGCCGCGCTGCTCGACGCCCAGGACAGCGCGCTGCAGGAACGGATCATGTTCGGGCCGCCACCACTCGGCCCCGGCGCCGCCGCCTCGGGCCGGATCACCGCCTTCTTCGACGCCTACCTAGAACTGCTCGAAGACAACCTGGAGTTGATCCGGCTCTCGGAGACCGCCGCTCCCGGCGCCCGGTACCGGGTCGGCTCCTACCAGTTCTGGCGACGCCATCTGGCGGTGCTGCTGGCCGAGGCCTGTCCCGAACTCGACGCGGAGGTCACCGCCCATCTGCTATTGGCACCGGTGACCGCCGACCTCCACCACGCGCTGCGCGCGGCCGAGTTCACCCCGCAGCGGATCAGGGCGAGCGTCACCGCGTT
This sequence comes from Streptantibioticus rubrisoli, assembly GCF_024436055.1. GTDB lineage: Bacteria > Actinomycetota > Actinomycetes > Streptomycetales > Streptomycetaceae > Streptantibioticus_A > Streptantibioticus_A rubrisoli. Next base: position 106,529 of record NZ_JANFNH010000003.1, on the reverse strand, counting down.
GATCCACCGTTTCGTCGGCGCCACCGACTCACCGGGCGCGCTCGGCGGGAGCGGCACCCGGACGTGACCGGTGGGTCCGCCGTCTAGGACAACGGACCCACCGGTCAGGGATCACCGCGCTGTTCGGCCATGTCTTCGGCGGCCGGTGTCGCGCGGCTCCCGGCCCCCAGCCCCCTCAGGCCTGCCGGATGGCTTCGAACTCCAGCACCAGCTCTATCTCCTTGGAGACCATCAGGCCTCCCGACTCCAGGACCATGTTCCAGGTCAGCCCCCACTCCTCGCGGTTGACCTTGCCCTTGGCGGAGAACACGATCCGGTCGTTGTCCCAGGGGTCCCTGGCGTATCCGAGGTAGTCGATCTGCAGGGTGACCGGCCGGGTCACGTCCTTGATCGTCAGATCGCCGACCGCCGACCCGCTGGTGCCCTGCCAGGTCACCGAGGTCGAGGTGAACGTCGCCTTGGGGAACTTCTCCACGTCGAAGAAGTCGGCGGACTTCAGGTGGTCGTCACGGGACTTGTCGCCGGTGTCCAGGGAGGCGATGTCGATGACCGCGGTCACCTTGCTGTCCTCGGGGCGCTCCCCCACCAGGATGGTCGAGTCGACACCGTGGAACCGCCCACGGACCTTGGTCATCATGAAGTGCCGCCCGACGAAGCCCACTTCGGCGTGGCCGGGGTCGAGCTTCCACTCACCGGCGGCGGGCAGCTCCACCCCGCCGAGCGTACGGGTGGCCGCGCTTGCACTGCTCATCGCAGTCGATTCCCTTCGTCAGGCCTTGGCAGCCGGGCCGGACTCGGTCGGCAGTCCGGCCGCGATCCAGTCCGACTTGCCCGCGGCGTACTTGTGAACGTTGGTGTAACCGAGCTCCTCCAGCCGCGTGGCCGCGATCCCGGAGTTGTTGCACGTGGTGTCGGTGCAGTACACGACGATCTCCGCGGACTTGTCCTGCAGCAGCTCGCCGGCGAGCTTGTCCACGTCGTCCAGCGGGAAGTTGAGCGCACCGGGCAGGTGCTTGTCCTCGTAGTACGAGGCCGGCAGCGCCTCCAGCACGGTGGCACCGGCCTCGATCTTCTTCTGGACCTCATCGCGTCCGATGTTCTTGGGCATGGCTGATCCCCCTTTGGATCGGCTCTCTCACGGCTTGGAATCCGTGCGGGCGCACACACTCTAACAAGTGCGTGCGCTCGCACACAAGTGCCGATAGACTGGGTCCCGTGAGTAATGGCGATGTGCGACTAGAGGCCTGGCGGGCGCTGCTGCTCGCGCACAACACGGCTGTGCGAGCCATCGAGGCCGATGTACAGCGAGCCGGTACCGTGCCCCTCACCTGGTACGACGTGCTCCTGGAACTACGGGCCGCCGGGACCGGCGGGCTGCGCATGCAGGAGCTGTCCGACCGGGTGGTGCTCAGCCGCACCCGGGTCAGCCGCCTGGTCGACGAGATGGCCAAGAGCGGTCTGGTCCGCAAATGCCAGGACGCCACCGACAAACGCGTGGTCTGGGCCACCATCACCGAGGCTGGCCAGGACGCGCTGCGCGAGACCGCTCCCGCGTATCTGCGCGGCATCCACCGCCACTTCTCCGCCTACCTCACCGAGGAGGAGACGCACGTCCTCGCCTCCGCACTGCTGAAGGTGGCCCAGGGCGACCGCGCGGAGATCCGCTGGAGCTGAAACGATCGTTCCCTGAGGGCCAGCAACTCACCGCGCCGGGTGGGACGTTGTGCGCAGGCGGTGTCGCCGTCGCCGCGTTCAGAAGGCCGTGTGGGTGAACCAGTGGTCGAGCACCGTCAGGTCGCCCGAGATGCCGAAGGCGGTCTCCTTGTACGACCGCCGTCCGTAGAGCAGTAGCAGGAGGTCCGCCGCCTGCCCGCGTACCACTGCCTGTGCCTCGGTCGGCCCCTCGTCGGGTCCCGCTGGCGGCAGCAGGTGGAAACCGGTCGGCTCCAGCCGCATCCGCCACTCCTCGCTGACGCTGCCCGCGGGGTCCGCGCAGCGGAAGGCGATGGTCTCGCCGGTACCGCGCAGTTGCGCCACGGCGGGGGCGAACAGGCCCGCGTAGCGCAGGTTGACGAGGAACTCGTCCACGCCGTCCGCCGCCAGCACCGGGTCGATGTCCGACTCCCGGCCGACGGCACGTTCGGCGTCCACCCGGTGCACCAGCGTCTCGAACAGCATCCTGCGGGCCCAGAACCGCGCGTACTGGTCCTCACCCCAGGCCCACATCGCCGCATGGGGATCCGTTGCCCGCAGCACGGCGACCACCCCCGGAACGCCCGCGGCCACCCAGTCGGCGTACTCCTCCACACGTTCCGGCAGCCCCAGATCCACATCGCGGCTGCGCGGCGGCTCCTGCACCAGTTGGGTCAGCAGCGTGCAGAACCAGCGCTGCAGCGCTCCAACATGCCGGGTGAGATCGGCCAGCGTCCAGTCCGGGCACGAGGGCACGACGGTCGCGGGGTCGGCTGCTCCAACCACCTCGGCGAAGCGCAGCGTCTCCCGTTCGACGGCCTCCCGGTAGGTGTCGTACGGCAGGGGGTGCCCTGCCCGGCTCGTCGTCTCCATCAGCTGTCGCCTTTCTGGCCCCCGGCACGGATGCTGTCCGGGATCAGTGTGGAGGTTGGAGTCCACTCGAAGGCAAATCCGCGGCCGCCGACACCTGGCGCTCTTCCGTTGGTGTAGCGGTTTGCCTGGGATGGCCCGTGACCATGACGGGCAGGTCGGCCGTCGAGCCCGCGTCGGTGGTGGCCACGACCGATTCCGTCGGGGTAGGGCGGGACAGGTGAATGCGGTGGCGGGCGAGTGCCGCCAGGGTCAGATGGCCCTCGTATTCGGCGTCCGCCACGTGTCGGCGCGACAGATGCGGTTGCCACCACTCGCCCCCCGCGGCGTCCGCGGCTTGGCGCAGGTCCATCAGCGCTCCCACCAGACGGTGGCGGGCGCGGCCGAGTTCATGATGGGTGGCGGTGCGGTGGTCCGGTGGTGCGCAGCCGCGCCGGGTGGTGTCGGTTTCCAGCAGCCGCAGTGCCTCGGTGGTCGCTTCGGCCACCTTGGCAATGGCCGAGTGCACCCGATGGGTCGCCCGGCGGTTGGTGATCAGCAGACAGCACAGCACGCCGATCACGGCGCCGATGCAGGTGTCCTCCCACCGGTCGATGGCCAGTTCACGCGCGGGCTGCACCTTGGCGAGCTGCGCGACGATCAGTGCCAGCGGGGTGATGAAGGTGGTACCCAGCCAGTAGCTCCGGGCGATCGTCGCTTCCATACCGAGAAGACAGACGAGCGCGGCGGCCACCATGGCGGGGTGCCCCATCTCGACCACCGGAATCAACGCGGTGAAGAGCAGCACACCGAGGAAGGTGCCGAGGACGCGGTTGACCGCGCGGTGCCAGGACAGCGCGGCGTTCGCCTGGAACAACGACGCGGCGGTGACCACCGCCCAGTACGGTCGTCCCACGCCGATCGCCATGGACAGCCAGCCGCCCACGGCGCAGCCGACGAGGGTGCGCAGCCCCACGGGAAGCAGCGGTGAGCCGGGTTTGAGCGCGCCCAGCAGAGCGCGCCACGCCGGTCGTATGTGGGGCGTGGGGTGCGGCTGGCCACTGCTTGTCGCGGCGCTCGGGAGCTCGTCGGGGAGCGGCCGGTTCTGCCGCAACTTGCGTGCCCAGGAGGTGAGTCTGCGGGGTGCCGGACCGTCGGTCGGCATCGCCTCGGCCTGCAGCAGGGCGTGTTCCAGCTGGTGGCGGATGCGTGCGGCGGATGATCTCCGGTTGGACATCCGGGCCAGGGTGCGCCACGCGGCGTCCAGCATGGCCGTCGCCTCGTGCCGGGTGCGGGCCGGTGGGTCCTGGCCCGCCAGGGCCAGCCGGGCGGCCGCCTCCAGTGCACGCGCGCTGGCGATGCGTTCCGGCCCGTGCGGGCGGACCACGGCGGGGGCCATGCAGACCAGCCAGCCGAGGGTGGCGCCAAGGCAGGCGAGGCCCAAGTGGAAGGGAATGTCGGCGAGTTGCTGCGGGGCGAAGGAGAGGGCCGCGGTGAGGAAGGTGGGCACGATGTTGCCGGGCGGCCCGATGTGCGAGGCGTCGCAGGCGACCTTCTGCACCGCGGCCAGGACCGAGGCGACGGCCACCCGCACGGCGATCGAGTGGGTGAGCGCCGAGGTGGCCATGGCGACCCCCGCTCCGGCGATCATTCCGACCGCCAGGCCGAGGATGGTGCGGGCGCGCGCCGGGTAGGGCAGGCCATGGCCGTACAGGGCGCAGAAGGCGCCCGCGAGGCAGTAGACGGCCAGGTCCAGGCGGCCCAGTGCGAGGAGGGTCACCAGTACCGTGCCGATGGTGACCACGGCGCTCACCGCCGCCTTGTACCAGATGTCGGGCGCGTGCCCGATCCGGAAGAGGCCGCGCAGCGGGAGCCGCTGGATCGGGCTGCTGGGAGCGGACTTGGCGGCGTGCGCGGCGGGCACGCCATGGCGGGCGGCCGAGCTCTCAGCCATGCGTCGGACCGCTTCGCTCCGGGTGGCGTATGGCTGCTGCCCGTGCCGCACTGGTGCGTTCCGCGGGTATCCGCGGTCCGCGTGGTCTACGTGACGTTTCCATCGAACCCCCCCGCCGGGCAGCGGAGGTTGGTCGTCCGTCCGCTGCGCGGTTGATGTGGTGTCTGCGCTGTGTCTTCGTGCTGTGTCTTCGGGCTGTGTGTGTTCGGATCTGTCTTCGTGCTGTGTCTTCGTGCTGACTGTTGTGTGTTGCCTGCTGTGCGCTGGCTGCTTGTTGCTTGCTCGGTCGCTGTTGGGTGTTGGTTGCGTTGGCTGTTGCGTGTTGGCTGCTCGTGCGGATGCGGCGGCGGCCCTGCCCGGCCGCCGTGCCCCTCGATCCCATCACCAGGCCCGTGCCGGAGGGAAAGACCATCCGAGTCTGGTGCGATACCCGAGAGGTATCGCCGAAGCCGTGTTGAGGGCAGGTTGCCCAATGAGCCCAAAACCACCAAACGGCGCGCAACGACCGAGGATATGACGTTACGCAAAGGCAGTTGCATGCCACGGACCGGCGGTTTACGGTCCGCTGGCCGCCACTTCCGGGCGCGCAGAGGACTGGACCTACCCCCGAGGCCCCAAGCCGATGGAGCTGAGCACTGTCTGCCCCAGTGTTAGTTGTGTCGTTCGCCCTGCCGGTGGCCGTGGCCTGCGCGGTCGCGGTGTTCGCCGCCTGGTACCCGCGCGACGCTGGTGGATTGCCCAGCTCGTCGAGTTGGGCACTCGCCGACCGCTCGCTCGGGCCTTCGGCTACGTGCCTGCTCTTAACGGGGGTCGTCTACACCGCGTACACCTATCTCGCCATTCCCGGACTGGCCTCCACGGAAGGCGGCATGGCGTGCTACGCCATCGACTACACGGCGCTGCTGGGGCCGCTGGCCCTGACGATCCTGCCGCGGCTGCGCTCCTTGGCCGCTCGTCACTCGCTGGTGACCAGCGCCGATCTGGTCCGCGCCCGGTACGGCTCGCCGCTTCTGGCCACCGCGGCGGCGGCCACCGGACTGCTCGCCTCCATGCCCTATCTGGCGTTGCAGATGGTGGGGTCGCGCGCGCTGCTGGCCGCCGCGGGCCTGGGCCGACGGGGTGCCGCTGAGATCCTGTTCCTCGGGGCTCTGTGTCTGCTCTCGTCGATCGGCTCGCACCGGGCGGGCCTGCGGGCGCTCGCGAAGGTGGCCCCGGTCAAGGTCGTCTTCGTCGGTGTGGCACTGCTGCTCATCGTGGTCCTGGTGGCCACCAGGGAACACGGCGCCGCACGTCTGTTCCAGGGTGCCGCCGTCCAACTCGCCGGGCACGGCGGCAGTCTCGTGCCGTCCCCGCGGCACGCCAGCGCGTATGCGACGCTCGCCCTCGGTTCGGCTCTGGCGCTGCCGATGTATCCACAGGTGTTCACGGTGGTGCTGGCCGCCAGGGACTCCCGTGCACTCCGTGTGACCAGTGTCTTCCTTCCGTTGTGGGCCCTGTGGCTGGGGCTGTTCGCGATGGTGGGCCTGGCAGCCGTCGCCGAGGGGATTCACGTCACCCGGCTCAATGACGTGATGGCCGTCCCGCTCCTGATACGGCGGTTGGCGCCGGACTGGCTCGCCGGGCTGATCTTCGGGTCGCTCGCGGTGGGCGCCCTGCTTCCGGCCGCCGCGATGGCGATCGGCATGTCCCAACTGTTCGTGCGCAACGTCTACACCGAGTTCATCAACCCCGCCGCCACCCCCAAACACGAGGTCAAGGTCGCGCGTTGGACCGCTCTGGCGCTCAAGGTCGGTGCCGTGGCCTTCGCGCTGCTGGTCCGGCCGCAGGCCGCGGTGGACATGCACCTCCTCGGCGGGGTCTGGATCCTGCAGACCTTTCCGATGGTGATCGCCTCGTTGTTCACCGCCTGGTTCCATCCCGTGGCGCTGCTCGCCGGATGGGCCGCGGGGATGGGCGTCGGTACCGTGGCCTCCGACTTGCACGGCTTCCACTCCATCATCGTCCTCCACATATGGACGATTCGCCTCCCCTTGTATACGGCGTTACTGGGATTCATAGTCAATGTCGGCATCGCGCTGTCGCTCACCCCGATCCTGCGGTGGGCGGGGGTTCCCCGCGGCGCGGACGCCATAGCGGGCGGGGCCGTCGTTCCACGGCGGGAGCGTTTCCGGTTCATGCGCGTCACCTGACACCCACTCCGTTTCGAAGGGCGCACCACAGCATGGGAATCTTCGCTCCACGACCTGCCCACCAGGCCGGGCACGCCGCGCCCCGGATGCTGTACGGCGTCGCCACCGGCGAACGGGCCACCCCCGATGTCCGCGGGGGCAGAGCGTCGTCGGAGCCCGGTCGGTTACCGCGTGTCGACGAGCGCGAAGCGGCGCTCGCCGTCCTGTTCGAGCAGCACTACGAACGGCTTCTGCGGCTCGCCGTGCTCCTCGGAGCCGAGGGTGACGCGGAGGACATGGTCGCGGAGGCGTTCTGTGAACTCCACCGGCGGTGGTCCAAACTGCGCACCCCGGACGCGGCCGGAGGCTACCTGCGGACCACCGTGGTGAACCTGACCCGGATGCGCATCCGCCGCCGCCAGATCATGCGGCGCCATCTGGAGCCGCCGGACGAGGTCCAGTCGGCGGAACACTCGGTGCTGTTGCGGGACGACCAGCAAGCCGTCGTCAAGGCACTGAAGAAGTTACCGGTGCGGCAACGGGAAGCACTGGTTCTGCGATACTGGCTCGATCTCAAAGAGGCGGAGATCGCCACGGCGATGGGAATCTCCGCCGGTGCGGTCAAGTCGCACACCTCACGGGGGATGGCAGCACTGAAGAACGTCCTGAGAGGTGACAGCTCGTGAGCACGGACGAGGAAGTACGACTGCGTGACGCCCTGACGGGACTGGCCGACACTGTCCGCCCCGCCCCCGACGCCTTCCAGTTGGTCGAAGCACGGTGGCGGTGGCGGGAGTTGCGGCGCCGAGTGGTGCTCTCGGCGGTGGTGATCCTGATGGTCGCCGCCGTCACCCTGGCTGGTTTGTGGGCGCTCTCCCGTGGTGGTCAGGGCATCTGACCGGGAGTCGTCCGTCGAAGGCTGTGTGTTCCAACCCTTTCGTTTGACACGTTTCCGGCCACGCCCTTCACGCGTGTGCCAGAATGAGGACCACGTACGACGGTGACCGCGCTGCGGATCGTCCCGATCCAGCGAGCGCGCACGGCGCTTGAGCCACTGCCCTGGCCGCGCCCCTTCATCATCTGCTTCGCCGTCGTCGTCAGGGTTCGCGCGTGCGGCGCGCCCGTCCAAGGAGACATTCACCACCTCAACTCCCCGGTGGAAACCGCCCATAGGCCCCCACCGCCGCGCTGAGGTACGCACGAAAGGCACAGCCATGGCCGAAAGCCCCGTGCCCGGAACAACGGCCGAAGCCGAACCCGGACCGATCCCGGACCTTCCCCGCAAACGACGTCCCCGCTCCAGGAAGCCGAAGGCCATCGACGGGACGGAGCCGGAGCAACTGCTGGAGTACCTGCGCCTGATGCTGCTCATCCGTCGGTTCGAGGAGCGCGCGGCCCAGGCGTACACCCAGGCGAGGATCGGCGGTTACTGCCATCTCAACCTCGGTGAGGAGGCCACCGTCGTCGGTGTCACCCAGGCCATGGAGCCCACCGACTACCTCTTCACCAACTACCGTGAGCACGGCTACGCCCTCGGCCGCGGCATCGACCCGGGCCGTGCGATGGCCGAGCTCTACGGCCGCACCACCGGGGTCTCCAAAGGGTGGGGCGGTTCCATGCACATGTTCGACGCCCAGGCGCGGCTGATGGGCGGATACGGCATCGTCGGGGGGCAACTGCCGCTCGCCGTCGGCGCCGCGCTCGCCGTCTCCTACCGCGGATCCGCGGAGGCCGTGGTCTGCCACATGGGCGACGGCACGACCAACATCGGGGCGTTCCACGAGTCGCTCAACCTGGCCTCGCTGTGGGACCTGCCCGTGGTGTTCGTGGTCGTCAACAACCAGCTGGGGATGGGCACTTCGGTCGAGCAGTCCTGCGCCGAGCCCGAACTGCACCGGCGGGCCGCCGCGTACCGGATGGCCGGTGTGCGGGTCGACGGGACCGATGTGCTGGCGGTGCGCGACGCCGTACGGGAGGCGCTGTGCGTGGCCCGGCGGGAGCAGCGGCCGACGCTCGTGGAGGCGGTGAGCAGTCGGCTGCGCGGCCATTCGGTGGTGGACCCGGCGCGGTACCGCACCCCGCAGGAGGCCGACGCGGCACAGCGCGAGGACCCGCTACCGCGCTTCCAGCACCGGCTGCGGGAGGCCGGAGTGCTCGACGACCGCACGCTCGCCGATCTGCAGTCCGCCGTCGCCGCGGAGGTGACCCGGGCCGCGGCGTTCGCCGAGGAGAGCCCGCACCCCCAGGTGGCATCGCTGTTCGACCATACCTATGCCACCGCGGTGGCGAACGAGTCCCGTCGGCTGCCCGCCGACGCCCTCTTCGACGTGGAGGCACCGGCATGCCAGTGATGACCTACCGCCAGGCGCTGCGCGAGACGCTCCGCGAGGAGCTCCAGCGGGACCCGGACGTCCTGCTGATCGGCGAGGAGATCGGGGCCTTCGAGGGCTCCTACAAGATCACCGAGGGGCTGCTGAAGGAGTTCGGTCCGCGCCGGGTGCGGGACACTCCCATCGCCGAGGAGGGGTTCGTGGGTGCCGCGATCGGCGCCGCCATGTTGGGCCTGCGCCCCATCGTGGAGATCATGACGATCAACTTCTCGTTGCTCGCGCTCGACCAGATCGTCAACCACGCGGCCAAGATCTACGGCATGTTCGGCGGACAGACCAGCGTGCCCCTGGTCATCAGGACGCCGGGCGGCGGCGGCCAGCAGTTGGGGGCCACGCACTCGCAGAACATCGAGCTGTACTACTCCTTCGTCCCGGGTCTGAAGGTGCTGGCCCCCAGCACCCCGGCGGAGGCGGCGGCCATGCTCCGGGCCGCGGTGCGGGACGACGATCCGGTACTGCTGCTGGAGAACCTCGGGCTGTACAACTCCCGTGGCCAGGTCCCGGACACCGCGGAGGTCGCCGAGATCGGCCGGGCGGCCGTGGTCCGTCCGGGGCGCGACCTGACCCTGATCGGCTACTCCCGGATGGTCTCGGTGGCGCTGCAGGTCGCCGAGCGGTTCGCCGAGTCGGGTGTGGAGATCGAGGTGGTCGACCTGCGCAGCCTGCGTCCGCTGGACCGGGCGACGCTGGTGGAGTCGGTGCGTCGCACCGGCTGTGCCGTGGTGGCCGAGGACGACTGGCTCACCTACGGCATCGGTGCGGAGATCGCCGCGACGATCCAGGAGGGCGCCTTCGACCACCTGGACGCGCCGGTGCGCCGGGTGGCCATGGCCGAGGTCCCGCTGCCGTACGCCAAGCCGCTTGAGCTCGCCGCCCTCCCCAACGTCACCGACCTGGCCACCGTCGTCGAGCAGACCCTGCGCGCCACCCGGCGCGTAGGCGCGTAGGAGCCCGCCATGACCGAGATTCTGATGCCGCGTCTGTCCGACACCATGGAGGAGGGCGTGATCGCCACCTGGCACAAGCGGCCAGGTGACGAAGTGGCCGTCGGTGACGTCCTGGTGGACATCGAGACCGACAAGGCGCTGATGGAGCACACCTCCTACGAGGCCGGGACCCTGGTCAGGATCCTCGCCGAGGAGGGGGCCACCGTGTCGATCGGCGCGCCGATCGGCATCCTGCGTACCGGGGACGACGGTGACGACGCCTCAGGCGAGCCGACGGCCGACGCGGCCACGGCTGCCGACGCGCCCGAGCCCGCTGCTGTGGCGCCCGAGCCCGCGCCCGCCCCTGTGACGGCGCCTGAGCCCGTGCCGGTTGGGATCCGCAGTTCGCCGCTGGCCCGCCGACTGGCTCGGGAACACGGGCTCGACATCGCGGCCGTCTCCGGTACCGGACCCGGTGGGCGGGTCGTCCGAGCCGACATCGAGCGGGCGATCAAGACGGCGGCCGCTGCCGCGCGGGCCGCCGAGCCGACCGTGCCGTCGGCCCCGCCCGCCGCGACGCCGCCGACCGCGCCCGCCCCGCAGGACGTACGCCGGCCGCGGGAGGTGGAGTTGGGGCGGCTGCGCAAGGTCGCGGCGGCGCGGCTGGTGCAGAGCAAACAACAGGCCCCCCACTTCTATCTGCGGCGCTCCGTCGACGCCGAGTCCCTGCTGGCCTTCCGCGCGGACGCCAATTGCGCACTGCGGCAGGCGGGGGTCAAGGTCAGCGTCAACGACCTGGTCATCAAGGCCTGCGCCACGGCACTGCGACGCCACCCCGAGGTCAACGCCTCCTACGCCGACGACCGGTTGTGGTGGCACGACGCCGTGCACATCGGGTTCGCCGCGGCGACCGACCGGGGCCTGCTGGTGCCCGTCATCCATGACGCGGACCGGATGAGCGTCTCCAGCGTCGCGACGGCCAGCCGCGCCCTCGCCGAAGCCGCCCGCGCGGGGACGGTGAGCGCCGACCAGTTGAGCGGCGGAACGTTCACCGTGAGCAATCTCGGTATGTACGGTGTCGACGAGTTCGCCGCCGTGGTCAATCCCCCGCAGGCCGCGATCCTGGCGGTCGGCGCGCTCAGGGAACGTGCCGTGGTCCGCGACGGGGCACTGGCGGTGCGGAACACGGTGGAGCTCTGCCTCTCCATCGACCACAGGGTCTGCGACGGGGCGACGGGCGCGGCCTTCCTCTCCACGCTGGCCGAGTTGTTGGAGAACCCGCTGATGCTGGCGGTCTGACCGCCCCGGAAGCGCCCGGGCAGCGAATATCGCGACCCCGCCGCCCGGGCGAATTCCGGCCTTTTCCCACGCACAAATAAATTCGATCGCACCCCTCCAGTTGCTCTGCCCTCCGTTTCCGTTTACACGCGTTTCGCGTGATCTGAATCACATGGCCATTAAGGGGCTGTGCCGGGTAGCTTCCCAGGCATTGCGATGATGTCCGAAGTCGCGGAGTTGGGGGAATCCTTTGATGGCGGGCAATCAGATCAGAATCCTGGGCTCACTCGAAGTCGAATTCGCCGGGGAGGTCTTCGCCGTCTCCGGCGCCCGGCAGCAGACCCTGCTGACCATGCTGGTGCTCCACGCGAACGAGGTGGTCCCCGTACCGCGCCTGGTGGAGGCGATGTGGGACGACGCACCGCCCTCCTCGGCCATGACCCAGGTGCGCATCTGCGTGTCGCGCCTGCGGCGCCTGTTCGCCAGGAAGGGCATGGCCCACGCGATCCGCACCCGTCCGTCCGGCTACCTGTTGCGGATCGACGACGACGGGTCGGACCTCGCCAGGTTCGAGCGGCTGATGGCACGCAGCCGTGCCGAGGCCCGCGCCGGACGGGTCGACGAGGCGGCCGGGTTGGTGCGCGCCGCCCTGGCGCTGTGGCGCGGCCCCGCCGCCGGTGACCTGGAAAGCCCACTGGTGCAGGCGACCGCGGCCCGCGTCAACGAGGAGCGCCTCACCGCGCTTGAGGAGTACTTCGACCTGGAGTTGGGGCGCGGTCGGCACCGGGCGATCATCGGGGAGCTGTTCACGCAGGTGGCCGCCCACCCGTTCCGCGAGCACCTCACCGCCCAACTGATGCTCGCGCTCTACCGCTCGGGCCGCCAGGCGGAGGCACTCGACGCGTACCAGGGGCTGCGCCGCCGACTGGACCGCGAACTCGGCATCGAACCCGGTACCGCGCTGCGCGGCCTACAGGACTCGATCCTCGCCCAGGACTCGGCACTGGCCGCGGCGCCGGACGCGCCCCGGCCACCGCGGCACCCGGCCGAGACGGTGCCCGCGCAGCGCTCCAAGCCGCTTATGACCCGGCGGCCGTCGTGGGACCGATACGGCGCCCGGCTGCAGCAGTTGGAGCGGGAGAACGCCATGCTGCGGGCGGAGAGCGCGGCCTACCGGCGAATCCTCGATGTCTCCGCCGACGTCCACCGGACCACCGACCCCCGCGGTCGCACCGCCGCCGCGTGCGGGCGGCACGCTGACGCCTCCTGAACGACGCGGCGCCCCGCGGGCCGCGCGTTGACGCCCGCCGCACCATCCGGCTGCCGCGCGGCAGCCTCCATCTTCCCTCCGGCGATACCGATAAGCCGATACCGATACGGAGAACCCATGGAACTCGCAATCGTCGGTGCCGGTGCCGCGGCGGCATGCCTGCTGGACACCCTGTCCAGGCAGCGGACCGCCCCCGACCGGCTGCTCGTGCTCGACCCCGGCCCGTACCGCTGGCGCGGACGGCCCTACCAGAAGGACCTGGACGAGGTCAGGGTGAACCTGCCGCCGCAGCAGATGTCCGCCCGGCACGGCGACGACACCCACTTCGCGAAGTGGCTGGAATCCGGCCCGCACGGCGGGGACCGGTACCTCGACGAACTCCTCGGCCGCCCCCTGCCGCCGCGCTGGGTCTACGGCGAATACCTGGCGGAGACGGCGGAAGCGGCGCTGGCGACGCTGCGGAGCCGGGGCTGCGTGGTCGAGTTGGTGCGCGCTCGGGTCACCGAGGTGACCCCCGCCGGTCGGCTACAGCTGCGTACCGCCGACGGCGACGAGTACCAGGTCGACCGCGCCGCCCTGTGCGTGGGTTCCGGCAGCCCCCGCGACCTGTACGGCCTCACCGAGGCGCCGGGGTTCGTCCTCGACCCGTACCCGCTGGCCGAGACGGTGCGCTCGGTCGGCGCCGATGACGATGTCGCGGTCATCGGCAGCGGTCTGACCGCGGTCGACGTGGTCGTCGCCCTGGCCGCCCGCGGGCACCGCGGGCGCGTCCGGCTGCTCTCCCGGCGCGGTGTGCTTCCCTTCGTCCAGCAGCGCGGATTCCCTTTCCAGCCACGCCACTTGACGCGGGACCGGCTGCTGGCGCTCGCCGAGGAGCGCGGACCGCTGGGCCTGGACCACCTGATGCCGTTGTTCCGCGCCGAGTTGGCCGGACTCGGTGAGGAACTCCAGCCGCTGGCCGCCGAGATCGCCGCCACCGAAACCGAGCCGCCGGTGGACCGGCTGCGCCGCCAGTTGGCCGAGGTCGACTCCGAGCAGCGGGCCCGCCGGGTGCTGGTGCGGCTGATCCGCGCACTCGGACCGCTGGCGCTGCGACTGCTCGCCGAACGGGACCGCAAGGAGCTGCAGGAGGTGCACTTCCGGACCGTGTCCAGCCTCTGCTCCCCCATGGTGCCGGTCAACGCCTCGGTCCTGCTTGGGCTTTGCGACCGCGGGCGGTTGGAGCTGGTGCAGGGGGTGCGAAGGATCGTGCCGCGGGCGGACCGCGGGTTCAGCGTCGACGTCGGCGACATGGAGTTCGGCGCCGACGTGGTGGTCAACGCGGTCAACTCACCGCCCTACGCCGCGCCGGAGTCGGCCACCGCGGTGCTGCGGTCGCTGGTCGGTGCGGGCGCCGCGGAGTTCCATCAGGACGGCGGTCTGCACACCGAGCCGGGTACCGGCCGTCTCGTCGTCGGCGGCCGCCCCGACCACCGGCTGTACGCCCTCGGCGACATCGCGGGCGCCAACTTGTTCATCACCTCCAGCATCGCCGGTCTGGTCGCCCAGACGGCGGGCATCGCCGCGGCGGTGATGGCCTCGTGACCGACCGTCCGAGCGCTGATCCACCGACCGTAGACTGCGAGCATGTCTGACGGGGTCGAGCTGCGTGAGCTGCGGTATTTCCGCGCGGTTGCTGAGGAGTTGAACTTCACCCGCGCCGCCGAACGGCTCGGCATCGCCCAGCCGCCGCTCTCCCGGACGATCCGGGCGATGGAGCGGCGGCTGGGCGTCCGGCTGCTGGACCGCAGCAGCCACGGCACGGAGTTGACGGCGGCCGGGGCCGTGCTCCTGGAACAGGCGCGGCTGGTGCTCACCGCCGCGGACGCCGCGGTGCAGCGCACGGTACGGGCGGGCCGGGTCGAACCTCGGCTGGTGATCGCCGCCCAGCCCTCCGGTCACGGCGGCCTGCTGCAACGGCTGGTCGACCAGTACCACAGCTCCGGTGTCTGGCCTTCGGCCGAGGTGGCACTGGGCGGTTGGGGCGCGCCGACCGCGATGCTGCGCGAGGGGCGCGCGGATGTCGCCCTGCTGCGCGACCCGTTCGATCCGCAGGGACTCGACTTCGAGGTGGTCGCGACCGAACCACGGGTGGCTGTACTCCCGCACACGCACCGGCTAATTGCCGCGAAGCTGCTGTGCCGTCAGGACCTGGCGGGAGAGCCGGTTCCCCGCTGGCGGTCGGAAGGGCACCGGGAGGCCGCGTACCGGGCGGCCGTGGACCACCTGCCGCCCGAGCACCCGCTGCCGCCGGGGCCGGAGGTCAACAACCTGATGGAGCTGCTGGAGATGGTGGCGCTCGGACAGGGCGTCGCCTTCCTGTCCGAGTCCACGGCCGCGCAGCACCGGCGCGCCGACCTGGTGCACGTACCGGTGAGCGACATCAGTCCGAGCCGGATCTACGTGGCCTGGCCGCAGGGCTCCCGCTCTCCGGCGGTCGCGGCCTTCGTGCGGTGCTGCCTGCAGGAGGAGGAGTGGCCCACCGACTGAGCGGAGCCGGTCATCCGCCGTCGGCGGAGTGCGGCGGCACCGAACCAGCCGTCAGCCGCGGGCTGCGATATGGAGATCCGACGGAAGGGCTTAACGCACCTGCTGCCACACCGCGGTGGCCCAGAAGCACACCATCGGCGCCGTGCCCATGGCGGCCGCCAGCCGCCCTCGGGCGGCCGTGAACCGCCAACTCGCGGCCCACCACAAGCCGATCGGCAGCGACACCGTCGTCATGACCGACAACTCCAGTGGCGTGACCGCCAGTTGGCCGTGCGGCGTGGTGAGGCTCCGCAGCCGCAGCACGGCGAACCAGCCCCCGGTGACGAGGGCGGGAGACCACAGCCACCGGGGCAGCCGCCCGGCCCATCCCAGCAGCCGCCCGGGACACCCCAGCAGGAGCAGCGACGGGGCGACGCAGCACAGCACAACGGTCTGTAGCGCCCGGGCACGCGGGTCCAGCGGCGCGTACTCGGCGATCCCGCTCATGGTAGCCAGCGCCACCAGGGCCGTTCCTCCGTACCAGCAGCAGGCACGCCCGAGGGATCCGTGTCCGGCGCGGACCGCCAGCGCGACCAGGCAGGCGCAGATCAGCGCGGCCGGAGCGTCCAGGTGCCAGCGGCTGGCCAGTTGGCCCACCGTCATCGGCGGCGGCACCGTTCCCGTCGCGGCCGCGGCAGGCGGCGCCGTACGGGCGAGCACATCGGCCGCCGCCAGCGCGACGGCCATCAGCCCCACCTCCGTCGCCGCCCAGCGCAGGAAGCCGAGGGGCGCACGGCGCTCCAGCAGGGGCAGGGTGCGCCGCCGATGGTGGTGACCGCACCAGCCGAGCGCCACGAACAGCGCTCCCTTGACCAGGAGTAGCCGCCCGTACCAGGTCGTGGCCAGCTGCCCGCTGGAGCTGATCCAGCAGAGCGCGGCCAGCGCTCCGCCGACTCCCGCGGCCAGGTAACACCACGCGGCGAGCTGCCCGAAGCGCCGGGCAGCACCGGCAAGGTCCGGACCGCCGCGCATGCCGTACCCGAGCAGGGCCAGCAGGCCGCCGACCCACGGCACCACCGCGAACAGGTGGGCCGTCAGCAGGAGTTGGGAGACCAGGGGCCGTGTGGTGGTGTTGGCGTGCCCGGCGAGCGCGGGTGCCGCGAGCACGATCAGGACCGGTGCGCACAGGGCGGTGGCGCCTCGCCGGGCACAGCGCGGCGCGAGGACCGCCACCAGGCAGGCGGTCACGGCCTCCAGCAGCACCGCCTGGGTGCGCGGCTGGGATGACAGCGTGCCGGTGGACAGGGCGAGTGGCACGGCCCGCCACCAGGCCACGCCCAGCAGTTCCGCGGCGGTGCCCACCAGGACCAGCGCGCTCGACGCGGCCCACACAACGGCCGCTCGCGAGGCCGTACGCACCCCGATCCGCCACCCCACCGCCGCAACATCGGCGGGGAGCAGCACCGCCGTCAGCAGCAGTCCGCCGAACGCGGTGGCGCCGGAGAGCTGCGCGCACAGCGTCGCGCCCACCGACAACCGTGCGCCGGTGCTACCCGGGAGCCCGGCGGCAGCCAGCACCGCCACGGCGAGCCCGCCGGACAGCGCGGTCAGCGCGCGGCGGCGGGACCGGCTCACCGCCGCCGCACCCGCCGCGCCGTCCCCCACGCGAGGCCGCCGACCACCACGACGGCGGCCGCCCCCAGCACACCGGGCAGACCGGCTGCCGCGTGCGACTCCCGCCGCGCGGTGGGCCGTCCGCAACTCCGGGAGGGCGCGGCCGTGCCGTGGGCGCTCGCGGCCACGGTGAAGGGGATCGCCGAGTGGACCACATGCCCGTCGTCGGAGACCACCCGGTAGTCGATCCGGTACGCCCCCGCTGGCAGGCCGGGGCCGACCGCCTGGGTCACCGTGCCCCCGCGCACCCGTGGCCTGCCGGCCTGGCACCGGTCCGATCGTTCGTCAAGGAGGCTCACCTGGACCAGCGCCGGGTCAAGGCTCTCATCGAAGACGAGGGTGACAGCGGTGGGCGGTGCCACGGTCGCGCCAGCGGCGGGGACGCTGCCCAGCAGCGCGGTGTGGGCCGAGGCCGGGGTGCTGGAGAGCATCGACGCGACCGCGGCCGCCGCGATCGCGGCGGGCCATCGGTATCGGCGGGCGTCCATGGTGTGTCCCCTTTCCACAGCCCTCGTCCTTCTTTGGCGAGCGGGGCTTCCCGCGGCCCCCGGCCGAGGCTAGGCAACGGCCGTATCGCCGCCGTATCCATGCCGTTCGGTGCCGACGACACCGCGATACGGCACGGATACGGCGTTGATATCCGGCGGGCGGCAAGGTGATCGCCGCGGGTGCGTGCCGCTCGGCCCGCTGACGAGACAAGGGAGGCTGTCGATGAAGCGACGCGATGCCGTGAAGCTCGCTATCGGCTCGACCGCCGCCGCGGCGCTCAGCGCGGTCGGTGTCGCGGCGGGCGAGGAGTTCGGCTTCGGCGGCGCCGACCGGGACGAGTACGTGGAGGAGTACCGGGGACGCAGGATCCAGATCGTCCGCGCCGGGGAACTCCCCGAGGTCTATATCGACGGGCGGCAGTTGCACCTGATGCGTCTGGACGAAGGGCGCTATCTGAGCGCCATGTGCCACTACGAGTTCTGCCCGACCCCGCTGGCCGCGGCCCGCAAGGCGGTTGAGGAGCTGCGCGGGGCGAATCTCATCCCCCTCGGCCATTCCGCGCACACCTGACGACCGCCCTGGACCGCACTGGAGGAGCAGGATGGGATCCGCACGCAAGAAGCACGATCTGGACCCCCTACCGCAGACCCCGCCGCTGCCCGGGGAGCCCGTGCCGCTGCCCCGGGGCGGCCGGGCGGCCAGGCTGGCGCGGCTGGCGCGGATCCCCGGGGCCGCGGTGGCGGGCGAAGCCCTGATCAGCGCCCATGAGTTGTGGCGGTCCCGCCGGTCGTCGAACGACGACGGCGCCGCCACGGCGCCACGGCGGCGCGAACCGGCCGGTTCGGTGCGCAAGAACCATCTCGCGATGACCGCGCAGGAGCGCCGCCGCTTCATCCAGGCGGTGCTGGAGATCAAACGGCGGGGCAGCTACGACGAGTTGGTGGCGCTCCATGTGGCGATGAACGCCACCGACTTCCGCAACAAGGAGTCGGGGGTCCGGATCGGCCACATCAGCCCTGGGTTCCTGCCGTGGCACCGTCAGTTCCTGCTGGAGTTCGAGCGGGAGTTGCAGAGCGTCGATCCCACCGTGTCCGTGCCGTACTGGGACTGGACCACCGACCAGGCCCTCGACTCACCGCTGTGGGCGGACGACTTCATGGGCGGCAACGGCCGCAAGGGCGACCGCATGGTGGTCACCGGGCCGTTCGCCCACGCCAACGGCTGGCGGATCAACACCAGTGTGGTACCGCAGGGCGTTCCCGCCCTCAACGGGCACTACTCGGTGGACGACCGCCGCTTCCTCACCCGGGACCTGGGCGCCAACATCGACCGGCTGCCCACCGCCCGTGAGTTGGAGGACACCCTGGCGTTGAAGGTGTACGACTCGGAGCCGTTCAACCATCTGGCGGGCGGCGAGGCCCCGTTCCACAGCTTCCGCAACCATCTGGAGGGTTATGTCACCTTCCCGTGGGAGCCGAGGACCGCCAAGCTGCACAGCCGCGGTCATCGTTGGTCCGGCGGCCACATGGGATACATCGCCTCCCCCAACGACCCGCTGTTCTTCCTCCACCACTGCTTCATCGACCGATGCTGGGCGGTGTGGCAGCAGCGCCACCCGCACGTTCCGCACTACCTTCCGGTCGAGGAGACCGACGAGGTACCGGGGTTGCACACCCCGATGGAGCCCTGGCGGACGATGACCCCGGCGGACGTGGTGGACCACACCGCCTTCTACACCTACGACTCCTGAGCCGCTTCACCACTGAGGTGTCAGGGCTGCCGGTGGCCAGGTGAACGCCGGTCGCCCCGGGCGTCCCGCTGCCTTTCGGGCAGCGGGACGTCGTCGTTCGAAGCGGATCGGGATCTTCGACGAAGCGCTGATCAGCCGCTGCCGCGGTCAACCCCGCAGCCGTGCTCGCCCGCGAACGTCGGTCCCGCCTGCCCGGTGGGCGGGTGAGGACCGACGCCGCGCCCGAGATGCCCGGCGGTGCCGAGGGGTGTCGGCACCAACTGGCCGGGGCTGCCTCGTGGTTGATCAGCGGCCGGAGCCCGCATAGACGACGGCTTCGCCGCTGTCGCTGTCGAGTCCGAAGGCGGTGTGCAGCGCGAGGACCGCCTTGGCGATGTCATCCTCGCGGGTGAGCGCGGTGATCCGGACCTGGGCGGTGGACGCCATGAACACCTCGGCCCCCGCGGTGTCCAGGGCCTCGAAGAACAGGGCCGTCACCCGGGGATCGGCTGCTATCCCCGCGCCCACCAGGGAGACCTTGCCGACCGCGGTGTCATGGCGCACGTCGCGGAACCCGATGTCGTCCCGCATCCGCCGCAGCGCGGCAACGGCTGCCCTGCCGTGCGCCTCGGGGACGGTGAACGAGAGCGTCGAGGTGTGGCGCGCCCACAGGTCGAGGTGGATTCCGGCATCGGCGACGGCCCGCAGGATCCGCATCGCGTTGCCTGCCCCTTCGGGGACGTCGAGCACGGTGATCCGGGCCACCGAAGTGTCGTGGGCCACACCGGAGATGATCGCGTCTTCCATCTCTTCCGTTTCTCCTTCTCGTGGTTCCCGTGGTTCCGAGGGTTCGGGCGATCGTTGGCGGTCACGGACCCAGGTGCCGTCGCGTCCCGAGAAGGACGAGCGGACGTGGAGGGGCACGCGGTGGCGGCGCGCGTACTCCACACAGCGCGCCAGCAGCACCCTGGAGCCGGCAGAGGCCAGCTCCAGCATGTCTACGGCACTGATCTCGTCGATCTTCCGAGCCTTGCCTGCCACCCGCGGGTCGGCGGTGAAGACACCGTCCACATCGGTGTAGATCTCGCAGACCCGGGCGCCGAGCGCGGCGGCCAGGGCCACCGCCGTGGTGTCCGAGCCACCCCGGCCCAAGGTGGTGACGGTGTCGGTCTCCCGCGCGACGCCCTGGAATCCGGCCACGATCGGGACGCTGCCCGCGTCGAGGGCGGCGAGGATCCGGTCGGGTGCCATCTCGACGATACGGGCTCCGTTGTGCACCGGCTCCGTGATGACTCCCGCCTGGCGGCCGGTGAACGACCGGGCCTCATGGCCGAGTGCCGTGATCGCCATGGCCAGCAGGGCCATGGAGATCCGTTCTCCCGCGCTGAGCAACATGTCGAACTCGCGCCCACCTGGGTCGGGTGAGACCTGCGCGGCCAGCTCCACCAGCTCGTCGGTGGTGTCGCCCATCGCGGAGACCACGACCACCACCTCGTCCCCCGCGCGCCGGGTCGCCACGACGCGGCGGGCCACCCGCATGATGCCTTCGGCATCGGCCACGGACGAGCCGCCGTACTTCTGCACGACCAGTGAGCCGCGCCGGGCGGGCGGGACGGTGGCCGCGGGGATGGAACGGATATCGGGCATCGTGAACTGAGGCGTTGTCACGTACGGGGGTTGCCGTGCCCACCGGAAACGTTTACCGGAATCGCCAAGGAATTTCCGCGACTTGGGTTCTCCGAATGATACCG
Source organism: Streptantibioticus rubrisoli (assembly GCF_024436055.1). Classification (GTDB taxonomy): domain Bacteria; phylum Actinomycetota; class Actinomycetes; order Streptomycetales; family Streptomycetaceae; genus Streptantibioticus_A; species Streptantibioticus_A rubrisoli. The sequence goes on along the minus strand of NZ_JANFNH010000003.1, from coordinate 85,851 downwards.
AGGTGAAACGCGGGTGATAACCGGATACCGGCAGCCTGATTGCCGAGAACCCGGACCGAAAGGAGGGAAAGTGCCGTCCCACGATTCGTTTGCCCGCCGGATACGCCTGCGGCGACTCCATCACCACGACCCGGAACGGCTGTTCATCGTCCCGCTCGACCATTCCGTGACGGACGGCCCGATCGCCGGACGAAAGGAGCTCGACCGGCTCGTCGGCACACTGGCCGCCAGCAACGTCGACGCGGTGGTCGTCCACAAAGGAGTGCTCCGCTACATCGACTCCGCGTGGTTCGACCACACCTCACTGATCGTCCACCTCAGCGCGAGCACCGTGCACGCCCCCGATCCCAACGCCAAGTACCTGGTGGCGACGGTCGAGGAGGCGCTGCGGCTGGGCGCCGACGCGGTGAGCGTCCACGTCAACGTCGGCTCGGACGCGGAAGCGCAACAGGTCGGCGATCTGGCGCGGGTCGCCGACGCCTGCGACCGGTGGAACATGCCGTTGCTGGCGATGATGTACCCGCGCGGCCCGAAGATCACCAATCCGCAGGACCCCGGCCTGGTGGCACACGCCGCCCAACTCGCCGCGGACCTCGGGGCGGACCTGGTCAAGGTCCCCTACGTGGGTTCGGTGGCCGCGATGACCGACGTCTCCCGGTCCTGTCCGGTCCCCCTGGTGGTGGTCGGCGGACCGCGCCGGGAGGCGGGCGACGCGGTCGTGGCCTACGTCCAGGACGCGCTGCGCGGCGGCGCGGTCGGCGTCGCCATGGGCCGCAACGTCTTCCAGGCGCCCGACCCCGGCGCCATGGCCCGCCGGGTGGCAGCCGTGATCCACCAGGAGGTGGCTCTCGCCCCGGCCGGGGTGCTCGCGGCCGAAGTCGCCGCACTCAACTGAGCCCTCGGCCCGTTCGCACCCCACCCCGCTCACTCCGCTCCACCGCACCCTCATCACAAGGAGTCATCCGTGAAGCTGTCCTGGCTGGACATCCGCGCCGCCAAGAGCGCGAAGAAGGCAATCATCGAGGAGGCCGTGCACCAGCGCGTCGACGGGATCGTCGCGTCCAACCTCGCGGACCTCAAGGGCCTTCCGCCCACCGTGAAGAAGGTCTTCCTGCCGCAGGGCAAGGAGTTGCCCGCGGAACTGGCCCCCGCGGACGTGGTCATCCTGAGCCCCGGCCAGGGCAACCGCGCCGAACTCGCCAAGGCGCACCCGACCATCGAGTTCGGCCGCTTCGTCGAGATCATCGACGCGGAAACGCTGGAGGACGCCTGCGAGTCGGCGCGGACCGAGCAGTGGAGCCTGCTGCTCTTCCGCGACCCCACCAAGATCCCGCTGGAGATCGTCATCGCGGCCGCCGCGCAGTCCACCGGCAACATCATCACCGTCGCCAAGGACGTGGAGGAGGCGGAGATCATCTTCGGCGTGCTGGAGCACGGCTCGGAGGGCGTGATGATGGCCCCGACCGCGGTGGGCGACGCGACCGCGCTCAAGATGGCCGCCGAGGCCCAGCCGGGCGAGCTGAACCTGGTGGAGCTGGAGGTGGTCCGCACCGAGCACATCGGCATGGGAGAGCGGGCCTGCGTCGACACCTGCTCGCACTTCCGCGAGGACGAGGGCATTCTCGTCGGCTCGCACTCCAAGGGCATGATCCTGTGTGTCAGCGAGACCCACCCGCTGCCCTACATGCCGACCCGCCCGTTCCGGGTGAACGCGGGTGCGATCCACTCCTACACGGTCTCGGGCGAGAACAGCCGGACCAACTACCTCAGCGAGCTCAAGGCGGGCAGCAAGCTGCTGGCGGTGGACGTCAAGGGCCAGACCCGGGTGGTCACCGTGGGCCGGGTGAAGATCGAGTCGCGTCCGCTGATCTCGATCGACGCGGTGGCGCCGGGCGGGCAGAAGGTCAACCTGATCCTGCAGGACGACTGGCACGTGCGGGTCCTCGGCCCGGGCGGCGCGGTGCTCAACAGCACCGAACTCAAGCCTGGCGACAAGGTCCTGGGCTATCTGCCCACCGCGGACCGGCATGTGGGTTACCCGATCAACGAGTTCTGCCTGGAGAAGTAGACCGCACGGCCACCGGTACGGCGGCATTCCCCCGCACCCCCGCATGGGTACCGCGCACCGCACGGCGCGGTACCCATGCGCGCGCCGTGAGCGGCTGGTGTGGGAGGGCCCGGGTCGGCCGGTGGGCAACCGGCCGCCGGGGCCATCGTCACGCCCGGAAGCGGATCGGGACGCCGGGGGCGGCACCTTCGCGGTGCGGGGATCAACGGACGAAGTTGATCTCGGAGTACTGCTTGTTGGGACCGTTGAGGAGCGTGCTGTGCTTGTGGAGCAGCTCCTGGTCGAAGAAGGCGGCGAGGTAGACGCGCTGGATCTCGATCGCGCGGTTCGGGTCGATCGTGCCGTACGCCTGCTGGAGCTGGTCCTGCGAGATCCCGAGCAGGCCCGCCTCCTGCGGCGCCAACGCCTCGTTGTCGCTGAACGACAGGTGCGCCGAGCCCTGGAGTTGGATGTCGACCCGGTACCCGGTCAGGTGCGACCACAGCGTGCGCCACGACCCGTCGTCGTTGCGGTTGTGGGTGCCGGAGCTGAAGAGCATGAAGGGGCGGTCCAGGTCCTTGCGCGGTGCCGAGCCGAAGAACTGGCCGTCCAGGTCGGCGCCCGCGGCGATGCGGTGGTCGAGCTGCATGGCGGTGTCGACCGCCCCGCCGCCCAGCGACCAGCCGAACATCCCGATGCGGGACATGTCCACCGCCTGCGACAGCCCGGCGGGCAGCCTGGCGTGGTCGACGTCCGGGTTGCCGCCCTTGGCGAGCGTGGCGAGCTGGTTGATGACGAAGTGGATGTCAGCGGCGCGCACGTCGAGGAAGTCCGCGTCGGGCGGCATGGTCGCGACCTCAAGCCGCCCGCCGGGGAACTCCACCTCGTTGGCGTCGTGGGTGTGGTCGACGGTGACGACGAGGTAGCCACGGCTGGCGAGGTCCTCGGCGAGCGCGGTACCCATCGCGCGGTCCGAGTGCAGCCCGGTGGAGTAGAGCAGGACGGGCAGCTTGCCGAGCTTGGTGTCGACCGGGGCGAGGACATGCCCAGCGGTTGTCGGCAGGGCCACCTCCTGCGGCGTCAGTCCCTGGGAGGCGAGGAAGTGGGCACCGGAGACCGACGGCATCCACGGCGCCTGGTAGTGCCCGGAGGTGGCGGCGGCCGGGTACCAGAGCGTCGTCATCACCTCGCGCGGCTGGTCGCCGAGCGCGTACGGGTCCCTACGGGACTTGTCGACGAGGTGGAGGCTGACCGTCCCCACCCGGTAACGCCCGGTCGGCGCGGGGAGGTTGAGCTGGAGCGCGGCATCCTTGCGGCCGTCGGTGACGGCTGGGTGGACGCGCCCGTGCGGCAGCGGTGCCGCATCGTGGACGGGCGCCCAGGGCACGTCCTCGTCGGGCGAGACCCCCGTGGCGGTGGGCGTGGTCTTGCCGGGCGCCTTCGCGGCGGCCGACGCGGGCGCTATCCCCGCGCCCAGGACGACGGCCAGCGCTCCTGCCGTGCCCACGGCTCTGGAGAGCACGCTGCCGCGGCGGCGCGGACGGCGGTGTAGCGACATGGAGAAACCCCCTTGGTGGTCCGCGATCGCAACGACCGGCGATCGACTGCCGCACACCGTACCGTCACACCGCTCACACATGTTCGTCAGCCCCGCGACGGCGCTCCAACCGCCTTGTACGTCGCGGGCTTTCCGATGGTTCAAGCGCGCCCGCTCCTCTTGGCTGAACGGGCTCACCCGATGGGTCGGCAGTCGTAGAGGGTGAAACTTCCGTTGGTGGTACGGCCGTAGGCGGTGGGGGGAACCCGGCTGCAGTTGGCCTTGACCCAGGTGCTGGCGGGGGTGGTGGAGCGCTGGGTGGTGAGCATCGCGTAGCGCAGCTGGTGAGTGGCGACCAGTTCGCCGAACTGCTGGGCGGTGGGGAAGGGGGTGCGCCCGGTGAATCCGCCCATGACGAGCATGGGTTGGGACGTGGCGCGCAGCAGCGGTTCGGCGGTGTACGCGGCCTGCGTGGCGAGCAGGTACTTCTCGCCCTGGCGGTGCGCGGTGAGGTAGTCGAGCACCGCTCGGTCGCGGGCGGACGGCCGGTCGAGCCCGATGGTGCTGACCTTGGCGCGGTGGCGGACCAGGTCGGCGTAGGCGGTGCCGACCGGACCGGCCACCGGCGAGGTGGAGGCGCCGGCGTAGCGCGGGTCGAGGCTGCAGACGGCCCACCCGGCCGGTACGACCAGCGTGGCCGCCACACCGCACGCCAGCGCACCGTGCACCAGCCGCCGGGAGGTGCACGCCCCCCGTATCCACAGACCCAACGCGCCGCACAGCGCGAGCATCACGGCGACCGGCAGCGACCGGGAGACGAACCCGCTCGGCCAGTCGAGCACCAGGGCCCACACCACCGTCAGCACGATCGCGCCGGGCAGCACCGGTCGCCGGGCTCCGCCGCTGTCGTACTCCGTCCAGAAGACGGCGAGCCCGGCACCGGCGAGCGCGGCGAGCGCCGGTGCGATGACGGCGGTGTAGTAGGCGTGGTTGCCGTTGGAGACGCTGAACACCACGGCGTGGACCACCAACCAGCCGCCCCACAGCACGAACCCCGCGCGCAGCAGGTCGGTGCGCGGCAGACGCGCGCGCCACACCAAGCCCAGCACCAGGGAGAGCACGGCGAGCGGCAGGAACCAGGCGACCTGCGGGCCGATGGTGTGGTTGACCAGCATTCCCCAGCCGGTGTTGCCGGTGGTCCGGCTGGCGGCGGTGCCCGGGACGGCCCCGAACGCGGTGGGGTTGCTACCGAAGCGGCTCAGGCCGTTGTAGCCGAAGACCAGGCTGAACGGGTTGTTGTTGGACGTCCCGTCAAGGTACGGGCGGTCGGCGGTCGGCGTCGCCCAGGCGATCAGCATCCAGAAGCAGGAGACGGCCAGGGCCGTCATGCCGCCCAGCAGGACGCGCACCGCCCGCTTCAACGGCGCGCCAGGGGCGGCGAGTTGGTATACGGCGCCGAAGACCGGCAGCACCAGCCAGGCCTGCAGCATCTTCGTCTGGAAGGCCAGCCCGACCCAGATCCCGCAAGTGATCAGCGGCAGCAACCGCCCGGTGCGCACGGCCTTCTGCAGCGCGCCGGCGGCCGCGACCAGCAGCAGGGTGAGCGCGGTGTCCGGGATGGTGGCCCGGTTGAGGACCACGGTGACCGGGGTGAGGGTGAGCACCAGTGCGGCGATCAGCGCGGCGAGCGGCCCCGCCCAGGCGCGCACGACGCGGTGCAGCAGATAGACGGTGAGCACGCCTTCGACGACCTGCGGGAGCGCGGCCGCCCAACTGTGCGGGCCGAAGAGCCAGACGGCGACGGCGTCGGGCCAGAAGGCGCCGGGAAGCTTGTCGATGGTGATCGAACCGCTGGGGTCGAGCCCGCCGAAGAGGAAGGCACGCCAACTGGTGGCCATCGACCGTATGGCGGCGCTGTAGTAGGGGTGGATCGCGGCGTGCCCGATGCCCCAGGCGTACAGCACCGCGGCGAGGGCGAGCACCGCCGCCAGGGCCGGGCGCTCCCAGCGCAGGACGGCTTCCCGCCGACGGAAGCGGCGGGGCGCGGCCCGGTGGCGGCGGTGCGCGCCGGTGGGCTTGGCTGCGGGGATGGTGGCCATGGCGGGTCCCTCTAAGGTACGGGTCGGGTCAGCGGGGGCGGAGGTGAAGGGCCGTCACAGGCGGCGGGCGGTACGGAAGCCGCGGGCGTAGAAGTCGGTGCCGTCCAGCAGCGCGTGGCCGGACTTGTCGCCCATGGTCGGGCCGTTGGCGGCGGAGCGGCTGGAGTAGAAGCGGTGGCGGCCCCGGTCGTCCAGTCCCAGATACATGCCGCAGTGGTCGATCAGCTTCGGATTGGACTTGATGATGGCGAAGAAGACCAGGTCCCCGGGTTGCAGGACGCTGAGGTCGGTCGGCTGCCGCCCGGTGTCGGGGATCAGCAGGCAGCCGGGACCGTAGGCGGCGATGGCGAAGGCGCGGCGCGGCAGGCCCGCACCCGCGGCGTTGGTGTTGTGCAGGGGCAGGCCCATTCGGTAGCCCCACACCAGGCGTTGGAAACCGGAGCAGTCGACGTCGCCGTAGCGGGCCTGCCGCGGGTCGGCTCGGGTGCCGTCCGGAAAGGTCCAGGGAATGCCCAGGTAGTCGTAGAAGTCGGACTGTTCGTCGTGGTAGGCGAAGTCCATCGGGTTGCTGACGTTGGTGTTGCGCGGGCCGAAGTGCGCGGTTCCCGCGTAGCGCACGCCGGAGGCGTTGTACTTGTCGGGGGCCCCGGCGCTGCTGTACTGGAACGCCACCGCGAAGACATCGGGACTGGTGTCGCCGAGCGCCTTGGCGAACCAGCCCCGGAACCAGGCGGACTTCTCCATGCCCTGCCGCCACTCGTGGGGCAGCACCCTCACCCAGGCGTCGGTGGTCACCACGGCCGCGGTGGTCCGCGGCTCGGTGAAACGGCGGGAGGGCCCGGTGAGCACGGCGGTACGCGCGCCGTCGGTGAAGGTGGCGAGCGTGGCGCCGTCGGCGGCCCGTACCACGGTGCGGTCCGGGGCGGACAGCCGCTCGAAGCCGTAGCCGCCGGTGGGGTGCGCACCACCGCCCGTCCCGCTGTCGTTCCCGCCGCCGAGGCGGTCCCAGGCGTATCCGCCCGCCGCGGCGGTGGCGGCCACGCCTGCGATGGTCCCGAGAACCGCACGGCGGCTCACCCGCCGTGGGCTGTGTCCGGGGTCGTGGTGCATGGCATGTCTTCCTGGGTAGTGCGGGTCAGCCGGTCGGCAAGGCGCCGAGCAGCAGTCCGCCGACCAGTACCACGTAGGTTGCCAGCGTCACCGCCGTCGTGGAGATGAGGGTGGCCGCCAGCGGCTGGCGGACCAGTTGGTAGGAGATGAGACCCGGCACGATGAAGCCCAGCGTCTGCGAGGTGTAGAGCAGCGGGAACTCGTGGTTGAGCGCGAGCATCACCGTGGTCTGGGCCAGCACCGCGCACAGCACCACGGCGGCGAACAGCCGCTTGCCGTACAGGATCACGTTGCGCTGCAGCAGCTTGGTGGCGAAGAACGTCAGCACGGCGACGGCCACCATCAGCGCGGCCATCTGCACGTCGGTGATGAGGGTGAGGGCGACCCAGCCCGGGGTGATCATCCCGCCGGGCGAGAGGTTGGTGGTCAGGTAGCAGATCAGCGAGAAGACCAGCCCGAGGGCGATCCCGAGCGCGGCGGTCTGTGCGGTGAGGTGGGCGGGGATCACTTACGGGTTCCTCGTCGGCTGGTACGGATCGTGGGGGTGGTACGGGGCGGCCTCTCCGTCGCCGCCGCGCTGGGCCGGGTGGCCGTGGCGGTCGGCGAACCGGCGGGCCAACTCACGCTGTCCGGGGACGTGCAGGCCGTAGGCCGGGGTCTCCAGTGGCGCCACCCAGCTGTACGGTTCCGGCTCCGGCGGCCGGGACACCGCGATCTGCACGGTGTCCTGGTCCAGGCCGTCGGGCGCGAGGGCGAGTGGCTCGTCGGAGTCGTCGAGCGGCAGTTCGGCGAGGCACTCCAGGAACAGCTCGCCCTGGCCGTGGATGTTGCCGATCGCCACCAGCGAGGAGTTCGGGGAGAGTTCGGCGAGCATCGCGGCGGTCAGCTCCTGCGGGTCGCGGCGGTCGCCGCCGAGGTCGACCACCCGGCCGGTGAAGCCCGTGGGAATCGCGTCACGGGCGCTCTTGGTCGGGTGCCCGATCAGGAACACCACTTCGGCACCGAGGTCGGAGACGATCGCGCCCATCTGGCCGTTGCGCTCCACCCGGTCCGGGCGGCAGTTGATGACCACGTTCAACGGCCGCCGAATGGCGCCGAGATCCTCCAGCTGCTTCACGTTCATCAGCGTGGACTCGGGGTCGTTGGCGGCGAAGACGTTGGCGAACCGCAGCCGCTTGCCCTCCGGTGTGACGTAGCGCTCCACCGACAGCACGCCCGGGTCCGGCGGAGCGTCCCACATGCCCTGCAGCGCGGTCTGCCGTTCCACGCCGAGCAGTTGGGCCACCGCGAGGGCGATCGCCACGTTCTCCTTGAAGGTGAACCAGGAGAAGCCGCGCAGCTCCGCGTCGCTCACCGTCTCCGGATCGACCGCGACCAACCGGCAGTTCCGCTTGTCGGCCTCCTCCTGGAGGATGTGCAGCCGCTCCTTCTCCGCGGTGACGCAGATCCCGCCGACCGGCATGGAGCGGGAGAGCGAGCGGGCGACATCGTCGAGGGTCGGTCCCATCTCCTCAAGGTGGTCCTCACGGACGTTGCACAGCACGCCGATGGTGGAGCGGATCAGCTTCTCCTGGTTGACCTCCTGCAACGCGGGCATCACCGCCATGCACTCGATCACCAGCGCGTCCGGCCGGTACGCCGCCGCCCGCCGCACGATGCCGATCTGCTCGACGATGTTGGACAACCCGAACTTGCGGTACACCGGCTCCTCGGTGGCGTCCGGGTGGATGAACCGGGCGGCCGTACCGGTGGTCTTGGCGACGGTGACCAGCCCGCCGCCGCGCAACGCGCCCGCGCACAACCGGGTGATGGAGCTCTTGCCGCGGATGCCGTTGACCAGCACCCGCGTCGGTATCTGCTCCAACGAGGCGAAGTGCCGCTTTTGCTCCAGCACTCCGGCTACCAGCAGCCCGATGCAGCACAAGAGCAGGACGAGATACAGGAAGAGCACGTCGGTTCCGTCCTTCTACCGCGGAGGTGCGCTGGTGTGCCGGGAGTGGGCGGGGGCGCCGGGTGGGGCGGCGGCCGCATGACCGGATCTGCTCGCCCGGCCCCGTTCCGCCAGGGCCTGCCGGATCAGTTCCAGGCTGCGGGTGACCGAGCCCGCCTCGTCGTGGTTGACCGGGTACAGCACGGTGCGCCGATCGCCACCGGCGAGCCGCTCGGCGAGCACGGCCATGGTGCGCAGCGGGCGGATCACCACGATGTGCAGCCAGCCCAGGCAGGCCACGCCGACGGTCAGGCCGAGGATTCCGGCGAGCATGGTGCGCTGCTCGGCCTGGAACGCGGGGAGTTGGAGGGCGACCGCCGGTTCGGCGGTCACCACCCGCCAGCCGAGCCCGGCGGTGGGGCCGCTCTGGGCGAGCGGCGCGGCGGCGGCGACGGACGGGCCGGAGGAGGAGCTGAGCACGGCCGAGGTGGCGGTGCCCGCGGTCCCCGGGGCGCTCTGGGTGGAGGTGGCCAGCCGGGTCAGGCCCGAGCCGGGCAGCGGCTCGAAGGCCTGGTATCCGACGCTCGCCGCCAGCACCTTGTACTTCGCGTCGGTCACCCAGACGCCGCCCAGCTTCGGCCTGGGCAACTGGGAGTTGAGCGCGTTCACGTCGATCTCTCCGAAGAGCACCACCCCGCCGTCCTTGGCCGCCGGGATCTGGGCGTAGCCCGCGATCGCCGGTATCCGGCCCGAGGTGTTCACGGTGGTGATCCCGCTGCCTTCGGGGACGTGGACCAGGGTGCGCAGCGGCGTCTTGCCGACTCGCAGCACGATGTCGCCGGTGCGGCCGATCAAGTACAGCGAGCGGTACTGGTGGTGGTCGGCGAGGGTGCGCTTGAGGACCTCGGTCTGGGCGGCCGTCGTCCGGCCGGACAGGTCCTTCGCCACGTCCGTCAGGTCGGTGTACGACCCGTCGAGGGACTGCCTGATGCGGTTCGCCGCGATCTCGGTGCGCGCCTGCTGGTCGGCGACGACGGGCGACGGCACCGCGGACGCGGTATCGGCCCGGTTCAGCAGGAAGATGAGGGGCACCGCCCAAACCGCCACCAGCAGCAGCGCGACGGCGGCCAGCACCCTGCAGCCCGGGCCGCGCCGCACCGGCGCCTCCTGCGGACCGCTCTCGCCCAGCAGTTGGCGGCGCAGCGACTCCAACGCCCGCCCGATCCTGGCCAGTTCGCCGAAGCCGTGCACCGGCACCGGCCGGGCCAGCTCCTCCATGGCCCGCGGCCCGCCGCTCTCGCCCGCTCCCCTGGCCACCCGGTCGGCGGACAGGTACAGCCGCAGCAGCGGCCGCTGCACGGTGAGCCTCAGGAGCAGCCCGACCAGCAGCGCGATGGCGGCCAGCGCCCCGGCGGCGATCATCGCGAACCGCGAGTAGTCGACCGACGCTCCCGTGACGGGAACCGGGCGGGACGTCAGCACGACCAGCCCGAGGCCGTTGGCGTCACCGCTGCCGGAGGACGAGGCGACCGACGCCCATCCGGCCACCGTCCGCCGACCGCCCGAAGTGGCGCCCAGCAGGCTTCCGGAGGCGTCGGGACCGTGCCCTGACGCCGCCGCGCCAGCCTGCGCGGGGAGCCCGCCATCGGGTCCGTCCAGCGGCTGCGCCGTACCGCGGGCCGCGGTGGCGAGCACGTTGCCCCTGGCGTCCAGCACTTGGGCGGTGCGCCCGTCGCCGTACGAGGTGAGGGTGGGCAGCGCCTCGGAGACCACCAGCAGCCACTGCCTGCGCTGTGGCAGGGCGGCGTCCGGGTTCTGGTCCTGGTTGGCGTCCATGGCCTGCGCGGGCAGGGTGACCTTGGCGAAGTACAGCACCCGTTGTCCGGTGCCCGAGGTCACCAACCGCGGCGGGGTCGTGCCGTGGTCACCGGTCGGCGCCTTAGCGTCCACTCCGTTCAGCGGCACCGGCTCACCGCTGGTCGCCAGGGTCCGGCCGGACTGCGTGTCCAGCAGCGCGCCGCCGAGCACCGCCTTGCGCGTGGCGGCAACCGACTTGAGCACCGCCGCCGGGGTGGCGGCCCTGCCCGTCACCGTGTACGAGTCCCCGGTGCGGCGAACGGTGGCCGCCTCGGCGTCGATCGCCGTGCGCTCCGAGACCGCGAGGTCCGCGGCGATCTGCTGCTCGCCGCCCAGCACGGCGACCGGCACCTGTTCGCCGTGGATGCTGCCGAGGCCGACCACGGTGAGGGCGGCGACCACCAGCAACAGGACGATAAGGGAGGCGATGGGCGGACGGACTCCGCCGAGCAGCGGCATGTCGGCGCGGCGGCGTGTACGGTGCCGACGCGGCGCCCGGGAGACCGTGGGCAGGGCAGGCCGTCCTCTCACGATGGGCGCGTAGCGCCCGAATGTTTGACCAGCCCACACTTTAGCCGCAGCCGATTACACAACAATCACACTTTCGCTCCATGTGATGCAGAGTCATCGGCTCGCGGGCAGCCCTCTTGCGCCGCTCGACCTGGATGTCCACAGGCGGAACGCCACCTGCGGGGCGTCAGCGTGCGAACCGGCGGTCCCCGGCTAGTAAGACCACCGAGGCCTTCCACGACCTGAGGGCGGGCGGCACACCCGGCCAGGATGGCCGCCGGACTCATCGGCGAGGGAGCCGGGGGGAGACGGCCCGGAGCGCCCGTTGCCGAAACCGGCCGCCCGTTGCTGTGAACTTCCTGGGAATTTGGCGGAATCTGAACGCAAGTCCGACCGGGTCCGTGCATCGCATCGCGGTGATGGCAACTGGCGGCAGGCCCGACGGACCCCTCATGCGCAGCGCGACGCCCGCTGTGCGGGAAGGCGTTGGCTCCCATGCGGCCGGAACGGGCTCGCGAGGGTATGCCTCCCGATGCGGCTGCCGCTTCCGGGTCGCGTCCGTGTCACCGGCGGCCCGCCGTGATCAGGTAGTAGTCGAGGATCCGCTGCTCGTAGGCGCGCAGGAAGTTGCGCGGCCATGTCCCCGTGGCCCACTGCCGACCCAGCCAGAGGTCCCAGCCGGGCCAGACGTGCTGCCCGATCGGCTCGGCACGCACCCCCGTGAGCCCGGCCGCCGTGAATGCCTCCGTGAGCGCGGTCACCGGCCGCGCGATGTCCAGGCCGTTGGCGTACGTCTTGAGCAGCCCCGCCAGTTGTCCAGGGCGGCCCGGCGCGTCGTCCACCGTGAAGAAGCTGGCCACGGCCACCCGTCCGCCCGGCCGCAGCACCCGCGCCGTCTCGGCCGCGAACGCGGCGAGATCCGGGAAGTGCTGTGCGGCCTCCACACTGACGACCGCGCCGAACTCACCGTCCGGCAACGGCATCCGTTCCGCGGCCCCCTGGACGAACCGCAGCCGCCCCGGCTGCCGCCGCAACAGACCGGCGTGCGCGCTGTGCGCCCGCCGCAACTGCTGCGGATGGATGTCCATACCGGTGACGGCAGCCGGTTCGCACTCACGCAGGGCCAGCGCGCACCCCATCCCCAGCCCGCATCCCACCTCCAGGACCCGTACACCCGCCAACGGGCCGACGGAGCCCAGGACGTGCCGGTAGAGGTCTTCCTGGCTGCGGATCCGTTCCGCCTCGGTGAGCGGCGCGTCCAGGTCGATGGCGCGCCAGTAACCGAAGTTGATGAACCCCCCGGCGAAGATCGCCTCGCCGCTCAGATCGGCGGGACCATACGTCTCCTGCACCACGGGACGCATGGCGGGACAGGGATGCTGAGCACCGTCCACCACGAAGTCACACCTCCTGGAACCGCACGCCGTCATGCCGATGCACCATGGTGATGTCTCCCCACGCCGAGAGCCGGAATTCGTCCTCTCGGCCGCCGTACCCGTTCCCCGCCCAGGCGCCCCGCACACCGCCCGCCTCGCAGGAACCGCTGGCGGTGGCGCCCCAAGGGGGCGCGGGGAACTGCGCGACCAGCCACATTGTTGCTGCAGACGATCGACGGCAGATCGCCGCACCGGTCAGACGGCATCGGCCGCGCCCCCAGCGGAGCGCCTAGCACTGCGGGTAGTCGGTAACCGCGGCCGTCGGCTCCAGAGCGTCGAGTTCGGACAGCCGCGCCGCGTAGTGGGCGCGGAGCACGGTGAAGGCGTCGGGGCCGAGTGGTAGCCGCCGCGGGGGCCGCGGCGAGAGGACGGCGTCCAGGATCGCCTGCGCGGCTCGCTCGGGGTTGCCCCGTTGGGTGCCGTGGTTGGCGACGAACGCGTCACGTGACGGCCCGACGATTGGCTGATACGCGGGCAGCGGACTGGTCAGGCGCAGCGACCGCCCACCGAAGTCCGTGCGAAACGCGCCGGGCTCAACGACCGTGACATGGACGCCGAATGACGCGACTTCACCGGCGATCGAGTCGGACACTGCCTCCAGGGCGGCCTTGGGGCCCGCGTACCCGGCCCCACCCAGCCCGGAGGTGACGCCGATGATCGATGACATCTGCACGATGCGACCCCATCTCCGCTCGCGCATACCGGGCAGGAGAGCGCGGGTCAGTTCAAGACCACCGAACAGATTGACCTCGAAGGCCTCGCGCAGTTGCTCATCGGTCGCCTCCTCGAAGGCACCCATGAGCCCGTAGCCAGCGTTGTTGACCAGGACATCGACATCGGCCCGCGCGATTTCCGCGACCTTCGCCCGGGTTCCGGCCCGATCGGACAGATCAAGCCCGATCGCACGCACCCGGCCGGGCGCTCGGCTGACCAGAGGGTCCAGCCGGGCCGTGTCACGGGCGGTTGCCATGACCTCGTCCCCACGCGCGAGCGCGGCTTCGGCGACGGCAGCGCCCAGGCCCGAACTGGCACCTGTCACCAGCCAACGCAACGGTCCCTCCATGGCTCCCCCTTCAAGATTCTTACCATGATGGTAAGTTTTCTATCATGGTAGGTCTCCGTGAGCGCAAGCGGGCAGAGACGCGGCAGCGGATCTCCGACCGCGCGACCCGACTGTTCGAGCAGCGAGGTTTCGAGTCGGTGACGCTTGCTGACGTCGCCGCGGCCGCTGACGTGTCGGTCAAGACGGTCGTCAACTACTTCGGTGCGAAAGAGGATCTGTTCTTCGATGCCGAGCCAGCGGTTCTGGACGGGCTGGTGGCAACGGTCGCCAATCGGGAGAACGCCACTGCCACCGCCGCGATCCGTCCCCTGGTGGTGAACGGCCCCATCCTCGCTGGCCCTTGCTCATGGCGAGCGGTCGACGAGACGATGTGGGCCGCCATGCGTGCCTTCGCGCGGTGCGAACGCGACTCACCGACGCTGACCGCCCGACGGGCTTCGATCCTCCAGTCATGGCTCACACCACTGGCCGAGGCAAGCGGATCGGCGGCGTGGGCCGCGGCGGCGACCGGTGTACTCATTCTGCGGCACTCGATCGTCCAGGACGGCCTCCTCGCGGGACGCTCACCGCTCAGTGTCCGGCGACGACTCAACTCCACCGTGGGCGTCGCGCTGGACGCGCTCGAACGGGGCTTCTCGGACGGCCAGGCCTGACGTCACTGTGGAGCGGAACAACGGCGGCCGAAGTCATCGAGCTGTCGTACCGCCCCGCCAACGGACGCGCTGGCACATCGGCGAGCGAGGCCGTCGACGCCGGGAAACAACTCGCCAGGAAATCCGCACATCTGAAACCGCCTGTCGCCGCGACCGCGTCCCCGCCACCATGTTCGACCGGATTGGCTAGTATCCACTCGAACGAGCCTTAGGCCACAGCTTAGTTGAGTGTACGTCAGCTGACTGGGTTTCTCGGGGGGTTGGTGTGGATGCGTGACGAGGAGATAGTCGCGGCGGCCCGTGCCATACGTGCGGAGTTGCCCGAGTTGTGGGTGGGCGACGGTGCCGCGCGGGCGGCGGAGGTGGACGCGCTGCTGCGGTGTGCGGCGAACGGGCAGCGCGTCGGTGACCGGATTCTCGCGCTGCTGACATCTGATTCCGCGACGCGCCGCGAACTACGCCGCCGCCTGCCGCGGGAGGAGGACACCTACCGTCAGGCGCCGCCCTTGGGAAGCTACTCCGCCCTGGCAGGTCACGGTGACCCGTCGAAGGGGGTCGTGTATCGCTGCTCGGTGTGCGACTACTCGTATCCCCTCTTCGAAGTCGGCGAGCCGGTGCCTGAAGGGTGCCCGGACGGGCACGGCCCCCTCGTGCGGGTCGTGTGACCCGTCGTGCTCACGGCGCTGTGGTCGGGGTTGGGTGGCAAGACGGCGGATCGGTGGGCGTCGCTGCTGACCTCCCCCGCGATGGTGTTCTGGCTCGGTGGGGCGTTCGCCTGGGCCTGGTCGCATTCCCACACCACGCGGCCCGGTGCCGACTGGCAGGCGTTGGGGCACGGCTGGAGCCGGGGCTTCGGCGGCATGCCGACCGTTGTGCAAGCCGTGAGCGTCCTTCTTGCCTTGCTGCTGGTGGTCGGATCGGCCCGACTGGTCGACGCGCTGACGTTCGCGGTGTTGCGGCTCCTGGAGGGCTACTGGCCCGGCTGGGCGTGGCCGGTTCGAGCCGCCCTCACCAGCGTCCGGGGACGAGCCATCGAGCGCCGTGCCGTGAGATGGCGGCAACTGGCCGGGCGGCGCGCGGAGTTGACGGATGCCGAGTACGCCGAGTTCGCGGCACTGAACGCGGCGCGGGCGGCCGTACCTCCCGCGCCGCGGGACCGGATGCCGACCAGGCTGGGCGACGTGCTCAAGGCGGCCGAGTCCCGGCCGCGGCACCGGTACGGCCTGGACGCCGTGGTGTGCTGGCCCCACCTCTGGCTGACCATGCCAGAGCAGACGCGCGCCGAGGTCTGCGCCGCCCGCGCCCGGCTGGACGAGGGCGCCCGGCTGTGGTTGTGGAGCTTGCTCTTCTGCCTCTGGACGGTGTTCACCTGGTGGGCCCTCGGCATCGCCTTGCTGGGCATGGCCGTCGGCTACCGGTTGGCCCTGTCCGCGGCGACGCAGTACGGCACGCTGGTGCAGGCGTGCTTCGACCTGTACCGCGGGAGCCTCTACGAACAGCTGGGATGGGATCTCCCGGCCGATTCCGGTCTGGAGTGGGAGACGGGCCAGCGCCTGACGGCCCATCTCGAACGCGGGCCGCTCATGGAGCGGACAGCGGGGAGGCCGGAGTGAACGCACAACGGGCCCGAGCGGCCGAGGAGTGGCTTGGCTGGCCACCGATTCCGCGTCCGCCACTTCGCTTTCACGCCCGCCTGGCGGCGGTCGGCAGGGCGCTCGCCGACTACGTGGACGGTGATGCCTCAGCCCGGCGCCGCATCGCCGCCACCCTCGACAAGGTGCTGGCCGACCCGCACTTCGGTGCCTGCGCCCCCGAGTTCCGGCTCGCCGTCGTCACCCGAGCGGGAGTGGCCCACAACTGGTGCGGCGTGGCGGAGACGAACCAGGCGGAACTGCACCGGGCCCGGGAACTCCTCACGGACGGCCTCAGGATCGCCTCCGCGCACAGCCCGGACGCGGCGCGGCTCCATTACACCCTCGCCAGCACCGTGCACGTTCTGTACCAGTTCACCAGCGACCCGAACCTGCTCACCGAGGCGCTCAGTCACGCCCGGCGCGGCGTGGCGTGCGCCGGGGACGACCCGAGACTGGCCGCGCAGTGCCGGGCCGGGCTCGCGTCCGTACTGCAGACCAGCTTTCGCGTGTGCGGCAGTGCCACGGTGCTGGCCGAAGCGGTGGAGCACGCGCAGTGGTCGGTCGAGGTGGGAGGGCGGACCACGCTCGGCCATCGGTTCAGATACGTCCTGGCCGATGTGCTCACGCACCGGTACGACGCCTACGGGAGTCTGGACGACCTCAACCGTGCCATCGCGTTGTTGCGGAAGGCCGCCGAGAGCCGCGACTACGTCATGGCGCCGACGACCGGCAACGCGTTCCATGGAGCCCTCGGCGGCCTGCTGCGCCGCCTGTACCTGCGGATCCGTGATCGTGCGGTACTCGACGAGGCGGTCGAGTTGGCCGCGGACGCTGTCGGAGACGACGACTCGCGCGCCGATCCCGTCGCTCTGACCAACCTCGGCAACGTGCTGCTGGCGCGCTACCACGACTACCGTGACCCGGACGATCTGCTCCGCGCCGTCGATCTGCAGTTGAAGACGATCAACGCTCGGCAGGCCGGTGACTGGCAACTGGCCTCCGGGCACAACAACGCGGGCAACGCGCTGACTGAGGCATGGCGGGTGTCGGGGGACGACCGGCTCGCGGACCTGGCGGTCACGCACTACCGCACGGCGCTGGAGCTCACCGCGGACAACGCCCCCGAACTCGCCTCCCGCGCCTACAACCTGGGTACCGTCCTGCAGGCCAGAAGCGCGGGCGTCGACCGCGAGTTGCTCGTGGAAGCCGCGGCCGCCTACGGGGACGCCGTCCGCCATGGTCTCGACACCTCGCTGGAGTGGGCACTCGCGGCGGCCGTCCGGTGGGGCGACTCGGCTGTGGGACGCGGCAGTTGGGAGGAGGCCTGCGAGGCCTACACCGGCGGGCTCAAGGCGACGGAGCGGTTGTTCCGCATCCAACTGCTGCGGGAGGACAAGGAGACATGGCTCGCGGATTCCCAGGGCCTGCCCACGGAGGCCGCTTACGCGCTGTTCCGCGCCGGACGGCGGGAGGATGCCGTCCTGGCCCTGGAGACCGGTCGAAGCCTGCTGCTGTCGGAAGCACTGGAAGAGGAACGGGCCGACCTCGGTCGGCTCGACACCGGGCATGCCGACCTGGTGGACGCATACCGCCGGGCCGTCACGGCCCTGGACCAGGCGATGCACGGCGGCACCGAGCCCTCGGGCCTGCGACGCTGCCGCGAAGCGGTCGACGAGGCGATCACCAACATCCGGGCGGTAACCGGATACGAACGCTTCCTGGCACGACCGGACATCGCCGAAGTCCACAAGGCCGTACCGCCCGGCGCCGTCGTCGTCTACATCGCGGCGGCCGGACCGGCGGGCGTGGCACTCGCGGTGGACGGCGGCGGCCAGATCAGCGCGGCGGAACTCCCCGCGGCGACCTCATCAGCGGTGCGGCGCCGAGCCGACGCACTGCTCGATGCGCGCCGGAGCCTCCACACGGGGTCGGGTACCTGGAAGGGGGTCCTCGACGCTGTCACCCGTTGGGCCTGGTCGGCCGTCGTCGCTCCCGTGCTACCGATCATCGGTGACGCGGAAGAAGTCATCATCGTGCCGTCGGGAACCCTCGCGATGCTCCCGCTGCACGCGGCCTGGCGACCGGGACGGGACGGCTCCGGCACGCGACACTATCTGCTCGACGAGCGGACCGTGCGTTACGTCCCCAACGCCCGGGCGCTGGAGGTCACTCGGCGGCTGGCGGCCCGGACGGCCGACGACCGTCTCGTCGTCGTCGCCGATCCCCAGCCGACCTCCTGGCAACCGATCGGGTACGCCCGCGCGGAGGCCGCCTGGGCTCAACGGTGGTTCGCCGCCAGCCAGTTGCTGCACGGAACGGACGCCGATCGAGAGGCCGTCGTCTCGGCCCTCTCGGGAGCACAGGTCCACCACTTCATCTGCCACGGCCGCGCCCAGACCGACCAGCCCCTGAACAGCGCGCTGATACTCGCCGACGACCAGGAACTGACGCTACGCGAGATCCTGACGCTACGACCGTCGCACCCCGGCACCGGCGCGAGGGCGCGGCTGACCGTACTTTCCGCATGCGACACCGATCGCCCCGGAACCTCCTTGCCCGACGAGGTCATATCCCTGCCGAGCGGCCTGATCCAGGCCGGTGTCGCGGGGGTGGTGGCGAGTCAGTGGGCGGTGCGCAGCGAGGCGGTCAGCCTGCTGATGGCCCGCTTCTACCAGCTGTGGCGGAGCACGGATACGGAACCCGCCGCGGCCCTACGGGCGGCGCAACGCTGGCTGAGGGACACCACCAATCGGGAGAAGGTCCAGGACCTGGCCCCCGCCCTGGATCCGCCCACCGAGGACGGGAGTCTCGAAGGACTCGTGCGGGGTCTGCAACTCCGCGATCCCGACGCGCGACCGTACCTGCACCCCAGTGACTGGGCCGCACTGAGCTACCACGGCTCCTGACCCGCGCGGTTCGCGAACTCGCCGCCGCACGGCGCGGCGCCGTTCCACACGTTTCACCGAGTATACCATTGCAGTCCGCAATAATGCAGATAGAGCTACAAATGCGTGCCATCCGGACATTCGACTTCGGATGATGGAACGGGGCCAGGGGGCAGCAAGTTCCGGCCGAGCAGCGCGACGGTCTCGTCCAAGCGCTCCGGGCCCTCGTCGCGGCCGCCGACGAACCGGCCCTCGACCTCGGATCCCGCGGTGCTCGCCTCCCCGTGACCTCGCTGGCCACGGGGAGGCGAGGCAGGCCCGCGGTCAGCGATCGGCGTTGATCTTCAGCCGGTCAGGGGCAGGCTCAGTCCCGCCATCGCCGTCGGAGGCGGGTGCTTGCCGGGGCAGCAGCCGCTGCCTGTGGTGCTCCTCGGTGAGGTCGTGCAACCGCGCGTGCAGCAGGTGCGGCAGCGTGACCATGCCGACGATCCCCCGCTCCACACTGACGACCGGTGCCTCGGTGATGCCGTGCTCGGCGAAGAGGTACGCGGCCCGGCGCAGGGTGTCGTCCGGGCGCAGGACGACGGGTACGGGTGCGGCGATGTCGGCGACGGTCGCGGGCGCGCCGTTGTTCACGGCCCGGGAGGTGGCGTCCAGCAGGGCGCGTCGGCTGACCACGGCGTACGGGGGGCCGCCGCCGTCCGTGACGGGGAACAGCCGCTGTCCGTCGTCAGGTTGCTCGCCCGCGCGCAAGGTCCTCATCAGGGCCTCGTCGAGGGTGTCGGCGCGATCGAGGATGTCGGGGTCGCGATCCATCACCTCTTCGACGAAGAAGGTCTCCAGCGGATCGGTGGAGTACTCCCGGGTCAGGTGCAGGCCGCGGCGGGCGATCTTCTCGGTGAGGACCGAGCGCTTCAGCAGCAGTACCGACAGCGCGTAGGCGGCGGTGGAGGAGATCAGCAGCGGCAGCCCGGCCGCCCAGGCGTGGGTGAGCTCCAGCGTGAAGACCACTCCGGTCAGCGGCGAACGCATCACGCCGCCGACCACGGCGGCCAGCCCCATCATCGCCCAGAACCCGGGCATCACCTGGGGGAAGACCAGCCCTTCCGCGGCACCGACCGCTCCGCCGATCATGAAGACCGGAGCCAGCACACCACCGGATGTGCCGGAGCCGAGCGACAGCGACCAGATCAAGGTCTTGACCACCAGGATGCCGACGATCAGTGAGACCGTGGCGCGGCCGGTGAGCAGTTGGTCGATGACGTCGTAGCCCACGCCCAGCGCGCGCGGCTCGATCAGGCCGCCGAGGCCAATGACCGCGCCACCGATGGCAGGCCACCACATCCAGTGGAACGGCAGCCGGGCGAAGCCGTCCTCGGCCCGGTAGACCAGCCACGTCGCCGCCACCGCCAGCGTGCCGCCGATGACACCCGCCAGCACGCACAGCGCGTCCACGGCCCCGCCGGTGTGCAGCCCGGCCGCGGAGACCGGGAAGATCGGCCCGGTCCCCAGCAGCAGACCACGGCACACCGTGCTGACCGCGACCGCGCCCACCACGGGCACGAAGCTGCGCGGCCGCCACTCGAACAGCAGCAGTTCCACGGCCAACAGCACGGACGCCAAAGGAGAGTTGAAGGTGGCCGCCATACCGGCCGCCGCCCCCGACACCAGGAGCGTCTTGCGCTCATCGGCGGTCAGCCGCAGCGCCTGGGCGAGGATAGAACCGATCGCCCCGCCGGTCATGATGATCGGCCCCTCGGCGCCGAACGGCCCACCGGTACCGATGCTGATCGCGGCCGAGATCGGCTTGAGCACCGCCACCCGCGGGGCCACCCGGCTGCCCCCGGTCAAGATCGCCTCGATCGCCTCGGGCATGCCGTGCCCGCGGATCTTCTCCGAGCCGTACCGGGCCATCAGCCCGATCACCAGCCCACCCGTCACCGGCGCACCGAGCACCAGCCACCACGGATGGTGCAGTCCCGGAGCGACCAACGAGACGCGCCACCGCTGGTAGAACACCAGGTTGGTGACCAGGCCGATCAGCCGCAGCAGCGCCAGCGCCGCCACCGCCCCGGCCCCGCCGACCAGCAACGCCCCCCCGGTGATCAACAGCATGCGCGGCCGGACGGTGAAGTCACCCAGATGCGCGGCCCTGTGCCGCATACCGCCGCTCACGCCGACACCAGCCCGTGTCGAGACACCACACGCGGGCGCTTCGCCATTCCGTCCGGATCACACGCAGGGACCTTCGACTGGTCCGTCCATATCGCTACCACGAGTTAAAGTATTGCATATTGCAATACTTTAATCGATGTAAGCACCCGATTGCTGGCCAAGCCATTACGTGCGCTTGGGGCTGGCATGTGCCGGTTCATCCGGCCGTCACGGCCTGACACGACCAGCAGGTGACAGCCGTCGAGGCGTCGGGGATCCGACCGCACTCCGGACAGACCAGGCCCGCCCAGCAGGCGGGATCCCCACCCTCGGGCTCGGGCGGCCGGGCGGCACGGACCGGACGGCGCAGGCGGCACGCCAGAACCGCCGCATGAGTCAGGTGCGCCGGGGACGCGCTGACCAGCAGGACGACCGGCCCATCGGCCGCGAGGTCCCGCAGGAGCTGGTACTGCGCCTGGCGGCCGGGCTCGTCGAGTTCGGCGGCGTAGCGGTCGGCGAACTCCCCGAACGCCCACTCGGTGGCGGGATACCGCTGACGCAGCGACGCGGAGGGCGCCAACGCCGGGAACCACACATCGGGACGCACCGGAGCCCTCGCCCATGTCACCGGCAGGCTGCGCTCGACCAGCACACGCACCCCGCGGGTCGGCCGCGGGCGTTCACCTATGGAGTGCACGCGGACATCGGACATCGCGACCCCCACCCTCCCGACGAACCCAAGAGCCCAAATGAAGCACCGAGCAAAGTATTGCACAACGCAATAGTTAGCCTCTATCGATGCTGTAGCGGTGTGCTGGCGAGAGGGCGACGGCGTGTGGCGCGGGTGCGGGTCCGGTAGACGACGTAGGGACGGGCCAGGTAGCCCAGCGGTGCGGTGAAGGCGTGCACGAGGCGGCTGAAGGGCCACAGGGCGAGCAGGAGAAGACCAAGCAGGGTGTGCAGTTGGTAGGCCAGCGGGGCGTGTGTTCAGGCGCGAGGTGAAGTCCACCCGGTTCGGGTCGAACTGCCTGCCGTTGACGTAGAAGACGGTGCCCGCGGTGTGGGACAGGCAGCCGATCCCCGAAAGTCAGACGGCTCCGACGACCGTGCGGTCCCCTGCGCGCTGGGCTGTTGTGCCGAAGCGTCCGGTCAGGGACGGCATGTGACGTGCAGGTGCGCCGCGGCGTTGTTGGCGTAACCCCTGAGGTTCCAGACGGTCGCCGGGGATTCGGGCTGCACGGCCGCGGTGGAGTCCCAGGCGCGTGCGATGAGTTCGACCTCGCCCGCGGGGAGGGTGAGCGTGGCGTGCCAGTGCTGCCAGGTCCAGGGATTCGCCGGGGGGTCGAGGTCAGCGCGGGTCCAGGGGCTGCCGTGGTCGGCGCGGACCTCCACACGCGCCACGGTTCGGTCTTCGCCCGCGAAGGCGAATCCGCTGATCTTGGTCGGTCCACAGGCCAGGTGGGCGTTCCTGGCGGGCCGAAGGATGGCGCAGTGGATGGAGATCGGTCCCAGGGTGATGCCGTCGCCCGGTGTCCCGGGCTCGGCTTCGGGGAGCAGGACGCTGTATTCGGTCTGGAAGTGGTTGTCGCTCGGTTCGGCCTGTGCGCTGATGCGCTGCAGCCATTTGACGCTGCGGGCGCCGATCCAGCCGGGGACGACCACGCGCACGGGAGCGCCGTGCACGGCGGGCAGTTGCTGGCCGTTCATGGCCCAGGCCAGCAGCACCTCGCTGGAGGTCGCCTTGGCCACCGGTACGGAGCCGCCGAAGGGTTGCGGGGGGTCCGTCTGTTGTGACACGTCGGCGCCGGTGAAGGCGATGTGGGCGGCTTCCGGCCGCACTCCGGCCTCGTCCAGCACATCCGCCAGGCTCACCCCGCTCCATCTCGCGGTGGAGGTGGCTCCGGGGCCCCAAGGGACCTGGTGGGGGATGTCGCGGACCTCGATGAGGTCGGCGCGACGGTTGCCCGCACACTGCAGCGTCGCCACCACCGTGCGCTCCGGGAAGCGGCGGCGCAGATCGTCCATCGACAGCTCCAGGGGACGATCCACCAGGCCTTCCACGCGCAGGCGCCAGCTCGCGGAGTCGATGTGCGGGATCGGCGCGTGGTTGCGGCCGTAGAAGGAGTCCAGGGAAGTGATCTGAGCTGCCAGGGCGTCAGGAGGTGTTTCGGCGTTGTAGGGCTCGTCCTGATGCACAAGCATGTCGTGACGTTTGCCCCCTATGCCCATGGGGCTACTGTTCATCGCCTCTGCTGACGCCGTCAAGGCCGCCCAACCACAGCTCAGCCCGTACCCAGGGGGCGACGCACGAGGAACACTCCCACCCCCGTCGAGAGCAGAACCACGCAACCCCCGAAGACCAGACCCGCGCCGCGCAGTCCCAAAGCCAGGGTGAGGGCCCCGACCCCGACCACGGGCAAGGAGATCCCAACGTACGCGACGACGAAGAAGGCTGAGATCGTCGCGCCCCGGTGCTCCTGTGGAGCCACCGCGCTCACGGTGGTCAATCCGGCGCGGAACGCCAGACCTTGGCCGAGGCCACCCACCACCGCGCCGGCGACCAGCACCGGCAGGGACACCGTCAGCAGGGAGGTGGCGACCAGGGCCATGCCGAGGGTCAGCACCAGGCAACCCAGGGGCAGTGCGCGCCGCACGCCCACCCGCCCCATCAGGGACTGGCCGACCGTGGAGGCACAGAACGCCGAGAAGACAACCGCGCCGGAAACGGCCAGATTGCGCACGCCCAGGGTTTGGGCGACGAAGCTCGGTGTCACCGCGGTGAACAGTCCGAGCAGGGAGAAGCCCGCGAGCGCGGCCAGCCCGGCGGGCACGAACGCTCCACGCGTCTGTTGCGGTACGACCATGCCCTGAGGGCGCAGCGGCGGTCGAGGAGTGCGGCGCGCCACCGTCTCCGGCAGCGCGCCCGCGACCGCGAAGGCCGCCACGAGCAGTGCGATGTCCACCAGGAAGGGCAGCCGCAGCGGCCACGGCGCGTACTGCGCCAGCGCTCCCGACAGCACCGGACCGCAGCCCAGGCCGCCCATGTTGGCGGCCGTGGCGGCGAATCCGGCCCGTCCCTCTTGCCCCGCGGGCGCCAGTTCCAGCACGGCGGCCGTCGCCGACCCGCTGAAGAGTCCCGCGGCGAATCCCGAAAGCACCCGTCCCACCAACAGCAGCGGCAGCCCGCCCTCGAACAGGAAGCACACCGCGCTCAGGACCGACAACCCGACGGCAACCAGCAGCACCGGGCGTCGGCCCAGAACGTCGGAGAAGTCACCGGCGACCAGCAACGCGGCGATCACACCCAGCGCGTAGACCGCGAAGACCACCGTCACTATCAGCTCGGAGAAGCCGATCTGCTGGCGGTACAGCCCGTACAGCGGCGTCGGCAGCGTGGTCCCCGCCATGCCGACCGCGAACACCGCGGCGGCCGCGAGGTACCAGGGCCTGGCACGGCGGTCCCCCGCGTGCTCGACGCTCGGCGTCCGCGACGCGGCCGGACGGCGCACCTAGTTCCCCGCGTCGCGGCCGACCGCGTCCCGGGTGAGCTGGACTTTCGCCCGTACACACGTCTGCGGCGCGTCCGCGCCGCGCCCGTACGACGCGGCCGTATCCGTTGGTCGCCGCCACCGGGAGGCCAGCCGCACGAGATCGCATGACACGTCGTACCGCTGCGTCCGTGGTAGTCCGACACCCAGTCCTAGCGCCATAGGCCGATCCTCCCCCGACAGCCCACTGAGCGCAGCCCGGTGCACCCGTGTGGACCGACCCACCGTCCGGACGTGGACGGCGCCGCTCAGCCGTAGTGGTAACGGCTGGGCGGGAAGTAGTACCACCGAGGCGCACTGTCGAAGTACTTCACCAGCAGCGCCGGATGAGGCCTGAAGAACCCGATGATCCGCAGTTCCAGCCCATCGGTGGTGTCCGTGGGGTAGTTGACGTCCAAGAACGCGTCCACCTTGTTGTCCGAAGTCAGGATGACCGCGACCGGCCCACGGCGGCAGTTGCTCAACACTGCCGTCCGGTCGCTGGAGAGGGCCACCTTGATGGAGGGGCAGCCTGGGAAGCCGCCGCCCCCGAGCCGGTTGCGGCGCGCAGGGTGCCCCCCGGCGGTCGGGTGGACCGTGGCGGCGGTGGCGGCGTGCCGCGCGGGGACGGCCGCGGTGCCGGCGTGGGCCGCCGTGGGGGCGGCGAGGGCGATGACCGCTCCTACCAGCGGGGCGACGGCCCAGGTACGGGCGCTCATGGCGATGACCTCCTCGGACGGCGGACGCAGGCGCGTACCTGCCGAGCGCGGGAAGATCCGCGCCCTAGGCACGAGCTAAACGGAGTCCGCGCCACATCGCAGCTTGAGGCCGCCCTCCGAGCGGCCCCCGAGTCACCCGACCAGCGCAACCCCGGCCCGTTCACGCGGGCTACCGGGGCTGTCAACGGCACGTCAACGTCGCGTCAACGGCACGGTAGCGACCATCGGCCGCACCGCCCGCCCGAAGCAGGCCGATGATGGTCCGGCGCCAGCGGAGTCGTGCCGCCGCTGACGCTCGGCACGCCCGCAACGAAAGCTACGAGGATTTTCGGCCAACCTCCAACTCATTGGCGTGTAGCCCCAGTTGGAAGGGGTCGAAGAGGCGGCACGCGGAAATCGCGTTGGAGACCGTCCTGGCGCAGTTGCCCGGCATGGACTTCGCTCTCCCGACGGCACAACTCGTCTGGCGCACGGGGTTCATGAAGCCCATCCCCGAGTCTTTTCCGATCCGGCGGAACCCGGAGAACCAGAAGACACCGATCATCCGCTGTGCCACAGTACGAACAAACAATCGCAACTCTCGGACAAGGCCGTACCGGGCCGAAGCAGGGAAGAGAGCCACGGGAGTGGGACGCAGACAACGCCCCCTGGACCCGTCCAGAGGACCGGTGGTGGAGTTCGCGGCGGAGTTACGGGCGTTGCGCGAGGCGGCGGGGAACCCCACCTTCGCCGCCATGAGCCGCCGGGCCCACCGCTCCGCGTCGGTGCTGTCCGAGGCGGCCGGTGGAGTGGAGTTCCCGACCTGGGCGACCGTGGAGGCCTTCGTCCAGGCGTGCGGGCAGCACGAGACCGGCCCGTGGCGGGACCGCTGGGAGCGGACCCGGGACGCGCTCGCGGTGACCGCCCGAGACACCGCGGACGGCGACGCGCGACCGACGGCACCGCTGGGCGGCGAAGCCGGGCACGCGCCGCTCGTCGCCCAGCGCGGCCTCCCGGCTTCGGCCGATCAGCGGGTTCCGCCCACCGACGGCCGCTTACCGGACGTGCCCTGCACCCCGGTCCTCAGCCATCCCGTCACCCCGCACGGCGCCCTCCGCCTCACCCTGCCGGGGCCGCGTCGCAGGCGGGCGCCCGTACGCCTGAGAACCGTGGCGGCGTGGGCGCTGGGAGTGCTGACCGGCCTGGCGATCGGAGCGGCCCTGCGCGGGGCGCACGGTTCGGCTCCGGCCTCGATCCTGACCGCCACCCCGACTCCCGCACCGTCGCTCGTCATCGTGCCTCCGCCGTCGCCGCGCCCCTGGCCGTCAACCGGCTCCGGCTGCGCGGCCAGGACCCACTGGGTCTACCAGTTTCCGCAGGCGTACGCGGGCCAGGTCTACGTCCTGCTCGCCACCTCGTCCGGGCAGAGCGCCACCACGGGGGCCACCATCACCTGGGGCGCGTGGGCCTGGCACCGTTCCGTCGCCGTCGCTCCCGGCGCTCCGGCGCAGGGCGTCGGCGGAACGCTCCTGCTCTTCAACAAGCTCGACACGAGTCTGCGCGACCCCCTGGTCACCGTGGACACGGTGACTCCGGCCTGTGCGGTGTTCGGGACCGCCGGGGGCACGTCGGTCGCCCCGCTCACCACCGTCGACGCCAACCAGGGCTGGACCAGCGCCAGTTCGGCACCGCCCGTCACCCGGCGGTGAGCTGCTCTCCATGCCTCAACCCTCACAAGTCGAAGAGAGAGTTCGCGCTGCTGATCCCCGCTCGCCGCGTCCTCACCAGCCGCCAGCCTGGAGCCGCGCGCCGAACGCACCAACCGGGCGGCGGCGGTGCGTGCGAGCCTCATGCCCCCGACGCCTCGGACGTGGTCCGCGGGCGGGGCGCCGGGGCGGTCGGGGGTGTCGTCTCCTGGGTCCGGATCCGCGAGCGGTGCAGTACGAAGGTGGCCAGGAAGCCCAGTAGCAGGGCGAGCAGTACGCCGAGGTTCGCACCCGCCCAGCGGCCCGTGGTGTCGCCCAGTCCGAGTGGGCCGAGCAGGTATCCCTGCCAACTGAGCCAGTTGGCGGCGGAGTTGGTGACCAGTCCCCAGCCGAGGGCGGTAGCGGCCGCGATCGTCGCGAGCGGCAGCTAGGACACGTCACCGTAGCGGCCGGACGGACGGTACAGGTCCGCTTCCGCGTAGTCCCGGCGGCGCAGCGCGATGTCGGCGAGCATGATGCCGCACCAGGCGGCTATGGGCACGCCGAGGGTGGTCAGGAACCCCTCGAACTGCCCCAGGAAGTCGCCGGAGACGAAGACCAGATAGCAGGTGCCGAGCACCACGATCACCCCGTCGATCAGCGCGGCGACCGGACGCGGTACCCGCAGCCCGCCGGAGAGCAGAGCCAGGCCGGAGGAGTAGATGTTGAGCACCGCCCCGCCGACCAGTCCCAGCACGGCGACGACGGCGAACGGCACCAGGAACCACGTGGGCAGCAGCGTGGTCAGCGCGCCGATCGGATCGTCGGCGATGGACTTGTTGAGGTCCGGCGCGGAACCGGCCAGCAGCAGCCCGAAGACCAGCAGCACCAGTGGGGCCAGCGACGAACCGAAGGTGGTCCAGCCGACCACCGCCCGGCCGGAGGACGAGCGGGGCAGATAACGCGAGTAGTCCGCCGCCGCGTTGACCCAGCCCAGGCCGAACCCGGTCATCAGGAACACCAGCGCGCCGATGACCTGCTGCGCCGAGCCGGACGGCAGGTCGGACACCGCTTCCCAGTGGATGCGATCGGCGACCAGCACCACGTAGGCGACGGTGAGCACGGCGGTCACCACGGTGATCACCGTCTGGGTCCGCATGATCAGGTCGAATCCGCCGATCCCGGCGCCGACGGTGAGCACCGCCACCACGACCAGCGCGACCACCTTGGTGGTTTCGCCGCCGCCCCAGCCGAGCCGGGTGAAGACGGTCGCGGTGGCCAGCGTGGCGAGCGTGGTCAGCACCGTCTCCCAGCCGACGCTGAGCATCCAGGACAGCACGGACGGCACGCGGTTGCCGCGCACCCCGAACGCGGCCCGCCCCAGCACCATGGTCGGCGCCGAACCGCGCTTGCCCGCCACCGCTATGAACCCGCAGAGCAGGAAGGAGAAGACGATGCCGACCGCACCGGCGGCCAGCCCCTGCCAGAAGGAGATCCCGAAGCCCAGGGTGAACGACCCGTAACTGAGCCCGAGGATCGAGACGTTGGCGCCGAACCACGGCCAGAACAGCTGCCGCGGGCGGCCCTTGCGGTCGGCGTCCCCGATCACGTCGATGCCGTGTGCCTCCACGGTGACCGCTCGCACCGCGCCGTCCACCCGACCGCGCGTCCGCACGCCGTCGACGTCCGCCCTGTCGGCCATGGCACCCACCTGCCGTCCGGTATGTGATCCGCTGCACTTCTGGCCCTGATCGTGGCACGTCAAGTGCAGGTAATGCGCGGCAAGTTGGCGGTTCTCGGGGAGACGCGCACCACACGAGCCTGGCGGGGACACGCGTAGGGTCACTGTAGGGATTCCCCCAATGTCCTGGATCCGCCGCGCTGCCAGTCTGGTTGCCGGTCGTCACCCCACCGGTTCGGCGGTGACGCCCCAGTGCCCCGGGTGTCCGCCCGGACGCCCGGTCGTCCCTCAGGACTTCAGGACGGAGATCCCATGAAGAAGATCGCGATCCGCAAGCCCGGTGCCGTGCGGCTGACCGCCGCGGCCCACGCACTGTACGGCTGCACCTGCGTCGCCTACGCCTGACGCTCGTCGGCGCACGAGGTGTTGTCCCGTGGATCCGGCCCTGCCCGGGCCGGATCCGCTTTCCCGGCCCTTTCCGGGCCTCCTGGCCGACGACCTGGAGCATCCCAGCCGTGTCCGCAGTGATCCCCGGTAACGAAAGCACCGGCGCGCAGGCCGGGCGACCGATCGCCCTGCACCCGCTGACCTATCTGGACCAGGGCGATGAGGTCACCGTCGGGCGCGTCGACATCGACTCGTACGCGGTACTGCCCGCCGACGGAGCCGCACTGCTGCGCCGGTTGGAGGCGGGCGCGGCGCCCGAGGTTGCGGCCGCGTGGTACCAGGAGACGTACGGCGAGACGGTCGACATGGAGGACTTCATCGCCGCCTTACGGGAGTTGGACTTCGTCCGCGAGACGGACGAGCCCGCGGCGGCGGTGGTCCCGGTGCGCTGGCGGAGGTTGGGCCGGGCCGTCTTCTCCCCGGTCTCGGCGGTGTGCTTCCTCGCGCTGCTGACGTGCTGCGGGATCGCCATGGCGCGCTCCCCGGTCCTGCTCCCCCGGTACCACAACCTGTTCTTCACGCACTACATGACCGTTCTCGAACTGACCATGTTCATCGGACAGTTCCCGCTGATCCTGCTCCACGAGTCCGCCCACGCGCTGGCGGGGCGCCGACTCGGGCTGCGTTCCAGCCTGTCCATCGGCAGGCGCCTGTACTACATGGTGTTCCTCACCACCATGGACGGCCTGGTCGCGGTGGAGCGGCGCAAGAGGTTCGTCCCCATGCTGGCCGGGATCTTCGCGGACCTCGGTGTCCTCGCGGTCCTGACGCTGTTCGCCGCGGCCACGCTGCGCCCGGACGGCCAACCGTCACTGGCGGGCGCGATCGCCCTCGCCTTCGCCTACATGACGCTGCTGCGGCTGCTGTGGCAGTTCTTCTTCTACCTGCAGACGGACCTGTACTACGTGGTCGTCACCGTGCTGGACTGCGTGGACCTGCAGACCACCGCCCGCCGCGTGCTGCGCAACCGGCTCAACCGCCTGCTGGGCAGGCGGCACGCCCTGCTCGACGAGTCGCGGTGGCACCCCCGGGACCGGGCCGTGGCCCGCTGGTACTCCTGGCTGCTGCTGCTCGGCTGGACCGTGTCGATCGGCACCCTGCTGCTGGGCGTGCTGCCCGTCGCCTGGCGCATCCTGTCGACGGTGGCCGAACGGCTGCTCCACGGACCAGCCGGACAGAGCGCCGCGGGCCTCGCGGACAGCGTCGGCTTCCTCGCCATCAACCTCGCCCAACTCGCGGTGATCGGCTACGTGGTGGCGCGCGACCGGCGGCAACGCGGCCCAGAACTCAAGCACGTGCTGTCCTGACCGGAGGATCCCGATGCCCCTGACCCCCTGTCGCCATCACTGGATCGAAGCCTCAAGCCGCCAACTTGCCCAGGTCACCGCGGGGTTGGAGCTGCCCGAGCCGCTCCTCCCGGTGGTGGACGCCCACCGGCGACTGCGCGGACCCTACACGGCCGCGGGCACGCTGATGCGCGCGCTCGTCCCCGGCGCGCTGGCCGCCGTGCCCAAGCTGGTCGAGGCCCATACGATCGAAATCCTCACGGTGGCACCCGAGTTGCGCACCCTGGTGCCGTCCAGCCACGAGACGCTGACCTCGCTCGCCGTGCCGGAGGAGCGGACCCGCTTCTACTCCAGGTTGCGCACCCTGCGGCTGGCCCATGGACTCACCGAGTTCCTCAGGGACTTCGTGCGGCACACCGCGACCGGGCCGCGCTCGCTGACCTTCGACAACGTCCACGCGGCCGACCAGACCGACCGGGAGCTGCTGTCCGTACTACTGCGCCGCCTGGATCCGGAGTTGGTCACGCTGGTGGTCGGCACCGGTACCGACGAGCCGGACAGCGCGCGGAACCCGGCAGGCGGCGAGGATCCGCTGGCCGCCGCGGTGGGCCGGTACGCCCGCCGGGCCGACGTACCGCGGAGTGACACGCCGCCGGTCGCGGCCCCCTCGCGTCAACTCGCCGAGCGGTACGTCGAATCCGACTGCACCGACGACGCCCCGGGAGCAAGGGCCGCCTACGCCGCGCTGTCCTCCGGGGCGCGGGCCGCGCTCCACGACCGCAGGGCCGACCGGCTGGCGGCCACGGGCGAGCAGAGCCTGCGGCTGGGCGCCATCCCGTACCACCGGGAACACGGTTCGGACCCGTCGGGGGCCGGTGCGCGGGCGCTGCGCGAGGCGTTGGACTACTGCATCGACATGGGGTTCTACGAGGCGACCGTCGACTTCGGGCGGCGCGGCAGGGCGGTGGTCGACTGGCGGCGGGACACCGAGATGTGGTGGGCGTTCACCACCAAGATGACCACCTCACTGGCGGCGCTGGCCCGCCCGGAGGAGGCCGAGGCGCTGTACGACGAGGTCCGTACCGTATCCACCGACCCGGCCGTCCACCTCCAGGCCGCCTACGCGACGGCGATGCTCTACACCCGCCACTTCCCCGACGAGCGACGCGACCACCGAAAAGCGCTTGCCTGGATCAACGAGTCGATCGCGATATCCGCGCTGCTGCCCGACGCCAAGCAGCGGGCGTTCCACACCGTCTTCCACCAGAACGGGTTGGCGCTGATCGAGAACCATCTGGGCCGCCCCGACGAGGCGTTGCGCCTGGTGGACGAGGGACTGGCCCGGCTCGACCGCGAGTTGGAGCCCGGCGAGCACCGGCTGCACCGCTCGGTGCTGCGGTACAACCGGGCCCAGGTGTACATGGCGACAGGCCGGTACGAACAGGCGCTGGCGGACTACACGGCGGTGATCGAGGAGGATCCGAACTACCCGGAGTACCACTTCGACCGGGCGGGAGTGCTGCGCCGGTTGGGACGGGACGACGAGGCGCTGGCCGAATACGAGACCGCGATGCGGCTGAGCCCGCCGTTCCCTGAGCTGTACTGCAACCGCGCGGACCTCCTCGCGGCCAGGGGCGACATCGACGGCGCGCTGGCGGACTTCCGCTATGTGCTGGAGATCGATCCCGAGTACGTGGACGCGCACGTCAATCTCGCGGGGCTGCTCGTCGAGTCGGGCCGTGCGGCGGAGGCGGCGGAGGTCGTGGCGGCCGGTCTGTCCGTGCGGCCCACCCATCCGCATCTGCTGTGCCTGCTGGGCCGGTTGGAGTCGGACGCGGGACGGTACGACACCGCCCGCACCGCCCTGGACACCGCGGTCGAGGCCGATCCCGAGTGCGCGCAGGCGTGGGCCACCCGCGCGGTGCTCGCGTTCGAGACCGGGGACCTGGCCGGGGCGGTCGACGACTTCAGCCGGTCGTTGGAGATCGCCGAGGACGCCGTGGTCCTCCTCAACCGGGGAAGCGTCCACCAGGAACTGAACCGGTGGCACCGCGCGATCGCCGACTTCGACCGCGCGGTGGCGCTCGACCCCGAGGAGCCGGACGGCTGGCTGCGGCGCGGAACGTGCCGCCTGCGGGTGGGTGATCTGCCGGGGGCGCGGCTGGACTTCGAGCGCTTCGTCACCCTGGCACCTGACCGCTCGGCCGAGGTGTCACCGGTGGCGTCCGCCGCGGACCGGGGCTGACCGCGGCCGGGCGTGTTCCCCAGGCGTTGACCGCCGGGGTCGCGTCCGGTTCCGCGCGGTGCCAGCGGGTAGGGGTCGGGTGGCCGGTCGTCGGGGGGAGCGATGGTGCACGGGGAGTCCGACGGGGAAAGACGGGCCGAGCGGCCCGGCGCGTTGCTCGGGCGCGAGGGCGAGTTGTGCCGGGCCGGTGAGGTGCTGCGGGCGCTGGAGGGGGGCGCCACACCGTTCGTCGAAGTCACCGGTGAGCCAGGAGTCGGCAAGTCCCGTCTGCTGGAGGAGATCGCGGCCCGTGCCGAGCGGGCGGGGGCCGCGGTGCTACGGCTCGGCGCCGGGGCGCGGGACGATGCGGCGGTCGCCGAAGTGCCCGTCAGGACGCGGTCCGGTCGTCCGGTGCTGCTCGTCCTTGACGATCTGCACCGGGCCGAGCCGGTCGTGCTCGACGCGGTGCGCCGAGCGCGGCCCGCCGTGCTGTGCGCCTACCGCAGCCGCCAGGCGCCCGCGGCGCTGTCCCGGTTGCTGTGCGGCCTGCCCGCCGACCGGCACCGGGTGCGGATCGCGGTGGGGCCGCTGACCGCCGACGAGGCACGGCGGCTGGCGGGTACGGGGCTCGGCGCGCGGGCGGCGGCCTGGTGCGCGGCGGTCGGGCAGGGGATTCCGCGCTACGTCGAATGGCTGGCGCGCTGCCCGCGGCTGCCGGGCCCGGCGGAGGTCCGCGCCGACATCGACCTTCTGGAACTGCTGCCACTGCCCGCCGAACCGGTGTCGGACGCCGAGTTCGACGGCCTTGACGACATCTGCCGACGGGTGGCGGAGGCGGCCGCGGTGATCGGAGAACCGTTTCGGCCCGATCTGGCGGCCGCTGTCGCCGGGATGACGGCACCCACGCTGTTCGCCGCCGTGGACGAGTTGGCCCGGCGCGACCTCATCCGCGCGGACCCCGGTGACGGCGGCCTGTTCCGGTTCCGCCATCCGCTGCTGCGCGCCCGGCTGTACCAGCGCATGGCACCCGAGCGCCGACTGGCCGCCCACCGGTGCGCGGTACGTCACCTGGGCGGCGCGGACGACGTGCTCGTCCGCGCCCGGCACCTGTCCCGCTGCGCGCGGGCCGGAGAGCCGGGCGCGGTGGCCGCGTTCGAGGCGGCCGCGGTCACCGCGCTGGCCTGGTCTCCGGCGACCGCCGGGTACTGGGCCGCCGAAGGGCTGCGCCGGGTGCCACCGAGCGCGGCGGGCGAGCGGGACCGGCGACGGCTGCTGGTGCTGCTGGCCAGGGCCCTGGGCGGGGACGGGCGGTTGTCCGAGGCACGCTCGGTACTCGACGGACTGCTCACCGCGCCGCCGAGCGGCGACAGCGGCGGCGCCGCGCGGCCCACGGGCGGGACGGCGGCGCAGTACGCGGCGCTGACCCAACTGGCCGCCGGCTACGCGCAGTTGCAGGGCGGCCACGGGGACGCGGCCACGCTGCTGGAAACCGCCCTGGAGCGGCTCGGGCCCGACGGCGCGCAGGCAGCGGCGTTGTCCGTCCAGGCCGGGTGTGCCGCGCTCCTGGCGGGGCAGCCCGGTGCCGCCCGCCAGTACCTGCGGCGCGCCGGGGCCACGGCGGACCACGCGCCGGGACCACGGGTGCGCCGACGCGCGCTGGACGCGGCGGTGTGCGCGCACGACGGCGACACGGCCAGCGCCCGCGGCCAACTGCGGGTAGCGGTGGCCGAGTTGGACGCGCTGCCCGATCCGGGACTGGCGGCACTGCTGGATTCGGTCATCCTCACGGCGTGGAGCGAGTGGCTTGTCGGCACACCCGGTGAGGCGCTTCGCCATGGTGACCGGGCGGTGGGCGTGGCGCGGCGCACCGGTCAACGGCAGTTGCTGCCGGGCGCGTTGCTGATCCGCGGGCTGGCACTGTACGAACTGGGCTGCCTTGACGCGGCCATCGAGTGCTACCGGGAGTCCGCCGAGATCGCGCGGTGCGAACAGGCCCCGGAGCAGACCGCGGTGGCGCTGGCGCTGCTGTGCTGTGCCGAGTCGTGGCAGGGCACGGTGCCGCCAACCGGTGCCCTGGCGGACGAGGCCTGCCGCCGCCTGCGCGCGCTGCCCCGCACGGTGGCGACGGTCGCCGCGAGCGGCCAGCTCTGGGCGGCCGGGTTGTGGAGCGCGCCGGGAGCGGGCCCCGGCGATCCGGAGTCCTTCGTCGCCGTGGCGGGCGGCCCCCGGTTGCGGTGGTTGGCACGATGCAGCCATCCGCGGTGGCTGCGGGAGCTCGCCGAGGCCGAGGCGCGGCGCGGACGCACCCAACGGGCCGACCAGTGGCTCAAGCGGGCCGACTCGGTGGCGGCCGCGTTGGGTTCGCCGGTGCAGTCCGCCCATGTCGACGCCGGGCGGGCCGTGCTCGCGCTGGTCTCGGGGAGGCCCGGTGAGGCGGTGGGTGCGGCGCGGGCGGCGGCCAGCGCGTTCAGCGAGGCGGGCATGGCGCTGGAGGAGGGCCGCGCGCTGCTGGTGCTGGCCCGCGCACTGGCCGGTGTCTGCCAGTGGACCCAGTTGCAGACGGTACTCGGCCGGGTCCGGGCGATCGCCGCCGACTGCGGGGCGGGTCGGCTGCGCGAGTTGGCGGTCGCCGAGCAGCGCCGGTCGATGTCGGTGGCCGGACGGGTGCGCGAGGGCTCACCGGCCGGAGTACCGCCCGCCGCACGGCCGGTGCCGCCGTCCGGCCTGACCCGGCGGGAGTCACAGATCGCCGATCTGGTGGCCCGTGGCCTGGCCAACGGCCAGGTCGCCGCCCGGCTCGGCATCACCGCGAAGACGGTGGAGGCCCATCTGACCCGGATCTACCGGAAGCTGGGCGTCACCTGCCGGTCGTCCTTGGTCCGCGCGCTCTGCGCCGAGCCCTCGGCGCTCGTCGCGGATGGCGCGGTCCAGACGGGCTCGCTGGCCGGATCCGGCCGCTCGTACGGGAGCATCGCCGCGAGTTCAGCGCGGGTGGCCACGCCGAGTTTGCGGTAGGCCCGGGTCAGATGCGCCTCGACGGCCTTCACGGTGACATGCAGGCGGTCGGCGGCCTCGCCGTTGGTCAGGCCGTCCTGTACCAGGACGACGACCTCCCGCTCACGCGGCGTCAGCGCGGCGGGTCTGGTGGCAGCGGCCGGACGCCCAGCGCGGCGCGGCTCTGCGGCGCCGGTCGCGGGCGATCGCCCGGTGCGATGTCCGGCGGCGTGCGCGGCGTCCGGCGGCGGTGCCGCCAACTGCCCGCTGTGGTAGGCCGCCTGATCGCGCAACCAGTGGGCGCCGCAGGACCGCCCTATCGACCAGGCTTTGGCCAACTCGGCCTGGGCGGCCTCCGGTTGGCCGACTGCCCGGCGGCCCGCCGCCACCAGCAGTCGGCAACGGCCTTCGTCCAGTGGCTGGCCGCTGCGCCGGAACGTCGCCGCGGCCCGCAGGGCGGTGGACGCGGCTTGCGCGGGGTAACCCCCGACCAGCTGCGCGTGCGCCATCGCGGCCAGCACATGGGCCCGCTGCGCGGGCAGCCGCGCGGCGGCGGGCTCGCACAGGGCCGAGTCCAGCAGCGCGGTCGCCACCGCCGCGCGCCCGCACAGCAGTTCACCTTCGGCCAGCGCCGCCAACCACATCGGGCGGGTGCACACGTCCACCCGCGGCAGCCCCTGCCCTCCCCCGGTCCGCAGCAGGATCCGGATGGCGTCCTCTCCGTCGCCCTCCAACAGCCGGACCCGCGCCAGGATGCGCCACGCCACC
Organism: Streptantibioticus rubrisoli; assembly: GCF_024436055.1. Classification (GTDB taxonomy): domain Bacteria; phylum Actinomycetota; class Actinomycetes; order Streptomycetales; family Streptomycetaceae; genus Streptantibioticus_A; species Streptantibioticus_A rubrisoli. Next base: position 49,626 of record NZ_JANFNH010000003.1, on the reverse strand, counting down.
TCGTCCCACCAGTTGCGCCCGGACCGCCCGCCCAGCCGGGTGGCGCTCAGCGCGATCGGCGCCGCCGCGGCCGGGCCGCTGCGCCATATCCGCGCAGCGGCCCGCATGGCGAGGGTGAGGGCCAGCATGGTGTCGCTGCGCAGCAGCCGGGACCGTTCCTCCGCCTCGTCGCAGGCCCGTAACGCGTCCGGCACGTCGCCCTCGCGCAGCAGGGCGAGGCTCTGCCCGATCAGCAGATAGGTCGACAGATGGCTCTGCCCGGTCCGTTCCGCCGCCTTCACGCCGCGCGCGAAATGGACGTTGGCCCGGCCGGGGTTCTCCAACAGCACCTGCGCCCAGCCCAGTTGGCCGAGGCAGTCCAGCAGCGGCGCCACCTCCTCGTCGCTCATCCCGGCCAGCAGCCGACCCGCGCTGGCCGCGGACGCCAGGGCCCACGGGATGCTGCCGCGGCAGGCCTCGACCAACGCACGCGTGCCCAGGCACAGCGCCCGGGTCGCGGCCGCCTGGCCGTCCCGGCAGCGGCGCACCGCCTCCCTCGCGTGGCCGAGAGCCTGCGGGTCGCACGCCAGTACCTCGCAGGCGGCCCGCAGGGCGAGCGAGGCCGCCGCGTCCGGACTGGACGCGCGCGACGGGGCGTCCAGTACGGCAGCCCCCTCCTGGTACCGGCCCTGGACGCGGTTGACCAGGGACAGCAGCCGTACCGTGCGGAGGCGGTGCTCGCCTTCCGCGGGCAGGGCGGCCATCAGGCCGTGCAGGATCTCCCGGCCGCGGTCCAGATCACCGGCCGCGGCGCACGCGTGTGCCAGCAGCAGGGACAGCTCCCCGCGCTCGGCGGTGTCGCCGGCCGGCAGCACGGTGAGCGCCCGGCCCAGCCAGTGGGCGGCGGAGGCGGGCACGCTGGTGAGCACCGAGCGGGCGGCGCGGACCAGCACCTGGGCGGCCGGCCGGTCGCCGGGTCGGGCGAAGCGGGCGACGTGCGGGGCCAGCACGGTCGGCGGTGCCCCGCGCTCGGACAATGCGGCGGCGGCGCGCATGTGGGCGGCCAACAGCCAGCCGGGGCCCGCGTGTTGGTAGACGGTGCTGCGCAGCACCGGGTGCCGGAAGCGCAGCAGCCCCGGGCCGGTCGGTTCCGGACGCACCAGGTCGCGTCGGCGCAGCCGGGCCAGCGCGGCGGGGGCGTCGGTGACCTCGTCGCGGGCCAGGCAGACCACGAACTCCGGGTCGAAGGGGTCTCCGGCGACCGCGGCGGTGCGCAGCACGGCGGTCTCCTCGGGCTCCAGCGACTGGATCTCCGCGAGCAGTACCTGGGAGACCGCGAGGGTCACGTCCCCGCTCCGATCCCGCCCTTCGGTGAAGGAGGTGTCCGCGCTGGCACCGACCGCGACGAGGGCCTGCGCGTACAGCGGGTTGCCCTCGCTCCTGGCGTGCAGCCCGGGCGGGCAGGCCACGCCCGCCGCCTCCACCAGGGTGCGGATCTCGTCCGCTGACAGCGCCTGCAGCGGCATCCGTTCGCGATGGAACTCGGGGGCGGTTTCGGCGAGGGCGGTGACGAGGCGCTCGTCCGCCTGCTGCGGCCGGTAGGCCACGGCCAGCAACAGGGGGGTGCCGGACCGGCCGCGCAGCACGTACCGCAGGAGCTCCAGCGATCCGTTGTCGGCCCAGTGCAGGTCGTCGAGGACGACGACCAGGGGCGACCCGGCGGCGGCCTGGGCCAGTCGGCGCGCCATCAGACGGTGCACGCGGACGCGCTCAAGTCCCGGGAGGGTCACGGGGGTTGGCCCTGCGCCGCCGTCGGTGGGCTCCGCCGCGGTCGGGCTGGCGGCGGGGAGCCCGGGCGGGGCGCCGTCGGGGTGTGCGGGGTTGACGGAGACGTCGATGGCTCCGGCGAACGCCGAGAAGGGGGTCTGCCGTTCGTATTCGGCGCACCGCCCGGCGAGCACGGTGGCATCGGCGGCGTCCGCCAACTTGACCAGTTCGTCCAGGAGCCGGGTCTTGCCGATGCCCGGTTCGCCGGTGATCTCCACCAGGACGGAGGCTCCGGCGCCCAGTCGGCCCACCGCCTCCGCCAACCGCCGCCCCTCCTGGCGGCGCCCGACGAGCCCACCGCCCGCCCCGTTGCGTCTTCGGCCGGTCACCGCGGCCACCGACCGGATCTATTGATCATGTTCATGACCGGGAGGTTAACCGCCCTCCGCCGCGAACACACCTGCCGCCGCAGGCGGTTGCCCGCATGTCACGCATCTGCTCGGCCAGAACAGCGGCCCCGGCTCCCGACCGGATCGTACGGCCGCTACGACAGGCGTCCCACGCCAGCGGAGACCGCCCAGGCGTGCTGGCACCTGGCGACGGGCTGGCGGATGGCGATGAGCGCCGGGCGCCTGCCGCCTCGCCGCCCACCGGGCGAACCTGTCCGGCTCGCGTCACCTGCGCAGGACGGCGGGCTCGTGGCGGCGCAGCAGCTTGCGCACCAGGCCACCGAGCACCACCGCGAGGGCGATCAGCATGCCGATGTCGAGCCCCCACGCCCCGGCGGAGTGCCGGAACAGCGGGTCCGCCGTCGTGACCCCCGGCACGATCCGGTGCAGGTCGACGGTCGCGGCCATGGCGCCCAGCGCCCAGCGCGCGGGGACCAGCCAGGACAGCTGCTGCAGTCCCGGAACCCCGTTCAGCTTGAGCAGTGCCCCGCAGAAGACGACCTGCACGAGGGCGACCAGGACGAGGAGGGGCATGGTGACCTCCTCCTTGCGCACCAGCGCGGAGACCAGCAGGCCGAGCATCATGGCGGTGAACGACAGCAGGGCGACCGCCACCGTGATCTCGGCAAGGGGCGGCAAGCCGACCGCACCACCGCCCTTGACGCCCAGATCGACACCGGCGAGGGCGACCATGGTGAGCACCACCGCCTGCACCACGGTGACCAGGCCCAGCACCACCACCTTGGAGACCAGGTACGCGGTTCTGGAGAGCCCCGCCCCCCGCTCCCGTTGGTAGATCGCCCGTTCCTTGACCAGCTCGCGTACCGCGTTCGCCGCGCCGGTCAGTACACCGCCGACGCACAGGATGAGCAGCGCGTTGACCGAGGTGGTCGGCGTCAGCCTGCTGCCCGCCAGGGCCCGGGTCATCGCGCCCATGATGAACGGCAGCACCACCATGACCACCAGGAAGGTCCGGTCGGCGCTGAGAACCGACGCGTAGCGGCGGACGAGGGTACGCAGCTGTCCCGGCCAGCCCTGCGGCTTCGGCAGCTTCCCGAGGCCAGCCGCCAGGGCACGGGCCGGGCGCCGCGACCGTTCCAGAGCGTCGGTGATGTACTTGCTGCGCAGGGCGGACGCCTGGTACCGGCCCGCCCAGTCGCGTTCGGTGTCGTTCTCGAACGCCTCGAACGCCTCGGGCCACTCCTTGAAGCCGAAGAACGGCAGCGCGGCCCGAGGCGGCCCGTAGTACGCGATCTTCCCGCCGGGGGCGAGCACGAGCAGCCGGTCGCAGACGTCGAGGCTGAGCACGCTGTGGGTGACGACGATGACCGTGTGGCCCTCGTCCGCGAGGCGGCGCAGCATGTTCATGACGGAGCGGTCCATCCCCGGGTCGAGGCCGGACGTCGGCTCGTCGAGGAAGAGCAGGGACGGCTTGGTCAGCAGTTCCAACGCCACACTGACCCGCTTGCGCTGTCCGCCGGAGAGGGTGTGCACCGGCTGGTCCGCCCGTGCCTGCAGTCCCAGCTCGCCGATCACCTCGTCGACCCGCGCCTGCCGCTCGGCCTTCGCGGTGTCCCCGGGGAAGCGCAGCTCGGCGGCATAGCTCAGGGCCCGGCGCACCGTGAGCTGGGAGTGCATGATGTCCTCCTGCGGGACCAGGCCGATGCGCTGGCGCAGCTCCGCGTAGTCCCGGTACATGTCCCGGCCGTCGTACAGCACCGTGCCCTGGTCCGCGGGGCGCAGCCCGGTCAGGGCGTTGAGCAGCGTCGACTTGCCCGCACCACTCGGTCCGACCACCGCCAGCAGGCACTTCTCACCCACCGGGAACGAGACGTGGTCCAGCAGGGTCCTGCGCCCGCCCTCCACCGAGACCGCCAGGTCCTCCGCGGTCAGCGACACCTCGCCGGTGTCCACGAACTCCTGGAGTTCGTCGCCCACCAGGCGGAAGTGCGAGTGGCCGATCCCGACGATGTCCCCGGTCCGAACGGCGCACCGCTGGACCGGCTGACCGTTGACGAACGTACCGTTGTGGCTGCCCAGGTCCACGATCTCGTGGCCGCCGTCCCGCAGCGCCCGCAGTTCCGCGTGGTACCGCGAGGCGAGCAGGTCATCGACGACGACGTCGTTGTCGGCGGCCCGGCCGATGTGAACGCTCCACAGCGGCAGGGGCCGTACCGAGGCGGGACGGCGGAACGACCCCGTGGGCCATGGTTCTTCCGCGGGCGGTGCCGGGGGCGGCGGGGGCGCCGTCCACGGCGGGGGCGCGGGCGAGCGCGGCACACCGGTGACCGTCGCCCATGATCCGTCCAGCGGGTCGCCGAAGCGCAGCACGGTCCCCGGCCGCAGTTGCGCCAACCGCGTGCGGCGGCCGTCGACGTACGTCCCGTGCGCGCTGCCCACGTCCTCCAGGGTCCAGTGGCCCTCGCCAGCACGGATCACCGCGTGGTGCCAGGAGACCCGGGGATCGGTGTAGACGATGTCGCAGGCCGGGTCGCGACCGATCGAGTAGGCCTTGCCCGACCGCATCACCTTCGAGTCGCCCCCGCTCTCCAGAAGCAACTCGGGGGCGGACGGTGCGAAGAGCCCCCTGCCCATGATCAACATGATACCGCCGTACATGCCGCACGACCTGCGAAGCCGTCCGGTGCCGGGCGCGGGGGGGGCGATGCGCCACGGCGCGGCGGCTCGGTCCACGAGGTCACGGCCCTGGCCGGTCGACGCCGGGACGGCCACCTCCGCATCGCCGCCGACCGCGGCTGGGCCGGATCGCGAAGGCATGGGGTGGTGCCTAGGGCGTGACAGGTCAGCGGGCCGGGTCGGTCACTTGGCCGAGGAAGAGGATCTGCCCGGATCGCAGGTCGCGGATCAGGAACAGGAACGCGCGGTCCGCGTGGAAGGCCGTGCTGCGCGACGGGGCGGCCGCCGTCGCGCCCATGGCGATGCCGCTGCCCGCGGCGGCGGTGGTGCCGTCCTCGTCCACCGCGATGTGCGCCTTCTGCACCACGGACCGCACCGCCAGCCCCTGGCCCGCATCGGCGGGGATGCCACCGAAGTCAGCGCCCGCGCCGAAGGCGGTGGCCATACCGAGTTGGGCCAGCGTCTGGTTGAGCGACTCCTGGGAGTCGAAGGTGAAGCGGGGCAGCGCCAGGTCGAGTTCGGTGTCGCGCAGGTTCCCGAGGAGCTGTGAAAGGCGCGCTGCCGTCAGCGACTTGGCGAACCGCGGGAAGCCGTCGCTCGCGGGCAGCAGCACGTCCATGGCCAAATGACCTCCGGCGTAGCGCAGTTCGGCGGCCTGCCAGCCGGGGCCCTGGGCATATCCGTAGCTGCCCTGGTGGCTCATCATCCGCGTCGTGGTGGTGGAGCCGTCGAGGCGGTGGAAGGGACCGTCGACGGTGGCGCCAGGGTCGAACGCGTGCTGCCATTTCGCCTTGAACGTCACCGTGTCCGTGAGCAGGAGCCGGGTGTCCGGGGTGATCGCATCGGATGGGAAGAGGTCCTTGATCTCGCCGTCGGTCTGCCGCCGCACCAGGTCGTTGACGGCCCTGCGGGAGCCCTCCGGATCGGACCGGAAGTCGACGGCGTGTACGCCGGTGCCGAAGGAGGCGGCCAGCTTCTCAAGGTAGGACCGCCGCAGGCCGAACCCCTTCTGCGTCCAGACCGCGTCACCCTCGCGCAGATGGGTCCGGTCGGCGTCGGCCCGCGCCTGTTCGTCCCGGCCGAGGGCGCCCAGCGCGGCCGCGAACCGGTCAGGCGGCAGCGCACTGTGCAGCACCGAGGAGATCTCCGTGGCAGTGCGGCCGCGGGCCCCGGGCAGCAGCATGCCCAGCGCGTTCGCCATGCTCGACGGTGAGATGACCAGGTTGCCAGCGGCGCTCCCGCCCGCCAACGAGTGGTACAGATCAACTCCGAGCGCCGTCGTACCGGTTGCCGCGGCCTGCCGGTCAGCGTCGGGGACCACGGGCCGCGAGGCGGGTGCGGCGACCCTGACCAGGGTCGGATCCGTGTCCTGCGCGGCACAACCGACCGCCGTCAGCAGTGCGGTGACCGCGGCGACGCATCCGTACAGCGCCCGTCCACCGCGCGTACTCACCTTGTTCATGGCTCTCCCCGTATCGCGGTCGGGCTGTCCGCGCCGTGATCTTCGACGGTGCGCAAGGGTGATCGGTTCCACCGCCCGCCGTTGTCAGACCCTGCGTGCAGACTGTCCCAACTGCTCGGTGAAACACCAAGCGTTGAGGGGAGCACCATGCGCACCGTGCTGGACGGAGAAGTGCACGTCCATTACCACCAGCTCTATGTGGAGAGCGACATGGACGACGAGGTGTACGGGATGCGGGACGCCGCGGGGGGCCAGGCCAACGGGCTCTGCGGTGCCGCCATCCCCGGGTTTCTCCATCTGATCACCGGGCTGCACACCGGCAACGTCGGCTTCACCGTCGAAGTGCACGACGAGGAGCCGCCGTTGGACGGCACCTGGCAGGAGGTGGTCGAGGTGTCCTTCACTCCGGCGTCGGAGGAAACCCTCCTCGTCGAGTGGGGCGGCGGCGAGTGCTGGCCGATGGACCTGGCGCCCGTTCCCCACCGGGTGCGGTACTGCGCGACGGGCATGGACGAGGCGAACGCCGCCGACACCAGGATCGACCCGGAGCCGCAGTACGACCGGTACCTCCTCCAGTTCTGGCCCGCACCTCCCGCCGCGGACCGCGTGGTGAAGCAGACGAGCGAGATCGCCGCCTACTGGCACGGCGTCGCACGGGAGCTTCCCCCACCCCCCTCCCCCGAGGAACGGGCCGAGGCCAAACGCCGGGAGCGCCAGGCCGAGGAGGAGGCGGCCGAGCGGCAACGCCGGGAGAGGGAGCTGGAGTGGGAAAGAGAGGAGTGGGGCGGGCGGCTCCCCAGCGAGCGTCTGCGGCAGCTCGGCGGCAACGCGATGGGCATGGCGCGGCTCGACCGTGATCTGGTCGACGTGATCGCCGCCGCGACCGCGAACTCCCAGCGGACACTGGCCTGTTGGGCCGCAGGCCGCGCCTATGCCCTGGCTGGCCTGGCTGAGATCGACTGGATCGCCCCGGCGCTCCGCGCCGCCGAGCACGGCGAACCGCTGCCCGCTCCCTTCGATGACGCTGCCAACGGGTTCGAGCGGGTCTGGGACCGGCTCTGGAGCGATGAGCGCATACCCGATACGAGGGTGCCGTCGATCATCGGGGACACGGACGTTCCGGCCATGTCCCAGCAGGCCATGGCCGTGCCCGCGCTCTTCGCCGCCGTGGAGTCCGACCCCCTCCAGGCCGCGCTGGACGCCCTCTTCGCCGCGGCGGCCGCCTACGGGGCCGACCGTTTCCCGGACCTGCTCGCCGAGGCCCGGCGGACGTTCGCGGCGGCCCACGCCACGGCATCCCGCACGAGTACGAGCGTGCCGCCTGACGTTGCCGGATGAGACCTCTTCGCATGGTCAGCGGCTCCGACCGCGCGGCCACCGCCGCGCCCGCGGCGACGGGGAGTCGGGCACCACCCGCCAGTACCTCGGGAAGGTGACCGCCAGCGGCGCCAACGGTGTCGCCCAACTACCGCCGATTGCTGGCGCGTTGCGGGTTCAGCTCGGACGCGGAATGTACGCCAGTCCATGGGCGCCGGGTTCGCCGAGCTTGGCGATGTCCAACCGCCCCAAGGGGTGCAGGGTGTCCAGGTCAATGATGTGGACGGTGGAGGAGACGCCGCAGGCCACATAGCCGATCCGGCCGTCGGTCGAGGAGGTGACGGTCAGGGGGAAATGACCCACCTCCACCGCACCCAGGCGTTCGTGGCTGTCCGCGGAGAACACCGTGAGGCGTCCAGGTGCGTGCCGCCCGAGCCGGGAGGCCTGGTCGTGTTCCATGCGCACTTCGCCGACGAGCAACTTGCCGGTCGCGGTCAGGTGTACCGGGAAGACGACGTTCTCGGTGGGCAGGGTGTCGACCACGCGCGCCGTCCCGGCGTCGATCACGCGGATTCCGGTGAACGGCCGTTGGGCGCGGGTGGTCGAAAAGGAGCCGTAGGGGGCGGCGACGAAGGCGTGCGCGCCGTCGGCGGATACCGCCAGACCCTCGCTGCCCGGCACCTCGACCTTGGCGGTCAGGGCGCCTCGTTCGAGATCGACGACGGATATGAACGGTGCCTCCTTGTTGGTGGCGTAGCCCGTCGTGCCCGTCGGGTCGATGGCGAACCAGTGCGGACCGGGAGCGTCGGTGTCGATCCGTCCGAGCGGGCGCCGCGTCGCCGTGTCGATCACGACAACGCCACCCGGCCGGTCCTCGCGGGCTTCCACGCTGACGTACAGGCGCCCGCGTGCCGCGTCCAACGCCAGCCCGTGGGGCCCGTGTTCGGGGGCGATGTCGATCACCTCGACGATGCGGCGGCTGTCCGGGTCGATGACGGTCAGCTCGCTGCGCCGACCGCTGTTCGAGTGGTAGTAGCCCGAGCGATAGGTGGTCGTGCACCACAGCAGCCGTTGTGCCGGATCGAAACACAGCTCGTGCGGTTCCGCGAGAACCTCGATCGTCTCAAGATGTTGATCGGTGGCGGCGTCGAAGAACGTCACAGTGGGCCCGCTCTGGCTGACCACAGCCAGGACGTCGCCCTCTCGTCCGGAACGGACGGACTGCTGCATGGGATCACTTCTCCATCGCGTAGGAACGGCCGCGCGTTGGTGCGGCCACCTTCACTCTCGGCGCACGCGGATTCCGCAGCAATGCAAAAATGGGCACGCAATCATTGACTCTGGCGTAATGAGCCAGGTCAGGGGGATGGATGGATCTCAACCTGCTGCGCGCCCTGGACGCCCTGCTACAGGAGAACAGCGTCACGCGGGCCGCTGAGCGGCTCGGCACCTCACCCGCCGCGGCCAGTCGTACCCTCGCCCGGCTCCGCCGCGCAGTCGGCGATCCGCTGCTGGTGCGTGCCGGTCAGACGATGGTCCCCACCCCGCGTGCGCTGGAACTGCGGGACGAGGTGTCCGCGCTGCTGCGCGGCTGCGACCAACTCTTCCGCCCCGCAGCCGAGTTCGATCCCGTGGACCTGCACCGCACGTTCACCGTGCAGGCCACCGAACTGCTGCTGGCGGGCATCACCGGGCCGTTGATCGACCGCGTCCGTGCGCAGGCGCCCCACGTCGACATCGTCTTCCTCCCCGAGGCGGTCGAAGGCAGCCCGGCGCTACGTCAGGGCTGGGTGGACGTGGAACTGGGAGTGCTCGACCACCTGGACCCGGAGACCCGTACCGAACCACTCGTCCAGGTGTCGCTGCTCGGCGTAGCGCGCCGCGATCACCCGCTCTTCGACGGGCCGATCGACGCTCGCCGCTTCGCCGCCGCCGACCACATCGGAATTTCCAGACGGGGCAAACGCCACGGCCCCATCGACCGCGCGCTGGCCCAGCTGGGCCTGCGCCGACGCGTCGCAGTCGTCGTCCCCAGCCATACCAGTGCGATGATCCTGGCCCGGAACACCGACCTCATCGCCCTCACCCTGCCTGGCTGGCTCCCCGACACCACCGCGGCGCTGGGTCTGCGCACGTTCCCCATCCCGCTGGACCTGCCACCACTCGACCTCGGCATGGCCTGGCACCCCCGCAACTCCGCCGACCCCGCGCACCGCTGGTTCCGCGGTCACATCAGGTCCGCCGTGCCGTCGCACCTGTGAGTCGGCCGAGGTCAGTCGGCGCCGATGGGATCGCCTTGCAGGTGCCGGAGGAGCTCCGCGCGGTGCAGGTCGGCGACGGGGGCGAGCAGATCCGGGTGGCGCAGCAAGGCCGCCGCCCGGCGGTCACAGCCGTCGGGGTCGGTCAGCCGCCGGAAGTCGCAGGGCAGCCCGGCCAGGTGCTCGCATCCGGCGACCGCCGCCACCGCGTCCGTCGCCAGTGCTGGCGCGGTGAGCAGGCAGGCGGCCCAGCTGGCCACCACCTCGTCGACCCAGCTGCGCCAGCCGTACTCCGTCTCCTCGATCGCGGCTGTCTCGGCTCCGGTGAGCCAGTCCAGCCGGGCGGACCCGCCGGGACCCACGAAGGCGACCAGCGCCGCGTCGGCCGCTGTCGGGTAGCGCAGCCATGCGGCTACGGTGGCCGCCTGGCGGGCCTGGGCCTGGGCGAGAGCGGAGTCCAAGGCGCCGCCGGTCACCGGATAGGAGCGGACCAGCCACTGCGCCGTGGCGGCTATGACCGGCGAGAGGTCGGCAGACACAGTGCGGCCTCCTTTTCTCCGGCACGCCGCGATGCTGGGGCGTGCCGGGATACTGCGGATGGCCGCTAACCGTACACTTCGCCACGAATCTGGAAAATGAGGTGGGTCACGAGGGCTATGCGCCTGCGTCGCGCCCGGTACCCGGGAGGGCTGATCCGCTCCTGGCACTCGCCGCTGCGGCAGACGCGTCCCGGTCAGCCGTACCCGTGCCGGTCGGGTCTGGCCGCTACGCGTTTTCCGGCGGGCGGCGCATCGGACCCCATCGGCCTTCCTGGCGAGCCACTTCTTCCGCCGCTTCGGCGATGACCCGGTCGTCGATCCATGCGATGGGCCGGGCGTCGCGGACCAGGGGCTCGTTGTCCGGGCCACGCCCGACCTCCTCGCCGTGCAGGACCCACGGCCGCACGCCCGGCCCCTGCTCGCGGGGCAGATGGCTGTAGTCGTGGAGTCGGCGGGCCACCCACAGCCGCACCGAGTGGCCAGCCCACCAGGGTTCCAGGTCCAGGGCGTTCACCGACAGGCCCGGCAGCCGTACGCCGCTGAGGCCGTCGACGCTCTCCTCCTGCCGAACGTCGGCCCGCGGATCGTGGGACCACCGCACATACAGGCCCTGGCTCCGCTGGACCAGGTCCGCCACGTCATCGAGCGACATCAAAGTCGCCAACGGCTCGCCGCGGGCGGAACCCATCAGGCACCTGCCGGGTGCGTGTGCGGCCCGGCCCCGCCGTCGACGGCATGCCGGTCAGCGTGTCCGTTGGCGTTCAGGACTTGCCGCGGCCGGTGACGAAGTCGCGGACCCGATCCACCAGCCCGGCGCCCGGCGCCAGCAACTTGTTCGCGGGGGGCTTGTCCGGCGCCGCCGGGTGCGGACGGGTGGGGGCCATCTTCTTGGCGGTGCGGATCTTGTTCCCGAGGCTGTCGAGGGCCTCCTGCGAGCAGGTCGCCATCAGCTTCGGGAAGAGGTTGCCCTCCTCGTCCTGGACGTGGGAGGTCACCTCGGTCTTCAGGGCCAGGAAGAGCTGGTCGAACCGCGGGTCGTCGGCATCACGGCCCTCCAGTTCCTTCAGGGTCTCCTCGACCCTCGCGTGGTCGGCGATCTCCTTGTCGGCCAGGGCGTCGCCCCCGTTGATGTGCTCACGCACCGCGGGGTACAGGTACTCCTCCTCGGCCACCGAGTGCCGCACCAGCTCGATCGTCACCTCCTCCATCAGCCTCTTGCGGTCGGGATGACCGCTCGGCAGAGCGGTCATCCGTCCGAAGATCTGCTCCACCTCACGGTGGTCCGACGTCAGTTCCGCGATGATGTCCTTTTCCATGCCCGCCTCCGAATCGCATACCGAGGCAGCGACGCCCGCTGCGCCGCAAGCCACCTCACGGGTTCCCAGGCAACGCACTTCGTAACGTCAGGTCCGGTCAACGTCGCCCGGCTACGCGAAGTCGGCAAGCGAAGCGCGCCCCGCCCGCACCGGCCATGGGGCGAGCCAGCCGGGCGCGTCCGCTGGCAGGGTGTGCCTGGGCGTGCGCCGGTCACCGTCGGTGACGCACTGGATCGGCGGCGTCGATGGCCGCCGGGAACGCGCCGACGCGACGGTGGCCGCCTGTGCGCTGGCGACCGCCGCCGGGGCGCGTGCGTGGTACGTGTCCATGACGCCGGGGCGCGCGACGCGGTGGATCTGGCCGCGGCGCTGGCCCGCGCCACCGGCACTGAGCCAACGTCATCCCATCCCCCCGGAAGATCTCCGACCACGCGGTGTCATGGGCGACACCGGCCGCGGCCAGCGCCGCCTGGACGTGCTCGGCGGCGAGCACGTCCCCCGCGGTCGCCTCACCATCATGAAAGCTGAACCAACCGGTGATCAGGACCGGTGTGGTCACGTTGGACGATCCTCCCGCGGGCGGTCCAGCGCGCCACAACTGGTGTCTGCGAACGGGGCCGAACCATGCGGAGGGGCGGCCTTTCGCTCCATGGCCTCAGGGTCCGCTTGGCCTGCCGCACCCGCATCTTGAACGGGCCAGCGCCGCACCCGGGCGTGGCCCGGGTGTGACGCTGGCCACTGGGAAGGGGGGCGCGACAAGCCGACGAAGCGGGCCCTAACTCGGGTGCCTGGAACCGGACTTGAGATCTGCCATCCGCCAGATCCTGACTTCGCGGACGAGCCCTGGGAACTCCTTGGCGAGGATCACCAGCGCGGCCGCTCCGGCCAGCACGGCTTGGGCGATCAGTACTCGCTTGGCCGTCATCGTTCACCCTCCTTTCCTGCCGCTCGACGTTCCACGGAATGTGGTCCTCCTCTTTCAGCCGGGCGGGAGGTTCGGCATGATCTCCATGATCGCGTTGTGCTTCTTCCAGTGGATCCCGGTGGAGCGCCGAGCGTCGGCGGTGCCGTCCTTGTGGAGTCCGGGCTGCCTCTTGTACGGCGCTTCGTTGCCGCGGTGGGTTCCGAAGACGCTCGTCGGGGTGTCGGTTTTGACGTCGGGCTTTCCTACGCGGATGTTCCCCATCTCACTCCTCCTCACTGCTGTTCGGTAAGTTCGGTGAAGAACTGTTCGATCGCGGGCCACACCCGGCTGCCGCCGGACAGGCCGCGCCACTCCCGGCGTACGACCGCGACCATCCGATGGCAGTCGTCGACGGGAACGATCCAGTGGTGTTGTTGTCCGCGCGCGGTGTTGACCAGCAGTGCTTCCACGTCTGCCACCAGCGTATCCAGCTCGGGGCGACTGCCGACGACCTCCTGCCAGGCGCTTGGGTCGACCTCCCACCGGGTGGCCCCGGCCGGGCTCGGATAGTGCGCGAGCACGGTGCCGTCGCCGCGGGGTACGAAGAACGCCAGGCCGACCGGGACGCCCAGCGGTTTGGTGGATACCGGGGCGAGCCGGATCCGCCGTCGCGGTACCAGCCGGTAGTGCCCCTTGCTGGCCGCGTCCTGAACGAAGAGCACAGAGCACGCCCGGCAGGCGCACAGCACTTCCGCGCGGTCGGTGTCGAACATGTGCCGGTGGTCGGCCGGTAGCGTTTCGCCGCACAGGTCACAGCGTTCCTCGGTCTCGGTCCACCGGGCGCGGGCCTGGCGGGTGAGGCGTTCGAGCGTGCCGGAGGTCATGCCGGGCCGCCGGACGCGGACGAGGCCACCGGCCGCTGGGCGAGGGCGTCGAGGGGCACGAAGGCACGGTCGCCCGCCGCCTCGCGCCGGACCTCCGACAACTCGGGCCCCACGGCCAGCACGGCTTCGCGAACGGCCTTCTCGACGGTGGCCGAGGAGGAGTCGCAGCCCTTGAGGGCCAGCCGTACGGTGGCGACCCCGTCGGCGACCCCGGCGAGTTCCACCTCGCCGCCGCGGTCCCGTACGGCGGGCCGGATGTCCTCCAGCGCGCGGGCGACCCTGCGTTCGAGGGGGTCGGGGTGGATCTCGTGCAGGACCAACAGGTGGGAGAGGAGTTCGTCGTCGGCGAGCGCGGCGGCCAGCCGCGGGCCGACGATGTCCTGCACCCGGGCGAGCGCCTCGCCGTACACCTCGGTCAGTGCCTGGACGGCCGCGATCGCCGCCTGCGACGTCGGTCCCGGTACGTCCTCCACCCGACCCAGGAGTTCGTCGATCCGGGCCAGCCGCTGCTCCACCGCCGGGCCGTCGAGGCGCCGGGCGTCAGTCATGGGAGGCTCCGTAGGTCGGCGTGTGGGTCCTGGTCAGTTCCTTGCCCTTGCCGAGGTACATGTGCACCCCGCAGGGCAGGCAGGGGTCGAAGCTCCGTACGGTGCGCATGATGTCGACGCCCTTGAAGTCATCCGGGCCGTTCTCCTCGAAGATCGGCTGCCCCTGGACGGCGTCCTCGTAGGGGCCGGGGGTGCCGTAGCTGTCGCGCGGGCTGGCGTTCCACGGCGTGGGCGGGTACGGGTGGTAGTTGGCGATCTTCTTGTCCCTGATCACCAGGTGGTGCGAGAGCACGCCGCGCACGGCTTCGTGGAATCCGCAGCCGATGGCCTCGTCGGGGACGTCGAAGTTCTCGAAGGTCTTCATGTCACCGGCGCGCACCATCGACATGGCCCGCTCGATGAAGAAGAAGGCCATCGCCGCGGAGTACGCGACGAAGTACGGTCGCGCCCGGTCGCGCTCAAGTGTGTTGCTCCACTTGGGGATCTTCCACTCCAGCGTCATCTCCGGCAGCTTTTCGCTCTTGGGCAGCGAGATCTGCACGCTGTGACCGGTGGCTTTGACATAGGGGGTGTCGACCAGCCCGTTCAGCGCGGTCGACCACAGGCGCGCCAGCGGGCCTCCGCCGGTGTCCAGCGCCAGGTGCTGGTCGGCGTTCTTGTCGTACCAGCGCGGACTCATCACCCAGCTGTAGTTGCCGCCGTCCAGGTCGCGCTTCTGCGGTACGGGGACGGTGGTCTGGTTCCATGGATGGCGCATGTCGACCAGGTTGCCCAGCGGGTCGTGGGTGACGAACGGCTCCCGGTCGGCCCAGTCCTCGTAGTAGGAGCTGCCGAGCAGGATCCGCATTCCGAGGTTGATGTCCACCAGGTTGTTGGTGACCAGGCCGCCGTCCACGACGATGCCGGGCGTGACGAACATCTGCCTGCCCCAGTCGCCCATCGACTCGTAGCGGTAGTCGCAGAAGTTCGAGTCCTGCCAGGCACCCCAGCAGCCGAGCATGATCCGGCGGCGCCCCACCTCCTCGTAGCCGGGCAGCGCCTCGTAGAAGAAGTCGAAGACGTCGTCGTTCATCGCCACCGACTGCTTGATGAAGTCGAGCACCCTCACCAGCCGGGTGAGGTAGTCGGTGAACGTGGTCGGCTCCGGCATGGTGCCCACCCCACCGGGATACAGGGTCGAGGGGTGGACGTGGCGGCCCTCCATCGTGCAGAACATCTCGCGTGTGACGCGGCTGACCTTCAGCGCCTGTTTGTACACCTCGCCCTCGAACGGATTGAAGGCCCGCATGATGTCGGCGATGGTTCGGTAGCCGTGGACAGCCGCGCCCGGGGCTTCGGTCCGCTCAGCCTTGGCCAGCACGCCCGGGTTGGTCGCCTTGACCATCGCCTCGCAGAAGTCGACGAACACCATGTTGTCCTGGAAGATGGTGTGGTCGAACATGTACTCCGCCGCCTCGCCGAGATTGACGATGGCTTCGGCGAGCGGCGGCGGTTTGATGCCATAGGCCATCTGCTGGGCGTAGTTCGAGCAGGTGGTGTGGTTGTCGCCGCAGATGCCGCAGATGCGGCTGGTGATGAAACCGGCGTCGCGCGGATCCTTGCCCCTCATGAACACCGAGTAGCCCCGGAACAGCGACGAGGTGCTGTGGCACTCGACCACCTCGCGGTTGGCGAAGTCGACCTTGGTGTAGATGCCGAGGTTGCCGATGATGCGGGTGATCGGATCCCACGACATGTCCACGATCTGTGCGGGCTTGCGCTCCCCCGCCTGGGAGCGGTCCTCGGTGGTTGTCATGACTTGCTACCTCAATCTCACTGGAGGGTGGGCGGTTCGAACGGTGCTTGGGCCTCGGGATCCGGGTGTCAGGAGCGCCAGTTGGGGTCGTATCCGCTGGTCAGCTCGGCCCGGTTGTGGTGCCACTTCGGCTCCCGGTTCACGGCCATGTTGGTGATGCCGCGCAGGCGCCTGACGAACGCCCCGTACGGTTTGATGAGCATCGAGGACAGGCTGCCGCCGGCTGGTTCGTCCATGAACGGCATGAAGGCGTCCGGGAAGCCCGGCATGGTGCAACCGATGCAGATACCGCCGACGTTCGGGCAGCCACCGATACCGGACATCCAACCGCGCTTGGGCACGTTGCAGTTGACCACCGGCCCCCAACAGCCCACCTTCACCTGGCACTTGGGTGAGTTGTAGTCCCTGCCGAAGTCGCCCTGCTCGTAGTAGGCGGCGCGGTCGCAGCCCTCGTGCACCGTCTTCCCGAACAGCCACTGCGGCCGCAGCATGTGGTCGAGCGGTGGGGGTGGTGCCGAACCCGCGGCGTGGTAGAGGACCCAGGTCAGGGTCTCCATGAAGTTCTCCGGCTGGATCGGGCAGCCGGGAACGTTGACGATGGGCAGTGCGCCTTGGGACTTGAAGTCCCAGCCGAGGTAGTCGGCCAGTCCCATGGAGCCGGTGGGATTGCCGGCCATGGCGTGGATCCCGCCGTAGGTCGCGCAGGTGCCTGCGGCGACGACCGCCCATGCCTTCGGGGCAAGCTGGTCGATCCACCAGTTGAGGGTGAGCGGCTCGCCGGTGTCCGGGTCGTTGCCGAACGATGTCCAGTACCCGTCGCCCTGGATGATGTTCTGGTTGGGGATCGAGCCCTCGATGACCAGGATGAACGGGCTCAGCTCGCCACGCGCCGCGGCCCGGAAGGGGGCGAGGAAGTCCTCGCCGCCCTCGCTGGGCGAGAGCACCTTGTTGTGGAGGTTCACCTTCGGCAGGCCGGGGATGAGCCCCAACACGACGTCCTCGATCGCCGGTTGCCCCGACGCGGTCATCGAAACGGTGTCGCCGTCGCAGCTCATCCCCTCCGAGATCCACAGGATGTCGATCTCGTCGAAACCGCGCCTTTCGCCCGCACTCGCGGGCTGCTGGCTGGCTTCTCGCATGTCGCTTTCCATGGTCATGTCCTCGGCCTTCCTTGCAGCCGGTCACGGAACCGGTCGTAGATGGCGGCCACCGGGCCCGCGAGCGCAAGCGCGGGCGGCTCGTCCGGCGCGTTCGGGTGCGGCCGGGTGGGCGCGGTCTGCTTGGCGTTGTCGAGCGCCTGCCCCAGTTCGGCGAGGGTCTGCTGGTCGACCGCCGCACGCAGCTTCGGCATCAGCACCCGTTCCTCCTCCCGCACGTGTTCCTCGATCTCTCGCTGCAACTCCGCCATCAGCGCGTCCGCCTGGCCGTCGCCTTTGGCCGAGAGCTTGTCCAGGCCCAGCAGGGTCTTCTTGACGCTCGTGTGCTCGGCGAGGTGCCGGGCGACCTCGTCCGGACCGTCGGGCAGCACCTTCTTCGCCAGCGGATAGACCATCAGTTCCTCAAGCGCCGCGTGCTTGGACAGCTCGCGGATGAGGACCTCGACCACACCGCGGCGCTGGGCGTCGGACCCTGCGGCGTGGTAGTCACGGAACAGTTGCTCGACCATCCGGTGGTCGTGCTTCAACAACTCGATGGCGTCCATCGCGCCTCTCCTCGTCACCGCGGCGGAACGGCGTCGGGCCGCCCGGAGGGCTTCCTGGGCTGCAGGGACCGGATCGCGCCGTGCAGTCGGGCGAAGACCTCCGGCGGCATGGCCTCGGTTCGGTCGAGGATCTCCGCGGCACGGGCGTCGGTGGCACGCGCCTCGCGCTTCTCCTCGTCGGTCAACAGGAGGGTGCGCAACGTGAGGATCTCGTCGATCTCCGCGGCGTCGTGCAGGTCGCCCGGGCTCTCCGGAGCGACCTGCGGGTGGTCAGGCAGGATGATCGGCGACGACAGCACGAGATCACGAGTTCCCGGGTCCCCGGCCAGGACGGGGAAGGTGTGCACGTTCGCGCACCCCTGGGCGTGGGCCTGGGCCCACTCGGGTGGATCGGTCAGCGACCAGAACTCCAGCCGGTCGCCGCCGATGAAGGTGTGCGTGGCGATCAGCGCATGGCGCAGTGCCTCGTCGCGCGAGGCGCCCCGGCGCGGCGACTGCCCGGTGTTCTCCGTCCGTACCCGGAGCCGGTATGTCGCCGAGGGCGCGTCAAGCCGCTCGGCCCGCACGGTGGTCGTACCCACGACCGGGTACCGCTGCCGCACCACCCGCCCCACGCCATCGGCGAGCACCTCGGTCTCTTCGCCACCCGGCACACCGACCTGGAAGGCGAGCCCACCAGCGAGCACGTCGGACAGCGGCGCCACGATGTCGGTCTCCCGTGGCACCGCCTCGTCGAACGCGAGATGAACCGCGTCCGCGACCTCCAGCGACTCCACCGGCACATACCGGCCGTCGCTGGCCTTGCGCTCCACACGCTTGCGCTGAAGTTGCAGATAACGCACCCGAACGTGCAGCACCGCGTCAGCCGCCGCTTGGAACAGGCACTCGGTCTGCTGGTACCAGGACTCAGCGGACCCGGCGACGCCCGGTGCGACCGGACCGTCCGCCTCGACCCAGGACCGCGGCGCGAGGACGCCGAACTGCCACCGCACCTGGTTCTTCGGCGAGGACTTGCGATAGGGGTAGAGCAAGTACCCTTCGAAGAGAACGGCGTCCGCGACCGGCCGTACTCGCCCGAACCGCGGCTCCACCGACTTCGTATCAGGACCTGGCCCGATCGCTGCCGGGACGTTCAGCATCTCGTCTCCTGTCACATCTGCCGGAAGCAGGTGTGAACCACCGCGGCTCTCTCCCGGACCAGGGCGAATTCCCACTTCTGCCGTAGCGTGCGCCAGCCACCGCCACCGGCAGCCGCACGTCCCGTTCCCTTCCCACCATCACACCGCTCGCGTCGCGATCGCGCGTTTTTGGGTGCGTCTGAGTGATCGTCGGACCGCCGGAAGCCTGAACCGGGCACCGGTCCGGCGAAAGGAGGCCTTCCAGTGCCCGGGACAGTGGGTAGGCGCGTTCCGTGGGGAACAGCCGCTGGGCTTGGGCGGCGTGCCCGGTTTGCATCAGTGCCGCGGCCTTGCGGACCCGGGCGTGAGATCGGTGAGGCTGACGATCCAGTCGTCGTTGAACGTACGGATCAGGTGGCGGCCGATGCCGACCTGGACGCTGTAGTGGTTCAGCGCCGCCCCGCGCGGGGAGCGCTCCGGGCATACGAGTGGGCCGAAAGGCTCATTTCCCGGCCGTACGCGGTTCGGTGGCCTGACCCGAATGGCTCGCAATGGGAGGGTGACCCAGGTATTCGAGCATCTGGATGGCGTTCCGGGAGTGGCGCAGTGAGCATCCTCAACGAGCCCAGCGGCGCTGCCGTCGGCGGAGCCACCGTGCTGCCGCCGGTACGGCGAAAGCAGCCGGGCAACGCGATCGTGAAGTGGCTGACCACCACCGACCACAAGACGATCGGCACGCTGTACTTGGCGACGTCGTTCGGGTTCTTCCTCATCGGCGGCATCATGGCGCTGCTGATGCGCGCCGAGCTGGCCCGCCCCGGTCTGCAGATCATGACGACCGAGCAGTTCAACCAGGCGTTCACGATGCACGGCACGATCATGCTGCTGATGTTCGCGACGCCGCTGTTCGCGGGCTTCACCAACTGGATCATGCCGCTGCAGATCGGCGCGCCCGACGTGGCGTTCCCCCGGCTGAACATGTTCGCCTACTGGCTGTACCTGTTCGGCTCGCTGATCGCGGTCGGCGGCTTCCTCACCCCGCAGGGCGCGGCCGACTTCGGTTGGTTCGCGTACTCACCGCTCAACGACGCGGTTCACTCCCCGGGGGTGGGAGGGGACATGTGGATCATGGGTCTGGCCTTCTCCGGCTTCGGCACGATCCTCGGTTCGGTCAACTTCATCACCACGATCATCTGCATGCGTGCCCCCGGCATGACGATGTTCCGGATGCCGATCTTCTGCTGGAACGTGCTGCTGACCGGGGTGCTGGTGGTGCTGGTCTTTCCCCTGCTGGCCGGGGCGCTGCTGGCGCTGGAGGCGGACCGCAAGTTCGGGGCGCATGTCTTCGACGCGGCCAACGGCGGTGCGCTGCTGTGGCAGCACCTGTTCTGGTTCTTCGGCCATCCCGAGGTGTACATCATCGCGTTGCCGTTCTTCGGCATCATCACCGAGATCATTCCGGTGTTCGCCCGCAAGCCGGTCTTCGGCTACATCGGCCTGGTCGCCGCGACCATCACCATCGCGGGGCTGTCCGCCTCCGTTTGGGCGCACCACATGTTCGTCACCGGTGGTGTGCTGCTGCCGTTCTTCTCCTTCATGACGTTCCTGATCGCGGTGCCGACCGGTGTGAAGTTCTTCAACTGGATCGGCACGATGTGGAAAGGGTCGCTGAGCTTCGAGACCCCGATGCTGTGGGCGGCGGGCTTCCTCGTGACGTTCCTGTTCGGTGGTCTGACCGGCATCATCCTGGCCGCGCCGCCGCTGGACTTCCATGTCTCCGACTCGTACTTCGTGGTGGCCCATTTCCACTACGTGGTGTTCGGCACCGTGGTCTTCGCGATGTTCGCCGGATTCTATTTCTGGTGGCCCAAGTTCACCGGGAAAATGCTCGATGAACGCCTGGGCAAGTTCCACTTCTGGACCCTGTTCGTCGGCTTCCACACCACCTTCCTCGTCCAGCACTGGTTGGGCGTGGTGGGCATGCCGCGCCGCTACGCCGACTACCTGGCGGCCGATGGCTTCACCACTCTCAACACGGTTTCCTCCATCGGCTCGTTCATCCTCGGCGCATCCACGCTGCCCTTCTTGTACAACGTATGGAAGACCGCCAAGTACGCGCTGTTCGTGGGCGTTGACGACCCGTGGGGCTACGGGCGTTCCCTGGAATGGGCGACCTCCTGCCCGCCGCCGCGACACAACTTCCTCACTCTTCCCCGCATCCGCTCTGAATCCCCCGCCTTCGATCTCCACCACCCGGACATCGCCGCAGGCGAGTTGAGCCCGCACGTCGTGCGCGCCCCCATCAGCGCGGAAGGGCAGCGGGCGGGCGAACCGGGCAGTGGACAGGAAGGAACCGACGAGTGAGCGCCAACACCGACAAACCCAACTGGCAGCCGTCCGGACGCGACCAGTCCCACGGACTGAACATCGACGAGATCGAGTCGTACCTGTGCCAGCAGGCCTATATCGGAAAAGCCCAGCACTTCGCCGAGCGATTCGCCGACCGAATGCCCTGGCTGACCACCTCGCAACGGCAAGTCGTCATCCGCCACTACAGCGCCGACTGGCTGAACCACATGGACCATCTGGCCTCCCGCTACGAGGAACGGCGGCAGCAGGACAGCCTGCGCCACCGATCGCAGAAGGCACGCCTGGTGGCCCTGCTACTGGGGGCCGTGGCCGTCACCGCGGGCACAGTGGCGGAACTGACCTCGCTGCTGGCGGCACGACGCTGAGGGCCCGGCGAAGGCCAGAAAGGCGCGAAGGCCAACAACGCAGGTCTTGATGGCGAGTTGACTTCATGGCCGCGTCGCCTTTCACCCTCGCGTGTGCGATACCGAGGGCTTGTTCGTCGGCGGTATCTTGGTGGTCGCCGCGTCGACGACCAAGAAGACGAACACCACGACCGTCAACGCAGTTGCCACAGCCACCAGAACGGTTCCCACCGAGTCCTGCGCGGATCGCATCGCCTCTCCCGTCACCGTCAAGAGCGTCCACCGCCCTCTCCACGAAACCGGGCGGCCGCAGGTTCACCGCTGCCGTCGGGAGCGCCGGGGCGAATCAGGTCGGCTGCGACTCCGCAACGGCTTCAGGGGCTGTGCGGCGGCCCACCGTGCTGTGGAAGCAGCGGACCGCCAGGGACAGCACTGGCTGACGTGCGGAGAGGAACGGGCAGCACCCGGGGCCGGATCCCCGCCGCCGCAGGGGTGTTGACCATGTAGGGCAGGACGGTCGTGATGTGGATGCCGTGGCCGCGCAGTTCACGGCGCAGGCTCTCGCCGAGCGCCACGACACCGGCCTTGGTCGCGCTGTAGACGGCGACTCCGGGCAGCGGTTTGACGGCCAGTACGCTCGCGATGTTCACGATGTGCCCGCGCCGGTGCGAGCACATGCTGCGTGCGGCGGCCTGACAACCGTGCACCACCCCGGCGAGGTTGACGTGGCAGGTGCGGGCCAGCAAGTCCGCGTCCTGCTCGTCCAGTCGGCCAACCGGCACCAGTGCGGCGTTGTTCACCCACACATCCAGCCGTCCGAAGCGGCGCCGTGCCTCAGCGGCCAACTCTCGCGCGCCGTCGGCACCGGCGGCATCCGTGCACGGCGGCGTGCTGCGCGCCGAGTGTGCTGGCCAGTCGGCGCAGCCGCTGCCCGTCGATGTCACCGAGCACCAGCCGGTAGCCGTCGTCGGCGAGGCGGCCGACGATCGCCTGCCCGATCCCTCGCGCCGCCCCGGTGACCACCGCGACCGGGGGATGGACTGCGTCGAGGCCATGTGCCGCTGCCTGACGAAGCACTGCACGAGGCCGGGGTGCGCCGCACGACCTGCTGGAGGGGCGGAGCACCCCGGCCTTCGAGGAGATGGTGCGTCGCCTCGCCGACCGGGCCCACGCGTGGTTCGACCGAACACCGCCACCGGTGCTGCATCCGGCGATCGCTATCGCGCTCGACACGTACACCGGCCTCTACCGGCTACGGCTGCGGGCCGTCGCCGAGGACCCGGCGGCGCTCCTGCACCGCAAACCGACGGTGTCCCGGCGCGCCCGTCTGCGGCTGTCGCTGCCCGCCCCCGCCCAAGTCGCCCTGGCCTGCGCCCTGTTCCCGTTCCCCACCCGTCCCGCCACCGCACCGGCCTGACACGGCCACCCGGTGAGGAACCGGTCGGCGACATCCGTCGCGCGAGAGGACGGCTGGCGGCCGTGGACGTCGTTGTAGCAGCCGGTGATGGTGACATGCGGACTCGGGTGGGCCTCAGCCGGGCGCCGTAGACACACGGAGGCGGTCAAGTGCGGACGGTAGACACGCGGAGGCGGTCAAGTGCGGTTTGCGCTCAGCGCGGCGGTGATGCGGGCTCGGGTCGCTCTGGTGGCCGGGACCACCGAGACGCAGGCCGCCACGGCCACCGCGACGGCACCGGCCATCAGCAGGGTCTCCGGTGCGGGCATCCGCGCGATGCCCGCACCGACGCCGCTCGCCTGGCCCTCCATGTTGATCAGCCGGTTCGACAGCAGCACCCCGAGCCCGGTCCCGGCCAGCACCGCTGCCGTCGTGAGCAGGGCGGTGCTGGTCACGATGATGGCGGTGACCTGCCGTGGCGTCAGGCCCATGGCCCGCAGGACGCCGAGGTCGCGGACGTGGTCGCGTAGGCCGGAGGCGGTCGCGGTGACCAGTTCGGCGAGGCCGATCAGCGTCAGGACCCCGACCAGGCCGACAACCACCACGCGGACCAAGCCCAGTTGGGCCGCCGGGTTGGCCACCGGGCGTACGTCCAGGCGGCCGTGCGACGCCGCGAGCAGATCGGTGCGCACCGCCGTCGGGTTCGCCCCCGGGCGCAGCACCAGGGCGTAGTACTGCGCCTTGGGCGTTCCGCCGGGCCCGGCCAGCGCGCCCAGGTCCACCGAGAGCATCTCCCCGTTGTGGTCGGGCTCGATGTCCCGGCCGACGATGTGCAGGATGTGCGGAGTCCCCCCGGCCGTCACCCGCACCCACTCGCCCACCTTGGCGTGCATCAGGTTGAGTGCCCCCTGCCCGGCCACCGCCTCGTCCTCGTCGCGGATGAGATGGCCCGCGGCGAGGGCGAACGGATAGGGATGGTCGGCGGTGCCCAGTGCGCGCAGGGTGATCGTCGTGGTCTCTCCGGGCACCAGTGCCGGTATCTCCGCTCCCGGATAGGCGGCCGCCACCGCGGGCTGCTCGGTGAGCAGGCGGCGCGCCGCCGCGTCGTCGATGCCGCTGGGGCGCGCGGTCAGGCTCGCCGCCAGGCCCAACTGCCGGGGATGGTCCTGGAAGCCGTCCAGCGTGGCCCAACTGCCCAACGCCACCGTGATCATCATGATCGGGATGGCCAGCCGGGCAACGGTCAGCCCGGCGCGCAACGGGCGGTGGAACGCCGCCCGGCTGCCCAACGCCAGCGCCGGGGGCAGCTTCAACAGCAGTGCCAGGCGGGCCAGTCGGGAGATCCCGCTGGCCGGGCGGTCGGCTCGTACGGTGGGCGCCGCCGGAATCCGCCCGGCCCGCCAGGCCGGGAGGGCGGTGGCCAGGGCGATGCTGAGCACCACCCCGGCCCCCGTTGCCGCCAGCGCCCCGGCGCGGGCGGGTTCGGCCTGCCACACGCCCATGGCCTCCCCGAGCGCACCTGGCAGCAGTGGGCCGAAGAGGCTGGCCGCGCCCGCCCCGAGGGCCATCCCGGCCAGTGCCAGGGCGGTGTGCTCGTACAGGAAGAGCCGGACCACCTGCGCCGGGGTGAACCCGACGGTCTTGAGCATGGCGATGTCCCGTACCTGCGCCAGCACCCGGCCGCCCGCGGCGCCCGCGGTGGCCAGCGCCGCCGCCACCAACGCGACCAGCCCGAACACCCCGAGCAGCAGTCCCAGGAGCCGGTTGTCCTGGCCCATGGCGGACCGTACCTGCTGCCAGGTGGTGACCTGCGTCACCTGGCCGCTGCCCAGTGTGGTGACGGCCTGTTGGGCGGTGAAGTCGGCGGAACCCGGATCGCGCAGCCGCAACCCGATCGCCTGCTGGATGTGGGCCGGGTCGGGCTCGACGCGGTCCAAAGCGGTGGGCAGCACCCAGCCGAGACCTGGCGTCCAGTCCGGGTACGAGCCCTGGTCCGCGCTGTCGGCGACGCCGAGCACCCGCATGGTCCGGGTCGCGCCGTCCCGGGCGCGTACGGTGACCGTGCCGCCCACGTCCGCCCGCATCGCGCGGGCCAGCGAGCTTTCCAGCACGATGCCGTCGGACCGGGCCGGGTCCAGCCACCGGCCGGAGCGCACCAGCGGGCGGGCCACCGACGGGAGCTGCGGGCCTGCCGCGCGCAGTTCGAGGGAGACCTTCTCGGCGCCGCGCACCAGGTCGGCGGAGGCGGTCGAGTAGGGCCCGGCGACCCCGGTGACCCCGTCGAGGCGGGTGAGCGGTGCGGTGTCGGCGCCGGAACGCACGTGGATCCACACGTGGGCGCCACGGGACTGCAGGAAGATGCGCTGCCAGGGGTTGGCGGCATCCCGCAACAGCGCGTTCGCCAGGATCAGCGAGACCGCTATCACCGCTGTGACCAGGACCATCAGCGCGGCCTGGCCACGGTGGGCGCGCAGGTCGGCCCGTACCCAGCGAAGCAGCGCGCGCATCCGGTCAGCCCTTCAGCCGGAGCACGTCGGCGACGGTCGTCGGACCGTCGGCGGGGGCATGCAAGGCGGTGTCGTCGGCTATCTCGCCGTCGAACAGACTGATCACCCGGTCGGCGCCGCTGGCGACCCGGGCGTCGTGGGTGACCAGCAGGATCGTCTGGCCACTGGCGTGGTAGCGGGCCAGCAGGCGGAGCACATCGCGGGTGTTGCGGCTGTCGAGGTTGCCGGTCGGCTCGTCGGCGAGCAGCAGGCCCGGCTCGTTGACCAGGGCCCTGGCCAGCGCGACGCGCTGCTGTTCACCGCCGGAGAGCGCGGCGGGGGTGCTGCGGGCCCGGTCTTCGAGGTCGAGTTCGGCGAACAGTTCCTCACGGCGCGCCCGCGCCTGCCGCGGGGACATCCCGGCCAGCAGGGCGGGAAGTTCCACGTTGTCGGCCGCGGTCATGTTGGTGACCAGGTTGAAGAACTGGAAGACAATCCCGACCGTCCGGCGGCGCAGCAGCGACCAGCGGGCCTCGCTCAGACCGTCGACCCGCTGCCCGTCCAGCCATATCCGGCCGCTGTCGGGGCGGTCGAGGCCGCCGAGCAGGTGGAGCAGGGTGGACTTGCCCGCTCCGGAGGGGCCCATGATCGCGACGAACTCGCCGCGGTCGACGCGCAGGTCCACATGGCGTACGGCATGGGTGGCGGTCTCCGCGCCGCGGTGGGTCTTGACCAGGTCCTGGGCCCAGAGCATGGCCTCGGCGGGCGGGAGGACGTGGTCGGCGTCCGGGGTCGCGGCGACGCGCGCGGTGTCGGGGCCCGAGCGGCTCAATCCAGTTCCTCCTGACAACGCTCCAGCCAGTCGAGGTCGGCCTGCAGGTGGAGCATGGCGCCCTCGATGAGCAGTTGTGCGACGCGGTTGTCCCGGTCCTGCGCGGCAAGCCGCGAAAGACCCCGCATGACGTTCAGATAGTGGCGGCGTTGTGTGTTGATCAGCGCGAGCCGGTCGCTGCCGCCAGCGCCGGGTGCCAGGACCAGTTTCATGAAGAACTCGTCCCGTACCCGAGGTCCCTCGGTCGGCTCGGCGAACCAGGCGGCGAGTTCCTCGCGCCCGGCGTCGGTGATCTCGTAGACCCGTTTGTTCGGCCGGTTCGACTGGTCGATGTCCTGGCCCTTGATCAGCCCGTTCTTCTCAAGCCGCCCCAAAGTGACATAGATCTGTCCGATGTTGGGCTGAGGGTACGCCGCGCCGAAGGTTTGCTCAAGGGCTTGTTTGAGCTCGTAACCATGGGCGGGTTCCTTGGCGAGAAGCGCCAGCAGGGGCAGGCGCACGGGCCTCGACTCCTCCTCACGTGCCGGTCGGGCACGATCTCCGCTCGGTCACCGCGCGACCCATGACAGACCCCGGCGCGGGCGTTATGGTTCGGCCCAGCCCCCGGCGCCATCCCTGGCTCGCGCGTGTGCTCCCCAGTGCCGTCGCCGTCGGGCGCGGGTCCGCCGCAACGGGCTCCGCGTCGGCCTCGGGGTCGGCCGTGCGGACCGATGCCCTGTTCCCCCTCATAGATGCGAGGTATACATAACCGAATACTACCGCCTTTCCGCAGGACGGCGGTGAGCTGGAGGAACGCATGCGGCGGGTCAGGGTGACATGCTGGCTGGTGGCCGGGTTGCTGCTGCTGGCCGGGTGCGCCGTGCCCTCGGGCTGGGTGCGCGGTGGCGACGCCGACGGAACGGGTCCGGTGACGCTGGTCACCGGGCAGGATCTCACCGGCTATCTGCAGGGGCGGCTGGCGGTGTGGAACGCCGCCCATCCGGACCAGAAGGCCACACTGATCCAGCTGCCCCCCGCCGCCGACGACGTGCGGGCGCAGATGATCAGCAACCTCCAGGCGAAGAGCGACCGCTACGACGTGCTGAACATGGACGTGGCCTGGACCGCGGAGTTCGCCTCCGCCGGGTGGATCACCCCGCTGGACGCCCAGGGCTTCCCGCTGGAGAAGTTCCTCAAGCCGGTGGTCGACACGGCCACCTTCCGTGGCCGGCTCTACGCGGTCCCCTACGTGACCAACGCCGGAATGCTCTACTACCGCAAGGACGTCCTCGACCAGGCGCACCTGCCGCCGCCGCGCACCTGGGCCGAACTGGCGGCGGACGCGCGGACGGTGGCGCCCAGGTACGGGCTGAAGGGCTACGCGGCGCAGCTGCTGCCGTACGAGGGGCTCACCGTCAACTACGCGGAGGCGGTGCAGTCGGCGGGCGGGGCGATCCTGTCCGACGAGGGCCGGAAGGTCGCCGTCGACTCACCGGCGGCCCGGCAGGCATTGGACTTCCTGGTCAACGGGGTGCGCCAGGGCTGGATTCCGCGCGAGTCGCTCAGCTTCACGGAGGAGGAGTCGCGGCAGGCGTTCCAGAACGGCGGCTACCTGTTCATGCGCAACTGGCCGTACGCGTACGGCCTGGCCGAGGCGCAGGGCTCGAAGGTCGCCGGGAAGGTCGGCGTGGTGCCGCTGCCCGGCCCTGACGGCCCGGGGTCGAGTTCGCTGGGCGGTTCCAACCTGGCGGTCAGCAGCTACTCACGGCACCAGAAGACCGCCCGCGCGCTGATCCGGTTCCTGACCGGGCTCGACAACGAGCGCCAGGTGTTGCTCAAGGGTTCGCTGCCGCCGGTGTGGGCCCAGTTGTACACCGATCCCGCGCTGATCAAGCGGTTCCCGTATCTGCCGGTGCTGCGGCAGAGCATCCTGTCGGCCAAGCCCCGCCCGAAGAGCCCGGCGTACGACCAGGTGAGCCTGGCGGTGGCCGGGGAGGTGCACGACGCCCTCACCCTGCGGCGGTCACCGGCGGCGGCGACGGCCGCGCTGGCGCAGGACCTGAAGGCGATCCTCCGGGATCCCTGACGGCGGCGGACGCCGCCCGTCGTCCCGCCTTCCGCTCAAGGCCGACCGTCCCGCCGGGACCGTTGGCCTTGAGGCATGCCCGTACGCCCCGCGTGCCCGGACGCCCCGCACGCCCCGCACGCCCGGACGCCCCGCACGCCCGGACGCCGTCCGCTGGCGTGCGAAAGCGCCTCGCAACACCGCCGACACCTGCCCGTCATGCATCCCCGCGGGCCTGGCCGGATGACCTGGGCCGCCGCTGAGCCAGGAAATCTCTGTTTTCACCGTTGACATCTACTCGACAGCTATACATAACATGCATGCACCTCGCGGCGGTCCGGTGAGATCACCGGCCCCGGGGACATCGCGCAACCGCGCGGCAGCCCGGCTCGCGCGTCCATCCCCGGAGAACGGATCGGCGCCCCGCCTGGGCGAACAGAACAACCGACGGCCCCAGTGGGGGCCGTACGACGGGCCAGGATGGTGACGGATGATCGGCGCGCCGGTCGAGGACAACCCGCCAAGAGCGACAGCGCGGTTCGGGCCGCTGCACAGCCCGGACACCCACAGCACGCCGCCGGGGGCGCCCCACCACTGGTGGCGCGACGCGGTGATCTACCAGGTCTACATCCGCAGCTTCCTGGACAGCACCGGCGACGGCATCGGCGACCTGGCGGGCGTCGCGGCCGGACTGCCGTACCTCAAGCGCCTTGGGGTGGACGGCATTTGGCTCACCCCGTTCTATCCCTCACCGCAGCACGACCACGGCTACGACGTCGCGGACTACTGCGATGTGGACCCGGTCTACGGCGACCTGGCGGCGTTCGACCGCCTGGTCGCCCAAGCTCACCGGCTCGGCCTGCGCTGCCTGGTCGACATCGTGCCGAACCACTGCTCGCACCAGCACCCCTGGTTCCAGCAGGCACTCGCCGACGGGCCGGGCAGCGCGGCGCGCGGCCGGTTCCACTTCGCCCCGGGCCGCGGCGCGGACGGCGAACTGCCGCCCAACAACTGGCGGGCGATGTTCGGCGGTCCCGCCTGGAGCCGCGTCGTCGAGCCCGACGGCACCCCGGGAGAGTGGTACCTGCACCTGTTCACGCCCGAGCAGCCCGACTTCAACTGGCGCCACCCCGACGTGGCGCAGCACTTCGAACAGGCGCTGCGGTTCTGGCTCGACCGCGGTGTCGACGGCTTCCGCATCGACGTCGCGGCCGGACTGTACAAGCACCCCGACCTGCCGGACTCGCCCGACCCGGAGGCGGACGAACGCTCCCGCGACTCGGTCAACCCGCTGGCCTGGAACCAGCCGGAAGTCCACCAGGTGTGGCGCGCCTGGCGGGCGATCTGCGAGGAGTACACCGCACGGGACGGGCGCGAGCGCCTGCTGGTCGGCGAGGTGTCGGTGCCGACCGCGGCCGAACACGCCCGCTACGTACGCCCCGACGAGTTGCACCAGGCATTCTTCTTCCACCTGTTGACCGCGCCCTGGGACGCGGAGGCCTTCCAACGGGTCATCTCCGACGCGCTGCGTGACATCGCCGGGACCGGGTCCACCATCACCTGGGTCCTCAACAACCACGACCAGGTCAGGTCGGTCACCCGCTACGCCGCACCGGCTCCCGCCGACGGCGCCGACCTGGCCGACCTCGGCGCCGCCCGAGCCCGCGCGGCCGCCCTGCTGATGCTGGCGCTGCCCGGCGCCGCCTACATCTACCAGGGCGAGGAGTTGGGCCTGCCCGAGGTCGTCGACCTGCCGGACGAGGCACTGACCGACCCGATATTCCGGCGCACCGGCAGCCGGGCGAAGGTGCGCGACGGCTGCCGGGTGCCGCTGCCGTGGTCCGGACACGCCTCCCCGTTCGGCTTCACCGCGGGCGACGCCCCGGCGCGGCCGTGGCTGCCCCAGCCGGACTGGTTCGCCGACCACACCACCGAGCGGGCGCTGGTCGACACCACGTCCTTCTGGCACCTGTACCGGGACGCGCTCCACCTGCGGCATGGTCTGCCCCAACTCGGTGAGGGGCCGGTGCGCTGGCTCGACTCACCGCCGCAGGTGCTCGCCTTCGAGCGTGGCGAGGGCCTGGTGTGCGCCGTCAACTTCGGCGCCCAGCCGGTGCCCGCCCCGGTCGACGGCGCCCCGCTGCTCGCCAGCCGCCCCTGCCCGCCGGGCACCCTGCCGGGCAACACGGCCGCCTGGTGGGTCACCGCAACCCCCTGATCCCGTACCGCACTCCACCAGTCAGGAGAACCCCATGAAAAGAACCGTCGCACTGGCGGCCACCACCTGCGCCCTGACCCTGCTGACCACCGCCTGCGGCGGCAGCGGCGCCAACTCCTCCTCCCCCAGCGGCGCCACCGCCTCCAACCTCAACCTTCCCGATCTGCACGGCCAGCACCTTGAGGTGGCCGCGGTGTGGACCGGGCCGGAACAGCAGAACTTCATGAAGGTCATCAAGCGGTTCGACCAACTCACCGGCGCCCAGACCGACTTCGTCCCGACCGGCGACAACGTCTCGACCTTCCTCGGCACCAAGATCCAAGGCGGTGCGGCGCCTGACGTGGCGTTCCTCCCGCAGCCCGGTGTGCTGGCCCAGTTCGCCAAGTCCGGCTGGCTCAAGCCCGTCAACGCGGCCGTCGAGAAGCAGCTCCAGGGCAACTACAGCACCGGCTGGCAGAAGCTCGGCGCCTACAACGGCACGCAGTACGGGGTGTACTTCAAGGCCGCCGACAAGTCCACGGTCTGGTACAACACCAAGGCCTTCTCCACCGCGGGAGTCTCCACCCCACCGACCACCTGGTCGGAGTTCCTCAAGGACGCGCAGACCATATCCGACTCCGGCACTCCGCCGGTCTCCGTCGGCGGCGCGGACGGCTGGACGCTGACCGACTGGTTCGAGAACATCTACCTCAGCCAGGCCGGTCCGGCCAAGTACGACCAACTCACCAAGCACCAGATCAAGTGGACCGACCCCTCGGTGGGCAAGGCCCTGACCACCCTCGGTCAGCTCTTCGGCAAGCCCAGCCTGCTCGCCGGTGGTACGCGCGGCGCCCTGGCCACCGAGTTCCCCGCCTCCGTGGACCAGACCTTCGCCGATCCCGCGAAGGCCGCCATGGTCTACGAAGCCGACTTCGTCGCCACCAACATCACCAGTGACACCAAGGCCAAGATCGGCACCGATGCCAAGGTGTTCCCGTTCCCGGCGGTGGACGGCGGCCAGGCCCCCATGGTCGTCGGCGGCGATGTCGCCGTGGCGCTGAAGAACAGCAAGGGCGCCCAGGCCCTGCTGACCTACCTCGCCTCAACCGACGCCGCACGCACCGAGGTTGAGCAGGGCGGCTTCATCTCCCCCAACAAGTCCCTGGACCTGTCGGCCTACCCCGACGAGACCGAGCGGTCCCTGGCCAAGTCGTTGACGGCCGCGGGCGACAACTTCCGCTTCGACATGTCCGACCAGGCCCCGGCGGCGTTCGGCGGCACCAAGGGCCAAGGCGAGTGGAAGGACCTGCAGGACTTCCTGGCCAACCCCTCGGACGTGGCCGGTGCGCAGCGCAAGTTGGAGGCGGACGCCGCCGCGGCGTTCGCCAACGCGGGCTGAGGTGACGGTTGATGGCAGCACAGACCGCGCCCCCGGCAACCTCCCAGGCACCGCCGCCCCGGTCCGGCACCGCCGCCCCCCGACGCGGGGGGCGGCGCACCGCCCGCCGCGCGCGCTCGGCGATCGGTGCCCACCCGTGGGCCGCCGCCTGCTTCCTGCTTCCGGCACTGGTGGTGCTGGGGGCGCTGGTGGTGTACCCCATCAGCTGGACGGCGGTGCGCAGCCTGTTCGGTGCGGACGGCTTCACCCACTTCGTGGGCCTGGGCAACTACACCAGCGTCTTCCATGACCCGCAGACGCTGACCGCGCTGCGCAACAACGCCCTGTGGGTGGTGGTCGCGCCCAGCGTGGCCACCGGTCTGGGGCTGATCTTCGCGGTGCTGACCGAGCGGGTCCGCTGGGGAACCGCCTTCAAACTGGTGGTCTTCATGCCGATGGCCATCTCGATGCTGGCGGCCGGAATCATCTTCCGGCTGGTGTACGACCAGGACCCCGGCAAGGGCGTGGCCAACGCGGTGGTGGTCGGGGTGCACGACACGTTCGCCAAGGCGTCCGCCTACCCGGGGGCCAAGCCGCGCATCGGCGGCGGTCTGGCCCCCTCCGGCGGCGGCTACGTCACCACCGCGACCATCGCCCCGGGCACCACGGCGGCGGCGCTGCCGCTGGTCGGCATCCCGCCCGCCACCCTCTCCGGGGCGCGGCAGGCCGCCGTGCCGTCCCACTGCCCGACGGGCGCCGTGTGCGGCACCGTCTGGCTGGACTTCACCCCCGGCGGTGGTGGGACCCCGGGGCGGATCGACCCGGGCGAGAGGGCCCTGGCCGGGGTCCAGGTGCAGGCGGTGCGCGGCGGCCACACCGTCGCCACCGCCACCTCCGGCCGCGACGGCACCTTCGTGCTGCCAGCCGGCACGTTGGGCACGGGGCCGGTACAACTGAAGCTGCCCGCCGCCAACTTCACCGCCCAGTTCCAGGGCGTCACCTGGCTCGGCCCGACCCTGGTCACCTGGTCCATCATCGGCGCCTACGTGTGGATGTGGACCGGCTTCGCCATGGTGCTCATCGCGGCGGGGCTGGCCGGAGTACCGCGCGAACTGCTGGAGGCGGCCCGGATGGACGGCGCCAACGAATGGCAGGTCTTCCGCCGTATCACCGTCCCGCTGCTGGCCCCGACGCTCGTCGTGGTGCTGGTGACGCTGGTCATCAACGTGCTGAAGATCTTCGACCTGGTCTATGTCATCGCACCGGGCTCGACCCAGCAGGACGCCAATGTCCTTGCCCTCCAGCTCTATCTGGCCTCTTTCGGCGGCGGTAACGACCAAGGCGTCGGCAGCGCGCTCGGAGTGCTGCTGCTGGTGCTGGTACTGCCCGCCGTCTTCTTCAACATCCGCCGCTTCCGGAAGGAGCGCACCCGGTGACCGCCATCGACACCCCCGCCCGGCGCGGTCCCGGCCCGGCCGCCCGTCTGGCCGCCCGGGCCGGAAGCGGCGCGGTCCGTGTCGGCCTGCTGCTGACCGCCGTCTTCTGGCTGGTCCCCACGGTCGGCCTGCTGATCTCCTCGCTGCGCGGTCCCGCCGACATCAGCACCACCGGCTGGTGGCGGGTCTTCACCGACCCGGCGCAGCTGACGCTGCACAACTACGCGGATCTGATGGGCAACAGCACCATCACCCACGCCCTGCTCAACAGCGTGCTGATCACCGTTCCCGCCACCGTGCTGGTCATCGTGATCGGCGCGATGGCCGGATATGCCTTCGCCTGGCTGGAGTTCCCCGGCCGGGACTGGCTGTTCCTGCTGCTGATAGCCCTGCTGGTGGTCCCGATCCAGGTCGCGCTGATCCCGGTCACCAAGCTGTACGCGACGTTCGGCATCTTCGGCAGCCTGGTCGGTGTCATCCTCTTCCACACCGCCTTCGGCCTGCCGTTCGCCATCTTCCTGCTGCGCAACTTCTTCGCCGAGATACCGCGCGAGCTGCTGGAGGCGGGTCGCCTCGACGGCGCGGGCGAACTGCGGCTGTTCGCCCGGGTGGTGGTGCCGCTGGGCGGCCCGGCCATCGCCTCGCTCGCCATCTTCCAGTTCCTGTGGGTCTGGAACGACATGCTGGTGGCGCTGATCTTCGCCAACAGCGGCTCCGCCCCGCTCACCGTCGCGCTCCAGCAGCAGACCCGTCAGTTCGGCGACAACATCGACGTGCTCTCCTCCGGGGCCTTCCTGTCCATGGTGATACCGCTCGCCGTCTTCTTCGCCTTCCAGCGCCAGTTCGTCAGCGGCATCACGGCGGGCGCGGTGAAGTAGCGGCGGCCATCGGCCAGAGCACCCACCCCAACCCCCACTCGGATCGTCCGGCACGTTCCTGCCGGTGAAGGGATCACCGCACCATGGCCACTGTCACGTTCGACAAGGCGACCCGCCGCTACCCCGGCGCCGAGCGGGCCGCCGTCGACAAACTGGAGATCGAGATCGCGGACGGCGAGTTCCTGGTACTCGTCGGACCCTCCGGATGCGGCAAGTCCACATCCCTGCGCATGCTCGCGGGCCTGGAAGACGTCAACG
Organism: Streptantibioticus rubrisoli; assembly: GCF_024436055.1. GTDB lineage: Bacteria > Actinomycetota > Actinomycetes > Streptomycetales > Streptomycetaceae > Streptantibioticus_A > Streptantibioticus_A rubrisoli. The sequence continues at coordinate 15,332 of NZ_JANFNH010000003.1, read as the reverse complement.
ACGGCGCGATCCGCATCGGCGACCGCGATGTGACGCACCTGCCGCCGAAGGACCGGGACATCGCCATGGTGTTCCAGAACTACGCGCTCTACCCCCACATGACCGTCGCCGACAACATGGGCTTCGCACTCAAGATCGCCGGGGTGAACAAGGCGGAGATCCGCACCCGGGTCGAGGAAGCCGCCAAGATCCTCGACCTCACCGAGTACCTCGGCCGCAAACCCAAGGCACTCTCCGGCGGCCAGCGGCAACGCGTCGCCATGGGCCGGGCCATCGTGCGCGAGCCGCAGGTGTTCTTGATGGACGAACCGCTGTCGAACCTCGACGCCAAACTGCGGGTACAGACCCGCACCCAGATCGCCGGGCTCCAGCGGCGCCTGGGCACCACCACCGTCTACGTCACCCACGACCAGGTCGAGGCCATGACCATGGGCGACCGCGTCGCCGTACTCAAGGACGGCCTGCTCCAGCAGGTCGACTCCCCACGCAACATGTACGACCGCCCCGCCAACCTGTTCGTCGCCGGGTTCATCGGCTCCCCCGCCATGAACCTGGTCGAAGTACCCATCACCGACGGCGGAGTGACGTTCGGCAACAGCATCGTCCCGGTCAGCCGCGAGGCCCTCACCGCCGCCGCCGAAGGCGGCGACCGCACCGTCACCGTCGGGGTGCGACCCGAACACTTCGACATCGCAGGCTGCGAGGCGGCCTCCCTGGCCAAGGACGAACCCGCGGGCGTCGCCGTCACCGTCAACGTGGTCGAGGAACTCGGCGCCGACGGATACGTCTACGGCACCGCCGAGATCGGCGGAACACCCACCGACATCGTCGTCCGCGTCGGCGGCCGCCACGTCCCCATGAAGGGCGAAGTCCTGCACGTCGTACCCCGCGCGGGCGAGATCCACGTCTTCTCCACCTCAACCGGCGAACGCCTCAGCGACTGACACCGCCTACTACCAGCACCATGCGGCGGCCCTCCCTCCTACCGACGGCCGGTTCCACGTCGGCCGGGCAAAGGTTCCCGGGCGAGCCGTGTCAGCCGGGGTGCTCGCGGACCGCTGGTCAGACGCGCCTTCCGGGCAGCCTAGGCTGACGGCCATGGCGCAAGGCATCGGTTCCGGGGCGGGCACTGAGGTGCTCAAGGTGCTGGTCGTTGAGGACGATTCGGGCATCGCGGGGTCATTGGTGCGCGGCCTGGACCGGGCGGGCTACCAGGCCCGCAGCGTGGACACCGGGCGGGCGGCGCTGGTGTGCAGCCCGGTGCCGGACGTGATCCTGCTCGACCTGGGTCTGCCGGACGTGGACGGCTTCGAGATCTGCCGTCTGCTGCGTCGCCGGTCCGACGCGGTGATCATCGTGGTGACCGCCCGGGGCGAGGAGGGCGACCGGGTGGCCGCCCTGGACGAGGGGGCGGACGACTATCTGGTCAAGCCCTTCGGCCTGGCCGAACTGCTCGCGCGTATCCGGGCGGTGCTCAGGCGCATCCGCCCGTCCGCACCCGAGGTGCTGGCCCACGGTCCGCTCGTCGTCGATCCGCGTACCCGCAAGGCCTCGGTCAACGGGCGGGAGATCGCGCTGACGCCCAAGGAGTTCGACATCCTGCACTGCCTGGCGGCCGACCCGGGCCGGGTGGTGGCCCGGCAGGAGATCCTGGAGCGGGCCTGGGACGCCCACTGGTACGGCCCGACGAAGGTGCTGGACGTGCACATGGCGGCACTGCGCCGCAAGTTGGGTGTGCCGGGGCTGGTGGAGACGGTCTACGGGCGTGGTTTCCGCTTGGCCGAAGTCGGCCCGTCGTCGTGACCCGGCGCATCGCGCTGTCCGTGCTCGCGCTGATCACCGTGCTTTTGGTGCTGGCGGTGGTGCCGTTGGGCCTGTTGATGACGGAGCGCGAGAAGACCTCGTTCCGGGAGCAGTCGGCGGCCATGGCGCGGTCGATCGCCTCCGCCGCCGAGGAGCACCTGTCCGACCACCGCTCCGAGGCGCCCGCACGGCACCTGCTGGCGGAGGCCCGGCGCCGAGGCGACTGCGCCACCGTCTACGACTCCTTCGGCACGGCGATCCTTTCCGTCCCGTGCGCCTCCGTCTCCAGTGGCGGCGCCTCCCGGTTGGTGGCTTCGGTGCTGGCACATCCGCAGCCGCGGACGATCGAGGACGGTCAGCGGTTGACGATCGTGGTACCGATCGGTGACGACTCCGACGCCAAGGGTGTGGCTGTCCTCAGCCGCTCCACCGACGCGCTGAACGACCGCATCATGGTGCTGTGGGGCTGGTCCGCGCTGATCGGCTTCGGTGGTCTGGGTGCCGCCGTGGCGGTGGCGGTGTGGCTGGCCCGCTGGGTGAGCCGCCCGTTGCGCGTCGTCGACGTGGCGGCTCGACGGCTCGGCGAGGGCGCGCTCGACGCGCGGGTTCCGGACGCGGGCGGGCCGCCGGAGGTGCGGCGGCTGGCGGCCACGTTCAACACCATGGCCGGTCGCACCGAGGCCCTGGTGCACGGCCACCGCGCCGTCGTCGCCGACGTATCGCACCAGTTGCGCACCCCGCTCACCGCACTGCGGTTGCGCCTGGACCTGCTCGCCGCCGACGCGGACGGCGAGACGGCGGCGGAACTGTCCAGCGCGCAGGGGGAGATCGCCCGGCTGTCCCGCCTGGTGGACGGGCTCCTCGCGGTGGCCAGGGCCGAACACACCGTTCCGCGCCCGGTGTCCGTCCGGGTGGACGAGGTCGTGGCCGAGCGGGTGGCCGCCTGGGAACCGGTGGCCGGCGAACGCCGCATCGAGCTCCTCGCCGACTGCCGAACCGGGCTCACCGCCTCCGCCGGAGCGGGCGACCTGGAGCAGGTGCTCGACAACCTCATCGCCAACGCGCTCGGCGCGATCCACGAAGGCGGCCGGGTACGGATCGAGGGCACGGCACACGGCGACACGGTCCGGCTGTCCCTGGTCGACAACGGACCCGGCATGAGCGCGACGGCGCGAGCGACCGCCTTCCGCCGCTTCGGCAACCCGCAGGCGCGCGGCACCGGACTCGGCCTGGCCATCGTGCACCGGCTGGTCACCGCCAACGGCGGCACCGCCGAGCTGGACGAGACACCGGGCGGCGGCCTGACGGCCCGGCTGACCCTGCCCGCGGCGCGCCGTGGCCGCGACCGCGGCGCCGATCCGAACAGCGCGCCGCACTCCGGCGATCGCTGACCCGCACCACGGCGCGACCCCGAACATGCCCTGTCCACCTGGGTGTCGGCCGATCTCCCAACGCACTGCCCCCGTCTGCCCCGTTCCCGCCACGCACCCTGGCCGGGTGGCTCGGCCGCGGTGAAGCTCTCCGCGCGTCGGCGCCGCTCATCCGGACGTGAACCATTTCTTAACCATCGCTCGGGCACACTGCTGCGCACCCACGGCGTACCCATGCGATCTGACGCTTCGCACCGTTGGAGCCGGACCACTGGAAGGACGGTCGAGTGACCTCGATCAGCAGCATGATGGCGGTCGACAGGCAGCCCGAACCGCCAACGCCAGGGCATGGCGGTCCCGAGGGGAACGCGCGGCTCACCGCCGCCGTCGGCGCGGTGCTGCTGGTCCTGTTCGCCGTCCAGGGCGTCACGATCCTCTTCCTCGGCCAGCTCCTCACCGTCCACTTCTTCGTCGGGCTGCTGCTGATAGGCCCGGTGGGCCTGAAACTCGCGGCCACCGGCTACCGGTTCTTCCGCTACTACACCGGCTCCCCGGCCTACCGGCGTGAAGGCCCTCCCGCGCCGCTGTTGCGTGCGCTGGGCCCCCTGGTCGTGGCCAGCACCGTCACCGTGCTGGCCACGGGTGTCCTGATGGCCCTGTTCGGCAGGCACGCCGGACCGGTGCCCCTGCCCCTGCTCCACAAGGCCAGCTTCCTCGGCTGGTTGGCGGTCACCGGCCTCCATGTACTGGCGCACGTCTGGCGGTTGCCCCGCCTCATCGGCGCCGACCTGCGCAACCGTCCAGCCCGGCACGGTACTTCGGCCCCCGGCCGGGGCCGACGCTGGTCCCTGCTGGCCCTGGCACTCGCCGCCGGGCTGGCCCTCGCACTCGCCGGGACGCAGCTGGCATCGGGGTGGCGCCGTTAACGCCTGATGACAGGCGGTCCCGGCGCATAACTCCGCCACAAGTTGGCAGCGAGACGCCGCTTGACCAGAAGCAATGGATTGGAATCTCACAGGCCCCGGAGAGAAAACGGGCGATCGGAATTTTTTGTCGGCCGCGGAGTCTGGCGCCTTGGCGGTCGGATTGGCACCATGATGGCCACCCCGCACAGTGGTGGCGCAAGTGACCCGCTCGCGCCGATCACACCACAGTCGTCTTGCGCCCGGGGTTCCAACCGCACCGACAACAGCCCTACTTGGACATCGCACACAGCGCTGCGCCGCGTTCCTTCCCCCTCACCCGCAAGGCCTTCCGGCCTTTCGGAAAGGAGAAACAGTGGCCACGACCGCGAATCCAGACCGTGTCCCCGCCCACCACAGCGCATCACTTCCCTTGGCCGCGCTACGCCGGTTGCACACCGCCGCGGCGGTCCGCATCGGCTTCGGGCTCCTGTGGGCGATCGACGCCTCGTTCAAATGGCTACCAGCGTTCATCCACGGCAAGACGCTCAACGAGGAGTTGGGCAAGGCCGCCACGATCCACACCCCTGTCATCCACCAGTGGATCCAGCTCTGGCACGACGCGGGCACGGCCGACCCCGGTGTCTTCGCGGTGGGCACGGCGCTGGTCGAAAGCTGCATCGCCCTCGGCATGATCTTCGGTGTCCTCACCAACCTGGTCTTCATCGGCAGCGCGGTGTTCTCGTTCGGCATCTGGTCAGCCGCCGAAGGCTTCCACCTGCCGTGGACCAGACCGGGCATCACCGACCTGGGGCCCTCCGCGGCCTACGTCTTCGCCTCCCTCGCGCTGTTCACCGCCTTCGCCGGCGCGACGTGGAGCCTGGACACACGACTGCGCCCCGCCCTCGGCAGACTGGCCTGGCTCGCCAGTCCCACCGCGGCAGAGGTGGCGGCCCGCAAATCAACTGCGACCGGACGGTGACAGGCGGGCCGGTGTGACCAACCAGGCGAATTCCAACTCCGCGCGTTCCAGCGGTAATTGGAACAGGAGTTTTGCCGACTCCGTCGCTTTCCGCGGATGTTCAGGCGGTCCGGTCCGGATCGGTGATCGGCGTGGGCGCTATTGCGTTGACTGCGGCTGAACGACCGTGCGACGGTGAGAGTTCACTCCGCTCGGAGGACCACTGGGAACTGGAGGCAGGCCGCTGTGACCTTCGGAACCGATGACTCCCGCCAGGCCATGGGCCGCGGTCTGACACCTGATCAGCTTGAGTTGTTCGAGAAGGAGTTCGCCGCCCGACCGGTGAACCGGCTGATGCAGAACGCCGTCACCCAGACACCGGTGGACGATGTCGCCCTCGACCGTCGGATCCTCACCAGCATCGACCACTCGGTCTCCCACCACCTGGACGACTGGAAGGCCACCAACCAGAAGCAGAGCGGCCGCTGCTGGATGTTCGCCGGACTCAACCTGCTCCGGGTCGGCGCCGCGCGGAAGTTGGGCGTGAAGGACTTCGAGTTCTCCCAGAACTACCTTCTGTGGTGGGACAAGTTCGAGCGGGCGAACCACTTCCTGGAGGCGGTCATCGAGACCTCGGACCGGGAGGTGGACGACCGCACGGTGGCCCACCTGCTGGCGGACCCGATCGGCGACGGCGGGCAGTGGAACATGTTCGTGGCGCTCGTCGCCAAGCACGGCCTGGTGCCCAAGTCGGCGATGCCGGAGACCGACAGCTCCTCCGCGACCCGGGCGATGAACCGGACCCTGAAGACCCTGCTCCGCCAGGGCGCCCGCGACCTGCGCGGACAGGCCGCCGAGGGAGTCGAGGCGCAGCGGGAACGCAAGCGGGAGGTGCTGGCCGCCGTCCACCGGGTGCTCAGCATTCACCTCGGCACGCCTCCGCAGCGGTTCCTGTGGCAGTGGCAGGACGAGAACAAGGAGTTCCACCGCGACGGCTGGCTCACTCCGGCAGGGTTCGCCGCCGCGTATGTGCAGCTCCCGTTGGACGAGTACGTCTGTCTGGTGCACGACCCGCGCGAGTCGAGCCCGGTCGGCCGTACCTTCACCGTCGAGTACCTGGGCAATGTCGTGGACGCCCCTCCGGTGGTCTACCTCAACGCGCCGATGGAGCTGCTGAAGCAGCTGGCCATGGACGCGATCGTCGGTGGCGAGCCGGTGTGGTTCGGCTGCGACGTGGCCAAGATGATGCGCGCGGACGTCGGCGTCTGGGACGCCGGTCTCTTCGACTACGCGGCCGTCTACGACGCCCCCTTCACCATGGACAAGGCCGCCCGGCTGCTGCACCACGACACGCGAATGACCCACGCGATGCTGTTCACCGGCGTCGACGTGGTGGACGGCGGCCCGCGCCGCTGGCGGGTGGAGAACAGCTGGGGTGAGGAGAAGGCCGACAAGGGCTTTTGGACCATGAACGACTCGTGGTTCGGTGAGCATGTCTTCGAGATCGCGGTCCGGCGCTCCGCGCTGCCGCCGCAACTGGCCGCCGCCCTCGACCAGCCGCCGATCGTCCTTCCCGCGTGGGACCCCATGGGCGCCCTCGCCGACTGAGGATGCGCGCACCCCGCCGCTGGTGGGCACCGTTGGGCGGCGTCGGCGGCCCGATCACCGGTCGTACTGCCGCGCCCGCGCGCGGCGCCGGGGCGGAGTGACGGCGTACAGGTCCAGGATCTCCGGCCGAGGAGCGACGCCGGGACCGCCCGCGCGAACCCAGGCGGCGATGTCCTCGGTGGCGTACGGGTCGTTGACCAGGCCCAGCCACACCGGCCGGGCACCGGCGGCCCGCCCGGCGCCGGAGGGCTGGACGACGATGACATTGGCCTGGTCGCACACGTCCAGGCAGGTGGAGATCCGCACCGGCGCCGCGGCGCGCAGGCGCGCGGTCTGCGCCTCGTGGTCGGCGCCGGTCACCTTGGGGCTGCCGCAGCAGCAGTCGCGGCACACGACGACCCGGCACGGTACCGGGTCGGCGACCGCGGGATCCGGCGCGTCGTGGGACGGTGTTCCGGTCGGCCTGGTGGGCATGCCGCGTCCTTCCTCCTGCCGGGGAGATCCGCCCCGGGGCTTCCACGAGGAGGCGACCGCGTGAGTGTCCTGGCTCTCGGGTCGATGCTCGTCCCGGCCTTCCCACCCACATCCGGGCAGTGGCCAGTAGGGATCCGCTCGCCGATCACAGTGGCGGGACCGCGCCGGATTCGCACCGGCTTCCTCGAACCGCCGTCGCCCTGTCGCCGACCATCATTCCATCCGCCGGTTGTGCGTCACCGCACGATTCGCGCCAGCGGGGAGAGGTTGCCCGCGAGACGCGCCGACAGCGGGTAGGCCCCACGACAACTGGGCCTGGTACCAGAGCGGTTCGGGCATGTCCGTCGACGCTGCCCTGGTCGGGCGTACGCCGGTCGTCCCCCTCTCACCGGGCCATCGCGGCGCCCTCGACGTGCCCGCCGCCGCGTGGTGACCGCGCAGTGCCCGACTCCGCTCACGGCGCAGTTCTCACGCCCGAAGAGAAGAAGGTCACAACGGTCCCCACTGCTGCTCGTCTGCCGACCTGCCCTAGCATCCGAGCATGACGGTCTTGCCTGACGATGAGCTCTCCCTGGCGGCGGAGTTCCCTGACGCGACGCATGAGCAGTGGCGGAACCTGGTGGCGGGCGTCCTGCGCAAGTCGGGCAAGGAGGTCTCGGACGCCGACGCGGAGCACGCCTTGTCCACCGCGCTGGAGGACGGGCTGCGCGTCTCGCCCCTCTACACCGCGCTCGACGCCGCGCCCGACCCCGGCCTTCCGGGATTCGCGCCCTTCGTGCGCGGCGGTCGCGCCGAGGGGAACACGGGCGGCGGCTGGGACGTGCGCCAGCGGCACACGGTCGCGGACGCGGGCGCGGTCCTGGCCGACTTGGAGAACGGCGTCACCTCCCTGTGGCTGGTGGTCGGCGAGCACGCGGGAATCCCGACAGCCGAACTCGACCGCGCCCTAGACGGCGTCTACCTGGACCTGGCGCCCGTCGTCCTGGACGCGGGCGGCGAAGTCGAGCCAGCCGCACGGCGGTTGCTGCGGCTGTACGAGGAGCGGGGCATCGCCGCGGACGCGGCGCGCGGCAACCTGGGCGCCGACCCGCTGGGCCACCAGGCCCGCACCGGAGCCCGCTACGACATCGCGCCCGTGGCCGAGCTGGCCCGGTTGTGCGCCGGGCGCCATCCGGGGCTGCGGGCGCTGACCGTGGACGCGCTGCCGTACCACGAGGCCGGGGGCTCGGCTGCGCAGGAGCTGGGCTGCTCCCTGGCGACGGGTGCCGCGTATCTGCGTGAGCTGACCGGCGCCGGGTTGAGCGTCGAGCAGGCCTGCGCGCAGCTGGAGTTCCGGTACGCCGCGACCGCCGACCAGTTCCTGACCGTCGCCAAGCTGCGCGCGGCGCGCAGGCTGTGGGCGCGGATCGCCGAGGTCTGCGGGGCACCGCGGGCGGGTGCGCAGCTCCAGCACGCGGTGACCTCGCCGGTGATGATGACGCGCCGCGATCCATGGGTGAACATGCTGCGCACCACGGTCGCCACACTGGCCGCTGGAGTGGGGGGCGCCGACGCCGTCACCGTGCTGCCCTTCGATGACGCGCTGGGCCTGCCGGACTCGTTCGCGCGCCGCATCGCCCGCAACACCTCCACCATCCTCATCGAGGAGTCGCACCTGTCCCGGGTGATCGACCCGGCGGGCGGCTCCTGGTACGTGGAGCGGCTGACGGACGAACTCGCCAGCGCGGCCTGGGAGTTCTTCCAGGAGATCGAGCGGGCGGGCGGACAGGCGACGGCCCTGCGTTGCGGGATGGTGGGCGAGCGGCTGGCCGAGACCTGGTCGGTACGGAGCGCGAAGCTGGCGAAGCGCCGGGAGCCGGTCACCGGCGTCAGCGAGTTCCCGCACCTGGCCGAGAAGCCCGTGGTCCGCGCCCCCGCGCCCGCGCCGCCGTCCGGAGGGCTGCCCCGGGTGCGGCGGGACGAGGCGTTCGAGGCGCTGCGCGCCCGTTCCGACGCGCACCTGGCCGCGACCGGCGCCCGGCCCCGCATCCATCTGGCCGCGCTCGGCCCGGCCGCCGCCCACACCGCCCGGCTCACCTTCGCCGCCAACCTCTTCCAGGCGGGCGGCATCGAGCCGGTCACCGAGGGCACGTTCGAGGAGAGCGGTGCGCTTGAGGTGTGCCTGTGCTCCAGCGACGCGCTGTACGAGGAGCAGGCCGAGGCGGTCGCCGGGCGACTGCGGGCGGCGGGGGCCAAGCACGTGTTCCTCGCGGGCCGTCCGGGACCCTACGCGGGTGTCGACACCTACGTCTTCGCCGGCTGTGACGCCGTGTCCGTACTCTCCGCCACGCTCGACCGCATGGGAGTGTCCTGATGTCCATCCCCGACTTCTCGGCGATCGAGCTGGGGACCCCGACCGCCGACGGCGGCCTCGACGAGTGGCGTACGGCTGTCAAGAAGGCGGCCGACGGCGCCGACCTGGAGTGGGAGACGCCCGAGGGCATCACGGTCAAGCCGCTGTACACCGGGCGGGACCTGGAGGGCCTGGACTTCCTGGGCACCTACCCGGGCATCGCCCCGTATCTGCGCGGCCCGTACCCGACGATGTACGTCAACCAGCCCTGGACCATCCGCCAGTACGCGGGCTTCTCCACGGCCGAGGAGTCCAACGCCTTCTACCGCCGCAATCTGGCGGCCGGTCAAAAAGGCCTGTCGGTCGCCTTCGACCTGCCGACGCACCGCGGTTACGACAGCGACCACCCGCGGGTGACCGGTGACGTCGGTATGGCGGGCGTGGCGATCGACTCGATCTACGACATGCGGCAGTTGTTCGACGGCATCCCACTGGACCGGATGACGGTGTCGATGACGATGAACGGCGCGGTGCTGCCGGTGCTGGCGCTGTACATCGTGGCGGCGGAGGAACAGGGCGTACCGCCCGAGAAGTTGGCCGGGACCATCCAGAACGACATCCTCAAGGAGTTCATGGTCCGCAACACCTACATCTATCCGCCGAAGCCGTCGATGCGGATCATCTCCGACATCTTCGCCTTCACCTCGCAGCGGATGCCGCGCTACAACTCCATCTCCATCTCCGGCTACCACATCCAGGAGGCGGGCGCGACGGCCGACCTGGAGCTGGCCTACACCCTCGCCGACGGCGTGGAGTACATCCGGGCCGGGCGGGAGGCGGGGCTGGACGTGGACGCGTTCGCGCCGCGGCTGTCGTTCTTCTGGGCGATCGGCATGAACTTCTTCATGGAGATCGCCAAACTGCGCGCGGCCCGGCTGCTGTGGGCGAAGCTGGTCAAGCAGTTCGAGCCGAAGAACACCAAGTCGCTGTCGCTGCGCACGCATTCGCAGACTTCCGGCTGGTCGCTGACCGCGCAGGACGTGTTCAACAACGTCACGCGCACCTGTGTGGAGGCGATGGCGGCCACCCAGGGCCACACCCAGTCGCTGCACACCAACGCACTCGACGAGGCACTCGCCCTGCCCACCGACTTCTCCGCCCGCATCGCCCGCAACACCCAGCTGTTGATCCAGCAGGAGTCCGGCACCACACGGGTGATCGACCCGTGGGGCGGCAGCGCGTACGTGGAGCGGCTGACGTACGACCTGGCCCGCCGCGCCTGGCAGCACATCCAGGAGGTCGAGCGGGCGGGCGGCATGGCGCAGGCGATCGACGCGGGCATCCCCAAGCTGCGCGTCGAGGAGGCCGCGGCCCGCACCCAGGCCCGCATCGACTCCGGTCGGCAACCGGTGATCGGTGTCAACAAGTACCGGGTGGACTCCGACGAGCAGATCGAGGTGCTCAAGGTCGACAACTCCTCGGTGCGCGCCCAGCAGATCGCCAAGCTGCGGCGGCTGCGCGAGGAGCGGGACGAGACCGCCTGCCAGGACGCGCTGGACGCGCTGACCCGGGCGGCCGGCGGCGAGGGGAACCTGCTGGAGCTGGCGGTGCGCGCGGCCCGCGCGAAGGCCACCGTCGGGGAGATCTCCTACGCCCTGGAGAAGGTGTACGGACGGCACGCGGGCCAGATCCGTACGATCTCGGGTGTGTACCGCAACGAAGCAGGCGAGTCCCCGGCCGTGGACCGCACCCGCGCCCTGGTGGACGCCTTCGCCGAGGCCGAGGGCCGCCGCCCGCGCATACTGGTCGCCAAGATGGGCCAGGACGGCCACGACCGCGGCCAGAAGGTGATCGCCACCGCCTTCGCCGACCTCGGTTTCGACGTGGACGTCGGCCCGCTGTTCCAGACCCCGGCCGAGGTGGCCCGCCAGGCCGTCGAGGCGGACGTGCACATCGTCGGGGTGTCGTCACTGGCCGCCGGGCACCTCACGCTGGTACCGGCGCTGCGCGAGCAACTCGCCGAGGAGGGACGGGAGGACATCATGATCGTGGTCGGCGGGGTGATCCCGCCGCAGGACGTGCCGACCCTGCTGGAGATGGGTGCGGCGGCCGTCTTCCCACCCGGCACGGTCATCCCGGACGCCGCCCACGACCTGGTCTCCCGGCTGGCGGCCGAGCTCGGACACGACGACCTGTGAGGCCGTGACTCGATGGCCATCGACCTCGACACGTACGTCAAGGGCGTCCTCGACGGCAAGCGGGCTGTCGTCGCCCGCGCGATCACCCTCGTGGAGTCCACCCGGCCCCAACACCGGGCGCTCGCCCAGGAGTTGCTGACCGAGCTGCTGCCGTACAGCGGCAGGGCCCGGCGGATCGGGATCAGCGGGGTGCCGGGCGTGGGCAAGTCGACGTTCATCGACGCCTTCGGCACGATGCTGACCCGCCTCGGGCACCGGGTGGCCGTGCTCGCCGTCGACCCGTCCTCCAGCCGGACCGGCGGCTCGATCCTCGGCGACAAGACCCGCATGGAGCGGCTGGCCGTCGACCCGGCGGCCTTCGTCCGGCCCTCCCCCAGCGCGGGCACGCTCGGCGGGGTCGCGAAGGCCACCCGCGAGTCGATCGTGGTGATGGAGGCCGCCGGGTACGACGTGGTGCTGGTGGAGACGGTCGGCGTCGGCCAGTCCGAGACAGCCGTCGCGAACATGGTCGACTCCTTCCTGCTCCTGACACTGGCCCGTACCGGGGACCAGTTGCAGGGCATCAAGAAGGGCGTCCTGGAACTGGCCGACGTGATCGCCGTCAACAAGGCGGACGGTCCACACGAACGCGACGCTCGCGCCGCCGCCCGTGAGTTGGCGGGCGCGCTGCGGCTCATGCACGGCAAGGACGCCTTCTGGACACCGCCGGTGCTCAGTTGCAGCGCACGCGAGTCGAGCGGCCTGGACACCGTGTGGGAGCGGCTGGAAGAGCACCGCGCGCGGCTGGACGCCACCGGCCGCCTCGCCGCCCGGCGCCGCGACCAGCAGGTCGACTGGGCGTGGACCATGGTCCGCGACGAACTGCTGGGCCGCCTGCACGCCGATCCGGCGGTCCGCTCCCTCGCGCCCCTGCTGGAGCAGCAGGTCAGAGACGGTCAGCTGACGGCCACCCTGGCCGCCGAACGCATCCTGAACGCCTTCGGGGGCCAGCGGAGTTGAGCCTCGCGGTCGACTCACGGCACGGCCCGCGACGGTAGTTGGGCGTCACACGCCGGTCGCCGGGAAACGTGACTGGGCGGAGATCCTCCCCCGGCTACGCGCCGTGAAGCGCCGCTGCGCGGGCGGCGCGGCACGCTGTCGCGGCGGCGCCGGGTGCCCGCCCCCGTTGCCTTCCACCCAGCGTCGAAAGTCGTTGCTGGCCAACGACTTTCGGGGGACGTAACGGTGGTGCCCGCAGCCCTACGCTTGCGGCCGATGGATGCGAAATCAGTGAGAGTCCCCCTCGTGCGGCGTGTGCTGCCCGGGCCCTGGACGACTCGGATGTGGTGGGCCGAAGGGCTCGGTGCGCTAGCGGTCGGTCTGGTGGCCGCCCTGTCGCTGACCGGGGGAACGGCCGGGCCGTTGGCGGCCGGGGCTGCCGGTCTCGCGGCGGCAGGGCTGTACGTGCTGCGTCGCGGCCTGCCCGGCGTGGTGTTGGTGGTGTCGGCGGTCTGCGGCACCGCGGTCGGGGGGTTCGCCCTGGTCCAGGTGTGTGCCGCTTGGTCGGCGGGGCAACGGCTGCTGCGGGCCCGGGCGGCCGCGGCCGCGTTCGCGGGGGCGCTTGCCGCCGTGCTCGTCGTCTGGTGGTGGCAGCAGGCCGGGCAGTGGAAGGCGAGTGCGATCGTGCTGTTCGCGGCGGCGCGGTACTTCGTGCTGGTGCTGCTGCCGGGCCTGTTCGGGCGGTATCAGGCGCAGCGCCGCTCCCTGCTGGGCGTCCTCCAAGAGCGGCACGACCAGTTGCTGCGCGAGCGCGCCATGGTGGCCGGGCAGGCCCGGATGCGGGAGCGCTACCGGATCGCGCACGACATGCACGACAGTCTCGGCCACCGGCTGACGCTACTGGCGGTCCAGACCGGAGCCCTGGAGACGGACCGCACGCTCGGCGGCGAGCACCGGGAGGCCATCGACGCCGTACGCCTTACGGCCGTGGCCGCCCTGGAGGAACTACGGCAGGTGGTCGGGGTGTTGCGGGAGGAGGGCGAGGACGTCGGCACCGGCGGCGTCGCCGACATCGAGAGCCTGGTGGCCGCAAGCCAGCAGGTGAGAGGCGAGGTGGTGTTCCGGCGCACCGGTGTGGTGCGCGACCTGGCCGCGGTGACCGGGCACGCCGCGTACCGCATCGTGCAGGAGGCGCTGACCAACGCGCACAAGCACGCGCCCGGTACGGCCGTCGAGGTGGCGCTGCACTACGACCCGGACGCCCTGGTCGTCGAGGTCGTCAACTCCGCGCCGATCCAAGGGAGTTGCGCCGCGCCGGTGAGCGGCGGACAAGGGCTCGCCGGGTTGCGGGAGCGGGCCCGGCTGGCGGGCGGGATGGTGCACACCGGCCCGGTGCCGGATGGCGGCTTCCGGGTGGCGGGCGTGCTGCCGTACGAGGTGGTCGGCGCCCGGAGCGCCGGCGTTGCGGCGGACGGTGACCCGGCCCTGGCCGAACCACCGCTGCCGGGGGAAGGTTCGGCGAGCATGTCGTCGGAGCGGCTGCGGGACTTCGGCTGGCTGCTGGCCGTGACGGTCGCGGTCACCGTCGCCGCGGTCATGGTGACGGCACTGTACGTATCGTCGTGAGTCCGGTGCGGTTCGGGCGGCGCGTGGCAGAGTGATCGCGTGCCGCCGGGCGCACCACCCGTTAAGGAGACCCTTGGTGATCCGCGTCCTCATCGCCGACGACGAGCCGCTCATCCGCGCTGGTATCCGCGCCATCCTCACCTCGGCGGACGACATCGAGGTGGTCGCCGAGGCGGGAGACGGCGGTCAGGCGGTCGAACTCGCCCAACGGCACCGGCCGCAGGTGGTGCTGCTGGACATCCAGATGCCGCACGCCGACGGCCTCACCGCACTCGGTGAACTCCGGCAGGCCGTACCCGCCGCGCGCGCCCTGATGCTGACCACCTTCGGCCAGCGGGAGAACGTGCTGCGGGCGGTGGCCGCGGGCGGTGCCGGATTCCTGCTGAAGGACACCGCTCCAAACGAGCTGATCCAGGCTGTCCGGGCCGCGGCGGGCGGCCAGGCGTTCCTGTCCCCCACCGCCGCCCGCCACGTCCTGGACACCCTCGCCGCCGACCCCGCGCCCGCCCGGCAGGTGGCGGCACGCCGCAGGCTGGAGGCGCTGAGCGAACGCGAGTTGGAGGTGCTGCGGCTGCTCGGTGAAGGCCTGTCCAACGCCGGGCTGGGCGCCCGCCTGAACATGAGCGAGGCCACGGTGAAGACCTATGTCAGCCGGATCCTCGCCAAACTGGACTGCGCCAACCGTGTGCAGGCCGCCCTGCTGGCCCGGGATGCCGGTCTGGACGCGGCCGGGCCAGTGGCAGCCGTTCAACGCCCTTCGGAGAACGGCAAACCGCGCTGGTAGGCGCGGAGACAGGACGTCTGGCGTACCTGAGCCGTATGACGTGGGCGGTATGACGTGGGTGGTCGCCTGCCGGTTGAACGCGCGGCAGCGGATCCTGGCTCTGGCGGGTGCGGCGTGTGCACCATCGCACGTTCAACGGCCTGGCCCCGAAGCTCCTACCGACGAGTCAAACGCCGCCTGGCTGCGGTGGTCGGCTCGGGTCGCGATCGCGGCGTGCTGCCCGCAGGCTGGGTACTCGGGCGCCGTGGACGGCGCCGTGAGCGGACCGGTCTTTTGCTGGTGCTTCACCCCGGACG
>NZ_JANFNH010000039.1 GCF_024436055.1 Streptantibioticus rubrisoli | reverse complement strand
CCGCGCGTCGGCGTCGATGACCACCTGGTGGTTGGCGGAGTACCGGTAGCTCTTCGATTGCGCGGCGATGCTGTGGTCGCGGGTCGGCACGAGAGTGCCGTCCACGATCAGCACCGCGTCCCTGCGGGGCGCGGGCCGACCAGGCCGAGCAGCTGTGGCGGTGCGCTCGGCGGGAAGCCTGTCGCGCCGCCCGGGGCGGCAGCCCGCTAGCCCCCAAAGTGGAGATGATCCGCGACCTTCCCGATCTGGGCTCGGCCTTGGTGGAGCTGTACGAGAAGGCCGGGGCTCCGAGCCTGCGGGCGATGGCGCAGCGGGCGGGCGCATTCGGGGTGCTGCCGCGCAGCACCATCGAGCGCATCATCAAACGCCAAACCGTGCCGCGCACCGAGGAGCAGTTGGTGGCGTATCTACCGGTATGCGAGGTGCCAGAACGGGACCACGTTCGTTGGCTGACGGCGTGGAACCGGGCGCGCGGATACCGGTCCAGGCCGCCCCGTTTCATCAAGGGCGGCTGGGCCCAGATCCAGCAGGCACTGCTCCGCGATCTTGCCGCGCAATACACGGGTCCGGACTTCCGCGTGTACGAGGGGCCGTTGGCCCGTATGGAGCGCTGCCCTCACTGCCATCGGCGTGTCTCGATCCGCAGAGTCGACAGCCTGGACTACACGGAGTGTCCGGACTGCGGCGTGGGGGCAGTGCTGGGACAGCCGAAGCCTGCGGAGCGGCTCATGACGGTGGCCGAGGCTGCCGCGATGCTGAACTGCTCTAAAGTGCATGTGTTCCGCCTCGTGCACGAAGACCTGCTGCCCGCAGCACGCACGGCTAAGAGTGGCTCGGCCTTCCGGATCCCCGAGCGCGCGGTGGCCGAGTACCGTCGGCGTCTCGACCCGCCAGATGATCCGTCTCTCTTTCCCGTAGCGGTCTAGCTCGACTGCGAGAGTGCTGACGGTCGGTCCGCATCGAGCGGACCGACTGGTTTTGTTCATCAGTCGCGGCAGCAGCTATTCACGGCTTCGGGAGGCACCATCACCGAGCCGTGTTCGATGTTCATGAGAATGGGCAGCACCACGGTGAGGAGCCCTGAGATCGGCGCCCGGTGCGCGTGCCGCGCGGGAGTTTGCCCCGCGCGGCAGGGGATGGGTCAGATACCGAACGCGGCGGCGTAGTGGACGGTCCCGCTGGGGAGCGGATGGCTGGCGTCGAGGCTGAGTGCCATCAGGGCGTCGTCGGGGATATCGATGGTCAGGCCGATGCCGTGGTTCGAGGCACGGGTGAACCCGAACCGGGGGTAGTAGGCCGGATGTCCGAGGACGACCACGTGGCGCTCTCCCAGGAATCGTGCTGCGGCCAGGGCGGCACGGATCGCCGCGGTACCCGCACCGGTCCGCTGCTGCTCCGGTCGGACGGCGCACGGGGCCAGGCACAGGGCCGGCGTGGTGTCGATGTGGCAGCGGGTCAGCAGCGCGTGGCCCACCGGGTGGCCGGTCTCGTCCGCTGCGACGAGGGAGAGGCCCTCAATCCAGGCGGTTGGGTCGGCGCGCAGGCTGTCGACGAGGTCAGCCTCGGCAGGGGTGGGGAAAGCGGCAAGGTTGATGTCGCGGATGATGGGGATGTCGGCGCTGGTTTCGGCGCGCGAGAACCACATAGTGCCCATGACGATGGAAGATCCGTTTCGGGAGACGTTCGTGTGGTGGCCCCGCGAGCTCACGCTCTCAGCGAGGGCAGGACAGAGAGTCAGGCCACGGCCCTGGACGTGAGGGAGACCTGGACGCTACGCACAGTGGCCATGAGCGCGATCATCAGCCTCACCTCCCATCTCCAGTCCCTGATCAAGCACGAATGCAGCCACCCTACACGGCCCCGAGCGCCCACCCACTGTCCTGCCGACCTTGCCGCTGTCGAAACTCGTGCACATCGACATCCGGAGTTCGAATCCAGGTGCCTTCCAAGGTGGGATGGAAGTGCTGTCCGTTCTCGTGGTCAGAGCCAGACCGACCGTTGCTCGTCTCGGTGCAGTCAAAAGACAGCGGAAAGGCTGGCGGGGAAGAAGGCATTTCCCACCTCCTGAACTGCTGGCGAAAATGCCTGCCGACGAGTCGGGGACGCTCAGGGGCGCACGCGAATGACGGTCTTGCCCTTGCGTCGCTCGGTCGGGTTGAGCGCCGGGATGGCGTCGTCGAGGGTCGCGACGGTTCCGATGTGCGTGCGAAGGCGCCCGTCCCGCACCCGGTCGACGATCTCCACCAGGTGACTCGGAACGGACTCGACGACGAAGTCGACTGTGAGGCCGTCGACAGGGCGGGCTTCAGCGGGTCCGACCACCGAGACCAGCGTCCCGCCAGGCCGGATGATGCTCGCCGAGCGCCTCTGGATGTCACCGCCGATGACATCGAAGACCAGATCGACCCCGCCGATGTCTTCGAGAGCCTCGTCGTCGAGGTTGAGGAACTCGTTCGCGCCGAAGTCGAGCGCCGCCTGGCGGTCCGCCGCCCGCCCGGTACCGATGACGTAGGCGCCGAACTCCCGGGCGAGCTGCGTCACCACGGATCCGACCGCGCCGGCGGCGCCGTGTGCGAGGACACTCTGCCCTACCTGGAGACGGCCGTGCTGGAACAGGCCTTGCCATGCGGTCAGGCCGGAGATCGGCAGGCTCGCGCCCACCGTGAAGTCGACGTTGCCCGGCAGCGGCGCAAGGTTGCGTGCCTCCACGGCCGCATACTCGGCCAGGGTTCCATCGCGGTGCCAGTCCGTGATCCCGAACACCCGCTGTCCCAGCGAGAGTCCCGTCGTGCCGTAGCCGAGGGAGGTGACCACTCCGGCGAACTCGTGGCCGATGATCGCCTGGGCTCGATCGTGACCGGAGCGATCGACCCACGTCGAGGGCCACTCCCACTCCGCGGGGACGAAGCCCGACGCATGGACTTCAACGACGACGTCGTTGATCGCCGGCGTCGGCTCAGGCCGCTCCGCGAGTGTGATCCCGGCCGCTTCCGCGGCCGGATCCGTTACGACGATTGCCTTCATCGGTAACTCCGTATATCTCGTGCTCGCCCGGCCGCGCGTTCCCCGACACGGGCTCGCGGTTGGCATCAGCCGACCCGCCGACCGACCACGTGGCATCGGGCAGTCGATTAGCGGGCGCCTGGAGGGGCGTTATCGGCGACCGTGAGCCTTCGCTCTTCGTACATCGAGCCGTGCAGGTGCTCGATAGCTGCCTTGGCCTCCTCATCGGTGGACATCGTCACAACCCGAAGCCTTTGCCTCGATTTAAGCGTGCTCGCGGATCACGTTGGCGAACTCGACCTCTCCGAACGGCTCGAACAACGCCCTCAGCTAGGCGTCGCTGACCGAGTAGCTCAAGCCCCCGACATACAGCCTGTTGCTCACGAAGCCTTCCTTCCTCTAGCGGCCTGACGACCATCCGACTAGAGGTCCCCCCTACTGGCCCGAGGTCAAACCGCCTGGTCCCCCTTCCTCCCTACTGCGCAACCACAGCCGCCGGGCGTCACGACGCTCTGACCTCGACAAACTGGCCGAGAAATCGCAAACAGGCACTTACCGGCCAATCCCCGCCCGGGATGACAGGTCGGCCGTTCTGCTCGCACACATGCCGTCAGGCGACCTACCGGCTCCGAGCCAAGTCGGCCTGCGGGATCAGGTGAGTCCGGCGGAGGCGTTGTCGTCCCAGCCGTCGTTGATCTGCAAGTAGCCGAGCATGCTGCGGGAGTGGCGTGCCCATCCGCCCTGGTCAGCGATGGCGATGCCGTCCTTGCTCTTGGCTCGGCCGACGGAAGCCAGGCCGATGCGCAGTGAGTGCCCGGTCCAATGGATCGGCACCCCAGCCCGCTGCGAGATTCGCTTGATGGCGCGGGTGACGGAGTCGGGTCCCATGCCGCCGGTGACGTGGCCCCACCGGTCGATGCCGATGAACGCCGGGGCGGACGGGTCGTTCCACTGCTGACCGTGTTCGGCGACCAGGCGCTCGCGGTAGGCGGTGTACGCGCGGACCGGGCAGATCTCCGGGTCCTGCGCGTACGAGATCTTCGCGTTGCGCACGCTGTGCTTGGTCTTGCCGGTGAGCACCGCCACGACCAGACCGCGCGGGTGCACGGTGATGTCGCCGGTCAGCAGCCCGGCCGGATCCTGGCTGCGCGAGGCGTAGTGGAAGCCGGTGAGCACCAAGGCCTTGTCGCGGTCGCCGGTGAGGGTGTCGGGGCAGGAGCGGGCGACGGCGCGCAGTCCGTCGATGTCGGCGCCGACCGCCTGTCCGCGCCCACGTCGTTCCCCGGCCTGCAGGAGCTTGACCGTCAAGCCCTCCAGCGCGGCGCGGGCGGCGGCCTGGTCGTCACCGGACACCGTCACGCCGCGTCGCGCAGGGACGGCCTCCTCGCGGGACGCTCACCGCTCAGCGTCCGGCGGCAACTCAATGCCACCGTGGGCGTAGCGCTCGACGCTCTCGAACGAGGCTTCACGGACGACCAGTCCTGACGTCACCGTAGACAGAGAACCACGGCCGAAGTCATCGAGCCGTCGTACCGCCTCCTCAAGGGATGCGTCCGGATCTCGGCGAGCGAGGCGGTCGACGCTCGGAACAACTCGCCAGCAAAGCCGCACGTTTGAAGCTGCCAGGCGTCGCTAGGGTCGACTGCATGACACTTACAAGGCGAGAGTGCGAGCAGTTCCTGGCGGAGCCTCATGTCGGTGCGCTGTCGGTGGTCGAACGGCCGGATCGCGCACCCCTGATCGTCCCCATCTGGTACCACTACACGCCGGGCGGCGAACTGTGGGTGCGTACCGGACCTGATTCCCGGAAGGCGCGAGCGATTCGGTCTGCGGGGCGTTTCAGCCTGATGGTGCAGCGGACCGAGCCGACAGTGCGCTACGTGTCGGTGGAGGGACCGGTGACCAGGACGGCGCCAGACAGCCGCGAACGATCCTGGGAGATGGCCGCACGGTACCTCCCACAGGACAAGGTCGCCGACTTCGTCGAATACGACCAGACCCATCTCGGTGAGCACGTCGCCATCCACATGCGGCCGGAACACTGGGTGTCCGCCGATCTGGGAGCCTTCTGACCGCGATGCACCAGCCACCGCGGGGGGCTCCTTCGAACAGATGGGTTGACGAGGGGCTCAGGTGGTGACCAGCAGCAGGTCCTCTCCACTTGACGGACGAAGGCCGTCGGTGCGATCGGCGAAGTAGCGCTCGGCGAGCGAGGCTCCCGATACGTGTCGTATGTCTGTGAAGCCGGATTCGCGGGCCAGCGCCAGTATTTCCTCCGGCGTGTAGAAGCTGCTGAACGGCGTTCCCGACGCTCGTGCGCCTTCATCACTCGCCCGCAGTGCGGGCCGGTCCGCGGCGTCGACAAGTTCGGTCGGCAGCAGGAAGGTCATGGCGAGTGTCGATCCGGGTGCGAGCCCGGCGATCTGGCGCAGGGTAGCCGCGGTGGCGTCCTTGGTGAGGTACATGGAGGCGCCGGTGGAGACGACGAGCGCGGGTCGGCCGGAATCGAAACCGGCAGCAGCCAGTTGCTCGGACCAGGACTCGTTGGCCTCGAAGTCGACCGGCACCAGGGGCAGCCAGTCGGGCAGCACGGCCTGGCCCGGCCCGAGGCCCGCGCCGTCTTGGCCGCGGCCCCACCCCGGCCCGCGCGGCCAAGCTCTCGATCGCCCAACTTCAAGCCGCGCCGCGCCGTGTCGGCCGCGTCCGCGCGATCGACGCCGAGGCCCGGCGCCTCAAGGAGATCTACCGCGGCGACTGCCCCCACCAGCCCCAGGCCGTCGAGGACGCGATGGGACGCCAACTTGCCGCGTTTATCCTCCAGTTGGACGCAGCTTGCCGAGCCGCCGATGACCTGGCCGAGTCGGTGGAGGAGTCTTTTCACCAGCATCCGGACGCTGAGATCCTGCTCTGCTTCCCCGGCCTCGGCGTCCAACTCGGCGCCCGGGTGCTCGCCGAGAGTGGGAGACGACCCCGACCGCTTCGCCGACGCACGCGCCCTGAAGGCATACGCCGGCTCGGCGCCCATCACCCGCGCCTCGGGCAAGAAGAAGTTCGTCGGGCGACGCTTCATCAAGAACGACCGGCTGATCACGGCCGGGTTCCTGTGGACCTTCGCCGCGCTGCGAAACTCGCCCGGAGCCGACGCACACTACCGCCGCCGACGTGCGGCCGGGGACTGGCACGCCCAGGCACAGCGGCACCTGTTCATGGGGTGTGCCCGAGGACATCGCCAACGCCAACAGCACCGCCTGCCTGGTCGCGCACCTCGCCGACCACGGCTTGTCCGCGCTCGACGTCGACATGAGTGACTCGCTCGGCGAACCCGCCGCCATCGCCGCCAGCACCCGCCCCGGTGCCGCCGACCTGCTGGTCCGAGTCGGCGGCACCGCGGCGATCGCCACGGATATCACCCTCATCTGACCGACGCGCGGGCAGCGCACGTTCGACGCCGCCTGGCCGCTGCGCCGTCGGCCCGGCGGTACGTCGTCGCGTGCCGGTGACTGGATGGCGACACGCGGTGTGCCAACCACACCCTCAACAGCGCTTCCTAGTAAGGGACTTGTGGGCGCCTCGGCGACAGAAGCGCCGTCTCATATTCGGGCAATCCCCCTGGCATAGTCCAGTCCATTCACGCCATGATTATCCGCCTGCCCATCCGGCACCCGGACCCTTCGGTCGCCGAATCCCAGGTGGCGTGGCCGTACGGCGATCTTGCACTCAGCGTTACCACCGCAATCTAGTCATCGTGATCGCTTCGTCTTGTCGTTGCGGCGGGAATCGAACTACGGTTACTGGCCAAGACCGTTGACTCAGCGAATTGAGTGATGATCGCAGATCATTTTCCCCTTTCGGATCCCTCAACGTGCGTCATCGATCAACCTCCCAACCCCACGGAAGCTCCAGATTCGGACCTCTCAGGAGAGTTATGACACCGGGGGAAAGCGTACTTGTCGTCGATGTCACACTGCGCGACGGCGGATATGTCAATGGACACTCCTGGACCACCGAGCGGGCCGAGCGAGTAGTCCGCGCCTGCGCCGCTGGAGGCGTTCCCTACGTCGAAGTCGGGTACTTCAGACCGAACCGTCATGCGGTGGACGGTGCTGAACTCCCGTCCGCCTCCTGCCCCAGCGGGTACCTGGAGCGGCTGTGCGAAGCCGCCGGGGCCGCCACCGGGCTCGTGGTCATGGCACACGCCAAGGACGTCACCCCCGAGGCGCTGGCGCGGCTGGCGCGGGCAGGAGTGCGTCTGGTCCGAATGCCGACCGCACCGACTACCGTCAAGGAGCTGACCTCGTACGCGGAAGCCGTGCACGGCGCCGGAATGGCGTTCTCGGTGAATCTGGTCCGGGTCAGCGAGCTGACCGAGGCGGAGATCTTACGCTCGGCCGAGGCAGCTCAGAGGATTTCCGCGGATGTTTTCTACCTCGCCGACTCGAACGGCAGCATGTTCCCCGACGATGTCGCCCGGATCGCCGGAAGCGTTCGCGAAACCGTGGACGCAGCCCTCGGCTTTCATTCCCATGACGGCATAAGCATGGGATTCGCCAATTCCCTCGTGGCCATGCAGCACGGCTTCCGCTACATCGACGCCTCGCTATGCGGAATGGGCAAGGGTGGCGGAAACCTGGCCCTCGAACTGCTCACCGCGTACCTCAACTCCCGTGGCCATCGGACCTTCTCGATCGTCCCGCTCGCGGACGCCGCGGCGGAACTGCCGACGCCATGGCAGGGCGACGGAACCCTCGCCCGGTGCGAGTCGATCGTCAGTGGCATGCTCGACCTCAACCTGGAGAACCTGGCGTCGATCAGGAGCGAGGGACCGGGAAAGGTCCTCGCGATGCTCGACAACGCGACGCACGACGCCCGCTGACCGACCACTCAACTCCCCAGCAACGTCACCGCCTTCACACCCGCACGGCCGTCTCCGTCCTGGCGGCCCCGGCACAGCACTTCCCACCCGTTTCCCTAACGCGCGGAGGAGCCCCATGTCCAGCAGCACGTTCGTCGACGAGTTGGAGAGCATCATCGCGGAGCGGAAGAAGATGACCAGCCCGCTCTACCAGACCATCCTCGAAGGCAAGGCGACCCAGCGGCTGCTCCAGACCTTCGTCGTCCAGCGCTGGCCCATCAAGAGCTGGTGGACCCGGAACCTGATGGGGGTCGGCATGCGCGCCGACGACCTCGACCTGCGGCGGTCGTTCATAGAGAACGCGTACGAGGAGGAGACGGGTGGATTGACCCACTCCAAGCGGCACGTGGAGACCTTCGAGGACTTCGGACGTGCCGTGGGTGTCGACCCGGCGAGTCTGCCGGGAGCGCAGCTCTTCCCGGAGACGGTGGCGGTCATCGAGCACAACAAGAACGCGTGCAACAACACCAATGTCCACTTCACCGTCGGCGCCGCCTCCGTACTGCTGCTGATGGAGGGCCAGCCGCCGATCACCAACAACGCCGGGCACAGCATGATGGCCGTGATGCGGGACGTCTACCAACTGCCCCGGTGGGGGTACGAGTTCTTCGTCCACCACGCCTCAAGCGACTCCGACCAGGAGGGCGTCAGTGAGCTGGAGGACGAACACACCGAACCGCTGCGCGAGTTGCTGATCCGTTACTGCGACACCCCGCAGCGGCAGCGGGACGCCCGGGAGAGCCTGATCCGGGCGATCGAACTCAGGCACCAGCACTTCGACGCGATCCTGCGTGCCGGGTACGACCCCACCGAACCGGTCTTCGTGTACTCCGAGGCCGCCTGAGTGGCCGCCTATCCGCAGGTGTACTTCCGCGGCCGATGGGTCACCGCCGCCGAGGCGGCGGTGCCGATCGGCAGCCTGGCGATGCGCTACGGGCTGTCGGTCTTCGAGGGCATCCGGCTCTACGTCCCGGCCGGCGGCGGCCACGCCCGCCCTTTCGCGCTGTCGGAACACGTGGACCGCATGGCCGCCTCGCTGCGCGCCATGCGCTTTCCGGACCCCGGACTGTCCCGGCTGGCCACGGTGATCGACGAACTGGTCGAGCGGAACGACGTACGGGAGGACGCCTACACCCGCGTGGCGGCCACGCCGTTCAACGCGGGCCAGCTCGGCGACGCCGCCGTACCCGAACTCACCGTGACCGTCACGCCGATGGGCCGCAAGCGGTGGCTGGCGGAGGGCCGCGCCATGGAACTGTGCGTCAGTGACTGGCAGCGCGGTTCCGGCGCGGTCCACCCACCGGCCGCCAAGAACGTCGCCAACTACGCGGGACCCAGGCTCGCCTGGCAGGAGGCGCGGGAGGCGGGGTTCGACGGCTGTGTACTGACCAACCGTCATGGGCGTCTCGCGGAGGCGCCGACGGCCGCGCTCTTCCTGGTGCGGGACGGTGTACTCAAGACCCCGGCGCTCGATGAGGACGTGCTGCCCGGCATCACCCGCGCCTGGGTGCTGCGCACGGCCCGCGCCCGTGGCATCCCGGTCTGCGAGACGGCACTCACCCGCGCGGACGCCCATACCGCGGACGAGGCGTTCTTGTGCGGGACGGGGCTGGAGTTCGCGCCCGTGCGGTCCTTCGACCACCACGAGTGCCGCGGTCCCGGACCCGCGCCGGGACCCCTCACCCGCGAGCTGATCGCCCAGTACTTCCTGGACGTGCGCGAGCGGGCAAGGGATGCTCAGGGGCACGGCGCCCGGGCGGAGGTGGCCGGTGCCGGACCAGCCTGACGGCTTCAGCCAGCCCCGTCTGATCGACTGGGGCACCGCGCTGGAGACCGCCGCCCGCCTGGCCGCCGCCGGTCCCCGGCTGCCCCGGGCCATCGAGCGCGCCCAGGCGGCCGCGCCGGTCTTCCGCAACCGCGACTATCCCCTCTCACCGCTTCCGCTCTTCCTGCGGGAGTCCGCGGTGACCCTCGTCGGACGTCAACTGGAAGCCTACGTAAGGCTGTTGGAGAAGGTCGCCGCACTGTACCTGGCGGAGGCAGAGGTGCGTGCCTGGTACGGCCTGCCGCCGACCGCGACCGAGTTGATCGAGGCGGAGGCCGCGGGCCGGGGGCGGGACCGTGCCACCAGGATCGGTGTCTGCCGCCTGGACGGCTATCTGGAAAGGGACGGCGAACGCCTGCGGGTGCTGGAGAACAACGCGGACGCCCCGGCCGGGACGCTGTTCACGCCGCGCGTCCACACCGTCGTCCGGTACGTCCTCGACGCGGCGGCCGTTCCCGTGCCACCGCACGCCGCGGGAACCGTACCGTACGAAGCCGCGCTGCTCGACGCGGTGGGGCCGGGCCTCGCCGAAGCCCGCCGCCAACACCGCGACCTGTCGCTGGTTGTGCTCCAGCCGCGCGGTGCGGGGAACCGCGAGAGCCTGGAGATGGCCGCCGCCTTCCGGGCGTTGGGGGTCGACGCCTTCGTCGCGGACCCCCGGGAGATCACGGTCCGCGCGGGGCGCGCCCGGGTGGGCGGGCGGGCGATCGACGCCTGCTGGAACAAGGTCAACACCGTCGCGTGGCAGCGGCTGGCCCACAGCGACCCGACGCTGACGGGCCGTTGGCGGGAGGTGCTGCGCGACAGCGACCTGTTCCACCTCAACTCCTTCCTGGTCCGGTGCGTCGCCGAGAGCAAGTTGACCCTCGCCATGGTGCAAGAGCCACGGTTCGCATCGCTGTTCACCGCGCAGGAACGCGCGCTCGTCGCCGGTCTGCTGCCGTGGAGCAGACGGGTGGAGTCGGGCGGCGGGCTGCCTGAGCGGCTCTTGGAGCACCAGCACGACTACGTGTTGAAGCAGCCGTACGACATCCGTGGGGACGGTGTCACCATCGGCGGCGCGGTCAGCCGGAGCCAGTGGGCCGAGGCCGTCGGCCGGGCCGTCAAGGAGGCGGGCGTGGTGCAGCGCTATGTGGCCCCGGCCGCCTATCCGGTGCTCAGCGCGGACGTGCCTGGCGGAGAGCCGATCAAGGTGGTCGCGATGCCGGTCAGCCTCGACACCTACGTGCTGCGTGGCCAGGTCGCCTTCCTCGGCTCCAAGGCCAGCCTCCAGCCGCGCGTCAACATCTTCCAGGGCGGCCAGAAGCTCTCCGTCCATGTGGTCGCGAAGCGGCCGGGCGGTCCGGACAGTACGGGAGGGCCCCGATGAACAACGGCCGTACTCGGTCGCCGGGCACGACGATGACGATGACGGTCGACCGGATCACGCTGCGGTTGGTGACGGCCCGGCTGACCCATCCCTTCGAGAACCGCTGGCAGCGGTACCACACATGGACCAAACTCGTCGTCGAGGTGGAAGGCGCCGACCCCGACGGTGTCAGTGGGATCGGCCGCGCCGAATGCACGGCCATGGAGACCCCGTTCTACAACTACGAGACGATAGAGACGGCCTGGTATGTCATAGAACGGTTCCTGGGGCCCATGCTGCTGGCGGCGGGCAGCAGCTCTCCGGAGAACTGCATGCGGCTGTGGCGCGAGGTCAACGGCCACGAGGAGGCCAAGGGCGCGGTGGAGACCGCCCTGTGGGACCTCCAGGCGCGATTGCGCGGGCGGCCGCTGTGCGAGGAACTCGGCGGAGCCGTCAGGCCGGTGCCGGTCGGCGCGACCGCCGGAATCGAGCCGACCGTCGCGGAACTCGTCGAAAACGTGGCGCGCGGCGTCGAGGCCGGCTACCGGCGGTTCAGGCTGAAGATCCGGCCCGGCTGGGACACCGTCCCGGTACGGGAGATACGCACCGCCTTCCCGGACCTTCCGGTCATCGCCGACGCCAACGCGGCCTACGACGAGACGCACCTGGACCATCTGCTGGCTCTCGACGGGCTGGGGCTGCTGGCGCTCGAACAGCCCTTCCCGCGCCACCTGTTGCGTACCACGGCGGAGTTGCAGCGGCGGCTGGAGACCGCGATCTGCCTGGACGAACAGGTGCATTCGCTGCGGGAGACCCGGGAGGCGGCCGAGTTGGGCGCCGCTCGGATGGTCAACATCAAGACCGGTCGGGTGGGCGGCCTCGCCGAGTCGGTGCGCATCCACGACTTCTGCGCTTCGGCGGGCATCCCCACCTTCGTCGGCGGCAAGTGGGACCAGGGCATAGGCCGTTGGACCAACGTGGCCCTGGCCACCTTGCCCAACATGACCGAGGCGAGCGACGTGGGGCCCAGCGACACGTACTACGCGGACGACGGCACCGAGCCGCGACTGGCCTTCGACACCCCCGGCTGGGTCCGGCCGCTCCCCCTGCCCGGCACCGGCACCGAACCCACCGGCACACTCACCGTCGAACGCGCGGTGGAACTCACGAAGGGGGACCGACGGTGAGCCAAGACGTGCTCGACGTTTTCCGCGCGCACGGCACCAGCGCGGTCAGCGACGCACTGGACCTGCTGGACCGGGGCGAGACGGGACTACCCGGCCTGCGGCGGATCTCCGGCGAGGGGGTGGTCGCGGGCCCGGTCTTCACCGTCCGGTACGAGACGGTCGCGCCGGGGAACCCGGGGCCCGCCGGTGAGTTCATCGACGATGTGCCACCCGGCGCCGTCGTGGTGGTGGCGAACGACGGCCGCACCGACCGTACCGTGTGGGGAGACCTGCTCACCTTGACCGCGGTGCGCGGCCAGGTGGCCGGGACGGTCATCGACGGTGTCTGCCGGGATGTGGCCGCCATCCGGGAAAGCGGCTATCCGCTGTGGAGCGGCGGCTCGTACATGAAGTCGGGCAAGCACCGGGTGCGGCTGACCGCGGTCCAACGGTCGGTGCGGGTGTGCGGTGTGCGGATCGCCCCGGGTGATGTCCTGGTCGGCGACGACGCGGGCTGTCTGGTCGTTCCCGCGCAGGTGCTGGACCGTACCGCCGAACAGGTGCGGCGCGTCGCCGCCGCGGAGCAGGCGATCCGGGCGGACATCGCCGCCGGGCTGCCGCTCGGCACGGCTCGCGAACGGCACGGCTACAACGCGCTCGGGCTGGTGCGACGGTGACCGCCCGCGGCTGTGCCGGACCGTCGGCGCGCGTGGTGCGGGCGGCCGTTGGCGGGCTCGTGCACGAGTCCAGCACCTTCATGGTCGAATACCTGGGAACGGCCGAACTGTCGGCGTTCTCCTGCCACCAAGGGCCGGATCTGCTCACCGAGTTCGGTGGGACGGCCACCGTGACCGGCGGCTACCTGGCCGCCTGTGCGGCGGTCGGCGCACAGGTGCGTCCGGCGTTCCACGCCCGCGCCGAGCCCGGCCCCGCCATCTCGGGTGACGCTCATCTCGCCTTGGAACAAAGGTTGTCGGGTGCGCTGTGCGAGGCGGGCGACTGCGAGGTGGTCCTGCTCGACCTGCACGGCGCGGGCGTGATCGCGCCGGACCGCTCCCTGGACGTGGCCGTGCTGCGCCGGGTACGGCAGCTGCTGCCCGACGCGGTGATCGCCGTCACCATGGACCTGCACGCAAACGTCCCCGACGAACTGCTCGACCTGGCCGACGTGGTGACCGGTTTCCACGAGTATCCGCACACGGACGCCGCCGACCGCGCCCGCCTCGCGGGCGAACTGGCGGTCGCCGCCGCGCGGGGCACGATCCGGCCGGTGATCCGGCAGCGCAGGCTGCCCATGCTGCTGCCGCCCTCGCCCACCGTCGCCGGGTCGCCCGCACGTGAACTGCGCGATCTGGTCCGGGAGATCGAGGAACGTCCCGGGGTCCTGGCCTGCGCCGCCTTCCACGGCTTCCCGTACGCCGACACCGAACAGGCCGCCACCAGCGTCGTGACGGTCACCGACGGCGACCCGGGGCTCGCCCAGCGGTGCTGCGACGAAGCCGCCGCGTGGCTGGACGGCCAGCGGGAGCGCTTCCGCCCCACCTTGCTGGCACCCGTTGAGGCGGTGCGCCTGGCGCTCGCCTCCGAGGAACCCACGGTCGTCGTCGGCGACGGCAGCGACAATCCCGGCTGCGGCGCGACGGGCGACAACACCCATCTGCTGCGCGCCCTGTTGGAGGCGCCCGTTGCGACCTGCTTCGCGACCCTGTGGGACCCCGAGACGGTCGCGACGGCGGTGGCGGCGGGCGTCGGCAACACGCTCGACGTGCGGCTCGGCGGTCGGCACGGCTGGGCCAGCGGCCCACCCGTCGAGGCGGTGGGCACGGTCCGGGCTGTCACGGACGGGGTGATCACGCAGACCGCGATGCGGCGGGGCAAACGGGCGGACTTCGGCCCGAGCGTCCGGATCACCGTGGGGCGTTGCGAGGTGATCGTGGCCTCGCAACGCCGCCAGGTACTCGACCCGGAGATCCTGTTGCTGCACGGCGTGGTCCCACGGCGGTACCGGATCGTCGCCGTGAAGTCGGTCAACCACTTCAGGGCCGGGTTCGCGCAGGTGTCCGGGCACATGGTGGTCGCGGACGCGCCGGGGCCGACGGCCAGGGGCATCGAGCAGATCCCCCGCTCCGGTCCGACACGCGCGCTGTGGCCGATGGCCGCCCCACACGTCGTGTCCGGCGGGCAGCAGAGCTGAAGGAGTGGCATGGACGTCATGCAGACCGTACTGACCCGCCGGAGCGTCACCCGGCTGGCTGCCCCGGGCCCGGACGACGACACCCTGCTGGAACTGCTCCAGGTCGCATCGACCGCCCCCGACCACGGGCGGCTGCGCCCCTGGCGGCTGGTGACGGTCAGGGGTACCGCCCGGGACCGGCTGGGGGCGGCGCTCGCCCGCGGCACGGACGATCCGGTACGGGCCGAACAGGCACGCACCAAGCCGCTGCGCGCCCCGTTGCTGATCTCCATCGTGCTGTGCCCACGACTGCCCCACCCCAAGGTCCCGGAGTGGGAGCAACTGGCCGCGACCGTCTCCATGGTCCACACGCTGCATCTGCTGCTGCACAGCCGTGGCTGGGGCGCGATCTGGCGCACCGGGAACGCGGTCGACTCTCCTGCAGTGCGCGAATGTCTCGGTCTGGACCCCGGGGAGCGGCTGCTCGGTTGGCTGTACGTTGGTACGCCTGACGGTCCGGCGGCGGCACCGCCCCGGGCGCCGTTCGACGTACGGGAGAAGCTGAGCATGCTGGAGCCCCATGCCTGACGCCGACGCCTACTTCGAGCCCGTCGACACCGCGGACGGCGGCGCGTACCGCCCGACGACGCACACCCAGGGGCCGTGGGACCCCGGGCTGCAGCACTTCGGGCCGCCGGGGGCGCTGCTCGCCCGCGAGCTGGAGCGGTGCGCGGGCACGGATCTGTCCTTGGCCCGGATCTCGTACGACATCCTCGGCCCCGTGCCGCTGCGACCGCTGACGGTCCGGGCGTGGGTCGAGCGTCCGGGTCGGCGGGTGCGGCTGGTGCGTGGCGAACTGCGCGCCGCCGAGCGGACGTTGGTGTACGCGTCGGCGTGGTGCGTGCTTGAGGCGCCCGATGACGTGCCCGCCGACGGCATGGTGGAGAAGCCGCCCGCGCCGAGGGCGGACGGACCGGCGACGGTGCCGGGCGCCCCGGCCCACTGGCGGTGCGGCTTCCTGGAGTCGGTCGAGTGGTCCTTCGTCCATGGCGGCTACGGCGGGCTGGGACCCGCCGCAGTGTGGCTGCGGCCGAGGTTGCCCCTGCTGCCCGACGAGCCGATGTCACCGTTCCAGCGGACCGTGCTGTCCGCCGACTCCGCCAACGGTGTCAGCGCCGTACTGGACATCCGGCAATGGGGCTTCGTTCCACCGGAGTTGACCGTCCACCTGCTGCGTCCCCCGGTCGGCGAGTGGCTGTGTCTGGACGCGGAGACCAGCCTCGGTCCCGGTCGGGCCGGGCTGGCCACCGCCACCCTCTACGACGAGGACGGGCCGGTCGCCCGCTCCGCGCAGAGCCTGTTGGTCCACCGACGCTGAACCGCGGGCGCCTAGCGGGCGGTTGACCGTACGCGCTTGGCGAGCCGCGCCGGGGTCGACGCCTCGAACAGGTCCCGCGCCGACAGGGGCACGCCCAGTTGCTCGGAGAGCGCCGCCATCGTCGCCGTCGCCAGCAGCGAGTGGCCGCCCAGGGCCGAGAACTCGTCGTGCGCGCCCACTCCGCTGATCCCCAGGATCCGCTCCCACTCGGCGGCGATGGTGCGCTCCAACTCGTCGCGCGGCGCCTCGTAGGGGGCGTCGAGAAGCGGCCGGCCGTTGGGTACGACGACCGCGGCCAGCGCGGCCCGGTCGATCTTCCCGCCCGGTGTCAGGGGGAGCGAGGGCCGCGTCAGGAACACCGAGGGGATCATCGGATCCGGCAGACGCGTGGCCAGGAAGCCGCGCAACTCCTCCACGGACAACGGCCGTTCCGGCGCGTTGAGCACGATGTGCGCGATCAGCCTGCGGTCGCCGCCGGATTCGTGTTCCCGCGCTTCGACCACGGCGTCCCGCACCTGGGGGTGGAGCGTGAGCGCCGCCTCGATCTCACCGGTCTCGATCCGGAACCCGCGCACCTTGACCTGGTGGTCCAGGCGTCCCAGGAACTCGACGGCCCCGTCCGGCAGGTGCCGTACCCGGTCCCCGGTGCGGTACATGCGCGCGTCGGGTTCGTCCGCGAACGGGTCGGCCACGAACCGCTCGGCGCTGAGTTCGGGCCGGTTCCAGTAGCCGGGGCCGACGCCCGCTCCGCCGATGTAGAGCTCGCCCGGGGCGCCGGGAGGCACCGGTTCGCCGTACTCGTCGAGCACGTACATCCGCTGCCCGGGCAGCGGCCGTCCCCAGGGCACGCTCGTACGCCGGGCGTCGGCCACGGTCACCGGGTGGGCGGTGGTGGTGAAGGAGACCTCGGTCATACCGGCGAAGTTGAACGCGCGGCAGCCCGGCGCCAGGTCCGCCAGCAGTTCGGGCACCTCGGCGGGGAACCGGTCGCCGCCCAGTGCCACGGTCCGCAGCCGCGGCGGCAGCCCGCGGCCGGTCGCGTACGCCTCGTCGAGCGCGCCGCGGAAGAGCGCGGGGGTGGAACTCCAGACGGTGAGGTCCGCGCGGTGCGCCAGGTCGAGCAGCCGGGCCGGTTCCGTCGCCTCGTGTTGCTCCGGTATGACCAGGCAGCCGCCGGACAACAAGGTGGCCAGGATGTCGAAGGCGGACATGTCGAAGTTGAGCGAGGAAGCCTGCAGCAGGCGCGTCGCCGTGTCCAGCCGCAGTCGGCTCACCAGCGACCTCATGGTGTTCAGCACGCCCCGGTGGGTGTTCGCCGCGCCCTTCGGCAGACCGGTGGAGCCGGAGGTGTAGATGACGTAGCAGAGTGAGTCGGGGGTCACCGAGGTGTGCGGCGCGGTGGCGGCGGTCTGCGTCGAATCCAGCCGCAGAAGGGCCACCCGCCGCTCGTCGAGCAGTTCGGCCGAGGAGCGGTCCGTGAGGATCACGGGCACAGCGCTGTCCTCGACCATGAACGCCAGCCGTTCCGCCGGGTACGCGGGATCCAGGGGCACATAGGCGGCGCCCGCCGTCATGACGGCCACGACTGCCACCACCATGTCGACCGACCGCTGGGCGCAGATGCCCACGGTCCGACCGGGCCCGGCACCGTGCTCCGCCAGCGACCGGGCGAGACCGTTGGCTCGCCGCTCCAACTGACCGTACGTCAGAACCGTTTCGCCACAGCGGGCCGCCGGGGCGTCCGGGGTGAGGCGCGCCTGCTGGCGGATCAGTTCGTGCAGGCACTGGTCGGGCTGCGCGCTGGTCTCGGTACGGTTCCACTCCACGGTCACCAGCCGCCGTTCGGCCGCGGTGAGGATGGGAAGCCGGGAGGCCGGGGTGTCCGGGCAGTCAGCGGCCGCCGCCAGCACCAGCCGGTAGCGCGACGCGAGCCGCTCGGCGGTCACCCGGTCGAACACCTCGGGCGCGTACTCAAGCTGGCCGCCCCAGCCGCCGCCGGGCCGCGGCTCCAGCACGAACCGCAGCTCGTGCGCCGATACGACGCGCGGCAGCCGCAGCGGCGTCAACGGCAGGCCGCCGACCGCCCGAGGCGGCAGCAGGGCGCGGTCACGCACGGTCAGGGCCACGGCGGTGTACAACTCCTCGGGCGCTGGGCCGTGTTCGGCCTCGGCGAACCGTGTGTCGCGCACCCGCTCCAGCAGCGTGCGGAAGGACGGGCCGTCCGCGAGGCTGGCCAGGCTCACCGACCGGTCACCGGCCCCGGCGGTCAAAGTGACGGCCGTCTCCGCGTCCGCGCCCATCCGGCTCAGCAGTACGTGCACCCCGGCGAGCATGACCGTGGCGGTGTCGGCTCCGCACTCGTCGGCCAACTCGCTCAGCCGAGGGGCGAGTTCCTCCGCGATGGTCAGCGATACGGTCGCGCAGTCACCGCAGAGCGCGGGCGGGCGCGGCCGATCGGTGGGGAGCGAGAACGGCGGCAGACAGCCGGCCAGATCCTTCCAGTGCTCAGCCGCGCCGTCCGAGGCCGCCGGTGTCCCGTCGCCGTCCGACGCGGCGGACACCGGGGGTTCGTCCGGGGCGCAGGCGTCAACCAGGAAGCGGGTGAATCCCGGCTCGTCAAGCACGTCGCGTCGCGCGGCCGCCGCCAGCACGGCACCGTCCGGAACGAGCAGCAGGCGGGCGCGCAGCGCCGGGCCCTGCGCGCTCCAGGGGGCCAGCACCAGCTCGCCGAGGACCTCCCGTGTCGCCTCCTCCCGTTCGCTGGCCGGCACATGGCGCAGGTCCAGGACGGTCAGGCCGGGTCCGGTCTCGAAGCGCAGCGCGGGCAGCAACTCGGCGGTGCGGTGCAACCCGGCGCGCAGCGCCGGGACATCCACCTGGCCGCTGATCGTCCCTGCCGCGGCGACGCACCGCGCGGGACCGCCCAACGGCAGCTGATCGGACGGCGGTCCGGAAAGGGGTGCGGAGTCGGTACCCGCCATCAGGGTTCGTCCCTTCTTCCGCCGTCGGCGGCGGAGTCCGCTGCTAGCGCCACGCCGCACCCCGCCCGGCGGCGGTCGGCGTGAGGTCGCTCATGAGCCGTGCGATGTGGTGCGCTTCACGTCCTCGGAAGAAGAAGTGGCCGCCGGGCACGCGATGCAGCCGGAAGTCCGCCGGGTTCTCCCGGCGCCACAGGGCCAGCCCGGCCGGTGTCGTCCCGGTGTCCCCGGTGCCCGCGTAGGCCCGTACGGGGCACGCCAGCGGTGGCGCGGGGGTGTACTGGTAGGCCGAGAGGACGGCGATGTCCGCGCGCACCGCGGGCAGTACCGTCGCCATCAGCCGGGGATCGTCAAGGGTTTCGGCGTCCAGGCCGCCGAGGTTCCGTAGCAGCGTGGACAGTTGGGCGTCGGTCAGGTCGGGCCATGTCTCCTCGTCCGTGCCGCGTACCGCTGGGGCGTTGCGCGCTGACACCAGCAGCGCGACCGGTGGCGTTCCGCCGTCCCGCAGCGCCCTCGCGGTCTCCAGCGCCGCGATCGCGCCCATGCTGTGCCCGTAGACCGCCACCGGTTTGGGCGGCAGGAGCGAGAGCGCGTCGAGCACCGGGTCCACGATCTGCCGGAACGAGGTGGGGTACGGCTCGCCGTACCGGGTGCCGCGTCCGGGGGGCTCGACGGCGGCGAGTTCGACGTACGGCGGCAGCGGGCCGGTCCACGGCTGGTACAGCGCGGCGGCGGCTCCGGCGGGCGGCAGGCACAGCAGCCGTAGCCGTGCCTCGGGTCGGGGCCGCCACACGCGCAGCCAGCCGCCCGGCGCCGCCCGGTAGCTACCCACCAACGGCGGCCGGTGCGCCGGCCAGTGCCTGGGCGAGCGTCTCGATCTCCGGTTCCGGCGCGATGTAGTCGGCGTCCAGTCCCTTGACCACCAGTTGGGTGGCGCTCTTGGTGAACCGGATGATCTCGTCCATGGTCATGCCCTGGGAGATCAGATAGGGGATGCACCAGATGCTCAGTCCGTACAGCGGCATCAGGGCCGGGCCCCGGACCCGCCGGACGAAGGCGTCCTTCCAGTCGGCCGCCTCCTGCCAGCTCATGGTCGAGTGCCGCCACGAGTAGCCGCTGCCCTCGATGCCGTACTTCTGCCGCTGCTGCTCGATGGGCGCGAGCACGTCGTGGTAGTAGAGCTGGACGTTGTAGAAGGTGGGTTGGGTGCGGTTGAGGAAGTCGATGGTGTTGTTGACGCTCTCCTCGTTCTCGCCGGGGAAGCCGAGCACGATGGAGGCGAGGGTGACGATGCCGCGTCTGGTGAGTTCCCTGATGCCGTACTCGTACCTGTCCGTCCTGGCGAACTTGGTCATGTTCTTGAGGATCCGCTGATCCCCTGACTCGATGCCGAGGAACACCCCCATGCATCCCGCCTCGGCCATCAGGTCGAAGGCCTCGTCGTCCGCGTTGGAGCAGCGGAAGAAGGACACCCAACGCAGGTCGAACCGGTTCTCGATCATCATCCGGCAGATCTTCTTGAACCTGGGCAGCGGTACGTTGAAGGTGTCGTCCACGAAGATGAGGTTGCGCACTCCCTTCTCGCACAGGTAACGCAACTCGTTCTCTATGGTGGACAGGTCGCTCAACGTCAACGGACCGGCCATCGCCGGGTAGTTGCAGAAGGCGCAGCCGAACGAGCAACTGCGCGAGGTGCGCATGTAGGTGGTCGGCGCGAAGTAGTCGGGCTCGAAGTACGACCAGTCGACCGCGTTCTCGTTCAGGTCGTTGTTCTCGACCATCGGCAGTGTCCGCACCATCGGGCCTCGCGGGTCCCGCGGGGAGCGGTAGATCAGGTTCGGGGTACCACTTAAGTCACCGCCCTTGTCGCGCAGTGCGCCCAGCACCCCGGCGAGCGAGTCCTCCCCCTGTGCGCTGTCGATGTAGATGTCGGCGCCCAGCGCCTTCAACAGGACGTCCTGAACCTGCGGCGGCTGCCCGGCACAGAGGTTGTGCACCCGGGGGCCGCCGACGATGACGGGGACTTCGGGATTGTGCTCGCGGACGAACCGGATGATCTGGCGAATCGGTTCGTCATCGACGTAGTACGTGGTGGTGATCGCCACCGCCCGTGGTGTGCCCGCCAGCATAGCGGCCAGATCGCCCTTGCCGGTGTTGAAGAAGTTGACGACACCCACGTCGAATCCCCGGCGGCGCAGGAAGCTGGTCAGATACGCCACGCCGAGGCTCGGCATCTCGAACGCGGTCAGCCGGGACGGCTGTCCCGTCATGTGCTCCCGCACCACGTTGAGCAGGTCCATGTAGGTCATACGGCGGTCGCCGAGCAGCACCGAGTTCGTCAACAACTCGCGGTAGGCGCCGGAGTTCTGCTCGAAGACCTTCTGGGCCCGCGCGAAGTCGGCGAAGTCTATTTCGTTGAAGCCGATGAGTATGCAGTCCGGACTGTTCACCTGGGTCACGTGGGTCTCCTGGAGCCAGCGGTGTCCTGGTGGTACGGAGGAGGCACGCTCGTCGGCGGGAGGACTCATCCCGCCGACGAAGGCGGCGTGCGGTGTGTCATGGGTGCAGCGTCGCGCCCTTCACGACCTTGTCGACGATCTTGCGGTCGCCACGCATGGCCAGCCCGACGAGATTGAGCTTCTCCGTGGGCACGGCACGTACCGCCGCGCGGTTGTCCTCGTCGTTGTTGGTGACGAAGAGTTCCTCCGTGTAGACGGCGACGGGCAGTTCGCGACGCAGCGCACGTTCGTGGATGAGGCGCAGTTTCTCGGCGTCGGCGGCGAACACCAGCACCGGCTGGCGGAACATCGGCAGGTACGTGGTGTCAGAACCGTCCTGATAGGGCTCTCCGACCACGTTCTCCACGGTGGCGGCGATACCGCTGACCGTGAAAGCGGTGACGTTCAGCTTCTGCCATACCTGCAGGTCGTCTCGCAGGACCACGGCGATCTTCGTGTCCCAGACCACGGGAGTCCGCGAGCTCTCGCCGGTCATTTATGGTGCCTCCTCAAACCTTGCACAGTGCTTGACCCGATTCTTCCGCCACGTACTCAGTCGTTACTTGTACGTTCTTGCCCTTCTCGTGGGGCAGCCGACGCGTCCGAGGCATAGGCGGCGAGTCGACGCGCGGCCGTCGTCAACAACCCGGGTTCCTTGCAGAACGCCAGGCGCACCAGGTGGCGTCCGGCCGCCTTGTCGTCGTACAGCGCGACACTGGGTATGGCGGCCACCCCCGCGTCCCGGATCAGGGCGCGGCAGAGCGTCTCGCCATCGTCGTGGCCGAACGAGCGGGCGTCCATCTGCACGAAGTAGGTGGCGTCGCACGGGTACGTGGTGATGCCCACGGCCCGCAGCTCGGCGACCAACAGATCGCGGCGCCGGGCGAGTTCGGCGCGCAACTCGTCGACCCACGGCATGCACCGGGTCAGGCCGTGGGCCACGGCGGCCTGGAAAGGGGTGCCGGTGCCGAAGGTCAGATACTGTTTGACGGTGCGCACCGTGGTCACCAACCGGGCCGGGCCACAGGCCCAACCGACCTTCCAGCCGGTACAGCTGAAGGTCTTCCCGGCCGAGGAGATGGTGAGCGTGCGCTCGCGCATCCCCGGCAGGGTGGCCAGCGACCGGTGCCGCAGACCGTCGTACACGAGGTGCTCGTAGACCTCGTCGGTGACGGCGACCAGGTCGTGCGCCATGCACACCTCGGCGATCAGGGCCAGCTCCGACTCGTCGAAGACCTTGCCGGTCGGATTGTGCGGGGTGTTGAGCAGCACCAGCCTGGTGCGCGGGGTGACGGCCCGGCGAAACGCCTCGGGGTCGAACGTGAAGCGGGTCCCGTCGAACTCCAACAGCACCGGGACCCGGCGCACTTGGGCCATGGCCAGGCAGGCGCTGTAGGAGTCGTAGAGCGGGTCGAAGACGATCACCTCGTCTCCCGGGTCACACAGGCCGATCAGCGCCGCGGCGATCGCCTCGGTCGCCCCGGCGGTGACCACCACCTCGGTTCGCGGGTCGTAGGTGAGCCGCTGGTCGGCGGTGCGGCGGGCGGCGATCGCCTCGCGCAGTTCGGGCAGTCCGGTGGCCGGCGGGTACTGGTTGAGCCCGCGTCCGATGGCGTCGGCCGCGGCGGCGAGTAGTTCCGGCGGACCGTCGCTGTCGGGGAAGCCCTGACCGAGGTTGGCAGCACCAGCCTGTTGGGCCAGTGCGGTCATCTCGCTGAAGATGGTCGGCCCCGCGAAGTCGTGGAGTCTCTCGGCGATCAACGGCTGGGTCACGGTGCCTCCGTTGGCATCAGGATGTGGTGGACTCCCGGGCGGGGCTGGGCTCTAGGGGGTCGGCCCCGGCGGCGACGTTCGCCCGCCGCCATCGGGGCAGCAGCCGCCCGGTCACCGCGAGAAGCGCTCCCACCACCATCAAGGCGGCGCCGACCGCCTGCATCCAGGTGAGCTTCTCGTGCAGGAACAGGACGCTTCCCAGGCCGCCGAAGACAGGCGAGAGGAACATCATCACCGAGGCGGTGGTCGGTCCCACGGCATGGACACCGCGGTAGTAGAAGACGTACGCGATCGCCGTCGGGCCCACCGCCAGGTAGGCCACAACGAGCCAGAAGTCGCCCGACAGCCTGGACCAGTCGACGGAGTGCAGCGCGGGGGCGGCAACGGCCGCGAGCGCGATCGATCCGCAGATCGTCGCCAACGCGGTGGCCTTCAGCGGATCCCCCTTGAGGATCCGCTTGGCGACGAGCGTGTAGGCGGACCAGCTCACCGCCGCGGCCAGGTAGACCAGGTCACCGAGGAGCCGCTTGCCGTCCGCGAGACTGCCCACGCCGAGCAGGAAGACCACGGAGCCGCCGATGCCCACCGCGAGCCCGGCGATCCGGGCACCGGAAGTGCGTTCGCGTAGCAGCAGCACCGAGATGGCGGTGGTGATGACCGGGGCGAAGACCGGCACGATGATGCTGCCGTCGATCGAGGGTGCCAACGAAAGGCCCCAGAAGAAGAGGGTGTTGTACCCGAACACCCCCAACATGCCAGCCACGGCGGTCCGTCCCAGATCGGCCAGGCTCACCGTGAGCCGACGCCCGCTGGCCAGCAGCCATGCCACGATGACCAGGCCGCCGAAGCCGAACCGCAGCAGCGCGGCGATCTGGTGTGGAACACTGTCGACTACGGCCTTCGAGGCCGGGAAGGCGCTGCCCCACAACGCCACGGTGAGGGTGAGCATCGCGTACACGGAGGCGCCGCCGGATAACTGGTCCGCCCCCCGCCCCGGCGCCTGGCTCGGCGCGTTCTGCCGCACGTTCGGTCCTACCTCTCGTCCCCGTTGTGTATCTTTTCGTACTCATGTAGCTCCCGGTCGTCCACCCGGCGAAGACCGTCGTGGACCACCCGCCCGCCGATCTCGACCTGGTCCCGGTCCACCGGGCGGGCCTGGATCACCGAGCCCTGCCCGTGCCGGACGGTCAACGGGCGGCCCAACCGCGCGGCGAGCAGCAACGAGGCGGAGCCACACGCCTCGTCCTCCACCACCCCGTAGTCGGCGGCGAAGACGCGCGCTCTGACCACCCCCGCCGAGTGGTCAAGCCAAGCCCAGCACTGGGTGCGCCGCCAGCGGGCCGACGTGGACCCACCGGTGAGCGGGGGCGGCAGCAGGGCGTCCACCTCAGCGGGGTCCGCCAGCCGCTCGTGGTCCCAGGGCGGGGCGTCCGCGACCGACCCGCGGATCCAGGTCGTACCGTCCTCGGCCCGGGTCGGCACCGGTTCGTGCAGCAGCAGCGGGAGCAGTGCGTCCGGCTGCCGTCCGGTCACGTCGGCGAGCAGGGCACTGACACCCACCAACGGATGGCCGGCGAAGGGCAGTTCGCTGGCCGGCGTGAACAACTGGAGGCTCGCGGTGGTGGCGTCGTCGACGAAGACGGTCTCGCTGTAGCCGAGTCGGGTCGCCAGCCGCTGCCGCGCGGTCGGGGGCCAGCTCGCGGCATTCAGCACCACCCCCAGCGGGTTTCCGAACCGCTGCCGCGCGTCGGTGAAGACACGTAGGACGTGCACGTCCACCATGGAGTCCTCCGCAGCTGCGCGACGGTACGGGAACGACCGTTTGGACAGCGATGCTAGGCGTGACCGTAACCGGCGGGATGTGAAAGCGGCCACCCGTCTCGCCGTACGCCCCGCTGGAATTGACGTGGTGTCAATCCCGTATAGCGTTTGAAGACGCGGTTGAAATGGGCCTGGTCGCAGAAGCCGACCTCGTGTGCGACGCACGCCCCCCGCGCTCCCTCGGCCAGCAACTTCCTGGCTCGGCCGACGCGCAGCATGTTCTGGTAGGCGTGCGGGGGCATTCCGACCTCCGCGCTGAACAGCCGGGTCAGACGGTACGGGCTGAGGCAGGCGGTCGCCGCGAGGTCGAGCAGCGAGACCTTCTCGGCGAGTCGGGACTCCAGATAGGCCCGCGCGGCCGACACGGCCCGGTGCTCCGAACCGGTGGCCGTCGCGCACGGCCGCAGCCCTGGTTCCGCATACCGAGCCCGCAGTATCTCGCCGACCTGCATGAGCAGATGCTCCTGCAGCATCCGGCCGTCGTCGGTGTCGCCGTGCGGGGAAGGGCCTGGCCCGCCCCCGTCACGGGACGCGGTGGCCAGTGCCCTGTGCACCCTGTCCAGCCCCGCTGCCAGCGCGGGGTCACGCACCACCGTCTCCCGGAACGCCGGAGGGGTCCGTCGCCGTGTCGGCCAGCTGTCCGGGTCGTGGAACTGCGCCAACGCCTCGATCCCCAGGTAGAGCACGCGGTAGCGGTAGCCTTCCGGATGGGCCAGCCAACCCGTGTGCACCTCATCGGGGTTGAGCAGGAAAACGTCGCCCGCCGACGCGGTGTGGACCTCGCCCCGGTAGAGGAAGGAGGCGGCTCCGCGGTCCATCAGCGCGACGGTCGCCGTCTCATGCGCATGGCGCGGGTATTCGTGGTGCCGGAAATGAGCGTGCAGGACTTCCACCCCGCGGACTGCCGGCCTCCAGAAGGTTGCTAAGTCCTTGGGTTCACCCATGGGCCGAGTCTATCGACGGCGCGTCGGCCCCACGGCTCCCGCAGGTGGCTCCAGAGTCGGCGTCGCCGCCAACTTGGCCGGAAAGGGCCGTACCCCGCAAGCAGCGCACCCTTTGACGACCCGAACGTCACATTCACCGCCGAACGCGCCCGCCCACGCCCGCGTCGTCGCCGAAGCCGCCAGCCACCGCATCGGCCACCCAGCAGACGAGATCGAGTACGCCTTGCTCTCGCGGCCGCGGTTGTTCCGGGCTCGGACGAGGGCGCTGTCGGCGAAGTCGACCGCGTCCACCATGTAGCCGAGGGACGCCAGGTAGGCGGCCAGTGCTCCAGTACCGCAGCCCACGTCGAGCGCCCGGCCACCGCCGTCGGGGACGGGCGTGTGCTCGCCGAGCAAGGCGGCTCTCGTTCGCCAAGCTGCCGGAACCCCTCCCCTGATCGACGGAGACGAACGCCTCGACCGGTCCTGGTGGGTGAGTAGCTTCTGCCAGGGCTACTGCGCTGCAGTCCGCCTTCGACGAGTCCGTCGGTGCCCTGCCGCCGCATCACGCACCGCGCGAGCCCCTCGCGGAAGTCGTCTGGGAGTGCACCGCACGGCATGGTCGTGCTGGAACAGGGCGGCCGCATCCCGCACGGCGGCCGGGAGGAGCGGCTCGACATCCTCGTCAACCACCTCATCGGTGAGTCAGCCGACCCGGCCGCATCCGACGGCGTGAACGGTGGGTCGTAGCCGACCGGTTGGGGCAGGAGTTCTGAATTTGGCCCGCATTCGCCTCACGTTCGCCTGGCCGGTGGTTGGCGAAAACCACGCCCACCCCCGTCGGGCGCGAAGTGCTCAGCGCCCTCCTGCCTTCAAGCAGTGAAGTGATGACGGCTCAACACCTTTCTGACGTTTCACATCTTGACGTCCAGGGGCGGCAGGTGGATTGTCTGCTGGGTGTGTGCTCTGCCGTCGCGCGGAGAAGCCCCGACAGGTCGGTCCCCTTCAGGGAGGACAGCTTGAGACACCACCCGCCAAGCGCCGGTCCCCGGTTCCGGCGCACCCCCCGTTCACGCCTCGTCGGCGTGTTGTTGGCCGCGGCGGCCCTGGTCGCCAGTGCCGTGCCAACCGCGTTGGCCCGCACCCCCGACGAGCCCTCAGAAACACCGCCGCCCGCGACCGTCGGCGGCCGTACCCTGCCGTACCTCAACCCCCATCTCCCGGTGGAGCGGCGGGTCAGCGACCTTCTCAGCAGGATGACGCTGACCGAGAAGGTCGGTCAGATGACCCAGGCCGAGCGCGGCGCCGTCGACTCGGACCCGTCCCAGATCACCAGCCTCGGCCTCGGCTCGCTGCTCTCCGGCGGCGGCTCGACGCCCACGCCCAACACACCGCAGGCGTGGGCCGACATGATCGACGGTTACCAGTCGCACGCGCTGGCCACCCGGCTGCACATCCCGCTGCTGTACGGCATCGACTCGGTGCACGGCGACAACAACCTGGTCGGCGCCACCATCTTCCCGCACAACATCGCGATGGGCGCTACCCGCGATCCGGCGCTGGTGCGCGACGAGGAACACATCACGGCCACCGAGACCCGGGCGACCGGACCGCAGTGGGTCTTCGCGGCCTGCCTGTGCGTCACCCGGGACAAGCGCTGGGGCAGGACCTACGAGAGCTTCGGCGAGGACCCCCAGTTGGTCGCGCGGATGGAAACCGCGATCGACGGATTCCAGGGCACCAACCCCCAGGACCTCGCCCGCCCCGACCACGTGCTGGCCACCGCCAAGCACTACGCGGGCGACGGTGACACCACCTACGGCACGTCAACCACCAACAGCTACACGCTCGACCAGGGCGTGACGATCACCGATCACCAGCACTTCGACCGCATCGACCTGGCACCGTACGTTCCGGCGGTGCGCCGGCACCATGTCGGCAGCATCATGCCGTCATACTCCAGCGTTCAGTGGACCGACGGCGGCGATGGCAAACCCGTCCGGATGAGTGCCAACAAGGAGCTGCTGACCGACGTCCTCAAGGAGAAGATCGGGTTCCAGGGGTTCCTGATCAGCGACTGGGAGGCGATCCACGAACTGCCCGGTGACTACCCCACCGAGGTGCGCACCGCGGTCAACGCCGGGCTGGACATGTTCATGGAGCCCTACGAGGCATCGCAGTTCGAGTCGACCCTCATCTCCGAGGTACAGGCCGGACGGGTACCTGTGTCGCGCATCGACGACGCGGTACGCCGGATCCTGCGGGCCAAGTTCGAGCTGGGACTGTTCGAGCACCCCTACACCGACCGCCGCAACATCCCCACCATCGGCTCACCCGCCCACCGCGCGGTGGCGCGCCGTGCCGTGGCCGAATCGCAGGTCCTGCTGAAGAACGCCCAGGGCGCACTGCCGCTCAAGCCGTCCCAGCGGATCTACGTCGCGGGCGTGAACGCCGACAACATCGGCAACCAGGCCGGCGGTTGGACGGTCACCTGGCAGGGGCAGTCGGGCAACACCATCCCCGGCACCACCATCCTCCAGGGCATCGAGCAGGACGCCTCCCACGTGACGTACAGCGCGGACGCCTCGGCGCCGACCAGCGGATACGACGTCGGCGTGGTGGTGGTCGGTGAGACGCCGTACGCGGAGGGCATCGGCGATGTCGGCAACAACGGGCACACCCTGAACCTCTCCAGCGCCGACCGGGCGAACATCGACAGGGTCTGCGGGGCGATCAGCCGATGCGTTGTGCTCGATGTCGCGGGGCGGCCGCAGATCGTCACCGACGAGCTGCCGAAGATGGAC
This sequence comes from Streptantibioticus rubrisoli, assembly GCF_024436055.1. GTDB lineage: Bacteria > Actinomycetota > Actinomycetes > Streptomycetales > Streptomycetaceae > Streptantibioticus_A > Streptantibioticus_A rubrisoli. Next base: position 41,676 of record NZ_JANFNH010000039.1, on the reverse strand, counting down.
GCGTTCGTGATGTCGTGGCTGCCCGGCAGCGAAGGCGAAGGCGTCGCCGATGTGCTGTTCGGCAAGCGGCCGTTCACCGGAAAACTACCGGTGACCTGGCCGCGCACCGAGGGACAGGAGCCGATCAACATCGGTGACCGGCACTACGACCCGCTGTTCCCGTACGGCTACGGCATCACCACATCCCACCACGGACGCTAGACACGGGCTGACGGCTGCGCCCCCAATCCCCTGCCGACAAAGCGGAGTCGGCATGGGGTCGGGGCGCAGCCGGTTGGCTCGGACATGGCGTCACCGTGGGCCGCGAACCGCTCGGTGGCTTCCTGGTCGGCCGCAAAGCCTCCCGGATCCGTGTCGTGATCGCCGGGCGACGCACCCCCACGGAACGGTTCACTCATGACGCGAGTGTGCCCGGCGACCACGGCGCGCCGCATCCGATCAGGCCGCTGGCTCGGGCCGCGCAGCGGCGGCGCTGAAGCACCCCGTCCTCCGGATCCAGCCGGACCTGACGCGCGCCACTCGTGCCGCCCCTTCAGGGCCCAGGCTGCCCGCGTTTTCGCGGAACGGCTACCGCGCACATGTCAGCGCTCGTACCATCATCGCCTCGTCCCGCACACGCATCGCTCTCGTCAGGAAGTGACCCTCTCGCATGCGTCGTAAGTTAAGTGCCCTCGTGGCCGTCCTGGCGGCCGCCATCTGCTCCTCATGCACCGTCAGCTCGGCCGCACCGGCATCCGGAGGGCACCCGGTGATGGGCACCACCGACCAGGTCACCAGCCTGGACCCAGCTGACGCGTACGACCGGGGGTCATGGGATGTCTTCAACAACGTGTTCCAGACCCTCATGACCGTCCCCGCGGGGGCTGATCAGCCGGTACCCGACGCCGCCCAGTCGTGCGGCTTCACCGACGCCAACGACACCACCTACCGGTGCACCCTCCGCGACAACCTGCGCTTCTCCAACGGCGACCCCCTCACGGGCGAGGACGTCGCCTACAGCCTCGCCCGAACAAAGGCCATCAACTCCAGCCGCGGCCCGGCAAGCCTGCTCAGCGTCCTGAGCGCGACCCAGGTAGCCGGCCGACAGATCACCTTCCACCTGGTGGCGCCCGACGCCACATGGCCCCTGAAGCTGGCCACCGGAGCGGCATCCATCGTGGACCACCGCGTCTACCCCGAGGACAGACCGCTCCGCGGCAACCGGCTGGTCGGATCCGGCCCCTACCAGGTCCAGTCCTACACGCCCGGCCGCCAGCTCGACCTGGCCCCCAATCCGCGGTACTCCGGAGCCGCCCACCGAGTCAACAGCGGCGCCACCATCCGCTACTACGCCACGGCCCAGCAGTTGGCCACGGCGCTCAAGAAGCAGGACATCGACTTCGTGCCGGGCGGTCTGCCCCCGAAGGACGAGGCCGCATACGACTCGACCACCGGTGAGTTCCACACCATCAAATCGAGCAGCCCCGAGGCCCACTACCTGGTCTTCGACACCACTCACGCGCCGTTCAACAACCCGGAGGCCCGGCTCGCCGTCGCCTGGGCCCTCGACCGGGAATCGCTGGCACGAGATGTCTACGCACGCACCGTGGTCCCGCTGTACTCGCTCATTCCGCAGGGCATCAGCGGCCATACCACGCCGTACTTCGACCGGTACGGGGCCACCCCGGACCCCACCAAGGCAAAGGCCGCCCTTGCCGCGGCGCACATTCCGCAACCGGTCCACTTCACCTTGACCGTCTCGTCCGGCAGCGCCGCGGACCTCGAAGCCTCCGTCCTCAAGCAACAACTGGAGGCGACCGGAGCGTTCAACGTCGCTGTGCGGCACGTCGGTTGGACCGAGTTCCAACAGGGATGGGCGGCCCACCGCTACGATGCCTTCACGGTGGGGTGGTTCCCGGACTACCGCGACGCCGACAACTTCATCGCACCCCTCATCGGCCACGACGGCGTCTTCCACACCGGATACGACAACCACGCGGTGGACGACATCATCTCCCGGACCAGGGCCATGCCTTCCCGGGCCGCCGCAGGCAGCCTGGTCGCCAAGGCCCAGGACACCGAGGCCACCGACATCCCGGTCCTCCCGCTGTGGCAGGGACAGGCCTACACCGTCGCCCGTGCGAACATCACCGGACTGTCCATGTCGAACTCCGACACAGGAGTCACCAACTTCGCACCCATCGGCGTGGGCTCGGCTGGCTGAATCCGGCTTGCGCACTGGCCTGGGGACCGGCGCTGGCCGGATTGGTCGCCATCGCTGCGCGGCGGGCCCGCCGCTCAGCAGCGGCGGCGGACCCGCGCGGCATCGGCAGGTGCGGTCTCGGCCCGCATGCCGTAGCACGGCGATTCGGCTGCGGTTGTCATCGCAGCCGGATCGCCTTCGGCCTGGCGGCCTTCCGCGACACCTCGGGCAACTGCGCCAACTGCCGGTTGGCATCGGGTAGTTGTCGGAAGTGGAGCAGCTCTGCTGGAGGCGGGGCTCCGCCCCGACCTGGGGGTGGGGACGTCCGTCGGTGCCATCAACGGCGAGGTGGGCGCCGCCGACCCGACGTGTTCCGCGGTGGATCGATTGGCCGACCTGTGGTCGGAACTCGGCCACGCCGGTGTCTTCACCGGCTCGCTGCTGGAGCGGCTCGGCACCGCGGTGCGTGGCAGATCTTCCCGCCTGTCCGATGAAACCCCAGTTCAGGCGGGCACCTGGTCCTGCGTCAGGTGGCGCAACACTCCAGCAACACCGCTTTCCCTACCAGATAGGTATGGTCCGAAACGTGTCACCCGCCGACCGCATCCGAGACCACGCCGGCCAGGGCGCGACCACCGTCGCCGCCCACCGTGCGCGGCGACGGCTGCGTGCGGACCGGGCCCGCCAGCTCGCCGACCTGCTCCGCCACCAGCTCCTGGCCGGGGGGTTCCCGGACGGCGCGCTTCCGCACGAGACGACCCTCGCCACCGACTACAGCGCCTCCCGCAACACTGTTCGCCAAGCCCTCGACCTCCTGCGCGCCGAGGGCCTGGTCGAACGCCTCCCCGGCGTCGGGACGGTCGTCGTGGCCCAGAAGTACCCCCACGGACTCGACCGCCTGATGGGCCTCGCGGAAACCCTGCGCGAACACGGCCATGTCACCAACGAGGTCCGCACCGTGGGCCCCGTTCCCGCCCCGTCCCCGGTGGCCGACCGCCTGCACGTCCCACCCGGCACCGATGTCCTTTACATCGAACGTCTGCGCCGGCTCAACGGCCTGCCCCTGTCCCTCGACCTCACGTACATCCCGCTCGACATCGGCACCGCCCTGCTCGGCGAGGACCTGGAGAACACGGACATCTTCCGGCTCCTGGAGACACTCACCGGCCAGCATCTCGGTCACGCCGAGATCAGCCTCGAGGCGGTTAACGCGGACGCCCACTCCGCCGCCGTACTGCAGGCACCGCGCGGTGCGGCAGTCCTGATGCTGGAACGTCTCACGTACCTCGCCGACGGGCGTCCCGTCGACCTGGAATTCATCCGCTTCCGCGGCGACCGCATCTCGATGAGCGGTCTGCTGCACCGGTCCCTGTAAACACCCCGCTCGCGCACATTCCTGGAGACAGCCATGCCCTTGGCGCCCCAGCGGGCCGACGTGCCCGTGACCATCGACGAGTCGAAGTGCATCGACGGCTGCACGCTCTGCGTGGACATGTGCCCGCTGGACTCCCTCGCTATCGACGACAGCAGCGGCAAGGCGTACATGCACGTCGACGAGTGCTGGTACTGCGGCCCGTGCGCGGCCCGCTGTCCCACCGGAGCCGTGACGGTGAACATGCCCTACCTGCTCCGGTGAAAGGCCGAACTCCCATGAAACGCAGAGCACTTGCCGTAGCCGCCACCCTGCTCCTCACGCCGCTCACCGCCTGCGGCGGCAACGCGGCGGCCGGCGGTGACGGCTCCACCGTCACGGTCACCGTCGGCTACCAGTCCAAGACCATCAACACGGTCACCGCGGGGGCCCTCCTGCGCTCGCTCGGCTACTTCGAGAAGCAGCTGAGCTCCCTCGGCGACGGCCGCACCTACAAGGTCGACTGGCAGGACTACGCCACCGGCGCCCCCATCACCGCCCAGATGACCGCCGGGAAGATCGACATCGGCTCGATGGGCGACTTCCCACTGCTCATCAACGCCGCCCGCGGCAAGCAGCTGAACCACCCCACCCATCTGGTCTCCGTCACCGGCTACAACCTCCGCGGCGGCCTCAACACCATCGTCACCGCACCCGGCTCCAAGCTCACCTTGCTGAAGGACCTGAACGGCAAGAAGGTCTCCACGAGCGTCGGCTCCGCCGCCGACGGCACCCTCGTACGGGCCCTGCAGCGCGCCGGCATCGACCCGAACGACGGCATCGAGAAGCTCAACCAACAGCCCGCCGTGGGCGCGTCGGCCCTGACCGCGGGCAGCGCGGACGCGCTGTCGCAGTTCGTCGCCTGGCCCGGGCTGCTCACCTACCAGGGCAAGGCGAAGGCCCTCTACGACGGCGCCCAGCTGAACCTGCCCACCTTCCACGGCGTCACCGCCCGCGAGGATTTCGCCAAGAAGAGCCCGGCCGTGCTGGAGGCCTTCCTGAAGGCTCAGGCGCAGGCCACCGACTACCTCAACGAGCATCCCGTGGACGCCGCCGACAAGGTCGCGAAGGCCACCGGCCTGCCCGCCGAGGTCGTCTACCTCTACAACGGCGCCCACGGCATCTCCAGGTTCGACCCGGCGGTCAAACCGCAGCTCGTCTCCGCGCTGAAGCAGGACGTGTCGGTCCTGAAGGCGGCGAAGTTGACCGGCGATGTGGACGTGGACTCCTTCGTCGACGACCAGTACGTCAAGAAGGCCCTCGGCGCGTCGTACGCGAAGCAGCTCGCCGCCACGCCGCCCGCCGCCGCGAGCGAGGTGTGGCCGAAAGGCGCCCAGGAGACCAAGACCTTCACCTCCCCGGCGGAGCTCCTGAGGTACGTGGCTGCCCACCGCGGCGGCATCCGTGCCGCCTACGTGCCCGACGCCACTACTGGCACCCTGTGGTTCGCCGACAAGGCGGTCTGGGTGGCCGAGGGAGAGAAGCTCCTGCCGTTCGTCGCCCAGGCGACCGCGCGGGCGTACGTATCCGCCCACGGCGGTGCCCGTGTCATCACTTACGCCGATGCCCTGGAGCGTGCCGCATGAGCCGACCCGCGCCGCGAGCGGGCCGCTACCGGCGGCCACTCCCGCCGATCGGCCGATATGCGCTGCGGGTGGCCGCCCTGGCGGCCGCCCTCGGCCTCTGGCAGGTCCTGACCAGCCTGGACGTCGACCTGTGGCTGCGCTTCTCGCAGTTCCCCACGGTCACCGACGTGGCCCACGCCTTCGCCGACCGCGTCTCCGGGGCGGACTACTGGACGGACCTCACCGACAGCCTGACCCGCATCGTCACCGGCTTCCTGCTGGCGGCGGTGCTGGGCGTGGCGGGGGGCGTGCTCGTGGCGCGCTCCCGGCTGGCCGAGGACCTGCTGGGCCCGCTGCTGGAGGTGGTCCGCCCGATCCCGGCGATCGCCCTGGTGCCCGTCGCGATCCTCCTCTTCCCCTCCAACGAAGAGGGCATCGTCTTCATCACCTTCACGGCGGCCTTCTTCCCGGTCCTGGTCTCCACCCGGCACTCCGTCCGGGCGCTTACCCCCGTGTGGGAGGAGGCCGTGCTCACGATGGGCGGCGGCCGGTGGCGCATCCTCGGCTCGGTCGTCCTGCCGGGCGCTCTGCCCGGCATCTTCGGCGGCCTGTCGGTCGGCATCGGCGTCTCGTGGATCTGCGTGATCTCCGCCGAGATGATCTCAGGCCAGTACGGCGTCGGCTACCGCACCTGGCAGGACTACACGATCGTCAACTACCCCGGTGTGTTCGTCGGCATGGTCACGATCGGCGTCCTCGGCTGGCTCACCTCCACGACCGTCGAGCTGTTGGGCCGACGGCTGACCCGCTGGCTGCCGCGCACGTCGTACGTCCCCGGAGCCCGGCCGACGCCATCACGCACGCTCGCGCCCGCCAGGCCAGCTCCCGCCGCCGTACGCACCGAACAGCCCTCCGGCACCGAGGAGGCACGCGATGAGCACCTCGTCTGACATCAAGCCCGAACTCCGTACGGTGGCCCAGGCGCCGTCGTCCGTACGCGGCACCCGGCTCACCCTCCAAGCCGCCACGCTCGGCCGCCGCGACGCACCTGTCCTGGCCGACGTCGACCTGGACATCGCGCGGGGTGAGATTCTCACCGTCGTCGGACCCTCCGGATGCGGCAAGTCGACCCTCCTGCGCACCCTGGCGAGCCTGCTGCCTCCACTTGCCGGAGAGATCGACCAGGACGGGCACCCCCTGGCCGGCCCCTCCGCCGAACGCGCCCTGATCTTCCAGGAGGACGCCCTCCTGCCCTGGCGCACCCTGCGCGCGAACGTCGAACTCCCGCTCGCCATCGGCCGCGTCCCGCGCTCCGAGCGCCGCGTTCAGGCCGAGGAGTGGCTGGCCCGGGTCGGACTCGCCGACCACGCACGGCAGTTGCCCCACCGCGTCTCCGGCGGGCAGCGCCAGCGTGCCCAGTTGGCCCGCGCCCTGGCCGGGCGTCCGCGCGCCGTCCTCATGGACGAGCCGTTCGGCGCCCTCGACGCCCAGACCCGGGCCGGCATGCAGGACCTGCTGGTGGAGGTGCTGCGCGGCACGGGAGCGACCGTCGTCTTCGTCACCCACGACGTGGACGAGGCCCTGTTCCTCGGCGACCGCGTGGCCCTCCTCGGCGCCGGCCGCCTGCTCGCCGTACGGGACATACCCCGCCCGCGCGACCGTACGGCCCTTGACGACCCGGCCCGCGTGGCCCTGCGCCGCGACGTCCTCACCTCGCTCGGCACGTGAAAGGCACCCCGGTGAACCCCGCGAACACCCCCACGCAGTCCCTGAGGATCCCCGCTCTCACCGACGCCGAGGAACTGGTCTGCGACGTCCTCGTCATCGGCGGCGGCACAGCCGGCACCATGGCCGCCCTGACCGCCGCCGAGCACGACGCGAACGTCCTCCTGCTGGAGAAGGCGCACGTCCGCCACTCCGGCGCCCTCGCGATGGGCATGGACGGCGTCAACAACGCCGTCATCCCCGGCCGCGCCGAACCCGACGACTACGTCGCCGAGATCACCCGCGCCAACGACGGCATCGTCGACCAGTCCACCGTCCGCCAGACCGCCACCCGCGGCTTCGCCATGGTGCAGCGCCTGGAGTCGTACGGCGTGAAGTTCGAGAAGGACGAACACGGCGACTACGCGGTCCGCCAGGTCCACCGCTCCGGCTCCTATGTGCTGCCGATGCCCGAGGGCAAGGACGTCAAGAAGGTCCTGTACCGGCAGTTGCGGCGGCGCGAGATGCGCGAGCGGATCCGCATCGAGAACCGGGTGATGCCGGTGCGGGTGCTGACGTCCCCCGAAGACGGGCGGGCCGTGGGGGCGGTCGGCTTCAACACACGCACCGGCGCGTTCGTGGTGGTGCGCGCGGGCGCGGTGATCCTGGCGACCGGCGCCTGCGGCCGACTGGGGCTCCCGGCTTCCGGCTACCTCTACGGCACCTACGAGAACCCGACCAACGCGGGCGACGGCTACGCCATGGCGTACCACGCGGGCGCCGAGCTCACCGGCATCGAGTGCTTCCAGATCAACCCGCTGATCAAGGACTACAACGGTCCCGCCTGCGCCTACGTCGCCAACCCCTTCGGCGGCTACCAGGTCAACCGGCACGGCGAACGCTTCGTCGACTCCGACTACTGGTCCGGCCAGATGATGGCCGAGTTCGCGGCGGAGGTCGCGTCCGACCGCGGTCCGGTGTACCTGAAGCTGAGCCATCTCCCGGAGGAGTCGGTCTCCGCGCTGGAGTCAATCCTCCACTCGACGGAGCGGCCCACGCGCGGCACCTTCCACTCCGGCCGGGGCCACGACTACCGCACCCACGACATCGAGATGCACATCTCCGAGATCGGCCTGTGCGGCGGCCACTCGGCCTCGGGCGTCCGCGTGGACGACCACGCCCGTACGACCGTCCCGCGTCTGTACGCTGCCGGCGACCTGGCCTGCGTGCCGCACAACTACATGATCGGCGCGTTCGTCTTCGGCGACCTGGCCGGCGCGGACGCCTCCCGGTACCAGGCCTACGAGGGCGAGTTGGACGCGGACCAGCTGCGCGAGGCGCACGAACTGATCTACCGCCCGCTGCGCAACCCGGACGGCCCGCCGCAGCCCCAGGTCGAGTACAAGCTGCGCCGCTTCGTGAACGACTACGTGGCCCCGCCGAAGTCGGGAGCCAGGCTTTCGCTCGCCCTCGAGTCCTTCGAGCGGATGCACGACGACATCGCCTCGATGGGCGCGCGCACCCCGCACGAACTGATGCGCTGCGCCGAGGTCTCCTTCATCCGCGACTGCGCGGAGATGGCCGCCCGCGCCTCCCTGGCCCGCACCGAGTCCCGCTGGGGCCTCTACCACGACCGGCTGGACCACCCCCGGCGCGACGACGACTCCTGGTTCCACCACCTCGATCTGCACAAGTCCCCCGCCGGTTCGATGGAGTTCACGGCCCGTCCCGTCGCTCCCTATCTGGTTCCCGTCGACGGGTTCACGCCGGTGGGCGGCCCGTCCCGGCACATCGGCGGGGTCCGCGCCGAGAACGTGGCCACCGCCGGGTCCCGGGACGTGGCGCCGGTAGCCACGGGGCCGACCTCCGCACGTGTCGCCGGGCCGCTCGACCACGGCTCTGGCGAGACCGCCTCGCCCCGGCTCCTGGAGCTGCTGGAGCTGGCCGAGGAGCAGCCGGAACTCGCCGCCATCGAGCCCTACCTGACCGACCTCGACGCCGCCGTGCGGCGCACCGCGGTCTCGGTCCTCACCGAGACGGTGCCGCCCGGCACCGGGCAGGCCCTGGCCGGCGCCCTCGGCGACCCCGACGCCGCCGTGCGTGCAACCGCCGCGGCCTCGCTGCGCGAGCTGGTCGAGACCCTCCCGCCCGAACCCGCCCTGGGTGCCGCCCTCACCGCCGCGGTCGCCGAGGCCGACCCGGTGGTCCGCGCCACCGCCCTCGACGTACTGCGCGCCCTGCGCCTGGGTGACGCCGGCGTGTTCGCCGCGGCACTGGACGATCCCGACATCGCCGTCCGTATCGAAGCTGTTCGCGGGCTCGTCTCGGTCGACGCGGTCGAACCGCTGTCCGGTGCGGCGGCCGACCCCTCGCGCGAGGTCCGCGTCACCGTGGCCAAGGCACTGGCCGCCGTCAGCTCGGCGGCCCTTGCCGCGAGCGGCCGGGAGCTGCTCACCGGCACCCTGGGCCAACTCAGCGAGGACAGCGACCCCCTGGTCCGCGGTGCCGCGCTCGGCGCGCTGGCCACCGTCAGCTGCCCGGCCCCGCTCGCCGCGCGTGCCGTGGCCGCGCTGGCCGACCCAGCGTGGCAGGTCCGGGCCGGTGCTGCCACCGCCCTGTCCGCCGCGCCCGCCGACACGGCCGTGTCCGCCCTCGCCAAGGCGCTCGCCGACCCCAACGCCGACGTACGCAAGGCGGCGGTGCTCGCCCTGACCCGGCACAACGGCACAGCGGAGGCCCGGGCGGCCCTCGCCACGGTCACCTCGGACCCGGACGCGGACGTCAGGGCCTACGCGGCACGGGGGCTGTGACCGCGACGTGCCGTGCGGCCAGGAGGCGTCCCGTGTTCTGCAGAACGTACCGCCACGTTCGTGCCGAGCGTGATCCCCGCCAGGTCAGCCAGCCTCGTGTGGATCCCGGAGAAGACCCAGGCGTCGACGTTCTCGTCCGAGAGCTGCTTCCAGGTGGTGTAGGTCCGGGTCATGCCCGGCGCGGTGGGGCTGGTCAGTGCGAACGGGGCGGTACGCGGACCTGCGAGCGCCGACAGCACGGTCTGCACGGCGCCCGCGTAGGTGTTGTAGCCGCTCGGGTAGCCGGATGCGCCGGGGTGGTGTCGGTCAGGGATTCGTCCAGGCCCCGGGGTCCTCCGCGAGGCTCACAACCTCGTCGGGCAGCTTGGCCGCGGCCACGTGAGCCAGGGTGACCTCGCCGAGGATCTTGCGGACGTTGGCGCGTACGGCGATCCACAGCGGCAGCAGCGACTCCGCGGGACCGCAGTAGGAGAGCTCGGGTGGGCGCACTCCCCGCACCGACACCAGGGGGCCGTCCGCGACGCGGATGACGTCGGCGATGGCGATCGACTCCGCCGGGCGGGCGAGCCGGTAGCCGCCCTTGCCGCCCCGCTGGCTGACCACAAGACCGCCCCGGCGCAGGTCGCCGAGGATGCCCTCCAGGAATTTGTGCGGGATGCCCTGCGCCGCGGCGATCGCCTCGGCCTTGAGCGAGGCCTCGCTTCCCGCTGCGGCCAACTCCAGTGCCGCCCGCACCGCATAGTCCGCCCGCGCCGAGATCCGCATGCCGCGATTATCCATCAGTGTCATATCGGCCCCCTGCACCGGTCGCCCTCCCGGCTAGGAAAGCGCGGGTCTTCCGGCTGATCCGCGCTCCCGGATGGCGAGTTCGCGATGGCGGGCGGCCGGGTGGTCGTCCCTGACCCGGGGGGCTGCCGACCGCGCCGTGGAGGCGTTCGCGGAGCGCGGCGCCGCTGGACGGAGCCGGGATCCTGCCGCGGCTGCGCCGGGACGACGAGGTCGAGGAAGTCGGCGAAGGTGCCGTGGGTGGCGGCGTAGGCGAATTGAAGCCGTCGAACCTCGGCGTCGTCGGCGATCACCTAGGTCATCACGCGGTCCCGGCACCGGCGAAGGGGACCTGGGCGGCGGGGGCCACCTGCTGCCCGTACGGGTGCCGCCACAGACCCTGCGCCTGAAGCTTCGGCAGCACGCCCTCGCCGAACCAGTACGCCTCCTCCAGATGCGGATACCCGGAGAAGATGAACTCCTCGATGCCCAGGGCCGCGTACTCCTTGATCCGCTCGGCGACCTCCTCGTGGCTGCCGACCAGAGCCGTCCCCGCGCCGCCGCGCACCAGGCCGATGCCCGCCCACAGGTTGGGGTGGATCTCCAGCCCGTCCCCACTCCCGCCCCCGTGTAGGGCCAGCATCCGCTGCTGGCCCTCCGACTCACTGCGGGCAAGCCCGGCCTGGACCTGCCGCACGGTCTCCGCGTCGAAGCCCGCCAGCAGCCGCTCCGCCTCGGCCCAGGCCTGCTCGGAGGTGTCGCGGGTGATGACGTGCAACCGGATTCCGAAGCGGACGCTGCGACCCTCTTGCGCGGCCAGCTTCCTGATCCAGGCGATCTTCCCGGCGACAGCGGTGGGCGGCTCGCCCCAGGTGAGGTAGACGTCGACATGCCTGGCGGCGACCTCTCCCGCGATGGGCGAGGAGCCCCCGAAGAACACCTCGGGAACGGGGTCGGGCAGCCGGGCGAGCCTGGCGTCCTCGACTTGGAGGTGCTCGCCGGACAGGTCGACGGTCTTGCCCTCCCACAACCCCCGGACGATTTCCAGGAATTCGCCGGTACGGCGGTAGCGGGCGTCCTTGTCGAGGAAGTCGCCGTAGGCCCGCTGCTCGTGGCTCTCGCCGCCGGTTACGACGTTGAGCAGGAGCCGTCCGCCGGTCTGCCGCTGGAAGGTGGAGGCCGTCTGGGCCGCGAGCGTCGGCGAGACGAAGCCGGGGCGGAAGGCGACGAGGAACTTCAGGCGTTCGGTGTGCTGGCTGACCATGGCGGTGGTCAGCCACGCGTCCTCGCACCAGGCGCCGGTCGGGGTGAGCGCGCCGACGAAACCCAGGTCTTCGGCGGCGCGGGCGATCTGGCTCAGGTAGGCGACCGTCGGCGGCCGGTCGCGCCCGGACTCCGTGGCGGGGGTGCCGTGGCCGCCGCCGACGACGTGGCGGCTGTCGCCGTTGGTGGGCAGGAACCAGTGGAAGGTGAGGGACACGTGGGGGCTCCGATCGGTGTTCGTCAGCGTTCGTCACAGGAGGCCGTGGCGGGGCGGCCTGGTGCCGCCCAGCACGTAGCGGCCGATGTGCTGGACCTTCCAGCGGGCCGGGTCGTGCAGGGTGTGGGTGCGCGCGTCGCGCCAATGGCGGTGCAGGCCCAGGGAGTCGAGCGCCGAGCGGGTGCCGGAGACCTCGAAAAGGGCGCTGGCGAGCTCCACGGCGGCCTCGGCCGCCGTCACTTTCGCGGCGGCCACCGCGATCGATGCCTCGGCGGCCGAATCGTCAGTCAACTCGGCGCGGGCGTCGTCTACCGCGCGGGCGGCCTCGCGGAGCAACGCTTGGGCAGCCCGTTGTCTGATCGCCAGTTCGCCGAACCGCTGGATCAGCAGCGGATCCTCCGCGGCGGTCGCGTGCCCTTCGGCGGCGCTCTCGAACCAGGGGCGGCTCTTCGTGCGGACGAACTCCACCGCCTCGGCCAGCGCCCCGGAGGCGATCCCGGCATCGATGGCCGCGTGCAGCAACTGAGCTACCGCACCGTGGAGTTGGGGTCCTTGGAAGGTGAGGTGGTGGGGCACCACGCGGTCGGCGGGCACGGGCACCGACTCCAGGCGGACGGTTCCGCTGGCGGTGGTGCGCTGTCCCATACCGTCCCAGTCGTCCACGACCGTGAGGCCGGGCGCGTCGCGCGGTACGTACGCCACCTGCAGGGTGTCGTCCTCGGTGCGGGCGAGGACGGGGATCCAGTGGGCGAACAGCGCGCCCGTGGAGTAGTGCTTGACGCCGTCGAGGACGTACGACCCGTCCGGGAGCCGGGCGAGGCGGGTGCGGATGTCCTGGACGTGTTGGGTGCCCGCCTCGGACTGGGCGTTGCCGAACCGCCTGCCCGCCAGGACCTCGCCGAAGAAGAACTCCTGCTGCTCGTCGGTTCCCTGCCGGCGCAGCACGCCCACGTACACGAAGTGGCTCTGCGGGATCTGGGCCAGGCTGGCGTCGGCGGCGGCCAGCAGTCGGAAGATCTCGGCGAGCGTGTCCGCACGGATGTCCGCACCGCCGAAGCGGGCGGGCACGGTCACGGCGAGCAGCCCGGAGGCGGACAGCCGCTCCAACTCCGCATGGGGGAGCCTGCGCCGCGCGTCCCGCTCGGCGGCGCCCTTGCGGAAGTCCCCGGCCAGCTCCGCGGCCACGGCAAGGGCCTCGGCGTCATCCGCGATGACGTGCGCCTTGCTCATCCGGCGGCCGCCAGCAGCGTCGTACGCCCGCCCAGCGCGGCCGAGAACTGGTCCGTGACCTGCGCCAGAGCCTCGGCCGATCCCGACGCGACGGTCAGCGTGCCGTCCTCGCCCACCGTGATGTCCTTGTCGAGCGTGAACCAGCCCGGCGTGATGTGCGCAGGCCCCATGGAGGCCAGCACCGGGCGCAGGGCGTAGTCGATGGCCAGGACGTGGGCAGTGGTGCCGCCGGTGGCCAGCGGGAGGACCGTCTTGCCTGACAGGGCGTACTGCGGGAGCAGGTCGAGCAGGGACTTCAGCAGTCCGGAGTAGGCGGCCTTGTAGACAGGGGTACCGATCACCACCCCGTCCGCCTGCTCGAACAGGGCGGTGGCCCGGACGATCGCCGGGTGACCGAAGTCTGCCCCGAGCAGCGCCTCGGCAGGCAGGGTACGAACGTCCAGTGCACTCACCTCGTGCCCCTGCGCGATGAGCCGCTCGTCCAGGTGGCGCAGCAGCCGAGCGGTGCGGGAGGTGGTGGAGGGGCTTCCGGAGACGGACAGGACAGTGGCCATGGGAGGACCTTTCGGATCGTCGTTTCGTGTGCGGGCCGCGGTCAGGCGTGGGCGGCGGCGGGCTCGGACGCGGCTTCCTGCGCCTCCAGTTCGCGCACCAGGGGCAGCACCCGCTTGCCGAAGTACTCGACCTCCTCCAGGTAGTGCAGGAAGCCGAGGAGGAAGAGGTCGACGCCGAGCCGCTTGTAGGCGACGATCCGCTCGGCGATCTGCTCAGGGGTGCCGATCAGACCCGTGCGGAAGCCGTCGTTGTACTGGACGAGGTCCTCGAACGTGGAGTCCTGCCACATGCCCTTGCCGTCGCCGGTGGACGGACCGGCCTGCCGGACGGCGTCGCGGAAGCCGTGCACGGCCTGCGTGTCGGCCCTAGCGACGATCTCGCGGAGCGTGTCGCGGGCTTCGGCCTCGGTGTCGCGGGCGATGAGGAAGGCGTTGAGGCCGAACTTCGGTGGAGTACGGCCCACTTGGGCGGCGGAGGCACGGATGTCGCCGATCTGCTCGGTGACGCCGTCGAAGTCCTTGCCGTTGGAGAAGTACCAGTCGGAGACGCGGCCGGCCATGGCGCGCGCGGCGGTGGAGTTGCCGCCCTGGAAGATCTCCGGGTGCGGGCGCTCGGGGGTGTTCAGCGGCTTGGGCTTGAGGGAGAAGTCGCGCAACCGGTAGAAGTCACCGGCGAGTTCGGCGTGGTCCTCGGTCCAGATCTTCCGCAGGGCGCGGATGAACTCCTCGGAGCGCCGGTAGCGTTCGTCGTGCTCCAGCCAGGGCTCGCCCAGCGCGGTGAACTCGCCCTTGAACCAGCCACTGACCACGTTGACGGCGAAGCGGCCGTGCGACAAGTGGTCGGCGGTGGCGCCGAGTTTGGCGAGGACGCCCGGGTGCCACAGGCCGGGGTGGACGGCGGCGATGACCTTCAGCCGCTGGGTGGCGAGCAGCAGCGCGAGGCTGAAGCTGGTGGACTCGTGCTGGTACTCGGCGCCGTAGCTGGCCATGTAGCGGACCTGGCTGAGCGCGTAGTCGAAGCCGTTGTCCTCGGCGAGGACGGCGAGTTCGCGGTTGTAGTCGTAGCCCCAGTCGGTGCGCTGCTCGACGGTGCTGGTGACCAGACCGCCACTGACGTTCGGCACCCAGTAGGCGAAGCGGACCGGATCGGATCCGGGGTACGCGGAGGATGCGGGCATGGGAACTCCTGGCAGGAGAATGCTGCGCGGGCAGGACGAATGAGCTCCGCGGAATTCAGACACGCTGGAGCGGCGTTTCCGGGGCAGCCGTCGTCACGACGGAAATGAGCCGGGACCGGAATTAACGGAAGGAAGTCACAGAGGGAGCGGGTGGGAGGGTTTTCCTCGGGTGCGCTCAGACCCGCCAGCGACAGGAGGCGCTGGAGACACGCGCAAGGTCGACGTGGCGTCGCCGCGTGAGGTCCTGTCGCTTCATGCCACCGATCGAACCAGGAAGGAGTCTGGCCGGTCAAGAATGCCCGGACGTGATTCCACATGGTGAGAGTCGGTATTCACGAGGTTGTGACAGGGATTTCCTTGAACCCGGTCCCGGGAGGGCGCAGTCTCCTGCTCGTGCGTATCGAACAGCTCGAATACATCGCCGCCGTCACACGGCTCGGTTCGCTGCGGCGCGCCGCCGAGGAACTGCACCTGTCCCAGCCTGCGCTCAGCGAGACCGTACGCAATCTGGAGCGCGAGCTCGGCGTGGACCTGCTGGAGCGCAAGCGGTCCGGGGCGAAGATCAGCGACGAGGGACGCGAGTTGCTGCCGCACATCATGAGCGTGCTGGACGCGGTCGACCGGCTGCGCGGCGCGGCCGGCGACCAGCACCGCATCAGCCGCATGGTCCGGCTCGGGACGGTGAACACAGCCACCGTCCCGCTGGTCATCCCGACCGTGCGCGAGTTCCGGGCCTCGCACCCGGTCACCCAGGTGGAGTTGGTCGGCGCGCAGCAGGCCGACATCCACCGCGGGCTGTTGGAGGGCGCGTTCGACCTGGGACTGGTGAACTACCTCCGGGGCGACGACATGCCGCCCGGCTTCGAGACGACGGAGTTGCTCTGCGGCCGACCGGTGGTGTGCGTGCGTCCGGACAGTCCGCTGGCGGCCATGGATGCGGTGGACGCGGACAGTCTCCTGGCCGAGCCGCTGGTCGTGATGCGGTCCGGCTATGTGATGCACCGTTTCGTGCACCGGCTGCTGCGCGGCCGGACCCCGTCCTTCTCGTACTCCACCGACGGCGCGGAGATGGGCAAACTGATGGTGGCCGAGGGGCTGGGGGCCACAGTGCTGCCGGACTTCAGCGTCGTCGGCGACCCGCTGGAACGACGGGGCGCGATCACTGTGCGGCCGCTCGCGGGGGATGCGACCGACGTACTGCTGGTACTGCAGCGCCGCCATTCCGGCTCCGTTCCGCGGGCGGTCCGCGACCTGCACGAGCTCTTCGTGCGCAACGCTCAGGCGTACGGCGCTTCTTCGCGACGGCTGACGGAGGGGTGATCCTGTGCTCATCGTCATGGGTGGCCTGCCCGGCACCGGCAAGACGACGCTCGCCCGTCTCCTGGCGGCCCGGATCGGTGCGGTGCATCTGCGGGTCGACACCATCGAGCAGGCGATCGTCCGTTCCGGGCTGGCACAGCACCCCGTCGGACCGGCCGGTTACGTCGTCGGATACGCCCTGGCCGAGGAACATCTGGGCCGCGAGCGGAGAGCCTCAGCGAAGGACGAACACGAGGTCGTATCAGCATGGTTGTCTTCCCGTGGTGGTCTTCACGCAAAAAGGTCTTCCACTGTCGGCGCGGTGACGAGGCGGGCCGCGCCGAAGCGTCGCGTGCAGCCGGTCGGTGGGGTACTCCCGAGCATCAGCTCGGCTGGAAGGAGTGTCCCCGTCGGCGCCATTCCTCCGCGAGCAGTTCGTAGGAACGGACCCGGTCCGCGTGGTCGTGGGTGATCGTCGTGATGAGCAACTCGTCCGCGCCCGTGGCCTCCTGGAGTTGTTCCAACTGGTCGGCCACCCGGCCCGGTGAGCCGACGAACTGGGTGTCGAGGCGGTCCTGGACGAGGGCCCGGTCCTCGTCGGTCCATGGGTGGGCGCGCGCCTCCTCCGGCGTCGGGTACTCGATGGCGCCCTCGGCGGTGCGGATGCTGCGAACCCATAGGCCGTAGCCGGTGGCGAGGTCGCGGGCGGTGGCGTCGTTCTCGGCGACGACGACGTCCGCCGAGACGCTGACGTACGGCTTGTCGAGGAACTCGGAAGGCTGGAAGAAGGACCGGTAACCGTCCACCGCCTCCAGGACCGTGGCCGGGCTGACGTGGTAGTTCGCCGCGAACCGCAGACCGTTGCGGCCCGCGACAGCGGCACTCTGACCACCGCTGCTGCCCAGGATCCACACCTCCACATCGGCGCCCTCCCCCGGCACGACGTGCGCCTCGACGCCCTCCGGGGAGCGGTAGGTGCCGGCGAGCAGGGCGAGGATGTCGTCGATCTGCTCCGCGTAGTCCTGTGACTCGGCGCCCGGTAGCAGAAGCAGCCTGCGCTGCAGCGCGACGCGGGGTGACCCGAGCAGATGCTCGAAGGAGAAGCGGGGCGGGATCAACAGGCCGTTCGGGGTGCGGCCGTCGACGACCGGGGTCGCCGTCGGCAACGGTGCGGCCGGCTGTCCCGGCGGGCGGCCGCCCGAGCGGCCCAGGCCCAGGTCGAAGCGGCCCGGGTGCAGCGCGTCGAGCAGGCCGAACTCCTCCACGGTGGACAGCGCCGTGCGGTGCCCGAGCTGCACGGCCCCGGAACCGAGCCGGATGGTGGAGGTGGCGGATGCGGTCAGGGCCAGGACGACCGCGGGGGACGTGCCGGCCACGCCCGGATTGAGGTGGTGCTCGGCGAACCAGTAGCGGGCGTATCCGAAGCGCTCGACCTGCTGTGCGAGGTCGATGGAGTTGCGTAGGGCATCGGCTGCTGTCGAGCCGGAGGGGATCGGCACCAGGTCGAGAACACCGAGGGCAATATCAGACATGGACGGACTCCTGGGTGAGCGGTGGGGCCGGAAGCACGGGTCCCCACACGAACGGCGGGTCCGGGATCTCGCGGCGCAGCACGGGGGCGACCTTGGACTGGAACAGCTCGAGGGAGGCGCGGTGCTGGGACTCCGTCAGCCCGCTCGCCTCGGCGGGCAAATGGAGCACGGTGTGCCCGAACTGTTCGTGATAGCGGTGCACCTTGTCGATGACCTGTTGCGGGCTGCCGATCAGGGCCGAGCTGCGTTCGACGAAGTCCTCCAGGGTCTCGAAGACGATCGGGAGACCGGCCTTCTTGGAGAACGCCAGATTGGCCTCGAAGATCGGCCGGTACGCGGCCAGCGCCTCCTGGGAGGTGGGCGCGACGTGGGCGCCCGCCGTGCCCGCGCCGATGGCGATCTTCGCCGGGTCGTGGCCGTAGTGCTCCCAGCGCTCGCGGTAGTGGCGGATCAACTCGGCGTACGGCTCGATGGGGTTGGTGACGTTCGCCGAGAAAAGCGGGTCGCCGTAGCGGGCGGCCAGGTCGACCGACTCCTTGCTGGTCGCGCTGCCGTGCCAGACCCGGACCGGCCGTTGATACGGCCGCGGCCACACTTCGGCGTCCGTCAGCGGGGGACGGAAGCGGGTGTGGGCGGTGACCTTGTCCTGGCGCCAGATCTTCCGGAAGACCTCGTAACTCTCGGCGTTGCGGTCCCACTGGTCCTCGGGCGTGACGTGGAACAGGTCGCGCTGAGCGGCGCCGTTGCCCTTGCCGATGATCAGGTCGAGGCGTCCGTTGGACAGGTGGTCGAGGGTGGCGTAGTCCTCGTATGCCCGGACCGGGTCCAGCAGGCTGAGCGTCGTGACGGCCGTGAACAGGCGGATCCGCTTCGTCAGGGCGGCCACATGGCTGAGTACGACGGTCGGTGAGGAGGAGATGAACGGCCGCTCGTGGCGCTCCCCCACGCCGAAGCCGTCGAAGCCCAATTCCTCGGCGAGGAGCGCGTTGTCGAGGACCTCGCGGAAGCGGTCGTGGGTCGATTTCTGTACCCCGGTGATGGGATCCGGACGGTGCACGATGAGTGTGATGGCGAGGAATTTCACGACGCCACCCGCTCCTCGCCCCGCAGATCGTCCATCGGGGTCCCCCCGCTCGAGCGAAGCCGAGAGTGGGGGAGGGCGAGGCCGAGGTGGTGGCGGAGGGTCGGGCCCTCGTAGTCGGTGCGGAAGACGCCCTGTTCCTGCAGGAGCGGGACGACCTTGTCGGCGAAGTCGTCCAAGCCGCTGGGGGTGATGTGCGGGACGAGGATGAAGCCGTCACTCGCGTCCGCCTGGACGTACTCGTTGATGGTGCCGGCGACGGTCGCCGGGGAGCCGATGAAGTTCTGGCGGTTGCCCGTCTCGATGACCAGGTCGCGGATCGACCAGTTGTTGGCCGCGGCCAGCTCACGCCACTCGCGGGCGGTGGCCAGCGGGTCGCGGTACATGCGGACCTGGGCGCGGCCCTTGGAGATGTGGTCGGCGCTGACGTCCGGGTCGATGTCGGGCAGCGGGCCCTCGGGGTCGTAGGAGGACAGGTCCCGGTTCCAGACGAACTCCAGGTGCTTGAGCGCGGTGGCCCCGCTCACCTGCTGGCGGCGCACCTCCTTGGCCAGTTCCCCGGCCTCTTCGTCGGTGTCGGCGAGGATGAAGCTCGCGGCGGGCAGGATGAGCAGTTCGTCGTGGCGGCGGCCGTACTTGGCGAGGCGGTTCTTGACGTCCGTGTAGAAGGCCTGGCCGCCCTCCAGGGTTGCGTGGCGGCTGAAGATGGCGTCGGCGGAGGAGGCGGCGAACTCGCGGCCCTCCTCGGAGTCACCCGCCTGGAAGATAACCGGGCGGCCCTGCGGTGAGCGCGGGACGTTGAACTGGCCGTGGATGTCGAAGTGCTGCCCGCTGTGGACGAAGGATCCGGCCTTCGCGTCCTTCAGGAAGACACCCGTGGCCGGGTCGGCGAGGATCTCGTCGCCGTGCCAGGAGTCGAAGAGCTCGTTCGCGGTGGCCAGGAACTCCTTGGCGCGGGAGTAGCGCTCCTCCTGGGGCAGGAAGCCGCCGCGGCGGAAGTTCTCGCCGGTGAAGGCGTCCCAGGAGGTGACCACGTTCCAGGCGGAGCGGCCGCCGGAGAGATGGTCAAGGCTGGCGAACTGGCGGGCCACCTCATACGGCTCGTTGAAGGTGGAGTTGATGGTGCCGGTCAGACCGAGGTGCTCGGTGACGGCGGCGAGCGCGGCGAGGACGGTGAAGGTGTCGGGGCGGCCGACCACGTCCAAGTCGTAGATCTTGCCGTTCTGTTCGCGCAGCCGCAGGCCCTCGGCGAGGAACAGGAAGTCGAACTTGGCGCGTTCGGCGGTCTGCGCGAAGTGCACGAAGGAGCTGAACTCGATGTGGCTGCCGGCCTTCGGGTCGCTCCACACGGTCGTGTTGTTGACGCCTGGGAAGTGCGCGGCCAGATGGATCTGCTTCAGCGGCTTGCTCATGTCGGTGCGGTCCTTCCGGCTCAGGCGATGGCGGCTGCGGCGTAGCGGTTGGCGGGGCGGGGCAGGCCCAGCAGGCCGCGGAGGGTGTCGGCTTCGTAGGCGGTGCGGAAGGCGCCCCGGCGCTGGAGTTCGGGGACGAGGCCCCGGGTGATGGCCGGCAGGTCGTGTCCGGCGACGGCGGGCCGCAGCCGGAAGCCGCTCAGCCCCGCTGCCGCCAACTCCTGGAGGACGTCGGCGAGTTGTGCGGGCGTTCCGGTGAAGATCCGGGCGTCGCTGGTGTACGGCTCTCCCGCGAGCGCGTCGAGGCGTGCGCGCCGGTCCTCCGCAGCGGCCTGGTCGTCGTCCAGGAAGACCACCAAGTCGCCGAAGACATGCGGGAGTTCGCCTGTGCGTCCGGCCGTCACCTGTTCGGCACGGATCTCGGCGACGATCGCGCGGGCCTGCTCGGCGTCGTGCGGGGTGACGTAGCCGACGTCCGCCTGGCGGGCCACGAGCCGGTACGGGATGGTCTGGTGGGCGAGGGCGGTGACCAGCGGCTGGCCCTGCGGCGGGCGCGGGGTGATGGACGGGCCCTTGACGCTGAAGAACCGGCCCTCGAAGTCGATGTAGTGCAGCTTGTCCCGGTCGACGAAGCGGCCGGTGGCCACGTCCCGGATCTCGGCGTCGTCCTCCCAGCTGTCCCACAGCCGACGCACGACCTCGACGTAGTCGGCGGCCTCGTCGAACAGGTCGGTGAGACGCTCCTGTCCGGCCGGGGTCCGCAGTTCGTCCAGGTTGATCGGCGGGAAGGTGCGGCGGCCGAAGTGGTCGGCCTCGTGCGGGCGGGCGCTGATCTGGACGCGCAGGCCGGCCCGGCCGGTGCTGACGTAGTCGAGGGTGGCGATCGCCTTGGAGATGTGGAACGGCTCCGTGTGGGTGGCGATCACGGTCGGCACCAGGCCGATGTGCCGGGTGAGCGGCGCGACGCGGGAGGCGGTCAGGACGGCGTCGAGTCGGCCGCGGACCTGGTCGGTGCGGCCGTCCAACTCGCCGTAATGCGAGGACTGCAGGCCCAGGCCGTCCTCGAAGGTGACGAAGTCGAGCAGGCCGCGCTCGGCCTCGGCGACCAGATCGGCCCAGTAGCCGGCGGTGAACAGCTCCCGGGGACGGGCGACCGGCTCGCGCCAGGAGGCGGGGTGCCAGCCGGTGCCCTCAAGGGCGACGGCAAGGTGCAGAGGAAAAGCGGGAGTTGACGACACGAGGGTGCCTTCCTGGAGGTCCGTACGAGATCGCCGGCCCGCGGGAGTCGGGGCGCACGGCGGCTGGGGTAACGGGGTCAGGAGCTACAGAGGGAGCCGGCCACGCGCTGCAGGTCGATGTGGGGCCGGGAGTGGAGGCGCACGGCACGGAGTACACGTGTCACGTGTCGCACCTCCGTCCGAGTGGGGCAAGCACTCACCGTCGACAAGGACAACGGCACTGCTATGCCGTTTCTTCCAGCGCGGCGGCCCCGGTGTGCCGGACGAGCGAGAAGACGGTACGGCGGCGCAGCGTGAACCCGATCGACTCGTACAGCCGGATCGCGTTCGCGTTGGTGGCCGCGGCGTGCAGGAAGGGGCGTTCGCCACGCTCCTTGATCCCGGCGGCGACCGCGCGGACCAGCCGGGTGGCCAGGCCCCGGCCGCGGTGGGCGGGGTCGGTGCACACGGCACTGATCTCCGTCCAGCCGGGCGGGTGCAGCCGCTCGCCGGCCAGGGCGATCAGCCGGCCCTGGTGACGGATGCCGAGGTAGGTGCCCAGTTCGACGGTGCGGGGCAGATAGGGGCCCGGCTCGGTGCGGGCGACCAGGTCCAGGATCTCGGGCACGTCGTCGGTCCCGAGCCGTACGGCCTCGGGATCGGGCTCCGCGCGCAGGACGGTGTCCACGAGCTGGACGCCGTGCATCGTGCGCACGACCTCCCAGCCCTCCGCCGCCTCGGTCACGCCCCGCACCGCGGCGGTGCCGCCGGGGCCGACGAGTACGGCGAGGTCGACCCAGGCGCGCGGGTCGTCCTCGTCGGAGAGGGCGTGGAAGGGTGCCACGTCCTGCTGGTAGCGGACGGCGTGGCCGACGCGTTCGGCGAAGTGGGCGTGGGGGCCGGTGAGCGCGGCCCAGGCGGGGTTGTCCAGGATGTGCGAGGAGCTGGCGTCGAGGGTGGTGACGGACATGGTGTGGCGGTCTCCGGTGTGCGGCTCGGGATGTCCGGCGGGCGGGGACTCCACCGTGGGGCGGTGGCGGAATCCCCGGCGCCCGGTGGTCAGGAGTTGTCGAGCGGCAGTCCGGGCGGGTTGACCTCGGACTTGGCGACGGCCTCGTTGGAGAGGTTGTACGCCTTGAGCCACTCGGCGTACTGACCGTTCTTGATCAGGTAGTTGATCGCGTCGGCGAGCGGCTTGGCCAGGCCGCTGTCCTTCTTCGCCGTTGCCGCGATCAGGCCCTGCAGGCTCGCGCCCGCGCCGGAGTAGGTGCCCGCGGTTCGGGTGGCGTTGGGCGTGTTGGCCACCTGACGGTTGTGGTAGGCGAAGCCGGGGTTGGGTCCGAAGGAGGCGTCGACCTTGCCGCTGTTCAGTGCGAGGTAGGTGCTGGAGCTGTCCTGGAAGTACTTGACGGTGAGCTTCTTGCCTTCCTTGGCCAGCTTGTCCTTCCACTCCAGGAGGATCCGTTCCTGGTTGGTACCGGAGCCGACGGCGATCGTCTTGCCTGCGAGGTTCTCGTAGTTGCCGTCGAAGTTCCAGGTGCTCTTCTTCGGGACGATGAAGGCGAGGTTGTCCTGCCGGTAGGAGGCGAACTCGTACTTCTTCTTGCGCTCCTCGGTGTCGGTGACGTTGGAGAACGCCACGTCGACCTTGCCGCTGTCGATGCCGACGAAGAGGTTCTCCCAGGTGGAGTTCTCCACCTCGGGCTTGAGGCCGAACACCGTGGCGACCAGGCGGCCGAGGTCGGGCTCGGAGCCGGTGAGGGTCTTCTGGTCGCTGCCGACGTACGCCAGCGGCGGCAACCCGGCGGGAAGGGCACCGATGCCGATCTCCAGCTTGCCGCTCTTCTTGACGGCGGCGGGCAGTTCGGCGCTGATGGACTTGACTTCGGAGACCTTGATGGTGGTCTGGGTGGCGGCGCCGTTGGAGACCTGACCGATGACGACCTCGCCGGACTTGGCGCTGTCGGTGGTGGTGGCCGCGTCGCTGTTGCCACCGCAGGCGGCGAGCCCGGTGGCCAGGGAGGCGACGGCGGTCGCCGCGGTGATGCCGCGTATCAGGCTGCGTCGGGTGAAGTGGATGTGCATGGCCGTTCCTTGTCGCTGGAGGTGATGAGGGTGGCGTGGGGGGAGGTCTGGGGGTGCGGAGGTCAGAGGACCTTGCTGAGGAAGTCCCGGGTCCGCTCGTGCCGCGGTGTGTCGAGGACCTCGGAGGGCGGGCCCTGCTCGATGATCTTTCCGCCGTCGATGAAGACGACCCGGTCGGCGATCTCGCGGGCGAAGCCGATCTCGTGGGTGACGATGACGAGGGTGGTGCCGCTGGTCGCCAAGTCCTTGATGACGGAGAGGACTTCGCCGACGAGCTCGGGGTCGAGGGCGGAGGTGGGCTCGTCGAAGAGGATGACGCCGGGGCGCAGGGCGAGGGCGCGGGCGATGGCGACGCGCTGCTGCTGGCCGCCGGAGAGCTGGCGCGGGTAGGCGCCGGTCTTGTCGGCGAGGCCGACCCGGTCGAGGAGTTCGCGGGCGAGTTTCTGGGCCTCGGGCTTTTCGAGCTTCCCGGTGGCGACGGGCGCGGCGGCGACGTTGTCCAGCACGGTCAGGTGCGGGAAGAGGTTGAAGTTCTGGAAGACGAACCCGATCTGGCCGCGCTGGGTGAGGATGGCCCGCTCGCTGAGCTCCTTGAGCCGCTCGCCGTGCCGCTTCACGCCGATCAGCTCGCCGTTGATGCTGACGTAGCCGATCTCGGGCTTCTCCAGGTGGTTGATGACCCGCAGCAGCGTGGACTTGCCGGAACCGGACGGGCCCAGGATCACGGTGACCTCGCCGGGCCGGACCGTCAGGTCGACGCCGTTCAGCACCCGGTGGGTGCCGTACCACTTGTGCACGTCGTGGACCTCGACGGTGGCGGCCTCGGCGTCCGCCAGGGCTTCGAGCGTGTCGGCGGTCATACGGCGGCCTCCCGGCGGATACGGGCCCGCAGGTCTGTCAGACCGGTGCGGAGCTTCTGCAGCGGCGTCGGCGGCAGGCTGCGGGTGGCACCGCGGGCGTAGTACCGCTCGACGTAGAACTGGACGACGGAGACGACGCTGGTCAGGATCAGGTACCAGACGGTGACGACCAGCAGCAGCGGCACGATGTCGCCGGGGTAGGTGGAGCCCATGGTCTGAGCGGAGCCGAACAGGTCGAGCAGGGAGACGTAGAAGACCAGCGAGGTGCCCTTGATCAGGCCGATGAGCTGGTTGACGTAGTTCGGGATGATCGAGCGCAGCGCCTGCGGGAACACGATCCTGCGGAACTGGTAGCCCTTCGGCAGGCCGAGCGCCGCGGCCGCCTCGTGCTGGCCCTGGTCGACGGAGAGGATCCCGCCGCGGACCACCTCGGCCGCGTAGGCCGCCTCGTTGAGGCTGAGGCCGACGACCGCGACGACCATGTCGGTGGCGAGTCTCGACTCGTCGAAGGAGAAGAGGGCCGGTCCGAAGGGGATGCCGACGCTCAACGTCTTGTACAGGGCGCTGAAGTTGTAGAGGAAGATCAGCACCACGATGAGCGGGACGGAACGCAGCGCCCACACGTAGGTCCAGCTGACCGCGCGCAACACAGGGCTCTTCGACAGCCGGGCCAGTGCGAGCAGGATGCCGCCGACAAGGCCCAGCACCGCGCTGTAGGCGGTGACTTGGAGGGTGATCAGCAGGCCGTCGAGGATGGTGGGGCGCAGGAACCAGTAGCTCCAGCGGTCCCACTGGTAGAAGGGGTTGGTGACCAGTCCGTGCACGAACTGGGCGACGAGGACCAGCACGACCGCGGTGGCGATCCAGCGTCCGGGCCGCCGCAGCGGCAGAACGCGCTGGGCAGTCAGGGCCTTTGACGGTTCGTCGGTGGTCGGCGCATCGGCGAGGGTGACGGTGGCACCAGGGGGTTCACTCATGGTGGGCTCCGGCTGGGTGGGAACACCCCGGAGGCACGGCGGCGTGCGGCGGCGCACACGACGGCGAGGTACCGGGGCGGAGGAGGGCAACGGCACACCGCGGGCGCGGTGTTCGTCAGGAAGTGCGGGAACTGCGGGGAGGTGTCAGCCCCGACAGCGGGCACGGCCCGGTGCGGTACACAGTGCGCTGTTCACGCGGAGCAGATCGACGGCACGGTCGGCGACGAGCAGGTTCGCGTACGGCCGTACGCAGCCCTGCGGGCGGCGCGTCGCCGTCCTGGGAGCTGCGTGCATGGCGTCACCGTCACTCTTCCGGCCCTGGGGGCCTCGCGCTTACCGAACTTCATCGGTCGGGTCGTCACCTGGGGCACCCCACCGCGGCGCGAGGGTTGCCGGTCAGCAAGCCAGGGCTTGTCGCTGACACTCATGACCGTTCTGAGCCGTAATTAAGACAACGGCCCGAACATATGTCAACGGCGGTCCACCAGATGGAACGGCCAGAGGGCGGCGTAGGCCGTCCAGTCCAGGATACGGATGGCCGCTCCGGAGTCCCCCAGGCCCCGGCAGTGGGCGCTGTGGCGGCGTTCGATGCCGTCGAGGTCGAGGTGTGGGTCGAGCTGGTCCAGCTCGACACCGCGCACCGCGACCACCTGGATGCCGCAGCCGTCCAGCGCGTCGCCGACCATCCCACGCTGTGGGCCCACGGCCGCCGCCTGGCCGTTCACCCGGCCCGTCGGCCCGGCCCGCTCGACGACCTTGTAGGGGTTGTCCAGGCGACCCGTCCGCTCGACGGTGGCCTCCATAAGTTCGGTCCAGGTGTCGAGGGGGGATCTCCGTGGCGGTCGGCTACGCCACCCCGGACGTCATCGGCACCCGGAACCGCTCACGGCTGATGCGCACCGCCGACGTCGCCATGTACGAGAGCAAGACCACCAGCACCCCCACCCAAGCCACCCTCGAACACGCCAACGCCCACAGCATCAACGGGCGCCGCACCGGCCGACTCGGCACCGCCTACCCCGTCGTGCTCGCATGAGCCATCAGGTCACCCGAACTCCCCGCGTGGCGCCCGGATCCACAGGGTGGGGCAGCTCTCCACAGGCCCGCATCCTGTAGTTGACCACGCGTCATAACCGCCCCGGGTAGCGGACGATCTCCACCCGGTGACGCGACGTTGCGTCTGGATCGAGGCGTGGGGATCGCGGGCTCCCACCTTGTTGAACACCAGCAGGATCGGCGGGTGCGCCGTCTCGCCGTACCGTGAGGCCCAATGTGGAGCCGACACCCCCGGGAAGGACGACCTGCTGCGCGGGCGGCCCTCGCTAAGAGAGAACAGCGACAGGCTTGCGCCGTCGCCGGTTGTTCCGCTCGTGCCAACGGCAACGCCGTTGGCGCCGGTGAACTCGCCTTGGCTGGCCTGGTTCACGGATGCGGTTCCGGCTCGGGCGGGGTGGGCCGGGGTGGCAGTCCCAGTCCCTTCGGGCGGTCCGGGCTGCCGGATAGGCCGACGCTTCAACGGCTGTGCACCACATGGCGTCGCCCTGGGGGGCGGCGCCATGCTCATGCCGACGCGCACCGTTCCCGGCAGAGATGAGCAGGGCTGCATGCAGCGGCCGTGCATAAATCTCGTGTGGAACATCGCAGATCTGCGATCTTATACAGCTGCCTCGGAGGGCCCGTTGGCCCGGTTTCTGTCCTTGGGTACAGCGTCGTCAGCCCGCCCCTCAGACGAGGCCGAAGGCGGCGTCCCAGGCCGTGTGGGGTGGCATGTCGCAGGCGTAGGTGTGGAGGGCGAGCGCGGCTCCGGCCGCGCCTTCGAGGAGTCCGGCGCGGTCGCGAGCCTGGAGGGGGTCATCGTGGCGCAGGCCGAAGGGGGCGTCGGGCGCGTAGTTTGCGAGGATGTGCCGGGCGAGGTCCGGCAGGCGCCTCGCCAGCCGCGCGTCGCCACTGTCGTGCGCCATCCGCCAGGTCACCTGGAGCAGTCCGGACCAGCCGTGGCACAGCGCCCAGTCGTGCATCCCGTATGGGTCGGACAGGGCCTCGGCGAGCGCGTCAAGGGCCGCGCCTCGCCAGTCCGCGCGTTCCAGGCATCGGCCGGCTAGGAAGAGGGCGCGTGCTACGCCGGGTGTGCCGTAGCACCACGCCGTGCGACCAGTGGGCTCGCCCGGCGGGGCGCCCGGTAGCAGGTCCTCCGGGCGTACGATCGCGGGCCATTGGCCGCCGGGCAGCTGTCGCTCCAGCACCCACCGGGCGATGGCGGCGATCGCCTCGTCCTGCCCGGTCACCTTCACGCCCAGGGTGCGCGCGGTAGCCAGCAGCGCGAGTGGTCCGCAAATACCGTGCGCGAGGCCGAGGTTGACGTGCCCGTGGGGGAAGTCGGCTTCCCGGCCGATCGTCGGCGTGTGGGGCGCCCACCACCCGGGAAGCGGCGTCCCGGCCACCGTGATGGGCTGGGCTAGCCGGACCAGGTAACGGCAGGCGTCGGCTACCAGGTCGTCGTGGCGTGGTTGGCGTGCCAGCAGGTAGCGCGCGAGTCCAGTGACGCCGCTGATCAGATCGTACGTGTGCATGCTCACCCCGGCCTGCCCGGCCGCGAGGCGCTCGGACTCGGCGGCGAGTAGTTCCCGGGTGCGCCGGACGATCACGCCGTCGAGTCGCTCGAGCAGGGCCGCGTAGTCGCCGGGTGCCTGCCGGGCCGCCAGGGCGGCGAAGGCCAGCGACGCCGGGCCCTGGAAGAGCCCGCCGGGGTGCCCACCGGCGGGCAACGACCGTGCGGCCCGTGCGAGATGGGCGTGGGCGAGGCGTCTGTGACTCGGGTCGGCGGTCGCAAGTTCCGCGTGGAGCAGTGCGGTTCCGGAGAACCCCTCGGCGAGCGCCAGTGGCGCCCAGGGCCCGAAGGCGGGCTGGCCGGGGAACCGTACGAGGTTGTCCGGCGCGGTGGCCGTGGCGGCCACCTGCTCCGGGTCTGCGAGACGGGCGGCAATGTCGGCGGCGATTCGCCGCGCGTGGGCGGCAAGTTCATCCTCCGGCCGAGTGGCGTCACCTGGTGCGGTGGGACCGCTGGGGCGGGTGGGATCGGCGGCCGACGGCGCGCCGGAGTGGGGATGGGTCATCGGTTGCCTCCGTGGACTCGGCGGTCCCGGTGGGCTTGGAGTGCGCCGCGTGCGATGGCGTACGAGGCGCGTTCGGCGTCACGGTCCATGCCCAGCAGGCGGTTGGCGTGCATGTGCAGCAGCGAGGGCAGCACGCGGTGGGCGGGGGCGCTGTTGGGTTCCGCCAGTTTGCCGGTGACTTGGCTGTACGCGGCGATCGCCGCGGCGCGTTCCTCCCACAGCCGCAGCACCTTCGCGCCGCCGGGCAGTTCCGCGAGGCCGCCACCGTTGTCATAGGGGTCGACGATGGCGAGGGCCTGAGCGCGCCGCCGCTGGAACTCGCGGTGTTCGGCTTGCTTGCGGGGGAAGGTGGCGAGCATCCAGTCGAGCCAGGGCGGGTCACCGCCGGGCGACAGGGCACGCGCCCGTTCGCTGGTTCCGCCGCAGAACCGGCGCACCATGTCTACGTGGTTGGCGCCGGCCAGCAGCACCGGCTCTATGGTGAGTTCGCCGTTCGCCAACAGCTGGAGCTGGGCGAGCACCATCCGGCTGTCGGCGTGGAAGGCCTGCTCCGCCGCCTCGATGGCCTCCGGTCCGCCGTACCGCTCCAGCTCCGGCTCGTATGTGTCCAGGACGAGTCGGTGGGCCAGGCTGTGAGAGCGCAGCCTGGCCGTCCATGCGTGCAGAGCGGGCAGCACCTGTTCGGCCAGGACCTGCGCGGGCGCGTGTAGTCGCAAGCGCAGATGCGGGCCGGTGCGGGGATCCGCGTATCGCAGGAAGAACCAGCGGTCCACCTCGGTGGGCAACGTGTCGAGGAATGCGGGGAGCTGGGTGGCCAAGACCTCCTCATGGCGCTGGGCCGAGCAGAACAGCGCCGCGTACAACCACTCCCCGCCGGGTGGGTGTACGGGCCTGCCGACAGCAGGCCGAGGCCGAGACCACTTGGTCTCGATGCGAGCGTTGGTGGAGGCCGTACCGTCGCACGCCTTGCGTACCAGGGGGAAGACCACCTCATTGGTGTGCGCGCCTCCAGGGCCGGCGAGCCATCCGCACTCGCCGGCGCGGCTTTCTTGGAGCACGGTCTCAGGGCGGCGGCCCAACTCGTGTCTGAGCAGGGCGAGATGCTGCTCGCAGGTCAGGTCCAGCTCGGTGCGCTGGTCGGCGTAGGCCAGGCAGACCCGCTCGGGGACGTGCCAGCGCTGCCGCCAGGCCGCCACCGCCGCGCCCCACCGCGCGAATCCACCGGCCAACTCCCCTTGCAGTGCCTGCCCGGGGCGCCAGCGGGCCTCGCACAGCACCGTGCGCCCGTAACGGACGCGCGGCAGGTACGGCAGGGCGTCGGCGGTTCCCCAGTGCCACAGCTGCCACGCCCGGACCCCGCTGTAGGCGATCTCGGAGAGCAGGCGGGCGGCGTTGGGCGCGTTCCATCCGACGTTGAGCATGTGGAAGGTCCGGGGCCGCACCTCTCGCCCGGTCTCGGCGTCCACTAGGTGGAGCCCGTCGAGGTCGGCGTGGAGCGCGAGGGCGTCGAGGCCGATCGTGCGCGGGTCGTCCGGATCGCAGTACGCGGCGACCGTCAGCATCCGGTCGAGCCACAAAGGCACCTGAGTGACGTTGGCGTGCCGTGCTCGTGATGTGGAGAAGGACAGTTGCACCGGCACGGCCTCGCCGCCGTTAGGCGCGGCCGCCAACCGGGCCAGCTCGTTGAGCGCGTGCCGTTCCTTGTCCGGCAGCAGGTGCCAGAACCTGCCCTGCGCCGCACCGGCACAGGGCGAGACCCCGTGCAGCACCAACTGGAAGCATCCCTCGGCGAGTTCGCGCGCGGAACGGGCGATCACCCGGGCGATGACCTCGAACGAGTCCGGCGCGCGGCCCTCGTCGCGCGCGAGCCCGATGACCAGCGGATGGTCGTCGGTCAGCACGACCTCCTGCGCTGCAGTCAGCGTCGCTTCCTGGGCGAGCGCGGCGAGCAGCCGGGCGCGTGCGGTGTCTGGCGGTGGTTCGGGCGGCTGGGGACGGCTACTGGGCGGCCAGCGGTACCCGGCGGGGGCGCCCAGCCCGACGTCGGGGTCGAGTGCCTCCTTCACCGGCACCGCCCGCCCCTGCCCGTATCGCTCCAGGAAGTCGGCGTGGTACTGCCGCAGCGCCGGGCTGCCCTCGTCGGTCGGCGAGAGCCGCCACAGCAGCGACGCCGCGCGCGCCACCTCCTGCGACGCCGTCCGGGGCAGCCGGACGTCGGCGTCGAGGAGGAGATCCACGTGCGCGGGATGCTCTGCGGGGCACAGGTCGCGCATCCGTGCGACCATCGCCCGCCACGCCGCCTGCCCACGGCCGAGAGGCTGGGCCGCGTAGTGGCGGATGGCCTGGCGCACGTCGTCGATCTGGTCGAGCTCACCGGGCTGGTCGAATTCGCCGGGGCGCGGGCCGTGTGGCGGGGACGCGGGCTCAGGCGGTGAGGCGGGCACGTAGGAGGGCGCGGGAGCCGCTCGTACGCGCTCCAGCGTGGCTCTTACGTAGCCGAGGGGGTCGGCGCACTCCAGTGGCGGACGCAACTCGGTCAGCAGCAGTTCCTTCTCCACGAGTTGGGCCAGGAGTTGTTGCGCGGTCTGCGGCGTGGCCTGGGGGAACTCCGCCAGCAGCCGATCGGCGAGGTCGGCGGCGAGCGTCGGCCGGTGTGCGGCGCGCAGGACGGTGCGCACCGCCGCGGTGTGGCGCACGCTGACTTCGTGCAGGGTGCGCTGGGGCGGTCCGCTGGTCGACAGGTCGGGTACATACGGCAGCACGACGCGGCCGTTGCGGGCGAAGCACAGGTTGTTGGCCACAAGGCGCAGTCCGCGCAGGATGTGCGGGCGGCGCTCCCACTCGGCGACCAGCGCGGTCAACCAGCCGCGGTCGGGCCGCACCGCGCGCCGGTGCGCTGTCCCGAGCCGTCCCCGCACCTCGGCCAGGTCGTCGGTGAGCCGGGCCCCGCTCACCCCGGCCATCAACCCGAACGGGGTCGGCCTGCCGGACATTCTGAGCCGGTAGAAGGCCAGTGCTCGGAGCACTCGTACGAGCCCGGCGGGCTGGCCGTGTGTGTGCGAGCGCGGCCCGCTCGCTCGTACGGCCTCGATCTCCCTGGCCAGGGAGGGACTCGACACCGCCAGGGCCTCGCGGACCAGGGGGTCGTCCGCCAGCTCTGCGATGCACGAAGCGAGTTCGGCAGCGGTCGTCTCCTTCCCGTCCACCGGCCGCGCGTGCGGCTCCGGCGCGCCGGGCGCCGTCTCGCGCGATGCGCTCGGGCTTTCGGGTGTTCCCGGTTCTCCCACTGACCACGGCCAGTCGGCGATCGTGTCGAGCGCACGGGCGACCGGGTGGACGGGGGCACGCAGCATGAGCTGTTCCTCGCAGCGGAACAACGGGTCTGTGTTCAACGGCCTGCCTTTCCGGCGTGTTGGGCCGATCGCGAAACGGCCCGGCGGGCGCAGGGGGGACGGCGCAGGTGAAAGGGGACGGGGACGCGGCGGGCGCCCTCGCTCGCGGGGGCGCCCGCCGCTCTACCTCACTGGCCGGTCAGCAGTTCGGGCAGGTGATGCAGGTGCAGCACGAGATCGGGACGCAGGTGCAGTCGGTGAAGGCCCGCATCTCGGTGTCGGCTTCACCGCCGAACTCGCGGACGTCGAGGTCGAAGACGTCCTCGACCTTTTCGGGTTCGAGAGTCGCAGCCAATGGCATGGGGAACCTCCCTGTTGGGGACTTGAGGGGAGAGACGTAGCCGGATGAGAACGGGTTGCTGGCCCCATTCAGCTACCGCGCATATTCACGCAACGAAGAAGGCCACTGATCGGCAACCGGAATTCGCCCGCCGGTCCGCTGGGGTCGACCGGCATTCGACTTCGCGCCAATCGGCCTTTTCATATAGGCAACTCCCCGGCCCTCTCATACGGGAAACCCTGGCCAGTTTCCCGCCGGATGCACGATACAAGCAGACCGCGCTCATCCGATCATCCACATAACGCCGACCCGCACCCCGGGCACCACCAAACACGCTTCCGCCTCGACGAATACCACCCCATAACGCCAAGTGACCTCTTGGTCAAAAATATTTCCCGACCTAGACCATGCCCTAGGTGGCAAGGTGGTCGTCGAGCTTCTCGTGGGGCGAAGCATGTGGAGTTGGTTTGTTCGAGACGGGTTGTGTGAGTTTTTCGGGACCGGCAAGCACCGGTCTTCCAGTGAGATTGGGAGCCACTTCCTCGCGTAGTTCTCCAGCCGTAGATCGCGACCTGACGCGGTGTCATTCATTGAAGGCGAGTCGGGTTCGGTAGTGGTGCCAGCGGGCTCGGGCCTGGTGGTGTCGTCGCCAGTCGGACCAGTTCAGATGCCGGGCGATCCGGGCGCGCATGGTCGGCGGCGGTAGGTCGCAGATGTGCGTGGTGAGCAGGTGAAACAGCCGCTGGGCCTCGGGGACGGTCAGCGCGATCGCGCCGCAATCGGCCGGCGGGCCCTGGTCGGGATCGTCGGGCAGGATGGGAGCGGGGTGGCTGGTCTTGTCGATGGCCGCGAGTACGGCGAGTAGGGCGAGGGCCGCCATGGCCATGGTGGCGTGGCGTTTCCACGCCCGGTAGCGCCTGACCTGGGTCTGGTCGAGTGAGACGGTGGATTTCGAGCCCTGGAAGTCGTCCTCCACCCTCCATCTCATCCCGGCGATCTTGACCAGGTCGGTCAGGGGGCAGGGATGGCCCTAGGGCGCGTAGGCGTAGAAGTACACGATCTCGCTCGGGTCGGCGATGGAGCGGCGGATGAGCAGCCATCGGCGCGGGTGGTCGGTGGCGATCCAGGCCCAGTCGTAGTAGCGAGGACCTTCGCGCCCGCTGCACACGAGCGGCGGTTCCATCCGTCCCGATCGACCAGGTGCAGTGCCTGGTCCGCGCGCATGCGCCGCCGCCGGAGGTAGTGACTTGGTGCTTGGCGGCCACCGCGAACACATAGCCGATGCCGGCGCCTTCCAAGAACTCGCGCAACTCCCGGCTGCGTCCGTACACCTCGTCCCCGGTCGCCCACTGCGGTCTGACCCCGGCGGCCAGCGCGCGTTTCGCCTGCGCGAGGGCGAGCGCCGGCTTGGTGGCGAATGCGTGATCCTCAGGGAAACCCGCCGTCGCCATCCGCGCCGGATCGTCGAACCAGTCAGCCTGCACGTACAGGTCCCGGTCGATGAGGGCGTGGCCCCGCTTGGTCGCGTACGTCGTGTACACCGCGACGATAACGTTCTCGACCCGGCCCATCGTGCCGGAATACTGCTGACCCACGGCCGTCTCTCGCGGCGTCCTCCTCTCAGTGGGCGCGTTCGAGCAGGTGGTGCAGGCGATACGGCCGGTCATGGCCGACCGCCTCCGCGATCGACCAGCAGTTGCCCGCAACGCCCGGCATCAGTAACCCGCGCAGGTACAACACTCCGTTGGCCCGCAGGTCGCGGCGGCGGCATACCGGCGCGAGGTCTGCCGCGAGTTCGGCGAATATCGCTTCCATCTGCTCGGGATCTGCACCGCGCCGCGGTGCAGATCCCGAGCCGTGGTCACCGTGCGCGGGGCCTGTCACCTCCGATACCGCTGCGCCACTGCCGTGAAGGCGGCCTTGGGTTCCCATTCCATGTCGGGGTAGGTCTGTCCCATGCGCCCTTCGAGGAGTTTGACGATGCCCAGGCCGGCCCGGTCCAAGTCGTCCCTGGGGTCGCCGTCCGGGCGGTGCGGGTAGCCAGGCAAGGCGAACAAGAACACGAACGCGCTGTCCACGCCCTCGGTCTCGAAGATCTCCAGCAGTTCGCTCAGATATGCGGCCTGGCCGGCCTCGTCACGCTCGTATATGCCGTTCAGCCGTACAGGCGCCTTGGTCTTTGGGTCGTGCTCGACCACTTCCAGCACCCGCCCACCGCGGTCTCCCGCGCCTCGGTAGGCCGCGGTGCCGAACCCGGTGATGGCGAGTGGCTTCGGGCCTTGGGCCAGGGTGCGCACCGCGTCCCGGAACCGGTCGGCGACCTCGGCGGAGCGGATCAGCTCGAACGTCACAATGTCGAAGGGAGTCCAGTCGACCTGCTCGAACTGGATGGACGCGTAGGTGAGTTTGCCCTGGAAGCGCTCGCGGACCGTGGCTGCGGCGTCGCGGAGGAATGTGTTGATGCGCACGCCGAGTTCGCGCATCGCTTCGGCCCGCCGCTCAGGTTGGCTCATCAGCTGCTCGACCCGCTCCTCGGGGCTGTCTCCGGGCAGGAACCCGCGGTTCATCACGCTCAGCTCGACCCCTGCGACGAACACGACTGTGGCTCCCTGCTGCCGGAGCCGTTCCGCTCGCTCGGCGCAGTCGCGGAAGAGCGTGAGGATCTGCTCCGGATCCAGCTCCAGCGGATAAGGCGAGAACCAGACCTCCAGGCCGAGCTCGGCGGCGGCATCGGCGGCCAGCTCCAGTCGGTCCGGGTCGCCGCCGATGATCTGGACCGCGTTGCAGTGCAGGTCGTCGCGGATGATGGCGAGCTCGCGCCGGACCACCGCGGGGTCGAAGTGCTCGCGGGATATCTGGCCGTGCACGACGAATCCGGCGTCGTAGGTCATTCCTCTTGCTCGCATGGTCACGTCCTCTCTGTCGGTCTCGATCGGATCGAGGCTGACAGTAAACTTGCGTGCACGCAACTTTACGCACGCGCAACTTTGCGCGTGCGCAGCCCTGTGTGGAACGCTGACATCGTGACGACACCACCACGAGGGCTGCGGGAGCGGAAGAAGCAGGCCACGCGCGAGGCGCTACGCGAGGCGGCCCTGCGCCTGGCCGTGGAGCGCGGACCCGACCAGGTGCGGGTGGAGGACATTGCTGAGGCGGCCGGGGTCTCGCCGCGCACCTACAACAACTACTTCGCCAGCCGCGAGCAGGCGATCGTCTCCGCTGTTACCGCGGACCGGGAGGCGCGCATCGCGGCAGCGGTCGCGGCCCGGCCCGCAGGAGTGCGCCTGGCCGACGCCGTCACCGATGCAGTGGTCGAGCAGTACACGAACACCGGCGAGCGCGAACACAAGGCGCTGCTGCTGATCACCACCCAGGCCGCGCTGCGTGACGCGTTCCTCGATACCGCCGCCGGCATCGAGCCCCCTCTCACGGCGGTGATCGCCGAACGCCTAGACGACGCCGAAGCGCACACAGCCCGCGTCCTCGCGGCAAGCGTGGCCGCGGCAGTTCGCATCGCGCTGGAAGGCTGGCTCCGGCCGGCCGGGAAGGCAGAGGCCGCCGAGAGTTTCGCCGCCGGAGGACTGGTCGTGCCCTCCGGCTCACTGCCCGACCAGCTCCGCACGGCGCTGGCCCCGCTCGCGCCCGCGTTCGACGCCGCCGAGCAACACACCCAGCCGTGAAGCCGACCCAACTGGGGCATCTGCTGAATAATCAGTGGATCCAGAACATGCCGATGCACTCGGCCATCATCCTCGGCAGCCGATCCAACGTAGATGACGCTATGCCAGGTCGCGATCTACGACTGGAGTAGTAGGCAATGCCCGCAAGAAACGTTCCCGCAGTCACGTGATGAGGTGCGGATCCACGCTCGCGGCCGGAACCAATAACGCGGACGTCCACACTCCCAGGAACAGCGAACCCAGCGCGTCACTGGTTCGCCGCGTCGAAGGGCTCGTCGTGCCAG
This sequence comes from Streptantibioticus rubrisoli, assembly GCF_024436055.1. Taxonomy (GTDB): domain Bacteria; phylum Actinomycetota; class Actinomycetes; order Streptomycetales; family Streptomycetaceae; genus Streptantibioticus_A; species Streptantibioticus_A rubrisoli. The sequence goes on along the minus strand of NZ_JANFNH010000039.1, from coordinate 5,585 downwards.
CGCCAGCCGGCGGTGCCGTTGTCGTGGATGTGCAGCATGAACTCCCCGACCGGGCCGCCGTCGGGGAACGTCATGGTGAGCGCACTGCGGATCTGGGTGTAACAGGTGTCGGCCTGCTCCCAGTCCTCCTCGTCGACAGCCCGCTCCTGCTTGGTGAAGAGCGGACGGAACTCTTCAAAGCCAGGGAGTGTCTCGACTTCGGCGTAAGTCCAGGGCATGTCTGCGCCGGTCACGGTCAGCCGGGCGATCTCCTGGTCGCCGCGGTGGAGCCGCCAAATACTGCCGGTGGTCAGATTCGGGTTGGTCATGTCTCCATCATGGCGATCACGACTGACAGGCGGTGAGTGGGATCACGGCACCTTCTCGGGCATGGGCACGACCATCTCTGGCGGAAGGCTGGCGGTGACCGGACGTCGCATTCAGCCAACCGTCCCCACGCGCTCCTTGACGAGTTCGAAGGAGCGAAGCCGGTCACGGAGGGCGTGGACGGGTGTGGTGAGCATCAACTCGTCCGCGCCGGTCATGGCTGCCAGTTGGCCCAGGCGGCGTGCCACCACCTCCGGTGTCCCGTACGCCTGGTGAGCGCGGAAGGCGGCCAGCGCTTGCTGCTCCTGCGGGGTGAAGCGGTGGGTCGCTGCCTCCCCGGGCGTCGGGAAAGGGATTTCGGCCGTGCCCTGGAGCAGCCCGGCTTTGATCACGTTCATCGGTCCGGCGAGCCGCTCCGCCTCCTGCTCGGAATCCGCGCAGATCGTCTCCACGCACACCAGCACCTGCGGCTTTTCACACCAGCGGGACGGGGTGAACGCGCTGCGGTAGCACTCCAGTACCGAGGGCGTGTTGTGTGGGCGGATGTGGTGTGCGACGGCGACGGGCAGGCCCAGTCGTGCGGCCAGCGAAGCGCCTGCGGTACTTGAGGCCAAAAGCCAGGGCTCCGGGAGCGGCTCCGTGGCCACGTTGTCTGTCAGGAAGGTCAAGATCGCGGCCACATCGTCCTGGTACTCGGCGTCGGTGGCTGGCTCGCCACCGCGACGCAGCGCTCGTGCGGTGGCCGCGTCAAAAGTGCCCGGCCCCCGGCCCACTCCCAAGTCGATGCGGCCCGAATAGAGCGCGGCAAGAGTGCCGAACTGCTCAGCGAGCCCGAGGGGTACGTGATTGGGAGCCAGCACACCACCCGAACCGAGGCGGAGCGTCGAGGTCGAAGCGGCGGCATGGGCGATCAGCACAACCGGTGGGAATGCACCGATGGCGGGAGAGCTGTGGTGTTCGGCGTACCAAAGGCGCCGGTACCCCAGCCGTTCAACCCCCTGCGCGAACGGGGCTGTCTGAACCAGGGTATCCACGGGCTGCGTACCCGCCTGGACGACTGCGACTTCCAGGACAGACAACGGGAGATCGATCACATCGCGAGCATAGAAGGGCCAGTTGGGCGGTCGCGGCCTGGGGTGGCGATTCGCCCACCGCAGGGACCCGACGGAGCGTCAAACTGCTCTCCAGATGTGACGCTCTCGCCAGCAGCGGAATTTCCTCATGTACCGAAACTACAGTCGCTTCAGTCGCTCTACTACAAACGTGGAGCCTGTGATCTGCAGGTTTCGCTCGATCCGAGGGGAGCGACCAAGCCTCCCGCAGTCGCTGGCCGTCAGGCGCTGGCCGCACACGATCGCGTTGCGGATCTCGGGCGGGTAGAGGCTGCGCAGGTAGCGGCAGTACTCCAGGAACTGGGTGCGTTTCTTGACCGGGTTGATGTGGCCGGAGAGCTTGTCCTTGGCCAGGTCCAGGGCGGCGAACTGGTGCCGGACCCCGCCGTAGCGGTTGTAGGTAGCCCGCCGCCTGCGGCGTGGTTCGCGGCTGATGTCCTTGTGCTTGCCTCCGCGGTCGGACCACTGTCGGCCCGGGCGGGGCACCAGGTCGAGGGGACCGAACTCGTCCATGCAGAAGATGACTTCGGGTTCGCCGTTCTCGGGTATAACCTCGCAACTCCAGGTCAGAACGGCAGGTGGTGCTCGGTGGGCTTGGACTTGGCAATCTTCTTGATCTCACGGCGCTCGGGCGGCGTGAATGTCTTGGGCCGGCCACCGGAGTACTTCGGAGACAGCGAGCCGAAGCCGCCGGTGCCCGCTCCAACCTGCGCTTCCAGGACCGCGGCATGACCGACCTAGAAGCCCAGATCACCGATCCGCCTTCAACGATCTAATCTCGTCCGGCTACGACCCGCAGATGTCAGTGGCGCGGACCATACTCATGCTGCGGTGCCGCCTGGACACCGCAGCATGATGGGAGCCACATGGCTGAGGTACTGGTTTTCCACCACGGGCACGGGCTGACCGCCGGCGTCCGTGAGTTCGCCGAGCAGTTGCAACAGGCCGGACACACCGTCCACGTTTCGGACCTGTTCGAAAGGCGGGTATTCGACAGCCTTGAGGAGGGCATGCGTTACGTTGAGGATATCGGGGTCGGCACGGTTATCGCGCGCGCAACCGCTGCCGCCGAGGGGCTGCCTGCGGAACTCGTCTACCTCGGGTTCTCGCTCGGCGTCCTGCCGGCGCAGAAGTTGGCCCAGACCCGCCCCGGCGCAAAGGGTGCGCTGCTGCTGGAGGCTTGCGTCCCTGTCGCGGAGTTCGGCAGTGCCTGGCCCCACGATGTCCCGGTCCAGGTCCATGGCATGGACGCGGATCCGTTCTTCGCCAGGGAGGGCGATGTGGACGCGGCCCGTACGCTCGTCGAAACGGCGGCGGATGCCGCACTGTTTCTCTACCCCGGCGACAGGCACCTGTTCACCGACAGCAGCCTGCCGTCCTACGACGAGCAGGCCGCCGCGCAGGTCTCTCATCGAGTGCTGGACTTCCTTGACCTCATCAAATAGCCCGGCATTTTCGGCCAAGTCTGGCGCCTCTCCGACCCCGAAGCTCGCGTCCCCACCCCGGAATCAACGACATGGTCCTGCCTCGCTGACCGCCTCACGGCCCGTCCACCGTCCTTGGTGGACGGGCCGTGAGGCGGCTCCGCCCGGACGAGCTACGCAACGGCCCCAACTCCCCATCGAGGGGTCTGAATCGTCGCAGTTCAAGAGCCGTATCCGCGCTCCTGCGGTCGGTAACACAGCTCAAACCACCCACACCACACCAACCACAAACCCCGCAATCACAGCGCCCGTGGCGGTCGTCCGGCAGCTCCACGACGCGCGGAGCCGCTGAACCGCCTTCACGACCTGGACGGCGCTGCACCCTGTGAGGGGTGCAGCGCCATGCGTGAAGCGCGATACACCGTTCCCCTGGAGGGGAAGCCCGCAGCTAGAAGGCCGGTCCCGAGCGGGCTCAAAAGCGGCCGGGCGCCGTCGCTGCCAGGAACCTGCAGCACAGCAGCGCCCGGGGCGTACACCGTTCCCCCTCCCCCGGAAGGAAACGGCCAGGTACCTCCCGGAGCCGACCGCGTGGGTGCCCGGGAGCATGCCGAGGATCGTTTCGTCGTCGGCTTCGGGCAGCGCGGCCGCGGTCAAATGGCCGACCTCGCAGAGGTGGAGCAGGTGGGCGCTGCGGTCGCGCAGGCCTTGGGCGCGCTCCTGGTCGATGCGGGCGGCCTCGTGCTCCTGGTGCTCGTTGTTCATCGTGGACCTCTCGCTTTCGTTGTGTGCCGAAGCACGATAGGTGTCACCGCCGGGCAGGACCGAGGCGCCCATCCATAGGGTCAAAGTCCCCTGTTCTTTCACCAGTTGACTCGAAGTGTGTCGCGAGTGGCCTGTGAGGCGTGCCTTCTTTCCGTCTCGCCTGAGCCGCGGAAACACCTCACGGCTGCCTCCGCGATCCGCCAAAATGGGCGTATGCCCGCGCTGTGGAGTCTCTTAGCCGCCCCGACGGGAGCGGTCGTCGCCACACTGATCGGTGTGGCTGCGGGGAGCTTGGTCAGCAGGAGAGCACAAGATAGACACTGGGTCCGAGATCAGGTGGCGGCGACGTGCGCGCGAGTATTGCGTGAATCCTCAGGTGTCCTCGTGGACCTCAGCGATATGGATGTCCGTCGCCCCGACTCCGTCCCGCAAGGCGTGGTGCTCCCAACCACCATCGACTGGCGGCCATGGAACGAGGCCCTGAGCATGGTGAACCTCGTTGCCGATAGGGACATCGCGGAAGCCGCGCACGCCCTTGACGAGCAGATTTGGCGCTTCCACATCATCGTCAGGCGGGGCCTGACGCCGGAAGAGAGCTGGCTCGTTCTGCGCGGGCGTGTGGTAGCAGCGCAGAACGACTTCATCACCGTCGCACGCCGCCAACTGTCGCTAGCCGGAGATCCGCTTGAGCGCTTCTCTGGGCGGCCTGCGCCAGACGATCCGATCTGGACCTCGTGAGGGCCCACCCTGCGGACCCCGGAATGAGGCACCCTGGTTGGCACCGAGGAAGCAAACCACTTGTCACCAGGCCGCTCGAAGCAGGGCAGTTGTCACCATCCACCCTTGCGCAGCACCGCGCTGGCCTTTGCAGACGGCGTCGGTGAGGGTAGTCGATCAGCCACTCCAGCGACCCTGGTGACGTCAAGCCTGCCTTTATGACAACTCTTGAGCTTCGGCTCAGATGTCTGAAGCCTTCTCCGGACGGCACTGATCCGTTAGAAGGAGACATCGAAATAGTCGCTGTCTGCAATCTCCACTTCGAGGCCTTGAGCGCGTGCTCCGTTGTGCTTGAAGTAGATTTCCTGCAGTCCCTCGGCGACGATTTCACGAAGGTGTCGGTCACCTGCGCTCGCCTGCTGGGCGTCGAACAGACGGCGGGCGTACTCCAGGGGCAGGCGCACGGTCAGTCGCCGCATCCGCGGGTCGTCGGTCGTGCCGACCGGCGCGGTGCAGCCGAACCGTCCCTCGCCAATTAGGCGATGAGCCACGCCCGTGGTGTCCCCCGATGCGAGGAGGCACCAGCAACATCCGCTCGGGGCCGCCAGATGGCGGTTCGCGGGCCGCTGGCTTTCAGGGCTGTACGAGATGGATTTCGGGTTGGCGCTCCGTCAGGTCACCGGGAAAGCGGCTGCGCTGGCGGCGCAGGTAGGTGTCGAAGAACTGCCGGATGATGTCGGTAGTCACCGCAAGGGCGTGGCGTTGGTCGAGCGGGCCGATCATTCCGGCCAGTCGGGACAGGGTGGGGTCTTTGAGGAGAGATTGGTCGCTGAAGTTGAAGTGACCGGTGCCTCGGATGGTCAGCCAGCAGCGCTGGTCCGCCGGGATACCGCGGTAGATGGACCGGATGCTGGCCAGCGCGGCCCGGTTCGCGGGGTCCGCGGTGTCGCCGTGGTCGCTGGCGGTGAGGAACAGGAACGGCCGGTTGAGGCCGTCGTGGATCACGGTGCCGTGGGGCATGCCGTCGATGTCGATGCCTGCTCGGCAGCGGGTGTCGTCGTGGCAGAACTGCGCTGCGGTCGCTCCGCCGAAGGAGTGGCCGAAGATGCCCACCGCATTCAGGTCGAGCCGGTGGGTGAACGGGCCGGTCGGTTCGGCGTTGTCGAGCCGGGTCATCTGGTCGAGGACGAACCGGGTGGCGGCGGACCACAAGGCGATCAGTCTGTCGCTGCGGAGGTCCTGCTCGGTAGTCGACAGGCGGGCC
>NZ_JANFNH010000038.1 GCF_024436055.1 Streptantibioticus rubrisoli | reverse complement strand
TCAACCGGCCGTCCGGCTCGGGGAGGCCTATTCCGGCCACCCCGTTAACGGCTTGGGTCAACTCACCCTTACAGTACGGAAGTTGTAAGGACGTTCGACGGGTGAAGCGCGTGACTGACGTCGAGCGGACCCCGGCTGGAGGTGCGCACCCCGATGACGACGACGGCGAAGCCGCCCGCCCTGGCCGCCGAGGCATCTTCGGTCGGCCGCCGGTGCGTTCGGTGCGGTTGTCTGCTCAGTTCGTACAACACCGATGAGCTGTGCGGCGCTTGTACCCGTGCCGCGCTGCCGCCCGCCGATGACACTCCTCGGGTGCCGGCGCGGGTCTGGTCCGATCCGGAGGTGCGTGAGGCGCTGGCCGCCTGGAACTTCGGGCTGGTCAGCCGCCTGGTGCGGCAGCGTGGTTCGATCCGGCAGGAGGACGTGGCCCAACTGACCGGTCTCAGCCAGGGTTTCTTGTCCATGCTGGAGTCCGGCGCCCGCAGACTCACCAGCATCGACCGCATCGTGGACTTCCTCGACGGGCTCGCCGTCCCCGCCGACCTGGTCCGGGTGCCCAGGCGCCGCCCGGTGCCGCGCAGCGCCCCCACCGCGTCCCCCGCCATCGCGCTGCCCGCGCAGGTGCGCAGGGCGGAGCCGGACGCGCCGTGGACCGCCGAGCACGCGGTCGCCGCGCTCACCGAGGCCAGCGCCGCGCTCACCACCGGCGGTGCGACCGCGGGCCGGCTGCCGGACCTGTCGGCGTACGCCCACAGTTGGGCCACCGCCCCGCCGTACGGGCTGGCCCGGCCGCACCGCACCGGCGCGGACGTGCCCCCGGAACTGCTCGACCAGCTCCAGGCCACCACCGACTTACTGCGCCGGATGGACCTGGAGCACGGCGGCGGCTCGCTGGCACAGGCCGGGGCGGCCCATCTGTCGGTGCTCGTCGGCCTGTTGCGCGGCGCCCGCTACGACGAGGCGACCGGGCGGCGGCTCGCCGCGATCGCCGCGGACGCGGCCGGGCAGGCGGCCTGGTACCAGCTGGACTCCGGGCGCCCGACCGCGGCTGTGCAGCGGCTGCTGCTCGCCGGGCTGCGCACCGCGCACGCCTCCGGTGACGCCCGGGTCGGTGCGGCGCTGCTGGTGCATCTGGCGGTCAGCGCCTACCGGATCGACCGCCCGCAGGTGATGGTGGAGATGCTGCGCGCCGGTCAGGAGCGCACCCGCACCCTTGACGCGCCCGCGCTGCGGGCGGTGTTGCTGGGCTGGGAGGCGCGCGGTCACGCCAAACTGGGCCGCCGCCGGGAGGCGTTGCGCGCGCTGGGGCTCGCCGCCGAACTGTGCATCCGCGGCCGTGGCGAGGACGAGCCGCACTGGCTGCCGCGGATCGAGGAGGGCGACATCCACGCGCAGGCGGGCAGTTGCCATCTCGATCTGGGCGACCACCAGCAGGCGGTCACCTCCTTCGACCTGGCCGCCGAGACGCTGCGCCCGGTGCTGGTGCGCACCCGCGGGTTCGTACTGGCCAGGACCGCCACCGCGCGGCTGCGGCTCGGCGACCCCGAGGGCGCGTACGAGGCCGGTGAGCAGGCGGTCGAGGTGGCCGCGCGGATCCGGTCGGCCTGTCTTGACGAGCAGATCCGCGGCCTCGCCGACGCCCTGCCGGGGCTGTGCCGCCGAACGTCGGTAAATAGGCCCGGCGCGTAGACTGGCCGCCTGGTCTGCAGTACGGCGGATGGGAGGGCGACGGGTGGCCGCAGAAGGCGCGGGTTTCCACGAGCCCCCCAGCCCTCTGGAACCGCCGCGGCTCGCCGATCCGCCGTCCGATGTGCTGCAGGAGGCCGCCGCGGCGTTCGGGCTGCTGGCCTCGCCCGCGCGGCTGCACATCGTGTGGGTGCTGGCGCAGGGCGAGTGCGATGTGAGCGGTCTCGCCGAGCGGGTGGGCGGTGCGCTGCCCGCGGTGAGCCAGCATCTGGCCAAGCTCAAGCTGGCCGGTCTGGTGCGTTCCCGGCGTGAGGGGCGGCGCCAGGTGTACCTGGTGGACGACCCGGACGTGGTGACCATCGTGCGCCTGATGGTGGGGCAGTTGGCCGACCGCGGTGCCGGGCGGCGCTCCGGGCGCCCGGAGGGCCTTCGTGGCCTGGGCGGGTAGCGCCGCCGTTCCGGCGGGGGCCGAACGGACCCCCGACCGCGTGCTGACCGGGGTGGTCGGGGCCGGTCTCACCTCGCTGGAAGTGCTGCGGCGGCTGGACGCCGGGCCGCGCGGCCTGGTCGAGGACGAGGCCACCCGGCGGTTGCAGCGGTACGGGGAGAACGCGGTGCTGCCGCGGCGTCCGGCCGCCTGGGCGTGGCGGCTGCTGGGGACGTTGCGCGATCCGTTCACCGCCGTGCTGCTCGGGCTCGGGGTGGTCTCGGCGTTCGCCACCTCGTGGAGCACCGCCTGTGTGATAGCGGTGCTGGTCGCGGTGAGTTGTGTGCTGCGGTCGGCGGGGGAGTACCGCGCCGACCGGTCGGTGGCCGCCCTGCGTGACCTGGTCGCCACCACCGCGACGGTGCAGCGCCGGGCGGACGAGGAGTCGGCGCCGCTGGTGCGGGAGATCCCGGTCGAGGAACTGGTACCGGGCGACGTGGTGCGGCTCGGCCCGGGCGACATGGTCCCGGCCGACGTGCGGCTGCTGCGCGCCGACGGGCTGACCGTGCACCAGGCGGCGCTCACCGGGGAGTCGGCGCCGGTGGCCAAGCGGGTGCCGGACACCCCGGTGGAGCTGGCGCGGCCGTTGTTCGACCAGCCGCACCTGTGCTTCGCGGGCAGCAGCGTGACCGCGGGCACGGCCACCGCCGTGGTGACCGCGACCGGTGCCGACACCCACTTCGCCAGCGCGCACCGCGGCCCGACCGGGCGCCGCCGCGGGGCGTTCGACCGGTCGGTGAACGGGATCTCCTGGACGCTGATCCGCTTCATGACGCTGACCGCGCCGCTGGTGCTGCTGGCCAACACCGTGCTGCGCGGACGCGGCCTGGAGACGCTGCCGTTCGCGGTGGCCGTCGCGGTGGGCCTCACCCCCGAGATGCTGCCGGTCATCGTGACCACCGCCCTGGCGCGCGGCGCCGCGCAGTTGGCGCGCCGGGTCGGCGTGATCGTCAAACGGCTGCCCGCGCTGCACGACATGGGCGCGGTCGATGTGCTGTGCGTGGACAAGACCGGCACCCTCACCCAGGACCAGCTCACCGTCGACTGCTACCTGGACACCGACGGCCACACCGACCCCGCGGTGCTGCACTGGGCGGCCGTCAACAGCCTGTGGACGATCCAACTCGCCGACGTCCCGGCCCCGGACGCCCTGGACGAGGCGATCCTCGCGGCGGCGAAGGCGGCAGGCGGCCCGGCCGCCGACCGCGATGACCTGCTGTGCCGCACACCCCCGCCGCCTGCGCGGCCGGAGCGCGCCTTGTCGGCCGTCCACGAACCGGCGGCCGCGCGTGCGACGCTCATGGACGTGGGCGGCGTCGACGTGATCCCGTTCGACCCCGCGCGCCGGGTGGTCACCGCGGTCGTGCAGCGGCCCGGGCGGCCCGCGGTGCACACCCTGGTGGTCAAGGGCGCGGTCGAGGACGTGCTGGACCGGTGCGCGATCGACGAGGAGACCCGCGCCCGGGTGCTGCGGCTGGCCGGGCGCCACGCCGCGCGGGGCCTGCGGCTGCTGGCGGTCGCGCTGGCCGACCGCCCGGCCCGCGCCCGCCCGTACACCCCGGCCGACGAGCGCGGGTTGACGCTGCTGGGCATCGTCGGGCTGCGCGACGAGCTGACCGCCACCGCCGCCGACGCGCTGGCGGCGCTGGCCCGGCGCGGGGTGGCCGTCAAGGTGCTCACCGGTGACCATCCCGGCACCGCCGCCCGGGTCTGCGCGGAGCTGGGGCTGACGCCCGGCGAGATCGTCACCGGCGACCGGATCGACGCGCTGGACGACGCGCGGCTGGCCCAACTCGCCGACACCACAACGGTGTTCGCCCGCTGCACCCCCGCGCACAAGGCGCGTGTGGTGCGCGCGCTGCGCCGTGGCGGGCACGCCGTGGGGTTCCTCGGCGACGGCGTCAACGACGTGGCCGCGATGCACGCCGCCGACGTGGCGCTGTGCCCGCACGCCGCCGTGGACGTCACCCGCGAGGCCGCCGACGTGGTGCTGGCCGAGAAGGACCTGACCGCGATCGACTCCGCGGTGGCCGCCGGACGGCACAGCACCGGCAACATCGCCACCTATCTGCGGATCGCCGTCTCCTCCAACGTCGGCAACGTGATCTCCATGCTGGCCGCCGGAGTGCTGCTGCCGTTCCTGCCGATGCTTCCCGCCCAGGTGCTGGCGCAGAACCTGTGCTTCGACATCTCCCAGTTGGCGTTCGCCTACGACCGGCCGGACGCGGCCTCGGTACGCCGCCCCTCGGTGCTGCGGCCGTATGCGTTCAGCCGGTACATCACCGTCTTCGGGCTGGTCAACGCCGCTGCGGACCTGGCGACCTTCGCGGTGCTGGGGGTGTTCACCCGGGGGCAGACCGCGTTCCACTCCGGGTGGTTCACCGAGAACCTGATCACTCAGGCGCTGGTGATGCTGCTGTTGCGCACCGCGCGCGGCCCCCTTCCGGGGGCCTTGCGGTGGGCGACGGGAGCGCTCGCCGCCGTCGGGCTGCTGCTTCCGCTTTCGCCGCTCGGGGCGGCGTTGGGCTTGGCGGCGTTGCCGATGGCGTACTACGGATGCCTGGTGATGGTCCTGGTCGCGTACGGGCTTGCTTTGGCGGCGTGCCGGAAGTTCGGTTGGCCGGTGGGGTGAACCCCACCGGCCAACTAGCTCACCCGTAGGACAGGTTGGAGCACGGGTTGTCGTCCGCGGAGCGGGCCTGGCTGGCGTCCTGGGACGGCAGCGCGGTCGGGGTGGGGGAGGAACCCCCCGACGTGCCGGAGGCGGCGCTCGACGCGTAGTCCTGGCCCAGCACCAGGTTGATGCCCGCGGTCGCGGTCTGCTCCAGCTTCGCGCCCGGGAAGAGCTTGGCCAGCGTCTGCGCGCCCTGCAGGTGCGCGGCGCCGTACTCGATGAGGGTGGTCGGGTGCTGCCGGGAGGTGGCGTCGGCGGTGCCGGTCACGGTGAAGTTGTCGCTCCGCAGCTTCTGCGCGGCCTTGGCGGCGAGCCCCTGGTCCATGGTGCCGTTGTAGACGGCGACCACGATTCCGGTGCCGGTGACGTCGGAGACGGGGGTGGCGGACGGCGAGGCGGTGGCCGCCGCGGGCTTCTTGCCGCCGCTGGCGTCCTGCCCGTCTATGGTCCGGTCCGCCTTCAGCTCGGCCCACAGCGCGTCCACGTCCGGGTGGACCAGGGCGACCCGCTCGCCCTGGTAGCGCCAGGGCGCGGTGATGAACTTGATGTCGTGCAGGTCGATGCCCTTCATGGACATCGCGAACGACAGCAGCTTGTCGGCCGAACCCAGGCCCGGGTCGACGGTGAGCGACTTGGTCGCCGCGTCGGCCAGCGGCAGCAGCGTCGTCGGGCTGAACCCCTCGCCCTGCACCTTCTTCATCAGGCTGGACAGAAAGGCCTGTTGGCGCCTCATTCGGCCGATGTCCGATCCGTCGCCGACACCGTGCCGCAGCCGTACGTAGTTGAGTGCCTGCTGTCCCTGGACGGTCTGCAGGCCCTTGGGGAAGATCAGGTTGCCCTTGTAGCCCAGGTTGGGGTTGAGGTCGCCCTGGTAGACGTTGTTCGGCATGCACACCTGCACGCCGCCGACCGCTGCGGTCATGGCGGCGAAGCCCTTGAAGTCGACCACCATGGTGTGGTCGACGCGCAGTCCGGTGAGCTTCTCCACCGTGTTCTGGGTGCACGCCGGGTTGCCGGACGGTGAATCGCCCATCGAGAAGGCGGAGTTGAACATCGCGCTGGGCTGCTCCGGGGACCACTTGCCGCCGGGCAGCAGGCACGGCGGTATGTCCACCAGCGAGTCACGGGGTATGGAAACGCCGACCGCGTGTTTGTGGTCGGCGTAGACGTGCAGCAGGATCGTGGTGTCCGAGTGGGCGACGTCCTGCCCGGCCGCCCCGCCCAGCGCGCTGTTGCCGCCCGCGCGGCTGTCGGAGCCGATCATCAGCACGTTCTGGCCCGCCGTGTCGGACGGCCGGTCCTTGCTCAGACCGTTGGCGTCGAACGTGGTGATGTTGCCGTTGAGCTTCAGGTACAGCGCGCCGATACCCGCCACCAGCAGCACCGCCACGGAGATGCTGACCACGGCGAAAATCTTCTTGGGGCCGCGCTTGGCCTTGCGGCCGCGGCCCTGCGCCCGCCCAGATATCTGCCCGCGCGCGGCGCGCCGCCCTCCGGTGCCTGCTCCACGGCTGCCTGTCATACTCACACCCTCGTCTGCACTTACGACGAAAAGAAGACGGTTGCACCGAAGCATTGGTTGCCCAGTTGCGCAACGTAGCGACCAAACGGACAAAGTGGGGCTTCGGAGTTACCGGACGGTATCCCGAGAGCCTGAGAGGTTCCTGAGGCCCCCGGGAAAGCGGTACCGAGAACCATAGGCCACGTACGGCAGGTCTGACCTGGGAGGTGTCCGCGCCAACCGCCCTTGTCGGACGTTCCTTCCTTGATCAGGTACAGGGTCCGTACGGTTTCTTCACACGTCCCCAGCCGCCCGCGCGGCGGCGAACGCGGCGAAGTCCGCCCAGGCGGTGGGCGTGAAGGTGAGGGTGGGACCCTCCGGGTCCTTGGAGTCCCGCACGTGGACGGCGGCGGGGTGGGAGGCGATCTCGATGCAGTTGCCGCCTTCGTCGCCGCTGTAGCTGGACTTCCGCCAGGCGTAGGCAACTTCGATGCAGTCGCCGCCCTCGCTTCCGCTGTAGCTGGACTTGACCCACTCCAGTGCGGCGTTCATCGCTCTCCTAGCAGCTGGTCCAACAGGCCATTGGTTTCCTCGGAATTGAGGGCCTGCGTCCGCAGCATCGCATACTTCCGAGCGAGGATGCTCACCTCGTCGGGATGGGAAATGAGAAGGCTTCCGCGCTGGGTTTCGGCATAGACGAGAAGGTCGTAGTCGGGCGTCTCCAGAAGGACGAACGGGCCGTCGAGCCCCGCGTGCGACTGCCGTCCGAAGGGCATGACCTGGATGGTGACGCCGGGGAGGCCTGCGCATCGACGCAGGTGCCGTACTTGTTCCTGCCACACCTCGCCGCCGCCGAGTCGGTCCATCAGCACGGCTTCGGAGAAGATGAAGCTGGCAGTGGGCGGGACCTTGCGGTGCAGGATGGCTTGACGTTCCATGCGCGTGGCGACGTTCTGCTCGACCTCTTCCTCACTGAAGAGTGGAACCCTGCTGCGGAAGACCGCCCGAGCGTAGGCTTCCGTCTGGAGCAGCCCAGGAACGACCTGATTCTGGTACGAGGAGATGGCGATGGCCTTCCGTTCGTAGTCGACGAACTCCTCGGCCCACACCGGATACTTGGCCCGCTCAGGCAGATTCCGTACCGCCACCTCAAGCGCGCCCTTGGTATCCAGTAGTTCGTCCAGCTGCTCGGCGAGATCGAGTTTCAGCGGGCGCCGCCCCTGCTCGATGGAGGCGATGGTCTCCTCATGGACGCGCAGCCGCTCGGCGAGCTCGCGTTGGGTAAGCCTCGCCCACTTGCGGAACAAGGCCACCTGGGCGCCGACGAGCCGTTCGGGAGTGGCGTTCTTCAGGGGCTTCATGCCCGACCAACTCCCCAGACCTGCCCGTACGTTACCTCGAACAAACCCGTACGAAAGATCCGTACGGGCTGAGCCACTGGTTCCGCTTCTCGACGCAACGTAACCATCTGTCGCATGAACGACAGCCCTCAACCGCCGTGTCTCGGCAGGCACTTCTACCCACGCACGCGCCGTTCCGTGCCCGCCGCCCGGGAGTTCGCACAACGGGCCTTGCGGGACTGGAACGTCGCGTCGCGCGTGGACGACATCCTGCTGTGCGTAAGCGAGTTGGCCACGAACGCGCTGCTGCACGGCGTACCGCCGGGGCGCGGTTACCAGCTCTCGCTGGGGCTGTCCGGGGATGGCGTACTGCGCGTGGAGGTGCACGACAGCGGCGACGGCGAAGTACGCATCCCCGACACGGAGGCCGAGGACGAATCCGGCCGGGGCCTACGCCTGGTGGCGTCCCTCGCCGACAAGTGGGGCGTGGGGGAACGGAGACCAGGCAAGATCGTGTGGTGCGAGTTCATGGCCACTACGCTCAGCGACTGAGTGATGCCTGGCGTCAGGGAGGCCGTCATGAGCGACAGAACGGCTGCCCCGGCAGCAGTATGCCGGGACAGCCGTGAGGGGGCGCGCTGAGGCGTTCAGAGACGCTCGGGCGTCTGGATGCCCAGGAGTTCCATGCCCTGGCGCAGGGTGCGGGCCGTCAGGTCGCACAGGAACAGCCGGTTCTCCACCATCGCCTGGCCGCCCTCGGCCTTGAGCACCGGACAGTGCTCGTAGAACGCGGTGTACGCGGACGACAGGCCGTACAGGTACGAAGCCAGCTTGTGCGGCTCGTAGGTCTCCCGTACCGAGGCCAGGGTCTCGGCGAACTCGTCCAGGGACAGGCCGAGTTGGCGCTCGGCTGGGGCCAGCGGCAGCTCCGGGTGCGCCTTCGGCGCGACCTCGCCCGCCTTGCGGATGATGGAGCGGATCCGCGCGTAGGCGTACTGCAGGTACACGCTGGTGTCGCCGTTGAGCGAGACCATCCGGTCCAGGTCGAAGGTGTAGTCCCGGGTGAGCGAGGTGGACAGGTCGGCGTACTTCACGGCGCCGATGCCGACCTGCGCGGCCCGCTCGGCGATCTCCTCGGGCGTCAGGTCCTTGCTCTTGTCCGCGATGACCGCGCGCGCCCGGTCCACCGCCTCGTCCAGCAGGTCGACCAGCCGGACCGTCTCGCCCTCACGGGTCTTGAACGGCTTGCCGTCCTTGCCCAGCACCGTGCCGAACGGCAGGTGCCTCGCGGTGACCTCGTCGGTCAGCCAGCCCGCCCGGCGGGCGGTCTCGAAGACCATCTTGAAGTGCAGCGCCTGGCGGGCGTCGACCACGTACAGCAGGGTGTCGGCGCGCAGGTTGCCGGTGCGGTCGCGGATCGCGGACAGGTCGCTGGCCGCGTAGCCGTAACCGCCGTCGGCCTTGCGGACGATCAGCGGCACCGGTGTGCCGTCCTTGGCCTTGATGGCGTCGAAGAACACGCACAGCGCGCCGTTGGACTCCACCGCGACGCCGGACTCCTCCAGCAGCTTGCAGGTCTCGGCCAGCATGTCGTTGTACGCGCTCTCGCCGACGATGTCCTCGTCGCGCATCTCGACGGCCAGCTTGTCGTAGACCGAGTAGAAGTAGATCTTCGACTCGTCGACGATCTTGTGCCACAGGGCGAGCGTCTGCTCGTCGCCCGCCTGCAGGTCGACCACCCGGCGCCGGGAGCGGTCCTTGAACTCCTCGTCCGAGTCGAACAGCGCCCGCGACGCCTTGTAGAGCCGGTTGAGCCGGGACATGGCGCCCTCACCGCTGTCCCCGTCGGAGGGGTGGTCCAGCTCGTGCGGGTGCTCGATCAGGTACTGGATGAGCATGCCGAACTGGGTGCCCCAGTCGCCGATGTGGTGGCGCCGGATCACCGTCTCGCCCGAGAACTCCAGGATCCGCACGAGGGCGTCGCCGATCACCGTCGAGCGCAGATGGCCGACGTGCATCTCCTTGGCCACGTTGGGCTGCGAGTAGTCGATCACGGTACGGCCGGGCCGCTCGGTGTACGGCACGCCGAGCCGGTCGTCGGCGGCGCGGGCGGCGAGCGTGTTGATGATCGCCGTGTCGGTGACGGTCAGGTTCAGGAAGCCGGGGCCCGACACCTCGATCCCGGCCAGCACGTCGTCGGCGGGCAGGTGCTCGACGACCTGGGCGGCCAGCTCGCGCGGGTTGGCCTTGTTCCGCTTGGCCAGGCCCAGCACCCCGTTGGCCTGGAAGTCCGCCCGGTCGCTACGTCGCAGCAGCGGATCGGCGTCGGCGGCCGACGGCACCGCGGCGGCCAGGGCCGCGGAGACGCGCTGCTGGATCGTGGCGGAGAGGGATGGGACCGAAGCCATGGGATGGATGCCGTTCCTTGTATGGGTGACACGGTTCGAATCGTTCCGAGTATCCCATGGCCGCCATGGCGAAGGGCTCTCCTTCGGGGATGGGACAATCGAGTGGGGACATGTAGCCGCCAAGGCCCCGCACCCCTGGATTGATGTGGATTGACGCGGATCAACCGGAAGGAAGCACAGACAGTGGCTCAGAGCACCGAAGCCGACTGGGTCGCCCGCGCTGCGGACGACGTCATCGCGGAAGCCGAGCGGCGGGCTCCGGGTAAAAAGATCGTCTGCGCCTCCGGCATCAGCCCGTCGGGCCCCATCCACCTGGGCAACCTGCGCGAGATCATGGTGCCGCACCTGGTCGCCGACGAGATCAAGCGGCGCGGCGTCGACTGCGAGCACATCCTGTCCTGGGACGACTACGACCGGTTGCGCAAGGTCCCGGCCGGTCAGCCTGCCTCCTTCGCCGAGCACATCGGCCGCCCGCTGACCTCCGTCCCGGACCCGACCGGTGAACACGCCAGCTGGTCCGACCACTTCAAGGCGCCGTTCCGGGCCGCACTGGAGCAACTGGGCGTCGAGGTGCGGGAGATCAGCCAGACCGAGATGTACACCTCGGGCGCCTACCGCGAGCAGATCCTGCACGCCATGCGCGAGCGGCAGCGGATCGACGCGGTGCTCGGCCGGTACCGCACCAAGAAGGCCAAGACGGACGAGGGCTCGGAGGGCGCCGCCGAGGACGACGAGGGCGGCACGGGCACCGCGTACTACCCGTACAAGCCGTACTGCGGCGCGTGCGGGCGCGACCTGACGACCGTCACCTCGTACGACGACGAGACCACCGAGATCTCCTACACCTGCACCGCCTGCGGCCACGCAGAGTCGTTCCGGCTGGACAGCCACGACCAGGGCAAGCTGGTGTGGAAGGTCGACTGGCCGATGCGCTGGGCCTACGAGGGCGTGACCTTCGAGTCCGGTGGCGTCGACCACTCCTCGCCGGGCTCCTCGTTCACCGTCGGCGGCCAGCTGGTGCGCGAGGTGTTCGACGGGCTGCCGCCGGTGTACCTGCCGTACTCCTTCGTCGGCATCAGCGGCATGGCGAAGATGTCCAGCTCCAAGGGCGGTGTGCCGACCGCCGGTGACGCGCTGCGCATCATGGAGCCGCAGCTGCTGCGCTGGCTGTACGCCCGCCGCCAGCCCAAGCAGGCCTTCAACATCTCCTTCGACCAGGAGATCAGCCGCACCTACGACGAGTGGGACGCGCTGGAGCGCAAGATCGTCTCGGGCACCGCCGCGCCGGTGGACATCGCGATCCACTCGCGCGCCGCCCGTACCGCCGCCGGTGAACTGCCCACCACCCCGCGGAAGGTGCCGTTCCGCACCCTTGCCTCGGTGGTCGACATCACCACCGGCCACGAGGAGCAGACCCTGCGGATCCTGCGCGACTTCACCATCGAGGACCCCATCTCCTCGCTGGACGAGACGCGGCCGCGGCTGGACAAGGCGGAGACGTGGGTGTCCACGCACGTCGACGAGGACCAGCGCACCCGGGTGCGCACCGAGCCGGACCGCGAGACGCTCGCCACTCTCGGCGACGCGGACCGCGAGGCGCTCAAGCTGCTGGTGGACGGTCTTGACGACCACTGGTCGCTGGACGGTCTGACCACGCTGGTGTACGCGGTGCCCAAGCTGCAGGCGGGGTTGGCGGCGGACGCCAAGCCCACCCCCGAACTCAAGGTCGCACAGCGGCAGTTCTTCGCCCTGCTGTACAAGCTGCTGGTCGGACGGGACACCGGTCCGCGGCTGCCCACCCTGCTGCTCGCGGTCGGCGCCGACCGGGTGCGCGAGCTGCTGGCGGCCAGCTAGCGGTTGGGCTTCGCCGATTCCTTCGCCGGGGCGCGGTGGCCGTATGGCTGTCGGTCCCGGCGGAGTCGGCTTGCGGACGGTGCGGCACCGCCGGGCTGCGCCGCTGTGGTTGCCCGCCGCCGCGGCGGTTCTTTGGTGGGCGCAGGGGTGGTTCTTTGTCGGGGGCAAGCCCCCAAGCCCCCGGCGGCGGAGAACCTACGCGATGTGGTCTTCCATTAGTTCACCGTTGAGCCGGGCCGTGAACTCGTCCATGTACTGAGTGAGTTCGCGGCCCTGCAGGAGCACCCCGTACTCGGCCTTGACGTTGTCGGCGAACGCGCCGGGCGTCGGCATGCCCTCGCCCTGTATCGAGCGACGGAACACCTGGTACAGATCCTGCTCCGACGGCGCCGCCCCCTGTACGCCCTTGCCCAACGGCCGTGTACCGCCTGCCCCGTTGGGCACCTGGAACTGCGGCTCCGGCGCCTGGGCCTGCTCCGGCTCGGGCACCGGCACCGGCTCGGGCTCCGCCGCGCGCGGCTGCGGCACCGCGACCTGCTGCTGCTCGTGGTACCAGGGCTCGTACTCCTGCGGGGGGCCGTACGTGGGCGGCTCGAAGTTCGGGTCGTAGTCACCTTGGTACCGCACATGCTGGGTCGGGGCGAACCACTGGCTCGGCGCCTCCTCGGCGACCACGGCGGGCCCCGCCGCCTGGGTGGCCTTGGGCTCCAGCTGCGGTGCCGCGGGCAGCAGTTGGGGCTCGATCCCCGCCGCCGCGAGACCGGCGGGAGCGGTCTGCGCCAGCGGCACCCCGTACCGCGCGAGGCGCAGCGGCATCAGGGACTCCACCGGAGCCTTGCGCCGCCAGCCCCGCCCGAAGCGGGACCGCAGCCGCGCCTGATACACCAGCCGCTCCTGCTCCAACTTGATGACCTGGTCGTACGAGCGAAGCTCCCACAGCTTCATCCGCCGCCACAGCAGGAACGTCGGGACCGGCGCCAGCAGCCAGCGGGTGAGGCGGACGCCCTCCATGTGCTTGTCGGCGGTGATGTCCGCGATCCGCCCGACAGCGTGCCGGGCGGCCTCGACGGTGACGACGAACAGCACCGGGATGACGGCGTGCATCCCCATGCCCAGCGGGTCGGAGGCCGCGGCGGCGTTGAACGCCACGGTCGCGATGGTCAGCAACCACGCCGTCTGCCGCAGCAGCGGGAACGGCATGCGGATCCAGGTCAGCAGCAGGTCGAGAGCCAGCAGGACGCAGATGCCCGCGTCGATGCCGATGGGGAAGAAGTAGGCGAAGGTGCCGAACCCCTTCTTGATGGCCAGCTCGCGCACGGCCGCGTACGAACCGGTGAAGCCGATACCGGCGATGACCACCGCACCAGCGACGACCACCCCGATCAGCATCCGGTGCGTGCGTGTGAGCTTCAGTGGCGCGGCCACTCGCAAACCCCTCCCTGCTCGGTCCGTTGCCAGCGACAGCCTGGCACATGTGTACGGGAGGGCGTGGGCTGGTCTGGACGAGCCGGGGCGGCCCCCCGAGCGGGAAGTCGTCGCTGGCTCGGGGCGCGCTCCGCGCGGACGCTACACACGGTGATCGACGATCCCGGTGCCCGCACCGGCCGACAGCCGGTGCGTACGGCTCATCCGTATCGCGGACATCCCGCGGCCCTCCCGCGCTCGCCAACTGGCGCGGCACAGCCTGCCATACGCGGCGGGCGCGCAGCGCGGGAGGACCCAACCGTTACTTCAGCGAGGCCAGCGCTTCCTTGGCCGCCTGCTGGGTGTCCTTGTCCATTTCGTCGGCCTTGGGCTTGTCGTCGCCCTGCATGCCCGCGCCGTTGAAGTCGACCACCAGCACGACGTTGGCGGACCGGGCCACCACGGTGGCGTTGTGGTAGGGGTCGTCGCCCTTCTTGTCGTCCCAGGTGATCAGGGTGGCGCTGTCGCCGAGCCCGCTGAGCTGGGTGGTCTTGGGGCTGGTCGCCTTGCCGGTGGTGGTCTGTACGGCCTGCTGGAACGCGGACTTCGCCTGGTTCTCCGCGGATGTGGTGGGGATCGAGTCGAACCGCTGGAACGAGTCGTCCAGGTAGCGGAACTGGTACCCCTCCAGACCGTTCCAGGAGCAGCCGCCGCGGTCCTTGGGGTCGTTGGAGTTGGCCGCCGTGCCGTCCGGGTTCTTCGCGCTCTGCACCAGGTGGTTGACGGTGTCCTGCGACATGGCCTTGCAGGAGTCGGGAAGCGTCTTGTACTTCGCCGGGGCGAGCGAGGACGAGGCGGCGGACGAGGAGGAACCGGAGGCCGATGATCCGGCCTGCCCCTGCTGGCTCTTGGCGCTTGAGCCGGAGCCCGAGGAGCAGCCGGCGAGCAACATCACCGGCACAGCGGCACACGCGATCAGTCGGGCGAGGTGCGGAGCAGCTGGTCTGTGCATGGGTCCTTCTGTCGTTGTGGGGCGGTTGTTGCGTGACGCGCGACCGTCCCGGCCGCAGCCGTAAACCGACACGATACGTGCTCGGCGTGGCGTGTTGTCCTTCCACGCACTCAATGTGCTATTCGTCTCGCCGCTGCCCCGTGGCGGCCTTACTCTTCGATTTTCCTGGCCAGTTCCTGCGCCAGGCCGTGCGCGCCGAGTTGCAGGTCGACGCTCGGCGGGATCACCGACGCGTTGGTGGACCACTGCGAGAACTCGATGGTGACCAGCACGTTGGCGGTGCGGAACACCACGGTCACATCGCGGTGCACCCCGGAGTCCTGGGTCATCACCGCGTCGTTGAGGTACGCCTCGTCGCCGATGCCGCCGACCCGGCGCGGCGCGGTGTCGGACGCGGCGGCGGAGGCGGAGGCGCTCGCGGCGGACGACGGCTGTGCTGGGGAGGGCGCGCTGGCGCTGGCGGTCGGAGGCTGGCTCGGTGCCGGGCTCCGCGCGGCGGTTGCGCTGGGCGCGGGTGACGCGGCGGGGATGTGGGCCGCGGCCGCCATCCGCTCGTACTCCTGGGCGGCCTTGTCCTCATCGCTGACGGCCGGGTCGTAGCTGACCACGCGTTCGAAGTCGATGTGCAGATAGCGGTTGCCACCGGCGACCGAGCCGCTCCACTTGCAGCCGACCCGGCGGTCGGTGTCGAACGTGGCGGCGGCCTCGCCGTCGTAGTCCTGGGAGTTGGGCAGCAACTGGTGCAGCGTGGTGGAGCTCACGGCGCCGCACGGCTCTGGAAGGGTGCGGTACTTGCCGGGCGGGGCGGCGCTCGCGGAGTCGCTTCGGCTGCTGATGCCCGAGTTGTCGCTGGAGCCGCCGTGGCCGCCGGGACCCGAGCAGGCGGTGAGCGCGGCGAGTGCGGTGAGCGAGAGGACGCCCGCTATGGCACCGGTGCGGCGCGCCCTGGGCGTGTTGCCGGTCAGTCCTTCGCCGGTCGCTCCCCTTTGCGTCACTGGCCTGGCCCCCTTTCGAAAACGCGTTGCCGCTGCGGGGCGGCCCGTGAACACAATGTCTACCGCAGAGATCGCCAGCGCCGCCGGTCGCGGGTGTTGATTGGGTCGTTTCGCCCTCAAATCTTGTTTCGACTAAGAAGCGCTAGGTTTGCCTGTTTTTTCGTTGATGTCAGTCGGTGAGTCGAACACCGAGAGCAGTGAGTCCAACCCAGGGGGAGAGATGACGTACACCGAGGTGCCCGGCGTCCGGGTGCCGATCCGCATGTGGACCGATCCGGCCGGTGTCGAGGACGTGGCGATGCGGCAGCTGCGCAACGTCACCACGCTGCCGTGGATCAAGGGCCTGGCCGTGATGCCGGACGTGCACTACGGAAAGGGCGCGACCGTCGGTTCGGTCATCGCCATGCAGGGCGCCGTCTGCCCGGCCGCGGTCGGAGTGGACATCGGCTGCGGGATGAGCGCGGTGCGCACCTCGCTGACCGCCAACGATCTGCCCGGTGACCTCTCCCGGTTGCGCTCCAAGATCGAGCAGGCCATTCCGGTGGGCCGCGGCATGCACGACGAGCCGGTGAACCCGGCCCGGCTGCACGGGTTCCGCACGGCGGACTGGGACGGGTTCTGGTCCGGGTTCGGGCGGCTGGCGGAGGCGGTCCGGTTCCGCGAGGAGCGGGCGGGCAAGCAGATGGGGACGCTCGGGTCCGGCAACCACTTCTGGGAGCTGTGCCTGGACACCGACGGCGCGGTGTGGATCATGCTGCACTCCGGGTCCCGGAACATCGGCAAGGAGCTGGCCGAGTACCACATCGGCGAGGCCCAGAAGCTGCCGCACAACCAGGGCCTGATCGACCGCGACCTCGCGGTGTTCATCGCGGACACCCCGCAGATGGCCGCCTACCGGCGCGATCTGTTCTGGGCCCAGGAGTACGCGAAGCACAACCGCGCGATCATGATGGCGCTGTCGCAGGACGTGATCCGCAAGGAGTTCAAGAAGGCCAACGTGACCTTCGACGAGGTGATCTCCTGCCACCACAACTACGTCAGCGAGGAGCGCTACGAGGGCGTGGACCTGCTGGTCACCCGCAAGGGCGCGATCAGGGCGGGCGGCGGCGACTACGGCATCATCCCCGGCTCCATGGGCACCGGTTCCTACATCGTGCGCGGACTGGGCAACGAGGCGTCCTTCAACTCGGCCTCCCACGGCGCCGGTCGGCGGATGAGCCGCAACGCGGCGAAGAAGCGCTTCTCCACACGGGACCTGGAGGAGCAGACCCGGGGCGTGGAGTGCCGCAAGGACTCCGGCGTGGTCGACGAGATCCCGGCCGCCTACAAGCCGATCGAGCAGGTCATCGACCAGCAGCGGGACCTGGTGGAGGTCGTCGCCAAGCTCAAGCAGATCATCTGCGTGAAGGGCTGACGGACGTCTTGTTCCCGGGGCGGTCCCGCGAGGTTCTGTGGTTCGGGTCCGGGAAGATCAGTGAACCCTCGCCGTCTTCGAACGCGCTGGTGAGGGGACCTGGCGTGAGGCTCGGTCGGGGGGCTCGGTCGGGGTGCTCGTGCTGGTCGTGGGCGGCAGTCCGCGGTCTTGATCGTCTGACGGGGCGCATCGGTGTGGCTTCGCCGGTTCCTCCGCGTCGCGAGCCCGGTGCCCCCTGCCATCCGGTTCACGGTGTGGCTGCGCAAGCTGCCTGATGACCGCTTCACCACGCCTGTGACCAGCCCTGCTCGCCATTGCCGCTGTCGGCGTGCGCTTCGGGATGTTCCGGCAGGCGAAGCGGAACCTTCTCGGGAGATCGCACGCAGCCGTTCGCGGCGCGCACCGCGGGGCAAATGCCCGCGTGGACCGTGCAGCCTGACCCACTCGGCGGTAGGGTCGGTCATTTCCCCGCCACGTACCGCCCGTTCACCGGGAGAGCGCCGCGGCCCACAGAACGGCCGTCCCCGTGCCGAACAGGACGAGGTGAACGGTCAGGGTGCGCCACAGCCGCAGTAGCGCGGCCAGCGCGCTCCCGCAGCCGAGGATGGCGGTGGCCGTCCAGGCGATCTCGGCCGCGTCCTGGGCTTGCTGGGCGAGGTCCTGCTCGGAGGGCGCGCCGAAGGACAGGGTGCTCATCATCGCGCTGTAGGCGAGAACAGCCCAGACCAGCACGCTGAGAAGGCCGACCAGGACGGCACATGGAGTGTCCATCGCTCGGCGGGGGCGCATGGTGTTCATGCTGCTGATCGTTTCACGCGCACTGAAGGTGCCCGTCTTCGCGCCCAGTTGGGTCGATCGGACAGGCGCGCGTGTGCCGCCTCGCGGCCCCACCGGCCCTGGTCGCTCCACGGCGCAACCCTGATGGCCCGCCACCGAGCTTGCCGGTGGCGGTAGTTGGCCGCGCAACGGCCGGGCTTGGAGTGAGTGTCCCCTTGGACAGTGGAGAACCGTCGGACGGCCTTCCGGGCCGGGCGGGTCAGCCTTCGCGGTGCACCTTGTAGTTGGACGCCTGCGCTCGCGGGCGCACCACCAGGAGGTCGATGTTGACGTGCGAGGGACGGGTGACCGCCCAGTCCACCGTGTCGGCGATGTCCTGTGCGGTGAGCGGTTCCGCGACGCCCGCGTAGACGGCGGCGGCCTTCTCCTCGTCGCCACCGAAACGCTTCTTCGCGAACTCCTCGGTCTTGACCATGCCCGGGGCGATCTCGATCACCCGCACCGGCTCACCGCACAGTTCCAGCCGCAGCGTCTCGGCGATCACATGGGCGCCGTGCTTGGCCGCGACGTAGCCGCCACCGCCCTCGTAGGTGGCCAGGCCCGCGGTGGAGGACAGCACCACGATCGTGCCGTCGCCGCTGGCCCGCAGGGCGGGCAGCAGGGCCTGGGTGAGGTGCAGCACGCCGAGCACGTTGACCTCGTACATCCGGCGCCAGTCCGCGGGGTCCGCCGCCTCGACCCGGTCGGCGCCGAGCGCGCCGCCCGCGTTGTTGACCAGCACGTCACAGCGGTCCAGGCTCGCCGCGAAGGCGTCGACCGCCGCCCGGTCGGTCACGTCCAGCGCGTACGCCACCGCGTCCCGGCCCTCCTCGACCAGTTCGGTGGCGAGTTCCTCGACGCGGTCGGCGCGGCGCGCTGCCAGTACCACCCGGTAGCCGGAGGCGGCCAGCCGACGGGCGGTGGCGGCACCGATGCCGCTGCTGGCTCCGGTGACTACTGCGGTGCGGCGGCTCATACTGCGCGTCTCCCTCATGCGGTCCGGATCTTCGTTCGGCCAGCGTAACGCCGTGATCGACATACCTATGCCCGACTGATTCGGCGGTGCGCCGCCGGTGCCCAGCTCGCCTGGCGGCGGATCGGCGAACTGGCCGTCGCCGCGGGCCGGGCGCCCGGCAGCATCACCCCGGCCTTCTGCGCCACGGTCAACCTGAACGCCGATCCGGCTGGTGCGCGGGGGGAGTTGGAGGCGTATACCCGCGCGTACTACGACCGCGGGCTGGACGAAATGCGCATGTTTCAGCCGTTCTACGGTGGCTCGCCGGATGACTGCCTGTGCTGGCTGCGTGCGTACACCGAGGCGGGTGCGCGCCAACTGGTGCCGCGGATCGGCTCGTTGGACGCCGAGCGTCAACTGCGGCTGCTGACCGACGAGGTGTTGCCGGGACTGCGGGTTTGAGACGTACCGCCCCCCGTGACGGTCCCGCCGTCGTCTTCGGCTCCCCCGCGGGCGAAGACGACGACGGGCCGCGCGAGGGCAGCGGCCGTACGCCGCGTTAATGAGGGTTCCGGGTGGAGGAACGGTGAGGCAACCCGGTACGGCGTTGACGGGATTTTTCGACACGAACTAGGTTCGTGAGCTGCGGGGACATCCAGGCGGGACAAGGTGAAGCACACCATGGGACAGCCATGAAGCAGCCGCGGACGGACCCGTCGGACCATCAGGCGCGCCAGGCACTGGGCCAGGCGCTGCGCGGCATGCACCAGTTGTCGGGGCGCACGCTACGGGCCGTGGAACGGGACATCTCGATCAGCGACTCCACCCTGTCGCGCTACTTCCGCGGGAAGGCGGTACCCGCCTGGCCGACGGTGGAGAAGATCTGCGCCGCGCTGGGCGCAGACCCGGAGTCGGTACGGGAGTTGTGGGCCGCCGCGATGGCGGAGAAGAGCGGTACGGCGTTCGACACGGACGCGTCCGCCGGTCCCGAGCCGGACCCGGCGGCCGGTGCCCAGGACCGGCCGCGGGTCGGCGCTGGCGGCCCTCGGCGCCGGGGCGCAGCGGCTGGATGTGGCTGGCGGTCGGGCTGCTCGTCGGCTTCGCGCTGGGCGCCACGCTCACCGCGGCCTCCAACTCCGGTACCGGCACGGCGAAGCCGCCGCCCGGCCCGGTCAGCGTGGCGCCGAGCCCGGCGGCCACCAGCACTTTCTGCCCGTGGAAGTACGTGGTGACCGACGGCAACAACAACGACGTCCGGGTCTTCGACACGCCGCACCGCGACAGCATCATCGCCCGCTACTCACCCAGCGAGGTGTTCTACGCCCCGGAACCACCGGTCGTCGTCAACGGCATGATGAAGACGGCCCAGGGCTGGATCGGGCAGGGCAACTGGATCCAGCGCTACCACGGCGCCTGCCACACGGGCGGGCCGTGAGACGGCTCAGTCGCTGACGCACAGCACGCAGACCAACTTGCCGTCCGCGTCCCGCCCCGCCCAGCAGTTCGCGCTGTCCGCGCAGACTGGGAAGGCCAGCACGTTGGATCCGGTCTCCGGGTTCGCGGGTATCTCCACCCAGGGCACCGGCGCGGCGGCCAGTGCGGCCTCGGCGTGCTTCACGAAGGCGTCGAGATCGGGGAAGTCGGCCGACCGCGGCCCGCCGAACCGCAGCGAGTGCATGGCGGTCTCGTCCCACAGCAGTCCGATGTCCTCGCTGAGCGGCTGGTGGTCCTCGTAGGCGTCCTCGAACTCCGCCTCCGCGATGACTTCGGGCTCCGCCAGCAGCAACGCGGCCAAGGTGACGTGTCCACTTTCCGACACGCCCACGTACACCGGCCATCTGCCGTGCGGTACCCCGTCGCACATCGACCACTCCGCCGGGTCGGGCTCACTGAAGATCACGCTCCCGGCGACGGCGAGATCGCCGGCGCGCAGGAACTCCTTGGGAGACAGGCCAGAGTACGGCTTGTACTCGTCGGCCAGTTGTCGCAGCAACGTGTTGATGTCCATGGCCCGAATGGTGGCAGACCCCACTGACAACCGCCCCCGCCCCGGCAGGAGGCGGGCGGGGGAGTTACGGCCACACCAGGCAGTACATCTGATGCCCCGTCTCGTGGCAGCGTTGGGCGAAGTCCTGCCATTCGTGGAGCATTTGGTAGATCACGAACGCGTCGCGGGGGCCGCGGCGGTCGGGGACGGTGGACCAGATGAAGGCGGCGGCGCCCAGTTGTTCCTCGCCAGCCTTGCGGAGCGGTTCGACGACATTGACGGGAAGTTTCACCACGGCGTAATCGGGGTGAAGAACCACGAGTTCCAGCGGCGGCACCTTGGCCAGGGGTATGCCCTCGATGCCGGTGAGCACCATCGCCGCCATCGTTTCCGGCTTGACCTTGGTGAACATGCCATTGCCGAGCTCATCGCCACCGAGTTCCTCGGGGCGCATCGAGATCGGCACCCGGGCCGCCGTGGCGCCGTCGGGCGCGCCGAAATACTTGTAGGTCACCCCCACTCGGCCACCCCTGTTTCCACCCTCCGCGGCTCGCTGGCGCCCCGTTCCGGTGGGTCGGCGCCGTTTGCCGGTGGGGCGGGCGTGCTGGGGTTCACGGTCACCCGTCCCCTCGCCCAGTTCGCCACCTGGCTGCATTTCACTACCCGACCATTCGCAAGCCCAACCGCGCAACCCGATCATCGTCTCAGATACGAGTCCGAGACCTGATGATGAAACGCCCTCCCCGGCGAAACGGTTCAAGCCTCTGAGACCATGTGTATGTGAGCATTCCCTACGCGTACGAAGCACCAGTCTCGCAGACCCTCTTCGACCGGGCTGCCGCTGTGACGCCTGGTGGCGTGAACTCTCCGGTCCGCGCTTTCCGGGCCGTGGGTGGTACGCCCCGTTTCATGGTGTCCGGTACCGGTCCATACCTCACTGACGCCGATGGCCGGGAATATGTGGACCTGGTGTGCTCATGGGGGCCGATGATCCTCGGCCACGCACACCCGACCGTGACCGAGGCGGTACAGAACGCGGTGGCCCGCGGCACGTCCTTCGGCACGCCCGGGCAGGGCGAGGTCGAGCTGGCCGAGGAGATCGTGGCCCGGGTGGCGCCGGTCGAGCAGGTGCGGCTGGTCTCGTCCGGCACCGAGGCGACGATGTCGGCGATCAGGCTGGCCCGCGGGTTCACCGGCCGGGCGAAGGTCATCAAGTTCGCGGGCTGCTACCACGGTCATGTGGACGCGCTGCTGGCGGCGGCGGGTTCCGGCGTGGCGACTTTCGGCCTGCCGGACACCCCGGGCGTGACCGGCGCCCAGGCGGGCGACACGGTCGTGCTGCCGTACAACGACCTGGACGCGGTCCGGGCGGCGTTCGCGGCGCACCCGGGCGAGATCGCCTGCGTGATCACCGAGGCCTCGCCGGGCAACATGGGCGTGGTCCCGCCACTGCCCGGCTTCAACCAGGGTTTGGCCGATCTGTGCCGCAACAATGGCGCGTTGTACATCTCCGACGAGGTGATGACCGGCTTTAGGGTCTCCAAGGCGGGCTGGTACGGCATCGACGGGGTCGCCCCTGACCTGATGACCTTCGGAAAGGTGATGGGCGGCGGCTTCCCGGCGGCGGCGTTCGGCGGCCGGGCGGATGTGATGGCGCACCTCGCCCCGGCCGGGCCGGTCTACCAGGCGGGCACGCTGTCCGGTAACCCGGTGGCGACGGCGGCGGGCCTGGCGCAGCTGCGGCTGCTGGACGACGCGGTGTACCAGCGGGTGGACGCGGTGGCGAGCCAGGTGGCGGGGGTGGTCGGCGAGGCGCTGGACAAGGCGGGTGTGCCGCACCGGGTGCAGACCGCGGGGAACATGTTCTCGGTCTTCTTCACCGAGCGGCCGGTGACCAACTACGCCGAGGCCAAGGCGCAGGAGGCGTTCCGGTTCACCGCGTTCTTCCACTCGATGCTGGCGCAGGGCGTGTACCTGCCGCCGTCGGCGTTCGAGTCGTGGTTCGTCTCCGCGTCGCACGACGACGCGGCGGTCGAGCGGATCGCGGCGGCGCTTCCGGCCGCGGCGACGGCGGCCGCGAAGGCCACCGAGGAGGCCACCCAGTGAGCGGCGACCAGGACATCACCGTCGTCCACCTGATGCGGCACGGCGAGGTGCACAACCCGGACGGCGTGCTGTACGGGCGGCTGGCCGGGTACCACCTGTCCGAACTCGGCCGGAAGATGGCCGACCGGGTCGCCGAGCACCTCGCGGACCGGGACATCCGGTATGTCGTGGCCTCGCCGCTGGAGCGGGCGCAGGAGACGGCGGCGCCGATCGCCGCCGCCCACGAGCTGACCGTCGCCACCGACGAGCGGCTGATCGAGGCGGACAACGTCTTCCAGGGCAAGACCTTCGGCGTCGGCGACGGCGCGCTGAGGAGACCGGCGAACTGGAAGCACCTGACAAACCCGTTCAAGCCGAGCTGGGGTGAGCCGTACATCGAGCAGGTCGTACGGATGATGGCGGCGCTCGGCGCGGCGCGGGACGCGGCCCGTGGGCACGAAGCGGTGTGCGTCAGCCACCAGTTGCCGATCTGGGTGGTGCGCAGCTTCGTGGAGCGCCGACGGTTGTGGCACGACCCGCGCAAGCGGCAGTGCACGCTGGCGAGTCTGACCAGCTTCACCTACCGTGGCGACAAGATCGTGTCGGTGGGCTACAGCGAGCCCGCCCGCGACCTGGTCCCCGCGCATCTGCTGCCGGGCGCCAGGGCGAAGGGCGGCACGAAGGGGTACGGGGCCTAGCGGTAGCGGTTCCCTGAAGAACGTGTAGCGGCCGGATGGCGGTTTCCCGCCATCCGGCCGCTGTGTGATTTTCCGCCAACTGGCCAGGAACCGTGGGCCGAGGGGTGCCGTCTTATTCCGTGTGCGTGGGCAAAGCGCACCCACACAGACGTGGCGACGGCAGTAGGAACACGACCGCGGATGGCGGGAAACAGCATGCGTTCGATGACCCGAAGGGGCTTGCTCACTTTGACCGCGGGGGCTGCGATGGGCGCGGCCGTCGGTTGCTCCAGCACCAGTGGTTCCAAACCCAACGCCGCCGGGCCGCAGGGCGGGGCCGCCGACCCCAGCCAGCCCGCGGGCACGCCGATCGGTGACGGCTCGACCTCCGACACCGGGCCGCAGCCGAACCAGCCGACCGTCGAGCGGCTGGAACCCGGCCAGACGCCGCCGCAGTTCGTGATCTTCTCCTGGGACGGCGCGGGCGAGCTGGACAACGGGCTGTTCCAGCGGTTCCGCAAGCTGGCGCGGGACCACAACGCGAAGATGACGTTCTTCCTGTCCGGCCTGTACTGCCTGCCGGAGTCGAAGAAGCACCTTTACCGGCCGCCGAACAACCCGGTGGGCGCGTCCGCGATCGGGTACTTCAGCGACGAGCACATCAAGATGACCCTTGAGCAGGTGCGGTCGGCGTGGCTCGAAGGGCACGAGATAGGCACCCACTTCAACGGACACTTCTGCGACGGTCACGGTTCGGTCGCGCGCTGGACTCCGGCGCAGTGGGAGAGCGAGATCCAGCAGGCGGTCGACTTCGTCACCAAGTGGAAGACGAACACCGGCTTCACCGATGTGCAGTCGCTGCCGTTCGACTACCGCAAGGAGATGGTCGGCGGCCGGACGCCGTGCCTGCTCGGTCAGGACAACTGGTTGCCGACGGCGAAGAAGCTCGGCTTCCGCTACGACGCCAGCTCGCCCGGCGGACTGCAGATATGGCCGACGAAGAAGCACGGCATCTGGGACCTGCCGCTTCAGGCCATACCCTTCCCCGGGCGGAAGTTCGAGGTCCTCTCGATGGACTTCAACATGCTCTACAACCAGTCGAAGAACGCCACCAAGAGCGACCCGCGCAACTACCCCGGCTGGCGCCAGCAGGCGACGGAGGCGTATGTGCAGGGGTTCAAGCGGGCGTACGAGACGAACCGCGCGCCGTTCTACATCGGCAACCACTTCGAGCAGTGGAACGGCGGGATATACATGGACGCCGTCGAGGAGGCGCTCAAGCAGATCGCGGACGAGAAGCGGTCGGATGTGCGGTTGGTGTCGTTCAAGCAGTATGTGAACTGGCTTGACGCGCAGGATCCGAAGCTTCTGGCGAAGCTTCGGATGTTGAACGTGGGCGAGGCGCCGAAGGAAGGCTGGCAGGCCTACACCAAGACCGTCTGACCCGCAGGGGCTCCGCCCCCGCACCCCGGGGGAGTTTTCTTTGGGGCTCCGCCCCCAGGCCCCTGGCGGGGCTCCGCCCCTGCACCCCAGGGAGTTCTCTTTGGGGGCCTTGTTGGTTTATGTCCGGGTTCTTGGGTGTTCGTTCCCGTGCTCGTGAAGGGGTGCGCGTGGGCGCAGTCCCCGCTGGGGGCTTGGGAGTGGAGCCCCGATGGTCTGGTGTCCTTGCTGGTGGGGTGGGGGTTGAAGGGGAATGGCGGGGGGTGCTAAGGGGCGAGGGGAGGGGCATGCGAAACTTTTCACATGAGTCTGACGCGCCTCCCGCAATCGGGCCCCCGTCGCCGCGCCGCCGCCGCGCTGGCCACGGGAGCCGCTCTTGTGCTGGCACTGGCCGGGTGCGGCTCGGTCTCCGGGGGCTCCTCCTCGGGCTCGTCGGACACCAAGTTCGTCCAGGGCAACGGCCAGATCACCACCGTGCCCAAGGGCGAGCGCCCCGCCGCCCCTGACATCTCCGGCAAGTCGGTCGACGGTCAGCAACTGTCGCTCTCCCAGTTCAAGGGCAAGGTCGTCGTGCTGAACGTCTGGGGATCGTGGTGCGACCCGTGCCGCGCCGAGGCGCCCAACCTCGCCCAGGTCGCCAAGGACACCGCCAGCAAGGGCGTGCAGTTCGTCGGCATCAACATCCGCGACTACAGCACCGCGCAATCCAAGAGCTTCGAGCGCAGCTTCGGCATCACGTACCCGAGCTTCTACGACCCGGACGGCAACCTGCTGGTGAAGTTCCCCCGCGGCAGCCTGCCCCCGCAGTCCATTCCCACCACCCTGATCATCGACCGCGACCAGAAGATCGCGGTCCGCATGCTCACCGCGCTCACCACCGACCAACTGCGCAAGGCGCTCGACCCGATCGTCGCGGAGAAGTGACGTGACGCTCCTGGCCGCCGCCATCGACGCGCCCAACCAGACGGTGATGACCGGGGCGCTGCTGCTGGCCGTCCCGGTGGCGCTCATCGGCGGCCTGGTCTCGTTCTTCTCGCCGTGCGTGCTGCCGCTGGTGCCCGGCTACCTCTCCTATGTGACCGGCGTCTCCGGAGCCGACCTGGGCAACGCCAAGCGCGGCCGGATGGCCGCCGGTGCCTCGCTGTTCGTACTGGGCTTCACCGCCGTCTTCGTCTCCGGCGGCACGCTGTTCGGCGGCTTCGGGTACACGCTGCAGGAGTACAAGGGCACCATCACCGTCGTGCTCGGCGCGCTGACCATCCTGCTGGGCGTGGCCTTCATGGGGGTGCTGCCGGGCGTGTTCCAGCGCGAGTTCCGGCTGCACAAGCGCCCGTCGATCGGACTCGCCGGAGCGCCGGTGCTCGGTGTGCTGTTCGGGCTTGGCTGGACCCCGTGCCTGGGGCCGACGCTCGCCGCGGTGCAGGCGCTCTCCTTCAACCAGGCGAGCGCGGCCCGCGGCGCCCTGCTCACCGCCGTGTACTGCGTGGGCCTCGGGCTGCCGTTCATCCTCGCCGCGATAGCGTTCCGAAGGGCGCTCGGCGCCTTCGCGTTCGTCAAACGGCACTACGCCTGGGTGATGCGGATCGGCGGCGGCATGCTGGTGGTGGTCGGCGTGCTGCTGGTGACCGGAGCGTGGGACCGGATCGTCTCCCAGATGCAGACCTGGGCCACCGGCTTCAATGTGGGGATCTGACTGATGAGCACGACGGAGACCAGCACCGGCACCGGTGCGGACGGCGCCGCCGAGGCGCTGAGCACCGCGCCGCGGGAGGACGGCGGCTCCACCGGCGACGCCCCGAACCTGCCCAAGCTCGGCGTCACTGGCTGGCTGCGCTGGTTCTGGCGGCAGTTGACGTCGATGCGGGTCGCGCTGCTCCTGCTGTTCCTGCTGTCGCTGGCGGCCATCCCCGGCTCGCTCGTACCGCAGGAGGGCAGCGACCCGGTCAAGGTCTCCGAGTTCCTGAAGAACCACACCTCCCTCGGCCCGATCTACACCAAGCTGGGGCTGTTCCACGTCTACAGCTCGGTGTGGTTCTCCGCGGTCTACATCCTGCTGTTCATCTCGCTGGCGGGCTGCATCATCCCGCGCAGTTGGCAGTTCGTCGGCCAACTGCGCTCCCAACCGCCGCACGCCCCGCGCAAGTTGGACCGGATGCCCGCCTACGCGACGTGGCGCACCGACGCCGCGCCCGAGGAGGTGCTCGCCTCGGCCCGTGAGACGCTGCGCGCACGCCGCTACCGGACGGCGCCCGGCGGCGACTCGGTGGCCGCCGAGAAGGGCTATCTGCGCGAGGCCGGGAACCTGATCTTCCATATCGCCCTGTTCGGGCTGCTGATCGCGTTCGCCGTCGGCACGCTGTACAAGTCGGACGGCAACAAGCTGGTCGTCACCGGCGGTGGCTTCACCAACAACCAGACGCAGTACGACGACCTCAGGCACGGCGCGTTCTTCGAACCGGACAACATGGCCCCGTTCGGCTTCACGCTGAACGCGTTCCACGCCACGTACGAGGAGTCCGGACCGCAGAAGGGCACTCCGCGCAGCTACGCCGCCGACGTGACGTACTTCGGCCCGGACGGCAAGAGCCACCAGCGGACCATCCACGTCAACGACCCGCTGAACGTGGCGGGCAACAAGGTCTATCTGACCTCGCACGGCTACTCGATGGTGGTGACGGTCCGGGACGGCCAGGGCAACGTGGCCTACAGCGGCCCGGTGCCGTTCCTGCCGCTGGACGGGAACGTCACCTCGCAGGGCGTCGTCAAGGTGCCGGACGCGGTGGGCAAGGACGGCAAGCGCGACCAGCTGGGCTTCGCCGGACTGTTCACCCCCACCACGGTGATCGATCCGGTGAACGGTCCGCACTCGGTCTTCCCGGCGCTGGAGCGCCCCGCCCTGTTCATCACCGGCTACCACGGTGACCTGGGCATGGACAGCGGTCTGGCGCAGAACGTCTACACGCTCGACACGACCAACAAGAACCTCAAGCAGTTCACGGACGACAAGGGCAATCCGGTCCGCAAGCTGATGGTGCCCGGCGACACCTGGACGCTGCCGAACGGCGCCGGGTCGATCACCTTCAACCGCATCGACCAGTGGGCCAACTTCGAGGTCGTCCACCAGCCGGGCAACTCGCTCGCCCTCGGCAGCGCCGTGTGCATGCTGCTCGGGCTCGCCGGTTCGCTGTTCATCCAGCGCCGCCGGGTGTGGGTACGGGCCCGGCGCACGGACGACGGCCGCACCCTCGTCGAACTGGCCGGGCTCGGCCGTAGCGAGTCGCCGAAGGTCGCCGAGGAACTGGCGGTGCTGGTGTCGGCGGTACACGCCAAGGCGCCCACCGCGGCCGAAGAACCGCAAGAATCCCAGCCGGATTCCCTGTCAGATGGGGACCACTCGGACAAGGAGCAGTCGTGACCATCGCTGCCGGGGTCAACGAGAGCTTGGCCAGTATCAGCAACTACCTGGTGTATTCGGCGATCACCGTCTACACCCTGGCCTTCCTCGCCCATATCGCCGAGTGGACCTTCGGTAGCCGCAGCCGGGTGGCGCGCACCGCCCGGGCGGTCACCGAGTCGGCCGCCGCGCCCGCCGCTCCGGCGGTACGGGTGGCGCGGCGCGGCGGCGGTACGACCGTGCTGGAGCGTCCGCAGGTGGTGACCCGGGACGGTTCCGAGGACCGGGGCGCGATCGACGGTCCGGGCGCCGCGGGCGGCAGCGAGCAGGGCGACCTGTATGGGCGGATCGCGATCTCGCTGACCGTGCTGGCCTGGCTGCTGCACTTCGGCGGGGTGGTGGCCCGCGCGCTGTCCGTGCAGCGGGCGCCGTGGGGCAACATGTACGAGTTCTCCACGACGTTGGGCCTGGTCGCGGTCGGCCTCTACCTGTTGCTGCTGGCGCTCGGCAAGAACGTGCGCTGGGTGGGTCTGTTCCTGACCACCACGGTGCTGCTGGACCTGGGCCTTGCGGTCACCGTGCTGTACGCCGACTCCGACCAGCTGGTGCCCGCGCTGCACTCGTACTGGCTGTGGATCCACGTCAGTTGCGCGATCATCTGCGGCGCCGCGTTCCACCTGGGCGCGCTGGCCACCTTCCTCTACCTGTTCCGTGACGGGTACGAGGTGCGGCAGGCGCAGGGGCGGGTCGGCAGGCTGGACTCCATGCTGGAGCGGCTGCCCGCCGCGGCGACGCTGGACAAGTTCGCGTACCGGATCAACGCGGCGATCTTCCCGCTGTGGACGTTCACCATCATCGCGGGATCGATCTGGGCCGAGTCGGCATGGGGCCGGTACTGGGGTTGGGACCCCACGGAGACCTGGTCGTTCATCACCTGGGTCGCGTACGCGTGCTACCTGCACGCCCGGGCCACCGCGGGCTGGAAGGGCCGCAAGGCGGCCTACCTCTGCCTGATCGCCTTCGGCTGCTTCCTGTTCAACTACTACTGCGTCAACATCTTCATCGTCGGCAAGCACAGCTACGCCGGGCTGTAAGCCCGGCTCGCAAGGGTCCGGGGGCGAAGCCCCCGGACCCCGGTGGGGGCACGAGTAGCCGGGGCTCCGCGCCCAGCCCCCGTTTCCCCGGAGGGGGCTTGGGGGCGAAGCCCCCGACGGAAAAGAAATCCCTACCGCCGGTGCCGGTGGCCCGGTTCCTGGTGGGGTGGGGTCTGGCTCGCGCCCGGCAGCGCTGGCTTGGGGAGATGGGCCACCTCCCATTCCGCCTCGGCGAGTTGCTCCGCCGTGTTCGTGGGCAGGCGCGGCGGCCGGGAGGCCGCGGAGTCGAAGCCGAACGCGGACGTCAGATCGCCGAACGTACGGCGCCGCCACCGGCTGATGTTGGGCTCGGTCACCCCGGTGAACCGCTCAAGGAACCGCAGCACCGAGGTGTGGTCGAACGCCTCACCGGCCGCCCAACCCCCCACCGTCCAGGGCGAGATGATGATGCACGGCACCCGGAAGCCCGCACCGACGGGCAGCCCGTCGATGAACTCGTCCGGTGTGCCGGGCTTCGGCGTGGGCGGCGGAACGTGGTCGAACAGGCCGTCGTTCTCGTCGTAGTTGAGGATGAACGCGGTCTTCGCCCACACCTTCGGGTTCGAGGCGATCGCCTCGATCTTCGAGGCGACGAAGTCCGCGCCCGCCGCGGGCAGGTAGTCCGGATGCTCGGACTGGTAGCTGGTCGGAATGATCCAGGAGACCGCGGGCAACTGGTCGGCGCGCGCGTCCTCCTCGAACGTGCCCGCGGGTCGGAACCGCATGCCGCGCTCGTAGAGCGGGTCACCGGGCTTGGCGTCCTGGAAGACCTGGAAGTTCTCCAGCATGTTGCAGCCGTAGTTGTCCAGCTCCTGGTACACCTGCCAGCTGATCCCGGCGTCCTCCAGCCGCTCCGCGTAGGTGGTCCAGCGGTACGGCGACGGCGCGTCGTTGGTGATGATCGGGCCGCCGTGGGTGCCGTTGGGGTCGTTGGTGCCGGTCATCCAGTACAGCCGGTTGGGCCAGGTCGGGCCGAACACCGAGCAGAAGTAGTTGTCGCAGATGGTGAACGTCTCCGCGAGGGCGAACTGGAACGGGATGTCCTCGCGGGTGTGGTAGCCCATCACATACGGGCCGTTGGCGCCGTCCGCCGCGCGGTGCGCGGGCAGCCACCTGTCCATCCGGCCGTGGTGCCACGCCCGGTGCTGCACCTCCCAGGCGTGCGAGGTGGACGGGATCGCCTGGGCGCTGGACTTGTGGGTGTTGAGGTGGAAGGGGAGCAGATATCCGTCGGGGTTCTCCGCGTCCGGCTGGTAGAACACCGAACGGCCGGTGCTCAGCCGCAGCGCGTCGGGGTCCGCGAACCCCCGTACGCCCTTGAGGGTGCCGAAGTAGTGGTCGAAGGACCGGTTCTCCTGCATCAGCAGGACGACGTGTTCGATGTCCGCCAGCGAGCCGTGCCGGGCCGGTCCGGCAGCGACCGCCCGCTGGACGCTCGGCGGCAGTAGGGACAGCGCCGCGGCGCCGCCGAGTGCGCCCGCCGCCGAGCCGAGGAGTCTGCGTCGGGTGATGTCGGGCATGGGTATCCCTCTCCCTCGAATCGCGTACGCCCTCTCCGGGCCTTCGCCGACTCTCCTGCGCCGATCGGATCGGAGGGAGGAGCAGTTGCGTTAACTATGCAGCAATTGACCGTGTACGGATGAGGCTTTGGGCATGGCTCGGCGTGTCGCATGGGCACCACGGCGACCGGCGGTGCGCGGGCACCAGTGGTGTGCTGGACGTCAGGGAGCGGCGGGTGAGGCGTCGTCAGGTCCGGAGCCGCCGTTCTGCTTGCGGCGCAGCTCCTCCTCGCGGCGGCGCAGGTCGGCCTCCCACTCCTTGAGCATGGCCTCGTCCCGCTTGTTCGCCAGGCTCAACGAGCGCAGGAACTCGGGGTTGTCGTCCGGCGCGACCCAGTGCGCCTCCTCGGCGGCAGCCGTACCGAAGCCCGCGCCGTCCGCCATCGGGCCACCGTGTCGCAGCCCCGCGCGCGGGCGCCCGGCGGCCAGCCAGGCGATCGGCCCGATCAGCACCTCCCCGAACAGCAGGATGATGAGCACCCACACCACCTTGGGCAGGTTGCGCACCTGCTGCTCCGGTGTGTTCAGGCAGTCGACGAACGCGAAGATCCACAGCGCGAGCAGCAGCAGGACGGGCAGATACCTGATCATGCCGACGCGGTCCCCCTGAGTACGGCGATGGGCCGCGGACGGCCCAGTGACGGATCAAGGGTAGACCTCGCGGGCCGCCCTCGCGCCGTCCATGGCGCACGTGCCGATCAGCGCGCTGAACGCCGTGCCGTGCGCCCGGCGGCAAGCGGCCGGACCCCATGGCGGATACTGGAACGCATGGCTTACGACGATCTCCGCTCGTTCCTGCGGGCGCTGGAGCGGGACGGTGACCTCAAGCGCGTCAAGGTCGAGGTGGACCCCCATCTGGAGGTCGGCGAGATCGTCGATCGGGTGAACAAGGCGGGCGGCCCGGCCCTGCTGTTCGAGAACGTGCGCGGCTGCGCCATGCCGTTGGCGATGAACGTCTACGGCACCGACCGCCGACTGCTCAAGGCGCTCGGGCTGAAGTCGTACGACGACATCAGCGAGAAGATCGCGGGCCTGCTCAAGCCCGAACTGCCGCACGGCTTCACCGGTGTGCGCGAGGCGTTCGGCAAGCTCGCCGGGATGACGCACGTACCGCCGAGGAAGGTCAAGCCGGGCGACGCGCCGGTGCAGGAGGTCGTGCTCACCGGCGACCAGGTGGACCTGGAACGGCTGCCCGCGCTGTTCACCTGGCCGCAGGACGGCGGCTCGTTCTTCAACCTGGGTCTCACCCACACCAAGGACCCGGAGACCGGGGTGCGCAACCTGGGCCTGTACCGGTTGCAGCGGCATGACGCGCGGACCATCGGCATGCACTGGCAGATCCACAAGGACAGCCGCAACCACTACCAGGTCGCCCAGCGGCGCGGCGAACGACTGCCGGTGGCCATCGCGTTCGGCTGTCCGCCCGCGGTGACGTACGCGGCCACCGCGCCGCTGCCCGGTGACATCGACGAGTACCTCTTCGCCGGGTTCGTCCAGGGCAAGCGGGTGGAGATGGTGGACTGCAAGACGGTCCCGCTCCAGGTCCCGGCCGCCGCCGAGGTGGTGCTGGAGGGCTGGCTGGAGCCCGGAAGGACGCTGCCCGAGGGGCCGTTCGGCGACCACACCGGCTTCTACACCCCGCAGGAGCCGTTCCCGGCGCTGACCATCGACTGTGTGACGATGCGTCGGCGACCGCTGCTGCAGTCGATCGTGGTGGGCCGCCCGCCGACCGAGGACGGTCCACTGGGCAAGGCCACCGAACGTTTCTTCCTGCCGCTGCTGAAGGTCATCGTCCCGGACATCGTCGACTACGACCTGCCCGAGGCGGGCGGCTTCCACAACTGCGCGATCGTCTCGATCGACAAGAAGTACCCCAAGCACGCGCAGAAGGTGATGCACGCCATCTGGGGAGCGCACATGATGTCGCTCACCAAGCTGATCATCGTGGTCGACTCGGACTGCGATGTGCACGACTACCACGAGGTCGCCTGGCGGGCGTTCGGCAACACCGACTACAGCCGCGACCTGACCGTGGTCGAAGGTCCCGTCGACCACCTTGACCACGCCTCCTACCAGCAGTTCTGGGGCGGCAAGGCGGGCATCGACGCGACCCGGAAGCTGCCCGAGGAGGGCTACACCCGCGACGGTGGCTGGCCGGAGATGGTCGTCTCCGACCCGGAGACCGCGGCGCGGGTGACCCGGCGATGGAAGGAGTACGGGCTGTGAGCGTTGAGTCGGCGGCCCCGGATCTGTTCGGACCGGAGCCCGCGCCGCCCGGCAAGGTCAAGGCGTTCCTGCGGCTGGTGATGATCGAGCACTCGGTCTTCGCCCTGCCGTTCGCCTACATCGCCGCGCTCACCGCCATGCAGGCGCGGACCGCCTCCATCCACTGGTGGCAGCTGTTCCTGGTGACCGCCGCCATGGTGGGGCTGCGTACCTTCGCGATGGCCTGCAACCGGATCATCGACCGGGAGATCGACGCCCGCAATCCGCGCACCGCGGGCCGGGAACTGGTCACCGGCGTGGTCTCGGTGCGCTCGGCGTGGACCGGCGCGCTGATCGCCCTGGTGGTCTTCCTGGGCGCCGCCGCGTCGCTGAACACGCTGTGCCTGTACCTGGCGCCGCTGGCCGTGGTGCCGATGGTGGTCTATCCGTACGGGAAGCGGTTCACCAACTTCCCGCACGCCATCCTCGGTCTCGCCCAGGCGATCGGCCCGATCGGCGCATGGCTCGCGGTGACCGGCAGGTGGTCCTGGGACGCGGTGATCCTGGGGCTCGCGGTGGGCGTGTGGATCGGCGGCTTCGACCTGATCTTCGGCTGCCAGGACGTGGCGGCCGACCGGGCGCACGGTGTGAAGTCGGTACCGGCCCGGTTCGGCATCGCGGCCGCGCTGTACGGCGCCCGGGTCTGCCATGTGGTGACCACGGCCCTGCTCGCCTGGTACGGGGCCGCCTCCGGTGCCGGGACGTTCTGGTGGATCGGCCTGCTGATCGTCGCCGTCGCGTTCTGCTACGAGCACTCGATCGTCAAGCCGGGCGACCTGTCCAGGCTGAACCGGGCGTTCTTCACGGTCAACGGGTTCATCGGCATCGCGCTGTTCTTCTGCGCGCTGCTCGACCTGCTGACCCGCGGGCTCGCCGCCTGACGCACCGTCAGATTCGGGCGGACGGTATGAGCTCGCCGGACCGGCGCTCCCGGAACAGGAACGCCGCGACCACACCGCCCACCAGCCCGAACAGATGCCCCTGCCAGGACATCCCGGCCGCGTTCGGCAGCACGCCCCACAGGATCGAGCCGTAGAGCACCGCCACCACCACGCCCAGCGCGATGTCCAGCGGCCGCCGGTCCACGAACCCGCGCACCACCAGATACGCGAACAGCCCGAAGATCAGGCCGGACGCCCCCGCCGTATTGGTGCCGGACGGTGCCACCAGCCACACGCCCAGCCCGCTGACGACGATGATCAGCAGGGATATTGCGAGGAACCGGCCTATGCCGCGCAGCGCGGCGAGGAAGCCGAGGACCAGCAGCGGCAGGCTGTTCGCCGCCACGTGCCCGAAGCCGAAGTGCACGAACGCCGCCGGGATGATGTCGACAAGACCGCGGGCCTGCCGGGGCACGATCCCGAAGTGGTCCAGCGCGCCGTGCGACACCGCGTCCACGGCCTCCAGCACCCACAGCAGCGCCACCCAGCCCGCCATGAGCGCGCCCGCCGCGACGACGTTCGTCAACCCGCCGCCCCGCGGGCGCACCGCCTTCGTATACGTCACCATCTCGCCGCCCCCTTGGTCCCCCCGCAGCCCCGTCATCTCCTGCGCCCCGGCCCGGTTCCGTGTGCTCCCGGGCCGCGACCGGGGACTCCGTCCCCGGTCGGGAGATGTGCTTCCACGGTAGACAACGGGTCTGACAACCGCCCCGGTTCCGGGGGTGGGGGTTCTGCGGGCATCCGGGCCGATCGCGGCCCGTCGGCCGGATAGGCTCGCGGTGTGGAGCCGCGACACACCTCATCGATACCGGGCGACCGGCGACGTCCCTGGGTGGTCGGCGTCTCAGGGGCGTCCGGCACCCCGTTCGCGGCAGCCGTCGTCCGGGCGCTGCTGCACGCCGGGGAGGCCGTCGACCTGGTGGTCAGCCGGGCCGCCCGGCTCACGGTGCTGGACGAGACCGGTCACCCGTTCCGGGACGCGCACTGGCGCGAGGACCTCGCCCGGCTGCTGGCACGCGGCGCCGACGGCACGCCGGACGCCTACGACGTCGACCTGGGCGCGGTGCGCTGCTGGCCCGCGGGCGACCTGGCGGCCGGGCCGTCCTCCGGCTCGTACCCGGCGAAGGGCATGCTGATCGTTCCGGCCAGCACGGCCTGCGTGGCGGGGGTGGCGCTCGGGCTGTCGAAGGACCTGTTGCAGCGGGCGGCGAGCGTGACGCTCAAGGAACGGCGGCCGTTGGTGGTCGTGGTGCGCGAGACCCCGCTCAGCGGTCCGACGCTCAGGCAACTGGTCGCCCTCGACGAGGCTGGCGCCGTGGTGCTGCCCGCCTCGCCCGCCTTCTACGCGGGTGCCGTCAGCGCCCAGGACCTGGTGGACTTCGTGGCCGGGCGGGCGCTGGACGCGGTCGGCGTACCGCACAAGCTCTACCGCAGGTGGACGGGCGAGCTGGGCGGCGGGCAGGGAGACAGCGGTGCGAAGCACATCCCCATTGAGGGTGGTGGCGGGCGCCGGGTGGGAGACAGCGGTGCCTCGGCGGACGCCGGGGACTGAGGGGGAACTGAGGGTCGGGTCCTGGCGTCAGGTTCTGGGCGCCGTGTGCCTTAGATTCAATCCGTAAGCGCGGGACCGAAGTAGGAATGGAAGGCTCCAGGTACATGGACGCGGTGGACAGGCAGCTCATCCAGGCCCTGCGTGAGAACGGCAGGGCGTCCTATGCCGAGCTGGGCAGGCTCGTGGGGCTGTCCGGCCCCAGCGTCACGGACCGCATCAACCGGCTTGAGCAGGCCGGTGTGATCACCGGGTACCGCGCCACCGTGGCCCCCGCCGCACTCGGGCTGGGCGCCACCGCGCTGGTCGGCATCCAGCTCAGCGACGCCGCCGACCACGAGGACGTGGCGCGCCGGATGCAGGAGCTGGACGAGATCGAGGACTGCTGGTTCATCGCGGGCGACGACTCGTTCATGCTCAAGGTCCGGGTGCCCGACGTGGACGGGCTCGAACACACCATCCGGCGGCTGTCCGGCATCCGCGGTGTGGCCCGTACCCGTACCACCGTGGTGCTCTCCACGAAGTGGGAGAACCGGGTCGGCGAGCTGCCGGACGACGTCTGAGCGGTGCCCGATCCTTGGGCTGTCGGAGGCGGGGCGTAGTCTCGATCGGGTCTAGGTGAGAAGGAGGCGGCATGGACGCTGGGCTCAAGCGTGAGCTGGAGGAGAAGGTCTACGCGGGGGAGCGGCTCACCCGCGAGGACGGGATCGCCCTCTACGAGTCCGACGACCTCGCCTGGCTCGGCGGTCTCGCGCACCACGTCCGCACGCGGAAGAACGGCGACGTCGTCCACTTCAACGTCAACCGCCACCTGAACATGACGAACGTGTGCACGGCCTCGTGCGCTTACTGCTCGTTCCAGCGCAAGCCGGGCGAGAAGGACGCGTACACCATGCGCATCGAGGAGGCCGTCCGGCTCGCCAAGGCGATGGAGGGTGAGAACCTCACCGAGCTGCACATCGTCAACGGCCTGCATCCGACGCTGCCTTGGCGCTACTACCCGCGTTCGCTGCGCGCGCTCAAGGAGGCGCTGCCGCAGGTGGCGCTGAAGGCGTTCACCGCCACCGAGATCCACCACTTCGAGACGATCTCCGGATTGGACGCGTCGGAGATCCTGGACGAGCTGATCGACGCCGGTCTGGAGTCGCTGACCGGCGGTGGCGCCGAGATCTTCGACTGGGACGTCCGCCAGCACATCGTGGACCACCGCACCCACTGGGAGGACTGGTCCCGGATCCACCGGCTGGCGCACTCCAAGGGCCTGAAGACGCCGAGCACCATGCTCTACGGCCACATCGAGGAGCCGCGCCACCGCGTCGACCACGTGCTGCGGCTGCGTGAACTCCAGGACGAGACCGGCGGTTTCCAGGTCTTCATCCCACTGCGCTACCAGCACGACTTCGTGGACATGAAGGACGGCAAGATCCGCAACCGCCTTCAGGCCCGCACCACGATGGCCTCCGGCGCCGAGGCGCTGAAGACCTTCGCGGTCTCCCGGCTGCTGTTCGACAACGTGCCGCACGTGAAGGTGTTCTGGGTGATGCACGGCCTGTCCACCGCCCAACTCGCCCTGAACCACGGCGCGGACGACATGGACGGCTCGGTGGTCGAGTACAAGATCACCCACGACGCGGACGACTTCGGCACGCCGAACAAGCTCACCCGCGAGGACCTGCTGGAGCTGATCCGGGACGCGGGCTTCCGTCCGGTCGAGCGGAACACCCGGTACGAGGTGATCCGCGAGTACCCGGGTCCGGACGCCGACCGCCGGGAGTCGCCGCAGCCCATGCGGGTGTGAGGCCGCCGCCCCCCGAGGTGATCGTCCGGAAGGCGTGTTTCACTGGTGGGGGTATGCACCGTACGGATGAGGAAAGAGTGGAAACGTCGTGAGCTGGAAGCCGAGCCCCATGCTTCGCTATACCGCGATGCGCCTTGGCCTGTTCGTGGCGAGCTTCGCCGTCATCTGGGGCCTGGTCTATCTGCGCGTCCTGCCGTCCGGGCTCGGCAGCTCCAACCTGCTGTGGGTGCTGCTGCTCGCGATGCTCATCTCCGGGGCGCTCAGCTACGCGCTGCTGCGCAACGTGCGTGATCAGGCGTCGGTGCAGATCTCGCAGCGGGTGGACCGCACCCGTAGGGCCTTCGAGGCCAAGGCCGGTGACGAGGACGCCGCTGACGACGCGGCGCGCAGCGCCCAGAGCTGAGCCCCGCCATGTGGCGGTCGTCACATACTTCGTCGCGCCCCGCAGCGGAACCACCC
Organism: Streptantibioticus rubrisoli; assembly: GCF_024436055.1. Classification (GTDB taxonomy): domain Bacteria; phylum Actinomycetota; class Actinomycetes; order Streptomycetales; family Streptomycetaceae; genus Streptantibioticus_A; species Streptantibioticus_A rubrisoli. The sequence continues at coordinate 35,706 of NZ_JANFNH010000038.1, read as the reverse complement.
TTCCCCTGCGGGGCGTTGGTGTTGGCGTGACCGACCCCATCGCGGTGACGCGCGCCGCATATGACCGCATCGCGGAGGAGTACGCGCGGCAGTGGAGCACGCCCCCGGCCTGGATGAACGCCGAGTTGGAGCGGCTGACGGGGCTGCTGCCCGCCGGGGCGCGGATAGCCGACATCGGGTGTGGACCCGGCTGGCACACCCAGGCGCTGCGGGAGCGCGGGTTCGCCGTCACCGGGTTCGACCTGTCGCACCCGATGCTCACCGCCGCCGGGGTGCCGGGGCTGGTGCGTGCCGACATGCGGGCGCTGCCGGTGGCGGCGGGGGCGTTGGACGCGGTGTGGTGCGTGGCCGCGCTGCTGCACGTCCCACGGCCCGAAGTTCCCGTCGTGCTGCGGGAGTTCGGGCGGGCGCTGCGGCCGGGCGGTGAGCTGCTGCTCGCCGTCGCCGAGGGCGACGGCGAGGGGTGGGACGAGCGGGCCTATGGGCCGTCGCACCGTCGCTGGTACGTACTGCACCGGTACGAGGCGCTGGCCGGGCTGCTCGACGAGGCGGGGTTCGAGGTGGTCGACCACGCGCGGGAGTCAACGCACCGCGATTGGCTGCGGGTTCACGCCCGGCGCCGCTGAACGCGCCGGTGCCCCCGCCGCGAGCCGCGGCAGGGGCACGTTCGTCAGCGCGTGTCAGTCGACCCGGTGGGTACGGGCGCGGTGGGTGACGGTGGAGCTCTGCGCGGTGGCGCCGGGCATCACGCTGACCGAGGCCTGCGGGGCGGAAGTGGCGGAGACGTTGCCCGGCAGGATGCTGGGGCTCTGGCTGGGCGTCGCCTGCGGGCGCTGGCCGGGCATCGGCCGCGACGGGCGGTGGCCGGGGCGCAGGTGCTGGTCGCGACCCGGGAGGCTGGGCAGCGTGGTGGTGTTGCGGCACCAGCGCGGCACCCTGCCCATGTTCTTGACGTAGCTGGCGCTCACCCACTCGCGCTGGCGGGTGTCCAGCTTGTACCAGATCGCGTTGCCGCGAACCCGCTGGCCGCGGACCTTGCAGACGATCCGGACGATCCGGCCGCCGTTCAGATGGCCGACGGCCCGGTACCGGGTGCTCGGCCCGCTTCTGACCACCACGCTGTGCCGGGCGACCACGCGGCCCTTGGCGTCCGGCATGAGCATCGTGTGGTGGCCGCGGCCGGCCGGCATGCCGGTGTCGCTGTCGGCCTGGGCGGAAACGGCGGGTACACACAGGAGTCCGGCGACTCCGATTGCTACGGCGAGGCGGCGCATAGGGACCTCAGTTCTCGTGCGTGAGCGTGCGCTCGTGTGCGAAGGGGTGCGCCCAGCATGCGCGGACCGGCCGTCGGAAACCCTGAGGTGGCAGGGGGAGACACGGCCAATCCCCCGGACGGTGGTACGGGTTCACGCTCTTGCGTCATATGCCGGTTCGGGGTCGGCGGCGACGACTCGTTGGCGTGCTTCCCACCGGCGGTGGGCTTACCGTCGGTAACCTCGATCTGGCTGTACAGGAGCCGCCCGTGCCGCATGGTGTGCCACCCCAACCCCGCCCGCCGGAACCGGAGTTGGCCCTGCGACCGGCCCCGTCGTGCGGGGAAGCCGTCACCCCGGCGCCCCGCCCCCCAGCACCGGGCCCCTCACCGACATCCGTTCCCGCAACGCCGCCGGGGATCCAGCCACCGAGGGCCAACCGTCACACCGGCTCGGTGTCCCGGGCGTAGCGGGCGGCGAACTCCCGGAACCGGCGGCTCGCGGTGCTGCCTGGTCGGCCCCGGTGCCAGACCAGGCCGATGGTGCGGTACGCGTCGTGGTCGGCGATCGGTACCAGCCGGACCCCGGCGGGCGGCGGCCCGCCGTCGCCCGCCGGGACCACGGCGACACCGAGGCCGGAGGCGACCAGGCCGTGGATGGTGGAGACCTCGGCGCACTCGGACACCACGTCAGGGGTCATCCCGGCACGGTGGAACAGCTCGCAGGTGATCTGCCGCAGTCCCAGTGACGGGCGCATGATGATGAGCCGCTCGTCCGCCAGCTCGTCCAGCCGTACCAGGGCGCGGTCGGCGAGCCGGTGCTCGGCGGGTACCGCGAGCCCCAACCGCTCGTCGCGCAACGGCAACCAGCCCACCTGCGGGTCGGACGGCCGTGGACTGGTGAGCGCGGCCTCGACGGTGCCGTCCCGCAGCAGTTCCAGCACGGTGGCCGCGGAGCCCTGGTGCAGCGTGAAGCGCGCGCCGGGGGAGTCCTGGGCGTACGCGCCGAGCAGCCGCGGCACCAGCCAGCCGCCTAGTGAGTGCACGAACGCCAGGCCGAGCGCCTCCCGCGGTGGAGCGAGCATGGCGGCGATCCGGTCCTGCGCGGCGTCCAGCTCGTCCAGCGCCCGCTGCGCGTGCCGTCGGAAGATCCGGCCGTGGTCATTGAGCCGCAGACGGTGCCGATCGCGGTCGAACAGCCGGGTGCCGAGCCGCTGTTCCAACCGCAGCAGCGCGCGGGACAGCGTCGGCTGGGCTATCCGCAGCCGGGCCGCCGCCTCGGTCACGTGCTCGGTCTCGGCCAGGGTGAGGAACCAGCGCAGTTCGTCGATGGTCACCCGGAGATTGTCCCGCTCCCCGGGGTTATGCGCGGGGTGCATGGACCAGCGGCAATTCCGGTATTTCCCTTTTGGCGGAAGGGAGTTGATGCTGTGTGCATGCTCACTTCTGACGAGAAAGTCGCGCTGGCCACCGCGTTCCACACCGGCCTTGTCACCGCCGACTGGGAATTGATCCGTTCACTGCTCACCGACGACGCCACCTGGACGTTGCCCGGTGACAACCGAATTTCCGGCCGGGTGGTCGGTGCGGACGCGGTGGTGGAACGCGTCCGGCAGATCGCGGGGTACGGCGTGAATTTCGAGTTCCAGCGGGTGCTGGTCAGCCGCGACAACCTGGCCCTGTCGCTGCACAACACCGCGGAACGGGACGGTGTGGTGCTGGACGAATACCTGGCTACCGTGTGTTTCCTACGGGATGGAAAGGTCTCGGCGATCGAGACGTATCTGTCGGATGTCGAGGGGATGAACGCGTTCTTCGGCTGAGCCGCCGGGAGCTCGGCTCGCCGAACTCCCCATGCCGCAGGGGTCCGTTCGGGTTGCGGCCGGTGGGTACCGCCGGTCGGCGCTCGTTGCGGCTGCTCGCCGCCGCGGCGGGCTTTCTGGGGCGCGAGCCACCAGACCCCCCGGGTGCCGACCCGACCGCAACCGGTCGAGCCCGCGTCCTCCCGAAGGCGTCCCGCGTCCTCCAGACGCATCCCGCGTACTCCCGAACCCGTCCCGCGCACTCCCCGTCCTCCCCGGACGCGTGCGGGCACGGAAAAGGCAGGAGCCCCGCGCGGGGCGCGGGGCTCCTTGGGTACTGCGTATCTGGCGCGATTAGGCCGGGGTGACGTTCTCGGCCTGCGGGCCCTTCGGGCCCTGCGTAACGTCGAAGGTCACGGTCTGGTTCTCCTCCAGGGAGCGGAAACCAGAGGCGTTGATCGCGGAGTAGTGGACGAAGACATCGGGGCCACCGCCGTCCTGGGCGATGAAGCCGAAGCCCTTTTCAGCGTTGAACCACTTCACGGTTCCGGTAGCCATAAAGCCCTCCTTGGGCCAAGGGTCGCCCTGCTCCAGAACCTGCAAAGAAGTCTGAAAACTACAAAAGCCTGCGGCGTCACATGCTCCGCAGGCTCTGTACTGCAAGGGAAACCAAACTGCAACTTGCGTCGAGCGTAGCACGGGGCAACTGAACCGGGGAAGAGGTCGTAGATCTTTGTCCCCGGTGTGTCCCGGCTCTTGACGTCCGGCTTGACACCCGGCAAAACCGCCCGAGCGGCCGCTTCGGCACCGCCCCCCGACAAGGTCGGGAGGGGCCACGGCTAGCCTCCTGATGTGGACAATTCTGCGTTTACGCCTGCACCGGCCGCATCCGCCACCGACCCCCGGGACCACCGTCCCAACCGCCCCCGGGTGGGCCACATCCAGTTCCTCAACTGCCTCCCGCTGTACTGGGGACTCGCCCGAACGGGGACGTTGCTCGACCTGGAGTTGACCAAGGACACGCCGGACGAGCTCAACGACATGCTGGTCCGCGGCGACCTCGACATCGGCCCGATCTCGTTGGTGGAGTTCCTCCGGCACGCGGACGACCTGGTGGTGCTGCCGGACATCGCGGTGGGCTGCGACGGACCCGTGATGTCGTGCGTGATCGTCAGCCAGGTGCCGCTCGACCAGCTGGACGGCGCGAAGGTGGCGCTCGGCTCCACCTCGCGCACCTCCGTGCGCCTCGCCCAGCTGCTGCTGGCGGAGCGGATCGGGGTCAGCCCCGACTACTACACCTGCCCGCCCGACCTCGGGCTGATGATGCAGGAGGCGCAGGCCGCCGTGCTGATCGGGGACTCCGCGCTGCGCGCCACCCTGCACGACGCGCCGCGGCTCGGCCTGGAGGTCCACGACCTGGGGCTGATGTGGAAGGAGTGGACCGGGTTGCCGTTCGTCTTCGCGGTGTGGGCGGCCCGCCGCGAGTACCTGGCCGACCGTCCGCGCGCCGTGTTCGAGGTGCACAAGGCGTTCCTGGCCTCCCGCGACCTGTCGCTGGAGGAGGTGGAGAAGGCGGCGGAGCAGGCCGCCCGCTGGGAGGCGTTCGACGCGGAGGTGCTGCGGCGCTACTTCACCACGCTGGACTTCTCGCTGGGCCGCGACCAGCTGACCGGCATCGCGGAGTTCGCCCGCCGGGTCGGTGACAGCACCGGCTTCCCGCCGGACGTGGCCGTGGAGCTGTACCGGCCGGAGTCGTACACCGGCCCCCGGACGGCGTAGCGCCGCACACCGGCGGGCCGTGCCGTCGCGGTCGCGCGCCGCCGCCTCGTCGGCGGCGCGGGACCCGCACGGCGTAACCGAGCCCGCCGCGCTGGATGCTGACGGGTTGCCAGACTGGTGCCGTGGAACGTACGCGGTAACCGACATGGGCGAGGCGGGAGCGTGGCCGGTGAGCGAGAAGAAGCGTTACTCCGCTGATGAACTGCTGGAGGCGCTGAACGTCAAGGCCATCCGGGCACTGCGGCGCGCCGGGTTCGGTCTGCCCCGGCTGCGGGAGATGGCCAAGGGCGAGGACGGCGACGACCGGGTGCACGCCATCGTCGCGGAGTTCACCACCGACGACCCTCAGCGGATGGTGCGCACCACCTGGCCGCCGGACCGGCTGCCGCGCCCCGCCGACAGCACGCCGCTGATCCGCCGGGTGGTGCGGCGCTGGACGCTCGTGCTGCTGTTCGACCTGGCGGCCGGGGCGCTGTGCTGGCCGATGACGCTGTCGGGCAGCCGGGCGACCACCCTTGCCGTGGTGCTCGTGCTGCTGATGGTGCACGGGGTGTTTGTGGTGCGCGGCATGCCGGACGCGCCCGGCCGGAGGACCGCCGTGGCCCTCGCCTGGGCCGGGCTGCCGGTGCTGCTGCTCGGCGTGGTGTACGGCGGCCCGCGCGCCTACCTCTATGTCTGGGGCCGGCAGGCCACGGCGACCGCGTACAGCCAGACCTGGACGCACGCCGGGGGCGCCGCGTCGTCGCCCACCTGCTACGTGCGGCTGCCGGACGGCCAGGTCAGGGAACTGCTCACCGACGACCACACCTGCGCGGACCTCGGCGGCTCCGACGCACGGCCGGTCCTGGTGGTCTACGACCCTTCGGAAGGGGTCCTTCCGGTCTCCGGCACCAAGGCCGGTCTCGGCCTCGGGCGGGACATGGGCTTCGCCGCGGCCGGGCTGCTGCTGGTGGTCCTGGCGGCCGGTACGGCGGTGGTGCGCGCCGGGCGGGCCGCCCGGGGCTGAGCCCGGGTGGGCGGCCGGGCGGGAAATCCCGGACGATACCCTGGCCGAAGGCCACATCGCATCGCCTCCGGAGGAACCATGCAATCCGTACTGGACCGCGCCGCCGCCGGGGGACGGATCACCCCCGAGGAGGCACTGGACCTCTACCGGAACGCTCCGCTGCACGCACTCGGCCAGGCCGCCGACGCCGCCCGTCGCCGTCGCTACGCCGATACGGCGCACATCGCCACGTACATCATCGAGCGGAACATCAACTACACGAACGTGTGCGTCACCGCGTGCAAGTTCTGCGCGTTCTACGCGCCGCCCAAGAGCGACAAGGGCTGGACCCGTGACCTCGACGACATCCTGCGGCGCTGCGCGGAGACCGTCGAGCTGGGCGGTACGCAGATCATGTTCCAGGGCGGGCACCACCCGGACTTCGGCGTGGAGTACTACGAGAAGCACTTCGCGGCGATCAAGAAGGAGTTCCCGCAGCTGGTGATCCACTCCCTCGGTGCCTCCGAGGTGGAGCACATGGCGCGGATCTCCGGGGTGAGCGTCGAAGAGGCGATTCGGCGGATCCACACCGCGGGCCTGGACTCCTTCGCGGGCGCGGGCGCGGAGCTCCTGCCCGAGCGGCCGCGCAAGGCGATCGCGCCGCTCAAGGAGTCCGGTGAGCGGTGGCTGGAGATCATGGAGACCGCGCACAACCTGGGCGTGGAGTCCACCTCCACCATGCTGATGGGCACCGGCGAGACCAACGCCGAACGCATCGAGCACCTGCGCATGATCCGTGACGTGCAGGACCGCACCGGTGGCTTCCGGGCGTTCATCCCGTACACGTACCAGCCGGAGAACAACCACCTCAAGGGCCAGACCCAGGCGACGGTCTTCGAGTACCTGCGGATGATCGCGGTCGCGCGGCTGTTCCTCGACAACGTCGCGCACATCCAGGGCTCCTGGCTGACCACCGGCAAGGAGGCGGGCCAACTCTCCCTGCACTACGGGGCGGACGACCTCGGATCCGTGATGCTGGAGGAGAACGTGGTCTCCTCGGCCGGGGCCAAGCACCGCTCCAACCTCGCCGAGTTGATCCACCTCATCCGCACCGCGGGACGGGTTCCGGCGCAGCGCTCGACGACCTACGAGCACTTGGTCGTGCATGACGATCCGGCGAACGACCCGGTCAACGACCATGTCGTGTCGCATCTTTCGTCCACCGCGCTCGAAGGGGGCACGGCGCACCCCGAGTTGAAGCTGATCGACGCCTCGTAGCCGCCGGGATGCTGACGATTCACGCCGCCGCCGCGCTGCGGCGCACCACCTGCGGTGAGCCGGTGCCGGGGGACGCGGTGGCGGTCTCCGGCGACCGGGTCGCCGCCGTCGGGCCGCTGGAGGAGTTGCTGGAGCGGTATCCGGGGGCGCGGGTGCGGCGGTGGCCGGGCACGCTGGGGCCCGCCCTGGTGCACGAGGGCGCCGTGCCAGCCGCTCCCACGCCACGGGAGCGGGTCCACGCGGTACTGCGGTTGGGGGCGACGGCGGTCCTGGCGGATCGGGTCACGGAGCCTGAGCTGTTGGCGGCCGCGGGTCGCACGGGGGTCGCGGTGCTGGACGTTCCCCGCCAGCCCGCCCTCGCCCCGTCCGCCCGCGCGGACCTGGCCGTCTTCGACGCGGACGGCACATGCGTGGCGACGATCCTCGCGGGCCGCGTCCTGCACCGCCGGGCCTGAGCGCTCCGCGGGGCGCTCCGCTGGGGGTGCGGCGAGGTGCCGTCGGTCGTCTGCGGCGCCGTCGTGGCTGCTCGCGCCCACGCGGCGGAGCCGCACATGAACACAGCCCCGCGCCCCTTCGGGCACCCTTCGCGTACCGGCGCGCACATGCCGACCGTCAACGTGGCGTAAATGCAAGCGCGTTCGACGCCAGGGAGGCGTTAAGGAGCCGTCCCAAGCCGTATCCCCCCGTCAGGGTGATCTCCTGACGGGGGAGGTGCGGCGCGGTGGCGGAGACCATCACGACTGCGGGCGAACGCCCAACAGAGGCACAGGCGCGAGCCGCAACGCGGTCGAAGGCAGCGGTACCGGCGCCGCCCGCGCACCGCACACCCACCCCGCCCCCGGGCGCAGCCCGCCCGCGCCGTCGCAGCGTGCCGACGATCCTGCGCGCCGCACTGACGGCGACCCTCGCCCTGACCCTGGCGCTGGGCGCCCTGTGCGCCGCCATCACCGCCCACGCCACCGGCAGTTGGACGCGCATCCAGCAGAACCTGGCCCCCCAGGTGCGGCACGCCTCCGGTCTGTCCCTGGCCCTGACCGACATGGACGCCGAGATCGCGAACATCCTGGTCTTCGGCAACGCCAGGGACCTCGTGGGAGACCGCGCGCAGGCGCAGAAGCTCTACGCCCAAGACCGCGCCTCGGTCAGCACCGAACTGCAGGGCGCCACCGTTTCCGCCGGAAACGACGCCGCCGCGCAGAACGCGCTGGTGGGGGTGCTCAACGGGCTGGGCCAGTACGAGGAGCTCGCCTCCCGCGCCACCTCGCTCAACGACCAGGCCAACGCCCCCGCGGGGCACCCGGCCCCGGCCGCCCTGACCGCGTACCGGCAGGCCACCGACCTGATGCGGGATTCACTGCTTCCGGCGGCGGACAAGTTGATCGACACCAACAACACCTCGTTCACGGCCACTTACGACGACGAGCGCTCACTGCTGTCCGACCTGCGCTGGGCCGCGCTCGGCCTGGGCCTGCTCACCGTCGGCGCGCTCGTCGCGCTGCAACTGTTGATCACCCGGCGCTTCCGCCGAGTGATCAATCCCGCGCTGGCCGCCGCGACCCTGCTGTGTGTGACGGTCATCGGCACGGCCGTGTCCATGTCCGGCGACGAACAGCACCAGCTGGGCATCGCCCGGCATGACGCCTTCGACTCGGTGGTGGCGCTGTCCGCCGCCCGTGCGGTGGGCTACGACGCCAACGCCGACGAGAGCCGCGACCTGCTGGACCCGGAGCGCGGCGGCCAGTACTCGGACGCGTTCTTCGGCAAGTCCCAGCAGATCGCCCGGATCGACGGCTCCAGTCTGCCGACGTACTCCTCGGACCTCGACGCCGCGCGGCGGGCCTACCTCGCCGACCACGGCGACGTGCGCTTCGGCGGGTACCTGGGTGCCGAGTTCCGCAACATCACGTTCAGCGGTGAGCGTTCGGCCGCCGAGCGCGCGCTGGCCGCGTGGGCGGACTACGAGCACACCGACCACACCACCCGCGAGTACCTCGCCGCCGGACGGCTTGACCAGGCGATCCACCTCAACACCAGCTGGGCGAAGGGCGGTTCGAACCACACCTTCCAGCAGTGGGACAACGCGATGCGGGACGACATCGCGATCAACGACCACGCGTTCTCCGACGCGGTCGCCAGCGGCCGGTCGGAGCTCGACTCATCGCTGGTCCTGATCATCTCGGGCACGGCCGTCGCACTGGCCCTGGCCGCCGTGGGCGTACGACTACGGCTCCGCGAGTTCCGCTGACACCCACCCGGCGAAAGCACAACCGGGTGGGCGGTGCGAAAGCCCCCACTCACGGTGGCCCCCACCCACGGTGGACGCCCACCCACCGCGGACCCCACCCACCGCGGACCCCACCCACCGTGGACCCCACCCACCGTGGACAATGGGCACCGTGACCCGAGCCACCCTGGACAAGCAGCCATCGGAAGTCGCGTCGATGTTCGACGACGTGGCCGCCAAGTACGACCTGACCAACGACGTGCTGTCGCTCGGGCAGGCCCGGCTGTGGCGCAAGGCGGTCGCCCGAGCCGTCGACGCCCGCCCCGGCGAGCGGGTGCTGGACCTCGCCGCCGGTACCGGCACCTCCTCACTGCCGTTCGCCGAGGCGGGCGCCCAGGTCGTGCCGTGCGACTTCTCCCTCGGCATGCTGCGCGAGGGCAAGCGCCGCCACCCACGGCTGCCGCTGACCGCGGGCGACGCGACGAAGCTGCCGTTCAAGGACGGCACCTTCGACGCGGTCACCATCTCCTTCGGCCTGCGCAACGTCCAGGACACCGGTGCCGCCCTCGCCGAGATGCTGCGGGTCACCCGCTCCGGCGGCCGGGTGGTGATCTGCGAGTTCAGCCACCCCACCTGGGCCCCGTTCCGCACCGTCTACACCGAGTACCTGATGCGCGCCCTGCCCCCGGTCGCCACCGCCGTCAGCAGCAACCCCGACGCCTACGTCTACCTCGCCGAATCCATCCGCGCCTGGCCCAACCAGCCGGGCCTGGCCGCCCGGCTGCGCGAGGCGGGCTGGGCGAAGGTCGCCTGGCGCAACCTGACGGGCGGGGTGGTGGCGCTGCACCGGGGCGTCAAGCCGTAGCCCGCCCGGTACCGAGGGCGCCAAGGCGCCCTGAATAGACTTGCCGCACATGTTCAGTGTCCGGCGCGCCCGGCACGTCGTAACCGAGCCATCGGGAGATCCGCCGTGAGCGAGACCACCGCCACGTCCGAGCGCACCGCCGATGTGATCGTGGTCGGTGCCGGTCCGGCCGGTTCCGCGACCGCGTACCACCTCGCCAAGTCCGGGCTCGACGTGCTGCTGTTGGAGAAGACCGCGTTCCCGCGCGAGAAGGTGTGCGGCGACGGGCTGACGCCCCGCGCGGTCAAGCAGCTGGTCGGCATGGGGATCGACATCTCCGAGGAAGCGGGCTGGCTGCGCAACAAGGGCCTGCGGATCATCGGCGGCGGGGTGCGCATGCAGCTCGACTGGCCGGAGCTGGCCTCGTACCCGGACTACGGGCTGGTGCGCAAGCGCGACGACTTCGACGAGCAGTTGGCCCGGCAGGCGCAGAAGGCGGGCGCCCGGCTGTATGAGCGCTGCAATGTCGGCGCGCCAGTCATCGACGCCCGTACCGGCCGGATCACCGGCGTTGAGGCCAAGTTGGGCGAGGAGAAGGCGCCGGTCACCTTCCATGCCCCGCTGGTGGTCGCCGCCGACGGCAACTCCACCCGGCTCTCCCTGGCCATGGGGCTGCACCGCCGTGAGGACCGCCCGATGGGCGTCGCGGTGCGCACGTACTTCAGCAGCCCGCGGCACGATGACGACTACCTGGAGTCCTGGCTGGAGCTGTGGGACCGGCGCGGTCCGCAGGACCGGCTGCTGCCCGGCTACGGCTGGATCTTCGGCATGGGCGACGGGACGAGCAACGTGGGGCTCGGCGTGCTCAACACCTCCGCCGCGTTCAAGGAGTTGGACTGGCGCGAGGTGCTCAAGGCGTGGTGCGCCTCGATGCCGGAGGACTGGGGGTACACCCCGGAGAACATGACCGGCCCGATCCGGGGCGCGGCGCTGCCCATGGCGTTCAACCGCCAGCCGCACTACACCCGCGGTCTGCTGCTGGTCGGCGACGCGGGCGGGCTCGTCAACCCGTTCAACGGCGAGGGCATCGCGTACGCGATGGAGTCCGGCCAGATCGCCGCCGACGTCATCGTCCAGGCCGCCGCGCGGTCCACAACCGCCCAGCGCGAGCTGGCACTTCAGCACTACCCGAAGGTGCTGAAGGACACCTACGGCGGCTACTACACGCTGGGTCGCGCGTTCGTGAAGCTCATCGGCAACCCGAAGATCATGAAGCTGGCCACCGAGCGCGGGCTGACCCACCCGCTGCTGATGAAGTTCACGCTGAAGCTGCTGGCCAACCTCACCGACCCGACCGGTGGCGACGCGATGGACCGCATCATCAACGGTCTGAGCAAGGTGGCCCCCCGGGCCTGACGGGCTTGCGGCCCCGCCGCGCCGTGGGGCGCTGTGCTGGCCTACGGCGGTTTGCGGATGCGCGTAGCGTCCCGCACCGCCACCCGGGCGGGGGCGAACTCCATCTAATGCGTATCGAGTTACCGCCATTGGCGCCATTTCTGGCGTATCCGAGCAAACCGTTCGCCGCGCGAGCGGGGCGGCCATCAGCGCGCTGGGCGCCCGGGTGAGGTTCCCGCGTCGCGAGGGCGAGCCGGGCGGCCGCCCACGGCTGGTCCGCACGGTGCGCGAGGCGGGCTGTGTGCCCGATGTCAGCCGCGGCGCGCACCTCACCCGTCCGGGGAGGGGCGGGCGCAGTGTTCCGAAGCTGGTCGGCTTCCGCTACAGCCGCGTAACAGCTACTGACTTATCCCTTTTCGGGTGGGAGCGTCGTGGAAGCGGCAATGGGTAGGTGCCGTTCAGGGACACGGGCCGCCAGACACCCAAGAGGAGAAACGATGCGTTCCACGACCGCCCGTCGGCGGATACCCGCCGTCGCGACCCAGGCCGCCGTCCTCGCCGCCGTCGGCGCGCTCGCGCTCACGGCGTGTTCGTCGGGGAACGGTTCATCCAACGCCTCCAACGCCTCCATCGCCACCGGCGGCGGCAACTCGTCCACGGCCGCCAGCAACGGCGGTTCCGCCTCCGGTTCCGGTTCGGCCTCTGCCCAGGGCTCGCAGACGTCCACGCACGGTTCCGGTGGCGTGCCCGCCTGTACCACCGGGCAGCTGAAGGTGGACCAGGAGAACCCGGACGTCGGCGCGGGCCAGTACTACTCCAAGCTGGTCTTCACCAACGCCTCCGGCACCACCTGCACGCTCACCGGCTTCCCGGGCGTCTCCTACGTGAAGCAGGGCGGCGTACAGTCCGGCAACGCGGCGGTGCGTACCGGTGGCCACGTCACGACGGTCACCCTGCACGCGCACGGCGGCAGGGCGAGCGCGGTACTGCACGACGCTAACGGCGTCGGCGGGTACGACCCCGGCCAGTGCCAGCTCTCCTCGGCCGAGGGCCTGCGGGTCTACCCCCCGAACCAGAAGGCCGCCCTCTTCATCCCCTGGAAGCACGACCACTGCGCGGGCGCGTCGGTGCACTCCCTGACCATCGGGGCCGTGACGGCGGGCTGAGCCGCCGGGTCGCGGCGGGCGCAACGGCGGAGGGCCGCCACCCCCGCGCGGGGAGAAGCGGCCCTCGGCCGAACGATGTCGGAACGAACCGCCGTCAGGCGACCCGTACCGCGCCCGTGGGCTCCGAGTAGGACAGCGGGCGCTCGACGACGCCGGTGCTCGGGTTCTGGGCGCCGATGAAGTTGCCGTTGCCGACGTAGACGGCGACGTGGTAGGCGCTGCCCGCGCTGCCCCAGTAGAGGATGTCGCCGGGCTGCAGGTTGCTGAGGGAGACCTGGGTGCCCGCGGTCGACTGGTCCTCGGAGACGCGCGGCAGGTCGACGCCGATGGTGCGGAAGGCGGCCTGGACCAGACCGGAGCAGTCGTAGGCGTTGGGGCCGGTGGAGCCCATTACGTACGCCTTGCCGAGCTGTGCCTGAAGGAAGCTCAGGACGCTGGAGATGCTGCCGCTGGTGGACGAGGCCACCGAAGAAGAGGAGGCCGACGAGCTGCTCGAGTCGGTGGAGAGCGGCGCACGCTGCGCGTCACGGGAAGCGGCCTGCTGGGCGGCGTGCTCGGCAGCGGCCTTGGCCTCGGCGGCCTTCTGCTCGTCGGCTTCCTTGTGCTGCTTGGCGACCTGGGAGGCGGTGGAGACGGCCTGGTCCTGGGCGGCCTGGAGCTGGTACGTGATGACGGCCTGAGCGGTGGCGTCGGCGGCACGCAGCTGGGAGAGGTCGAGGGTCTGGGTGACCTCGTTGGGCGACTGGTCGCTGGCGTTGCTGGCCTGTGCGGGGGACGCCGCACCGGTGAGGGCGACGGCTCCGATCACACCACCGGCAACTCCGGCGCGTTTGACCCAGTTTGGCGGCGTATGTCGGGCATGCCGCCGGCTGCGTATGCGCGGATCGGACTGCGGGGCACGGGTCTGCGTTGGGGACATGGCCAATATGGCTATCAGGAATTCTTGGGTGCGTACAAAAAACGTAAGGTACGCCACAGTTTTGCGGGCCCCGGCCGCAATGCCGGGTTTTCGATCTTGCGTTGGGCTTTCTGGATTCTTCGACTCCGCTTGCTCGTGCCCGCGTTCACAATCGCGCTAACCCCAAGTTCGGCATGGTCAGCGCCGCGTGTCCCGGTTCATCCGACAGTGCGCACTGCTCAACGGGCTTGCGGCGCTATACCACGTGTGGGCTTCCGCTCCAACTTTGCGTTGACCGCAGTGGCTTGATAATGCGACAGGCCCTAGTGACCTGCGGTTACACCTGCTCGCGTCACCCTTGGTGATCTTCCGGATGCTTCCCGTATGAAGATCGACCCCGCTCCAGGCATGTGATCCACTATCAGGTGGTAGAGATCACAAAGCTGTTGGCGTACGCCGTGTCGCAGATCACAGACTCGCGGGCATAGGATGCAGGCGGTTCGGGCTTGTGAACTGCCTCACATAGGAACGATCTGTCAGTCAACGCCGACTGGAAGGAGCGAGGACGGTGAACACCTACGTCCCCATCCTCGTGCTCGGAACCCTTGGGGCGGGGTTCGCGATCTTCTCCGTCTTCATGGCCGCGCGCGTCGGGCCGAAGAGATACAACCGGGCGAAGCTGGACGCCTATGAGTGCGGCATCGAGCCGACGCCGCAGCCGGCCGGGGGCGGGCGCTTCCCGATCAAGTACTACCTGACGGCGATGCTGTTCATCGTCTTCGACATCGAGATCGTCTTCCTCTATCCCTGGGCGGTCAGCTTCGACGCCCTCGGGCTGTTCGGACTCGTCGAAATGCTGCTGTTCGTCCTCACTGTCCTCGTCGCCTACGCCTACGTATGGCGGCGCGGGGGCCTGGAGTGGGACTGAGCGATCGAGTCACAATGGATGAACCCGGGCATTTAGGACAGGGGCAATCGCTATGGGTATCGAGGAGAAGCTGCCGAGCGGCTTTCTGCTCACGACTGTCGAGCAAGCCGCGGGCTGGGTGCGCAAGGCGTCGGTCTTTCCGGCGACGTTCGGTCTCGCCTGCTGCGCCATCGAGATGATGACCACCGGCGCCGGTCGCTATGACATGGCCAGGTTCGGCATGGAGGTCTTCCGAGGCTCACCCCGGCAGGCGGACCTGATGATCGTGGCCGGGCGGGTCAGCCAGAAGATGGCCCCGGTGCTGCGCCAGGTCTACGACCAGATGCCGAACCCCAAGTGGGTCATCTCCATGGGCGTGTGCGCCTCCAGCGGCGGGATGTTCAACAACTACGCCATCGTCCAGGGCGTCGACCACATCGTCCCCGTCGACATCTATCTGCCCGGCTGTCCGCCACGGCCCGAGATGCTGCTCGACGCGATCATCAAGCTGCACCGCAAGATCCAGAACGAGAAGCTCGGTGTGAACCGGGTGGAAGAGGAGCGTCTGGCGGAGGAAGCGGCGCTCAAGGCGGTCCCGACTATCGAAATGAAGGGGCTGTTGCGGTGACCGGCTCTGGTTCCAACGGCGCCAACGGCGTCAACCCCGACAAGGACGTCAACGCCAGCAACCTCCCCGGCCAGCGCGGCGACCAGGGCGAGGCGATCCGCGTCCAGCGCGGCATGTTCGGCGCCAACAACGGTGGGGATACGTCCGGTTACGGTGGGCTGGTACGCCCGGTGCGGCTGCCCGGCGCGTCGTCCCGGCCGTACGGCGGTTGGTTCGACGAGGTGGCCGATGAACTCGAAGGCGCCCTGGAGGAGCAGGGGCTCGTCCCGGAGCACGCGATCGAGAAGACGGTCGTGGACCGCGGCGAGATCACCTTCCACATCGCCCGCGAACACCTGCCCAGGGTGGCCAGGACGCTGCGTGACGACCCGGCGCTGCGCTTCGAACTGTGCACCGGGGTCAGCGGGGTGCACTTCCCCGGCGACAAGGGCCGCGAACTGCACGCCGTTTACCACCTGCGGTCAATCACTCACAACCGGTTGATCAGGCTTGAGGTCAGCGCCCCGGACGCCGATCCGCATGTGCCGTCGATCGTCTCCGTCTACCCCACCAACGACTGGCACGAGCGGGAGACCTACGACTTCTTCGGCATCGTCTTCGACGGCCATCCGGCGCTCACCCGGATCATGATGCCCGACGACTGGCAGGGCTATCCGCAGCGCAAGGACTACCCGCTCGGCGGCATCCCCGTCGAGTACAAGGGCGCCCAGATCCCGGCTCCCGACGAGCGGAGGTCGTACTCGTGACCGCTTCGTATGAGCAACCGCACGCACCACAGCAGGCGCCGGAGCGCGAGACCACCGAGGGCCGGGTCTTCACCGTCACCGGCGGTGACTGGGACGAACTCGCCGAGACCGTCGGCAAGGCGGACGACGAGCACATCGTCGTCAACATGGGTCCCCAGCACCCGTCCACCCACGGCGTGCTCCGGCTGATCCTGGAGATCGAGGGCGAGACGGTCACCGAGGCCCGCTGCGGCATCGGCTATCTGCACACCGGCATCGAGAAGAACATGGAGTACCGGACGTGGACCCAGGGGTCGACGTTCGTGACCCGCATGGACTACCTCACGCCGCTGTTCAACGAGGCCGCCTACGCGCTCGCGGTGGAGAAGCTGCTGGGCATCACCGACCAGATCCCGGAGCGGGCCAACGTCATCCGGGTGCTGATGATGGAGCTCAACCGGATCTCCTCCCACCTGGTCGCCATCGCCACCGGCGGTATGGAGCTGGGCGCCACCACGATCATGATCTACGGGTTCCGGGACCGCGAACTCATCCTGGACGCCTTCGAGTTGATCACCGGCCTGCGGATGAACCACGCCTACATCCGCCCCGGCGGCCTCGCCCAGGACCTGCCGCCCGGTGCCGTCGACCACGTCCGCGAACTGGTCAGGAAGTTCCGCAAGAACCTCCCCGAATACGACGCACTCGCCACCGGCAACCCGGTGTTCAAGGGCCGCATGCAGGACGTCGGCTACCTCGATCTGTCCGGCTGTATGGCCCTGGGCGCCACCGGACCGATTCTGCGCGCCGCCGGACTCCCGCACGACCTGCGCAAGGCACAGCCGTACTGCGGTTACGAGAACTACGAATTCGATGTGCCGACCGCCGAGACCTGTGACGCCTACGGCCGGTTCCTGGTCCGGCTGGAGGAGATGCGGCAGTCGCTGCGGATCGTCGAGCAGTGCCTGGACCGGCTGGAGCCGGGACCGGTGATGGTCGCCGACAAGAAGATCGCCTGGCCCGCGCAACTCGCCCTCGGCCCGGACGGACTGGGCAACTCGCTGGACCACATCAAGAAGATCATGGGCACCTCGATGGAGGCCCTGATCCACCACTTCAAGCTGGTCACCGAGGGCTTCAGGGTGCCACCCGGCCAGGCGTACACCGCGGTGGAGTCGGCCAAGGGCGAGCTGGGCGTCCATGTCGTCAGCGACGGCGGCACCCGACCGCACCGGGTGCACTTCCGCGACCCGTCCTTCACCAACCTGCAAACCATGGCGGCGATGTGCGAGGGCGGCATGGTCGCCGATGTCATCGTCGCGGTGGCGTCCATCGACCCCGTCATGGGAGGCGTCGACCGGTGACAACCGAACCCCCGGTATCGCTCGGCATCCCCGAGATGCCGCCACCCGACTATCCGGCCGAGGTGCGCGCCCGGCTGGAGGCGGACGCGCGGGAGGTGATCGCCCGCTACCCGGACGCCCGCTCCGCCCTGCTGCCGCTGCTGCACCTGGTACAGGCGCAGGAGGGGTACGTCAGCCGCTCCGGCATCCGCTTCTGCGCGGACATGCTGGAGCTGACCACCGCCGAGGTGACCGCGGTGTCCACCTTCTACACCATGTACCGGCGCAAGCCGTCCGGTGAGTACCAGGTCGGGGTGTGCACCAACACGCTGTGCGCGGTGATGGGCGGCGACGCCATCTTCGAGGAACTCCAGCGGCACCTCGGCATCGGCAACGACGAGACCACCGAGGACGGCAAGGTCACGCTGCAGCACATCGAGTGCAACGCGGCCTGCGACTACGCCCCGGTACTGATGGTCAACTGGGAGTTCTTCGACAACCAGACCCCCGACTCGGCCAAGCGCCTGGTGGACGACCTACGTGCCGGGCGGCCCGTCCAGCCGACCCGGGGCGCGCCGCTGTGCACCTTCCGGGAGACCGCGCGGATGCTCGCCGGTTTCCCGGACACCCGGCCCGGCGCGGTGGAGGCCACCGGCGGCGCCGGTCCGGCCACCCTGGTCGGGCTGCGGCTGGCCAAGGGCGAGACGGCGCCGGGGCGGATCGTCTCGCCACGTGAGGGCGGGACCTCGCCACGCGACGGCGGGGAGGGTGAGGAATGACCGTGGCAGCCGCCATCAACGAGACCAGCCCGGAGAAGGTGCTCTCCCCGGTGCTCTCCGCGTTCTGGGACGAGCCCGACTCCTGGACCCTGGAGGCCTATCACCGGCACGACGGCTACCAGGGCCTGCGCAAGGCGCTCGCCATGGCACCCGACGACCTGATCGCCCTCGTCAAGGACTCCGGCCTGCGCGGCCGCGGTGGCGCGGGCTTCCCCACCGGAATGAAGTGGCAGTTCATTCCGCAGGGCGACGGCAAACCGCACTACCTCGTGGTCAACGCCGACGAGTCGGAACCCGGCACCTGCAAGGACATCCCCCTGCTCTTCGCCAGTCCGCACGCCCTCATCGAGGGCATCGTCATCGCCTGCCACGCCATCCGCTCCAACCACGCCTTCGTCTACCTGCGCGGCGAGGTCGTCCCGGTACTGCGGCGGCTGCACCACGCGGTGGCCGAGGCGTACTCGGTTGGATACCTCGGCAGCGACATCCTCGGCTCCGGCTTCGACCTGGAGCTGACCGTGCACGCCGGTGCGGGCGCCTACATCTGCGGTGAGGAGACGGCGCTGCTGGACTCCCTCGAAGGGCGCCGCGGCCAGCCCCGGTTGCGTCCCCCCTTCCCAGCCGTCGCCGGTCTGTACGCCTGCCCCACTGTGGTGAACAACGTCGAATCCATCGCCTCGGTTCCCGCCATCGTCAACCGGGGCAAGGAATGGTTCCGGTCGATGGGCAGCGAGAAGTCCCCCGGCTTCACGCTGTACTCGCTCTCCGGCCATGTCGCCAACCCGGGCCAGTACGAAGGGCCGTTGGGCATCACACTGCGCCAACTCCTCGACATCTCCGGCGGGATGCGCCCCGGCCACCGGCTGAAGTTCTGGACGCCCGGCGGCTCCTCCACCCCGCTGCTCACCGACGAACACCTCGACGTACCGCTGGACTACGAGGGCGTGGGCGCCGCCGGGTCGATGCTCGGCACCAAGGCGCTGCAGTGCTTCGACGAGACCACCTGCGTGGTACGGGCGGTCACCCGGTGGACCGAGTTCTACGCCCACGAGTCCTGCGGCAAGTGCACACCGTGCCGCGAGGGGACGTACTGGATGGTGCAGTTGCTCCGGGACCTCGAAGCGGGCAAGGGCCGGATGGCGGACCTGGACAAGCTGCTGGACATCGCCGACAACGTCAACGGCAAGTCGTTCTGCGCCCTCGGTGACGGCGCCGCCAGCCCCATCTTCTCCTCGCTGAAGTACTTCCGCGACGAGTACGAGCGCCACATCACCGAGCAGGGCTGCCCCTTCGACCCGGCCCTGTCCACCGCGTGGGCCGACCTGCCGCACCTGGAGGTGAACGCGTGACACTCGCAACCGGCGCCTCCCTGGGAGGCGGCAACCAGGCCGCGGTGCCGCCGGAAGACCTGGTGACCGTCACCATCGACGGCATCGAACTGTCGGTGCCCAAGGGCACCCTGGTGATCCGCGCGGCCGAGATGGTCGGCATCGAGATCCCGCGGTTCTGCGACCATCCACTGCTCGACCCGGTCGGTGCCTGCCGCCAGTGCATCGTGGAGGTGGAGGGCCAGCGCAAGCCGATGGCGTCGTGCACCATCACCTGCACCGACGGCATGGTGGTCAGGACCCAACTCACCTCGCCGGTCGCCGAGAAGGCGCAGCGGGGGGTGATGGAACTGCTGCTGATCAACCACCCGTTGGACTGCCCGGTCTGCGACAAGGGCGGTGAGTGCCCGCTGCAGAACCAGGCGATGTCCACGGGCCAGGCCGACACCCGTTTCGAGGGCAAGAAGCGCACCTACGCCAAGCCGATCCCGATCTCCCCGCAGATCCTGCTGGACCGGGAGCGCTGTGTGCTGTGCGCGCGGTGCACCCGGTTCTCCCAGCAGATCGCCGGGGACCCGATGATCGAACTGCTGGAGCGCGGCGCGCTGGAGCAGGTGGGTATCGGCGAGGGCGAGCCGTTCGAGTCCTACTTCTCCGGCAACACCATCCAGATCTGCCCGGTGGGCGCGCTGACCTCGGTCGCCTACCGCTTCCGGTCCCGGCCGTTCGACCTGGTCTCCTCGCCGAGCGTGTGCGAGCACTGCGCGGGCGGCTGCGCCACCCGTACCGACCACCGGCGCGGAAAGACCATGCGGCGGCTGGCCGCCAACGACCCCGAGGTCAACGAGGAGTGGCTGTGCGACAAGGGCCGCTTCGCGTTCCGCTACGCGCAGCGCCCGGACCGGCTGACCCACCCGCTGATGCGGGAGAACGGCGAGCTGCGCCCGGCCAGTTGGCCCGAGGCGCTCCAGGCCGCCGCCACCGGACTGCTGGCGGCGCGCGGCCGGACCGGGGTGCTGACCGGCGGCCGGTTGACCGTCGAGGACGCCTACGCGTACGCGAAGTTCGCCCGGCTCGTGCTGGACACCAACGACGTGGACTTCCGGGCGAGGGTGCACAGCGCCGAGGAGGCCGACTTCCTGGCGGCACGGGTCGCCGGACGCGGCCGGGACCTGGACGGCGGGGGCGTCACGTACACCTCGCTTGAGCAGGCCCCCGCCGTACTGCTGGCCGGGCTTGAGGCCGAGGAGGAGGCGCCCGGCGTCTTCCTGCGGCTGCGCAAGGCGCACCGCAAGCACGGCCAACGCACCTTCGGGCTCGCGCCGTTCGCCACCCCGGGCCTGACCAAGGCGGGCGGAACGCTCCTGCTCGGCGCCTCGGGTACCGAGCCGGAGTGGCTGGACGCACTGGCCAGCGGGGTCGGCCTGGACGAGGACGGCGCGGCGGCGTCCGAGGCGCTGCGGCAGGACGGTGCGGTGAT
The DNA here is from genome assembly GCF_024436055.1 of Streptantibioticus rubrisoli. GTDB lineage: Bacteria > Actinomycetota > Actinomycetes > Streptomycetales > Streptomycetaceae > Streptantibioticus_A > Streptantibioticus_A rubrisoli. The sequence continues at coordinate 14,893 of NZ_JANFNH010000038.1, read as the reverse complement.
CCTGGTCGGCGAGCGGCTGGCCGGGGTGCCGGGCGCGCTGACCGCGGCCGCCCGACTGGCCACCGCGACCGGTGCCCGGCTGGCCTGGATCCCGCGCCGGGCCGGTGAGCGCGGCGCGCTGGAGGCCGGTGCGCTGCCGGGGCTGCTGCCCGGCGGGCGGCCACTGACCGATCCACGGGCCAGGGCGGAGGTCGCGCAGCTGTGGGGCGTCGCCGAACTGCCGCACCGCTTCGGCCGGGACGCGGACCAGATCGTGGCCGCGGCGGCGAGCGGTGAGCTGTCCGCGTTGCTGGTCGCCGGGGTCGAGGTGGTGGACCTGCCGGATCCGGCCCGGGCCAGGGAGGCGCTGGACCAGGTCGGGTTCCTGGTCAGCCTGGAGCAGCGGCCGAGCGAGGTGACCCGGCGGGCCGATGTGGTCTTCCCCGTTGCTGCGGTGGAGGAGAAGGCCGGGACGTATCTCAACTGGGAGGGCCGGATCCGCCCGTTCGAGGCCGCCATCAAACCGGACCAGGCGACCAGCCGGTACCGGCTCTCCGACGTACGGGTGCTGCACATGATCGCGGACGCGATGTCCGGTACCGCGGGCCTGGGCCTGCCCGATGTGCAGGCCGCGCGGCGCGAACTGCGTCAACTCGCCACCTGGGACGGCCCGCACCCCGCCGACCCGCGGGAGTCGTCACGTCCGCTGCCCAAGCCGGGCGCGGGCGAGGCGGTGCTGGCCGGGCACCGGCTGCTGCTGGACCTGGGCCGGTTGCAGGAGGGCGACGAGGCGCTGGCCGCCACCCGGCACGAGGCGGTCGCCCGGCTGTCCGCGGCCACCGCGCAGGAGGTCGGGGTCAAGGACGGCGCCGAACTGACGGTGACCGGACCGGCGGGCAGCGTGACGTTGCCGCTGCGGGTCACCGCGATGCCCGACCGGGTGGTGTGGCTGCCGCTCGACTCCACCGGCTCCGGGGTGTACGACGAACTCGGTGTGCTGCCCGGCCGGTTGGTCACGATCGGCCCGGCCGTGCGGGAGGTGGCCAAGTGATCGCTCCAGCGGTGCAGGCTCTCGCGGCGGAGAACCTGGGTGTCTTCGGCCGCGACCCGTGGTGGCTGATCGTCCTCAAGGCGGTCTTCTGCTTCGCCTTCGCGATGCTGACCGTGCTGTTCTCCATCGTCTGGGAGCGCAAGGTCGTCGCCTGGATGCAGTTGCGCATCGGCCCCAACCGGCACGGCCCGTGGGGGATGCTGCAGTCCCTCGCCGACGGTGTGAAGCTGATGCTCAAGGAGGACGTCGTCGTCAAGGGCGCCGACAAGGTGGTCTACGTCCTGGCGCCCGTCATCGCGACCATCCCCGCCTTCATGGCCTTCGCGGTCATCCCGTTCGGCCCCGCGGACAACGAGGTCTCGATCTTCGGCACCCGCACCCCCATGCAGCTCACCGACCTGCCGGTGGGTGTGCTGTACATCCTCGCCGTGGCGTCGGTGGGCATCTACGGCGTGGTGCTGGCGGGTTGGTCGTCGGGGTCGACGTATCCACTGCTCGGCGGACTGCGTTCGACGGCGCAGATGATCTCCTACGAGATCGCCATGGGCATCTCGTTCGCCGCGGTGTTCCTCTACTCGCACTCGATGTCGACCTCGCAGATCGTCGCCGGTCAACACGACAAGTGGTACGTGGTACTGCTGCCGGTCTCGTTCCTCGTCTACATCGTGTCGATGGTCGGTGAGACCAACCGGGCGCCGTTCGACCTTCCCGAGGCCGAGGGCGAGCTGGTCGGCGGGTTCAACACCGAGTATTCGTCCATCAAGTTCGCGCTGTTCATGCTGGCCGAGTACGTCAACATGGTCACCGTCTCGGCCATCGCGACCACGCTCTTCCTCGGCGGCTGGCGGGCGCCGTGGCCGATCAGCACCTTCTGGGCGGGCGCGAACCACGGCTGGTGGCCGCTGGTGTGGGTCACCATCAAGATCCAGCTGCTGCTGTTCTTCTTCATCTGGCTGCGCGGCACGCTGCCGCGGATGCGCTACGACCAGTTCATGAAGCTGGGCTGGAAGGTGCTGATCCCGGTCTCGCTGGTCTGGCTGATGCTGGTCGCCACGGTGCGCGCGCTGCGCAACGAGAACTACGACTACCAGCGGATCGTGCTGTACGTGGGCGGCTCGATCCTGGCGCTGCTGCTGCTCACGCTGGTCGCCGACGTGCTGCGCGACCGCGGCCGCAAGGCCCCCGCGGAACCGGGCGCCCCCGGGGACCGGTTCGATCCGATGGCGGGCGGCTTCCCCGTACCGCCGCGGCCCGGACAGACCCTGCCGCCGGTACCGCGCCGAAGGCCGCGCGGCGAACGGCAGTTGGTGAGCGCCACGGACACCGCCGAGACGCCGGACAAGGAGCAGGAGGGCAACGATGCCTGATCGCGAACCCCAGGACGAGGAGTCCCGCCCCCGCTGGCTCAATCCCGTGGCCGGGTTCGGCGTGACCTTCAAGGCCATGTTCAAAAAGCGGCTGACCGAGCAGTACCCCGAGTACAAGAAGCCGGTCGCGCCCCGCTTCCACGGCCGCCACCAGCTCAACCGGCATCCGGACGGGCTGGAGAAGTGCATCGGCTGCGAGCTGTGCGCCTGGGCCTGCCCGGCCGACGCCATCTATGTCGAGGGCGCGGACAACACCGACGAGGAGCGCTACTCGCCCGGTGAGCGCTACGGCCGCGTCTACCAGATCAACTACGCCCGCTGCATCCTGTGCGGCCTGTGCATCGAGGCCTGCCCCACCCGGGCGCTGACCATGACCAATGAGTACGAACTCGCCGACCGCACCCGGGAGTCGCTCATCTACACCAAGGAGGAGCTGCTCGCGGGACTTGAGGACGGAATGGTGGACACCCCGCACGCCATCTACCCCGGGATGACCGAGCAGGACTACTACCGGGGCAAGGTCACCGAGGCCGCGCCGGGGACGGTCCCGCAGGCCGCCGCCTCCAAGGGCGAGAAGCGGGCCGACGAGGTGGCGGCCGACGAGGCACGCAGCGCCGGACCGGAGTCCACGGCGCACCCGAGGGGGGCGACCCGATGACGACATCCACCGGCGAAGCCGTCGAGTTCTGGCTGCTCGCGACCGTCGCGGTGCTCGGCGCGCTTGGCACCGTGGCGATGAGGAAGGCCGTGCACAGCGCGCTGTCGCTGGCGGGCACCATGATCGTACTGGCCGTCTTCTACCTGGCGAACGGCGCGTACTTCCTGGGCGTCGTGCAGATCGTGGTCTACACCGGCGCGATCATGATGTTGTTCCTGTTCGTCGTGATGGTGGTTGGCATCACCGCCGCGGACTCCCTCCGGGAGACCATCAGGGGGCAGCGCTGGCTGGCCGCGCTGGTCGGCCTCGGCTTCGGTGTCCTGCTGATCGCCGGACTGGGCAACGCCTCGGTGCACGCCTTCACCGGCCTCGGCCAGGCCAACTCCGGTGGCAACGTGGAGGGGTTGGCAAAGCTGATCTTCACCACGTACGTGTGGGCCTTCGAGATCACCGGCGCCCTGCTGATCACCGCGGCCGTCGGCGCGATGGTGCTCACGCACCGGGAGCGCACCGAACGGGCCGCCACCCAGCGCGAGTTGGCCGAGCGGCGGGTGCGGGAGGGCGCCCAGGTGCCACCGCTGCCCGCGCCCGGTGTATACGCCCGGCACAACGCGGTGGACATCCCCGGACTGCTGCCCGATGGCACCCCCGCCGAGTTGTCCGTCAACAAGACCCTGCGCTCACGCGGCCAGATCCGCGACGTGAGCGGCGAGGCGCTGGAGGATCTGAAGGCGCTGGAACAGCGCGCGGAGGACCATGCGGAGGGCAAAGGCACTGAGGGGGCCGCCAATTCTGGCGCAGGGTCTGGGGGGCGCGGCGCCCCCAGCGGGGGCACGGGGGCGGAGCCCCCGAACAACTCGGCCACCCCGGCGAACGGAGCCGCCCGGTGAATCCCATCAACTACCTCTATCTGTCCGCCCTGTTGTTCACCATCGGCGGCGCCGGAGTCCTGTTCCGCCGCAACGCCATCATCGTCTTCATGTGCGTCGAGTTGATGCTCAACGCCTGCAACCTGGCCTTCGTCACCTTCGCCCGGCTGCACGGCAACCTCGACGGCCAGATCTTCGCGTTCTTCACGATGGTCGTCGCGGCCGCCGAGGTGGTGGTCGGCCTGGCGATCATCGTGACGTTCTTCCGCTCCCGCCACTCGGCCTCGGTCGACGACGCCAGCCTGATGAAGCTGTAGACAGGAGCAGTTGACGTGGATCACCTCATCGGAGCCCTCGTCGGGGCTCCACTTCTCGGCGCGGGAGTCCTGCTCGCCGGAGGGCGTCGGCTCGACCGGGCAGGCCACTGGATCGGCTGCCTGCTGGCCGCGGTCTCCTTCGCGCTCGGCGCGGCGCTGTTCGCCGACATGCTGGGCAAGCCCACCGGCCAGCGCACCCTCACCTCCCACCTGTTCAGCTGGGTGCCGGTCGGCGGCTTCCGGGCGGACGTCGCCTTCCAACTCGACCAGCTCTCCATGACGTTCGTGCTGCTGATCACCGGTGTGGGCACGCTGATCCACATCTACTCGGTCGGCTACATGGCGCACGACGAGAACCGCCGCCGCTTCTTCGGCTACCTCAACCTGTTCCTGGCGGCGATGCTGCTGCTGGTGCTCGCCAACAACTACCTGCTGCTGTACGCGGGTTGGGAGGGCGTCGGCCTCGCCTCGTACCTGCTGATCGGCTTCTGGCAGCACAAGCCGAGCGCGGCGACCGCGGCGAAGAAGGCGTTCATCGTCAACCGGGTCGGCGACATGGGGCTGTCGATCGCGATCATGGTGCTGTTCACCACGTTCGGCACCTTCTCCTTCGCCCCGGTGTTCGCCCACGCCACCAGCGCCAGCCAGGCCAAGCTGACCGTGGTCGGGCTTCTGCTGCTGCTCGGCGCGTGCGGCAAGTCGGCCCAGGTGCCGCTGCAGTCCTGGCTCGGGGACGCGATGGAGGGTCCGACCCCGGTCTCCGCGCTGATCCACGCGGCGACCATGGTGACCGCGGGCGTGTATCTGGTGACCCGCTCCGGGGTCATCTTCAACGCGGCGCCCACCGCGCAGCTCGCGGTCTGTGTGGTCGGCGCGGTCACGCTGATGTTCGGTGCGATCGTCGGTTGCGCCAAGGACGACATCAAGAAGGCCCTGGCCGGATCGACCATGTCGCAGATCGGCTACATGATGCTGGCCGCCGGGCTCGGTCCGATCGGCTACGTCTTCGCCATCATGCACCTGGTCACCCACGGTTTCTTCAAGGCGGGCCTGTTCCTCGGCGCCGGTTCCGTGATGCACGGGATGAACGACGAGGTCGACATGCGCAAGTACGGCGGGCTGCGCGGCTACATGCCGATCACCTACGTCACCTTCGGCCTCGGCTACCTGGCGATCATCGGCTTCCCGGGGCTTTCCGGGTTCTGGTCCAAGGACAAGATCATCGAGGCGGCGTTCGCCAAGGGCGGTACCGAGGGCTGGATCCTCGGCGGGGTCGCGCTGCTGGGCGCGGGCATCACCGCGTACTACATGACCCGGGTCATGGTGATGACGTTCTTCGGCGAGCGGCGCTGGCAGCCCGCCCCGGAGCCGGACACGGCGCCGAGCGTCGAACCCGGAATCGAGGTGCACCCGGGAGATCTGCCGCATCCGCACGAGTCCCCGAAGGTCATGACCATCCCCATGATCGTGCTGGCCGTCGGATCGGTGTTCGCCGGTGGGCTGTTCAGCATCAACTCGGCGTTCGTGAAGTGGCTCCAGCCGGTCACCGGGCACAGCGAGGGCCACTCGCCGGTGACCACCGGGGAGGTCACCGCGGCCACCCTGGTCGTGCTGGCCGTCGGTGTGGCGCTGGCCTGGGCGCAGTACGGACGGGCGCCGGTGCCGGTCACCGCGCCGCGCGGTTCGCTGCTCACCCGGGCGGCGCGGCGCGATCTGCTCCAGGACGACTTCAACCACGTCGTCCTGGTACGCGGTGGTGAACACCTCACCCGCAGCCTGGTCTACCTCGACCACTCGCTGGTGGACGGCGCGGTCAACGGCACCGCCGCCTCGGTGGGGGGACTGTCCGCCCGGCTGCGCCAGGTACAGAACGGCTACGTCCGGTCGTACGCGGTCTCGATGCTCGGCGGTACGGCGGTGCTGGTCGCCGCGACCCTGCTGATGAGGGCGGTCTGATACCCATGGCGTTTCCCCTGCTCACCGTTACCGCCGCGGTCCCCGCGGTCGGCGCGATCGCCACCGCCGCGGTACCGGCCGGGCGGCGCACCGCCGCCAAGTGGCTGGCGCTCGGCTTCTCATTGGCCACCTTGGTGTTCGCGGGCCTGGACGCGGCCCGGTTCACCCCGGGCGGCGCCCGGTACCAGCTCACCGAGTCGCACGCCTGGATCGCGGACTTCGGGGTCCGCTACCAACTCGGCGTGGACGGCATCGCGGTGGTGCTGGTGCTGCTGGCGGCGGTACTGGTGCCGTTCGTGATGCTGGCGGGCTGGCATGACGCCGACGTACTCGACGGGCACGCCCCGAGCCGCAACTGGCGTCCCACCCAAGGGTTCTTCGCGCTGATCCTGCTGGTCGAGGCGATGGTGGTGATCTCGTTCGAGGCCACCGACGTCTTCCTCTTCTACATCTTCTTCGAAGCGATGCTGGTCCCGATGTACTTCCTCATCGGCGGCTTCGGAGACCGCGCGGGCCCCAAGGGCGAGGGAGAACAGGCCAAACAGCGCTCCTACGCCGCGGTCAAGTTCCTGCTCTACAACCTGGCCGGCGGGCTGATCATGCTGGCCGCGGTGATCGGACTGTACGCGGTCACCGCGCACCAACTCGGCGGCCACGGCACGTTCTCGCTGCCACAGATCCTCCAGGCGCGGGCCAGCGGCCAGTTGCGGCTGTCCAGCACCGCCGAGCGGTGGATCTTCCTCGGCTTCTTCTTCGCCTTCGCCGTCAAGGCGCCGCTGTGGCCGCTGCACACCTGGCTGCCCAACGCGATGGGCGAAGCCACCGCGCCGGTCGCGGTGTTGCTGACCGCGGTGGTGGACAAGGTCGGCACGTTCGCGATGCTGCGGTACTGCCTCCAGTTGTTCCCGGAGGCGTCGAAGTGGGCGGCACCGGTGATCCTGGTGCTGTCCGTGATCGGGATCATCTACGGCGCGTTGCTGGCCGTGGGCCAGCGGGACATCAAGCGGCTGATCGCCTACGCGTCCATCTCGCACTTCGGCTTCATCATCCTGGGCATCTTCGCGATGACCTCCCAGGGCCAGGGCGGCGCCGCCCTCTACATGGTCAACCACGGTGTCTCCACCGCGGCGTGGCTGCTGGTCGCGGGTTTCCTGATCACCCGGCGCGGTTCGCGGCTGATCGCCGACTTCGGCGGGGTGCAGAAGGTCGCTCCGCTGCTGGCGGGCACGTTCCTGGTGGGCGGCCTTGCCACCCTCTCGCTGCCCGGACTCGCGCCGTTCGTCAGCGAGTTCCTGGTGCTGGTGGGCACGTTCAGCCGCTATCCGGCGGCCGGGGTGATCGCCACCTTGGCCATCGTGCTGGCGGCGTTGTACGTGCTGGTGCTCTACCAGCGCACCATGACCGGCCCGGTGAAGGCGGGCAACGAGGGCATCAGGGACCTCAGGGCGCGTGAACTGGTCGTGGTGGCACCGCTGATCGCCTTGCTGATCTTCCTCGGGGTCTATCCGAAGCCGGTCACCGACATGATCAACCCGGCGGTCAAGGACACCCTCTCCGACGTCCACCGGACCGATCCCGCGCCGCAGACCAACGCGTCGCTCACCGCCGCAGCGAAGGAGTCCGCGAAGTGACCGGCATCATCCACAGCCTGTGGACAACGGCGGCCGACCCCGCGCTGCCGCTGGACCGGATCCCGACCCCGAAGATCGAGTACGCCCAGCTCTCCCCCGTGCTGATCGTCTTCGGCGCGGCGGTGCTCGGCGTCCTCGTCGAGGCCCTGCTGCCCCGGCGCGGCCGCTATGTCGCGCAATTGGGCGTCTCGGTGGTCGGGCTCGCCGCCGCCTTCGCGGCGATCGTCGCCCTCGCGGCCGACGGCTACGCCAGCACCAAGTCGCACATCGCGGCGATGGGCGCGGTCGCTGTGGACGGTCCGGCGCTGTTCCTCCAGGGCACCATCGTGCTGGTGGCGCTGGTCGCCGCGTTCACCTTCGCGGAGCGGCGGCTGGACCCGCTGGTGCACGGCCGCCGCGTCGACTCGTTCGCCGCGCAGGGCGCCGCGGTGCCCGGCAGCGAGCAGGAGCAGCGCGCGGTACGGGCCGGGTTCACTACCACCGAGGTCTTCCCGCTGCTGCTGTTCGCGGTCGCGGGCATGATGATCTTCCCCGCCGCCAACGACCTGTTGACGCTGTTCGTCTCCCTTGAGGTCTTCTCGCTACCGCTGTACCTGCTGTGCGCGCTGGCCCGGCGGCACCGCCTGCTCTCCCAGGAGTCGGCGGTCAAGTACTTCTTGCTGGGCGCGTTCTCCTCGGCCATCCTGCTGTTCGGCATCGCGCTGCTGTACGGGTACGCGGGGACCATCTCGTACGGCGGTATCGCCGATGTGGTCAGCGGTACGGCCAGGATGACCCCGGCGCTCGCCAACACCACCGCCAACGACGCCCTGTTGCTGATCGGTGGTTCGATGGTGGTGGTGGGCCTGCTGTTCAAGGTCGCGGCGGTGCCGTTCCACATGTGGACGCCGGACGTCTACCAGGGCGCGCCGACTCCGGTGACCGGTTTCATGGCCGCGGCCACCAAGGTGGCCGCGTTCGGCGCGCTGCTGCGGCTGCTGTACGTGGTGCTGCCGGGCCTGCGGTGGGACTGGCGCCCGGTGATGTGGGGGGTGGCCATCGCGACGATGGTCATCGGTGCCGTGGTGGCGGTGACCCAGACGGACGTCAAGCGGCTGTTGGCGTACTCGTCGATCGCCCACGCGGGCTTCATCCTGGCGGGCGTGATCGCGGTCTCGCCGGACGGCGTCTCCTCGGTCCTGTTCTACCTGGCCGCGTACTCGTTCGTGACGCTGGGCGCGTTCGCGGTGGTGACGCTGGTACGGGACGCGGGCGGCGAGGCGACGCACCTGTCGCGCTGGGCGGGCCTGGGGCGCCGTTCGCCTTTGGTGGCCGCGGTCTTCGCGGTCTTCCTGCTGGCCTTCGCGGGCATCCCGCTGACGTCCGGCTTCGCGGGGAAGTTCGCGGTCTTCAAGGCCGCCGCCCAGGCGGGCGCGGTACCGCTGGTGATCGTCGGTGTGATCTCGTCGGCGGTCGCGGCGTTCTTCTACATCAGGGTCATCGTGTTGATGTTCTTCAGCGAACCCCAACCCGGCGGCCCATCGGTGGCGGTCCCAAGCCCCTTGACGGTAACGGCCATCACGGCGGGCGCCGTGATGACGCTGGTGCTGGGCGTGGCCCCGCAGTACTTCCTCGACCTGGCGGGGAAGGCGAGCGTGTTCGTGCGGTAGGGGTGCGCGGCCAGCGATCGGCGATGGCCCCCGCGTCGTGGCGGGGGCTTGCCGCAACAGCTTGCTATGCCCTGATGGCTCTCTGTGCGCCCAGTCGCGGGCAGCGCATGGTGGTGGACCCGTTCGGTGGTTCCGAACGGGTCACGGAGCTCGTGTGCGCTGATGAGGCGGCCTGTGGTGCTCGTCGGCACCGAAGGCTTACTGCTTGAGCTTGTCGATCGGCGGAAGGATCGGCTTGGCCGCCGTGCGGTTGAACTTGTCCGTGGTGGAGCCCCAGTTGACGGAAAGGGACTTGCCGTCCGGGGCGGGTGTCACGACGCCGTCCGTGTGGGTCGTGCTGTGGTCCGCGCACTTCAGGTGCAGGAGGGTCTGGCCTCCGGCCACCACCGTGGCGCCCGCGCACACCGTCTTGCCCGCGAGGGCCGCCTTGTCGCCGACGATGGTCAGGGACTTCACGCCGTCCGCGTTGTCACCGGCCCACGTTCCGTCGAGCTTGACCGCCGGGGCGCTGGCCGACGGTGCGGCCTGCGACGCGGGCGCCGACGCCGACGCCGAAGGCGTGGCGTTCGACTGCTTGTTGTCGTTCTTGCTGCTGCTGCATCCACTCACCAGCACGGCGGCCACCATCGCCGCCCCCGTGATCCGTGCCGCGTTGCGCACGTCCCTCTCCTCCGTTTGTCGATCAGGACCGACAAGTTAGCAGCGCGCTGGGGTGTGTTGGCCTCGGGGGACAACCATCTGGCCCTGGCCGTCAACAAGCTTCGGCGCCAGTCCTGAGTTCGGCCCCGCCCAGGGTGAGCACCGCGTCGGCCAGCGCGGCCAGTTGGGGGTCGTGCGTGATCAACACCGTTGTGCGGCCTGCCATCAGGCGGCGCAACGGTGCGATGACGCGCAGGGCCGCGGCGCGGTCCAGGCCCGCGGTGGGTTCGTCCAGTACCAGCACGGGTGTCGCGCGCAGGAAGGCGCGGGCGATGGTGATGCGGCGGTTCTGGCCGCCGGACAGTTGTAGGCCGTGCTCGCCCAGTACGGACTCGTAGCCGTCCGGTAGCGCGGTGATGAAGCCGTGCGCGTCGGCGTCCCTGGCGGCCTGGACGATCTCGGCGTCGGTGGCGTCCGGGCGGCCGTAGGCGATGTTGTCGCGGATGGACGCCGAGAACAGCTGCGAGGCCTGCGGCAGCAGCGTCACCGCCTGCCGTACGGACGCCAGCGTGGTCTCCCGTAGGTCGACGCCGTCCAGGCGCACCGCCCCCGCGTCCGGGTCCATGAACCGCACCAACAGCTTGGCCAGTGTGGACTTCCCGGCCCCGCTCGGCCCCGTCACGGCGAGCACCTCACCGGGCGCCACCCGGAACGTCACGTCCCGCAGCACCGGCGCGCCGTCTCCCGTGGCGTACGACGCCCGCACCCCCGTACAGCTGAGCTCGCCCCGTACCGTGCGCAACGGCACCGCGCCCGGGCGGTCGAGCACGGGGGAGCGCAGCCGGGCCAGGTCGATGACGCGCTCCGCGCCGGCGCTGGCCGCACCGAACACCGTTGCCAGGCCGGAGAGTCGCTGGATGGGGCCGAACAACTGGGCGAGGAAGGCGGCGAACGCGAGCAGTCCGCCGACGGTGAGCGCGCCCCGGCTGAGTTCGAAGGCGCCGAGCCCGACCACGACGAGGCCGCCGAGGACCTCCAGCACGTCGAGCAGCGCCGGATACGCGGCGGCCACCCGCGCGGTGGCCAGTTCGGCGCGGAGCAGTGCCTCGCCCTCCCGGCGGATCCGGCCGACCTCGCGCCGCTGCTGGTTGTAGGCGTGTGTCACGGGCGCGTTGGCCAGGCTCTCCTCGACGACCGCGGTGACCCGTCCGTCGCGCCGCCGTGCCTCCCGCGACAGCCGCTGCACCCGGCCGCCGAAGTGCCGCGCGGCGAACCAGAACACCGGGCTGACCACGAACACCGCGAGCGCCAGCCGCCAGCTCAGGACGAGCGCCGCACTGGCGAAGAACACCAGGCTGATCAGCGCCGAGGCGACGTCGATCACCCCGGAGGCGACGAAGGACTCGATGCGTTCGATGTCGGAGGTCAGCCGGGCCAGCACGTCGCCGTGCCAGCGGGTGCGCAGCGTGTCGGGCGGCAGGGTGTGCAGATGGGCCACGCACGCGGTGCGCAGCCGCAGGATGAAACGCTCCGCGACCCGGGTCGCGGTGTAGTCGCCGAGGAAGGTCAGCAGCCCGGTGGCCGTGCCGACGGCCGCCATCCATCCGGCCAGCGGCCAGAACGCGGCGAGGTGCCTGGGCACCAGCACCTGGTCGATCAGGTCCTTGAACAGCCAGACGGTGACCACCTCACCGCCCGCCCCGGCGGCCAGCAGCAGTGTGGCGGCCAGCAGCCAGCGGCGGTCCGGCCGCACCCAGGGCCAGAAGCGGCGGAAGACCTCGCGCGGTGCGACGGCGGGCGCCAGCGCCACCAGCGGGTCGTCCGCGCTGGTGGCGGCTGGATTCCGTGTGGTGTGCAACCCGGTCGCCTCCGGTCATGGACCGCGTGGGGGTGGCTGCGCGCCGCCACCCCCACGGTGAGGAACCCCTTGGCCATGCCGGTCAGTACCACCAGTAGCCGCCTCGACGGCGCCGACCGTGGTCATGACCGTGGCCATGACGGTGGTCGAAGTGCCTGCGATCGTCGCCGCAACCGTGCCGCCGTCCGAACCATCCGAAGATGTTCATGGCGACCCTCCTTCCTGCGCTCGGTGGGTCAGTGCCGCGTCCCGCGGACATCTCCGAGGGTGTACTTGGAGATACGAAAGCCGGTCAAATCATGTTCAATCCGGCATGCTGGAACTTGGCGGAATGATCTCTAAAGCCATCGCAATATCCCGAAACCGGTTGCCGCGAGGGTGAATTCGCCAGTAGCGTCCTGACGGGCCGCCACGGTGGGGGAGCACGCCCTTACTCTGCGTGGCCAGGGGGGGGTAAGTGGCGAGCATGCCGTTGTTCGCGTTGGATAGGTCGGTTCCCGGCCTCATCGTAAAAATCGGCAACTATCCACTGCACCACGGGGGCGTCGGCGCCATCCGGAGTCTCGGCAGACTCGGCGTACCCATGTACGCCATCACCGAGGACCGGTTCACCCCGGCCGCGTCCTCGCGCTATCTGACCAAGGCGTTCGTCTGGCCGACCACCGGCCTTGAATGCTCCGACCGGCTGGTCGAGGGGCTACGGGAGATCGGGCGGCGGATCGGCAGACCCACCATGCTGCTGCCGACCGACGAGGAGGCGGCGGTACTGATCGCCGAGCACGCCGACGCGCTGGGCGAGCAGTTCCTCTTTCCGCGCACCGACCCGCGGTTGCCTCGTCGGCTCGCCAGCAAGCAGGGGCTCTACGAGCTCTGCGTGACGCACGGGGTGCCCGCGCCGAAGTCGGCTTTCCCCAACTCCCGCGCCGACATCGAGGAGTTCGCCGCCACCGCGCGGTTCCCCGTGGTGGCCAAGAACCGGGAGGCCTTCGAGCGCCGCCGCACGCCCGCGGTGTCCGGCACCACCCGGATCACGGGTCCCGGTGAACTGCTGGCGCTGGCCCGCGGTTGGGGTGAACGGCCCGGGGTCGTCCTCCAGGAGTACCTGCCGCGCGAGCAGGCCGAGGACTGGATCGTGCACGCCTACGTGGACGCGGACCACTCCGCGCGCACCCTGTTCACCGGCGTCAAGGTGCGCTCCTGGCCGCCGCACGCGGGCATGACGGCGTGCGCGTACGTGGTGCCCAATCCCGAACTGGCCACCCTGGCCGGTGAGTTCATCAAGCACATCGGCTTCTCCGGCATCGTCGACCTGGACTGGCGGTACGACCGCCGGGACGGGCGGTACAAGCTGCTGGACTTCAATCCCCGGATGGGCGCGCAGTTCCGGCTGTTCGAGGACACCGCCGGGATCGACGTGGTCCGGGCCCAGCACCTGGACCTGACCGGACAGCGGATACCGGAGGGCGAGCAGCTCAACGGGCGGCGGTTCACGGTCGAGAACATCGACCTGCCCGCGATGCTCGCCTACCGCCGCAGCGGCTACACCACACCGCACGCACCACGGCGGGCACGCGGCACGGAACTGGCCTGGCTGGCACCCGACGACATCAAGCCCTTCTTCACCATGCTCGCCCGCTTCGTGCGACCGGGCGTGAAGCACCTGTTCCAGCTGTGGCAGGGCCATAGAACAAACGTTTCCGGGAGGGATCGGATATGAAGCCTGTGGTGGTGATCGGTGCCGGGCCGTACGGCCTGTCAGCCGCCGCGCACCTGAAGGGGCGCGGCGTCACGGTGCGGGTCTTCGGTACCCCGCTGTCCAGCTGGACGGACACCATGCCGGCCCGCATGGTGCTCAAATCGACCCCGAGCGCGTCGAGCATCTCGGCGCCGCACCCCGGACACACCATCCAGGACTTCTGCGACGCGGTGGGCGAGCCGCGCCTGGTCACCGACCGGGACCTGGTCACCCTGGACTTCTTCGTACGGTACGGGCGGTGGTTCCAGGAGCGGCTGGTGCCCGAGGTGGAGCGGGTGCAGGTGGTCTCGGTGGACCGCGGCGCCGGGGACTTCCGGCTGAAGCTGGACTCCGGCGAGGAGCTGGCGGCCCGGGCGGTGGTGGTGGCCAGCGGACTGAGCGGGTTCGCGTACGTGCCGTCGCTGCTGCGCCAGGCGACGCCGGACGGACCGTCCGCCACCGGCCCGGTCTCGCACAGCTCGCAGCACACCGACTTCGCGCGGTTCGCCGACCGCGAGGTGGTGGTCGTCGGCGCCGGGCAGTCCGCGCTGGAGAGCGCGGCGCTGCTGCACGAGGCGGGGGCGTCGGTACGGGTAGTGGCGCGGCGCGCCCACGCGGTGGGGTTCGGCGCGCCGCCGCGGGACGGCCTGCAGTGGAAGCCGGACTCGCCGGTCGGCCGGGCCTGGTCGCTGTACGCGTTCAGCAATGTGCCAGGACCCGCGGCGTTCCGGTACCTGCCGGAGCAGAGCAGGCTGTGGCTGGTGCGGAAGGTGTTGGGGCCACGTGGCGCGTGGTGGCTGAAGGAACGGTTCGCAGGGCGGGTGCCGGTGCTGCAGGGCAGGGCGCTCACCGGGGTGCGGGTGGACGACGCTGGGCGCGTCGTCCTGTCGACCAGCGGCCCGAGCGGGCGCGCCGGTCAGCTCGCCGCGGACCATGTGCTGGCGGCCACCGGGTACCGCGTCGACCTCGGCGCGCTCGGCTTCCTCAGCCCCGAGCTACGCGCCCGGCTGACCCGTTCCGGCGGCTCCCCCTGGCTGGACCGCGGCTTCCAGTCCTCCGTCCCCGGCCTGTACTTCACCGGCCTGCCGTCGGCGGCCACCTTCGGCCCCCTGATGCGTTTCGTGTGCGGCACGTCCTTCGCCTCCCCACGAGTCGCCGAGGCGGTACGGGGGGTGGGGTAGCCG
>NZ_JANFNH010000037.1 GCF_024436055.1 Streptantibioticus rubrisoli | reverse complement strand
TGGGCGGGCTGGGCGGGGGTCATGGGTCTGCCTTTCGGAGTGCTGTGCGGCTGGTGCGGCATACAGGGGTTGGGCAAGGGAGTCAGTTGGTGGGTCGGCGCCGCGTCAGAAGCCTTGTCATGAGGGCGCCCAGCGCCAGGAGGGGGACGGTGGCGCCGTAGAGGGACAGCGGTGGAGCAGTTCCGTACCGAGCAGAACACTGACGAATGGACAGACCGTTACGCGGTCCGGGCCTGGATCGAAGGCACCGTTCACCAAGCCATTGCCGTCACCGGTATCCGCCTGACCAGCCTGCCCAGGACCCAACGTTCCCACGTCTTCGCAAGCCACCGCTCTCCCTCATCCGCCTGGAGGCTTGGTGGACCGGCAACCCACTCGACAGAGACCGCAGAAGCCACCTGACCCGCCCCCGCACCGCAATCACCACCTACCGAAGAATAAGGCCACAGAGTCCTTCAGGCGTCGGTCCCGTCTGGCGCCCGGACCGTGGAGTAGCAAGGCGCCGAACCCGTATGCCCCGGCGTCCGGTCGACGGTCAGTCGCGTTGAGGCGCGAAGGGCCCTTCGTCGACGAATCGTCGTAGCCAGCGTGCGAAGGTCTGGGCGTCGGCTTCCGACCAGGACGCCAGGCCGTCTTCGATGGCGGCCGCGAGTCGTTGCCGGGTGGCTGCGATGGTTTCGTGGCCCTGCCGGGTGAGGGTGAGGAGGGTGGCACGGCCGTCGACGGGGTCCTGTCGGCGTTGCACCAGGCCGGCGCTTTCGAGGCGGTCGGCACGTCGGGTGACGGTGGTGCGGTCGAGCCCGACCTCGCGGCCGAGTTCGGCGGCGCTGAGGGGGCCCGTTCGGGCCAGGCCGCTGAGTACCGGATAGGTGAGTTCGTCGACCGCTTTCCCCAGTCCCTCGGTGAGGTGCGCGTAGAGGCGGGCGCGAGTACTCCGGCGCAGGAGCAGTCCGAGCGCGTCCGCGATGTCGTATCCCGTCGTGTTGGCCACCCCTCCAGATTAGCGTGCGCACCGCACGCTTCTGCCGCTGCAGGCATAAGCGTGCTTCAAGCGCCCACCCCTTCTGCGGACTGTCTCCGCCGGCGTCGGTCACGATGCGCCCTCCGCCGCACAGTGCGGCGGCCGTGATCCCGCACCGTGAACCAGGGCGGCCCCAATCCATCTGGAGGCGTGGCGAGTTGGCCGAGCCGACACCCGTCACGCCGAGGGCAGCTCGTCCCGCGTCAGTGACTTCAGCAGTCCGGCGCATCATCCGCCACAGCGGGGTAAGGATGAGCACCGTCACCAGCAGGACGACCGCGGCGCCCCCGCCGGCCAGCGCGCGGCGCTGCTCTCCCACCGCGACGCCGCCAGACCGGCCCTCCTCCCGGACCAGGTTCCAGCCGACACCTACCCGGCCCTGGCCGCGGTCCTGCCGTCCGTCGGCCAGCCGGTCGGCGCGCTCGCGTGCGACAGCGGAGTGTCCAGACAGGCCACCCCACGAGCCGGGTGCGAGCAAACACGACCGCAGCGACAGCAGCGCGGCTCGCGATCGGCGCACATCCTCGAAGCATCACGCCCCTACAACAGCCGCAGCCAACGACGTTTGGCCCCGGAGATCGCCAGCGCCGATCAAATCTCGGTGAGACGGGTGATCAGCGGCCGTGTGCGGCGTCCCCCAAAGCGCCGGTCAGGCGGGTGTGGACGGCGACCGCCTCCTTCAGCACTTCGGCGGCTGCACGCCGACCGACCCGGGCCGACTTCGGCCCGGCGGGCGCGACCCCTCCCTTCCGAAAAGCGTGCGTCACGCACGCATTATGGTACGGTGAAGGAGATGCGTGCGCGACGCACGCATTAGTGGACCTCTGGAAGGACTCCCATGCCCCGTACCGGCATCAAGACTGCCCTCACCGACCTGCTCCTCAACGACGGGATCACTCTGGAGGAGGCCGTCGACCGCCACTTCACCCCCGAGTACCGCCAGCGCACGGACGGCGAGTGGGCTGACCGAGCCGAGTTCGTCGAGCACATCAGCCACCTGCGGACTCTCGTCGCCGACGCCTGGATCGATGTCCATGAGGAGCTGTACGCCGACGGTGGCAAGTACGCCGATCGGCACACCTGCCACATCACGAAGAAGGATGGCTCGACCGTGACCATGGAGGTCTACGTGTTCGCCGACCTCGCAGCCGACGGCCGGTTCAGCCGCATCGAGGAGACCACCTTGCTGCTCAAGGGCTCCGACGACGATCGCAATCTCGGCAGCGCCCGATAGGCCGCGTCCGCAGGGGTTCGTCGAAGTTCAGGCGGAGCGTCTGGACGGCGACCCGCTCGCCGGGCGTGGCGGCCTGGCGGGCGTGGGCGCTGTCCAGCACCTGCGGGGGCCACCGGATCGCTCGGACCGGGACGGGAGCAAGGGCCGGCCCGATTGACATGATCCGTTCGCAATCGGCTGTCCGCCGCGGTCAGGAGCTCCACCACGCGGTCGTCCCACGGCCTCCACGGCGTGGGCGAGTTGAGAGCCCCTCGATGATCGCCGCGGCGAGGCGGCGTGAGCGCATGGGCCTGAGTGCTCCCCCCGCGTGCTGGATCCCGCTGGTCTGGTGACGGCTGTGTCCTACGGTCCTGTCAGCTCCGCGCACTCTTTGCGGACCGCCGGAGCCGGAGCCCCCCGATCGGCGCACCCGGCGCCGCCGCGGCGGTCAGGGAGCGCGGGATTACTACTTCGCTGGAGTCGGGAGCGGCTTAGAGGTCGTCATCGTCGGCTTCAGCCGACGACGCCGTGTTCCCAGGCCCAGGCTGCGATCTCCACGCGGTTGCGGGCCGGTAGTTTGTCCTGGACCCGGCTGAGGTGGCTCTTGATGGTGCTGAGCGAGAGAGCCAGCCGTTCGGCGATCTCGTTGTTCGTGTGCCCGCGGGCGACCAGGCTCACCACCTTCAGTTCCTGGGGAGTGAGCCGTCGTGCGGCGGCGGCCCCGGTCTCGGCGCGTGACGGTTTGCTCAGGTGTTCCAGGAGCCGGACGGTGACGGACGGCGAGATGAGAGAGTCACCGTTGACAGCGGCATGCACCGCTTCGATCAGCAGCCGGGGGCCGGAGTTCTTGACCACGAACCCGCTGGCACCGGCGCGGAGCGCTCCGTAGACGTACTCGTCCATGTCGAACGTCGTCACGATGACGATCTTCGTACCGTCCGTCGCGGCTCCCTGTGCCTGGCGCAGTCGCCTGGTCGCCTCCAAGCCGTCCAGTTTCGGCATGCGGATGTCCATCAGGCAGACGTCCGGCCGCAGCCGGTGAACTGCCTCGACCGCCTCGGCACCGTCGGATGCCTCCCCGATCACGGAGATGTCGTCTTGCCCCTCCAGGATGAGTCGGAAGCCCATCCGCACCATCTCCTGATCGTCGGCGATCACCACAGAGACGCTCACTACGGGTTCCTGCTCCCTCACTTCATGGGTATCGACGCGGCCAACTCCCAGCCGCCCTCGGGCATAGGGCCGCTGCTGAGCTCGCCACCCAGCTCGGCCACCCGCTCCGACAGGCCGATCATGCCGAAGCCGCTGGGGCGGAACCACACCCGGCCGCGTTGCTGGCCGATCGCGTTGTCACGTACGCGGACGACCAGTCGGTCTCCGTCGGTTCCCAGCTTGACATGCACGGTGGTCGCGGTGCGGGCGTGCTTGCGGATGTTGGTCAGGCCCTCCTGGACCAGTCGTTCCACCGACTTGGCGAGTTGCGGCGACCAGACGGCACCGTCCACGTCGTCGGCTATGTCCAGCCAGGCGTGCTGTCCGATGCCGGTGAACTGGTGGACGAGCTCCTCGATCCTCGTCATGGCGGGCGTGACGGGTGCCTCCGCCACGGCTCCGTCCGCTTCCCGCAGAAGTCGGACCATGCGGCTCATCGCCACCAGTCCTTCCTGGCCGGTCTGCTCGATGTTGGCGAACAGCTTGCGTGCCGTGGCCGGATCACGTTCCGCGGTGTGTTCACCGGCCTGGGCCTGCACGACCATCGCTGTGACGTAGTGGGCCACGTGATCGTGCAAGTCGCGGGCGAGGTCCAGACGTTCTGCCTGGCGTACGTTCTCCGCGGCGATCCTGCGTCTGCCGTCCTCGGTTCGCAGGTAGCCGCCCAGCAGCACGAAAGCCACCGGCAGCAGGGTGAACAAGCCGTCGATGTCTTTGAGTACCGGCAGATTCGAAAGTGCTGGAGCGCGGCCCTCGATCCATACGACCGCCACGAAGAGCGGGACCGCCGACAACACGAGCGGCACAGGCCGCCCGTACCGGCAGGCGAGGCACAACAGCACCAGGAGTCCAAGGAGTTCGGCCCACCCCGGGGTGCGCTGCAGCACGGTGCCCTGTACCAGGGACGTGGCCAGCAGCGAGACGGTCGCCACGACGGCGGACAGGGCGCAGGCCGTCCATTGCCGGCCGAACCGGTACAGCCGCAACTGCGCGGCGGCGGCGCCCAGAGCCACGACCCCGCTCGCGACGACCGCCAGGCCGACGTAGCTGAAGCTCACCACAGACGCGTCGAGCAGTACGAGCAGCGCACACAGGCACAGCACGGCGATCGCCTCAGGGGAGGGAATCGGGAGAGAGCGGGGCACGGTGAGAAGTTTAGGCGGCGGTTCGCCGACCCTCGCAGGAGTGGGGACCGATACGTACTTTCGGCCGATGCCGCCTGAGCGAATACGGTCTTTCGACGGCATCGCGACCCGTCGACCGCTCCACAGAATGATGCGTGCAAGGCGAAAGACCTCCCCATCACCTGGAGTTGCCGTGAAATTCCCCGCCTTCCGTACGTGTGCCACGTCCCTGCTGACGGCCGGTTCCCTGGCTGTGGGGCCCGTATCCCTCACCAGCTGCAGTGTGTTCGGCCACAGCTGGGACGTGAAGATGGAGGTGACGGGCCCCGGCAGCGCCGACGTCGGCTACAGCTTCTCCGGTGACAACAGCCCGAGGATGACGCTCGCTGGGAAGCTGCCCTGGAACAAGGCCCAGAACGTTGGCTTCGGCTTCAACAATCTGGCCGTCACGAGCGCGCAACCCGGCACCGTCTGCCGTATCTACGTCGACGGCAAGCTCAAGGACGAGCAGAAGAAGCCCGACGCCAAGGGCACCCTGTCGTGTTCCGTCCACCTGAAGGACTGATCCGATGACCTTGACGAGCGTGGCCGCTCGCACAGCGGTCCGCGCCATCAACGTCACCAAGGTGTACGGTGTGGACAGCCCCGGCGCCACAGCAGCGGTCGGTGTCCAGGCGCTGCGCGGAGTCGACCTGGAGATCGACAAGGGAAGCTTTCTGGCCGTCATGGGGCCTTCCGGATCAGGGAAGTCCACCCTGATGCACTGCCTTGCCGGCCTGGACCGTCCGTCCTCCGGCGCGATCACCCTGGAGGACACCGAGATCACTGCACTGTCCGAGCGGCAGCGCACGGACCTGCGTCGCGACCGCATCGGCTTCGTCTTCCAGCAATACCACCTGCTACCAGAGTTGAACGGCTCCGAGAACATTCTGCTGCCGCTGGAGATAGCAGGCCGCCGCCCCGACCAGGGCTGGCTGGACACGGTCGTGAGTGCCCTGCAGATCGGTGACCAACTCTCGCGTCGGCCTTCGCAGTTGTCCGGTGGGCAACAGCAGCGCATCGGCATCGCTCGCGCGCTGGCGGCCCGTCCCGCAGTCGTCTTCGCGGACGAGCCGACCGGCAATCTGGACGCCAGGTCCGGCCGGGATGTACTGGAGTTCCTGCGCTACTCCACCCGCGAGTTCGGTCAGACGGTTGTGATGGTCACGCACGACCCGGTGGCCGCCTCCTATTCCGACCGTGTCGTGCTGCTGCTGGACGGTCGCATCAGCGGCAGGGTCGACGAGCCCACTCCCGAGTCCGTGCTCGACGCGCTCCAGAACCCGGGGAAGCGGCGAGGGCGTTGAGGGCATCGGGAC
The DNA here is from genome assembly GCF_024436055.1 of Streptantibioticus rubrisoli. Lineage (GTDB taxonomy): Bacteria > Actinomycetota > Actinomycetes > Streptomycetales > Streptomycetaceae > Streptantibioticus_A > Streptantibioticus_A rubrisoli. Next base: position 68,490 of record NZ_JANFNH010000037.1, on the reverse strand, counting down.
TGACCAAGGCGGCGATACGGCAGATCGCAGCCAAGCCGTCACGGCTGCTGCTCACCGGCTGCACACTGATGGTCACGGCTTTCTTCCTGGCCGGTTCGATCGTCTTGACCGACACCATGAAGCGGCAGCTGGCCGACGACCTCTCGACGGTCCCCGCGGGGACGGCCGTGGTGGTCGGCGCGGAAGGCGACCAGCCGCTCGACGACAAGCAGGTCGAGGAACTCGGGAAGGCACCGGGGGTAGCCGGGGTCCAACCCGTGGCCATGGGCAGCGTGCTTGTGAAAGGCGCGGGCCGTGACCCCTACCCGTTGGTCGGCACGGCACTCACAGGTCCGCAGTCCGTCGTCCGCCCGTTGCGGGGCACCCTTCCTGACGGGCCAGGTGAAGTCGTGCTCACGCGGGCGCTGGCCGGCCTCCCCGGAATGGGAGTCGGCAGCCGGATCACACTCGTTGCCCAGGCTGGCCACGGCCCGGTTACGTCCCGGAGCGCTCCTGCCCGAACGGTGACTGTGACGGTCTCGGGTGTCGTCCAGGCCGCTTCTGCCATGGGAGCCGCCGTGCTCACCACGCCCGCCAACGCCCGTTCATGGCTGGGCACCGACGGCTGGCAACAGGCGCTGCTTCGCGTAACGGACCGCCCCGCCGCTGAGGTGGCGTCTGCGGTACAAGGGGAGCTGGGCACGGACTTCTCCGTAAGTACCGCGTCCGAACTGCGCGCGGAGGAGAGCGGATCCAAGTGGGTCACCAGGGTGTCCACCCTGCTCACGATCTTCGTCTTGGTGGCCCTGCTCGCCGGAACGTTCATCGTCTCCACGACGTATCGGGTGCTGCTCGTCCGGGACCAGACGCGGCTGGCCCTGCTGCGCTGCGTGGGCGCCAGGCCAGGGCAGGTGATGCGGTCCGTGCTGCTGCAGGCCGCGAGTTCCGGTCTGATCGCCGGTGCCGTCGGGACGGTCACGGCGATCTGCTGCTCGTTCGCGATCACCGGAATCGGAGGTCTGCCCGGCCCCGAGATCTCGGCGCCGTCCCTGTCCGGATGTGTGCTCGTTTCCGTGCTGGCCGCCCTCGCCGCGGCGATGCCGGCAGCGAGAGCCGCGGCGCGCGTCGCACCGGTCGCCGCCCTGTCCGTGGCGCCCACCCGCCACGTAGCGGACCGTATCGGCCGGACGCGCGCTCTGACTGGAGCGCTCTGCTTGGGCTGCGCGCTCCTGCTCATCGGCCTCGTCGGTCCCGGCGGCGCGGGCGGTGCCGCGGCGGGGGTCGGCTCGGTCGCCTCCGCGGTCGCTCTGTTCGGTTGCCTCCTCGCGCTCGGCCCTGCACTGCTGCGGCGCGCGACACGCGCCCTCCATCGGCCCGTGCGGGCGGTGGCGGGGCTGGACGGTGCGCTGGCGGTGCGCAACCTGGGCCGTGCCGCGCGCCGGACCGCGGCCTGTGCGACGGTCCTCACCCTGGGCATCACCATGGTCGCGACAGTGCTTGTAGCACTGGCTTCGGTGGAGAAGGGAATGGACCGGCGGCTGCGGGAGCGCGACCCGGTCGACGTCGTGCTCGACGCGTCGCCTACCGGCTCGTCGGCTCTGACCCCGGCTGTGGTGGACGCGGTGGCGGCACTGCCCGAGACCCGCGCGGTGGTGCCCGTCACCCGGGTGGACGGCGTTGCCGTCGGCGGCAACGGCCGCGGCCAGGGGGCCGATATCCGAGGTCTCGATCCTGGCGCGATCCCGGCACTGTTCGCCGACAGCCGACCGGACTCCCACGGCGGAGGCCTACGGCGTGGACAGGCAGCCATCTCCACGTCCATGGCGGAGTCGCTCGGTGTCCGTCCCGGCGACCGGATCTCGCTGCGGGTGTCCGGCGGCGGGAAGTCCAGCGCCGAAGTGAGCCTGCTCCACCCGGACGACGCCTCCATGTTGGGCGATGTCGCCGTCCTACCAGAGGACTTCGCCCAACTGGCGCCTCACGCCCCGATACGGTCCCTGTACATCACCGCCGGCCACCAGAACGACCCGCTGTCCCTACGCGCTCAGTTGGACAAAGCGCTGCCGCTGAACACTTCGCTCCACCTCACCTACCCGGGCGAAGAGCGGACCGCCCTGCGACAGACCATCGGCCAGCTGCGGATCATGGCACTGGGGCTGGTCGGCATCACCATGCTGGTATCGCTCGTAGGTGTGGCGATCACCCTGACCCTGTCCTCGACGGAACGCGAGACAGAGAACGGTGTCCTGCGAGCGGTGGGTATGCGCGGCTCACGCCTGCGCTCCGTCCTTGCCTGGGAAGCCGGACTGCTCGGCTTGTACGCAGCCGTCCCCGGCGTCACGCTGGGCTCGCTCTACGGTGCGATGATGCTCGGCGCACTGCCCGGTCTCAGCCACCTCACGATCCCGTACGGGCAGTTGGCGGTGACGTTGGTGGGCGCCCTAGCCCTCGTGCTGGGTGCGTCCGTGATCCCGGTCCTGCGTTCAGCTGCGGTCTCACCCACGATGGCTCTGCGGGCGGACTATTGATCAAGATTAGCGTGCGCCGCGCACGCTTCTACTGCTACAGTCATAAGCGTGCTTTAGGCACGCACCTCCGTGGGCGGGCATGTCCACCGAACGAAAGGAATCACCATGACGCCCACACGGCCCTCACCGGCCTGCTCTTCGCCCCCGCAACCGCCGATGCCAACAAGACCAACGGATCCACAGTGCGCATGGAGGTCTACCTTTTCGCCGAGTTCGCACCCGACGGACGCTTCCACCGCGTCGAGGAGACGACCGTTTGCGTGGCGGAAAGCACCCCCTCGTGCTTCAACCGCAGCGGACCTAATTCCAGCAGCACCCGGCGGGCGTCCGGGTAAAAGGATCCCTGAACGAGAAATACCGTGAGGGCGAATGCGGATACCGTGACGGCGACCGCGAAGAACAGTTTGGTCAATGGATTGAACCGATAGACCGGGGAGTCACCGACGGCATGCAGGGCCATTACCACGATGGTCACTTCCCGCCCGGCAGCAGACGGCGGACGCCAACACATGGTGCTGTCACACAAAAGGGAAACGGTGCAGGCGTCCAGGGGAAAAGCCCGCCGGTACGGTCAGCGCCAGGACTATGGTCAGTGCCTTGCCCAAGGGGTCCGCGACCCGTCGTTGCAGGCTGGCGGCCTTCAGCATGCTGTTCCCGTACGCCTGGAACGTCGTGATGAGCGCCGACGCCCCACCGAACCACTGGCGTTGCCGAATACGAAGGCCGTGCTGGGGGGCGGAGACGACACCGGCGGCCACTCCGATGACGACTCTCGCGAGCACGGCTGTCGGGAGGCGTCGGAGCCAGCCCAGGCACCCCAGGGTGCCCGCGATGAACCCGATCACCGCGGCGGTCACGGCGGGTCGGCGCCGCCCACCATGATGTTGATCGCGATCGCCACCGGGAGCAGCCCCACCATCGCCGTCGGCAGCCCGACCACGGGGCCGGAGGCGATCAGCATCGCCCCCAAGGTGTAAGCGCACAGGGTGAGAAGAGCGGCCGGACCGCCCACGCCGCCGTGCACCGAATCAGGTCTGGCAGCGATCAACCCCGCGTAAGTAATAACGACGACCCCGGAGCCGATTCCAATACGCCAGGGCACTAAGAAACGCCACGTGCTTAACAGACGCAGGGAACCTGCCAATTGAACCACCTCCCCGCATGATGACCAGTCTCATAAGTTGTGCCTGCGGCTCATCATCCAGACCGCGTATCTCAATTGTCAACACTCGCCTCGAAGTTGTTCATCAAGTCCGATCACTGCATGCTGCATCGGCATTGACAAGCTATCAACATTGATGTTGAACTCAGCCCGGGATTCCCGCAATCCATCTACACTTTGTCCGACTTTACACAAAACGGCAACTTCTCCGAAAAATCTGGCAGAATGGAATAGTGCCATGGCCAACTACCTGTCGTTCGCAGAGGCTTATACAGTCGGCCTGCGTGACATACTCGGGACCGGTGGTGAAGTTCCATCAGTACGCGATCCGCTCTCCAAAGCCTCGGACTTCGGCCGCAATGACCGCCCGTACCGCGAGCTCATCGGCTACCAGAGCCGCATCGACGACCCGGCCTCCTGCCTCGCGGTCACCCCGCACCTTCCTATCAACCTCTCCTACTGTTTCGGCCTGCTCGCCTGGTCCCTGGACGGCCGCAACGACGTCGGCACACCGGCGTACTACCGTCGCGGTGCACACGAGTACTCGGACGACCAGCACACACTGAGCGGCGCCTTCGGCCACCGGCTGCTGACCGCCAACGGCAACCAGCTGGAAGAGGTGGTCGGCCGCATCGAGCGCGACCCCGCCCACCGGCGCGGGTTCGCCCTGGTGCTGGAGCCCGAGGACAACTTCCGCAAGTCACGCGAGTATCCGTGCGCCGTGGGCGTCCACCTCTTCCTCCGCGACGGCGCCCTCACCTGGCTCACGGTGATGCGCGCACAGCAGGCGCTGACGGTCCTGCCTTACGACGCCTTCCTGTTCATGGGCATGCAGCAGTACGCGGCCTCGCTGCTGAACGTCCCGAGCGGCCCCTACATCCACCAGTCAGGCACGTTCCACTTCTACGCGAACGAGACCGAGGTAGCCCGCAGGATCGCCGAAGAACCGGCGGAGGCGGCCACCCTGCCCGCGTTCCCCGGCACCCCGGACGGCGGCCGTGAGGTCGCGCGCGAACTCATCGACTTCGAGCAACGGCTGCGCGGCGCAGCGCAGTCCGGTGACGTCGCCACGGTGGACGAGATCGCCGCTCACAAGGCCAACACCGACTTCGCCGACGTGGCCCGTGCCTGTCTGGCCACGCACGCCTACCGCAAGTTGGGCGACAAGACCTCACTCGTGACCAGCCCCGCGTCCAGCGACGCGGCCGCGAGGCTCATAGCCGCGATCTGATCGCGGTGAAAGAACGGAGTGCACAGGTGAGGACAACGGTGCGTACGTTATCGGAACCGCACTGTCCGGACGCGGCCGAGGCACGGGGGAAGCTGGCCGAACTCATCGTCCGACGACGCGGATTGTTCGACGCGGCCCCAGGGCAGCCCCGGTTCCGCTACCCGATCATGGCAGCACTGGCCCCCGTGGCGACCAGCAGGGGCGGCGAGGTCGCCTATCCCGGTGACCCGATGTGCCTGTACTCGGCACTGACGCTCACCATCCAACGCTCGGTGGCACGCCTTCGGGCGGGGCTGGCCGAGGAACCCTCCCCCGATGACGTGTGCGCGGACTGGGGGGAATACCCGGACGACGACTACCGTCGCACGGCGAACGGCCCGCGGTCCGAGTTGATCGCCGACAGCCGGACCACCGACGGCCATGTCTTCGACCCCCGCATCTGGGACCAAGTGGCCCGGGACCGGTTCATCGCCGAGATCCGCGCGCTCCAGCCCAAGGTCCTGCTGATCAGCTCGGTGTCCGCGGCACACCGATACGCCCTGGACATGGCCGAGTTGGCGAAGACCCACGCGCCGCACTGCGTCGTGATCGTCGGAGGCAGACACGCCGACGAGACGATCCGCTACCACGACGCCACCCGCACGGCGGAGTTCTCCTGGAGCAGCACCGTGGAGGTCCTCCGCGACGGCCGTGCGGCCCAGGTCGTCGACTTCGTGGTCGCCGGCGACGGAGCGCCCTTGCTGGACCTGCTCTTGCGCGCGGTGTCGCTGACGGCGACTCCCGGCTTCGGCCCGACCGGCAACGCGGAGATAGTCAACGCCCTCACTCTGCTGATGAGTTCGGAGGACGGGATCCAGGGCTCGGGGACGATCGTCGGGTTCTGCCCCGCAGAAGCGGTCGTGGTTCCGGTACGCGGTGCGCGTCTCAGCTCGGCCGAACTCCCCTCCCCGTACGAGGCGTTCTCCATCCGAGCCCGGTTCGGCGTCTTCACCGAGTCGGGAAGTTCCCCGGCCGGCAGCCGGACGGCGCACATGATGACGCTGGACTCCTGCCCTTTCAAATGCACGTTCTGCTCGGAGAGTATCCAGGTCTCCAACCGGCCCACCCGCTTCGCGGTGAGTGAGACGGAACATGTCGCACAGCGCGTCCTCGGGCTCATCAACTGGGGCGCGGAGGCGGTGTTCTTCGACGACCCGGTGTTCTGGGGCGGGAACTGGAAGGCGATCAACGGGTTCTGCCAGGACCTGATGCGGTACCGCGGCGCGCTTCCCGGCGACGCCCCGTTCGAGTGGGGCGCCCAGCTCACCGTCGACGTCGTGCTCAACCGCGCCAAGGCCGACGAGGTGCGCGCCGGGCTCGACCTGATGCGCCGCTCAGGCTGCACCTACATCTACATCGGCGTCGAGAGCATGGCCGAACGCGTGATGGCGCACGTGGGCAAGAATCTGCTGCGCCGCAATCCGGAGGCATGGGTGAGCAAGGTGCGCGAGGCACTCGCCACCATCCGCGGCCACGGCATGCGGGTCGGCAGTTCGGTACTCTTCGGCCTGGACGGCGAGAACCGGGAGACGATCGAGGAGACGGTCGAGGAGATCGGCCGGCTGATCGATGACGGCCTGCTCATCATGGCGAGCCCCAACATCCTCACCTACCACCCGGGTACGGCGATCACCGCCGCGCACGGCCAGGACCGGCTCGACTATCACTCACGCAAAGACAATCGGCCTCCCTACACGTACTTCGAGGAGGCCTATCCGGAGGTCGTCTCGCGGCTGCTCACCGAGGACGACATCTGGTACATCCACAAGTCCGCGGCCGCGCGGTGGGGCAGCATCCGGAACAACGCGGCCGAGGCCGTGGCCGAGGCGGCGATATGAACCGCATCACCGATGACAGAGCAGTGGGAGGGTTCGTGCTGGACGTCGATCACAAGAGCTATTGGGGGGACTACTTCTCGTACTTCCCCGCTCTGGCCCGCTACATCCCGCTGGGCGAGTACGCCCGCCGGGTCCGGCCCCGCGCCTGTGTACTGGGCATCTCCGACGGCAAGTTCGCCCTGCCCCTGCTCCGCGCCGGCTGGGAGGTCGTCGGCGTCGAGACCGACGACCTCTTCCTCAACGGCGGCGAGCTGGACCTGGTCGACGGGCACCACGACATCATGGGCCTGCGCGAGCGGCTTGCCACCGAGGGCCTGGAGGACCGGTGCACCGTGGTGGAGCAGGACTACATGACCCTGCCCGCCGACGGTGACTTCCAACTGGTGGTGGGCAGTGGCCTGTGGTCGATGCCGCCCAATCGAGCGCACTCCCTGGAAGCGCTCGTCCACCACGCCATGGACATGGTCGCTCCGGGCGGAATCTTCTTCGGCGAGTACTTGATCGGGCTCAACGACGACGAGCGCCGGTGCGGGTACTACCCGGACACCGCGGGAATGGAGCAGATCGTCAAACGCCCCGGCTGGGAGCTGTTCGAGAACGCCGATCTGGGCATCCGCGGCGAGAGCCACCTGGGATACGAGCAGTGGCACTACCACCGGTACGCGGCCGCCATCGTCCACCGCATGCCGCCGCCCCGCGAACCCGCGCGGGAGAACTGAATCGATGACCGGAGCGCATCACAGCGGCTGTCCCCACGTCCGCGGGGGCAGCCGCCCGGCCGTCGTGGTCACCGATCTCGACCGTACTCTGCTGCGTTCTGACGCGACATTGAGCGAGCGCTCGGCGGCCGCGTTGTACACGGCCGCCGCTCACGGAGTCCGCGTCGTGTTCGCGACGGCCCGCCCAGCCTGGTCCGCCCGCAAGGTCCTGTCGTGCCTGCCCGGCCTGAGCGCCTACCTGGTGTCGTCCAACGGTGCGGTCGTCAGCGAACTGGACAGCGGCAGGGTCCGGCGGATCCGGACGATGACCCCCGCCACCGTGCGCGCCGAGATCGCGTCGCTCGGGCAGCCCGTCTGGGCCGTGGACCGCGAGCACGACCGGCTGCTCGGTCCCGGCTGGCCCGACATCCTGGCGAGCGACTCGGTGACGGCCTCGCGTGTCACCGCGCTGCCGGACGGTTCGCCCGTGCTGTGTCTGATGGTCCATACCGATTCCGACGGGCCGCCGGCACCGCTCGGTGCGCGTGGCGCGGTGCGCTGGACCTCCTCCAGCCCGGAGCTGCTGGAGGTATCGGCCCTGGAAGCGGACAAGGTGTCCGCGGTCGCCTGGGTTCTCGCCGACGCCGGCGTCGCCTGGGAGCGGGTGGTGGCATTCGGTGACGCGCCGAACGACGCGGAGCTCCTCGCCACCGCGGGGCTCGGCGTGGCCGTCGCCAACGCGGTCCCGAACGTACTGGAAGTCGCGGACGCGGTCACCGGACCCAACGACGGAGACGGAGTGGCCACCTGGCTGGAGGAGATGTGCTTGTGCCACGCGTGAACTCCCTCGCGGACGCCGACCGGGTGTGGATCGTGGGCGGTCCCGGCTGCGGCAAGTCGACGCTCGCCCGTGTTTTGGCCGAACGGGGCGGCCTCGAGCCCGTCACGCTCGACGCCCTCTACTGGGGGCCGGAGTGGAAGCCGCAGCCCACGGCGGAGTTCCTGGCCCTCGTCGAGAATGAGCTGGGGGCGGACCGCTGGATCGTCGACGGCCAGTTTCCCGACGCCGTCACGGCGTTCGCCCATCGAGCGGACTGCGTGGTCTGGGTGGACCCGCCGATGCACGTCTCCTGGCCCCGGCTTTTCCGCCGCACCCTGCGGCGCTGGATACGCCGCGAGCGGCTCTGGGGCGGTGTCAGGGAAACGCTCTGGTCCGTCATCGGTCCGCGGTCCATCCTGTGGTACGCCCTGAAGCAGCGCGGTCCCCAACAGCAGGCCAACCAAAGGCTGTTCGACCAGCTCAAGGAGACCGGCGTCCTGCTCGTGCACGCACAAGACAGCGATGTGCGGTCTCTGCTGAAATGAGGTACTCGCGACGGTCTCGTTTCGCACCAACCCGACCCCCTTTCTCTGGAGTTACACCCATGCGCGTCTCCCCGTACGGATCTGTCGACCTACTGCCGGCAGCGGAGTGGGACTCTTTGGTGACCGGCGGGACAATCTACTCAAGCAGCGGGTTCCTGAAGGTTCGTGAGGAGGAGCTGCCGCAAGGGGCTGCCGCCCGCTACCTGGTCGCGCGCGACGCGCACGGAGCGCCGACCGCCGGACTGGAGGCGTACTCCTTCCGCACTCCGCCCCATCTGTTGTACACACCAGCCGAATTGCTCGCCGGGCTGATCGGCGAGGAGCGCCACGCCCACCTCGCCGAGCGGCCGCTGGCGATCGGCGCGGGCTGGTCCGAGTTCCGCGGGCACCTGCCGGGCCGGGACGGCGTGACGGCACAGGAGCGTATCGACGCGGTGCGCGCGCTCACCTCGCAGGCACTCGACTTCGCAGCGGACGCGGGAGCAAGCGTGCTCGCGTACTACTACCTGCCGAGGGAGGAGGCGCTGGAGGTCGCCGAGGCCCACGCCGGCGACGGAGCCGTTCTCCTCTACCACGACGTGGAGACCGTACTGCCCGTCGGCCGGTGGCAGGACCTGGACGAGTACCTGGCCTGGCTGCCCTACGGCCGGCGCCGCCGGGCCCGGTGCGAGATCCGGGACTTCGGCCGCAGCGGGCGGACCATCCGGGAGGTCTCGCTGCCCGACGTCGTCAAGGAGATCGCCCCGCTGAACAGCGCGCTGATGCGCAAGCACGGTCACGAGTACGGTGTGGAGCAGGCAACGGCCGTCTACGAACGCCAAGGACGGCATCTCGGCGAGTGCAGCACACTGCTCCTGGACGAGGACGCCGGGCGTCCCATCGGTTTCGCGCTGCGCTACCGGCAACGCGACATGCTGTACGGGCGCGTGGCCGGTTTCGACTACTCGGTGCCCAATGTCGCCGACTACTTCAACCTGGTCTTCTACCACCCCATCGCGTCGGGCATCGGCCGCACGGTCCGGGCGATCCACCTGGGACTCGGCACCTTCCAGGCCAAGTTGGCACGTGGTGCCCAACCCAACCCCCTGTACAGCGTGTTCGTCGGAGTGGACGCGCCACTGGAAGCCGACGCGGAAAAGGTGCGCGAACGCAACCGCACCGGGGCAACGGCGTTCGGCGACGAACACGGCCGTTTCGTGGTGGGCGGGCTCAACACCGATGACTGGCTGCTGTGAGCAAGGAGAAGAACGCACATGCCCGATGTGAAGCACCGCGAGTCGATCAGCGACATTGACTCACACGCCTGGGACGCACTGGTGCCCGGCAGTTGCTTCTACCAAAGCCACGCCTGGCTGCGCGGCCAGGAACGGCCCGACTTCGCCACCGCGGGCTACCTCACGGTCGAGGCCGACGGTGAACTCCTCGCCGCGACGCCCTACTACGACTTCCCCGCCCGGAACGCACCGCCCCTGCCGGACGTGGCCGAGGACCATACCGTTCTCAGGATCGGCACCCGCACCGGCTACCACAACGAGTTCCTGCTGTCGAAGGACCCCGGTACGGCACGGGAGGCGTTCGGCAGCCTGGTCGCCGGTGCCGCCGAGAAGGCCGCCGCGCTGGGCTGTGACGCGCTGCTCTTCGACTTCCTCACCACCGACAGCCTGCGGCTGCTCGCGAGCCGGTGCGAGGTGCGGGCGCAACTGCGAATCGCCGAGGCCGTGGTGCACAACGACGGCGGCACCTTTGCGTCCTACCGGCGCCTGCTCGGCCGGAGCGTGCGCAAAAGCTGCGTGTACGAGATACGGCGCTTCGCGAACTCCGGGCTGCACCTGGAAACGGCCCCGCTCTCCGAGTGCGTCGACGAGCTCGCACGGCTGGTCGGACAGACCATGGACCGGCACAACGCCCCCCTCGACCCTGCGGAGATCCACGCCTACCTCACCGTCCAGGCGCGCTGCCTGGACGAACTGAGCACGGTGTTCCGCTGCCTAGACGAAGCGGGAACCCCGGTCGGAGGCAACCTGTGCTTCGCCTGGCGTGACACCTTCTACGCCCGGGTGGCGGGCTTCGACTACGCGCGGACACGAAGCGCCTTCGAGTACTTCAACGCCATGTACTACGAACCCCTGCACCACATGGAGCGCAGCGGCATGACCACGCTCCACCTCGGCACGTCCACCCTGCGTGCGAAGGTGCTCCGAGGGGCGTCGCTGCACCCTCTGTGGGCGGCGGTCGTACCGCTGCCGCTCACCGCGGGCGCCGGACTGCGGCGCGACGCGGTGGCGGACCAGGCTTTCGCCGACACCGTGCGGGCGGAGGCTGGCGGCGGGATGTACGACCAGGAGTGGGACTTGACCACCGTCACCCCGCTGTGACGTCAGGCCCCGCCGCCGGACACGGGGACGGGCCACAGCACCGGACAGATCTCTGGGTCGGTGTAGTCCGGCAGACCGGCGGCGGTCCTGCGGACCAAGGAGTCGTGCTTGTACGGCGTCTGCCGGCCGGTTGACAGGGAATGGTCGCGGTACGAGTTCGTGCCGTCCTGGAGGTGGAGCGAGATGGCACGGCGGGGCCGGGGACTGCGGTTGGCTCCGCTGCCGTGGTAAAGGAGGCAGTGGTGGAAGGTCATGTGTCCTTTGGGGATGTGCACCGGCACCTTCTCCACCACGGCCTCGTTCTTTTCCGCGTCGCCGTTCAGGAGGTATTCACGTCCGAGGTCCTCCGGGTCGCCGACCGGACGATCGGCACGGTGCCGGTGCGACCACCGATGACTTCCGTTCACCATGGTGATGGTCCCCGACTCCTCGGTGCAGTCGTGGAACGGGATGAAAGCGGTCAGCATTTTGCCCGAAGAGCAAGTGGGCCAGAAGTATTTGTCGAAGTGCCACGAGACAATGTTCGACGCCTCTTCGGCGATCGGCGGCTTGTAGATCAGCGTCGCCTGGAAAGTACGTATCAAGTCCGTCTGCGCCAAGCTGGCGGCGACGGCTCCGATGACGGGCTTCCGCAGAATCCCCGCAATGGTTTCGTCCTGATAGTGGATGTAGTCGTTGTTGCGCTGCACGTCGCCGTCCGCGGGCGTCCAGTCAGCCAGCCGGTCCGGACGCATGGGAAGCTGACGGCCACGCTGACCTGCGTAGTAGCGCTCGCTAGCCTCGGTCAGAGCCTCCGTTTCGGCATCGCTGAGCAGCTTCTCCGACAAATACCAACCCCGCTCGGAATAGAGGCGGACATCCTCTTCAGAGGGGAGCAATTCAACTTCCTCGGCGGTAAGTCCAGGATAGTCAACCATGCCTCAACTCCTATCATCCGAAAGCCTCCATGACAATGACTCAGCGAACACGTTAGCGGAGATCGGTGCGGCATGCTAGCGTTCCTTTCGATCTGCTTGCCGAACGCTCGCACGGGGGCCTGAGTGGCGATATTCGACAGGGAAGTCCGTACCCTGCTCACGGAAAACAGAGCCTTTCGCAACATCTGGCTAGGGGAGATTTCAGCACACTTCGGCGGGCAGGTGACCAGTTTCCTCCTGCCGCTGATCGCGGTCACGTATCTCCATGTAGACGGAACAGGCGTGGGACTCGTCTCGGCGGTGCAGTTCGTTCCCATCGTGGTGCTCTCGCTGATCGCCGGGGTGATGGTCGACCGGTACCCGCCACGCCGCGCGCTGGTCGCCGCCAGCGTCGCCCAGGGCGCGGCGCTGGCGTTGCTTGGCGTCTTCCAGGCTGCGAAGGGGCTGACCTTCGGGCAACTCATCGTGGCCGCCGTGGTCATCGGTGTCGCCACCGTCTTCTACGAGGTGGCCTACCAGTCAACGCTCCCCAGGATCCTGCCGGTGGACTCCATCGCCGCGGCCAACGGTCTGCATCAAGCGACGTACTCGATCAGCACCCTCGCCGGTCCGTCCGCCGCCGGTTTCCTCATCGGCAGGCTGGGACTGTCACCGACGCTGACCGTCGCCGCCGCGTGCTCCGCCGGCGCCGCTGTGAGCGGCATGCTGCTCCGCGGCGTCAAGGCACCCGAGCAGCCTCGGCAGTCAGCCGTGCGAGCGATCGGCTCCGGGCTCCGCTACACCTGGTCTCTGCGCCCGATCCGGGACCTGTGCGTGCAAGCCGGTCTGTCGAACCTGCACGAGAAGGCCTTCCTCACCGTCTTCCTGGTGTTCGCAATCCGCGCACTGGGCATGAGCGGCACCACCGTGGGCCTGATCACCGGCGTCGGCAGCGTGGGCGCCCTGATCGGCTCGCTCTGCGCCAACCGGCTGGCCAAGCGCTGGACCGTCGGCGGCACAGTGGCGCTGGGGGCGGTCCTGGCCGCCGGCGGCCTGCTGCTCATTCCGGTCGTCGCTCACTTCGGCGCCTACGTGGCCGTGCTCGCCTCGATCGCCATGGTGCTGAACGGCTTCGGTGTGGCCCTGTTCAATGTGTTCGCGGTGAGTCTGCGTCAGGCCATCCCGCCAGAGCACCAACTCGGCGCGGTGACCGCGAGCTACCGGCTGGTCGCGCTGGGGACGTTGCCGCTGGGCGCGTTCATCGGCGGCGCCCTTTCCGACGCGCTTTCCCCCGGCAATGCCCTCTGGCTCGTCGGGCTCTCCTACCTCGTCGTCTCGTTCTGGCTGACGTGGTCTCCGCTCCGGAGGGCCCGCACGCTGGAGGAGGCGGAGGAACTCGGGCGCACCACCGGCGGCGAGGCACCTCCGGTCTGCCGGTCGCCCTCGGCCTGATCCGCACCACGGCTTGGGGCGGGGGCCTGAGGGGTCTTTACTGGCGCAGTGAGTCTGATGGTTTGCGCATCCCTGTGTCCCGGGCGTGATCACTGATCGTGGGTCTGCGACTGCTGTACTTGATCTTCTGCCGACTGCTGGACTGGCTGACGCTGCTGGGGCGCTCCTCCGCCGCGCACAAGGTCGAGCGGCCGCGGATCTCGTGGGCCGAGCGTTGCCGGTGCCGAGAAGTGCATCCGCGCAGGTAAGAGGACGAATCGCGCGATCTCACCACCGGCGGTCGGGGGGCGCGGGGCGCGATGACCGATTGTGCTGCGCCGCTTGGCCTACCTGACGATGACGAACGCCTTCGCCGCGCTGAGGCTGCTGCCGAGAAGCGGTTCGGACAAGGACGTGGAGGTCCTGGCGTTGCGGCACCAACTCATTGCGCTGGAGCGTCAACTCCACGAAGCACGCCCCCACTTCACGCCCGAGGATCGCACTTTCCTCGCCGCCCTGCTCCACCACTTGATGCCGCGGAGGAACGCGGTCATGGAGCGCTGGGTGGCAACCTGCCGGCGTGGGGTCCTCGACCGCACACTGATCTGGAACCAACGCCACCTCCTCAACGCACTACGCGAGTTCGAGGACCACTACAACTCGCACCGGCCCCACCGCGCCCTCGGCCAGAGCTCACCTCTGAGAGCACGGCGCACACCGGTCATCGATCCGGACCAGATCGCCCAACTGAACATACGCCGCCACGACCGACTCGGCGGAACCCTCCACGAGTATTGACAAGCAGCCTGACCAGCACGGATGTACTTTCCGGCACCCACACGGCTGACAGCCTTCTTCGTGAGCTCCTTGTGCAACCTCGGTCGGAGCTTCGCCGCCGAAACCGGCACCACCTTGTGCCGTCGCTTCCACCGCACGGTGGGGGGCGACGCTGGACACCTACCGCCGCACGTTCCAGCAGCCACACGGCGGTTGACCGCGCACGCCGTGGCACAGGTCACGGCGCCCGGTTACAACCGCTTGCCGCCCAGGTCGCGTTGAAGAGAGATGCGGTGGCCGTCGTCCCCCCACAGGCGGCCGGGGAGGAGCGGTGTGCGTCGAAGTGAGAGGGAAACCCGGTTCGAGGAGTTCGTGGTGGCGCGCTCCGCAACGTTGCTTCGCCTGTGCTACCTGCTCACGAACGACCGGGGCCTTGCCGAGGACCTGCTGCAGACCGCCTTGGCCAACTGCTTCCGGCACTGGGACCGTGCGATGTCCCAGGGGCGGGAGGAGGCGTATGTGCGGACCGCGATCATCAACTCGCACATCAGCCGGATGCGTCGGCGCAGGGTGCACGAGATCCTCACGCTGCACCTGCCGGACACCGGCGGCGGGGAGGCGACCGCGGAGGTGGACGACCGCGACCTGCTCCGCCGGGCGCTGGCCGCTCTGGCACCGCGCACCCGGGCGGTGGTGGTGCTGCGGCACTACATGGGGCTGAGCGAGCAGGAGGCCGCGAACGCGCTCGGTTGCTCGGTGGGGAACGTCAAGCGGTTGGCGAGCCGTGGCCTGAAGCAACTCCGCCTCGCCCTGGGCGTGCGGGATACGGCGGCACCGCAGGACCACCCCGTCATGGACCGGTCCCGGCAGCTCACCCAGGGGAGGGCACGATGACGGAACAATCCGATGGATTCGCCGAGGAGTTGTGGCACAAGCTGGTCGAGGTGGCCGCCGAGGCCGGACCGCCCCCCGCGGACCTACCGGACCGGGTACGGGCCAGGGTGGCGGCGTCCCGGCGCCGCCGCACGGGGGTGGTGGTCGGCTGCGTCGCGGCATGTGCCGTCGGGACGCTGACGTTCGGGCTGCTGTGGGGCGGTTGGACGGCTTCCGGCCATGACGCGCAGGCCGCGGCACATGCGCCGTCGGCACGCCGTGGGTCCGGCGCGCCAGCGGATCCCGCCCCCGCTGAGTCACCGTCCGCGGTGCCCGGCGCGGCACTGCCCTCCGGGATTTTGCCCGCCTCTCTGGTGAAACTGTGGGACGTGGCGTCCAGGACCGCCCACACCGATGTGCGAGTTCTCCACCAGGACATCCTGGGCCACCGGTTGCTCATGCTCGTTCAGGGGCGCGAGTCGAGCGGCCTCACCCATGTGGCACTGCTCAGCACCGCGCTGAACGGCGGCAACGGCCCTACGGATGCCGGGACGTACGTGCTCATGGACCACGCGTCCCCTGGCAGTCCTTCGGCGCCCGTGGCGGTGACGTTCGCCGTCAAGTCACCCAGCCCGCGCACCATCGTGGTGCTGCCCGACGGGTGCGCGGGGCAGTTGCGGGTCACCCAGGAGCCCGGGGGCGAACGTATCGGCGCGGGCCGGTACTTCGCCGGCGAGTTGGTGCTGGCCGCGCCGGTCGTGTCGGAGAAGCAGACGGTGGTGGTCGGTTGTCAGACGAGGTCGGGGAACTCCACCTCGGTGCTGAGGTTCACCGGCTCCGCGAACGCGAACCAGAGCGGCATGGTCAGTCTGTACACCGGCGACTGACCGTGCCGCGCCTGTTGTGCGGCGGGTTCACGAGCGCAGCGCCGTCAGGAAGGCCGCCCTGGTCTGCGCGGGCAACCCGTCGCCCTTGACCGTCTGTTGGCCCGCTACACCCGCCAGCGAACGGGACCTGGGATCAGGTTTGAGATCCGGGCCGTCGCGAAAGAGCGCGACCGCTGTGGCCAGTTGGTCACTGGCCCCCACGGACCAGGCTGATCCATCGGACAGCGACTCGCCGTTGACCCCGCAGTCCCTGGTACCGCCGAACACCCATGGGGCGGGTGCGTGATCGGGGTCCGCCAGGACCGTCGCCCTGCACAGCATGGCATCGGTTCGCTGGGCCGCGTCCTGGTCCAGGGCCCGCGTCGGACGGCTCTGCGCGCGGTACAGGGTCCTGCCGTGCGCGTCCGACACATCGGCGAGCAGATGCGGGGCGGTGCGCATGCCGTGAGCGGCCAACGCGGCGTACGCACCGGCGATGTCCAGCACATGGGGCGAGACGTCGCCGGTGAGCAGTCCGTCGGTGCTCGACAGCCCCAGCGACTTGTCCGGTATCCCCAGCCGGACCACCGCGGCCCGTATCGCCTGGACCTGTTTCTTGTGGTCGTCGGTGTCCAGCGCCGTGCTGTCCGGGGAGAACGCCCGGTCGTCCAGGTCCGCGGTGAGCGGCCCGTCGTCCGTGTCGAGGATCCCTGCCGCGACCAGGGGTTTGAAGATCCGCCCGGTCGGGACCGCCGACTGTGTGGCGTCGTTGAACTCCCGGTGGTTGAAGTCCCGTCCGCCGTAAATGGCGATGATGGCGCCGTCCGAAGGACGTACCGCGGCGAAGCCCACGCGTACGTCGGCGTCCACGGCGCGGCCGGCGGAGAGCTGGGAGAGCACCTTGTCCCGCACCGCCTGAACGGCCTTCTGCTCCGCCGGGCGCTGCACAGTGGTGCGTACCCGCAGACCACCGGTGGCGATCTGCTGCTCCGATATGCCGTTCGCGTTCAACTCGCCGGTCGCCAGCGCCATCAGATAGGGCGCCTGGTCCCCCGAGGGATGCTGCTGTACGGGTTGGAGCCGCGGAAAGGCCAGCCGCCGCGCCTGGTCAGCGGAGAGCCAGCCGGAGGAGACCATCCCGTTGACGACGTACCTCCAGCGGTCCTTGATCACGGGTAGCACCTCGGGGCGGGCGACCGGGTCATAGGAGCTCGGCGCCTGGATGATCGCGCCCAGGTATGCCGCCTGGCTGACGTCCAGGGCGTTCACGTCGCGGCCGAAGTACGCCTGGGCGGCGGCTTCGATGCCGTAGGCGCCGCGGCCGAAGTAGATGGAGTTCAGGTAGTCCTGCAGGATCTGGTCCTTGCTGCGCTCGTGGTCCAGCTTGATGGAGATGAACAGCTCGTCGAGCTTGCGGGCCATGGTCCTGGAGCTGTTCAAGAACGCGTTCTTGACGTACTGCTGGGTGATGGTGGAGCCGCCCTGCAAGGGCTTGCCCTGGACGTCGGCGACGATCGCCCGGACGATGCCCTGCGGGGAGACCCCCGACTCCTGGTAGAAGTCCCGGTCCTCCGCGGCGAGTACGGCGTGCCGCACGGTCAACGGAACCTGGGAGAGCGGCACATTGCGGCGACTGGTCACACCGATCGTGCCCATCACCGTTCCGTCGGCATAGGTCACCACGGTCGCCTGCCGGGTGACGTCCTGGTCGGGGTCCGGGATGGTCACGTTCGCGTACAGCACGGCGCAGGTCGCGGCCAGGAGCAACAGCGGGCCGAAGACGAGCACGGCGAGCTGTCGTGGTGACGGGATCCAGCGGCGTGGGCCGCGCTTGGCCGCCCGCGGGTAGTCGATCAGCCGCCGCCTGGTGACGGCGCGCCGTCGCCCCCGCCCCCGCTTCGGTGACTCGGGTGCCGGGTCGGCGGCGGAGGACTCCTGGGCTGGCGCGGCGGCCTGCGGGCTGCGGCGTCCGCGAACGGACTGATCGGGCCGCGAATTGTGGGGCATACGTATGGCCGTTTCCGTTGTGCGGGCCCTGCGGACCCACTGCTGTCACCTCCTTGGAACGCGAGTTGTCGGTGTCTTCGGGACATCGATTCGGAAATTGACCGGAAGGTTTCGGTGGGTGGCCCGTCGGCTACACAGCGACTGCGGTCGCGGCGACTGATGCCCAAGGCCTGCCGGACACCGCCTAGCGCTTCAAAACTGCTTCACGGCTGCCGGCCTGGGCGTTGTCCCCGCGGTCGGGCAGGATCCTTCGTCATGCTCGTACGGATGATCTACCTGATGACCACGCGGACCTTCGCGTGGCTGGCCCTGCTGTGCCGGTCGACCGCGGCGAAGAACGCCGAGATACTCATCCTCCGGCACGAGGTCACGGTGCTGCGACGCCAGGTCACCGCGCCGAAACCTGACTGGCCGGACCGGGCACTGCTGGCCGCCCTCGCCCGGCTCCTGCCCCAGCGACTCCCCGACCACCGGATCGTGACCCACGCACCCTGCTCACCTGGCACCAGCGCCTGATCAAACAGAAGTGGACCCAGCCACCCTCACCAGGGCGCCCACCGATATCCGACGAGCTCCGCGACCTGATCATCCGGCTCGGTACCGACAACCCACGGTGGGGGTTCCGCCGCGGGCACGGCGAGCTCCGCCGCCTCGGCCACACCATCAGCACAGCCACCGTCCGCCGTATCCTGCGCGCCGCAGGGCTCACGCCCGGGCGCCGCGGACAAACCGCGCGCAGAGAGTGGACCGAATTCCTCAAGGCCCAGGCCAACGGTCTCCTCGCCACGGACTTCTTTCACACCGACACCATCGGACTGCAGCGTCTGTACGCCCTGTTCATCATGGAGGTCCGCACCTGAACCGTCCACATCCTCGGCGTCACCGCCCACCCCACCGCCGCCTGGACCACCCAACAGGCCCGACAGCTCCTATGGGAACTCGGCGACCGCGCCGCAAACTTCACCCACCTCATCCGCGACCGCGACCGCGACCGCGACCGGAAGTTCACCGCCGCCTTCGACGCCGCCTTCACCAGCGAAGGCATCACCGTCACCAAGATCCCTCCCCGCAGCCCCAACTGCAACCCGCACGCCGAGCGCTTCATACGCTCTATACGCGAGGAATGCGCCAACCGGCTACTGATCTTCGACAGAGGCCACGCGGAGAAACTCCTTCACCAGTACACCCGTCACTTCAACAGCCACCGGCCCCACCAAAGCCGAAACCAGCTCGCACCCCTCGACGACCCCAACGTCATACCGCTACCCACAGCCCGGATCGAACGCCGACCGGCCGTGGCAGGACTCATCAATGAGTACCACCGAGCAGGCTGACAACCCGAAGAAACACCAGTTCACAGTCGGCGAAGCCACTTTGAAGGCCTACGCGCGATGGTGTCCGTTACCGCCTTGGTCCTGCTGTGGCGTACAGCACGGTGCCGGTCGCCAGCAGGGCCCACGCGGTCGCGGTGGCCGCCGTTGTGGCGGGAGAAATGATCACCCAGCCGCCCACCTCTCCCGCGATGCCGGGCGGAACCGGGACGAGGAGGCTGAACGCGAGCCAGCCGATCGGCAGGGTCCATGCGAACTGTGCCCCGCACAGCACCGCCCCGAGCGCGGCCAGGCCGACCAGGCCCGCGCTGTCCCGGACGACGAGCGCAGCCGGAGCGAGCTTGGCTCCCGCCGCCTGGACCGCCAGCAGCGCCGCACCGGCGACCGCGCCGGCCAGCAGCACGTGCGCCGCCCGCCGGGGCATCCACCGGATCGCGGCCGTCCGATCCAGCGCGGCATCCTGCCCGCCGAGCCCGACGGAAGCGGCCGCCACGTTCGCGGTGAGGACCAGGACCGCGATCCCCAGGTCCACCGGTCCTGGACCGTTGAGAGCCCACACCGCCAGCGCGACGAGCGCGACCGCGGCGGCGGAGGTGGGCACCTGTCGTGAACGGGCGTACAGGATCAGCCATCTCATGGGGATGTCTCCCCCGTCAGCGCCGCGAGCTCGTCCTTGCAGGAGAGCGCGGCGGCATGCGTCTGGGCGATCCGCGAGTGCTGCTCGGCCGGCGGAAGGGCCGTCAGCTTCTCCCAGGCGGCTTTGGCGTTCGCCCATGCACCCTGCGAGTACGCGTAGGTGTCCGGCACCTGCAGCGGTTCGAACTGGCGATTGCCGAGGGCCCAGCTCGCGGCGATGCTCTGTGCGGGGATGTCGATCTGCCCCCCGCCCTCCCAGGGGGTGCGCGGTGCGCAGTTCGGTGCCAGGCCCTGGGCGACCAGGAGGCGGGTCAGTTCGGCCCCCGCCGCGTGGGCGATCAGCGGGTCGTCGAAGTCGATCAACACCACGTTGCCGGAGAGTTCGCGTGGGTCGCCGAGCGCGCGCAGCTCGGTGTCCTCCCGCACCGAGTTCGGCGCCTTGTCACCGAGGGCGTTGTGCAGCACGCGCAGCGCCTCCTTGCCGCTCGGCGCGAGCTCGGGCAGGCGTGAGCGGTTCGCCTGGGTAACGCACACCGGTCCGTCGCAGACCAGGGTGGCGGCGGCCTTGTCGACGA
Organism: Streptantibioticus rubrisoli; assembly: GCF_024436055.1. Lineage (GTDB taxonomy): Bacteria > Actinomycetota > Actinomycetes > Streptomycetales > Streptomycetaceae > Streptantibioticus_A > Streptantibioticus_A rubrisoli. Next base: position 47,883 of record NZ_JANFNH010000037.1, on the reverse strand, counting down.
CGTAGGTGCCGCGCGCAGCGGCCGGCAGGATCAGCAGGGCCAGGGCCGCGCCGGCTAGGACGGGGGCCACCGCGAGCAGTCGGGCCCGGTGGGTGGCGGCCGACAGCAGTGCGAAGCCGGTGCCGAGCACGCCGAGCAGCCAGAGCGTCTGACCGAGGTCCACGGAGCCGGACAGGGTCAGCAGCATCTGCCGCGGCTCCGCGGTCGCCGGGGACAGCTGGGCGAGCCGGTTCGGCGCGGTGCTCGAAGGCAGCGCCCCCTCATTGCTCTGCTGCAGGAGGAGGGCCGTCAGCAAGAAGAACACCGTCAGGGCCGGCGGGGTGAGCACGGAGGGCACGGCCCGCGCGGCGCCCATGCCGAACACGGCCCACGCGACGAGGGCCAGCGCCGCCACCAGCGAGATCGGCAGCCAGCCGAGAGGTGTGTAGGTGGTGGCGCCGCGGGCCACCTGGACTGCGCCCACCAGGATGAGGAGGCCGAAGCCCGACGCCAGCGCGAGGGCCATCGCACCGGTCGGCAGCGCCGCACGGCGCCAGGCCGGCAGCGGCGTGGTCGTCAGTAGTTCGGCCGTCCGCGAGCGGGATTCGCGCAGCCCGTACACCGCTCCCAGGCCCACCACGAGCGGCCACCAGAAGACCAGCAGGTACCGGGTCCACAGGGCCATGGAGGTCCACTGGGCCGTCCACCCCGCGGTGCCCTTCCACCAGATCCCGTCGATCAGACAGAAGACCGCCAGGCTGCCTGCCAGGACGACGACGCCGGGCCACGGGGCGACGGAGCGCCTCAGTTCGATGCGCAGGACACGTCCGTTCACCAGGTGCCTCCCTGCTGACCGGAGTTGCGCAGCAGCGCCGAGTAGCCGCGCTCCAGGGGGCTGTCGCCCGGGTACTCGGGGCCACCCGCCGCGGCCAGGTCGTCCGGCGTGCCCTGGAAGACGAGGCGGCCGTCGGCGAAGAGCACCACGTCGGAGCAGGCGGCCGCGACGTCCTCGACCAGGTGGGTGGAGACGACCACACAGGTGTCGCGGCCCAGTTCCTGGAGCAGCTCGCGGAAGCGCAGTCGCTGCGCCGGGTCCAGGCCGGCTGTCGGCTCGTCCAGCAGCAGCACCGCGGGGTCGTTGACGATGGCCTGGGCGATGCCGACCCGCCGCACCATGCCGCCGGACAGGGTCTTCATCCGATGGTCGGCGCGGTCCGCCAGGCCAACCCGTTCTACCGCCCGCTGGACGGCCCCGGGCACGTCCGCCTTCGGAACCTCCTTCAACCAGGCCATGTATTCGACGAACTCACGCACCGTGAAGCGCTTGTAGTAGCCGAAATCCTGCGGCAGGTAGCCGATCCGGCGACGCAGGGCCCGGTGGTCGACCATCCCGCCCACGGAGGTACCGAGCAGCTCCAGTTCGCCCTCAGTGGGGCGCAGCACGGTGGCCAGCGTCCGGATCAGGGTGGTCTTTCCCGCTCCGTTGGGCCCCAGGAGGCCGTGGGTGCCGATGCCCAGGCAGAGGTCGAGCCCGTCGACGGCCATCTTCTTGCGTCCGACGCGTACTCTCAGGCCCCCGGCCCGGATCTCCCAGGCGTAGGTTTTCGGCGCGGTGTCGGCCGCGCTCGCGGTGGGCGTCATACGGTGGTCCCTTTCGAGGGTCGACGATGGTTTCACAGCGTTGAGTACGCGTTTCTGCGGGCGATCACGGCGCCGATGCCGAGCGCGAGGAGCAGCCCCCACCCGGGCAGTTGGTCCGGCTGGAGGACAAGCCGCAGGGCAAGGGGGACGTGGCCGGTGGCCCACGCGGGTACCACGACGACGACGCCCCACGCGACCGCCAGCCCGGTGGCGGCGCGGGTCACGCCGACCACGCTGCCCAGCGCCAGGGCGGTGGAGGTGAAGGCCAGGGAGGGCAGCAGCCACTGCGCGGCCGTCATGGTTCCGGTCAGCCATCCCCCCACCAGGAGCCCAGGTAGGACCACCACGAGAACCGCCGTGGTGCGCCTGAGGAGCAGGGGCAGGCCGGCCCGGGCGGTCGAGGCCGTCAGTTCGTGCGCCGGGTCCAGGCCGCGTGACCACGATGCGGCGACACCGCACAGCGGCAGCACAGGCGCGATTAGCAACACGGGCGAGGCGTCACCGAAGAACGACGGCGACGCGACCGCGTCCAACAGCAGCGCCATCAAGGTGACGACGACGGTCATGGCCAGCCACGGGGTCATGCCCGGCGTCAGCCAGGACGACACCCACCGCGGGCGGTGTCGCCGCGAGGGCGCCGCCCTGCCAGCCGCGTCCAACTGCGGTTCCAGACCGGCCCGGACGGTGTCGACGAGCGCGGCGATGCCGGGCGCCTCGGTGGCCACACAGGCCGCCAGGCGACTCCGGCACGGCGCGCATGTCTCCAGATGGGCCTCCAACGCCCATACCGTGTCCGCGGCCATCGTCACGTCACCAACTGCGTACTCGTCGATCAACCGCATCGACGCATGGTCCGTGCTCATGCCAGTGCCTCCCGCATCGCGATCCGGGCCCGGCGGGCGCGGGTCTTGACCGTGCCTTCGGGCAGTCTGAGCAGGACGGCGGTCTCCCGCACCGAAAGCCCGTCAAGCACCATGGCCTGCAACACCTGCCGCAGTTCCGGCGCCAGTTGCCGCAGGGCTTCGCCGACCTCGCCGCCGACGGTCCCGGCGAGTACCTCGTCCTCCGCCGCGGGCACCACCGTCCGCTCGGCGGCGGCGACCGGCGGTTCGGCGTGGTGGGCACGGCGCCGGAACGCGTCGACGAGGCGCCGCGCCGCGATCGTCCACAGCCACCCGACGCCCGTCCCCCCGACCGCGCTCCCGGCGAACGCGCCAGCCGCGCGCCACACCGCCAGATAGGTCTCCTGCATGACCTCGGCGACGATCTGCTCGTCCGCGCAGCGGCGGCGCAACCGCACCGCCAGCCACGGCGACGTGCGCCGGTACAACTCGTCGAACGCAGCGCGGTCACCTCTGGCCACCAGCCGAACGAGGCGCTCCTCGTCCAGCTCGTCCAATGCTCTCCCGCGTGATCTCACACCAGCCAGACGCCCGATGCGGCGCGCAGGTTCTGCATCTACCGTGACCTGCGTCACAGTGCCGTCTGTGGAGGTTTGCGATCCCCGCGAACCCGGTCGCTGGCTTCGACCCGGCTCGTGGTGAACCCTGGCGTCTCGCGGTGCTTCACCCTCCCCGGCACAGCCCTGACCGAGTACGCCGACTGACTCGCAGTCGCAATCGATGCCGAAGGTCCAGCCCGCCAACTGAAGCACTCACTCTGCGGGTGCCGATAAATCATCCGTGCTGATCACGCGGCATATCGATACTCGTGGATAACACCGCTGAGTCGGTCGCGTCTGTGGATGTCGAGGTTGTTTATCTGGCCCGGGTCGGCGATGAGTGCGGGTAGCGCGCGCAGTGGTGCGGCTTGGCTCAGCGTCCGGTGCTGGCGGTGCTCGTTGTAGAACGACTCGAACTCGCGTAGCGCATACAGCAGGTGGCTCTGGTTCCAGATCCAGGTGCGGTCGAGCAGCTCGCGTCGGCAGGTACGAGTACCAACGCGCTGCCTGAACAGGCCGGATGATTAATCGGCACCCGCAGGACTCTCTCGTGTTTCGCAGTTCTTGATGTTCATGTTCCGGCGATGGCCCAGGCGGTGAGGATGGCCTGGATTTCTTCGGGTTGTGCCTGGTGGGGGTGTGGGCCGCGAAAACGGTGGGCGATGATCGTGCGGCGGAGCTTGGCGGTCATGTCCTCGAAGGAGGGCTGGGTCTTGGTGGTGTACCAGCGGGCCCGTGCGCGGTGTTGCTCGGTGTCGGCGGGCTGGTGTCCGGTGAGCACGTACCAGATGAGGACCACGGTGTAGGCGAGCAGTCCAAAGGGGACGGTGCGCTGGACCGCGCGTTGGGTGCGGTTGCGGGCCTCGCCGACGCCGAGGGTCTGGCGAGCATCATGGAAAGCGGTCTCGATCGCCCACCGGGCCGCGTAGCGTTCCACGATGAGTTCGGCTGGGCTGGTCAGGTCGGTGGTGACCAGGGCCGCGCCGTAGCCGCGGTCCAGCCCGGTGCCGGGGCCACAGTTGCTGTCCCAGACCAGCACGACGCGGACCGGCAGGGTGTGGAAGCAGCCGTACCACAGGCAGATGCGGTCGGCCAGAAACACGGTGTCCACCCGTCCGTAGCGACGGACCTTCACGCGCCGCCAGTCAAGGACTTGGGACAGGTCGGTCGGGGTGCCCAGGCGTGGGCCGCGGGTGCGCGGTCGTCCCTTCTTCCCGGTGTGTGGGGGTGGCAGTTCGTGCAGTACGGAGGTGACTTTCAGGCGGCTGGTCCAGGTGATCTGCGCATCCAGGCCGCGTAGGTGCTCACCGACATAGGCGGCATCGCCCACCGCGTTCACGGTGCGGTCGGGGAAGCGGGCGGCGAGCAGTTCGACCATCTGGCGAGCCAGGGCGATCTTTCCGGTGTGGCGTGGCTGCCACAGCCGGGCCAAGACTGGAAGGCATACCGGCCTGGATAAGAACGGCACGGTTACGACGAGGCCGGCCACGACCCAGCAGTTGCCGAACCCCGCCGGGCGTGGTGTCTTGGCGGCTCCGTCATGTTGCCAGGCTGCCCCGAAGACCTTGCGACCGGACCGCTTGAACAAGGTGTCGTCCACTGTGACGACTAGCGGCGCACTGTCCGGTAGGAGACGTGCGACGATCAAGTCGGCCAGAGCCAGGCCGACCTCGTCGACCGACCAGCGGGCCGCGGAGAACAACCGGTGGCACCGGGCGTGGTGCCACACTCGTTCAAGCCCCGTGCCCAGCAGCATCCCGCACACCGTGCGGTGGCGAGTCTGCGCGATCATTCCCGTCACCAGCACGCAGAAGGTCCGGAACGTCGGCACCGTGAAGCAGGAACGGCAGACGGCCAGCACAGCCGCTACGGACGGCGGTATGGTTCCATCAAGAAGCATCGGCGGATCACTCTCAACCAGAGTGAAACAGTCACCGCCGATGCTTCTGTCTTCGCGTCACATCCTGTGCGGAGAAGGACCAAGCTCACCCGATCAGGTAGCCGGACCTACGCGCGTTCACACGCCTCCCGATCGCGAAAAGTGCGAAACACGAGTGATGCCGGGGTGTCTTTACTGGCGCATCGCGGTTGACCAGGGGCTTTGCACGTCCCCGCGGCCCGGGCATGATCCCTGATCGTGGGTCTGCGACTGCTGTACTTCATCTTCTGCCGGGTGTTGGACTGGTTGGCGCTGCTGGGGCGCTCGTCAGCTGCCAGGAACGCCGAGATCCTTCTCCTGCGCCACGAGGTCTCAGTGCTCCGCTGCCAGACCGAGCGGCCACGGGTGTCCTGGGCCGACCGCGCGATACTCTCCGCACTCGCCTGGCAGCTGCCGACCACACTGCGCCGACACCGGCTCGTCACCCCGAGCACACTGCTGGCCTGGCACCGCCGCCTGGTCCGGTGGAAATGGCGCCAGCCACCCGCCAAGCCCGGCCGACCACCACTGCCCGACGAACTCGCCGCGCTCATCCAGCACCTCGCCACAGAGAATCCGACCTGGGGCTACGTCAGAATCCAAGGTGAACTGCGACGCCTCGGCCACCGCGTGGCGGCCGCCACCATCCGACGCGTGCTGCGCCGCGCGGGCCTACCACCCGCACCGCAGCGCACCACCCAACAGACCTGGCACACATTCCTTCGCTCCCAGGCCCACACGCTGCTCGCTTGCTACTTCCTGCACGTGGACACCGTCCTTCTGAGGCGCCTCTACGTCTTCTTCGTCATGGAGATCGCCACCCGGCGCGTCCACGTTCTCGGCGTCACCACGAATCCGACCGGCGAGTGGGTAGCACAGCTCGCCCCGGCCAACACCGCGCCCGCGGAACGACTCCTCCACGCCCAGCTCGTACAGGAACATCTCGGTGCCCTTGTCCGGGTGTGTCATCTCGACGCCGGTGACCATCCCTGCCGGGACGTCGTCCACGTAGGCGATCAGGAGGTGGTGGCGCTCGTCCGCCAGGAACCGCTCAGTCGCTTCCAGCAGAGGAGGCGCGTCGAACAGAAGTCCGGCATCTTTGACGGCCTCAACCTCAGTGATGCGGCGGATCTCCATGCGGGAATCCTGGCAGCTCTCGGCACGGAGGGCACCGGCTTTCTCCCTCACCAGAGTCTTCCAAGCCAGCGGCCGGTGCTCTGCGCCCAGTTCCACGACCTACGGAACTGCCGCATCACGCGCAGGCCGCGAAACGGCCGAGCACTTGAGGGCAGGGCCGGGACCCGCCGCCAAAGGCGCGGGATGCGGGGCAGCGCCCCCTGCGGATTGGGCGGTCCAGCGGGCCCTGGGCGACGGCGGAGGTGTGGGGGCAGCGCCCCCTCTGTGCCCGTTGCTGTGGGCTGTCCCCTGCAGAAGACGGTCTGCTGGCAGGCGACACGCGCGGAACGCGCACGACCGCTGGAATGCCCGTCCCGGGCACGATCCGGGCAGTGGCCGCGAGGCCGCCGGGCCGCAAGCGGGCCCGGATCCTGACCGTTCGGGCATCCGGGCTACCCGCCCCGCGGCAACGCGGCACGTCGCCTGCCCGTCGCCCTGGAGCAGACCGGTCACAGGCGGTCGCGAGACGCGGCGTAACGGGCCCGTTGACCATGCCCGTATGGCCTTATAACTGCTTGGAACGCTCCAAGTGACGGATGCGCCCGGTCAGTTCGGAGCGCTTACGTCAGCGTGCACCGGGAGTGCACCAGGAGTCGCCCGGAGGCAACGGCCATGCCTGCTTTAACATCCTCCGCCACCGCCCGTGACACCCCATCGGCCGAGGCGCTCCTGCGCGCGCTGTACGCGAGCCACGGATCCGTGGTGCTCCGCTTCGCTGCCCGGATGCTCGGCGGTGACTGGCACCGCGCCGAGGACATCCTGCAGGAGGCGGCGATCCGCGCCTGGCAGCACGCAGCCGAACTCGGCCCGCCCGGCGATGAGCTGCGCCCCTGGCTGTTGCACGTCGTGCGCAATCTGGTGATCGACGGCTACCGGGGACGGCAGGCGCGACCACCCGAGGAGGTGGGTCAGGACATCACGCACCTGCCGGTGGCCGACGGCGTGGACCGCGCGCTCACCGCGCAGGTCATGGTCGAGGCCCTGCGCGATCTCGCGCCCTTCCAGCGTGAGGTCCTGCTGCACGTCTACTACATGGGGCGAAGCGTGAACCAGACGGCACGCGTGCTCGGCTTACCGCCCGGAACGGTCAAGTCCCGTACGCACTACGCGGTGCGGGCGCTGCGCGACTGCCTCAGCAGCCGCGGCGTGACCACCACCATTTGACGGTTACGTCAGACGCTACGAAAGGCGTTCGCCGTGCTTGGCGACACGCGGGCTGACACTTCCCCTTGATCGTGGACATCCGGAGACCGGGGCGTGAGATTCCTCGCGGCGGCGCCCGCGCACGCTGGAGTCGCCGTGTCCTGAAAGGTCCGCGTACGGAAGGCGATCTGCCCCGACAGGGCATGCGGGACTGCCCTTTTGTCTCTCGTCCGACCCCGCGCGCACCGGCACCATGGAGAGATCGGTTCACCGTCGACGGGATCACCCAGGGAGGCGCCCGTGCGCGTCGTACATCAGGAGCAGGGCCCGACCGCCAGGGCGCCTCGGAGACAGCCGCGCGCCGAGCGAGCAGACCGCGCGACGCAGCGGCTCCCCGCCGGGCTCCTGTCTCCGGCCGCCGTGCTCGACCTCCAGCGCACCGCCGGGAACACCGCAGTCGTGCGCGCGCTGCAGCGACGGGCCCGGCCCCCGCTGGACAGCTACGCCCCGATCGCGGCGCCGGTGGAGCCCTCCACGGTCCCCAAAGTTCTCGGGACCTCCGGCAAGCCGCTCGACGGAGCCGTGCGCACGGAGATGGAGGGCCGCCTCGGCGCGGACTTCTCCGACGTACGGGTGCACACGGGTGCCGACGCCCAGCGCTCGGCGCAGGAACTGGGAGCGCGCGCGTACACCTCGGGCAACCACGTGGTCCTCGGCGACGGAGGCGGCGACCGGCACACCCTCGCCCACGAGTTGACCCACGTGATCCAGCAGCGTCAGGGACCCGTCGCGGGCACCGACCACGGCAACGGACTGCGGGTCAGCGACCCCTCGGACCGCTTCGAGCGGGCCGCCGAGGACAACGCCCGCCGCGCCCTCGCCCGGTCCCTCCCTGCCGCAGCCGACGCCTCTCGCGAGGCACACGACGGTGCACACCACGACCACGCCGCGCACGGCACCGCGTCGGGGCAAACGACGGGGGCCAGTCCCGTGCAGCGCTTCGTCGTCGTCAACCCCGGCGACGCGAACTACCCGCGTGCGGGCACGCTCAACGAACAGGGTCAACCCGGCCCGCCTGCGGCGGACTTCTTCCCCAGCCAGCAGGCCCGTCCCCGCGTGGTCCACGACCCGCAGCACGGGCCCCGGCAGGCCAACAGCTTCGTGGCGGCCGACGGCAGCCTCAACGTCGTGTACAAAGGCGGCGTGCCGCTGCGCCTGGCCGAGAAGATGGACCTGGCGGTGGAGCACATCATCGACGGCCGCCAGGCCAAGACGTTCTTCGCCACGTCCGAGCGCATCGACCAAGCCAACGCCCTCCTGCGCGGCAAGGTGCGGCTCGACCAGGGACAGGGCTATCTGACGCTGCAGCGGACCAGGCGGTTCCTCGACATCAAGGTGAGCGACAAACACTTGACGCTGTGGCAGGTCGAGCCCGTGAAGGTGGACCCCGAGCACGGCCAGCCGCTGCAGCGCGGTCTGGATGTGCGGCTCTCACAGCGCTGCAACGAGATAGCCAGGGAGATCACCTCGAAGCCTGCGCCGGACCACACCGGTGAGGACCTCTACTTCCGATCCCTCATCAAGGTCCTCGGCGAGTTGGAAAGCTCGGCGGAGGCCGACGACTTCCGGGCCCGCTACGAAAAGGCCAAGTCCGCGGTCAGCAAGGAAAAGACAGAACTGCCGCAACTGACGGCCGTCGTGAGCAAGCTGATCCAGCGGGTCATGGCGTACCGCGACGACAAGGCAAAAAGGCCCCGACTCCAGGCCGCGTACAGCAAGTTCAAGGTCAACGAATTCACGGCGAAAGCGGGCGTCGGTGACCTCCTCATGATCAAGGCGCTTCGCGAAGACTCCACCTCCGGCAGCTTGGACTTCCATTTCGCCAGCATCGTGGCCAAGAGCGGACGCGACCACGTCACGATGGAGAACTTCGCGCGCCACGAGGAACAGGGCACCCTGAGCTCAGGTGACCCTCAGTGGTACTTCCAGATGTACGGGCCCGCGGAGCAGAGCTTCCATGAGCAGTGGGGCTGGGCAAACCGCTTCACCCCCGAGAGCGGAGACAACCGCCTGGTCCTGACGATCCTGATGCAGGGCTGATCGCGACGGCCCCGCCGCCGGTGCGCTGGTGATCAGCTCGCGCACCACGCGGGTGAGCTCTTCCAGGCGCCCGGTCCCGCCGCCCGGTTCCACGGGGGCCCGCGTCGAGACCGGGTTACCGAGGACGTCGGCAGGGAGTGGGGCGCACCGCACCGCCCGAACGACAGGTGCCAGCGGGCGGTCAGACTCACCGATGCCGTTGACGACGGGTCCGGACCAAGGCGCCCACCCCGGTCGGCGCCACCGCGGCAGTCGACTGCCGCAGCCCGCACAGCGCCGCCTGTCAAGGCGGTGCTCGATCATCGGCAGTTCGCTGGGCGGGACGTCGAAGGCCTGGTGGCAGACCGCCCCGGTCACCTCGGCATCCGCCGAGTCCCGGCCGCGTCCCCCGCACCGGGCGGGCAGTTGTGTGACCGTCTCGTCTGCTTCCTCGCCCCGGCGCGGGTGTCGCTCGGCGCGCCCGCGGGCTTTCCCGGACCGCGTCCCGGACGTTTTCCGCAACGACGGCGGCGCCGGCTCGCCCAGCCCGTCACTGGACGGCGGCTTCGAGGAATTCCGCGAGTTCAGCCCCCACAGCGCCGCCAGCGGCGCCACGCCGCTCGGAGCACGTGTCCCCATCAGGCTGTACGGCGTTTTTCGGACGCACCCGGGCCCGGACTTTCCGTTGCTCAACGGGCAGACCCGATGCCGCTCCCAGAGGGGTTTGTCTCATCGTTTGACGTCGCTCAGCACACCACTGACGTTCAGCACCTCGTCGCATCCGGAGGCCTGCGTCCCCGTGGCCGGTGTGCCGGGCTTCGCGCACGTCACCTGCGCGGTGACCGTGGCGTTCTCGGGGATGTCGATGGGAGTCACCCAGTGGTAGTCCTGGTTGCGGAAGGTCTCAAGGGCGATGGTGGTGATCTTGCGGTCGCCGAAGGTGATGGTCAACAGCCCTTCGTCGCCCTGGTAGTTGGCCACCACGATGTCGGTGATGCCGAAAAGCTTCCCGGCCGGGACCTGGTAGGTGCCCGTCTTCGTGGCGCCACCGTCCGTCTGGACGTCGATGGTCGCCGAGCTCTGCTGGCCGTTGGCCGTGCCCGGTCCCGAGCCCGATCCACTACCGCCGCCCGACCCCGTCGCGCCGCCGCCCGAGGGATTGCCCTGACCACCGGCTCCCGTACCGGGCTTGCCGCCCTGTTGGGCACCGTTGGGGTTCGGGCTCGGGTTGGTTTTCCTGACGGCGTCGTTCGCGGCCTGTTTCGCGGTGCTCTGCACGGCGGGCCGCACCAGCGCGAACCATGCGAGCAGCAGCGCCAGGAGCGCGGCCAGCACGGCGAGCAGCCACTTCGGGAGGACCGAGAGCTGGACGAACTCGCCCTCCAGCGGGGCCTGTTCACTGCCGAGGGGCTGTCCGCTCGGCGGCCGTCCCTGTCCCTTTCCCTCTTCGTCGGAGGTGGTCTCCTCGGAGTGCGCCACACCGAGCTGGAACGGCCACGTGACCGGCTTGCCGAACCAGATCAACTTGCCGGTCCGCACGCGCAGGCGGACCTCGGTGGACTCCCCCGGCTCCAGGCGGGGCCGACTCGGTGTGAAGCCGAACCGCAGTTCCTCACCCGCCTGTTGGCCGGTGAAGGCGACGTCCGTGGCGGTGTTGCCCTGGTTGCGCACGGCGACGCGGTAGCGGGCACCGAGCCAGCCGCGTCGGCGCCGCGGCTGGAGTTCCTGCTGCAGCTCCCGGAACGCCTCGACGTGGACGGTCGTCTCCGGGACCTGCACCAACTCCGGGTTCTCCGCGGGCAGTACGCGAACGCCGAGCGGGAGGTCCCCGGCACGGACCTCGGGCGAGCGGGGTGGGGCGAGGCGTACCGTCACCGTCTCGGACGTGCCGGGGTACAGCGAGACCCTGGTCGGTTCGACGGTGCTCCACGCGGCGCAGTCACCGACCACTTCGAGCGTGTAGGCCTCGACGATGTCGCTGCCGTTGCGGACGGTCAGGGTCGTGGTCGCCTCACCGCCGGGCGTCACCGTCACTGGCGGAATTTCAGTTTCGGCAGATGCAGCAGATGCGGTCACGCGGTGAACCTAATGGCTGTGCCATCCGTGTCACGAGAGGCAGGAGGGCAACGGTCGGGCAGTCACAGTGCCCCCGACGCACACCTCGGCGCTGCCCTCACTTCCCGCACCGCGCAGCCCGACTGCGCGGCACTCACCACCCGCACCACGCACGTAACCACCCGAAGACCCGTGCCTGTCCTGCTACGGACGGCTTCCCTGGCATGTCTGGCCTAAAGGATCTCTGGAGAGGGTACGCATCAATGGCATTACACGACGAACCGCGCGCGGTCACGGTCCCGGCGCAATCCCCCAGGTCGGCCGAGCTGAGGGCGACAGTGCTCTCGGCTTCCCACACCAAACCCCGCCGCGTCTCCGTGTCGGTCTACGCGGAGGACCTGATCCTGCATACCGGCATCGTCCAACAGCTGCGCCAGCGGCCCGAGGTGGACCTGCTCACGGACTCCGAGGCCGACCGCGCACAGGCATCACTCGTCGTGGTGGACACCGTGGACGACGCCGCCGTCAAACTGCTGCACCGACTGCGCCGCAACACCGCCACCCGGACCGGGCTCGTCGTCGCCTCCTTCGGATCGAGGGCGCTGCCGACCGTCGTGGAGTGCGGGGTCTCGGCGGTGTTACGCCGGGCGGAGGCCGACCAGGACCGGCTCGTGCACCTGATCACGGCCCTCGCGAACGGGGAGGGCATGCTCCCCGGTGACCTGCTCGGCAAGCTCCTCGACTACCTGGGCGGCATGCACCACTCCGGGCTCGACCCGCGCGGAACCACCTACTCCACGCTCACGGCGAGAGAGGCGGACATGCTCAAACTCGTCGCGGAGGGCCTCGACACCGCCGAGATCGCGCAGAAGACTTCGTATTCGGAGCGCACGGTGAAGAACGTCCTGCACGATGTCACCACCCGTCTGCAGCTGCGCAACCGCGCCCACGCGGTCGGATACGCGATGCGCCACGGGCTCATATAGCGGGGCGGGACCGGCAGGCCGCCAGCTCCTGCCCGAAGGCGCAATGAGGTCTTCCCCCGGGACAGGTCCCTGCGGCCTGTCCACGGCCCGGCCCGGCCGCCAGGGTGGTGCTCGGAGACTGGCCCCGGACTGCGAGGTGGACCGTGATCGGCACCGCTGGCCCCACCAGGTGGCACCAGCTAGGCAGAATCGCTGCCGCCCTTCTGCTGCTCGGGCCCCTGCTCGCGGTGAGCGCCGTATTCGGGCAGGACCTCGGCGGCCGGGCCAACGCCGACACGACGGACGCGGCCGCGTCGAGCGCCGGCCGGATCGCCTACGCCGGTACGGAGCACCGCAGCCTCGGCGAGGTCAGCACGACCACGTCGAGCACGCCGCTCTTCGGTGCCGGGCTCACCCATTTCGACCAACAGCCGTCCGCACACGGCGACGTGACGGTCTTCACCAGCCTGCGCGACGATGTGAAGCCGCAGGTTTACCTGCGCGACGCGACCGGCGCAGTGCGCAAGCTGACGACCGGACGCGATGCCGCGCATCCCCGGCTCACCCCGGACGGGAAGTCGGTGGTGTTCGACTCGGCGGAGCCCGGTGGCCCCGCAGGCCAGCAGCAGCGTGACCTGTGGCTGGTGCGCACCGACGGCTCCGGGCTGCGCAGGCTCACCGACTCCTCCGCCAACGAGGTGTCACCCACCGTCTCGCCCGACGGGACCCGCATCGCGTACGCGAGTGACTCCGACCCCCTGCGCGGCTGGCAGATCTACACGCGGGCGCTGGACGGCGGCACGGCGACCCTCCTCACCGGCGCCCAGGCCGGGGAGGCGACCGAGCCGGTGTGGAACCCGGTGGACGACCCCGCTCATCGTGACCTCGTCGCCTACACGTTCACCGCGAGGGAGCAGAAGACCCCGAGCCTGCGCGTCACCGACGGCAAGGGCACCGACGGTCCGCTCCTCGCGGGCGTCGCGGCCACCTGGCGTACGAAAGGCGCGAGTTGGCTGCCTGACGGCAACGGCCTTCTCTTCCTCAGCCCCGACCGCACCTGTGGCTGCGAGGGCGACTGGGACCACGTCTACCGCACACAGGCGCACGCGACAAACGCGCCCCAACTGGTGCTCAGCGAGAACCGCGCGGTCGACTCGCCGACCTGGCTCGGCCCGCTGAACGGCGGCAAGGTGCTCGTCGCACGCACGTCCGCGCCCGCGGTGCACGTCGCGACGCTCCAGGACACGCGGCCGGACGGCTCGGACCCCCGGGACCTCGGTCTCACCATCCTCAAGGAGGACCCCGCGGCCGACACGAACACGGACCCGGCCGTCGATCCGCTCTTCAACCCCGCCCCGGGATACGACCCTTGGGACGAGCGGCAGAACTACACTCCGGACGGACGGCACATCGTCCTGACGCGTTTCGAGGACTCGCCGAACGGGAGGATCGAGCGGATCTGGCTCGCCGACGCCGACGGATCGCACGCCGCGCCGATGCCGCTCGCGGGGCGCGGCCCGAAGGACTGGGACACCGACCCGACCTTCTCGCCGGACGGCAAGTTCCTCGCGTTCACCAGGACGTCGCCCGGTGGGGTCGGCAGCGCCTCGGGGCCCGGCCGCATCCTGATCTCCGACGTGGCGACCGGGGCAATCGTCCACGAGATCACGCCTCCCGCGGGTCAGGCGACGGGCGGTGACGCACAGCCCACCTGGTCCTCGGACGGCACCACGATCGCTTTCACCCGCAATGAGGTGATCAACGGGGGCGGCGGCAACAAGCACATCTGGACCGTACCGGTGAACGCCCTCGACCAGCAGAAGGACTTCAGCGCCACGATCTGCCCCGGCGCGTGCGACGTGATCGACGACAGTCCGGCGTTCTCGCCCGACGGCCGCACCCTCGCGTTCAACCGTAAGGACGGCGGCGGCCGCGTCAACGAGCGCGACGGTCTCCTCGTAGCGTCCCTGACCGGCGGTGGCTGCAAGGTGGTGGCCCCCGCGGGTCTCGGCGGCGATCCGGGCGCCTGCGGCCAGCCGCTGCCGGACTCCACCGTGACCGGGCCGTTCCAGCCGCGCGACGTGGCCTGGTCCGCCGACGGCAAGACGCTGGTGTTCAGCTCCCGCAGGGGGCTCCCGCCCAACGAGCCGGAGGCCCTGAAGTCCCTGGACCTGACCACGGGACACGTCGTCTGGCTCACCAAGGCGCTGCCCGGACGGCAGAAGGAGCCGAGCATCCAGCAGTCCGTCGACCTGGCCGTGCGCGCGCCCGCCAAGTCGCCGTCGCTCAAGGTCGGTTCGTCCACCTCGATCACCCTCACCGTCGTCAACAACGGCCCCGCGGCCTCCCCCGGCACGGTGTTCACCGCGGCCCCGCCCCCGGGTCTGCGCGTCGACGGGCTGGCCAGCCCCACGGGGAAGTGCCCCGCCGGTTCCCTCCAGTGCGGTCTGGGCGTCATCGCGCCCGGCACGAGCGTGCCCGTCATCGTGAAGGTGACCGGGGTGAACACCGGCGAGCAGCGCATCGGCTGGTCCGTCGACGGCGCCGTCCTCGATGCCAATCCGACCAACAACGCCTCCGAGACCGTCGTGCCCGTCACCCCCGTGACGCCGCCTCCAACAACCCCGCCGACTCCGCCGACCCCGCCCACGCCTCCGACACCGACCCCGCCCGAAGCGGGCCCCGGCGTGACCATCACCGCGCAGCCGAACCCCGGCTACGTCGGCGGACATGTCGTCGTCACGTACACGGTCCGCAACGGCGGCGACGCTCTGGCCACCGGCCTGCGCATCAAGCTCGGGCTGCCCCCGGACATCCCGTACGGGGCGCCGCCGGCCGGATGCGACGACTCCCTGGAGTGCGCGCTCCCCGACCTGGCCCAGGGCGCCTCCGACGTCGTCCGCGTCGTCCTCAACCCGAAGCAGGCGCAGCGGACCCAGGTCACCGGGACGCTCACCACGACCGGCACGGACGCGAACCCGAACGACAACTTCGCCCGTACGCCACTGCGCATCCTCCAGCCGCGCATCGTGGCCGTACCGCCCATCGGCAAGCCCGGGTTCGTGACCTCGGTGCGCGGCACGGACTTCCCGCCCGGCGCGCCCGTCGTCTTCACCTGGAAGCCAGGCATCACGGCGGCCGCCGCGCCGACGATCCCCGGCCCGGACGGGACGTTCATCGGCCAGCTCCTGATCCTCACCAAGGACCAGACGGGGCCGCGCACCATCACCGCCAGCGGTCCGGGTTTCAGCCCGGTCACGACGAAGTTCCTCGTGGTGAACGGCAGCGTACAGCCGCCGGACGAGGTGGAGCGCCGATGATCCACGAAGTCGACGAGGGACTGCGGCAGTTGCTCGCCGAGGCGGGCCTGGAGGAGGCGGGGGTGGACCTCGTCTTCGACGCCCCGACCCGGGACTGGTCCGCGCGCCGAAACGCCCCGACGGTCAGCGCGTTCCTGTACGACATCCAGGAGGACACCACGCGGCGACGCTCCGGCACGGGCGAGGAGTACGACGCCGACGGCCTGGTCGTCGCATGGCGCACGCCGCCGCGCTGGTTCAAGCTGACGTATCTGGTCACGGCATGGACCAACCGCCCGCAGGACGAACACCGGCTGCTCTCCCAGGTGTTGCGGTGCCTGATCGCTCAGGAGATGCTGCCCAGACGGGTACTCACCGGCTCCCTCGCCGAACTCGGCTTGGCCCTACCGCTGTTCACGGCGGGCGGCCCGGACGGTCAGTCGGCCTCCGACGTGTGGCCGGCGCTCGGCGGTGAGCTGAAAGCGTCGATCAGTGTGACGGTCACCGCGCCGCTGGCCGGTGAGCGCACGCCGGCGGGACCGCCGGTCACCGAGGGCCTGGTCGTGAAGCCCGTCGCCGCCTCCTCGGGGACGGACGACGACGTACCGCGGCGGCAGTTGCGCTATGAGGGCATACGCGACCCCGGCCCCGACGGGTTCTCGTCGCCGCGCGAACGCAGGCCCACGCCCGCGCGGCGCCGCCGAGGAGGTCGTCAGGAATGACCCAGGCCGTCCATGTGCTGCCCGGCGCGGATCCCGGCCGGTTCGACGACCACCTCTGGGTACGGCTGCGGCTCATCGAGCAGCGGGTGCGCGAGGCGGTGGCCGCGCGCCGCGCCGTCGACCCTGACCCGGACGATCCGTACCGGGGGCAGTACCTCACTCCCGAGGCGGTGGAGCGGATCCTCGACGAGTCCCCCGCGTCGGGATCCGTCACCGGTGAGCCCGCCACACCTCCGCCCGGTTCCGTCCTGCACGAACTGGCCGCCGCGTTCGGTCTGTCCCCCCTCGACGTGGAGCTGCTGCTCGTCGCCATGGCGCCCGACCTCGACGCACGGTTCGAGCGGCTCTACGGCTACCTCAACGACGACCTCACCCGGCGCAGGCCCACCGTCGGCCTGGCCCTTGAGCTGTGCGGCCTTCCCGCCGCGAGCGCGGCGCGCTTCCGTCTCGCGCCGTCGGCGCCGCTCGTGGCGGGCGGCCTCGTCGAGATCGGCGAACCCGAACGCCCCCAGCTCTCCAGGGCGTTGAGGGTGCCGGACCGGGTGACGGCGCACCTGCTCGGGAACGAGGAGCCAGACGGGCGACTGCTCGGCCTCCTCTGCGTCCAGCACGGCCGCACGGCGCACCTCGACCTCGACGCGGCGCACGACGACGACAGTCACCGCGTGGCGGCCGCCGCCCGCACCGGCGGCGGCCTGGTCCACCTGCTGGACCGGGGCGGCGACGCCGGGCGCCTCGCGGTCGGCTCGCTGCTGGCCGCGGGGCGCCGTCCGCTGGTCCTCGACGTCCCGGCGTTCGTCGCGCAGACCGCCACCGCGGCCCACGTCCCGCTCGGCCACCTGCCACGCGTCGTGGCCACCGAGGCCAGGCTGAGCGGCGGGGGCATCGTGCTCGGGCCGCTCGAAGCCCTCGAACCCGAGCGCCCAGAACGCGCCATGCTGCTGCGGGAGTTGTGCGCGGCGGCTGAAGGC
This sequence comes from Streptantibioticus rubrisoli, assembly GCF_024436055.1. GTDB lineage: Bacteria > Actinomycetota > Actinomycetes > Streptomycetales > Streptomycetaceae > Streptantibioticus_A > Streptantibioticus_A rubrisoli. Next base: position 30,494 of record NZ_JANFNH010000037.1, on the reverse strand, counting down.
GTCCCGCTCATCACCTACGGCAGGAAGGGCTGGGACCCGCTGTGGGCGGCGGAGAGCCCGGTGCGGATCACCGTGAGCCCGCCGTCACCGGAGCAGGGTGCCCGGCAGTGGCGGCGGGCGCTGACCGAAGCGGCCGAGACCATCGGGGCCGCGCACCCCGCGCCGGACGACGAACTCGCCGGGACGCTCGCCGTCTACCGCCTCGACTCCGGCCAGGTGCGCAGGGCCGCCACCGTCGCCACCCGGGTCGCCGCCCTCGCGGGGCGCACCGTGACCGCGGCCGACCTGCGCGACGCCGTCCGGGCGCAGAACGGCGCCGGTCTTGAGCGCCTGGCCCGACGGATCGAGCCCGCGGTGGGCTGGGACGACCTCGTACTGCCCCCGGCCACCCGTCACCAGCTCGGTGAGCTCGCGCTGCGCGCCCGGCACCGGGAGCAGGTGCTCGGGCAGTGGCGGATGCGGCCGGGCGGCGGGCGCGGCCGTGGGGTGATCGCCCTGTTCGCCGGCGAGTCGGGCACGGGCAAGACCATGTCCGCCGAGGTCATCGCCGCCGACCTCGGCATGGAGCTCTACGTCGTCGACCTGTCGACCGTCGTGGACAAGTACGTCGGTGAGACCGAGAAGAACCTGGAGCGCATCTTCGTTGAGGCGTCCGAGGTCAACGGGGTGCTGCTGTTCGACGAGGCGGACGCGATCTTCGGCAAGCGGTCGCAGGTCAAGGACGCGCACGACCGGCACGCCAACGTCGAGTCGGCGTATCTGCTCCAGCGTATGGAGTCGTTCGACGGCATCGCCGTGCTCACCACGAATCTGCGCGCCAACCTCGACGAAGCGTTCACGCGGCGCCTGGACGTGATCGCGGAGTTCCCGATGCCCGACGTGCGCCAGCGCCGCGCACTGTGGGACCGGTGCCTCGGCACCGAACTGCCGCGCGACGAGGCGCTCGACCTCGACTTCTGCGCGGAGCGCTTCGAGCTGGCCGGGGGGTCGATCCGCGCCTGCGCGGTGACCGCGGCGTATCTCGCGGCGGATTCGGGCCGCCCACTGGGCATGGCACAGGTCGTGACCGCCATCCTGCAGGAGTACCGCAAGCTCGGACGGCTCGTCTTGGAGACCGAGTTCGGGCCCTGGCTCGACGAGGCGCAGCGGAACCCGACCCGGCCGTAGATGAATGGGTCCAAGGGAGTGCCTGCGGACATGACGTGAGGGCGTCCACGGTCAGTGTGTGATGACAGACCTGGACACCCTCGCGACAGCACTCTAATGCCCGGATCCACGACGAGTTGAAGGCTTCGCCGTGGTTGCTGCCCGCCCGGCCGGCGGTCGGGATCGCGCCTACGCTCAGCGACGCTGAGCTACTCACGCTCGCGGTGATGTCCGCCCTGCTTGGGTACACCTCCGAGCGGCGCTGGCTGCGCCGGGCCGGGCAGGTCGCGCTGACCGCAACGATCTGGCGCAACGCCAGGACTGGGCAGCCCATCAAGCGGTCATTGACCGCCTACGGTCACTGACCGCACCCGCACCCCTTGGACTCATTCATCCAGGGCGATCGGCGCTGCCTCTCGCCCCGCGTGTCGCTGCACCTCGGGGCTAGTTGAAGGTGCCTGCCGGGCCGTCCGCCGCCGTGGTGCGCCGGGCCGCGGGGGCGAGATCACGCGCGACGCCGTCGGAAAGGCCCGGGGACGTGCCCGCAAAAGGCAGCGACTTTGCCCTTGGCCTTGGACTCCGCGCCCTGTCGCGCGGCGGCGGCGGCTTCGAGACTCGGAAGTGACCGAAGTGACCGCCGACGTATTAAGGAGCGAGCATGCCTTCGTACCTCACCCCGGGCGTGTACGTGGAAGAGGTGCAGTCCGGTGCGAGGCCGATCGAAGGAGTCGGCACCGCGGTCGCTGCCTTCGTCGGCTTCGCGGAGACCGGCCCGTTCCACGAGCCGACCTTGGTGACCAACTGGGACCAGTACGTGCAGACGTTCGGCGGCTTCACTTCGGACACGTACCTCGCGCACTCGGTCTACGGCTACTTCGCCAACGGCGGCGGCACCGCCTACATCGTCCGGGTCGGAGGGCCCTCCGACGGCGCCTCCCCGAACGGCGGCCCGGCAGCCGTCGAGGCGGCGCCCGAGCCCGTGGCGCTCGGCGGCTTCCTCTTCGCCGCGCTGCCCGGGGCCGGTTCCGGCCTGACCGTGGAGATCGCCGACGCCGACGGGGAGAACCCGCCGGAGGACCGCTTCAAACTGCTGGTGCGCCAGGGCGACAAGGTGGCCGAGAGCTACGACGTCTCCGTCCGCAAGAACGTCAAGAACTACCTCCTCACGCAACTGCGCGAGTCGAAGCTCATCACGGTCACCGAGCAGCGGGGCACGGCGCAGAGCCGCCCGCAGAGCCAGACCGTCGCGCTCGCCGCCGCCCCGGCCCCCGCACCCGCCAAGACCTCCTCGTCCAACGGCGTCGCGCGCCTCGACCCCACCGAGTACGTCGGTGACGCGACGGCACGCACCGGTTTCTCCGGCCTTGAGGCCATCGACGAGGTCACGATGGTCGTCGTTCCGGACCTGATGAGCGCCCACCAGCGCGGCGACATCGACGCCGAGGGCCTCAGGACCGTGCAACTCGCGGTGATCTCGCACTGTGAGCAGATGGGTGACCGGGTCGCCGTCCTGGACACCCCGCCCGGCCTCAACGCCCAGCAGGTACGCACCTGGCGCAACGACGAGGCGGGCTACGACTCCCGCTACGCCGCCCTGTACTACCCCTGGATCAGTGTGTTCGACCCGGCGACCGGTCGGAACACCACGGTGCCGCCCAGCGGTCACGTGGCCGGCGTGTGGGCGCGCAGCGACGCCGAGCGCGGCGTGCACAAGGCGCCCGCCAACGAGGTCATCCGCGGCGCGGTCGACCTCGGTCTCCGGCTCAGCAAGGGCGAGCAGGACCTCCTCAACCCGATCGGCGTCAACTGCATCCGGGCCTTCCCCGGGCGCGGCATCCGGATCTGGGGTGCGCGCACCCTGTCCTCGGACCCGGCCTGGCGCTACCTGAACGTCCGCAGGCTCTTCAACTACCTTGAAGAGTCGATTCTGTTGGGCACCCAGTGGGTCGTCTTCGAGCCCAACGACGACCGCCTCTGGGCGAGCATCCGGCGCAACATCGGCGCGTTCCTCACCGAGGAGTGGCGCCGGGGTTCGCTCTTCGGCCAGAACGCGGACGAGGCCTTCTACGTCAAGTGCGACCGGGACAACAACCCGCAGGAGTCGATCGACCTCGGTCAGGTCATCTGCGAGATCGGGGTCGCCCCCGTCAAGCCGGCCGAGTTCGTGATCTTCCGCCTCTCGCAGTTCTCCGACAGCACCAGTCTCGTCGACGAGTGAGCCGCGGGGCCCGGCGGCCCCGCGCCCGACCGGCCACCTCCTGGGAAATGGGAAATAGGCGAAGCACGAAAGGTGATTCACAGTTATGGCAAATGGTGATGCTCTCACTACTCACGTCTTCGGCGTGCAACTGGGCGGATACCTCGTCGAGATGATCCAGTCGGTCAGCGGAGTCACGGTCGAGGAAGATGTCGTCGAGATCAAACAGACGACCAACCGGGGCGAGAACGTCATCCGCAAGCAGCCCGGGGCAAGGAAGGCCGGTGAGGTCACGATCGTCCGGGGACTCGACAAGAGCAGCGAGTTCACCAAGTGGATCAAGGAGACCTTGAACAAAGGCGCCATCAACTCCGCACGCCAGCACATCAGCATCGAGTACAAGGACACAGAGAAGAACACCGTCCGCACGGTCAATCTCAAGAACGCCTGGGTGAGCAAGTGGGAAGGTCCCGCGCTCAAGGCCGGTGAGTCCACGGCTGCCACCGAGACCGTGACGATCACGTTCGAGGAGATCGAGGTCACATGAGGCGTCGCACCGTCTCGCCGGGCAGCCTGGAAGAGCTCCTGGACGCGGCATCGGACCCCGAGGAAGGAGCGCTGCGGGCCACCGTATCGGCTTCACGCTCCGCGCCGAACCAGCAAGGTCTTCGGACGGAATTCGAGTTCGAGCTGCCGCGCGGGTACGTCGACGAGGACGGCAACGTGCACCGGCGCGGCTCGATGCGCCTCGCCACCGCCCGGGACGAGCTACGGCCCCAGATCGACCTGCGGGTCAAGGAGAACCCGGCGTATCTGAGCGTGGTCCTGCTGAGCCAGGTCATCACCCGGCTCGGCGAGATCAAGAATGTGCACGCCGAGATCGTGGAGCGGATGTACGCCACGGACGTCGCGTTTCTCCAGGACTTCTACCGGCGCATCAACAGCGAGGGCCATACGCACGCCGCGGTGACCTGCCCGCTGTGCAGTGGTTCGTTCGAGGTGGACCTCTCGGGTGGGCGCCTGGGGGAATCGTGACGTACGCACTCCCCCGCCTGCGGGAGGAGATCGCGTACGTGGCCTATCACTTCCACTGGCAGCGTGAGGACATCCTCGACCTCACCCACGCCGAACGTCAGCAGTGGGTGCGAGAGATAGCGCGGATCAACACCCGTGCGAACGAAGGTGGTTGAACGGATGGCGTTCTGGGACAGGTTCCGTCGCGACGCGGACCGGCCGGTTGAGGGGTTCGCCCCGGACCGGCCGTCCCTGACGTCTGCCCAGGCCCCGCAGCCGTCCTCGCAGACCGGACCAGCACAGGCTCATCCGCTCGGCGATTGGGACGGCGGCTGGCGACAGGTCGCCCAGCCGACGGTGACGATCGCGCGCTCGGCGCTCGGCGTCAGTGATGGGCTGCTGTTCCGATCGCAACTCGCCGCGTGGCAGAACCCCTCCTTCGGGACGGACCTCGGCCACGCGGTCCTGCCGGACGCCCCGGTGGGCATGATCCACGGGGTCGCCCGCCCGTCGACTGCCCGCAGTTCGGTCTCCGCGGGCGGCCCACTGTTGTTGCGCGCGGTGCGGCGGGAGGCCGAGCCCGACTTCGAACCTGAGCATTCCGCCAGGACGGGCGCCGGGGGTTCCGCCGCGCCGCCTGTACGCCGCTCGGTACGAGCCGGGGACGCCGGGCACACGGCAGCCCAGCGACGAGGCACCAGTGCGAGCCCGGCGAACCCGCGGCGGGAGGTAGGCGGCGGAGCCACACCCGCAGGCGGGGAAGGCACGACGGGCGGACCACGCTCACGTCAGATCCACCCGACAGTCGGCGCGGGCGGGCGGCAGGGCGGTACGACGGATGGCTCCCACTCGCACCAGGGCGACACGCCAGGCGGTGCGGCCTCGCACACCGTACGCCCGCGGCAACTCAGCCCCGACGCCCTCGTACTCCCCAAGCGGCAGCTTCGCCCGGCCACCTCACCTTCCGTGCAGCGAGCCGCGGTTCCACGTGAGGGCGGCGCGCCGACACCTCCCGTCGCGGCTCCCGGTGCGCCCTCGCCCTCGCCGCGCGCGGGCGACGGCGTACCGGCCCGGCCGCGACGGGTCGGTCCCGATCTGACTGTCGCGCTCCGGCCGGCCATGCCGCTGCGCAGGGTGACGGCCCTCCCGCCGCAGGCTCCCGCGCGTTCGGGCGACGGCGGTACGCCACGCGTCACGGCACCTCTCGGCGGCGGCGCGGACGCGGCACTTTCGGGCAGCCCCGCCGCGTCACCCGGGGCCGCGGGGCCCGCCTCCGGTACGGCTCCGGCGACGACGGACGCCCAGCGCAGTGCGACGCCCTCGACCTCCCCCGCCCCGGAGCGGGACGTGCCCGCGCGGCACGCGCCGGGCGAACCAGTGCGTGAACTACTCGCCAATGCGGGCCGGTTGGTCTCCGCCGAGCCCAGCCCCGCCAACGCCACCCTCGCCCCGGGGTCACCGACTCCGCCCGGACCCATGCCCCCCGTACAGCGCCAGGCCGACCCCGAACCCACACCACCCGCTCCCGCGACGGGCAACGCACCGCGCACGCCCGCTCCCACAACACCGGACGCCCAGCGCAGCGCGGCGCCCGAAACCTCCCCCTCCGCTCCCTCCCCATCCCCGGAGCGGGACAGGCCCGTACGGCCCCCACTCAGTGAACCGCTCCATGAACTCCCCACCAGCGCACGCCGCTTGCCACACCACGCGCCCAGCCCGGCCAGCGCCACCCCCGCCCCCGGGTCACCGACTCCGTCCGGACCCATGCCCCTCGTACAACGCCAAGCCGACCCCGAACCCACACCACCCGCAACAGCGGACATTCAAGGCGATGCCGTGCCCGCTCCCTCCCCGTCCCCGAAGCGGGACACGACCGTACGGCCCCCACTCGGTGAACCGCTCCATGAACTCCCCACCAGCGCACGCCCGTTGCCGCCCGCCGGGGCGATGGCGCCGCCCGGATCCATGCCCGTCGTACAACGCCAGGTCATTCCCGAACCGGCCGGACCTTCATGGCCGACTCCAGCTCCCGCGGCAGGCACGCCCCAACTGCCGTGCGCCGACGCCTCTTCAAGCGGGACGCGACCGCGCCCCCGAAGCGGCATCGGCACACCGCTCTCCTCCTTGCCACCGACGGCCACTGCTCCGGGTGCCCCGCTGCTGGGCGGGCGCCCCGCCCCGGCGCAGCGGACTATCGCGCCCGTCAACCCCATCTCGCCCGCCGCGTCCGCGACTTCCCCCGCACAACGGACTGACCACACAGCCTCCGCGCAGCGCGCGGCTGCGACGCGCAGCACCCCCTTGGCCAAGGCGCGCGCGACGGGACGGTCCCTGTACGGCGCCGCACGGGCCGCCGCCCTGCCGGTTCTGCAACGGTCACGCGCACTGCTGCCCGAGCGGTCGCTCGGCGTGAACACCGTGACGCGTGCAGACTTTTCGGCGACGTCGCCCACTCCGCCTGCCGCCACCACCCGTCCGGTTGTCGCCGCGCGATGGAACCGCGATCCGGTGACCGCCGTGCAGACGGCGCCCTCCCGACCGCAGCCCTCGCTGCAGCCGGGCACGCCCCGCTCACCGAGGACGTCCCAGCACCGGGACGGGCCCGCGCGTCGCGATGGGTTACGGACCTCGAACGGCCCGCCTCCGGTGGTGCACACCGCACTCCCGGCGGTGCGGTCCCCCCTCGCGGCGCGGGATCCCGCACCCCTGGATCAGGGCTCCGCCCACCCATCCGGCGCGGGCACCGTCCCCGGGGTGCGCGCGCCGCACCGCACCCCGGTCGTACGTCCCGCACCGCCCGTCGCACCCACCGCGACAGCACCGGTACAGCGCCTGCCGATCGCGACGGCGCCACCGACGACGGTCCCCCGGTTCCCGGACGCAGGGGCCCCCGACGCGCCCAACCCGCACGGCCGCCCCACCGCGCCGTTCAAGGCGGCGGCCTCGGCGGCCGCGATCCAGCGCACCCCCGAAGAGGGCGGCGCCACCGACGTTCCAGTGCGCTCCGCGCCGCCCCGCTCGCGCATACCCGTACCGGTCAAGAAGTCCTCGTCGTCCGCCGAGAAGAGCCCGGTGCCACCGCAGCACGGCGACGGAATCGACGTGGAAGATCTCGCCCGGCGGCTCATCGACCCGGTGGCCCGGCTGTTGCGCGCCGATCTGCGCCGTGGACGAGAACGTGCCGGACGGCTGTACGACGGCCGCCGCTGACAACTAGGGACCCGCCACATGACCACCGACGACATCTTCGCGACAACGCCGTTCTTCAGGCTCGCCATCGGCAACAACGACCTGGGCACCTTCCAGACCTGCTCGGGGCTCGGCGCCCAGGTCGAGATCGAGACGTACGCCGAGGGCGGCAACAACGGCTTCGACTGGCAACTGCCGGGCCGCGTCACCTGGTCGAACATCACGCTGACCCGACCCGTCACCAAGGACACGGCCAAGATCGCGCGCTGGTTCGAGCAGATCATCCAGCATGTCGTGCCCAAGGACGGGGAGATCGTCGCGCTCAGGCCGAATCTCACCCCCATCATCAGCTGGCAGGTCTTCGGCATCGTGCCGGTCCGCTGGCAGGGCCCGTCATTCGATCCCGCCAACTCGGAGGCCGCCATAGAGACCCTGGAGATCGCACACGAGGGGCTGGAGATCTCCTGACGTTTCCCGTCAATCACTCAGCCTCACAAGGCCCTTGTGCACGTCGCCAACGCCATGACCGCAACCGGAAGGAGGAGACGGCATGTCCCCCGCAGTCGGCACGAGCCGAACCCGTGCCCAGCTCACCATCATGGAGCCGCCCGCGAGGGTCGGCGCGAAGCCTGGCGGCGTGCTTGAGCTGATCGAGCTGCAGTTCAACCCGTCGTCCCTGTCGCTGAGCAAGAACACCGAGTGGCGGCGCACTCCCTCCCGGATGGCGGGGCAGTCCGCGCTGCCCGAGTTCGTCGGCAGCGGGCCGCGTTCGCTGAGCCTGGAAGTGTTCCTCGACGGGACGGCAAAGCACGACAACTCGGTGGAACGGACAGTCGAGAAGCTGATGAAGGCGTGTGTGCCGACGCAGAGAAGTCTCGCGCGGAAGAAACCCGCGAGCCCCTGGGTGCGCTTCAACTGGGGTTCCACCAAAACAACGGCGTTCAACGGTGTGGTGTCCCAACTCTCCGTGGACTACACGCTGTTCGATGTCGACGGGAAGCCCCTGCGCGCGAAGTGCAGTCTGTCCATCGAGGAGGCCAGCGTCGACCCGCCGGGCCAGAACCCCACCTCGGGTGCGCGTGAGGCGCGCAGCACCCACCGGGTCGTGGCGGGCGACAGCCTGCCGCTGCTCGCCTGGCGGGAGTACGGGGACGCCACGGCCTGGCGGATGATCGCGGAGGCCAACGGCATCGACGATCCCATGGTGCTCGTGCCCGGCACGGAACTGCTCGTGCCGGACGCGCAGAGTGCCGTACGGGAGGAGACACGATGACCACCCCCGAGGCGCAGGGCGGCCGGTCCTTCGCCGCCGACCCGATCGTGGAGGCTCCCGCTGAGCTGCCGACCGAGTGGATCACGCAGTTGGTGAGTTGCGTGGTCGACGAGAACGTCGGGCTGCCCGACGCCGCGGTCCTCACGTACCGCGACCCGGACCACGAACTGCTCAAAGCGACCGGCATCACCATCGGCACCGAGTTGCGCGTCTCGGTCGTCACCGTCCAAGGGCAGGCACGGGAGCTGCTGTTCGCCGGGGAGGTGACGGCCCTCGAACTGGACAGCGACACGACCGGGTCGTTCACCGTGGTGCGCGCGTACTCGAAGGCACACCGGCTGCAACGCGGCCGCAAGGTGGTGGCCTACCGCAACATGACGGCCTCCGCCATCGTACGCAAAGTCGCCGCCGGGGCCGGGCTCGCCTGCGGGCGCGTCGAAGCCGCCCCGATCACGTACCGACAGTTGTCCCAGGCCAACGTCTCGGACTGGGACTTCCTGCAGTTCCTGGCCGGTGAGAGCGGCGCGCAGGTGCGCGTCGACGACAAGGGGCTGCTCCAGTTCGTGAGACCGAACCCCGCCGCGTCCGCGCCCGCCCCCTCGACACCGGCCACGCAGGACCCGATGGTCCTTGAGTACTCGCGCAACCTCCTGGCCCTGCGGGCGGTCCTCACCAGCGCCGACGGGGCCGGGAGCGTCGAGGTGCGGGGCTGGGACGTCAACACGAAAACCCCGCTGGTGACCCGGCAGCCGTCCGTGCGCAGCCAGACGGTGACGCCGGGGATGCAGCCGTCGGTGGTCAGCAGCGCGTTCGGCGGGTCGTCCCGGCTGACCGTCACCGACATGCCGTACCGCACACAAGCGGAGACCGAGGCGGTGGCCCATGCCGTTGCCGGGTCGGTGAGTTCGGGCTTCACCGAGCTGGAGGCGGTCGTCGAGGGAAACCCCATGCTGCGTGCCGGTCTGCCCGTGGCACTCGGCAACGTCGGCCCCGCGTTCAGCGGGCGCTACACGGCGACCGCCGCTCACCACGTCCTCGAACCGCAGGGCGGCTACCGCACGACACTGCTCGTCAGCACTTCCCCCGACCGCTCCCTCGCGGGCCTGGTCACCGGCGGCAACGCACCCTCCCGGGGGCCGCGCGTACCGGGCCTGGCGATCGGCGTGGTCACCAACATCCGCGAGCCGGGCGGCGGCGAGCGCGGCTGGGTGCGCCTGAAGTTCCCGTGGCTGGACGACGACTACGTGACGGACTGGGTGCGCACGGTGCAGTGGGGCGGTCGCGGGGGCGGCGGCGTGTTCAGCCCCGAGGTCAACGACGAGGTGCTCGTCGGGTTCGAGCAGGGACTCCTCGACAGCCCGTACGTCATCGGCGGCCTGTACAACGGCGTGGACAAGCCCTCGCCGCACGTGGGACCCCTCGTGGACTCCTCGCGCGGCACGGTCAACCGGCGCTCCCTGGTGTCCCGTTCGGGCAACCGCGTCGAGCTGCTCGACGCCCCGGGCAGGGGGCCCGCCGGCGTGCGGCTCGCCAGCGGCGACAAACGGCTCGAAGTCCGGCTCGACGAGCGCCGCAACCGCGTCTCCATGACCGTGTACGACTCGAGCGGTTCTCGTCCGATGAGCTCCGTGACCCTGTCCCCCTCCGGGATCACCCTCGACGCGGGCACGGGCAACGTGACCGTGAAGGGCGCCTCGGTGGACATCAGCGGCAAGACCGAAGTCAAGGTGGACGGCACCTCGGTGAACATCAACGGCAAGACCGAGGTCAACGTCGACGGCGGTCTGCTCGCCGTTGTGAAGGCGGCTCTCATTCGCATCAACTGAAATAACTGAAACCGGCTGTTGACCAACTCATCATCGGCCATCCGTGGACGGCCATCCGGACCGGCAAGGAGAGAAGACCATGCCCCCCGCAGCCCGCACGGGCGACGCCACCAACCACGGCGGCATCATCGCCACCCCGCCCCCGGGGGCGCTCGCGGTCGCCACCGTGCTCATCGGGGGCCGCCCCGCCGCCGTCGTCGGCAGCCTCCATGAGTGCGTGCCCCACGTGGAGCTGGGCCCGGCGAACCTGGTCTTGCCCAATCCGGCCGGGCTCCTGACCGGCGAGGTGCTCATCGGCGGGCTGCCCGCCGCCCGCATGCAGGACAAAACGACCTGCGGGGCGCAGATCGTGACCGGCGCGTTCAACGTCCTGATCGGGGGGGTGGCGTGAGCGAGAAGTTCATCGGGCGCGGCTGGGGCTTCCCACTGCGCGTGGGCCCCACCGGCGGCATCGGCATGGTCGAGCGGGACCGGGAGATCGAGGAGGCCATACGGCTCGTGCTCGGCACCGCCCCGGGCGAGCGGCCGATGCGGCCCGAGTTCGGGTGCGGCATCCACGACTACGTCTTCGCGCCGGGCGACGGCGCCACCGCCGGGCTCATCGCCCAGGAGGTGCGCGTGGCCCTGGAACGCTGGGAGCCGCGTATCGAGGTGAACGACGTGGCCATCGCGTTCGACGCGGTGGACGATGGCGTCCTCTACATCGACGTGCGGTACACGGTGCGATCCACCAACGACCGCCGCAACCTGGTCTTCCCCTTCTACACGATCCCCTCCCAAGAGGGCGCCGTGGACGGCGCCTCGTACGGAGAGGCGAGCTGATGGCCCTGCCCTCACCGAATCTGGACGACCGCCGCTTCCAGCAACTCGTCGACGAAGCCAAGCGGTACGTGCAACAGCGCGCCCCGGAGTGGACCGACCACAACGTCTCGGACCCAGGCGTGACGCTGATCGAGACGTTCGCGTACATGGTCGACCAGCTCCTGTACCGCCTCAACCGGGTGCCGGAGAAGAACTATTCGGCGTTCCTCGACCTGCTCGGCATCCGGCTGTTCCCGCCTGCGGCGGCCACCGCCGAAGTCGACTTCTGGCTGTCGGCGCCGCAGCCCGAGACGGTGACGCTGCGGGCCGGGACCGAGGTCGCGACGGCACGCAGCGAGTCCGACGAAGGAGTGGTGTTCGCCACCACCGAGGAACTTCCCATCCTGCCCAGTGAGTTGACCCGCCTGGTGACGGCGCCGGTCAGCGGGGAGCAGACGGACCGCACGACGGCGCTCGCCGAGGCCCGGGACATCCGATGCTTCCAGGCCGCCCCCGCGCCCGGTGACGCGATGCTGTTCAGGCTGCCCGCCGCCGTCCCCCGGTGCATCCTCTCCATACACCTCGACAGCCGCGTCGAGGGCGTCGGCGTCGACCCGCGCCAGCCGCCGCTGGTGTGGGAGGCGTGGGACGGCGCGCGCTGGCTGCCCTGTGAGACCGGCTCCGACACGACCGGCGGGCTCAACCGGCCGGGCGAGGTGATCGTCTACGTTCCGCCGGGGCACACCGCTTCGGTGGTCGCGGGCACCCGCGGGGGCTGGCTGCGCTGCCGGGTCACGGAGCCGGAGCCTGGGCAGCCGTTCTACTCGGAGTCACCGACGGTCCGCGAGGCTGAGGTGTTCACCGTCGGCGGCACGGCGCCCGTCGAGCACGCGGAGACCGTCACCGACGTGTCCCTCGGGATATCCGAGGGGGTCGCGGGCCAGCGGTTCTCCGTGGCCCGGCCGCCGATCCTGCTCGACGGGGAGCCGCCCGTCGTCGAGGTGTCCTCGGACCAGGGCTGGCAGACGTGGCGGGCGGTCGAGCACTTCGGCAACTCGTCGCCGGACGACCGTCACGTGGTGATCGACGCGACTTCGGGCACGTTCGCGTTCCCGCCCGCCGTACGCGAGCCCGACGGATCGTTGCGCACGTACGGCGCCGTGCCCGAGAAGGGCGCGCACGTACGGGTGCTCCGCTATCGGACCGGCGGCGGGGCGGGCGGGAACGTCGCGCGCGGCGCGATTTCCGTGCTGCGCAGCTCCGTTCCGTACGTCGCCCGGGTGGAGAACCGGGAGGCGGCGCGCGGCGGCGTCGACGGGGAGAGCGTCGACAACGCGAAGCTGCGGGCGCCGAACGCGTTGCGTATGCAGGAGCGTGCCGTCACCGCCGAGGACTACGAGATCGTGGCTCGGCAGGCCGCGCCGTCGGTGCGCCGGGTGCGCTGTGTGCCCGCCACCGCCGGTGAGGGCGGTGCGGTGCGGGTGCTTGTGGTGCCCGAGGCGGTCGCGGACGACGGCGACCGGTTGCGCTTCGAGCAACTGATCCCCTCCGAACAGGTGTTGAGCGCGATCGCGACCCAGCTGGATGAGCGGCGCCTCATCGGGACGCGTCTCGTCGTGGAGCCGCCCGCCTACCAGGGCGTCACGGTGGTCGCCCGGCTGGTGGTGCCCGCCGGTCAGGCGGACCGGGTGCGCGAGGCCGCGCTCGCGGCGCTGTACCGCCACCTCAACCCGCTGCGCGGCGGGACGGCCGGGAACGGCTGGGCGTTCGGCAGACCCGTTCAGTACGGGGAGGTCTTCGGGGTGCTCCAGCGGGTCGCCGGGAGCGGCCTGGTGGAGGAGGTCCGGCTGTTCCCCGCCGACCCGATCACCGGGCGGCGCGGCGCGCCGGCCGAGCGGATCGACGTCGCGGCACACGAGCTGGTGTTCTCATACCAGCACCAAGTGGTCGTCAACGAGGCGGACTTGGGTGGAGTCCAGCGATGACCAGGGCCGCGATTGAGGGGCTTGTGAGCCGCCATCCCATCGGCGGGCTGCTGCCCGCGCTGTACGCCGACGACGATCTCGCACAGCGGTTCACCGCCGGGCTCGACACGGTCCTGGCGCCTGTCCTGTCCACGCTCGACAACCTGCCCGCGTACCTCGATCCGCGGCTGGCGCCGTCGGACTTCGTCGAGTGGCTGTCCTCCTGGGTGGGCACCGCCGTCGAGCCGGAGTGGCCCGAAGAGCGTCGCCGCGACATCGTCGTGCGCGCCATGGAGCTGCACCGCAGGCGCGGCACCCGGCGCGGACTCGTCGAACGGCTCCGCCAGGGCCTGGGCGTGGAGGCGGAGGTCATCGACGGCGGGGGCGCGACCTGGTCGGCAACTGCGGGTTCGCAGCTGCCCGCAGGGGCTGCCGGTGAAGTCGTGGTCCGCGTGCGGCCGGGGCGGACCGCCACCGTGGACGAGGCCGAGGTGCTCGACATCGTGCGGGCGGCCTGCCCCGTCCATGTCACCTGCCGGGTCGAGATCCTGCCCCGACCGCCCGCACACGAAGGGAACTGACGGCATGCGCTCTTGTCCGGCGTGCGGAGCCGCCAACGGTGAGACGGACGACTTCTGCGGCAACTGCGGCTCTTACCTGGGGTGGTCCCTGGACAGCGGCGGGTCGGGGGCTTGCACAGCGGCATCGCGAACCGGTGCCGGGGCGGCAGCCGCCCCGGCGAACCCCCCTGCCCCGGGGATCGACACGGCGATGCCCGCAGACAACGCGGCGACCGCGCCGGGCAACGCACCGCAGAGCACACCCGGCACCGCCGCGGATGCAGTTCCTCAATCCGCTGGTCCTGCCGGTCCCGCCAGTAGTGCCCCTCGCGCCGTGCCTGTCGGCCCCGCCGAGCCCGTTGCGCCACAGGCGCAGCCGACCCCGGCATCACCCACCAAACCGGCCCCTCCCGTTCCGTCGCAGTCGGCCTCCGACGCTCTCGCCCCCATCACCGCCGTCCAGCCCGCGAAGCCCGTGGCGGCGCGTCCGGTCGTGCGGCCCGCCCAGGTGCGCGAGACGGACGGTCCGCCCTGCTCGGCGTGCGGCACTCCGAACCAGCCCGGGCGAAAGTTCTGTCGGCGCTGCGCCGCGCCGCTCCAGGCGCGCGCGCCGGTGGTCCCACTGCCGTGGTGGCGCACCCACTGGCCGTTCCGTCGCCGGGTGCGCGGCGGCTCGGGGCGTCTGTTCCGCGCGGTCGTGACGCTGGCCGTCCTGGCCGCCCTCGCCGTAGGGGGCTTCTTACTGCTGCCCGCGGGGCGCTCCCTTTTCGAGGACACCCGCGACAAGCTCAGCGGCGCGACGGCCGTCAGCCCGTCCAAGGTCACCGCAAGCTCCGAGGTCCCCGGTCACCCGGCGAGCAACGCCACGGACGGTTTCAGCAACAGCTATTGGGGCGCCCCCGCGGTCGGCGACTCGCTGACGTTCAGGTTCCTGGCGCCGTTCCGCCTAGTGGACCTCGTGGTGACCAATGGAGCGTCGACGGACCCTCAGGTGTACCACAGCGAGGCGCGGCCCATCGCTGTCGACCTCGTCACGATCACATCGAAGGGGCAGGTGGCGCACAAGGCGATCACGCTCAACGACAAGCCGGGGCCGCAGACCGTGCCGACGGGCATCAGCGACGTCGTCACGGTCCAACTCATCGTGCGCTCGGCGGCGGGTACGGGTCCCGGGCGCCATATCGCCCTGGCGGAGGTCGAGTTCTTCAAGCGCAGCTGACGGGACCGCGCCCCGGAGGCGGGAGAAACATACGCCCGTGACGTCACTTCGCCCCAGCAGAGCCGAAGTTCGGCATTCCTACACGCCTCGTAGGTCGCTGGTCCCCTTGGTTCCCGCCCACCCGCTCGCTGTTCGCAGGACACAAGGTTCGGGCCGAGACTTCGCCTTTGGCCGGGAATCAACTCGCCCAGGCGCAGGAAGTGATCCAGCTCGCCACGCCAGTGCGGGCGTGCGTCGCTCGCGTTGACTTCTGGCGTCGGGTTACTGAGGTTGAACTCGTGATGTCGCCGGGTTGCTCAGGTCAGTCTGATTGTCGGGTCGGTCTCGGCGAGGCAGCCGTTTATGACCAGACCGCCGGCCGCCGCCGATTACCTGGTGCGCTCAGTGCGGTCGTCGTACTCTTCGCGGGCGGTGATGACTTCTTCGATGTGCAGCACGGACCACTCCGTGAGCGCCTTCAGCGGTTCCCGCAGCGTCTGGCCGAGCGGGGTCAGCTCATACTCCACGTGCGGCGGCACCTCTGGGTAGACGGTACGACTGACCAGCCCGTCGCGTTCGAGGGTGCGCAGCGTCTGGGTGAGCATCTTCTCGCTCACGCCCGCGAGCGCCTGCCGGAGCTGGCCGAACCGGGAGGTCCCGTTCCGGCCGAGTTCGCCCAGCACGAGGACCGCCCACTTGCTGCCGATCTGGTCAAGCAGGTCCCTCGACGGGCAGCCGCGCTCGTACGGATCGAATGACGGTAGGGGCCCGGTCACGTTTTCCACAGCAGCCATACGGCTCACCTCAATGCTATCGGTCCAGTAAGTACCCTACCAAGAAGTGGCTACTCCCCAGCAGAGAGTATCTAGGTCAGTCTGTGTTCCATCCAGCCGCGGACGGACCGCGGCAGGCGTGCGAGGCACGCGCGGAAGGAAGGAATGACCATCATGGCGATCGTCGTCACCGGAGCCACCGGCCAGTTGGGCAGGCTCACCGTCGAGGCACTGCTGCGGCGCGGGATCCCGGCCGCGGACATCATCGCGACCGGCCGGGACATCACCAGGATCAAGGACCTGGCCGACCGAGGCATCACGGTACGCCGCGCCGACTTCGCGGACACCGACGGCCTGGCCGAGGCATTCGCGGGGGCGGACAGGCTGCTGCTGATCTCGGCCTCGGTCCCCGTGGGCGATCGAGTCGCCAACCACCGCCGCGTGATCGACGCCGCAGCGTCCGCAGGCGTGTCGCTGGTGGCGTACACGAGCACGACGCACGCGGACACGGCCACCACCGTCATCGGTGCCACGCACGGCGAGACCGAGGAGTATCTGCTGGACCGCGGAATCCCCAGCGTGCTGCTGCGCAACAGCTGGTACCTGGAGAACTACACCAGCCAACTGCCGCAGATCCTGCAGAACGGCGCCGTCGTCGGCGCGGCAGGCGAGGGGCGTATCAGCGCCGCGTCCCGCGCCGACTACGCCGAGGCCGCAGCGGTCGTCCTCACCGCCGAAGGCCACACCGGCACCGTGTACGAGCTCGGCGGCGACGAATCCTTCACCCTCACCGAGCTCGCCACCGCGATCTCCGCTGTGGCCGGAAGGCAGGTTACCTACGCTGACCTCCCGGTGACCGACTTCGCCCAGGCACTGGCCGCCGCGGGCCTACCCGCCGAGCTGGCGGAGGTCCTCGCTGACGCTGACCGCGGCATGAGCCACGGCGAGATGTACACCGACTCTGGCGACTTGCGCCGCCTGATCGGCCGACCGCCCATGACCCTGGCCGAGGCACTCGCGGCCGCCCTGCATTACTGAGGTTGAACTCGTGATGTGGCCGGGTTCCTCAGGTGAGTCTGATCGTCAGGCCGGTCTCGGCGAGGCAGCCGTCTAGGAGTTCGCTGCGGTACTGGATGTGCCGTAGGCCGCGCCGGATGCGCTGGACGAGGTGTTCGGGGGTGCTGAGCGACGTTGGAGAGCCAGCCGCGTCGCAGGAGGGACCAGATCCCCTCGACGGGGTTGAGGTCGGGCGCGTAGGGCGGCAGATAGCAGATGGCCAGCCAGTCCCGGGTCTCGGCGAACTTTCGCAGGTCGGCGGCCTTGTGGACGTTGAGGTTGTCCCAGACGAGAACGATCGGGCCGCCGAGCTGCTGGTGTGCTGCGATCAACAGGTCCCGGTAGTCGCGCCAGGAGAAGCTTTTGCGCCCATCGCGACGGCCGTCGTCATGGCGGGGCCGGTAGATGAGCCTGGAGCGGTGACCGGGTTTGTAGCAGGTCAGCGCGGCGATGGAGATCCGTCTGCGGGAGCGGCCGCGGAGCCGCACCACCGGGGTCCGGCCGCGCTGTGACCAGGTCTTCGCGTGCGGCGGCGTCATGGAGAATCCGGCTTCGTCCTCGAAGACGAGCCAGGCTCCACGGACCGCCGCAAGTCTTCCGCGCAGGGCCACACCTCCTTGCCCCAGCCGGCCACCGCCTCGTCGTCCCGCTCCATGGCCCGTCGGGCCGGGACCTGCCAGGACCAGCCGTTACGCGCCAGCAGTCCGCGCCAGTGTCCAACGCTGGTCCTCCCAGCCGTGCGCAGCCGACCCCTTGGCCAGCTCCGCCTCTAGTTGCGCGAACTGTTCCTGGCTCAGCCTCGGCAGCGATGCCGGCCCCTGCGACCGCAGGGCCCGAGGACCGCCCTCCTCCCGCTTCTGCCGCCACCGTTGTACCGAGCGGACGTTGATGCGCAGGGCCTTGGCGATGACCGTGCTCGCCTCGCCCTGGGCGAACCGTTCGGCTGCCTTGAGCCGTAACTGCTCGCGAAACTACTGCCGTTCGGCAGTCACCCCGCCTCCTTGTGGATACCGCATGCTCCGGTGATACCGCACGGACGACGAGCCATCAGTCCCTACGACATCACGAGTTCAACCCCAGTAGAGGACTTCAGGGATGACGGCGATCGAGCGGACCGCGTATCCGTGGTTCAAGCGGCTGATCACCGCACGTGAGCTGCACCTGTTCTTCGCGCCGAGCCGGGAGGAGGTGGAGTGGGCGAGGCACGGACCAACTCCGGCGGCCATCAGCTGGCGCTGCTGGCGCTGCTGAAGTCCTACCAGCGGATGGGTGCTTCCGCGGATCCACGCGGTCGACGGCGAAGTTCGACGGTAGCGGATCTCTCTCCCGGTCGGGTTCCGCAGCATGGTGAGTGTGCATACGCCATCCATGTCACAGGTGTGTCTTAACGACCCTTTGCCTGCAACGCATCTGACAGAGGTTCGGTCTGAATAGTCAGCGGGCGTGTTCACCGGGAGCACACCCCATCCAAAGGAGAAAAGATGTCCGTTCGGAAGATCTCGGCGCTTACCCTTGCCGCCTTAGCTGTCGGCCTGTCGCTCACGGCATGCAGCAACGACGGCACCGACAGCGCCTCATCCTCCGCCAGTTCCTCCGCGTCCACGAGTTCGTCCGCGTCCACGAGTTCTGGACAATCCGGTTCCCAATCCGGTGTCAAGGCCAGCCACGGCTCCGACCACGCCAGGCCGTCAGGTACCCCCAAGAAACCTGGGATAAGCTGCACCAACCAGATCGACTACGCGGGAGACACAAGGTCCAACGCCGAGATCAACGCCATTGGCGAGCAGACCGGCTACTGCCCGCCGGTGTCCGCCTCTGCCGGGAGCGGCGTCGCCAACGCGGGTGACCATCGCACGATTGTCGGCACGCTGGAGTACCTCGCGCCCGGCAAGCTGATCGTCAAGCCCCAGGGCGGCGGCACGGAGCAGGCATTCTTGGTCTCCAACGCCACGCAGATCCTCGGCGCGGCCGCGATCTGCTCCGGCACCGACGGCCGCGTGACCATGGGCCACGACGGCTATGGCACGTCGAAGTGCACCGTGGACCAGCTGGAGACGGCTGCGAAGACCAGCAGTGTGACCGTCCGCGTCACCATGAACCCCAAGTCCGGCGGTGCCGAGACGGTCGAGGAGAAGTACCACCCGTAAGACCCCGCACCGCGCACCCCGCGCCGTGCGAGGCCCCGCAGGCTTCTCTCCTCGACGTATCGGGGGGCCGGGGAGAGCCATCCTGGCCGAGCGAAGCTCAGGCTGGTCTTCGGCGCCCCCTCCTCGGCCCGTCCCGTGTGGCGGTCAAGACCGCTGCGGACAGCCCGGCGTCCTGATGCCGTGCTCTCCCGCGCTCGCGCATTTCTCGCACCCACCCCGGCGGTGTCACGCGGGTTGGTCACCAGGATGTCGAGCAGCAGGTGATCGGCGGCTTCTTCGTCCACAGGTCCGCCAGGCCGCGCAGGGGGCGGGGTGCGACGACAACCACACTCGACCTTGGGGCGCCTTCGGCCGGGTCAGCAACCCAGGTTGCCGCCGGGGGTGACACCGAGGATCTGTGTGAAGCTCTGGTAGTAGTTGATGCGATCCTGTACCTCGGCGGGGTTGCCGCCGTTGCACTCCACACTGCCGTTGATGCTACGGATGGTCTCCCCGAAGCCGACGCCGTTGACCATGGCGTTGTGGGCGGTCATGCTGCCCGCGCCGTTCTGGGTGTCCCAGAACCACAGGGCGGTCTTCCACGCCACCGCGGAGTCGTTCTGTACCAGGTACGGGTTGTCGAGCAGGTCGATGCCGAGGGCGTCCCCGGCCGCCTTGTAGTTGAAGTTCCAGCTCAGTTGGAGCGGACCGCGGCCATAGTAGGCAGACTGCCCGGCCGGACAGCCGTAGGGCTGGCTGTAGTCGCAGTAGTGGGAGTAGTTCGCGGTGTTCTGTTCCACCACGTACTGCAAACCGCCGGTCTCGTGGGCGACGTTGGCGAGGAAGGCCGCTGCCTCCTGCTTCTGGACGGTGTCGCCGCCAGTGGTGGCGAAGCCGGGGTACGCGCTGAGGGCGGCGGTCAACCCACTGTAGGTATAGAAGGGATTCCGGTTGGGGAACATCTGGTTGAACTGGGCCTCGCTCACCACGAATCCCGAAGAACCGGACCCTGGACCGCTGCAGCTGTAAGGGTCCCAGTACCAGGTGCTGATAGTGGGGTCATAGCCCGGGTTGTCGTGACTGGCCCGGTAGTACTGGCCGTTGGAGTATCTGACGATGTCCCCGGCGACGTACGACCTGCCGGCGACCCAGTCTGGGTAGTTGCCGCAGCTCAGCGCCTGGCGTGGTGCCGCCGAGGCGGTGGACGCGGACACGGGCAGGGCGACTGCCATGGTGGCGGCCACCGCGAGCGCGGCGAGTAAACCTGTGACGCGCCGTTTCAACACGTGATCACTCCTTTACTGCGTGGGGGGACGCTGGCTCGACGAGCGTGCACCACTCAACCCACACTGGTCTGGACCAGTCAAGGTGGAGACCGGTAAAGCTTCTCCAACTACCCGGCATTGGCCGGTAGTTG
The DNA here is from genome assembly GCF_024436055.1 of Streptantibioticus rubrisoli. Taxonomy (GTDB): domain Bacteria; phylum Actinomycetota; class Actinomycetes; order Streptomycetales; family Streptomycetaceae; genus Streptantibioticus_A; species Streptantibioticus_A rubrisoli. Next base: position 9,954 of record NZ_JANFNH010000037.1, on the reverse strand, counting down.
GTGGGGCCGGACCCCGTTCAGCTGTGGTAGCTCGGACTTGCACGACTGTTCAGGCGCGCTCTGGACGAGATCGACAGGGGACCGTGAGGGTGGGGGTGTAGTAGCCGGGAGGGGTGGGTTCACCGACGGGCACCTCATCGACCTCCACCCATGCGTGGGCGCGGAAGGGAACGGTGCGCACGCCGGTACACCAGGTGGGCCAGGTGCCGCCGAGACGGCACAACAATGTTGTGGCCAGGGACCGTTGCAGGCAGCCCTGCCCCGCGCAGCGAGTGCTGACGGCAACGACGGCGTCGCGGGCGGCCTGCGCCTGTGCGACATCGGCTGGTGCGGCGCTGCAGCGGGCGATGCGCAAGGCCGTCCGGATGTGTGCGGGCGGCAGTGTGGTCAGCAGTCGAGCCGTGGCGACCGCGAGGTACGCCCGCCCCGCGCGCCGATACGACCACCCAGACGTGACGCCGATGAACCGAGTCGTCGCGCGGGCGTGCACGATGCGCCAACCGCCTTGCCGCCATGGGGAGATGCCGGGAGCGGACGGACCCCGGTGTCCCAGGACTTCGCACAACGATCAGGCGTGAGCCGACTCAATCTCCATAAGCACCGTCTCGGTCATCTCCCGCAGCGTCCAGATCGTGTGCGTTGTCCCCGCTGGTCGGAAACGGATTTCCACGGGGCTTTTTGAACCCCCTTCGGCGGCAACGTAGGTGGCATGCGTCATTGCTGAGCGAAGTAGAAGTGGGGGGAGCTCTACGCGATCGCCCTCGCGGGTCTCCTCGCCCGAGGCCGCCGCCCCGCCGACGCGCTGGGGGGCTGGACGGACACCCTAAGCAACGTGGGCGCGGACGCGCCGGTGCAGGTGTGGCGACTGCGGGCGCACAAGGCGTTCATCTGCCCCCGCGGCCCAGGCTGGCTGTCCGGGACCTCGAAGTTGCCGGACGAGCTGGCGAGCACCCGGCCAGCCACGCCCGCGGCCGGACGAGTGGCCGCCCGCGACCACTTGCCGAGGCCAGCGCTACTTCGCTGCCATTCGCACCTTCGGCCCGGGTGCGGTACGCACCTGTGCGGGCTTGCCGCGCAGCGGCACCTCCTTGATGAGGACCGCGGCGGCGAGGCCGGCGGCCGCCACGATCGAGGCCACAAGGAAGATGTGGTGGGTGCCGTGCACGACTGCCTGCAGGTAGGCGTCCTTGGCCGCCCGCGGCAGGTGGGCAACTGCCAAGCCGCCCGAGTGTGCGCCCTCGCCGGGTGCGCCGTCGGCCGGGGCGTGGCCTTGGATGGCCCGGGTGAACAGGGAGCCGAACACCGCGACCCCCAGGGAGCCGCCGAGTGTGCGGAACAGGTTGGTGGAGGCCGAGGCGGCGCCCATGTCACGGAGTTCGACGCTGTTTTGCGCGATGGTGTTGGCCATCTGCAGGGTGAACCCGGTGCCGACGCCGACCAGGACCATGTAGGCGCTGGTGACGGTTCGTGAGGTGTGGATGTCCATCGAGGACAGCAGGGCCATGCCGATGGTGAGGCAGACCGCGCCGATGACGGGGAAGATCTTGTAGTGGCCGGTCTTGGTCATGACCTTGCCCGCGATGTTGGAGGCGATGACGGTGCCGATCATCATCGGCAGCAACAGCAGGCCGGAGTTGGTGGCGGAGGCGTCCTGCACGGTCTGCTGGTACAGCGGCAGATAGAGCGTGCCGCCGAACATGGCCACGCCCGCCACGACGAGCAGCACGGCGGCCAGCGGGAAGTTGCGGCTGCCGGTGAAGATGCGCAGCGGCAGCAGCGGCTCGGTGGAACGCCGCTGGGAGACGATGAAGGCAACGAACAGGACCACCGCGGCCGCGGCGAGCGTGAGGATCTGCCACGAGCCCCAGGCATACGTGTTGCCCGCCCAGGTGGCCGCCATCACGATGGTGCCGACCATGGCAGTCATCAAGGTGATGCCCAGCCAGTCGATCACGACCTTGCCGCGGCGGGTGTGCGGGACGTGCAGTAGCAGTTGGCACCACGCGATGCAGATCAGCCCGATGGGCAGGTTGATGTAGAAGGCCCAGCGCCAGCCGAGGTGGCCGGTGATGACGCCGCCCGCCAGCGGGCCGCCGATGCTGCCGACCGCCATGACGATGGCGACCATGCCCTGGTAGCGGCCGCGTTCCCGGGGCGGCAGCAGGGCGCCGATCAGCGCGAAGGCACCCGCGCCGAGGCCGCCAGCGCCGACGCCCTGCAGGGCCCGGAAGATGATGAGCTCGTTCATCGTCGAGGCCATCCCGCACAGTGCGGACGCGCCCAGGAAGACCACGATGGAGGCCAGGAACATGGCCTTGCGGTTGTACAGGTCCCCCAACTTGCCCCAGATCGGCGTGGAGCAGGCGGTGGTGAGGGTGTAGGCCGTCACGACCCACGACAGGCTATCCACACCGCCGATGTCGTTCGTGATCGTGGGCATCGCGGTGCCGACTATCAGGCCGTCGAGCTGGGACAGCAGCAGGGCCAGCATGATGCCGAGCAGCACCCAGCGGATGTTGTTGGGGACGACGGGCTGGGAAACCCCGTCAGGCGGTGCGGAGTTGGGTGTGGTCATGGCGGACCACTCCTTTCAGAACGGGGCGGCACGGGTCGCCCGACGGCGAGCGGGCCTGAACGGCTAGTCGGTGGAGACGGCGCCACGGCGCCAGACCGCCCGAACGGACAAACCGTCCTCGATGCGGGTCGTCGGGTCACCGTCCACTAGGACGAGGTCGGCGCGCGCCCCGGGGACGATCCGACCGCGGTCGTCCAGGCCGAAGCGCCGCGCCGGGACGGAGGTGGCGGCGCGCAGCGCTTCCAGGGGCGTCAGCCCGGCCTCGACCAGGAGTCGCAGTTCGTGGTGCAGGCTCGCGCCGTGCACCACCCCGCCGTGGGTGGGGACGGGGATGGAGGCGTCGGTGCCGGCGATGATGTCAACGCGTGCGCTGTGCAGGGCGGCCACGCTCGCCAGCACCTGGTCCAGACTGCCTTGCGGGTACTTGTTGAACGTGCCGCGCAGCGTGGCAAGCCACTCAGGCGGCAGCTTGGGGCCCACCCGCGGGTCGTCGGCCAGCGCCTGGCCGGTGCCTCCCATGACGGAGGAGCTGATCACCAAGCACGGGGTGACGAAGATGCCGGCGTCAGCGATCGCCGAGACGATCTCCTCGGTGTGCGGTCGGTCGATGAACAGGTGCGCCAGGCCGTCCACTCCGACCTCGATTGCCTGCTCGGTGGCGGCCAGCGTCATCGCGTGCGCGATCACCTTCTTGCCCAGCAGATGCGCCTCCGCCACGCCGGCCTTGAGCGCCTCCGTGCTGATCATGGGCAGCCCGGGGTGGCCCATCACGGTGCCTTCTTCGATCATGACCTTGATGTAGTCGGCCCCCTGGCTGACCATCGCCCGGACGTGGGCCACCGCCTCAGCCGGGGTTGAGACCGACGGCGGTGTCCAGCCGCCCCCGCCAGGCCGGTGCTCGGCCAGCTCGGCGATCAACTCGTGGGGATGGCCGTCCTTCGCCATCAGGGACAGCAGCGCCGAGCGGACGTCGGCGAGGTCGTCGTCCTCGTCGATCTCCTTGCGTTGCTGCGGCGTCCAGTAGCCCTGCATCTCCAGCTCGGTGGTCACGCCGAAGATCCGCGCGAGCCTCAGCCCGTCCAGCGAGGTGTGGACGTGGCCGTCGATCAGACCCGGTAGCAGCGTCCCGCCCCGCCCGTCGACAACCTCCGCCCCTTTGGGGGGCTCCTGACCGACGGAAACGATCTCGGTTCCCTCGATCCCCGCCGTCCGTTCCGAACGAACATGTTCGCCGTCGAAGATCCGAACATTCGCAATGAACGTGGACATGCACCGCTCCTCGTGATTGACGTGCGCCCGAAGCCTGCCGGACCGAGACCCGTCCGACCTCGTTCGGCCGTCACGAGTCTCAGTGACGGCTCTCAAGGTGGGCGCTGACACGGCCAGCGTAACGAACATGTTCGCTACGAACAAGTTCGTTACAGGAGCGCTTTTCAGCCTTTTCCACACAGGAGAACGGACGTTCTTACGCTCTGTAGCGAACCAACAGCAGTCGAAGGCAACGAAGCGCCCCTGCCGCCAGCCTCATGAGCCGTTGCCCCGCTTGGAGTCCGCGAACATGTTCGTTAAGCTGTCCACATGACAGCACGCACCGAGGCTGCGAAGAGCCGCCGGGAGCGCCCAGCCAAGCCCGCCCTGAGTCGCGCCGGGATCGTCGCTGCATCGGTCGCGCTCATGAGGAGCGAAGGACTGGAGCGGGTGACGATGCGCCGCCTGGCCCAAGAACTCGACACCGGTCCGGCCTCGCTGTACGTGTACTTCCGCAACACCGCCGAGCTGCACGCCGCGGTCCTCGACGAGTTGCTCGGCGAAGTCGACCTCGGCTCCGTGCCGGAAGACGGGCCCTGGCGCGAGCGTCTCATCGACGTCCTCACGTCCTACATCCAGGTCCTGTACGAGCACCCCAGCCTGGCCCGCTCCGCCCTGGTAGCGCGCCCGCGGGGAGAGCACTACCTCGCCCTGCTCGAAGGGCTCTTGGCGATCCTCAAGTCCGGTGGCATCGAAGGCGAACGCGCCGGCTGGGCCGTCGACCTTCTCCTGCAGTTCGCCACCGCGGCTGCCGCCGAGCACGGAAGCCGGCGCCAGGCACCGGAAGCGCGGGAGGAGTGGACCGCCTTCACCGATGCACTGCGTGCCGCCTCACCCGAGCGCTACCCGCACCTGGCAGCGACATCCGACGTTCTGTTCACCGGCAGCCCGCGCGAACGACGCACCTGGACCTTCCAGGTCCTCCTCAACGGCATCCTCACCGCCCCCGCCCCCGCCCCAGACACCCATCCCGCGTGAAGGCCCCGGTGGTGCTGCCGAGTTGGGCCATCTCTCCGCGCGGCAGCGGTGCCATCCGGAGGCTGCGACCCATCTCGTCCGAAGTGGCGCTGGTCAGCACAGCCACCGCCACGCCGACCGAGAGGGACGAGTGCGGCCGCGCCCGCACCGAGCACCATCCCGGGGTTTCGCCGCCGCGGACCCACAGCCGCATCGCCGACCTCTATCATCCCGGCCATGGTGAGCAGCGTTGCCAGCCACAGACGGCCGTCTTCGGGCAAAGAAATCAACGAGACGACGGACAGGGGAAGTTGCCGGAGCGCGTAGACGCATAGAACCGCGTTCCGTCTGTGAACGGCCGCCTGCCGCGCGCAGCAGACTCCTGCCCCCGCCGAAAACTTCATCCGCCCCGGTGGTGGGAGCGGGCCCGGGTGAGAACTTGAGTGCGCACGCCCGCCGTTTTCGCCTCTACGACGCCGTGCTCCCCTGAGACGTATCGTCCCCCGGCCCTGACGGGGCCAGGACGGCGGCTGCCACGTGGTCGCGGAACCACCGGTGCCCGGGATCGGCCGAGTTGCGGGGGTGCCAGGCCATTCCGAGGTCGAGGGGTGCCAGGTCGAGGGGAATGGGGAAGGTGCGCAGTCCCAGTGCGGCGGTGGTCTCGGGGAGCCAGTCGGCCAGGGTGAGGGCGACGAGGTCGGTGTCCCGGGCGAGGATCATCGCGCTCGTGTGGCTGGGGACGACGACCGCGATGCGGCGCTGCAGCCCGCGCTTCACGAGGGCCTGGTCGATGGGGCCGAGACGTCTTCCGTGCCGGGAGATGCCGATGTGGTCGGCCGCGGCGAAACGGCGGACGTCGATCCGCTTCTCGAAGAGGGGGTGACCGCTCCGGGCGACCCCCACCAGCACCCTCTGGACGAGGGGTTGGGTTCTGATCTCCGGGTCCAGCTGTCCGAGGACGCCGAGTTCGACGTCCACTGAGCCCTGCCGCAGCGCGGGGCCGCCCTCCAGCGCCTCCGGCAGGAAGACCACGTCCACGTGCGGGGCCTCGGCCCGAATCCGGTCGGTCAAGGGACCGGCAAGGCCCGCCGGGAGCAGGTCGGTGGACTGCACGGTGAAGGTGCGCTGGAGATGTAGGCCTCGAAGCCGGCACCGGGCCGCAGGACGTTGTCGCAGCCGCGCAGCAACGCCCTCACCTCCTCTCTGAGTTCGAGGGCTCTGGGGGTGGGGACCATGCCCTGGCCGGCGCGGACCAGGAGTGGGTCGCCCACGGCACGCCGGAGTCGGGCCAGGGTGCGGCTGGCCGCCGCGGGTGACGTGCCGAGGCGCTCGGCCGCGCGGGTCACGCTGCTCTCCTGGAGAAGAGCGTCCAGGGCGCGCAGCAGGTTGAGGTCCACGAGTTACTCCTGAGCTGCACTTTTGCGTCTGAGTCAATGATTGAGTGCCGATCCTTGCATTGTTGCCGGACCCGCGCGTGCGGAGAGCGGAGATGTCCGCGAGAACACCGGACCAACCATCCACTGTGGAGAAGAATTCACCATGAAACAGTCCCCACGCGCCTGTCGAGAAGGCGATGTGGTGGCCGTCGTCAGCCAGAGCGGGCCCTCGGTCTCGTTCTGCGACGCCGCCTGCGACCAGCACCTCGGTTCCCTCGAAACCCTTGCCGAGCCACACGAGTTGTGCTTCGACCCAACCCAGCGGCTGCTGTGGTGCACGACGACGTACCACTCGGGCTTCTACCACGCGAACAACGGTCGGCGCACCGAGCTGACCGTCATCGACCCCGACACCCGCCGCATCGTCGAGGTCGTCGACCTCGCCCCGGAACACGCGCCGCACGGGCTCGCGCTGGATGCGGCGCGTGGTCGCCTGTACGTCACCGTGGAAGGCTCCGCGGACCGGCCCGGCGGTGTCGTGGTGATCGACACCCAGACCCGTCAGCCCCTGGGCAGGATCGACACCGACGCATCCGGCTCGCACTGGGTCGCCATCGATGCGGCCGGAGGCATCGGGTACGTCGCCAACAAGGAGGCGCCGTTCGTGTCGGTCCTCGATCTCGAACGGGGAACCTCACCGCGAAGGTCGAGGTGCCGGGCAGTGAGGGACTCGCCGTCTCCGCCGACGGCACGCACGCCTTCGTCGCCTCGCCGTACCAGGGCTCCTTCTCCTCCGAGGAGACAACGGTCCCTGGAATCAAGGTCGTCGACACCCGGACGGCGTCCGTCGTCGACACCCTGCCCATGGAGAACGCCGCCATGCCGATGCACCTGGCCTCGACGGGAAAGCTGCTCGTGGGCGAAGTGCGCGGGGAACCCGACCCGGCGTCCGGAACCAACCACATGGCGCCCGGTCGCCTCACGGATTCTCCGCCGACACCCGCGAGCAGTTGGGCGAGGTCGAGGCGGGGCTCTGCTCGCTGACCATCACTTCGTCTCCCGACGGTCGGATCGCCTATGTGGCCTGCTACGCCTCGTCCACCGTCGACGTCGTCGACCTGGAGACGCTGCAGCACCTGACCCGTCTTGACCACGCCGAGTTCGGCGAGTCCGGCGCCCACGGCCTGGCCTACATCCCGCGCCCGGCCTGACCCCACCCCGTCGGCGGGTGATCTCGCTACAGGCCGCCGCGCGCCCACGTTCGTCACCCGCCAACCAGAGCCAGAAAGGCACAACCGTGATTGTCATCACCGCGCCCACCAGCACCATCGGCCGTCTGCTCGTCGACGAACTGCTCGACCGCGGGGCGTCGCTGCGCCTCGTTGCCCGCGCCCCCTCGCGCCTCGCACCCGGGGTCCACGAGCGGGCCGAGGTGGTCGAGGGCTCGCACGGCGACGCCGCTGTCATCGACCGGGCGTGTAACGGCGCCGAGGCCGTCTTCTGGCTCGCGCCGGACGACGGCGACGCACCGAGCACCCAGGCCGCGTACGTCGACTTCACGCGTCCCGCGGCCGAGGCGTTCGCCCGGCACGGCGTCCCGCGCGTCGTGGCCATCACGGCGCTCGGCCGCGGGACGCCCCTGGCCGAGCACGCCGGCCTGGTGACCTCGTCCCTGGCGATGTGCGACCTGATCGCCGGATCGGGCGTGGCCTTCCGGGCGGTGGCCTGCCCGTCCTTCATGCACAACCTCCTCAACCACGCCCGTGCGATCAAGGAGCAGGGCAAGTTCTCCATGATGATCGACCCGGACCTCAAGGCCCCCACCGTCGCCACCCGCGACATCGCCGCCGCTGCCGCGCAACTGCTGCTCAACGACGCGTGGGAGGGGGTGAGCCAGGTCGCCTGTCTCGGGCCCGAGGACCTGTCGCCCAGCGACATGGCGCGGATCATCTCCGACGTCCTCGGCACCGAGGTGGCCTACCAGCAGATTCCGGGCTCGGCTTTCAAGGCGCGCATGACCGGCTTCGGGATGACGGAGGGGATGGCGCAGGGGATGGCCGACATGTTCGACGCCAAGAACAAGGGCCTCGACAACGCCGAACCGCGCACCTCGGAGTCGACGACCCCGACCACGTTCCGGCAGTGGTGCGAGGAGATCCTCAAGCCGGCCGTGACGGCCTGAGCCCGCAGACCGAAGGTCACGACCGGCGTCAGCACACCGCCGGTCCTGCCCCCGCCTAGCGGCGAACCGCGAATTCGGCCCGGCTCGTGAATACCCCTTCCGACAACTGCTGTTGGCGGACCACACTGACACGGCACCGCAGCGGCAGGTCGGATCAGCGCAGCCGGGCCGGGCGGTGCGGCGCCGACGTCGCCGGATCGGGTGGCGTACTGAACAGGTGCGATCTGGCAGGGTTGCCGACCAGCGGAGGAGGACAATGCCGAGCCATGCCTCAACTTTCAGTCCCGTCAGGTGGGTGGCGGCGACCCGCAGCGGCGGCGAGCAGGTACCAGGGGTCTGGACGAAAGAGCTGTTGAACTCCGCCCAGGGCGACTCGTTCTCGCTGCTGCGTCTCGCGGCGGGAGGCGAATGCGCTCTTACGGGGTCCGCGGAGGACCGGATTCTCGTGCTGGACGGCCGACTCTCGATCGCGGCCGACGGCACCGGACGCGCCGCGGACCACCGAAGCGGGGCGTACGCCGCGCTGCCCGGGGACAGGAACGTCGTGTCCAGCGCCGACGGCGCCTTGGCCCTCGTACTGACCGGCAGGCGGCTGGGAGCACCGGCCGACGACGTGTTCAGCCCGCAGGGGTGGCAGGAGTCGGGTCCGGGCCAGTGGTTCCGGCTGCTCCTCGACGTCACTTTCGACGAGAACTTCGACGAGCGGGTCGTTGGGCTGTCCTATTTCGAGCCGGGCTCCTCCTCGCCCCGGCACCCGCACCATACAGCCCACCGTTTCCTGTTCCTCGACGGTGAGGCCGACGACGAGCTGGTCTTCCCCGACGGCACCCGGCGCACGGCGCACCGGTCCAAGGGCGACTTCGTCGACTACCCGCACCCCATCGAGCACCAGACCTTCAGCGGGACGGGCTGCACGATCCTCTTCCTGCACGAACCGATCCCGACCGCAGAACAGTGACCAGTTCCAGGGCCTCGCCCCTCGACACGGACGGCATCGCCGCGAGTATCGGATCAGTCGGAGATGCGTACGACGCCTTCTTCAGCTGCGCGTTCTCCCGCCGCAGCCGCGCGAGTTCCCCCCTCTCACCCACCCGCCCGGCCCCGCTGGACCTGCGAGCCTGGGACACCCAGCTGGCTGGCGTAGTCTCGTTGGTCTTCAGTTCCTTCGCGACCTGCGCGACCGGCTTGCCGCTCTCGATGACGATCCGCACAGCCCCCTCACAGAACTCCCGTCGAACTTCAGCCGCTTGCCCATCATGACTAGCAACTTCCCCTGCAGTCATGGTCGCTACGCTACGAGGGGAAGGTCAGTCGGCCTCTCCCCCCAAGCCAAGTAGCGTCTAGCCATCGGCTCGTACGGCTTCCAGAGCATCAGCCACATCTCAGCCGCCCTCCTCCCCGGGGTGAAACGCCCGGGAGAGCACGACCCCTTAGCGGGGAGTGGGCAGCGGTCCGTACTCACATTCGCTCCGGTGCCGAGACTCCGAGCAGCCGCAGCCCATTGCGCAGCACCAGCGTGCTGGCTTCCGTCAACCACAGCCGGGCACAGGTGAGGT
>NZ_JANFNH010000036.1 GCF_024436055.1 Streptantibioticus rubrisoli | reverse complement strand
CATAGTGTTTCGGTGGTCATAGCGTTAGGGAAACGCCCGGTTACATTCCGAACCCGGAAGCTAAGCCTTTCAGCGCCGATGGTACTGCAGGGGGGACCCTGTGGGAGAGTAGGACACCGCCGAACAAGTCTTCAGAGAGCCTCAGCTCCCGTGCACTGCACGGGAACTGAGGCTCTTTGCGTTTTCATCATCCGTCGTTCACCCGCCGCTTGGCCGCAGATCGTCGGGCCTGGGCAGCCTGGCGGCATCAACGACTGGAGGTGCGGCGTGAAGTCGAGCGGCAGCGTGGTCGAAGGATCGTTGGTCGCCGCGTTCGAGCGCGAGTTCGCGGCCCTCGTGGGCGGACGGCAGTGCGTTGCCGTACAAGAGGGGAACACTGCCCTCCGGTTGTCGCTTGTCGCGTTGGGCGTGATACCGGGCGACGAGGTGATCGTGCCCTCGTACGGCCCGGCGGCCGCGGTGGAAGCCGTCCGACTCGCCGGCGCCACCCCGGTCTTCGCGGACATCGACCCGCACACCTTCTGCCTCGACCCGGACGCGGTGGCCGCCGCCATCAGCTGGCGAACCGTAGCGATCATCGCCGGGCACCGGTTCGGCCACCCGGCACCCGTGCGTCGCCTGGCCGACGTGGCGCGGCGGCACGGGCTGGCCCTGGTCGAGGACGCGTCGGAGGCCTGCGGAGCCGAACTGGACCGTGAACCGGTGGGTACCTTCGGCGCGTTGGCGGCGTTCAGCCTGGCCGTCGTCACCGAGGACCCGCGACTTGCCCGCCGGATAAGGGAATTGCGTACGCCGGACATCCGGCCCACTGAGGAGTCGGCGGTCGCCGGGCGGGGCGAGTTGGAGCGGCTGGCCGGATTCGCGGCGCGGCGGCGGGCCAACGCCCGGGTTTTCGACACGGCGTTGAAGGGGGTGCGCACACCGTATGTGGCGGCGGGTGCGCGGCACGTCTACCACCGGTATGTGGTGCGGGTGCCGGGGAACGGGCGGCCGGATCGGGACGCGTTCGCCAGGGCGCTGGCAACTCGCGGTGTCGAGGCGGGAGTTCCGGTGCCTACCCCGCTGCACCGCATTCCCGCCTTCCGTATGCCGGTGGATTTGCCGCAGACCGAACGGGCGGCGGCCGAAACGCTGTCGCTGCCGGTGCATCCGCTGCTTACCGAGCGCGAGGTGGAGCGCATCGTCTCGGCCTGCAACGCGCTCGGTGGGCTGCTTTAGGTCTGTGCGGCCCCGGCGGTTCGCCGTCAATTTTGGTGGACGCTGGCCATGGGCTACGATCTTCTCTGTCGGCGCGCCCCAATAGCTCAGTCGGCAGAGCGTCTCCATGGTAAGGAGAAGGTCTACGGTTCGATTCCGTATTGGGGCTCAGATGACGAAGGCCCCGCCCGATGGAATTCGGGCGGGGCCTTCGTGCGTTCCGTCTCGCGGCCCCGGGAGTTCACTGGAGTTCCGGCACCCGCATCGCCAGGATCGCCATGTCGTCCGAGGGCGCGTCCGCGGCGAATCGTTCGACGGCCCGCTGCACCCTGGCCGCCACGGCTCCGGCGGTGAGGCCGGTGCTCTGCGCGAGGACCTCGCAGAGCCCGTCGTCGCCCAGCATCCTGCTGCCCTCGCGGCGCTCGGTGACACCGTCGGTCACGCACAGCAGTACGTCGCCGGGCTCCAGCGTCACGGTCTGCTCGATCAGCTCCAGGTCCTCCAACACGCCCAGCAGCGGCTGCGGTTCCGCCGCCGGTTCCACGGTGCCGTCCTGCCGCAGTCGCAGCGGCAGCGGATGACCGGCGCAGACCACCTTGAGCAGGGCGCTGCCGTCCTCCTGCGGCCACAGCTCCCCGTACAGCAGGGTCAGGAAGCGGCTGCGGGCGCCCTCGTCGAGGATGGCGGCGTTGAGCCGCTCCAGCACCGCCGGGCCGCCGAAGCCCTCCCTGGCCAGCAGGCGCAGCGCGTGCCGGGCCAGGCCGGTGACCGCGGCGGCCTCCGGGCCGGTGCCGCACACATCGCCGATGGCGAAGCCCCAGCAGCCCTCGCGGATCGGGAACAGGTCGTAGAAGTCGCCGCCGACCTCGTTGCCCTCGCCCGCGGCCTGGTAGATCACCTCGACCTCGACGCCGGGGATCTGCGGCAGCTCCGGCGGCAGCAGGCTGCGCTGCAGCGACTGGCTGATCGCGGTGCGCTCCGAGTACAACCGGGCGTTGTCCAGGGCGAGCGCGGCGCGGCGGGAGAGGTCCTCGGCGAGTTCCAGGATCTCCTGGCGGAAGCGCTCGTCGGAGGGCTTGCCGAGGGTGAGCATGCCGATCACGCGGTTGCGGGCGACCAGCGGCAGCACGACCGTCTCGCCGCCGACCGCCGAGGCGGTGGCGTGCGCTCCGGTGCCGGTGGCCGGGCGGCCCGCTTCGGCCAGGCCCAGGCTGCGCAGGGAGGCACGCAGTGCGGTGGAGTGGGCGGCGTCGGAGGGCGCGGTCCACACCCGGGCGCCGGGGGTCGGGTCAGGGGACGGCGGGGCGATCCGGGACAGCAGGGCCTTCAGGCCGTCGATGCGGTCCTCGTCCTCGTGCAGCACGAAGGCCAGTTCGGGCTCCGACTGCTCGGCGATGGTGTAGACGGCGCACCAACTGGCCAAGGTGGGCACGGTCATCTGGGCCATCAGCGCCAGCGTCTGGTCCCGCTCCAGCGTTCCGGCCAGCAGGTCGGAGGCCTCGACGAGGAAGGACAGCGAGCCGCGGCGCAGCCGTTCCAGTTCGGTGAGCCGGGCGCTTTCGACGGCCAGTGCGATCCGGTCGGCGGCGAACTGCAGGCGCAGCGCCTCCTCGTTGCTGTAGCGGCCGGGGGATTCGGCGGCGACACCGAGCGAGCCGGTCAGCCGTCCCTCCACCTTCAGCGGCACGGTGACCACCGAGCGCATCCCGGTTCCGGCCAGCAGCGGTACGGCGCCCGGGGCGGCGATGAGGTCCTCGTGCACCGCGGGCATCCGTGCGCTGCCGTAGCGGCCGGTGCCCGCCTCGACCGGCACCCGGGCGAAGCGGTGGCGGGCGGCGGGCAGTCCGGTGGAGGCGCGTACCTCCAGTTCGGTCTCGTCATCGGTGGCGAGCAGCAGATAGGCGGCGTCGCCGTCGAGCATGTCCCGGGCCCGCTCCACGGTGCGCTGCAGCAGGCTGTCGAGGTCGTCGGGGGCCGGGGAGCCGATGAAGACCTCGAAGGGGTCGGTGGTGGCCTTGCCGCGGTCGGCCTGCGCCGGGTCGGGTACCGAGCCGCGCAGCGGGCCGCCCTGGAGCACGGCGCGCTCGTGGTCGCGCACCAGCAGGCAGACGGTGGACGGCTCGCCGGAGGAGTCGCGCACCCGCAGATGGGAACCGTAGACCGGCTGGACCTTGCCGTCGGCGCCGCGCAGCCCGTAGGAGCCCTCCCAGCGGGAGAGCCGGAGCGCCTCGGCGAGGCCGAAGCCGGTGCCGGGGGTCTGCGGCCAGGCGGTGAGGTCGCCGAGCGCCTTGCCGACGACCTGCTGCGCGGAGTGCCCGAACAGCACCTGGGCGTCCTCGTTCCAGCCGCTGATGATGCCGTCGCGGTCGACCTGGATGACGGCGACCCGGACCTGGGAGTCGGTGACCGGCAGGGCGGCCAGCGGCAGGGCGGGGCCCGCGGCGCGGGTACCGGCCGCGCGCTCCGGCAGATCGAGCTGGAACCACACCTGCTTGTGCGTGGGGGCGTACTCCACGCCCCAGCGGGAGGCCAGCGCCGAGCACAGGATGAGTCCGCGTCCGCCCTCGCGGTCGGGGTGGGCGACACGGTCGTTCTCGTGCAGCGGGACCTCGCGCTCGGGGTAGTGGTCGGCGACCTCGATGCGCACCGAGGCGGGGTAGCGCAGGCACAGCACATCGGCGGCGGTGCCGGCGTGCACCACGGCGTTGGTGACCAGCTCGCTGGTGAGCACGACGGCGTCGTCGACCACGTCGCTGAAGCCCCAGCCCTGCAGGGTGTCGCGGACGAAGGCACGTGCGGTGGCGACCGAGCGCCCGACCGGCTCGAAGGTGGCGGCTGCACGCGCGGTGATCAATTGGCTCCTCATGTGTCGTGGGTCACCAGGGTCGTCGCTGCTCCGCCGCCCTCCGGTAGGGCCAAGCCGGGCCTCGGGCACGTCGGTCGTGGCGGGACCACGCCCCCGTTCGGCGCTCTGCTCGCGCATTCGCGGCACCCCTCCGCTGCCCAGGTGTACGCCCGGCTCTTGGCGGGCAACCGGATGCCAGGTTACTTACCCACCTGGGGCGCGCGTGCGCCGGTTGCGGGTGTTTTCCGTCGTGATCCATTCGGGATCGCGCTGTTGGAACCACACCGGGGTTTGGTATGCGATGCTGCCGAACCGTTATGGCCGGGGGTGGTCATGGTGAAACACTGGGAAGGCCTTGGGCAGGGGCAAGGTCCAGGGCAAGTCGACGTTCGACCCTCCGGGAGGGACACGGTGGAGTCTGGTGCATCGTCGCGTGGCGGCGCCACGCGTACGAAAGGCGCGCGGTCCCGCGCCAACGGGACCGTCGAGGTCGACTCAGCCGCTCTGCACAGGATGCTCTCCGCGCTCGTGGCCATGCGGGACGGGAACTTCCGCAAACGGCTGACGGTCTCCGGTGACGGGGTGATGGCGGAGATCGCCGCCGTCTTCAACGAGGTCGCGGACCGTAACCAGCACCTCACCGGTGAGCTGGCGCGGGTCCGGCGGGTCGTCGGCCGGGAGGGCAAGCTCACCGAGCGCCTGGAGGTCGGGGCCTGCGAGGGCGCCTGGGCCGCGGCGATCGATGCCTCGAACGCGCTGGTGGACGATCTGGTGCGGCCGGTCTCGGAGGTCGGCCGGGTGCTGTCGGCGGTCGCCGAGGGCGACCTGGAGCAGCGTATGGACCTGCGGTCGCAGGGGGCGGACGGCTCGGCGCATCCGCTGCGCGGGGAGTTCCTCAAGGTGGGCCGTACGGTCAACGGCCTGGTGGACCAGTTGTCTGCGTTCACCGACGAGGTGACGCGGGTGGCCAGTGAGGTGGGCACCGAGGGCAAGCTGGGCGGGCAGGCCCGGGTGCGCGGGATGTCGGGTTCGTGGAAGGACCTGACGGACTCGGTCAACACCATGGCCTCCCGGCTGACGGCGCAGGTGCGGGACATCGCGCTGGTCACCACGGCGGTGGCCAAGGGCGACCTGTCGCGCAAGGTCACCGTCCATGTGGCGGGCGAGATGCTGGAGTTGAAGAACACCGTCAACACGATGGTGGACCAGCTCTCGTCGTTCGCCTCCGAGGTGACCCGGGTGGCCCGGGAGGTGGGCACCGAGGGCGAACTCGGCGGCCAGGCGCAGGTGCCCGGGGTCGCGGGTGTGTGGAAGGACCTGACGGACTCGGTCAACACCATGGCCGGGAACCTGACCGCGCAGGTGCGCGACATCGCGCAGGTGACCACGGCGGTGGCCAACGGTGACCTGTCGCAGAAGATCACCATCGCGGCGCGCGGTGAGGTGGCGCAGCTCGCCGAGACGATCAACGGCATGACCGAGACGCTGCGCACGTTCGCCGACGAGGTGACGCGGGTCGCCTACGAGGTGGGCGCGGAAGGCCAGTTGGGCGGTCAGGCGCAGGTTCCTGGTGCGGCGGGTACGTGGAAGGACCTGACCGACTCGGTGAACACCGCGTTCCGCAACCTGACGGCGCAGGTGCGGGACATCGCGCAGGTGACGACGGCGGTGGCGAACGGTGACCTGTCGCAGAAGGTGACGGTCGATGTCTCCGGCGAGATGCTGGAGTTGAAGAACACCGTCAACACCATGGTCGACCAGCTGTCGTCGTTCGGTTCCGAAGTGACCCGGGTGGCGCGGGAGATCGGCGTCGAGGGCGAACTCGGCGGTCAGGCGCAGGTTCCTGGTGCGGCGGGTACGTGGAAGGACCTGACCGACTCGGTCAACACCGCGTTCCGCAACCTCACCGGACAGGTGCGCAACATCGCGCAGGTGACGACGGCGGTGGCGAACGGTGACCTGTCGCAGAAGGTGACGGTCGATGTCTCCGGCGAGATGCTCCAGTTGAAGAACACCGTCAACACGATGGTGGACCAACTGTCCTCGTTCGCCGCCCAGGTGACGCGGATGGCGCGGGACGTGGGTACCGAGGGACGGCTCGGCGGTCAGGCGGAGGTGCCGGGTGTCTCCGGTACCTGGAAGGACCTGACGGACTCCGTCAACTTCATGGCGGGCAACCTGACTTCGCAGGTGCGCCAGATCGCCCAGGTGACCACGGCGGTGGCGCGTGGCGACCTGTCGCAGAAGATCGAGGTCGACGCGCGCGGTGAGATCCTTGAGCTGAAGAACACCATCAACACGATGGTCGACCAGCTGTCGGCCTTCGCCGACCAGGTGACCCGGGTGGCCCGTGAGGTGGGTACCGAGGGTCGGCTGGGCGGTCAGGCGCAGGTACCCGGCGTGGCCGGTGTGTGGCGTGACCTGACGGACTCGGTGAACGGCATGGCGTCGAACCTGACCGACCAGGTGCGCAACATCGCGCAGGTCGCCACGGCGGTGGCGCGCGGTGACCTGTCGCAGAAGATCGACGTGGACGCCCGGGGCGAGATCCAGGAGCTGAAGAACACCCTGAACACGATGGTCGACCAGCTGTCGGCCTTCGCCGAGCAGGTCACCAGGGTGGCGCGCGAGGTGGGTACCGAGGGCATCCTGGGCGGCCAGGCCGACGTGAAGGGCGTGTCGGGCACCTGGAAGGACCTGACGCAGTCCGTGAACGGCATGGCGTCGAACCTGACCGACCAGGTCCGCAGCATCGCCGAGGTGACGACGGCGGTCGCGCAGGGCGACCTGTCGAAGAAGATCACGGTTGACGCCAAGGGCGAGATCCTCGAACTGGTCACCACCGTCAACACCATGGTCGACCAGCTCTCCGCGTTCGGTGACGAGGTGACCCGGGTAGCCCGCGAGGTGGGCACCGAGGGCCGTCTCGGTGGCCAGGCGCGGGTGCGTGATGTGTCCGGCATCTGGAAGGACCTCACCGAGAACGTCAACATCATGGCGAACAACCTGACCTCGCAGGTGCGCAGCATCGCCGCGGTCTCCACCGCGGTCGCCAACGGCGACCTGACGAAGAAGGTCACCGTGGAGGCGCGCGGTGAGGTCGCGCAGCTCGCCGAGACCATCAACACGATGGTGGACACGCTGTCCGCGTTCGGTGACGAGGTCACGCGGGTGGCCCGCGAGGTGGGCACCGAGGGCGAGTTGGGCGGCCAGGCCCGGGTGCCCGGTGTGTCGGGTACCTGGAAGGACCTGACCGAGTCGGTGAACTCGATGGCGTCCAACCTCACCAACCAGGTGCGCAACATCGCGATGGTGACCACGGCGGTGGCGCGCGGTGACCTGTCCAAGAAGATCGACGTGGACGCGCGCGGCGAGATCCTGGAGCTGAAGACCACCATCAACACCATGGTCGGCCAGTTGTCGGCGTTCGGTGACGAGGTGACCCGGGTGGCCCGTGAGGTGGGTACCGAGGGTCGGCTGGGCGGTCAGGCGCGGGTGCCGGGGGTCTCCGGCATCTGGAAGGACCTGACGGACTCGGTGAACCTGATGGCCAACAACCTGACCAACCAGGTCCGCAACATCGCCGAGGTGGCCACCGCGGTGACCCGCGGCGACCTCAACCTGCGCATCGACGCGGACGCGGCGGGCGAGATCCTGGAGCTCCAGGACAACATCAACACGATGATCGTCAAGCTCCGCGAGACCACCTTGGCCAACAAGGAGCAGGACTGGCTCAAGGGCAACCTGGCGCGCATCTCCGGTCTGATGCAGGGCCGCCGCGACCTGGTGGACGTGGCGGCGCTGATCATGAGCGAGCTGACGCCGGTGGTCTCCGCCCAGCACGGCGCGTTCTTCCTGGCCCAGGAGGTCGGGGAGAACGGCCAGCCAGGCGAAATCGGCGGCGCCGAGGGCGCACCGTACGAGCTGCGGCTGATCGGCGGTTACGGCTACTCGCGGCGGACCATGCCGACCTCGTTCCTGCCGGGTGAGTCGCTGATCGGCCAGGCGGCGGTGGAGCGGCGCACGATCCTGGTGGAGAACGTGCCGTCGGGCTACCTGAAGATCGCCTCGGGGCTCGGTGAGGCACCGCCCGCCCATGTGATCGTGCTGCCGCTGCTGTTCGAGGACCGGGTGCTCGGGGTGATCGAGCTGGCGTCCTTCCAGCCGCTCACCCAGATCCAGAAGGACTTCCTCAGCCAGATCGCCGAGATGATCGCCACCAGCGTCAACACCATCTCGGTGAACACCAAGACCGAGGGGCTGCTGGCGCAGTCCCAGGAGCTGACCGCGCAACTGCGCGAGCGCTCGGCCGAGTTGGAGAACCGGCAGAAGGCGCTGCAGGCGTCCAACGCCGAACTGGAGGAGAAGGCAGAGCTGTTGGCGCAGCAGAACCGCGACATCGAGGTGAAGAACACCGAGATCGAGGAGGCCCGGCAGGTGCTGGAGGAGCGGGCCGAGCAGCTCGCGGTCTCCATGCGCTACAAGTCGGAGTTCCTGGCCAACATGTCGCACGAGCTGCGCACCCCGCTCAACTCGCTGCTGATCCTCGCCAAGTTGCTGGCCGACAACGCCGACGGCAACCTGTCGCCCAAGCAGGTCGAGTTCGCCGAGACCATCCACGGCGCGGGCTCCGACCTGTTGCAGCTGATCAACGACATCCTGGACCTGTCGAAGGTCGAGGCGGGCAAGATGGACGTCAGCCCGACCCGGATCGCCCTGGTCCAGCTGGTCGACTACGTGGAGGCCACCTTCCGGCCGCTGACCGCGGAGAAGGGTCTGGACTTCTCGGTACGGGTCTCGCCCGAGCTGCCGATGACCCTGCACACCGACGAGCAGCGGCTGTTGCAGGTGTTGCGCAACCTGCTGTCCAACGCGGTGAAGTTCACCGACGCGGGCGCGGTGGAGCTGGTGATCCGCCCGGCGGGCAAGGAGATCCCGGTCGCCATCCGCGAGCAGATGCTGGAGTCCGGTTCGCTGCGCGACCCCGACCAGGAGATGATCGCGTTCTCGGTCACCGACACCGGTATCGGTATCGCGGCCAGCAAGATGCGGGTCATCTTCGAGGCGTTCAAGCAGGCGGACGGCACGACCAGCCGCAAGTACGGTGGCACCGGCCTCGGCCTTTCCATCAGCCGGGAGATCGCCCGGCTGCTCGGCGGTGAGATCCACGCGGACAGTGAGCCGGGCCGTGGCTCGACGTTCACCCTCTATCTGCCGCTGAGTACGGGGGAGATGCCCACCAAGGAGCAGCCCGCCGGTGAGGGCGCGGCACCGGCCGACGAGCCGCAGTTCGCCGCGGCGCCCGAGGAGTCGGAGCGCACCGGGTACGGCCGCGGCGGTGGTTTGTCCCGACTGCGCCGCCGGGCGTTGCCGACCGGGGAGCGGCGGGGCGGCCAGCAGGACTCCTGGGTGGACAGCGGCCAGCAGGAGGGCGCGCGGCGTGCGCAGCGCGGCACGCGCGGCGGCTTCAACGGGCAGAAGGTGCTGATCGTCGACGACGACATCCGCAATGTCTTCGCGCTCACCAGCGTGCTGGAACAGCACGGCCTTGTGGTGCTGTACGCGGAGAACGGCCGGGAGGGCATCGAGGTGCTGGAACAGCATGACGATGTCGCCGTCGTCCTGATGGACATTATGATGCCGGAGATGGACGGCTACGCCACGACTTCGGCGATTCGCCGGATGCCGCAGTTCGCCGGGTTGCCGATCATCGCGCTGACCGCGAAGGCGATGAAGGGCGACCGGGAGAAGAGCATCGAGTCCGGCGCGTCCGACTACGTCACCAAGCCGGTGGACACCGACCACCTGCTGTCGGTCATGGAGCAGTGGATGCGGGCGCGTTGAGGCGGCCGGAGGGAACGCAGGGCGAGGCGGGCGGGAGAAGGGGAGCCGAGGCGGGCGGGGGCGGTGCGCGGCCGGATGAGAGGCGGAGCAGAACGCGTCATCGCACGACACGGCACGCCCGAAGGGGTGTGAGAGTGCGTTATGCAGGGAACCTTCTGGTCCCCCGCCACGTTTCTGCTTCGTGCGCAGTGACATGGCGGTGACAGGGTGTGGCGAGCGACGGGGTGCGGCTACCATGACCGGCACAAGGACGGGCGGCGTACAGGAGTCGTCCCTGGGGGCGGCGCCCGGTGCTTCCCCGAGCTCTGCGAGCAGGGGAGGCCCCATGCCGGGCCGAGGAGGACGGGCTATGGTGCAGAAAGCCAAGATCCTCCTGGTCGATGACCGGCCGGAGAATCTGCTGGCGCTGGAGGCCATCCTCTCCGCGCTCGATCAGACACTGGTTCGGGCATCGTCCGGGGAGGAGGCGCTCAAAGCGCTGCTCACGGACGACTTCGCGGTGATCCTGCTCGATGTACAGATGCCGGGTATGGACGGGTTCGAGACCGCGGCGCACATCAAGCGCCGGGAACGCACCCGGGACATCCCGATCATCTTCCTGACCGCCATCAACCACGGCCCGCACCACACCTTCCGCGGCTACGCGGCGGGTGCGGTCGACTACATCTCCAAGCCGTTCGATCCGTGGGTGCTCCGGGCCAAGGTCTCGGTCTTCGTTGAGCTGTACATGAAGAACTGCCAGCTGCGGGAGCAGGCCGCCCTGCTGCGCCTGCAGTTGGAACAAGGCGGCCACTCCGGAGCCGACGGCGGCAAGGAACCGGTGGGCCTGATCGCCGAACTGTCCGCCCGACTCGCGGCGGTGGAGGAGCAGGCGGAGGCGCTGTCCAAGCAGTTGGACGACTCCGCCGACGCGGCCGCGGTGGCCACCGCCGCGCATCTGGAGCGCAAGCTGACGGGCCTGCGGCGGGCGTTGGACGCGCTGGAGCCCGGCGCCGACCCGGGCACGTCGGCGACGCCCCCGCAGGAATGACCGGTTGACGTCACGTCACCCTTGTTACGCCTGGGCCGCGACACGAACGGGCGTATACGACGCCTCGTACCAGGCCCAGGGGCAACGGCGGTAACCTCGGCACCATGGCCTCACGTACGTCCGGCAAGGGTTCGAGCAGCTCTGCGGCTCCCGCCAAGCGCACCGGGCGCACGTCGGGCGCCAAGGGCGCCGCCGGTGGTGGCGCTGGTGCCGCCAGGAAGAAGGCACCGGCGAAGAAGACCGCCGCGAAGCCGCGTCCGGCCGCCAAGAAGGCGGCCGCCGGGAAGAAGGCCGCGCCCAAGGCCGCGCCGAAACCGGCGCCGAATCCCACACGTCCGGTGCTGCGGCTGCTGCGCGCGCTGTGGCTCGGCCTCGCGCACAGTGTGGGCGCGGTGTTCCGCGGTGTGGGCCGGGGCGCGCGCGGCCTTGACCCGGCGCACCGCAAGGACGGCCTGGCGCTGCTACTGCTGGGGCTCGCGCTGGTGATCGCGGCCGGTACCTGGTCCAACCTGTCCGGTCCGGTCGGTGATCTGGTCGAGATGCTGATCACCGGCGCGTTCGGCCGGTTGGACCTGCTGGTGCCGATACTGCTGGCCGTGGTCGCCATTCGCCTGATGCGCCATCCGGAACGGCCGGAGGCCAACGGGCGCATCGTGATCGGCCTGTCCGCGCTGATCGTCGGCGTCCTCGGGCTGGTCCACATCGGCTGCGGCGCGCCCGGCCGCGGCCTGGGCGCGCAGGCGCTGCGCGATGCGGGCGGCATGATCGGCTGGGCCGCCGCCGAACCGCTGCTGTTCACCGTCGGTTCGGCGCTCGCCGTGCCACTGCTGGTGCTGTTGACGGTGTTCGGGCTGCTGGTGGTCACCGCCACCCCGGTCAACGCCATCCCGCAGCGGCTCAGACACCTGGCCACCCGGCTCGGCCTGTACCACCCGGGCGACGGCTACGACGACGAAGCCGAGCCGTACGAGGACGCCGCGTACGCCGAGCCGGACGACGAGCCGCGCCCCCGCCGCTCCCGTACCCGTGCACCCGTCGCGGACGGCGACGCGCCCGCCGAGGCGGTGGAGGCCGAGGAGTTGGGCCGCCGCCGGGGGCGGGGCGGCCAGGGCGCGCCGGTGGACTTCAGCAAGCGCGGCGCGCCCGACCCGGTGGACGTGGCGGCCGCCGCTGCCGCCGCGTTGGACGGTGCCGTGCTGCACGGGGTGCATCCCTCGCCGGTGGTCGCCGACATCACCAGCCGGATCTCGCTGGCCAAGAACGCCGGGAGCGGCGCGGGCTCCGCGGTCCCGGCCGCGCGTGCCGAGGAGGCCGCGGCCCCGGCCGTCGCCGTGCCCGATCTGACGAAGAAGCCCGTGCCCGCGCCCGCCGACCCGCTGCCGCCGCGCGCCGAACAGCTCCAGCTCTCCGGCGACATCACCTACGCGCTGCCCTCGCTCGACCTGTTGCGGCGCGGCGGTCCCGGCCGCACCCGCAGCGCCGCCAACGACCAGGTGGTCGCTTCGCTGTCCGGTGTCTTCTCCGAGTTCAAGGTCGACGCCTCGGTCACCGGCTTCACCCGGGGGCCGACGGTCACCCGCTACGAGGTCGAACTCGGTCCGGCGGTGAAGGTCGAACGGATCACCGCGCTCACCAAGAACATCGCCTACGCGGTGGCCAGTCCGGATGTGCGCATCATAAGTCCCATTCCGGGCAAGTCGGCTGTCGGTATCGAAATCCCCAACTCCGACCGGGAGATGGTCAACCTCGGCGACGTGCTGCGTTCCGCGGAAGCGTCGGGCGAGGAGCATCCGATGACGGTCGGCCTCGGCAAGGACGTCGAGGGCGGCTATGTGATGGCCAACCTCGCCAAGATGCCGCACGTACTGGTCGCCGGTGCCACGGGTTCCGGCAAGTCCTCGTGCATCAACTGCCTGATCACCTCGATCATGGCGCGGGCTACCCCGGACGAGGTGCGGATGGTGCTGGTCGACCCCAAACGCGTCGAACTCACCGCGTACGAGGGCATTCCACACCTGATCACGCCGATCATCACCAACCCGAAGAAGGCCGCCGAGGCGCTGCAGTGGGTGGTCCGCGAGATGGACCTGCGCTACGACGACCTGGCGGCGTACGGCTTCCGGCACATCGACGACTTCAACGCGGCGGTGCGCTCCGGCAAGGTCAAGCCGCCCGAGGGCAGCGAGCGTGAACTGTCCCCGTACCCCTACCTCTTGGTGATCGTGGACGAGCTGGCGGACCTGATGATGGTGGCGCCGCGCGATGTCGAGGACTCCATCGTGCGCATCACCCAGCTCGCCCGCGCCGCCGGAATCCACCTGGTGCTCGCCACCCAGCGGCCGAGCGTCGACGTGGTCACCGGTCTGATCAAGGCCAATGTGCCCTCCCGGCTGGCGTTCGCCACCTCCTCGCTCGCCGACAGCCGGGTCATCCTCGACCAGCCGGGCGCCGAGAAGCTGATCGGCAAGGGCGACGGGCTGTTCCTGCCGATGGGCGCCAACAAGCCGATCCGGTTGCAGGGCGCCTTCGTCACCGAGGATGAGGTCTGCGCGGTGGTGAACCACTGCAAGTCCCAGCTCACACCGGTCTTCCGGGACGACGTCACCGGGCCCAGTGGGCCGAAGAAGGAGATCGACGAGGAGATCGGCGACGACCTCGACCTGTTGCTGCAGGCCGCGGAGCTGGTGGTGTCCACCCAGTTCGGCTCGACTTCGATGCTCCAGCGCAAACTGCGCGTGGGATTCGCGAAAGCGGGCAGACTCATGGACCTGATGGAATCGCGGAACATCGTCGGACCCAGCGAGGGCTCCAAGGCGCGTGACGTCCTCGTCAAGCCCGACGAGCTCGACGGGGTACTCGCCCTGATCCGCGGTGACACCCCGGGCTAGCCATGGCCCACGGCTCGCCCGGGGCGGTGGAACGGGCAACCGTAAGCGCTGTTCGTACGTCAAACGGAATGTAGGGGGCGGGCAGATGGCGGACGGCCGACGGCGGTACGCCCAGTGCCTTAGACGGGCGGACTTCCGTTGGCCGACAAAGTCATCTCGTCCGCTTGCCTGATGCTCGCCGACCGCCCCTAAACTGAATTTCCAGCAGGTGGCTACACGCTCGAAAGGCGCCCCCGTGTCCATCGGCAACTCTCCTTCCGACGCTGCTTCCGAGGCACCCCTGTCCATCGGCCGCGCCCTGCACCGGGCACGTCTCGACGCCGGTCTGACCGTGGACGAGATCAGTGCGGCCACCCGGGTAAGGGCGCCCATCGTGCGCGCGATGGAGCAGGACGACTTCTCCCGCTGCGGCGGCGACGTCTACGCCCGCGGCCATATCCGCACCCTCGCGCGGGCGGTGGGGCTCGATCCGGCGCCGCTGATCGAGGGCTACGACGCCGAGCACGGTGGCAAACCCAGCCCCACCCAGGTGGCGCCGGTCTACGAGGCGGAGAAGATCCGCCCCGAACCGCGCCGCCCCAACTGGACCGCGGCCATGGTCGCGGCGATCGTGGTCGTGGTCGGCTTCGTCGGCTTCACGATGTTCAGCGGCGCCCGCAGCGGTACCGAGTCGGCAGCCGGCAACGCCGCCCAGCCCAGCCCCACCCACGCCCCGACCCACCCGCCCGCCAGCAGGACCCCCGAGCCCACCCGCAGCGCCATCGCCGCCGCCCCGGCCGACAAGGTCACCGTCAAACTCACCGCCGACGGCGGCAAGAGCTGGGTCACCGCGACCGCCAACGATGGGCACTCGCTGTTCGAAGGATTGCTGGACCAGGGGCAGTCCAAGACCTTCACCGACGACAAGAAGATCTCCCTGGTGCTCGGCAACGCCGGAGCGGTGAAGATGTTCGTCAACGGCAAGGACCTCGGCACCGCGGGCAACCCCGGCCAACTGCTGCGCACCGACTTCACCCCCGGCAACCCGCAGGCCGGATAGCGGCGGGCGGGGTCAGCGGAGAAGTCCCGGTCAGGGACAAAGTAGGCTGAGGCTGCCTGATCGTGTTCGCTCGCCTCCGGGCGCTTGTACCCGGCGCCGACACTCCTCGGGACCGCGCTCGCTCCTTCGTCGCTCCCTTGCCCTCGTCGCTTTCGGCACCGGCGCGCCCTTTGGCTCGCTCACGCCCGGGGTCAGCGGAGAAGTCCCGGTCAGGGACAAAGTAGGCTGAGCCCATGCCCGAACCCCGTACCGTCGCTCTTGTCACTCTCGGCTGCGCGCGCAATGAGGTGGACTCCGAGGAGCTCGCCGGCCGTCTGGCGGCGGACGGCTGGCAGCTCGTGCAGGACGCCGCCGAAGCCGATGTCGCCGTGGTCAACACCTGCGGCTTTGTCGACGCCGCCAAGAAGGACTCGGTCGACGCCCTGCTGGAGGCGAACGACCTCAAGGGCCAGGCCCGTACCCAGGCGGTCGTGGCCGTCGGCTGCATGGCCGAGCGGTACGGCAAGGAACTCGCCGAGGCGCTGCCCGAGGCCGACGGGGTGCTGGGCTTCGACGACTACGCGGACATCTCCGACCGCCTGCGGACCATCCTGGCGGGCGGTGTGCACGCCCCGCACACCCCGCGCGACCGGCGCAAGCTGCTGCCGATCAGCCCGGTGGAGCGACAGGGCAGCGCCGTGGCACTGCCCGGGCACGGGCAGCTCCCGGCCGACCTGCCCCAGGGCGTGGCGCCCGCCTCGGGGCCGCGGGCGCCGCTGCGCCGCCGACTGGAGTCCAGCCCGGTCGCCTCGGTGAAGCTGGCGTCGGGGTGCGACCGGCGGTGCGCCTTCTGCGCCATCCCCTCCTTCCGTGGCTCGTTCGTCTCCCGCCGCCCCTCCGACGTGCTCGCCGAGACCCGCTGGCTGGCCGAGCAGGGCGTCAAGGAGGTCATGCTGGTCAGCGAGAACAACACCTCGTACGGCAAGGACCTCGGCGACATCCGGCTGCTGGAGACGCTGCTGCCGGAGCTGGCGGCGGTCGACGGGATCGAGCGGATCCGGGTCAGCTACCTGCAGCCCGCCGAGATGCGGCCGACGCTGATCGACGTGTTGACCTCGACGCCCAAGGTGGCTCCCTACTTCGACCTGTCCTTCCAGCACTCGGCGCCCGGTGTGCTGCGCGCGATGCGCCGGTTCGGCGACACCGAGCGCTTCTGGGGGCTGCTGGAGACGGTGCGCGCCAAGGCGCCGCAGGCGGGTGTGCGGTCCAACTTCATCGTCGGCTTCCCCGGCGAGAGCGAGGCGGACCTGGCGGAGCTGGAACGCTTCCTCGGCGAGGCGCGGCTGGACGCCATCGGGGTTTTCGGCTACTCCGACGAGGAGGGCACCGAGGCCGCCGGATACGAGGGCAAGCTGCCCGAGGACGTGGTCGCCGAGCGTCTGGCCCGCCTGTCCCGGCTGGCCGAGGAACTCACCGCGCAGCGCGCCGAGGAGCGGCTGGGTGAGACCGTGGAAGTGCTGGTGGAGTCGCTGGACGAGGGCGAGGCCGTCGGCCGCGGTGCGCACCAGGCGCCGGAGACCGACGGCCAGGTGGTGCTGACCTCCAGCGCCGGGCTGGCGGTCGGCGACATCGTCGCCGCCAAGGTGGTGGACACCGAGGGCGTGGACCTGGTGGCCGAGCCGCTCACCGGCGGTCCGGGCGGTACGGAGGGAGCGGGCAGATGACCGGTGTACCGGCGTCCGCGGCGGGCGGTCACCGGCCCGCGGCGGCTCCCGACCACATCGGGGACCCGGTGGACCGGCCTGGCCTGTGGAACATCGCCAACATCCTGACCATGGTGCGGCTGCTGCTCGTACCGGGGTTCGTGCTGCTGCTGGTCCACGCGGGTGGTCACAACCCGGCGTGGCGCTCGTTCGCGTGGGCGGCGTTCGCCATCGCCATGATCACCGATCTTTTCGACGGTGAACTGGCCCGCCGCTACAACCTGGTCACCGACTTCGGCAAGATCGCCGACCCGATAGCGGACAAGGCGATCATGGGCGCCGCACTGGTCGGCCTGTCCGCGCTCGGCGACCTGCCGTGGGCGGTCACCGCGGTGATCCTGTTCCGCGAGATCGGCATCACGCTGATGCGCTTCTGGGTCATCAAGCACGGGGTGATCCCGGCCAGCCGGGGCGGGAAGTTGAAGACGCTGACCCAGGGCGTCGCGGTGGGGATGTACGTGCTGGCGCTGACCGGACCGCTGGCCACGCTGCGGGCCTGGGTGATGGCGGTGGCGGTGGTGCTGACGGTGGTGACCGGCCTGGACTACGTACGGCAGGCCGTGCTGCTGCGGCGGGCCGGGCTGGCCGCGCGGGCCGCGGAGCGTGACGCTGGGTCGGGCGGCGCGGCATGACCGCCGCCGAGGCGCTGGCGCTGCTGGAGCGTCAGGGGGCCACGCTGGCCGTCGCCGAGTCGCTGACCGGCGGTCTGGTGGCCGCCGCGATCACCGCGGTGCCGGGCGCGTCCCGCGCCTTCCGCGGTTCGGTCACCGCGTACGCCACCGACGTCAAGCGCGATGTGCTCGGGGTGGACGGCGCGCTGCTGGCGGCGCGCGGCGCGGTGGACCCGCTGGTCGCGCGGGAGATGGCGCAGGGCGTGCGCCGCTTGCTGGGCGCCACCTGGGGCCTGGCCACCACCGGGGTCGCCGGCCCCGACCCGCAGGACGGCAAGGAGGTGGGCACGGTCCACGTGGCCATCGCCGGTCCTTGGGGGGCGTGGGCCGACTCGCCGCGACTGTCGGGCGACCGTGCGGCGATTCGCGACGCGACCGTCGGCGCCGCCTTGGAGCTGCTGGTGGAGGCGGTGCGGGGCGGGCGTAAGGCCGCCGGAGTGAACGCGAGGGCACAGGATACGGAACAGCACGGGGGAATTTGATGTTTGCAGCCCTTAGTGAACACGTCATCGCTCCCCGCACGGCTGCTGCCGGAGGCGGTACGGTGGGGCGAGAAGCTTACGGATCCGCGGTCCGAGGAGGGAGCCACCGATGATCCTGCTCCGTCGCCTGCTGGGTGACGTGCTGCGTCGGCAGCGCCAACGTCAGGGCCGCACTCTGCGCGAGGTCTCGGCATCGGCCAGAGTCTCGTTGGGCTACCTGTCTGAGGTAGAGCGCGGCCAGAAGGAAGCTTCCTCCGAACTGCTCTCCGCGATCTGCGACGCCTTGGACGTGCGGATGTCCGAGGTCATGCGCGAGGTCAGCGATGAGCTGTCGCTCGCCGAGCTGGCGCAGTCGGCGGCCTCGGAGGTGGCGGCCGTGCCGGTGCGGTCGATGTTGGAGACGGTCACCCATGTGCCAGGCACTCGTGTGACGATCAAGCCACCGCAGGCCGAGGCCGTGGATGTGGTCGCGGCCTGATCGTTTGCGGCGGTGAAAGCCGTTGGGGCCGGGCTGTCATGGCAGCCCGGCCCTTCGCGTGTTTCACGCGGCCGGAGTGGGCAGGCGCACGGACGAAACGGACTTAAGGCTCCCGCCCGCCCGAGGAGGTAACACCATGGCTGTCGTGAAGACCGCGCTGTCCGACGAGGCCCGCAAGGTGGCCGCGGACACGTTGCAGGGTGCGCTGGTCGACCTCGTGGACCTCGCCCTGCTGGCCAAGCAGGTCCACTGGAACATCGTCGGACCGCGCTTCCGTTCCGTGCACCTCCAGCTCGACGAGGTCGTCAGCACCGCGCGAAGCTACTCCGACACCGTCGCCGAGCGGTCCGCCGCGATCGGTGTGCCACCGGACGGCCGAGCGGAGACGGTCGCCAAGACCAGCGGCGTCGCCACCGTGAAGGACGGCTGGATCAACGACAAGGACGCGGTGGACATCCTGATCGCGGCACTGGCCGCGATCATCGAGCGGATGCGCGAGCGCATCAAGGCCACCGAGCAGCCCGACCTCGTCACGCAGGACATCTTCCTCGGGCTGACCGCCGCGCTGGAGAAGCACTACTGGATGTTCCAGGCCGAGAATGTGAGCGTTTGAGCGATCACTCGATGTAGTGAACCGTCGCTGTATGTGTTCGCATGGTGCTCCCATCGAGTGAAGACCGCTCCGCTCGTCGTACCAGAGGGCTAATGATCACTCGCACGGGGCATCGCACCCTGTATGGGAGCCCGGTCGGCTCCTTGTCGCAGCCTCGGGGATGTCGGAGGCGGCCATGGACGCTCGATGGGTGGCGGATGCTTCCCAAAGGGAACGGCGCGGCGCGGTCGTGTGGCGTCGCGTACGGCGGATCGCGGCTGGGGTCTTCGCTCTGCTGTGGTGCTGGGCGGTGCTGCGGGTGGCGGTACACCCCGCGCAGACCGGCCCGGTTGAGCAGGGGTTCGCGGTGAGCGGCTGGACGCTGGGGCTGCTGCCGGTGCATGTCACGCCATGGCGGCGCGGCCGGTGTGGGCGCGGGGGTACGCGGTGTGCGACCGCGCGGGGCGGTAGCGGGAGTGCGCCCGCGCGGCCGCTGCCGCCGCCGCGAAGGCCGGGCGGATACCCGCCCGTTGGCGCCACGGCGGTCTCCGCGGTGGGCGCGGAGCCGCGAATACGGCGGCCCGGAAAGGGGCGTTGAGCCGCGGCGCCCTCAACTGGCCCGCTGCGCGCCTCAACCGCGGGGCGGAGACGGGCCGTTCTGGCAGCTCGGGCACCAGTAGCTGACACGGGCCTCGTCGGACGGCCCCTGGCTCGCCCGGCGTACGGCCGTACCGCAGCGTAGACACGGTTGGTGTTCGCGGTTGTACACCCAGAGGGTGCCGCCGCGCCGGGGGTTGCCCGTGGTGATACGGCTGTGGCGGGCCTTGTTGGCGTCAAGGAGCTTGTGCGCCAGCGCCACCAGCCTTTCCGGAGCGGTGAGTTGACCCACCGGCGTCCAGGGCGTGACACCGCGCAGGAAGCACAGTTCCGACTTGTAGACATTGCCGACCCCGGCGAGATTGCGCTGGTCCAGCAGTGCCTCGCCGACCGGGCGGGCGGGGTCGGCGAGCAGTCGGCGCACCGCCTCGGCCGGATCCCAGTCAGGGCCCAGCAGGTCCGGGCCGAGATGGCCGACGGCACAGTCCTCCTCGGCGGTACGCAGCAGCTCAAGCACCGGCAGCCGGTAGCCGACGGCCACCGACTCGGCGGTGGCCAGCACCGCCCGGATCTGGTGGTGCGGCCCACCGCGCCACCGCTCACCGGCGGCGTAGACCCGCCAGGAGCCGTCCATCCGCAGGTGCGAGTGGAGCGTCCAGCCGCCCTCGAAGCGGGTCAGCAGATGCTTGCCGCGCGACAGCACCTCCTCGATCCGCCGCCCGGAGAAGTCCGTGGTGGCCAGCTTGGGCACCCGCAGGTCGCAGCGGACCACCGTGCGTCCCGCCAACGCCTCCCGCAGTCGGCGCGCGGTCAGCCAGACGGTGTCTCCTTCGGGCATACCTCCATCATGCCGTCAGCCGTGGTCGGCGAGGTCGCTGGAGGGCCTCAGCCGCAGGCCGCGCGGGGTCGCGTGGAAACCGGCGGCCTCCAGGGCCCTGCCCAGCGGTGAGACCAGCGCCGGCTCACCGTTGGTGCGCTCCACCGTCAGTCGGCCCAGCGCGTCGTCCCGCACCGCGTCGGCCAGCGCCCGCACCGCCGCCCGCAGCCGAGGGCTGTCCGCATCGGCGCTATCGTCCCAGGCCAGCAGCGTCTTGCCGCCGCGCTCCACGTACAGCGTCAGCTCCCCGTCCACCAGCACCACCAAGGCGCCCGCCTTGCGGCCCGGCTTGTGGCCGGGGCGGCCCTCGGTGCCCGACGGTGGATCGGGCCAGGGCAGGGCGGCGCCGTACGCGTTCGCCGGGTCGGCCGCGGCCAGGACGACGGCGCGCGGCGTCGTGGACTGCGGCTGCTCACGCTCGCGCGCGTTGTACACGGCGCGCAGCCGGTCCACGGCGCCGTCCATGGCGAACTGGGCCGCGCCCAGGCCCTCCACGACATAGCCGCGACGGGCCTGCCCGCTCTCCTCGAACGCGGACAGCACCCGGTACACCGCCGAGAAGCCGCCCTCGACGCCTTCGGCCGCGACCGCTCCCCGGGTCACCACACCGTGCCGGTCCAGCAGGGTGTGCGCCAGCGCGTGCGCCCGCACCGTCGGGTCGGCCTCGGCCTGCGGGACCAGCGACCACCGCCCGGCCGCGGTCGGCGGGCCGGTACGCGACGCGGTGGGCCGCGGTATCGCGGAGCCGTACCGGCCGCGCGGGATGGCCCTCGGCGCCCGATGCGCCGTGGAGCCCGCCGTGCGGCCCGAACCGAGCAGGGCACGCAGCGGGGTGATCGTGTCATTGGTGAGCCGCCCCGACCAGACCAACTCCCACAGCACATCGACCAGTTGTGGATCGGTCGCCTCCGGCATGGTGGTCCTGACCTGGTCGGCAATCTGCCGGAAGAACAGGCCGTAGCCGCCGGACAGGGCGTCGAGGACCGCTAGGTGCAGCGGTGTCAGCTCCAGCGGCAGCGCGGGCGGCAGCAACACCCCGGCGGTGTCGGCGAGATGGAGCGTGACCCAGCCGTCCTTACCGGGCAGCGCACCGGCGCCGGACCAGATCACCTCACCGGAGGCGGTGAGCTGGTCGAGCATCGCCGGGGTGTAGTCGACCACCCGCGACGGCAGCACCAGCTTCTCCAGCGCGGAGGCGGGCACCGCGCAGCCCTGCAACTGCTCGATCGCGCGCACCAGTCCGTCGAGGCCGCGCAGCGCCCGCGTACCGACCTGCTGCCACTGGGGGAGGAACGCGCCCAGCGCGCTGGGCGGCACCGGCTCCAGCTCCTGCCGCAACGCCGCCAGCGACCGGCGGCGCAGCCTGCGCAGCACCCCGGCATCGCACCACTCGTGGCCCAAACCGTCAGGCCGGAACTCCCCCTGCACCACCCGGCCGCCAGCGGCCAGCCGGTGCAGCGTGGTCTCGGCCACCGCCGAGCCGACGCCGAAGCGGGCCGCCGCGTCGGCGGCCGTGAACGGGCCGTGGGTGCGCGCGTACCGGGCGAGCAGATCGCCGAGCGGATCCTTCACCGGTTCGGTGAACGCCTCCGGCACGCCCACCGGCAGTGCCGTGCCGAGCGCGTCCCGCAGCCGTCCGGCGTCCTCGACGGCCGCCCAGTGCTCGGCGCCGCCGATCCGGACCCGGATCGCCCGCCGGGCGGCCTCCAACTCCACCGGCCAGCCCGGCTGCGCGCCGCGCTCGGCCAACTCCTCGGTGGTGAGCGGGCCCAGTATCCGCAGCAGATCGGCGACGCCCTCGGCGTCCTTGACTCGCCGGTCCTCGGTCAGCCACTGCAGTTCGCGCTCCAGTTCCGCCATGACGTCGGCGTCCAGCAGCTCGCGCAACTCCGCCTGGCCGAGCAGTTCGGCCAGCAGCCGGGAGTCCAACGACAAGGCGGCGGCGCGCCGTTCGGCGAGCGGGGAGTCGCCTTCGTACAGGAACTGCGCCACATAGCCGAACAGCAGGGAGCGGGCGAACGGGGACGGCTCGGGAGTGGTCACCTCCACCAACCGGACCGCGCGCCCCTCGATGTCGCCCATCAGCTCCACCAGGCCCGGCACGTCGAACACGTCCTGCAGGCACTCGCGGACCGCTTCCAGCACGATCGGGAACGAACCGAACTCCGAGGCCACCGAGAGCAGTTGGGCCGCCCGCTGGCGCTGCTGCCACAGCGGTGTCCGCTTGCCCGGATTGCGGCGGGGCAGCAGCAGGGCGCGGGCCGCGCACTCGCGGAACCGGGAGGCGAACAGGGCCGATCCGCCGACCTGTTCGGTGACGATCTGCTCGACCTCGCCCTTGTCGAAGACCACATCGGCCGCGCCCACCGGGCTTTGCTCGGTGTCGTACTCCGCACCGGCCTTCAGCGGATCGACGTCCAGCAGGTCGAGGCCGAGCAGATCGGCGTCGGGCAGCCGCAGCACGATGCCGTCGTCGGCGTGCATCACCTGGGCGTCGAACCCGTACCGCTCGGCGAGCCGGGCGCCGAGGGCGAGCGCCCACGGGGCGTGCACCTGCGCGCCGAACGGGGAGTGCACCACGACCCGCCAGTCGCCCAGTTCGTCACGGAACCGCTCCACCACGATGGTCCGGTCGTCCGGGACATGGCCGCACGCCCGGCGCTGCTCGTCCAGATAGGCCAGCACGTTGTCCGCCGCCCAGGTGTCGAGTCCGGCTGCCGTGAGCCGGGTCCGCGCCAGCTGTGGGTCCTGACCGCCGATCTCGCGCAGGAACGCCCCCACGGCGCGGCCGAGTTCGAGGGGGCGGCCGAGCTGGTCGCCCTTCCAGAACGGCAGCCTGCCTGGCACTCCGGGGGCGGGGGAGACCAGCACCCGGTCGCGGGTGATGTCCTCGATCCGCCAGGAGGTGGTGCCCAGGGTGAACACATCGCCGACCCTGGACTCGTAGACCATCTCCTCGTCCAGCTCCCCGACCCGGCCGCCGCCCTTCTTCGGATCGGAGCCCGCGAGGAAGACGCCGAACAGGCCGCGGTCCGGGATGGTGCCGCCCGAGGTCACCGCCAGCCGCTGCGCACCCGGCCGCCCGGTGACCGTGCCCGCCACCCGGTCCCACACCACGCGGGGCCGCAACTCGGCGAACACGTCCGAGGGATAGCGACCGGCGAGCATGTCCAGCACCGCGGTGAACGCGGACTCCGGCAGCGCGGCGAACGGCGCGGCGCGCCGCACCAGCGCCAGCAGCTCCTCCACGTCCCAGGTGTCCATCGCCGCCATCGCGACCAACTGCTGGGCCAGCACGTCCAACGGGTTGGCGGGGATCCGCAGCGCCTCGATGCCGCCCTGCCGCATCCGTTCGGTGACCACGGCGGACTGCACCAGGTCGCCGCGGTACTTGGGGAAGACGATCCCCTTGGAGACCGCGCCGACCTGGTGCCCGGCCCGGCCCACGCGTTGCAGCCCGGAGGCGACCGACGGCGGCGACTCGACCTGGACCACGAGGTCCACCGCGCCCATGTCGATGCCCAGCTCCAGGCTGGAGGTGGCGACCACGGCGGGCAGCCGCCCGGCCTTCAAGTCCTCCTCGACCAGCGCCCGTTGCTCCTTGGAGACCGATCCGTGATGCGCCCGGGCCAGCACCGGCGGGGCGCCTTTTCCGCCCCCGGAGCCTCCCATCAGCTGGGCCGGAGCGTGGTCCTCCGGCAACGGCTGGCCGATGGTCCGCTCGTAGGCGATCTCGTTGAGCCGGTTGCACAAGCGCTCGGCCAGCCGACGGGAGTTGGCGAACACGATCGTGGAGCGGTGCGCCTGCACCAGATCGGCGATCCGCTCCTCGACGTGCGGCCAGATCGACGGCCGCTCACCACCGTCCGAGCCACCGGCGTCGGACACCGGGGAGCCGCCCAGCTCCCCCAGGTCCTCGACCGGGACCACGACCGACAGGTCGAACTCCTTCTGCGAGCCCGGCTGGACGATCGTCACCTTGCGCCGCGGCGACAGGAAGCGGGCCACCTCGTCCACCGGCCGTACCGTCGCGGACAGCCCGATCCGCCGGGCGGGCCGGTCCAGCAACTCGTCCAGCCGCTCCAGGGACAGCGCCAGATGCGCGCCGCGCTTGGTCCCGGCGACCGCGTGCACCTCGTCCAGGATCACCGTCTCCACACCGGACAGCGCCTCACGGGTGGCGGAGGTCAGCATCAGGAAGAGGGATTCGGGCGTGGTGATCAGGATGTCCGGCGGCCTGCTGGCCATCGAGCGGCGCTCGGCGGCCGGGGTGTCCCCGGACCGGATGCCGACCCGCACGTCCGGCTCCGGCAGCCCGAGCCGCACCGCCTCGTGCCGCAGCCCGGTCAGCGGGCTGCGCAGGTTGCGCTCCACGTCCACCGCGAGCGCCTTGAGCGGGGAGACGTACAGCACCCGGCAGCGGCGCTTGGCCTCGGCGGGGGCGGGGGTGTTCGCCAGCCGGTCCAGGGAGGCCAGGAAGGCGGCGAGCGTCTTGCCGGACCCGGTGGGCGCGACGACCAGCACGTCGGACTGCTGCGCGATGGCCCGCCAGGCGCCCGCCTGCGCACTCGTAGGCGCGTGAAAGGCGCCCGTGAACCACGCACGCGTGGCGGGGGCGAAGCACTCCAGGGCCGACGCCGGATCCGGCTCCCGCCCCGGATCCGGCGTCTCGCGCCGCTTCCCGATCGACATGCCATCCATCGTGCCTCGCCCCACTGACAATCGGGCTGACCAGCGGGTTCGGGGGTGCGTGTGCGGTGGCGGGGCTCGCGCGGCGGCTAGGCGACCTCCCGCCCGTAGGCGCGCAGGGTGAGCAGGGCCTCGATGGTCCGGACCGGGCGGCGTTCCAGGTGGGCGGTCGGCGTCCAGGAGTGGGAGCGCGCTGGCCAGCCGCCGTCCGGGGCCTGGGCGGCGGCCAGGAAATCGAGGGCGCGGTCCATTTCGGCGCTGGTGAACCACCGGCGTGCGAGCGAGTCGGGGGAGCGCGCGAAGTCGTACGCGTGATAGTGGTGCTCGTGGTAGCGGTGCTCGTCGGGAGCGTGTTCCGGTTCCAGTACCGCCAGCCGCTGCCCGCGCACCAGGCGGCCCAGCCGCTCCGCGGCCGCCTCGGCGCGGGGCCGGTCCGGGACCCCGTCCAGGAACGCCACCGCTGCCTGGATCTGCCGCGGATCGGGGTGCGCCAGGGCCTCCACCGCCGTCCAGCAGAAGTCGGTGGCCCGAAACAGCCAGGCGTGCCAGACGCCGTTGCGGTGCAGTACGCCCACCACCGGGCCGGTGGCCAGCAGGTCGCCCGCGGGCTCCATGGGCGCCGCGGTGGGTTCGGGCGGCAGGCACGCCGCGGGCAGCGCGCCGTCCGGGGTGGACGCCGAGGTGAGGTAGCGGCACAGCCGCTCGGCGCGCTGGCCGCCGCAGCGTCCGATCTCGTCCAGCACCCGCAACGCGTGTACCGCGTGCGCCGGTTGGCTGACCGGGCCGCGCAGTTCGGGCTCCAGGGCGTGCCCGTAGCCGCCGTCCTCGTTGCGGTACGCGGTGAGCGCGGTCTCGACGGGATCGGCGCCGCCGTCCAGGAAGTGGTAGGCGAACCTGCGCTGTTCGAGCACCCGGGCGGTCAGCCACACGAAGCGCTCGGCGCGGGCGAGCGGCGAGGTCAACAGGGTGGCTCCGGTCAGGGAGCCGGGGGCCAGGGGGCTGGTGGGCGGGGAGCTGGAGGAGGGGACTGCGGATCCGGCCATGGCCGCACAGTAGGGCGCCGCCAGCCCGCTGCCTACGGCTGTGACCAGGGTGCACCCGTCGGTGCGAAAGCGGCCGCCTCCAGGGCGGGATACTGGGGGCATGAAGTTGACGGTCTTCTGGGAGCGGATGAGCGCGCACTTCGGGGAGGCGTACGCCGACTCGTTCGCCCGTGACCACGTGATGTCCGAACTGGGTGGGCGCACGGTGTACCAGGCGTTCGAGGCGGGCTGGGAGGCCAAGGATGTGTGGCGGGCGGTCTGCCGGGCGGTGGACGTGCCCGCGGAGCGGCGCTGACCGCCGCGTCTTCGGCGCTGCCGGTACCCCTGTGACCTGCGGCTTCGTGGTTATCCACAGGGGCTGGCGGGCCGCTTGACACAAAAATCGAACATCCATTCTTATGGGGTGTGCTGGACCGCTTCTCCGAGATCTCCCCGAGACTTCTCCGGGCTTCTCCGGGCTTCTCCGGGGTTCTTCGGGCTTCTCCGGGCTTCTCGGGGGTTCTCTGCGGTCCGAAGCGGCCTCGCGGACGGCGTCGGGGCGCATTGTCAGTGGCAGGCGCTAGCGTCGGTGGACGTGAAGCGATCGACTCAAGCGAACCGGGTGGAACCCATGGCAGGAACCGACCGCGAGAAGGCGCTCGACGCCGCGCTCGCACAGATTGAACGGCAGTTCGGCAAGGGCGCCGTCATGCGCCTCGGCGAGCGGCCGAACGAGCCCATCGAGGTCATCCCGACCGGGTCGACCGCACTCGACGTGGCCCTCGGCGTGGGCGGCCTGCCGCGCGGCCGGGTGGTGGAGGTGTACGGTCCGGAGTCCTCCGGTAAGACCACCCTCACCCTGCACGCGGTGGCCAACGCCCAGCGGGCTGGCGGCGCGGTCGCCTTCGTGGACGCCGAGCACGCCCTCGACCCCGAGTACGCCAAGAAGCTCGGCGTGGACATCGACTCGCTGATCCTGTCCCAGCCGGACAACGGCGAGCAGGCGCTGGAGATCGTGGACATGCTGGTGCGCTCCGGCGCGTTGGACCTCATCGTGATCGACTCGGTGGCCGCCCTGGTGCCCCGGGCCGAGATCGAGGGCGAGATGGGTGACTCCCATGTCGGCCTGCAGGCCCGGCTGATGAGCCAGGCGCTGCGGAAGATCACCGGTGCGCTGAACCAGTCCAAGACCACCGCGATCTTCATCAACCAGCTGCGTGAGAAGGTCGGCGTGATGTTCGGCTCGCCGGAGACCACCACCGGTGGCCGCGCGCTGAAGTTCTACGCGTCGGTGCGGCTCGACATCCGCCGTATCGAGACGCTCAAGGACGGCACCGAGGCGGTCGGCAACCGCACCCGGGTCAAGGTCGTCAAGAACAAGGTGGCCCCGCCCTTCAAGCAGGCCGAGTTCGACATCCTCTACGGCCAGGGCATCAGCCGGGAGGGCGGCCTGATCGACATGGGCGTGGAGAACGGCTTCATCCGCAAGGCCGGTGCCTGGTACACCTACGAGGGCGACCAGCTCGGCCAGGGCAAGGAGAACGCCCGCAACTTCCTGAAGGACAACCCCGACCTCGCCGACGAGATCGAGAAGAAGATCAAGGAGAAGCTGGGCATCGGCGTCAGGACCGAGGCCCCGGGCGGTGAGCCGGGCGCCGACGCGGCGACGGCGAGCGCGGCCGAGCCGGTGGTGGCGGCCACCCCGGCCAAGACCGGCAAGGCGGCCAAGTCCGCGGCGGCCAAGGCCTGACCATGGCGTGGCCGGAAGGGTCCGGCGACGGACCCCCCTCGTCCACCGCGGAGCGGGACCTGCCGCGCGATCCGGAGGAGCGGGCCCGTGCGCTGTGCCTGCGCCTGCTCACCGGAACTCCCAGGACCCGTAAGCAACTTGCCGATGCCATGCGGCGGCGGGAGGTGCCCGACGAGGTCGCCGAGCGGGTGCTGTCCCGCTTCGAGGACGTGGGCCTGATCGACGACGCGGCGTTCGCGGACGCCTGGGTGGAGTCCCGGCACCATGGCCGGGGCCTGGCCCGGCGGGCGCTCGCCCGCGAACTGCGCACCCGCGGCGTGGAGTCCGCGGTGATCGAACGCGCCGTGGAGCAGCTTGACTCCGCGCGGGAGGAGGAGACCGCCCGCGCCCTGGTGGAGCGCAAGCTGCGCGCCACCCGCGGTCTGGACCAGGACAAGCGGATACGGCGGCTCGCCGGAATGCTCGCCCGCAAGGGGTACCCGGAGGGGCAGGCGCTACGAGTGGTCCGGCGAGCGCTGGAGGAAGAGGGCGAGGAGGCCGAGTTCCTGGACGGCTATCTGCCGGAGTGAGCGAGCGATGCGGCGACCTGACCGGCGCAGGGGGAGACCGGCAGGCCCGCCGCCCGCCAGGCCTGGAAACCGCCGACCAGATCGGTGGCCCGGTGCAGGCCGAGCGCTTGGAGCGAGACCGCCGCGAAGCTGGACGCGTAGCCCTCGTTGCACAGCACGATGATCCGGCGGTCGTGGTCGGTCGCCTCGGCGATCCGGTGGTCGCAGAGCGGGTCGAGCCGCCACTCCAACTCGTTGCGTTCCACGATGACAGCGCCCGGAACCGTACCGTCGCGCTCGCGGAGCGCGGCATAGCGGATGTCCACCAGCAGTGCCCCATCGTCCACCGCCGCCCGGGCCTGGACGGCCGTCAGCCGAACCAGCCGGGCGCGGGCCTCGGCCAACAGGGCGTCCACGCCATGGAGTTCGGCCACGGTCACCACTCCTGCGGGCGTTCGACCAGCGCCAGGCGCAGCACCCGG
The DNA here is from genome assembly GCF_024436055.1 of Streptantibioticus rubrisoli. Lineage (GTDB taxonomy): Bacteria > Actinomycetota > Actinomycetes > Streptomycetales > Streptomycetaceae > Streptantibioticus_A > Streptantibioticus_A rubrisoli. Next base: position 46,608 of record NZ_JANFNH010000036.1, on the reverse strand, counting down.
CCGCTCCTGCTGTAGCGCCGCATCATCGGCAGCGGCGGGTAGTACACATGCACCGAGACGGCATGATCCTCCTCGGAGGCGTTGACGACCTGGTGCACATGGTACGGGCCGAAGGCGCGGCCGCGGCCGACCGGAAGCCGGCGTGTGCGGTCCACATCGGCGGTGAGCTCCAGCCGCTGCCAACCGGCGGTCGGCAGCGGAACGGCGACCGAATCCTCGGTCAGCTCGCCCACGGCGGTGGCGAACGCACCCCGTGACCCACCGTGGTCATGCCAGCCGGTCTCGGCGCCCGGCGGCCAGCCGATCAGCCATGCCTCACTGCCGCCCGGCCCCTTGAGACGCAGCCAGGTGCGTTCCACCGGGTCGAGCGGCAGCCGGGCCAGTACCTCGGGGTCGGCGGCGGTGCGGCGGGCGAAGTCGAGCAGTTCGGCCTCGGTCACGGCGGCCGGGGAGGCAACGGGTGCGGGGCGCGCCGAACGGTCGGCGCGCGACAGGTCGTTGAGCGGCAAGGGGAACCGTCCCAGAAGATCGCGAGGAAGCGCGGACCATGCCGCGCGGGATGCAGGACCGGATCAACGGGACGGCCGACACACGCAGCCCGCGTAGCGGACCAGGTCCAGATGGACCCTCCGCACAAGGCGCAGCTCGGTGTCAGTCACGCTGTGGAGTGAACCACGGCCCGAAAGAAGGGGTCAAGCCGGGATCGACCGATCTGTCGTGATTCGCCGGGCCGTTCACACACCCGTCATGAGCGCAACTGGGCAGTGGCGCCCGCACTCTCGTCCACCTCCGGCGCACCGGCGTCCGGTGGGCCGTCCACGCCCAGGCCCGCCGCGCCCTCGTCGGCGGGCCGCTGCCGGGGCGGGCCGCCCCTGGCCACGTCGGCGTAGGCGTACAGATCGGTGGGACGGCAGCCGTTCATCGCGCCCACCACATGGCCGTCCGGGCGGATCAGCAACACGGTGTGCGCGGTCGCGCCCGGATAGTTCTCGGCCACCAACAGCTCAGTGCGGGTCGGCAACGCCGCGACAGCGGCGGTCAGTTGGGGCATCAGACCGGCGGTCAGCCAGTGCCTGCTGTCCCACACCCCGGTGCCCGGCGCCACCAGCACCGCCAGCAGATCGCGGCCCAGCCGCTCCCGCAGCCGCCCGCGGGTGCCGTCCAACGCCACCACCGGCACATCCGCGGCCTCCGAGCCAGGACCTGCGACCACGCCGGAGCCCAGCGCCGCGCGGCTGGCGCCACGGGGAGTGGTCAGCGCCAGCGGCGACCGATCGTAGACCGGCGGCGCGCCGAGCAGCCCGCGGCCGAGGTGACCGTCGGCCAGCAGTTCGGTGTGGCGGCTCATCGGCCCGGACAGCAGCGAGCGGCGCACCGTGTGCCAGGCCCCGGAGCTGCGCAGCAGCGGCAGCGCCTGGTCGGCGGCGCGCAGCCGGGCGCCCACCGCGTACCGCCGCTCGGCCTGGTAGCTGTCCAGCAGGGTGTCCGAAGCGCCCTGGTGCCAGGCGATGGCCAGCTTCCAGGCCAGGTTCTCCGCGTCCCGCAGCCCCTCCTCAAGCCCCTGCGTGCCCAACGCGCCCAGCAGATGGGCGGCGTCCCCCGCGAGGAAGGCCCGCCCGGACCGCCAGCGCCGCGCCAGCCGCTGGTGCACCGGGTACTCGGCGGAACCCAGCAGGTCGTACGCGGGCACCGTCCCCTCGCACCACCCGGCGAGGGTGGACCGGATCAGCGCCACCAGGGCGTCCGCGGTCAGCGGCTGACCACCTGGCGGCAGCGACCAGTCCACCCGCCACACCCCCCGCGGCAGCGGACGCGCCAGTACCTGCGAGCCCCGGCCGCCCGGCGGATCGCGGTGCAGCAGCGCGGTGCCGGGCTCCGGCAGGTCGACGCGGAGCGCCGCGACGGCGTACCGCTGCACGGCGGTGCGGCCGGGGAAGCGCACCTCAAGCAGCTTGCGCAGCGTGGAGCGCGGACCGTCGCAGCCGACCAGATAGCTGCCGCGCCACCAGGTGTCAGGCGGCCCGGAACCCCCTGCGGCGCTACGGGTGTGCACGCTCAGGCCGTACTCGTCCTGCTCGAAGGCGTACAACCGGCTGCCGGGCGCGACCTTGATCAGCTCCTGTCCGGCGAGTGCCTCGCGCAGACCCTGCCGCAGCCGGTCCTGCGGCAGGTGCAGCGGCGACGGCTCGGCGTCGGCGTCGAACTCGACGTACTGCACCTCCTGACGGCGGTTCAGGGTGCGCCAGGCCGTCCAGCGCGCCGCGTCGGTGTGCACGGCCGTGTAGCCGAGCCGGGCGAGCAGTTCGGCGGTCCGCGGGCGCAGCACGACGGTGCGCTCCGGCTGCCGCTCGTGCCAGGACGAGCCGTCGTCCAGCAGGATCACCGGGACGTCGTGCCGGGCGAGGCAGAGGGAGAGAGCCAGACCGGTGGTGCCCGCACCCGCGACGATCACCGGGTCCATGCGGCGGATCCTCGGTGTGCGAGGGGAATGGCGGTTGCTGCCCGGCGTTCGATCACATTGTGTATGCAACCCACTGCCGCTACCTGCGTCAAGCGCCGCCACGGCCAGTGCGCCGCCGGGTGCCGCCGTCCGACTTAGCCGCGCCCCCGTGCGCCCAGCCGTTCGATCCAGCGGGCCAGCGCGGACAGCGCCAGGCACAGCGCGACATAGAGCGCGCCGGTGGCGGTGAGCAGCGCGGCGTACGGATGGCCGCCGGACGCCACGGTGTTGGCGGCGGCCAGCCGTCCCACGTGCAGGAGCTCCGGATAGCCGATGAGGTAGCCCAGCGAGGTGTCCTTGAGGGTGACCACCAACTGGCTGACGACGGTCGGCAGTACCGTCCGTAGCGCCTGCGGGACCAGCACCGTCGCCAGCACCCGGTATCCGCGCATGCCGACGGCGTATCCGGCCTCCGTCTGCCCCCTGGGCACCGCGTCGATCCCGGCCCGCAACAACTCGGCCTGCGCACAACCGTGGTGAAGGGCGAGCCCCAGCACCAGCGACCACAGCGGCGGCAGGGCGCCCGCGTACAGCGCGAAGACCAGGACGAGCGGCGGCAGTGCCCGGAAGAACGCCACGACCCCCGTCGCCGCCCAGCGCACCGCCCGGCACCGGGACAGCCGCCCCGCCGCGAGCAGCGCGCCGAGCGCCAACGAACCCACACCGGCCAGCGCGAACGCCTTCAGCGTCGCCAACACCCCGTCCGCCAGGCGCTGTTGCAGCTCGGGGGAGCTGAACAGCTCCCAGGCGCTCCCCTTGGCGGACAGCCGCAGCACCGTGAAGCCGACCAGCGTGAGCAGCGCCGCGGTGGCGGCGACGGCGTGGATCCGGATTCGTCTGCGCGCCTTGGGGCCGGGCGCGTCGAACAGCACGCCAGCGTTCATCCGGCCACCGCCAGCCGCCGCTCAAGCAGCCGGAACGACTCGCTGATGACGAAGGCGAGCAGCAGATACGCCACGGCGATCCAGACGAAGACCCCCAGAACGTCATGGCCGATCGCGCTCAACCGCCGCTGCTGGGCGAACAGTTCGGTGACGCCGAACGCGCCCGCGATCGCGGAGTTCCTGGTGAGCGCGGCCAGCAGGCCGCCGATCGGCGCGACGGCGGCCCGGCCGACCTGCGGCAGCACGACCAGCCGTAGCGCCTGCCAGGAGGTCATGCCCAGGCTGCGGGCCGCCTCGGCCTGCCCCAGCGGCACCGAGCCGACCCCGCGGCACAGCGCCTCGCCGACGAACGCCGAGGTGTGGCAGCCCAACGCGCCCACCGCCAGGGCGAAGTGGCCGACGCCGACAATCCGTGCGGCCGCGAACACCGCGACCAGGAACAACAGCGTGACCGGGGTGTTGCGCAGCAGCGCTGTCCACACCGTCCCGACGAGCCGCACCGGGGGCACCGGGCAGACCCGGCAGGCGGCGACCAGCGCGCCCAGCGCCAGCGAGAGCGCCGCGCTGACCGCGGTGAGCAGCACGGTGCCGAAGAAGCCGCGACGGAACAGGTCCAGGTCGTCGAGGAGGTCGAGGGGTACGTGCACGGGTACACCTTTCCGGCAGACGGCGGACGCGTGGGCGCTGGCGGCCGGTCGGCGGTGTCAGTGCCGGTGACACCGTGACCTCAGTGGTGCAGGACCTTCGACAGGAAGTCCTTGGCCCGTTCGCTGCGCGGACTGCCGAAGAACCTCGCGGGCGGGGCCTGTTCGACGATCCGGCCGTCCGCCATGAAGACCACCCGGTGGGCCGCGGAGCGCGCGAAACCCATCTCGTGGGTGACCACGATCATGGTCATCCCGTCCCGGGCGAGCTGCCGCATGACCTCCAGCACCTCGTTGACCATCTCGGGGTCCAGCGCCGAGGTCGGCTCGTCGAACAGCATCACCTTGGGCTCCATCGCCAACGCCCGGGCGATCGCCACCCGTTGCTGCTGGCCCCCGGACAGCTGTGCGGGGTACTTGTCCGCCTGGCCGCCCACCCCGACCCGGTCCAGCAGGGCGCGCGCGGTGCGCTCGGCCTTCTCCCTCGGCGTCCTGCGCACCTTGATCTGGCCCAGCGTGACGTTCTCCAGCACCGTCTTGTGCGCGAAGAGGTTGAACGACTGGAAGACCATGCCGACCTCGGCGCGCAACCGGGCCAGCTCCCGCCCCTCCTCGGGCAGCGGTCTGCCGTCGACGGTGATGGCACCGGAGTCGATGGTCTCCAGCCGGTTGATCGTGCGGCACAGCGTGGACTTGCCGGAGCCGGAGGGGCCGATCACCGCGACGACCTCACCGCGCGCCACGGTCAGGTCGATGTCCCGGAGCACGTGCAGCGCGCCGAAGCGCTTGTTGACGCCGTCCAGCACGACCAGCGGCTCGCCCGGGGGCGGTACGGCGCGCTCTGGCGCCGGTGACACCTGGGAGTCGCTCATCGGGCGGTCGCTCCATGTTCGACGGGTTGGCTGGACCCTATGATCCCGTCCGGTCCGCGTCAGTACATCTGAGCGGAACTTGAGCATGGGCTGTCGCTACCCTGCGCGACGGTCATGTCGCGCTGTGTAGAAGGCGGTTGGGTACGTTGCGTACCGGCTGGGTAACGGTGTGCGGTTCGCCCCGGGGTCCTCTTGACGGGACACCCGGGTGTCGGGGTGTATTCGATGCGGCCGGGGTGCGCACTCCGGGGTACGGACAGGCACGACTGGGGGAAGAGCGGATGCGGCTGTTGCTGGTCGAGGACGACGACAGGGTCGCCGCCGCGCTGTCCGCGGTGCTCGCCAGACACGGCATCGACGTGGTCCACGCCCGCAGCGGCGAGGAGGCGCTGCGCGCCCTGCTGCCGGACGGCGGCCCGCCGTTCGCCGTGGTGCTGCTCGACCTGGGGCTGCCCGACCAGGACGGCTTCGAGGTGTGCGGCCGCATCAAGCGCAGCACCGACACCCGGGTGATCATGGTGACCGCCCGGGCCGACGTACGCTCCAGGATCCACGGGCTCAACCTGGGTGCCGACGACTATGTGGTCAAGCCCTACGACACCGGCGAGCTGCTGGCCCGCATCCACGCCGTCAGCCGCCGCCCGCCCGAGCACCGGGACCCGCAGGGGCGCGCGGACGACGCGCAGGCCGCGGTACGGCTCGGACCGGTCGCCATAGAGCTGCCCACCCGGCAGGTGGCGGTCGACGGTGAGCTGGTGCAGCTGACCCGCAAGGAGTTCGACCTGCTGGCGCTGCTCGCCCAGCACCCCGGAGTGGTCTTCCGCCGGGAGCAGATCATCAGCGAGGTGTGGCGCACCAACTGGGAGGGCACCGGGCGCACCCTGGAGGTCCATGTCGCCTCGCTGCGCTCGAAGCTGGGGCTGCCCGAGATGATCGAGACGGTACGCGGGGTCGGCTACCGGCTCGTCGTCCCGGCCGCCCGGTAGTGCGCACCCGCCTGCTTCCGCTGCTGCTGGTCCTGATGGCGGCGGTGCTGATCGCGCTCGGGTTCCCGCTCGCCGCCAGTCTGGCCGCCGCCGAGCAGCAGCGGCTCATCGTGGACCGCATCGACGACACCACGCGGTTCGCCGCCATCGCCCAGTACGTCACCGCCAGCAGCGAGCCGGACGGCACCATAGTGGTCAACGAGGGCGAGCGGGAGTCCACCCTGCGCAGCGAACTCGCCCGCTACGAGGACCTGTACGGCATACGCGTCGGCGTCTTCTACCGCAACGGCTCTGTGATGGCGGTGGCCCCCGAGCGCTGGCTCGCCCGCCGCCAGGTCACCGCCGACCCGTCGTTCCAGGAGGCGCTCGCCGGACGCCGCAGCCACAACCCGCCGCAGGTGTGGCCGTGGCAGCACAGCCGGATCACCGTCGCCTCACCCATCGTGCGGGACGGCGACGTGGTCGCCGTCGTCCTCACCGACTCGCCCACCGGCGCCATGCGCTCCCGGGTGCTGCACGGCTGGCTGCTGATCGCGGGCGGTGAACTGGCCGCCACGGTGGTGGCCGTGCTCGCCGCGATCCGGCTGACCGCGTGGGTGCTGCGGCCGGTGAAGGTGCTGGACCGGGCCGCCCACGACATCGCCACCGGACGGCTCGCCTCGCGCGTGGCGGCGGCGGGCGGGCCGCCGGAACTGCGGCGCCTGGCACGGTCGTTCAACGAGATGGCCGACAACGTCGAGGAATCACTGGAGCAGCAGCGCGCCTTCGTCGCGGACGCCTCCCACCAACTGCGCAATCCGCTGAGCGCGCTGCTGCTGCGCATAGAGCTGCTCAGCCTGGAACTCCCCGAGGGCCACGCCGAGATCGCCTCGGTACGGGAGGAGGGCAAGCGGCTCGCCACCGTGCTGGACGACCTGCTGGGCCTGGCCACCGCCGAACACACCGCCGCCAACCTGAAGTTGGTCGATGTCGCCGCGATCGCTATCGAGCGCCTCGACGCCTGGCGGCCCGCCGCCGACCGGGCCGGGGTCAGGCTCCGCCACCGGGGCGCGACGGCGGCGACCGGCTGGGCCGACCCGATCGCGCTGTCCAGCGCCCTGGACGCGGTGGTGGACAACGCGGTGAAGTTCACCCCGAGCGGCGAGGACGTGGTGGTCACCGTGGTGACCGGTGCCGACACCGTCCAGGTGGAGGTGGCCGACGGCGGCCCCGGGCTCACCGAGGACGAACTCGCCCGGATCGGCGACCGTTTCTGGCGCAGCCCGCGCCACCAGAACGTGGACGGCTCGGGGCTGGGCCTGTCCATCGCCCGGGTGCTGCTCGCCAAGGGCGGCGGCACGATCGGCTACGCCCCCAACCAGCCGCGGGGACTGCGGGTGTCGCTCACCGTGCCGCGCAGCGAACCTACGGCTTGACCGACAGGTAGTAGCGGCGTGCGCCCTCGTGCAGCGGCAGCGGATCGGTGAAGATCGCGGTGCGCAGGTCGACCTGCTGTGCCGAGTGCACCACCGCGCCGATGCTGTCCCGGCTGTCGATCACCGTCTGGGTGACCCGCTGCACCAGGGCGGGGTCGGTGCGGTCCGTGGTGACTAAAAGGTTCGCCACCGCGATCGTCTCCACCGACTGGCCGTGCTGCACGTTGGGGTAGGCGTCCGGGGGCATCACCGCCGCCCGGTAGAAGTCGGCGGCGGCGCCGAGCCGGTGCAGTGGCTTTATCACGTCGTCGAGTGGCACCAGCTTGACCGGGTACTGCCCGGCCAGCCGCTGGATGGCCAGGGTGGGCAGCCCGCCGGACCAGAAGAACGCGTCCAGCCTGCCGGACCTCAGCAGGCTCGGCGCGGTGTCCACGCCCGCGGGCACCGCCGTCAGGTCCCGGTCCGCGTCGAGCCCGGCGGCCTTCAGCAGCCGCCGGGCGATCAGGCTCACCCCGGAGCCCGGCTGGCCGATGCCCACCCGCAGCCCGCGCAGGTCGTACACCGATTTCACCTTCGACCCGGCGGGCACGACCAACTGCATGTAGTCGTCGTACAGCCGGGCCACCGCCCGCAGATGCGTAGCGCCGGGCCCGTGGTAGTCGGCCGCGGCGTCGGCCTGCGAGAAGGTGAAGTCGGCCTGGCCCGAGGCCAGGTACTCCAGGTTCTGCACCGACCCCTGCGACGGCTTCAGCCGCACCGCCACCCCGGGCAGGTCACGCCGCAGGTCTCCCTGGAGCAACTGCCCGTACTTCTGGTACACCCCGTCCGGCACCCCGGTGGCGACGGTCACCGGCCCGCGCGGATACGGCTGCGCGGTCGAGTGCAGCACCACCCACAACACCAGCACGACCCCCAGCCCCAGGGCGGTGCCCACCCGAACCGCCCGTCGCCGCCTGACCGGTAGCCGAAACCTCATGACCCGCGATCCTGCCAGCTCGGCCGGGCCTTGATAAGGGCGCGGCGGGGGGTGCGGTGGAACACGTACCCTGGTGGATTGAGATGAGCGCGAAGACATATGAGGTGCGCACCTACGGGTGCCAGATGAACGTCCACGACTCCGAGCGGCTGGCCGGGCTGCTGGAGGACGCGGGGTATGTGCGGGCATCCGGTGGTGACGACGCCGATGTGGTGGTCTTCAACACCTGTGCGGTGCGGGAGAACGCCGACAACCGGCTCTACGGCAACCTCGGGCAGCTCGCGCCCAAGAAGGCCGCGCGGCCCGGGATGCAAATCGCGGTCGGCGGCTGCCTGGCGCAGAAGGACCGGGACACCATCGTCAAGAAGGCGCCCTGGGTCGACGTGGTCTTCGGCACCCACAACATCGGCCAGCTGCCGGTGCTGCTGGAGCGGGCCAGGATCGCCGAAGAGGCGCAGGTCGAGATCGTCGAGTCGCTGGAGACGTTCCCCTCCACGCTGCCCACCCGCCGCGAGTCCGCCTACGCGGCCTGGGTCGCCATCTCCGTCGGCTGCAACAACACCTGCACGTTCTGCATCGTCCCGGCGCTGCGCGGCAAGGAGAAGGACCGCCGCCCCGGCGACATCCTGGCCGAGGTCGAGACGCTGGTCGCGGACGGCGTCATCGAGGTCACGCTGCTCGGCCAGAACGTCAACGCCTACGGCTCCGACATCGGCGACCGCGAGGCGTTCAGCAAGCTGTTGCGCGCCTGCGGCAACGTCGAGGGGCTGGAGCGGGTGCGGTTCACCTCACCGCATCCCCGGGACTTCACCGACGACGTGATCGCGGCGATGGCCGAGACGCCGAACGTGATGCACCAGCTGCACATGCCGCTGCAGTCCGGCTCCGACACCGTGCTCAAGGCGATGCGCCGCTCCTACCGGCAGGAGCGCTACCTCGGCATCATCGAGAAGGTGCGCGCCGCCATGCCGGACGCCGCCATCTCCACCGACATCATCGTCGGCTTCCCCGGCGAGACCGAGGCGGACTTCGAGCAGACCCTGCACGTGGTGCGCGAGGCGCGCTTCGCGCAGGCCTTCACCTTCCAGTACTCCAAGCGGCCGGGCACCCCGGCCGCCACGATGGACGGGCAGATCCCCAAGGAGGTCGTCCAGGAGCGCTACGAGCGGCTGGTCGCGCTCCAGGAGGAGATCTCCTGGGAGGAGAACAAGAAGCAGGTCGGCCGCACCCTTGAGGTACTGGTCGCCGAGGGCGAGGGCCGCAAGGACGACGCCACCCACCGCATGTCTGGCCGGGCCCCCGACAACCGCCTGGTGCACTTCGAGCGCCCGGCGCAGCCGGTGCGGCCCGGCGACGTGGTGACCGTCGAGGTCACCTACGCCGCCCCGCACCACCTGCTCGCCGAGCGCCCCGCCCTGGCGGTACGGCGCACCCGGGCGGGCGACGCGTGGGAGCGGCGCAACGCCGCGCCCGCCGAGCCGAAGGGCGTGATGCTGGGTCTGCCGACCATCGGCGTCCCCGCGCCCTCCCCGGCTCCGGCCAACGCCTGCGGCTGCGACTGACGCGCGGGGCCGGGGGGACGGCAATGGCCAGGTGGGGCTGATCGTCGAGCAGCACGTCGGCGGCCGGGGCGACCACGTGACGTGGCGCGCCGAGGTCGTGGGCTATGCCGACGGTCCGCGTGAGCAGGCGGTGCTCCCGCCTCCCGAGCCCGCTCGCCCCGCGCCGCCTCCCGCCGATCCGGACCGGCTCTGGGACGCCGACGTTCCCGAACGTCCCTCCTGGCTCGGCCGGGACGACCTGCCCTGAGGCCGCCAGCGCGGCGGCGCGCGGCCGCGTTGCTACGCTGCCGAACATGCTGGTCGCCGCCGCCGTAGTGCCCTGTCCGCCGTTGCTGGTGCCCGAACTCGCGGCGGGTGCCGCGCCCGAGCTGGACGAGCTGCGGGCCGCCTGTGCGGACGCCGTCGGGGTGCTGGCCGCCGCCCGGCCCGACCGCCTCGTGGTGCTCGGGCCCGCCGAGCAGTCCGGGCGGGGACCGCACCCGCAGGGCGCCACCGGGTCGTTCCGGGACTTCGGCGTCCACCTCGACGTCACGCTGGGGGAGCGGCAGGGCGAGGCGCCCGGGCGGCTGCTGCCTGCGTCGCTCGCGGTCGCGGCCTGGCTGCTGACCCGTACCGAGTGGACCGCCGCGCCGGTCGAGGGCCTCGGCGTCGGGGAGCCGCTGGCCCCGGAGTCCTGCGCCGAGCTGGGGCGGGAGCTGGCGGCGTCCGCGCGGCGGGTGGCGCTGCTGGTGGCCGCGGACGGCAGCGCGCGGCGCAGCCTGAAGGGGCCCGGCTACTTCGACGAGCGGGCCGAGCCGTTCGACGCGTCGGTCGCCGCCGCGCTGGCGCACGCGGACACCGACGCGCTCGCCGCCCTGGACGCCAAGCTGGCCGCCGAACTGCTGGCCGCGGGCCGGGCGCCCTGGCAGGTGCTGGCGGGCGCGGCGCGGGGCGCCGGACTGCGCGGCGAGTTGCTGTACGACCAAGCGCCGTACGGCGTCGGGTACTTCGTGGCCACCTGGTCCTAAGGCCGGGCGGTCGCATGCGACGGGCCGCGGAGCGTGTGGCGCCGCGGCCCGTCGGCTGGTGCCAGGCTGTCAGGTCCGGGGCGGGCGGCTCAGCTGCGGGCGCCTTCGCCGGTCTCGCTGTCGGCCGCCTTGTCGGCGGACTGCTGCTTGGGGATGCCGACCTGGTCGGCGGACTCCGCGGGCTTGGCCGACTCCTCCGGTGTCTCCTCCGGTGCCGTACCGGCACTCTCGGCCTGCGTCGCCTCGGTCGCCGACTTGGTGGACGAACCACGCCGAAGCCAATCGAAAACACCCATTACATACTCCAGACCTTGCTCGTGCGGGGAAAAACCGCGTCCGCTCGGGCAACGACCGCACACCTGACCAGTCACGTAACTCGATCGAGGGTGGTGCGCGGCATTTGGGAGACTGGGGAGGTGAACAACGCTGTCCCGTCCCCCCGCCCCCCTCGGGTGATCGCCGTCGTCGGCCCCACCGCTGCCGGAAAGTCGGACCTGGGCGTCGCCCTGGCCCAGGCCCTCGGCGGCGAGGTCATCAACGCCGACTCCATGCAGCTCTACCGCGGGATGGACATCGGCACCGCCAAGCTCACCGAGAGCGAGCGCCGTGGTGTCCCGCACCATCTGCTCGACATCTGGGACGTGACGCGGGCGGCCAGCGTCGCCGAGTACCAGCGGCTGGCCCGCGCCGAGATCGACCGGCTGCTGGCGGCCGGGCGCACCCCGGTACTGGTCGGCGGCTCCGGCCTCTACGTACGGGCCGCGATCGACGCCCTGGAGTTCCCCGGCACCGATCCCGAGGTACGGGCCCGGCTGGAGCGGGAGCTCGCGGAGCACGGCCCCGGTCCGCTGCACGCCCGGCTGGCCGCCGTGGACCCTCAGGCGGCGCGGCAGATCCTGCCGAGCAACGGGCGCCGCATCGTGCGGGCGCTGGAGGTGGTGGAGATCACCGGCCGCCCGTTCACCGCCAACCTGCCCGGCCCCGACCCGGTCTACGACGCCGTCCAGATCGGCGTGGACGTACCGCGTCCGGTGCTCGACGAACGGATCACCCTGCGGGTCGACCGGATGTGGCAGGCCGGACTGCTGGACGAGGTGCGGGCGCTGGAGGCCGTCGGGCTGCGCGACGGGCTGACCGCCTCGCGTGCGCTGGGCTACCAGCAGGTGCTGGCGCACTTCGCCGGTGAGTGCGGCGAGGACGAGGCGCGCGCCGAGACGGTACGCGCCACCAAGCGCTTCGCGCGCCGTCAGGACTCGTGGTTCCGCCGTGACCCCAGGGTGCACTGGATCAGCGGCGGCCTAGCGGAACTCGCCGACCGGGCAATGGCGTTGCTCGAACGGGCGGTCACAGCCTGATCACGTGATGGCCACGGGACGCCCCGGCGGGGGTTGACCGCCCTGACGCCGTGCCATTATCAAGCACGGGCTACATCGGACGAGGTGGGAGGGCGTGTGGCGATGGAGGCCGGCCCTCGTGACCGACCCGGGCAGGACCAGCGGCGGACCGCGGACGATCTGCCGCACCGGCGCCCGGACAGTGAGCTGGCGGCCCTCCCGTTGACCGACGACGGCCCCGCCGAACACCAGACGGACCCGGAAGCGGAATCCGACGCGCAGTCCTTCCGGGAACTGCGCCCGCAGCGGCGGATGCGCATCTGGCAACTCGTCCCGATCGTCGCGCTGGGCACCGTGGGTTCGCTGATGTTCGCCTTCCCGCTCGCCTTCGAGTTCGGCGACGGCGGACCGGTGGTCGCCATGCTCGGCCTGCTGCTCAGCTGCTGCTCGGCGGGCTGGGCGATCATGGCCGCCCGCCGGGTCGGCTACACCTGGCCCGGTCTGCCCGCCCGGGGCTCCGGCGAACGCCCCGACTGGCGCTTCGTCGCCGGTTACACCGCCTTCGCCCTCCTGGTCGCCCTGCTGGCGGTCTGGCGCGTCGCCCGGCTGCGCTGACCCGTCACGGCCTCCGCCGCGAGCGGATCCGCGCCGCGACGGCGAGCCACCCCACCCCGTGGCCCGCCGGTCTCCACGCCGCGCACCCCGCCAAAGGCCACCGGATACGATCGAAGGCGTGAACGCCCCAGCGCAGCCCCTGCCCTTCCTCAAGGGCCACGGCACCGAGAACGACTTCGTGATCGTCCCCGACCCGGACGGGCGGCTCGACCTGTCCGCCGCGGCCGTGGCCCGGCTGTGCGACCGCAGGGCGGGCATCGGCGGCGACGGCCTGCTGCGCGTCGTACGGTCCGCCGCGCACCCGGAGGCCGCGGCGATGGCCGACGAGGCCGAGTGGTTCATGGACTACCGCAACAGCGACGGCAGCGTCGCCGAGATGTGCGGCAACGGGGTGCGGGTCTTCGCCCGCTACCTGGAGCGCGCCGGGCTCGCCGAGCCGGGCGACCTGGCCGTCGCCACCCGCGCCGGGATCCGCCGCGTCCACCTCGCCAAGTCCAACCCGGACGGCACCCCCGGCGACGTCACCGTCCACATGGGCCGCGCGCTGCTGCCGCCCGGCGAGGTGACCGTCACCGTGGGCGAGCGGTCCTGGCCCGCCCGGAACGTCAACATGGGTAATCCGCACGCCGTGGCGTTCGTCGCGGACCTCGCCCACGCCGGGAAGTTGTTCGACGCACCGCTGGTGAGCCCCGCCGACGCCTACCCCTCGGGCGTCAACGTCGAGTTCGTGGTCGACCGCGGCCCGCGCCATGTGGCGCTGCGGGTGCACGAGCGCGGCTCCGGCGAGACGCGTTCGTGCGGTACCGGCGCGTGTGCCGTGATGGTCGCCGCCGCCCGCCGCGACGGGGTGGACCCGGCCGTCACCGGCAGCCCGGCCCGCTACACCGTCGACGTGCCCGGCGGACGGCTGCGGATCGCCGAACACCCGGACGGCACCGTGGAGATGACCGGTCCCGCGGTGATCGTGGCGGAGGGCGTCATCGATCCGCACTGGCTCGCGACGGCCAACTAGCCCGCAAATCTGTCGGTATTCGCGTTCCCCCTAAAGGGTGATCCAACGGGTGATCCGGATCACCCTGGGCGAGAGGCCCACAGCAGCCGGTGGCGGGCTCGGTAGCATCAAGCACCGGCGCGGCATCCAGCACGCCGCCGGTGGATGGCTGCCGGAGGTGCCCGATGAGCGCTAAGAACGCCGCCCAAGCGGTGACCGCACCCCAGGAGACCGAGCGCAGGCGCGGTTTGACCCGCCTTGACCTGCGCAGACTGGGCCGCGCCGCGCTGTTGGGCGCGGCAGGCGGCCGCGACCGGCTGCCGGACGCCATCGAACACATCGCCAAAGTGCACCGCGGCCACCATCCACGCGCCGACCTCGACGCGTTGCGCCGCGCGTACGTGCTCGCCGAGGCGTCGCACCGCGGCCAGTTCCGCAAGAGCGGCGAGCCGTACATCACCCATCCGCTGGCCGTCACCTTGATCCTGGCCGAACTCGGCGCGGAGACAACGACGTTGACCGCCTCCCTGCTGCACGACACCGTCGAGGACACCGATGTGACGCTCGATCAGGTAGGCGAGCAGTTCGGCGAGGAGGTGCGCTACCTCGTGGACGGCGTCACCAAGCTGGAGAAGGTGGACTACGGGGCCGCCGCCGAACCCGAGACGTTCCGCAAGATGCTGGTGGCCACCGGCAACGATGTCCGAGTGATGTCCATCAAGCTCGCCGACCGGCTGCACAACATGCGCACCCTCGGCGTGATGCGCCCGGAGAAGCAGGCCAGGATCGCCAGGGTCACCCGGGACGTACTCATTCCGCTCGCCGAGCGGCTGGGCGTGCAGGCGCTCAAGACCGAGCTTGAGGACTTGGTCTTCGCGATCCTGCACCCCGAGGACTACGCGCGCGCAAGGGAGTTGATGCTGGAGCACAACTCCCGGCCGGACCCGCTGGAGAAGGTCGCCGACGAGGTACGCGCGGTGCTGCGGGACGCCGGGATCGCCGCGGAGGTCGCCATCCGCGTCCGGCATGTGCTCTCCGTGCACCGGGCGCGGCTCAAACGCGGCGGACAGTTCGGCGGCAGCGAGTTCGGCCGACTGCTGGTGCTGGTCGGTGAGGACGCCGACTGCTATGCCGTACTGGGGGAGTTGCACACCTGCTTCACTCCGGTGATTGCGGAATTCAAGGACTTCATCGCGGCGCCGAAGTTCAACCTCTACCAGTCGCTGCACACCGCCATCGCCGACCGGCACGGCGCGATCACCGAAGTCCTGGTGCGCACCCGGCAGATGCACCGGGTCGCCGAAGCGGGCGTGGTGGCGCTCGGCAACCCCTATACGACGGCGGACAGTTCGGACGACGGCGAGCGCACCGACCCCACCCGGCCCGGCTGGCTCTCCCGGCTGCTGGAGTGGCAGCGCGACGCCTCCGACCCGGACACGTTCTGGACCGCGCTGCGCGACGAACTCGCCCAGGACCGGGAGGTCACCGTCTTCTCCGTGGACGGCGGAACCATCGGCCTGCCCGCCGGGGCCACCTGCGTCGACGCGGCGTACGCGCTGCACGGCGAGGCGGCGCACACCTGCGTGGGTGCCAGGGTCAACGGCCGCCTGGCCTCGCTGGGCACCGCGCTGCGCGACGGCGACACCCTGCACCTGCTGATGGCCGCGGGCTCCGGTCCCTCCCCGAACTGGCTGGCTCACGCGCACACCCCGGCCGCGCGGATCGCCATCAGCCGCTGGCTGGCCACCCACCCCGAGGAGCGGACCGAGGAGGAGCCCACCGCCCAGCAGGGGGCATCCCGTCCGGTGCGCACCGCCCAGCAGGCACCGGCCGCGGAACCCATCGCGGTCACCGACCGCCCGGGCGCGGCGGTACGGCTGGCCGGCTGCTGCACGCCGGTGCCGCCGGACGCGGTCACCGGGTTCGTCATCCGCGGCGGCACCGTCGCCGTGCACCGCACCGAGTGTCCCGCGGTGGCCCGGATGACCTCCGCCGGGCGGGCGCCGCAGACCGTGCGGTGGCGCACCGGGACGCCCGTCGCCGGATACCGGGTCACCGTCCGTGCCGAGGCGCTGGGCCGCCCACACCTGCTGGCCGACCTCACCGAGGCGATCTCCGCCGAGGGCGTCGGCATCCTGGCCGCCGACGTGGAACCCCCGCAGGAACAGCGGGTCCGCCACACCTACACCATCGAACTGCCCGAGCCGGGCGCCCTGTCCGCGCTGATGCGCGCGATGCGCCGGGTGCCCGGGGTCTACGACGTCTACCGCACCCAGGCCCGCCCGATGGCCGCCGCCCGCGGCTGAGGGCCTCCGGCGGATCGCGTTGCGCCGTCGGGCGCGCCAGAGCTCAAGGGGGTTCCTGGGGGCCTGCCCCCGAGAAGGCCCCGCCGCGATGGTGAGCAACCATGACGTTCCGGACCGGCGGTGCTGAACCAGCGAACCCGCGAACCAGCTGAACCCGCGAACCCGCGAACCAGCTGAACCGGCCGGATTCCTCCGGACAGGCGCCATCGGGCGCGAACCCCGCCGCGCCGCCCGCTGAGGCGGCCGAGGCGCTGATAAGCGGTGTTCCATGTTCGCGACCACTGTCGGCCGGACCCTCGTGGCCGCCGCCACCGCCCTCGCCCTGACCGGCGCCCAGCAGCCCGGCACACCGGTGGTCGGCCGCGGCGACCGGCTCTACCCGGCGGTCGGCGACCCGGGGTACGACGCCACCGCGTACGACATCTGGTTCGGCTACCGGGGTCCCGGCAGGCCGCTGGACGCGGTCACCCGGATCCGGGCGCGCGCGGTGACCGCGCTGGACGGCCTCCAACTGGACTTCACCGGCGCGCGGGTCTCCTCGGTGCTGGTCGACGGGCGCCCGGCGCGGTTCGCCCGGCGAGGGGAGCGGCTGCTGGTCACGCCCTGGCGGCACATCCGCGCCCGGGAACCCATGAGCATCACCATCACCCACACCAGCGACCCGCACGGTCTGCCGGGCGACGGCGGCTGGATCCGCACCCCCGACGGGCTGGCGATGGGCAACCAGCCGGAGTCCGCGCACCGCGTCTTCCCCTGCAACGACCACCCGTCCGACAAGGCCCGCTTCACCTTCCGGATCACCGCCCCCAACGGCGTCACCGTGGTCGCCAACGGGCTGCCGCGGGGCGCGCCGCGGGTGACCCCCGGCGGCACCACCTGGACCTACCGCACCGCGCATCCGATGGCCACCGAGCTGGCCCAGGTCTCCATCGGCCGCTCCGCGGTGCTACGGCACACCGGCCCCGAGGGACTGCCGTTGCGCGATGTGGTGGCCGTCGCCGACCGCGACCGGCTGGCCGCCACCCTGGCGCTGACCGCCGGGCAGATCTCCTGGATGGAGGCCCAGGTCGGCCGCTACCCGTTCGAGACGTACGGGATCCTCGACGTCGACACCACCACCGGCTACGAACTGGAGACCCAGACCCTGTCGCTGTTCGAGCGCCGGATCCTGCTCGCCCCCGAACGCCTGGCCGCGCCGCTGATGGTGCACGAACTGTCCCACCAGTGGTTCGGCGACAGCGTCACCCCCGCCACCTGGTCCGACCTGTGGCTCAACGAGGGGCACGCCACCTGGTACGAGTGGCGCTACCGGGCGGAGAAGAAGTACGGGCCGACGCTGGAGCAGCAGGCCCGCAGCGCCTACCAGCGGGACGCCGCCATCCGCCGCCTGGCGGGCCCGCCCGCGCGGCCCGTTCCGGCCACCCGCGGCCAGCTGTCGATCTTCCGCGACAACGTGTACTCCGGCGGCGCACTCGCCCTGTACGCGCTGCGCCAGGAGATCGGTGACGCGGCGTTCCGGCGGCTGGAGCGCGCCTGGGTCACCGTGCACCGCGACGGCAACGCCTCCACCGCCGACTTCATCGCGCTGGCCTGCCGGATCGCCGGGCGCGACCTGTCCGGTTTCCTGCGCGCCTGGCTCTACGGCACGACCACCCCGCCCATGCCTGGACACCCCAGGTGGCGGCAGGGGGTGCCCCCGGTGAAACACGCGTGACGTGGCCGCCGTACCGTGCGACCATCGTCGAGGCGGCAGCCGTGGGAATCCTCCGGCTCCGCGCGGCGTTGTGCACATACGACGGACGGTCCTGGCCGCCCGCGCCGCAACCCATTTCCCGGACGCAAAGGAACAAATGACCAACTCCACTGCTCCCTCCTCGGCCCACGAGGCCGACCGCCAGCGCCTCAACGAGAGCCGTCGGGCCCACGCCCTGATGGACGAGGGCATCGCGTGGAGCCAGGAGATCGACGGGGAGCGGGACGGCGACCAGTTCGACCGCTCGGACCGCGCGTCGCTGCGCCGCGTCGTGGGCCTGTCCACCGAGCTTGAGGACATCACCGAGGTCGAGTACCGGCAGCTGCGCCTGGAGCGCGTGGTGCTGGTCGGTGTGTGGACCGACGGCACCGTCGAGGACGCCGAGAACTCCCTGGCCGAGCTGGCCGCTCTCGCCGAGACCGCGGGCGCCCTGGTCCTGGACGGCGTGATCCAGCGCCGCGACAAGCCCGACCCGGCCACCTACATCGGCTCCGGCAAGGCCCAGGAGTTGCGCGACATCGTCGTGGAGACCGGTGCCGACACCGTGGTGTGCGACGGTGAGCTCAGCCCCGGCCAGTTGATCCACCTGGAGGACGTGGTCAAGGTCAAGGTGGTCGACCGTACCGCGCTGATCCTTGACATCTTCGCCCAGCACGCCAAGTCCCGGGAGGGCAAGGCGCAGGTCTCGCTGGCCCAGATGCAGTACATGCTGCCCAGGCTGCGCGGCTGGGGCCAGTCGCTGTCCCGGCAGATGGGTGGCGGTGGCTCCGGCTCGTCCGGCGGCGGCATGGCCACCCGTGGCCCCGGTGAGACCAAGATCGAGACCGACCGGCGGCGGATCCGCGAGAAGATGGCGAAGATGCGCCGGGAGATCGCGGAGATGAAGACCAGCCGTGACCTCAAGCGCAAGGAGCGCAAGCGCCACCAGGTCCCGTCGGTGGCCATCGCGGGCTACACCAACGCGGGCAAGTCCTCGCTGCTCAACCGGCTCACCGGGGCGGGCGTCCTGGTGGAGAACGCGCTGTTCGCCACCTTGGACCCGACCGTACGCCGGGCCGAGACCCCCAGCGGCCGCCTCTACACCCTCGCCGACACCGTCGGGTTCGTCCGGCACCTGCCGCACCACCTGGTCGAGGCGTTCCGCTCCACCATGGAGGAGGTCGCCGACGCCGACCTGATCCTGCACGTGGTGGACGGCGCGCACCCGGTCCCCGAGGAGCAGCTCGCCGCGGTGCGCGAGGTGTTCCGCGACGTCGGCGCGCTCGACGTGCCGGAGATCGTGGTGGTCAACAAGGCGGACGCGGCCGATCCGCTGGTCCTCCAGCGGCTGCTGCGCAACGAGAAGCACTCCATCGCGGTCTCCGCCCGCACCGGCCGCGGCATCGGCGAACTGCTGAAGCTGATCGACGACGAACTGCCCAGGCCCGCGGTGCGGATCGAGGCGCTCGTGCCGTACACCCACGGCGCGCTGGTCTCCCGGGTGCACGCCAGCGGCGAGGTCCTCGCCGAGGAGCACACCGGCGAGGGCACGCTGCTCACCGCCCGGGTGCACGATGAACTCGCCGCTGAACTGGAGCCGTTCGCCCTCGCGGTCCGCCGCTGAGCGCTCCGCCGCTGAGCGCTCCGCTGGGGAGTGCGGCGACATGCCTTCGTTCGTCTGCGGCGCCGTCGTGGCTGATCGCTGATCGCGCCCACGCGGCGGAGCCGCACATGAACACAGCCCCGCGCCCCTTCAGGCGCTGCCGAACCGCAGGTCTTCCGCCGACCTGCTTAGCGTGCCCGAGTAGGGCTTGAGGCCCGCTCCCCACCGATCGGGAGCGGGCCTCAACTGGTCTCAGATGCCTACTGGTTGGCGAACTTCTGGCTGATCGCCTGGTAGACACCCTGTGCTTCCGGACCGAGGTGCGGCCCCGCCAGCCAGGTGTTGTCGGCCGGGCCGATGGAGGTGTTGGACACCAGCGCCACCTGGCCGTTCGGCATCTTGGCGAACCAGCCGCCGCCGGAGGAACCGCCAGTCATCGTGCAGCCCAGCCGGTACTCGGTCGGCATGCTCGGGTCCAGCGACAACCGGCCCGGCTTGCCCTGGCAGTCGAACATCTTCTGGCCGTCGAACGGCGGCGCCGCCGGGTAGCCCCAGGCGCCCACCGAGTTGAACTGGTTCACCGGCGGGGCGTTGAACCACACCGGCAGCGCCGCGCCCACCGTCTCCTGGAGCGACTTGCCGTTCGGGTCCTCCGGCTTCACATGCAGCACCGCGAAGTCGTACGGGGAGCCGTAGCCGCCGGTCTCCGACCCCGTGGAGATCCACTGGCTGGAGGTCTGCGCCCAGTCCGCCCACCACACCCCGTACGGGGCGACCTCGTTCTGCGGGGCGCCGTTGATCTGGGAGGCGGGCAGGGCCTGGTCGTTGTAGGACGGCACGAAGGCGATGTTGCGGTACCAGCCGCCCTTGGCCCCCGCGTGCACACAGTGGCCCGCGGTCCATACCAGGTTGGACTTGCCCGGGTGCGCCGGGTCGTCGACCACCGTGCCGGAGCAGACGAACGAGCCCTGCGGGGTGTCGAAGAACACCTTGCCCACCGGTGCCGCGTTGTTGTGGTACGGCGTCAGCACCGGCTGCGCGGCCTTCGGCGCGGGCGCCGGGTCGGAGACGCCCTGGTCCTGGCCGATGCTGGTCGGAACCTCGTTCGGGCTGTCCTTCGCCTGGCTCATCCGGGACGGCTTCCACAGGTTCTTGATGACCGGGTTGATGAAGTCGGCCGCCTGGTGTGCCCAGTGGTCCCACTTCTTCCAGTCGCCCTGCTTCCACTTCTGCAGGTCCTGGGCGCTGGGCGGTTTGGGCGCCGACTGATCGCCCTGGGCGGCGGACGCGCTCGGCTTGGCGTCGGTGCCCGGCTGGTTGGGGCCGCACGCGGTGGCCGACAGCGCGATGACCGCGGTGACGGCCGCCGTGGCGAGGGCGGACCGGCGGATGGCTGGCATTGGGTGTTCTCCCCCTGGTGTCTCACGTCCGAGGACGTCGAGGACGTCGCGGACGTCAAAGCACTGATGTGTCCTTGTCATGCTCCGGCATGGAGCGATGCACCATCATGCCGGTGCTGATGGGGACGGATTCCGGGGGGTGTGTGGTTCCCGTGTGAAGGTTGGGGTCCGTGCAGCGGTGCGCCGCCCGCCCCGTCAAGGATCTGCGCGGCGGCCGTTGCCCGCCGCCGCCAAGGGCGTTGATACGGGGAGGGGGATCCCCCTTCAGACTCCAACGCCGACCTCCCAGGAGGACCCGTCCGTGGCCGCAACGCCATCCACCGCACTCGCCTCCACGCCGACCCAGCCCGCCGATCGGCCCGCAACCGCGGTGCCCGGCACCCGGGTTGACGGTGGTGGCGGCGGGGATGCCGAAGCGATCCTGCGGCGGCAGACGGCACGGGAGTCGGCGGCGCGCACCTACGCCCGGTCACTGCCGATCGTGCCGGTACGGGCCCGCGGCATGACCATCGAGGGCGCCGACGGCCGCCGCTACCTCGACTGCCTTGCCGGTGCGGGGACTTTGGCGCTCGGCCACAACCACCCGGTGGCGCTGGAGGCGATCCGCTCCGTACTGGACTCCGGGGCGCCGCTGCAGGTCCTCGACCTCGCCACCCCCGTCAAGGACGCCTTCACCACCGCCCTGTTCGAGACCCTGCCGCCACAATTGGCCCACGGCGCACGGATCCAGTTCTGCGGCCCCGCCGGAACCGACGCGGTGGAGGCCGCCGTCAAGCTGGTGCGCACCGCGACCGGGCGCGGCGGACTGCTCGCCTTCTCCGGCGCGTACCACGGGATGACCTCCGGCGCGCTCGCCGCCACCGGCGACACCGCCGCCCGGGCCACCGTCGGCGAGGCCGACGCCCGGGTGACCCGACTGCCCTACCCGTACGACTACCGCTGCCCGTTCGGCGTCGGCGGGAGGAGGGGCGCGGAACTGTCGGCGCGCTGGACGGCCAGCCTGCTTGGCGACCCCAAGGGCGGTGTCCAGCCACCCGCCGGGATGATCGTCGAAGCCGTCCAGGGCGAGGGCGGAGTGATCCCGGCCCCCGACACATGGCTACGCCGGATGCGGGAGATCACCGAGCGGCACGGCGTCCCGCTGATCGTCGACGAGGTGCAGACCGGAGTGGGCCGCACCGGCGCCTTCTGGGCGGTGGAGCACAGCGGGATCGTGCCGGACGTGATGGTGCTGTCCAAGGCCATCGGCGGCAGCCTGCCGCTCGCCGCGATCGTGTACCGCGCCGAACTCGACGCCTGGCAGCCGGGAGCACACGCCGGAACGTTTCGCGGCAACCAACTCGCCATGGCCGCGGGGCTGGCCACCCTGCGTTACGTACAGCAGAACCGGCTCGCTGAACGGGCCGCCACCGTCGGCGCCCGGATGCTGACCAGGCTGCGCGGACTCGCCGCCCACCACCCCTGCATCGGCGACGTACGCGGCCGCGGCCTGATGATCGGCGTCGAACTGGTCGACGCCGACGGCGGCCGCGACGAGTACGGCGCACCGCCCGCCGCGCCCCAACTCGCCGCCGCGGTAAGGGCGGAGGCGCTGCGCCGCGGACTGATCGTGGAACTCGGCGGACGGCACGGCAGCGTGGTGCGGCTGCTGCCGCCGCTGATCATCACCGACGAGCAGACCGAGGCGGTGCTCGACCGGCTGACCGACGCCATCGCCGCCGCCGAGCGGCTGGCGCGCAAGTCGAAGGCGAGCGGCGCGAAATGAACCGGGGGCGGTGCGCGGTGCGCGGGACGCGCCCGGAGCACGCGGAGCGCGCGGCGCGCGCCCGGATCCGGTGGCACGCGGTCGCGCACCCAGTGATCCCGAACCGGGGCATCGCACCTCCCCGGGGTGGGGTAACCCTCCGTCGTACCTCGCGCCGCCCCGCTGGACGGCGTACCGCCGACCACCGCTGCCAGGCCGTCCCACCGTCGTCCACCCCCCACGGAGCACAGCGATGACCTCCCACCCGCCCCTGGCCGACAGCGTGGCCGACGCCACCCCCGACGCCGACTCCGACACCACCCGGGCCACCCCGCCCGGCCCCGCCCGCGGCCCCGCCACCCCACCCGCGCCCCGCCGGGCCGACACCGACCCAGCCGAGCACGATGGCGGGACCCACGCCGGGACCCATACCGGGCCGTGGGACGCCGACCCGCTGGAGCAGCAGGACGCCTACGCCACCGCCAACCACGCCGGTGTGGAAAGCCTGTTGCGCTGCTGGGTCCGGGAGACCGGCGGCACCCCGGACCCGGACGGCACGCTGCGGCTCCCGCTCATCGCCACCGGCATCACGCTGCGCGTACCCGTACGGCACTGGTCCGCGGTCGGCACCCACCGCTTCGGCCCGCCCGCCATGCCCTCCGGGGCGCCGGTGGACGCCGTCACGCTCGCGGTGCTGCTCGCCCGCGAGACCGGCGCCGCCGCCGCGGAGGCCGCCGACCTGGCCGCCCGGGTCGCCGACTCGGTGGGCCGCACCACGGTCTTCGTGGCCGACCGGCGGGCCAACCCGGCCGCCCCGCCCGGCACTTCGCCGTTCCTGGACGCCGAGCAGTCGCTGCTGCTCGGCCATCCACTGCACCCCACCCCCAAGAGCCGCCAGGACCTGTCCGGCGCCGAGGCCCGCGCCTACTCGCCGGAGGCTCGCGGCGCGTACCCGCTGCACTGGATGGCCGTGGACCGCACGGTACTGGCCACCGACTCCGCCTGGACCGACCGCGGCCGCACCATCCCCGCCGACCGCATCACCGCCCAACTCGCCGGACCCGCACTCACGTTGCCGCCCGACAGCGTGGCGCTGCCGCTGCATCCCTGGCAGGCCCGTGAGGTACGGCACCGCCCCCAGGTGCGCCAACTCCTCGACGCCGGACTGCTGCACGACCTCGGCCCGTACGGCACCCCCTGGCATCCCACCTCCTCCATCCGCACCGTCTACCGACCCGACGCGCCCGCGATGCTCAAGCTGTCGCTCGCCGTGCGGATCACCAACTCCCGCCGGGAGAACCTGCGCAAGGAACTGGTCCGCGGCGTGGAGGTGCACCGGCTGCTGCGCAGCGGGCTCGCCCGCCAGTGGCACGCCGACCACCCCCGCTTCGACATCGTGCGCGACCCCGCGTGGCTCGCCGTCGACTCGCCCGACGGCGAACCCGTTCCGGGGCTCGACGTCGTACTGCGGCACGTCTCGTTCGGCGCGCACGACGACGTCAACTGCGTCGCCGGGCTGACCTCTGAGCGCCCCTGGCCCGGCTGCCCGCCGACCACCGCCCGCTCCCGGCTCGCCGACCTCATCGCCCGGCTCGCCGCCCGAACCGGCAGACCGGGACCAGCCGTGGCCACCGAGTGGTTCCTGCGCTATCTGCACACCGTGGTCAGCCCCGTGCTCTGGCTGGACGGTCACGCCGGTGTGGCACTCGAAGCCCACCAGCAGAACACCCTCGTGCTGCTGGACGCCGATGGCTGGCCGACCGGCGGACGCTATCGGGACAACCAGGGCTACTACTTCAGGGAGTCCCGGCGCGCGGAACTCGACCAGCGCCTGCCCGGTATCGGCACCGCCAGCGAGACCTTCGTCTGCGACGAGGTGGCGGACGAGCGGTTCGCCTACTACCTCGGTATCAACAACGCCCTCGGCCTCATCGGCGCGTTCGGCGCCCAGCGGCTCGCCGACGAACAGGTGCTGCTCGCCGCCTTCCGGCGATTCCTCACCCAGGCCGCCACCGACAGCCGCTCCGCCCTCCCCGAGCGGCTGCTGCACGCGACCACCCTGCGCTGCAAGGCCAACCTCCTCACCCGCCTGCACGGCCTTGACGAACTCGTGGGCCCCGTCGACACCCAGTCCGTATACGTCACCATCCCCAACCCCCTTGCCGTTCCAGCGGCGTGACACAACCAGGAGAGGAGGGGCGCCGACGATGCCGCCCACCGACTCCAGCACCAACACCGACAGTATCGACGCCACCACTGACAACCGCCCCCACCAGAGCACCGACAGCGGCGACGACACCCTGGACCTCCCCCTGGACCGCGACGCCGTCGACCTGGTCATCCCGCCGACCGTCCCGGCGGCGGGACCGGGCACGCTCACCCGCGGCCTGGTCGACGACCTGCTCGACGACATCAGCGGCTGGGGACCGGTCAGCACCCCGCACGGCGTCTTCCAACTCGTCCCGGTCGTCCCCGACCGCGACGTACCCATCATCACGCGGTGGATGAACGATCCGGCGGTCGACGAGTTCTGGCAACTGGCCGGGCCCGAGGAGACCACCCGGCGCCATCTGAGCACCCAACTCGACGGCGACAGCCGAAGCCGCCCCTGCCTCGGCGTCCTGGACGGCACCCCCATGAGCTACTGGGAGATCTACCGCGCCGACCTCGACCCGGTCGCCCGCTACTACCCGTCCCGCCCGCACGACACCGGAATCCACCTGCTCATCGGCAGGGTCGCCGACCGCGGCCGGGGCCTGGGCACCGCCCTGCTGCGGGCCGTCGCCGACCACGTCCTCGACCACCGGCCCGCCTGCGCCCGGGTCATCGCCGAACCCGACCTGCGCAACACCCCTTCCGTCGCCGCGTTCCTCGGCGCCGGATTCCGCTACGCCGCCGAACTCGAACTGCCCGACAAACGTGCGGCGTTGGTGATCCGCGACCGGGCACTGCGCCATCTGCTGTAACCCGCAACCGCCACTCCCTCGTCCCAGGAGCCGCTACGTGCTACACCGACCCGCAGAACTCGACCCTGGAATCTGGATCCGCTGCGCACGCCGTCTGCTCGCCAAGATGATCGGCGAGTTCTGCTACGAGGAGGTGCTCACCCCGATCCCCCAGGACGAAACGGGCGGCTACCGGCTGGACCTGGCGGACGGCGTCACCTACCGCTTCTCGGCCCGCCGCGGATCGTACGGAAGCTGGCGGGTCGACCCCCGGTCGATCACCCCCACCGGCGACCCACTGCACTTCCTCACCCACGCACACCGCCAGCTCGGTGTCACCGGAGACACCCTCGGCCACCTGGTGCGGGAGCTCAACGCCACACTGATCGCCGACGCCCGACTGGACGCCGCGGCGCTGGACGTCGGCGAACTCGCCGACCTGGACTACGCCGAACTGGAGGGCCAGCAGACCGGCCACCCCTGGATCGTGGTCAACAAGGGCCGCCTCGGCTTCTCCGCCACCGACGCCGCCCGCTGGACCCCGGAGGCCCGCCGCGCCCAGCCGCTGCCGTGGATCGCGGTGCGCACCACCCTCGCCGCCTACCGCGGCGTACCGTCGCTGGACGGGCCCGACCGGCTCTACACCCGCGAACTGGACAAAGACGTACGCGAGGTGTTCGCCCGGACACTGCGCGACCGCGGCCTGGCCCCCGAGGACTACCTCTATCTGCCGGTGCACCCCTGGCAGTGGGACGAGACCGTGCTGCCATTGTTCGCCGCCTCCATCGCCGCCGACGACATCGTCCCGCTGCCCACCGACGGCGACCTGCGGCTGCCGCAGCAGTCCATCCGCACCTTCCTCAACACCAGCCGCCCCGACCGGCACACCGTCAAACTGCCGCTGTCCATCCTCAACACCCTGGTCTGGCGCGGCCTTCCCACCGAGCGAACCCTCGCCGCGCCCGCCGTCACCTCCTGGGTGCACGCGGTACGCGACGCCGACCCCTACCTACGCGACGACTGCCGGGTGATCCTGCTCGGCGAGGTCGCCTCCGTCACCGTCGACCACCCCGTCTACCGGCGGCTGCCCGAAGTCCCCTACCAGTACAAGGAGTTGCTGGGCGCGATCTGGCGCGAACCACTCACCGGACACCTCGAACCGGGGGAGCGTGCCCGAACCCTCGCCGCGCTGATCCACACCGATCCCAAGGGGCGGGCCTTCACCGCGGAACTCGTCCGCCGCTCCGGGCTCGCCCCGCACACCTGGCTGCGCCGCCTGTTCGCCACCCTGCTGCCGCCGCTGCTGCACTTCCTCTACCAGTACGGAACGGTCTTCTCCCCGCACGGCGAGAACGCCATCGTCATCTTCGACGAGGACGATGTACCGGTCCGGCTGGCGATCAAGGACTTCGTGGACGACATCAACGTCAGCGCCGAACCCCTGCCGGAACACCGCACCATGCCGGAGGCGGTGCGCGAGGTACTGCTCACCGAACCGCCCGCGTTCCTCACCCAGTTCATCCACTCCGGCCTGTTCGTCGGCGTCTTCCGCTACCTCGCCCCGCTGTGTGAGGAGCAACTGGGCGTCCCCGAGGAGGAGTTCTGGGGCCTGGTACGCGACGAGGTGCTGCGCCACCAGGACCGCTTCCCCGAACTGAAGGAGCGCTTCGTCACCTTCGACCTGCTCACCCCGCGCATCGAACGGCTGTGCCTGAACAGGAACCGGCTGCACCTCGACGGCTACCGCGACCGCCCGCAGCGCCCGCACGCCGCCGTCCACGGCACCGTACCCAACCCGCTGTACGCACCGTGACCGCGGCGGTTCGCTGAGTGTCCGGCGGGGGTGGCGGTTTCCGGGACCGTTGTCAGTGGCGGCACGTAGGGTGGGGACTCCTATGAGCAAGCCCGACCTCACCGAACTGCTGCACGCCGCCGTCACCGCCGTGGGCGGTGTGGAGCGCCCCGGCCAGGTCGCCATGGCCCAGGCCGTGGCGGCCGCCGTTGACGACGGCAACCATCTGCTGGCCCAGGCCGGGACCGGGACCGGAAAGTCGCTCGGCTATCTGGTCCCGGCACTGGCACACGGCGAGCGGGTGGTCGTGGCCACCGCGACCCTCGCCCTCCAGCGCCAGCTGGTCGAGCGCGACCTGCCGCGCACCGTGGCCGCGCTCGGCCCCCTGCTGCGCCGCGAACCGCAGTTCGCGATGCTCAAGGGCCGCTCGAACTACCTGTGCCTGCACCGGCTGCACGAAGGCGTCCCCAGCGAGGAAGAGGACGGCCTGTTCGACCCCATGGAGCAGATGGGCGGGCCCACCAGCAAGCTCGGCAAGGACCTGGTGCGGCTGCGGGACTGGGCCGACGAGACCGAGACCGGGGACCGCGACGCGCTCACCCCCGGGGTCTCCGACCGTGCCTGGTCCCAGGTCTCGGTCACCTCCCGGGAGTGCCTGGGCGCCTCCAAGTGCGCTTACGGCGCCGAGTGCTTCGCCGAGGCGGCCCGGGAGCGGGCCAAGCTGGCCGATGTCGTGGTCACCAACCACGCGCTGCTGGCCATCGACGCCATCGAGGGCGCCCCGGTGCTGCCCAGCCATGAGGTGCTGATCGTCGACGAGGCCCATGAACTGGTCTCCCGGGTCACCGGTGTGGCCACCGGCGAGCTGACCCCGGGCGGCGTCAACCGCGCCGTGAAGCGGTCGGCCAAACTGGTCAACGAGAAGGCCGCGGACGCGCTGCTGACCGCCGCGGAGGGCTTCGAGCGGGTGATGGAGCTGGCGCTGCCCGGCCGCCTGGAGGAGGTCCCGGAGGACCTGGCGTACGTACTGGCCGCGCTGCGTGACGCCTGCCGACAGGTGATCACCTCGCTCGGTGAGGTCCGCGACCGTTCGGTGGCGGACGAGGACGCGGTGCGCAAGCAGGCGCTGGCGTCGATCGAGAACGTGCACGGCGTGGCCGAGCGGCTGCTGGAGCAGTCCGAGTACGACGTGATCTGGTGTGAGCGGCACGACCGGTTCGGCGCCTCGCTGCGGGTCGCGCCGCTGTCGGTGTCCGGGCTGCTGCGCGAGAAGCTGTTCGCGGAGCGCTCGGTGGTGCTGACCTCTGCGACCCTCAAGCTCGGCGGGGACTTCAACGGGGTGGCGGCCTCGCTGGGCCTGGCCCCGGAGGGCACCGAGGGAGACGATCTGCCGGTGTGGCAGGGCATCGACGTCGGCTCGCCCTTCGAGTACCGCAAGCAGGGCATCCTCTATGTCGCCAAGCACCTGGCCACACCGGGCCGTGAGGGCAGCCGCACCGACATGCTGGACGAACTCGCCGAGCTGATCGAGGCCGCGGGCGGCCGGACGCTGGGGCTGTTCTCCTCGATGCGGGCCGCCCAGGCGGCGGCCGAGGCGCTGCGCGGCCGACTGGACTTCCCCATCCTGCTGCAAGGGGAGGAGACGCTGGGCGAGCTGATCCGTACCTTCGCCGATGACGCCGGTACTTGTTTGTTCGGCACGCTGTCGCTGTGGCAGGGCGTGGATGTTCCCGGTCCCAATTGCCAACTCGTGGTGATGGACAGAATTCCCTTCCCGCGCCCTGACGACCCATTGATGAGCGCCCGGCAAAAGGCCGTTGAGGAAAACGGCGGCAATGGGTTCATGGCGGTGGCCGCCACTCATGCGGCGTTGTTGATGGCGCAGGGGGCGGGTCGGCTGATCCGTGCCACCGGTGACCGGGGTGTGGTGGCGGTGCTCGACCCACGGCTGGCCACGGCGCGGTACGGGGGGTTCCTGCGGGCCTCCATGCCGGAGTTCTGGTACACCACGGACCGCAACCAGGTGCGCCGCTCACTGGCCGCCATCGCGGCGGCCGCGGACACGGCCGCGGCGGACACGGCGGGCTGAGCGGGGCGGGGTCGAGCCCGGCACCGGTGCGACATGGCGGGTCCCCGGAACCGTGCGGGGTTCCGGGGACCGGGCGCATCCTGCGGCGGCGTTCGGGCGGGGCGTTCACACCCGGCGCAGTACGGCCACCACCTTGCCGAGGATGGTCGCCTCGTCACCGGGGATCGGCTGGTAGGCGGCGTTGTGCGGCAGCAGCCACACATGCCCGTTCTCCCGCTTGAAGCGCTTGACGGTGGCCTCTCCGTCCAGCATCGCGGCCACGATGTCCCCGTTCTCGGCGACGGGTTGGCGGCGCACGGTGACCCAGTCGCCGTCACAGATGGCCGCCTCGATCATCGAGTCACCGACCACCTTGAGGACGAACAGCTCGCCGTCGCCGACCAGTTGGCGGGGGAGCGGGAAGACGTCCTCCACCGACTCCTCGGCCAGGATCGGCCCACCAGCCGCGATCCGGCCGACCAGCGGCACGTAGGATGCCGACGGCTTGCCGGTGGTGTCCGTGGGCTGCGAGTGCGGGGCGTCGGAACCGCGCACCTCGTAGGCGCGGGGGCGGTGCGGATCGCGCCGTAGGAACCCCTTGCGCTCCAGCGCCATCAGCTGGTGGGCCACCGAGGACGTGCTGGACAGCCCGACGGCCTGACCGATCTCCCGCATCGACGGGGGGTAGCCTCGGCGCTGTACCGAATCCCGGATGACCTCGATGACCCGGCGCTGCCGGTCGGTGAGCCCAGAGCTGTCGGCACGGATGCCCGGCGGACGGCCGGGCAGCGAGCGTCCTGGCTTCGCGGTGTCGTCGTTCATCGCGTTCATCGGATCAAGCCGGTCCTGGGAGCGGTCCTGGGCGCTGATGGTCGCGCTGTCTGCGGTCGTGGTCACGGCGGCCCCTCTCTGTGTTCTCCCTAGTGAGACAACGGTAGTTGCTTTCGAAAGGTTGCGCCAAACACACGTTCGAGTGAAAATTTATGATTCACCTGTCGTGATCAAGTTATCGGGTGTATAGGCCGGAAATTCCCGTCTCGACGGCGTCGGCCGCCCGAATCAGACCGTCTCAGGTACCGCACGTCTCAGGTACCGCACATCTTCCGGCTCGCCCTCCCGAAGGCCCGCGCCGTACCCCACCGTCGTCCGTGTGGCACCCAGCGTGACCCCCGAGGCCGCCCGCACACCGTACCCGGGCCTCACGTAGGCTCGGGCTGCGCCGCGCCGCCGCGACACGCGAGTACGGCACCTCGGCCTCTGGTACCAGATCTAGTGGTTTGATGTGGGGTGGCTACCCACAAGTTGTGGTTCCCGCGGTCTGCAGGACTCCGGGGATCGCCTATGCTTGAGGCTGCTTCGCGGGGCCCAACAGGCCGTGCGCAGCGTGTTATTCCATACCGCGCGACGGCCGTCCGCGCGCGGACATCAGGGTGAGGAGGGAGAGGACATGCACTGCCCCTTCTGCAGGCACCCAGACAGCCGCGTGGTCGACAGCCGCACCACCGACGACGGAACCTCGATCCGGCGGCGCCGCCAGTGCCCCGACTGCGGTCGGCGGTTCACCACGGTCGAGACGGCGTCCCTGATGGTGATCAAGCGCAGCGGGGTGACCGAGCCCTTCAGTCGGGACAAGGTCATCGCCGGGGTGCGCAAGGCCTGCCAGGGCCGCCCGGTCACCGAGGACGCGCTGGCCCAGCTCGGGCAACGCGTCGAGGAAGCGGTCCGGGCCACCGGCAGCGCCGAACTGTCCACCCATGACGTGGGACTGGCGATACTCGGCCCGCTCCAGGACCTCGACCTCGTCGCCTACTTGCGGTTCGCCTCGGTCTACCGGGCCTTCGACTCGCTCGAGGACTTCGAGGCGGCCATCAACGAGCTGCGGGCTGGCGGCGGCGGGGCCGCCGCGTCCCCCTGCGCCACCCGGCCATCGGCCGACAGCCCAGGTCAGCGGCATGGGGAAGCCCGCGCCCCGCGGTCGGCGGACCCCCGCGGCACCGACGGGGGCGCGGCCGTCCCCGTCCCATCCGGCCCGGCCTCGCCCTGAGGCCGGGCGGCCCGGCGCGCCCCCATCGGGCGCCCGCGGCCCTGCCCCCACGGGGCCACGCGGCGCGGCATCCCGCGAACCGCGACACACAGCAGGACACAGACTTCGTCCGGTGCCACGGGCGCCGAGGCGGCAGACAACACCGTGCGGCGGGAAGAACCGTGGCACTTCAGGGCGTTTTGCCCGTATAGGGAGGCGGCATGACAGAGACGACGAGCGGCTCGGCACGTAGCTCTCGCTCCAAGGACGGAAACGCTGAGAAGGCCGGGAAGGCAGTGAAGACCACCAGGACCGCCAAGCCCGGCAAGGGCCTGCGGATCGAGCGCATCCACACCACTCCCGGCACGCACCCGTACGACGAGGTGGTCTGGGAGCGCCGCGACGTCGTCATGACCAACTGGCGCGACGGCTCGGTCAACTTCGAGCAGCGCGGCGTGGAGTTCCCCGACTTCTGGTCGGTGAACGCGGTCAACATCGTCACCAGCAAGTACTTCCGTGGCGCCGTCGGCTCCGCCAGCCGTGAGAACAGCCTCAAGCAGCTCATCGACCGCGTGGTGAAGACCTACCGGGCCGCGGGCGAGGAGCACGGCTACTTCGCCTCCGACGCGGACGCCGAGATCTTCGAGCACGAACTGGCCTACGCCCTGCTGCACCAGGTCTTCAGCTTCAACTCCCCGGTGTGGTTCAACGTCGGCACCGCCCAGCCGCAGCAGGTGTCCGCCTGCTTCATCCTGTCCGTCGACGACTCGATGGACTCGATCCTCGACTGGTACAAGGAAGAGGGGATGATCTTCAAGGGCGGCTCTGGAGCCGGCCTGAACCTCTCCCGCATCCGCTCCTCCAAGGAACTGCTCTCCTCCGGCGGCAACGCCTCCGGCCCGGTGTCCTTCATGCGCGGCGCCGACGCCTCGGCAGGAACGATCAAGTCCGGTGGCGCGACCCGCCGCGCGGCCAAGATGGTCGTCCTGGACGTGGACCACCCCGACGTCGAGGCCTTCATCGAGACCAAGGTGAAGGAGGAGGAGAAGATCCGCGCGCTGCGCGACGCGGGCTTCGACATGGACCTCGGCGGCGAGGACATCACCTCCGTCCAGTACCAGAACGCCAACAACTCGGTCCGGGTGAACGACGAGTTCATGCGGGCGGTCGAGAAGGGCGAGAAGTTCGGTCTGCGCGCCCGGCTGACCGGCGAGGTCATCGAGGAGGTCGACGCCAAGAGCCTGTTCCGCAAGATGGCCGAGGCCGCCTGGGCCTGCGCCGACCCCGGCATCCAGTACGACGACACCATCAACCACTGGCACACCTCGCCGGAGTCGGGCCGGATCACCGCCTCCAACCCGTGCAGCGAGTACATGCACCTGGACAACTCCTCGTGCAACCTGGCCTCGTTGAACCTGATGAAGTTCCTGCGCGACGACGACCAGGGCAACCAGAGCTTCGACGCCGAGCGGTTCGCCAAGGTGGTCGAGCTGGTCATCACCGCGATGGACATCTCCATCTGCTTCGCCGACTTCCCCACCCAGAAGATCGGCGAGACCACCCGCGCCTTCCGCCAGCTGGGCATCGGCTACGCCAACCTGGGCGCCCTGCTGATGGCCACCGGCCACGCCTACGACAGCGACGGCGGCCGGGCGCTCGCCGGTGCCATCACCTCGCTGATGACCGGCACCTCCTACCGGCGCTCCGCCGAACTGGCCGCGGTCGTCGGCCCGTACGACGGCTACGCCCGCAACGCCGACGCCCACAAGCGCGTCATGAAGCAGCACTCGGACGCCAACGCCGCCGCCACGCGCATGGACGACCTGGACACCCCGGTGTGGGCCGCGGCCACCGAGGCCTGGCAGGACGTGCTCCGGCTCGGCGAGAAGAACGGTTTCCGCAACGCCCAGGCGAGCGTGCTGGCCCCCACCGGCACCATCGGCCTGATGATGGACTGCGACACCACCGGTGTCGAGCCGGACCTGGCGCTGGTGAAGTTCAAGAAGCTGGTCGGCGGCGGCTCGATGCAGATCGTGAACAACACCGTGCCCAAGGCGCTCAAGCGGCTCGGCTACCAGCCGGAGCAGGTCGAGGCGATCGTCGCGCACATCGCCGAGCACGGCAACGTCATCGACGCCCCGGGCCTGAAGCCCCAGCACTACGAGGTCTTCGACTGCGCGATGGGCGAGCGGGCCATCTCCCCGATGGGCCACGTACGGATGATGGCGGCCGCGCAGCCGTTCTTGTCCGGCGCCATCTCCAAGACCGTGAACATGCCGGAGTCGGCCACCGTCGAGGAGATCGAGGAGATCTACTTCGAGGGCTGGAAGATGGGCCTGAAGGCGCTGGCCATCTACCGCGACAACTGCAAGGTGGGCCAGCCGCTCTCGGCGAAGAAGAAGGAAGAGGAGAAGAAGGCCGAGCAGGCCGCCGCCCCGGCCGAGGTGGAGAGGGTGGTCGAGTACCGCCCGGTCCGCAAGCGGCTGCCGAAGGGCCGTCCGGGCCTGACCACCTCGTTCACGGTGGGCGGCGCCGAGGGCTACATGACCGCCAACTCCTACCCGGACGACGGTCTCGGCGAGGTCTTCTTGAAGATGTCCAAGCAGGGCTCGACCCTCGCGGGCATGATGGACGCCTTCTCCATCGCCGTCTCGGTGGGCCTGCAGTACGGGGTGCCGCTGGAGACCTACGTCTCGAAGTTCACCAACATGCGCTTCGAGCCCGCCGGTCTGACCGACGACCCTGACGTGCGGATGGCGCAGTCGATCGTCGACTACATCTTCCGCCGCCTGGCGCTGGACTTCCTGCCGTTCGAGACCCGCTCCGCGCTCGGCATCCACTCCGCCGAGGAGCGCCAGCGGCACCTGGACACCGGCTCCTACGAGCCGGAGGGCGAGGACATGGACGTCGAGGGCCTGGCCCAGTCGGCGCCTCGCCAGGTCGACCCGCCCAAGCAGGCGCCCGCTGCCACGGCACCGGCGCCGAAGGCGGCGCACAACTCCACCGAGCTGCTGGAGATCCAGCAGGGCCTGAACGCCGACGCACCGCTGTGCTTCTCCTGCGGCACCAAGATGCGCCGCGCGGGCAGCTGCTACGTGTGCGAGGGCTGCGGCTCGACCAGCGGCTGCAGCTGAGCCGGGCATGAGGCGGGGCGTGGACCGATCGGTTCACGCCCCGCCTCCGTGCCGCGCCGGTCAGTACGACTGGAGTTCGATGAGGTTGCCCTCCGGGTCGCGCAGATGCGCGGTGCGCAGGTTGGCGCCCCACTCCGGGCGGTCGCGCGGCTCCACCACGACCATGGCGCCGTGCGCGGCGAGCTTGCGCGCGGCCTCCTCCACGTCGTCGACCCTCAGCACCAGCATCGCGGTGTCCTGCCCGGGCGCGTGCGACGGGAGCGCCTCGGTGCCGACGGTACGGGCGATCGCCTCGCGCGAGTACAGTACGAGCACCGCCTGACCGTCCACGTCCCAGTTCGCGTACCCGTGTTCGGGCAGCACCTTCACCGGCTCCACCGCGAGCAGGTCGCGCAGTGCCGCGGACCAGAACCGGGTCGCGGAGTCGAAGTCACGGACCAGCAGGCGTGGGTACAAAGCGTCCATGCGCCTGATCGTACGGCCGTGCCCACAAGGGGAGTTGACCGGGTGACGGGCTCCACCGCGGGCGCGGGGCAGGCACCGCGCGGCCCTAAGATGGCGCGGTGCTGGTGAAGTGGAGTCGCTGCCGCGTGCTGGACCGAGAGGGGTTCGAGCGCGGGCAGCGTGAGTGGTCGGGGTTGCTGGGCGAGCCGGGGTTCCGGGGGCAGGGCGGTGGGTGGGGGCGCGGCCGCCCGAATGAGGCGCATGTCTTCTGCTTCTGGGAGAACCGCCGGTTCTACGACATGTTCATGGCCGGACCGCACGACTCCATAGCCGCGGCCCAGGCGGGCACCTACGACCGCGCCGATGTGCGCCTGTTCGAGCAGCGTCAGGAGGTGAAGGTGGGGTTCCGCGCCCAGTTCCGGGACGCGGACCTGGTGCGCGTCGCACACCTTCGGGTGCGTCCCGAGCAGGTGGAGCACTTCATGACGATGCAGGAGAAGGTGTGGAACCCGGCGATGGCCGGGTCGCCGGGGATGCTCAGGGGCGTCTTCGCGGAGGGCGCGGGAAGCGAGTTCCTGGTGCTGTCGATGTGGGACTCCTCCACCGAGCGCGGCAAGTACCGCCCCGCCGCGGTCGGCAGGCTGGAGCAGCGGGCGGAGTTGGACGCCGACCTGGTGTCGGTGGCGGGTGACATCATCGACGTGGTGCAGGCGTGGACGGTGTGAACTCCTCCCCGGTTCAGACGGTTTCGCCGGGCGCCGGGCGCTCGTGCCGTTCGGCGGCGGTGGCGGATCCGGCCGCCGTCTTCGAGCGGGAGCGCTCGCGGCTGTTCGCGGTGGCCTACCGGATGCTGGGCTCGGCCGCGGAGGCCGAGGACGTGGTGCAGGACGCCTATCTGCGCTGGCAGGGCGCTGACCGCGGTCAAGTGGCCGCTCCCGGCGCGTGGTTGGTCAAGACGGTGGTCAACTTGTGCCTGAACGTGCTGGATTCGGCACGGCTGCGCCGTGAGCGGTACGTCGGCCCGTGGCTGCCGGAACCGGTGCTGACCGCGGACGGCGCGCTGGGACCGCTGGAGAGCGTGGAGCGGCGCGAGTCGGTGTCCTTCGCGCTGCTGGTGCTGCTGGAACGGCTGACCGCGGCGGAGCGCGCGGTCTTCGTGCTCCGTGAGGCGTTCGGTTACCCGCACGCGCGGATCGCCGAGGTGCTGGAGCTGTCCGAGGACAACTGCCGCCAGTTGCTGCGCCGCGCCCGCAACCGGGTGGGCGGGCCGCAGGCCCGCTTCGACGCGCCCCTGGAGCAGCGGCGACGGATGGTCGAGGAGTTCCTGCGAGCCGCCGCGGACGGTGACCTGGCCGGTCTTGAGGAGCTCCTGGCGCAGGACGTGGTGTCCTGGGCGGACGGCGGCGGCACGGTGTCGGCGGCCAGGCGGCCGGTGCTCGGCCCGTCGAAGGTGGCGCGGCTGGTCGCCGGGCTGGTGGTCAAGTCGCCGCCGGGCCTTCGGGTGGAGATCGCCGAGGTGAACGGCGAGCCCGCGCTGGTCGCGCTGCTGAGGTCCAAGGTGCTGGGCGTGCTGGTGCCGGAGTTCAGCCGGCAGGGCATCGTCGGGCTGCGCAACGTGCTCAATCCCCGCAAGCTGGAGTTCTTCGGCCGGCAGTGGGCCGAGCGCACCGCCGCCTGACCCGCGGTGTCACATTCCGGCGGGCTGCGCGGTCTGTTCCGTGAGATCTCTGCCGGGAGATCCGCGGGCGGCCGACCGGTCCTCGCGGGTGGTCCCGGCCCACACGGAGGGAAGGGACGGCGATGGACACGGTTTTGGTGACCGGCGGTACCGGTGTGCTCGGGGCCGCGGTGGTACGGCGGCTGGTGGCCGACGGGCGGCGGGTGCGGGTGCTCAGCCGGCGCGCCGAGCGGCCCGCCACGGTGCCGCGGCGGGCGCAGTGGGCGGTGGGCGACCTGACCAGCGGCAGCGGGCTGGACGCGGCCTTGGACGGGGTGGGCGCGGTGGTGCACTGCGCGAGCGACCCCCGGCACTGGAAGAACGACATCATCGGCACCCGGCACCTCATCGCCGCCGCCCGGGCCGCCGGATCACCGCACCTGCTGTATGTGTCGATCGTCGGCGTCGACCGGGTGCCGTTCGGCTACTACCAGGCGAAGCGGCGGGTGGAGCGGGAACTGGAGGACTGCGGACTGCCCTGGACGGTGCAGCGGACCACCCAGTTCCATGACCTGCTGCTCGCGATGGCGCAGCAGCTGACCCGGCTGCCCGTGGCGTTCGCCGCGCCCGGGCTGGTCTTCCAGCCGGTCGACGTGGGCGAGGTCGCGGACAAGGTGGCCCAGCTCGCCGTCGGCGAGGCCGCCGGACGCGTCCCGGACATGGGGGGACCGGAAGTCCTGAGCGCGGCGGAGGTGGTGGACGCGGTCCTGCGGGCGCGCGGACGCCGTCGGCCGGTGGTGTCGGTGCCGCTGCCGGGCAAGCTGGCGAGGGCGGTGCGCGACGGCGGGCTGCTGGCCCCCGAGCACGCCGTGGGGCAGCGCCGCTTCGCGGACTTCGTGGCGCACGCCCCGCTGACCGACCGCCGCTACGGGGCAGCGCAGCGCTCCGCCTGATGCGGCCCGCCCGGGCTCAGCAGCCGCCACAGCGCGAGGCTGAGCCTCGCGGCCAGGTCGTCGTCGACCGGGGCGTGCTGGCTTATCAGCCGGTACCACATCGTGCCGAAGGCGAAGTCGGCGGCGAGGTCCAGTGGGACCTCCTCGTCGCTGAGTTCACCGCGCCGCACGCCCCGCGCCAGGACATCGCGCAGCGCCGCCCGGCGCGGGCCGATCACGGTGCCCTGGAGCCGGGCGGACAGCTGCCCGTCGTGCTGCGCCTGCGCCATCAGGCCGACGAGCGCGTGCCCGGTCAGCTCCCGTGCGAGCCGGAACGTGGTATCCAGCAGCGTGCGTACGTCTGCCAGGGTGTCGCCGGTGTCCGGGGCGAGCCGGGCACCTTGGCGGTGGACGAGGTCGCGCAGCGCTTCGAGCAGCACGGCCTCCTTCGTCGGCCACCAGCGGTAGACCGTCTGCCGCCCCACGCCCGCGGCGTGCGCGATCCCCTTGATGGTCAACGCCTGGTAGCCGTCGCGTTGGCACAGCCGCAGCGCCGCGTCCAGCACCGCGCGCCGGGCCGTCTCGCTGCGGGGTCTGCCGCGCGCCGCCGTCTCCGCCATGACGCCACTTTACAGGACACCGTGCCTCGTTTTAGGGGGGTCGCGGTGGTCGTTCGGGTGTGGCGGCTCATACGGTGGGCGCGCGCCCCAGGTCGTGCGCCCGGTGAGTTTGCGCACACGGTGATTGACCCTGTTCAGGGGTGATGTCAGAGTTTCCGTCGCCATGACCGTTGACCCTCTACTGCCCGAACGTTTCGAACGGGCCCTCGCCAGCCTGCGCGGACTGTCCGTCGGTGACGCGCTGGGTTCGCAGTTCTTCGTGCCGTCCAACTACCCCGCCCTGCAAAGCCGCCAGTTGCCGCCCGGGCCATGGCAGTGGACCGACGACACCGAGATGGCCTGCTCGGTGTTGAACGTCCTCGTCCGGCACGGCCGCATCGACCAGGACGACCTGGCCCGCTCCTTCGCCGAGCACCACGACTTCGACCGCGGCTACGGTCCGACGGTGAACCGCATGCTGCGGCTGATCCGGCAGGAGGGCGCCGACTGGCGGGAGCTGGCGGCGGGCGTCTTCAACGGGCAGGGCTCCTGGGGCAACGGGGCCGCCATGCGCATCGCACCGCTCGGCGCCTGGTACGCCGACGACCCCGTCCAGGCCACCCACCAGGCGGAGATCTCCGCCTACACCACACACCAGCACCGTGAAGCGGTGGTCGGCACGATGGCGGTGGCCGCCGCCGCGGCACTGGTGGCCGCCCCCGAGCCGCCGAAGGACCCGGCCGAACTGCTCGGCGCCGTGATCGACCTGGTGCCGCGCAGCGCCGTGCAGGCCGGACTGCGCCGCGCACGCGACATGCTCGACTACGCGGACGTGGGAACCGTCGCCGCCGTGCTGGGGTGCGGGCGGCGCACCAGCGCGCACGACACCGTGCCGTTCGCCCTGTGGGCGGCGGCGCGTCACCTCGACAACTTCGAGCAGGCGCTGTGGACCACGGCGCGCGCTGGCGGCGATGTCGACACCACCTGCGCCATCGTCGGCGGTGTGCTGGCCGCCCGGCGCTCGGGTGCCGCCCCCGAGGAGTGGCAGCGCCGCACCGAGCGGCTCCCCGAGTGGCTGGTGCGGCCCTGACGGTCCGCCGTACGGTCCTTCGCCTTTCCGTTCCGCTTGCCGCCGACCTGAACTGTCGAGGGTCGTCGGCCAGTTGAGGGCGCGGTGTGCTCGGCGCGTCCGGCGGGCGGTTCCGCAACGGGTGCTGGCGGGGCGGGGGTGTGCGGCGGGGGGACGGTGCCGGTCCACCGCTCGAACAGGGGGCGTAGGCTTGGCATTGCCATGCCGTACGAACCACCCACCCACAGCGTCGAACGCTCGCTGCGCGCCACCCTCGGCGTCCGGATCGTCGCCGGGATCGACGAGGTCGGCCGCGGTGCGTGGGCGGGACCGGTCACCGCGTGCGCGGTGGTCACCGGGCTGCGCCGGCCGCCGGAAGGACTCACCGACTCCAAGCTGCTCACCGTCAAACGGCGCACCGCCATGGCCGGGCAACTCGCCGACTGGGTCACCGATCACGCGCTCGGCCACGCCTCATCCGAGGAGATCGACGAGCTCGGTATGACCGAGGCGTTGCGGCTCGCCGCCGTACGCGCACTGGAAGGATTGTCGGTGGTACCCGACGCCGTCATCCTGGATGGCAAGCACAACTACCTTGGCGACAGCTGGCAGGTGCGTACCGTGATCAAGGGTGATCAGTCCTGTGTTCCGGTTGCCGCCGCCTCGGTGATCGCCAAAGTGCGGCGCGACGCGCAAATGGCCGAACTCGGCCTGGAATACGCCGCGTTCGGGTTCGCCGAGAATGCGGGGTACCCTTCGCCGGTGCACCGTGCCGCACTGCAGGAGTGGGGGCCCACCCCATACCACCGACTGTCGTGGGCGTACCTTGACTCGTTGCCGCGCTGGCGTCATCTGAAGAAGGTCCGCAACATTATCGACGAGGCGGACGGGTCCGAGCAGTTGGGTTTCGACTTCTGACCCACCCGATGCTGTGTCCGCCCAGTGCATTTGATAGACAACTCACCATGCCTCTCTTCCCCGAGGAGCCACAGATTCACGAGAGTGTCCCGGGCCCGCGCGCCGCAGCGGGGGGAACCCGTACTCCGCAGGCCCCCCGCCCCGCCCCGGTTCCCGGTCCCCGACCCGGCCCGCGCCCGGCGCCGCCGCGCGCGCCCCGCAACCATCCGTCGCCCGGACACCCCGGTGCCGCCCGGACGACCGCCCCGGCGGGTTCGTCCGCCACGCGAGCCGCCGAGGCCACGGCGCAGATCCAACTGGTACCGGCCACCGACGCCACCGCCATCGAGGCGGCCGACAACGCGGTCGACACCCTGCTGGACTCCGGGCGCGCTCCCTCCGACATCCTGGTGCTGACCACCGGTGAGACCCACCCCTGGGCGCAGCACGAGCTGTCGTTCGGCGAGGAGTCCTACTGGCGCCAGCAGGACGAGGCCGACGACGTCTTCTACGCGCGTGCAACCGCCGAACGAGCCGTGAAGCGGCCCGTGGTGGTGCTCGCCGTGAACGGGGGCACCGACGAGGAGTCGGCGCGGGCGCTGCCCGCCGCGATGGCCCGAGCGGAGTCCCTGCTCGTCGTCTGCGGAGACCCCGAGCGGCTGCGCAGTCTGCTGTGACCGGCGCTTCGCGCCACGAGGAACGGGGGGTCGGCCCGCGGTCAGCGGGCCACCTGGCGGCGAACCGCCTGCGGCGCCGCGTCGGTTGAGCCGAGTGCCGCCGGACTTCCGGCGCGCTCCGTCCAGGAACCGGCGTGCGGGCTACGGCCACTGCGCCCGTCGCCCAGTACATGCCAGCCGCTCGGGGTGAGCGTGATGTACGCCCCGCACCGCAGCCCGTGCAGCGTGCAGGCGTCGTGCAGGCCCCACATCCACGCCCCGTCGGCCGTGGTCCAGTCAGGCCCACCGTCCCTGCACACCAGCAGCACCGCCGTGTGTACGGGGGCGCGACGGCGCAGATCGTGCGGGATGACCCGGCGCAGATGGGCGAGTATCGCGTTGCGGTGCTCCCACCCGTCGACGCTGGCCGCGCGCTGGCTGAACGAGGCACTGGCCGCTGCCCGCCCATCCGGGGCGAACACCGCCACCACCACCGTCGACGGCGACGGAAGATGACGGACGTACAGGTCCTTGACGACGTCCCGAGGTCTGGACAACAGCGGTATCCCGCATTCCGCCCACTCTTCGAGGCCCAGAATCCGACTCAGCCGGGAGGCAGCGTCGGCTCCGGTTTCCGCGGCGAAGCCGAAAGCCATGGTCCTCCCTTCGTGCGCGCGCTCAGGTACTGGACACGGGCGTACGCCGGTCGTGGGGCTCGATGAGCCTGCCGGGGGTCCGGTCCAATTCTTCCTTCCGTATGGACATGCGGCAACGAGCAATTGCCGCCACCCGACCGGAATGAACCCCTCCGCCGGTTTGATCCCGCCGGGACCCTCGAAATGGACTTGCGATCACCCCTGCGTGGCCAGGACCAGCGGCAACACTCCCCGAGCGCCGGACCGCAGCAGCAGCCGAGCCACCACCGCCAGCGTCCAGCCGGTGTCCGAGAAGTCATCCACCAGCAACACCGGCCCGGCGGCGCGGGCCAACTCGGCGGCCAGTTCCGGCGAGACGGCGAACGCGCCGTGCAGAACCCGCAGCCGCTGGGCGCTGTTGCTGCGCGGTATGCGCTCCGGCACCCGGCCCTCCGCGTAGCGGACACGGCCCAGCAGCGGCATCCGCCCTACCTCCGCGATCCGGGCCCCCAGCGACTCGATCAGCTGCGGACGCGTACGCGAGTCCACGGTGACCACACCGACCGGACGAGCCGGCGCCCCGGGATCACCACTCGCCCAACCACCAGGCCCCCTCGCCCAGTCGGCAAGCACCCGCACCACCGCGTCCACCGCGTCCGCGGGCACCGGACCGTCCAGCGCGCCCTCGGCGAACATCGGCCGCAACCGGTTGCCCCAGCCGATGTCCGACAACCTGCCGAGCGCCCGACCGGTCAACGCCTGTTCGCTGGCCGGAATCCGCCCCTTCAACTCGACACCCACCGCGGGCATCCCCGTCGGCCACATCCGGCGCGGCTCCAACTGCACACCCGGCCTGCCCAGCGCGGCCCGGGCGGCGTCCAGCGCCTCAGCGGAGACACCACCGGTGAACCGGGCACCGGCACAGTTGTCACACCGGCCACACGGCTCAGCCGCCTCATCGTCCAGCTGCCGCCTCAGATACTCCATCCGGCAGCCCGTGGTGGCCGCGTAGTCACGCATCGCCTGCTGCTCGGCCTCCCGCTGCCGGGCAACCCACGCATACCGCTCGGCGTCATACATCCACCGCTGCCCGGTCGCCGTCCACCCGCCGCGCACCCGGCGCACCGCACCGTCCACATCCAGCACCTTCAACATGGTCTCCAACCGCGAGCGGCGAAGATCGACCCGGGCCTCCAGCGCCGGAAGAGACACCGGCCGGTCCGCATCGGCGAGCACTTGAAGAGTGCGGCGCACCTGCTCCTCACCGGGAAACGCCAGCGAGGCGAAATACCGCCAGATCGCCTCGTCCTCACGGCCCGGCAGCAACAGCACCTCCGCGTGGTCCACACCGCGACCCGCACGCCCCACCTGCTGGTAGTAGGCGATCGGCGAGGACGGAGAACCGACATGCACCACGAAACCCAGATCCTGCTTGTCGAAACCCATGCCCAACGCCGAGGTGGCCACCAAGGCCTTGACCCGGTTGGCCAGCAGATCAGCCTCCGCGGTGCGCCGATCAGCGTCCTCCGTCTTCCCCGAATAGGAGGCGACGCGGTAACCGCGCTGCCGCAGGAACGCGGCAACCTCCTCCGCCGCCGCGACCGCCAACGTGTAGATGATCCCCGAACCAGGCAGCGCCTGAAGATTATCGGCGAGCCAGGCCAACCGGTGTGCGGCATCAGGAAGT
Organism: Streptantibioticus rubrisoli; assembly: GCF_024436055.1. GTDB lineage: Bacteria > Actinomycetota > Actinomycetes > Streptomycetales > Streptomycetaceae > Streptantibioticus_A > Streptantibioticus_A rubrisoli. The sequence goes on along the minus strand of NZ_JANFNH010000036.1, from coordinate 3,499 downwards.
TCAAGCACCGCCAGCGCCAGGCTCTCCCGATCCAGCGGACCGCGCAGCACCAACGCGCCCTCATCCCGGTCCGGCAGCCCCCCGGTACCCAACTGCTCGGCCACATCGGCGGTCACCCGGGCGTTCGCCGTGGCCGTGGTCGCCAAAACCGGCGTACCAGGCGGCAGTTCGGCCAGCATCGTCCGCAACCTGCGGTAGTCAGGCCGGAAGTCATGACCCCAGTCGGAAATACAGTGCGCCTCGTCCACCACCAGCAAACCGGTGGTCGCGGCAAGCTTGGGCAACACGTCATCCCGGAAGTCCGGATTGCTCAACCGCTCCGGGCTCACCAGCAGCACGTCCACCATGCCAGCGGCCACCTCGGCCTGCACGGCGTCCCACTCCTCGGTGTTAGCCGAATTGATCGTACGGGCCCGGATGCCCGCCCGCTCGGCCGCCTCGATCTGGTTGCGCATGAGCGCGAGCAGCGGCGAGACGATCACCGTCGGCCCGCTGCCACGCTCCCGCAGCAGCGCCGTGGCCACGAAATAGACCGCCGACTTGCCCCAGCCGGTGCGCTGGACCACCAGGGCTCTACGCCGCTGCGCGACCAGCGCTTCGATCGCCCGCCACTGGTCCTCACGCAGCCGCGCGGAGCCGGTGGCGTCACCGACGAGACGGCCGAGCACGGCATCAGCCGCGGTACGCAGGTTCTCGCTCATGCCCCCATGCAACCCGATGCCACCGACAACGCGCGAACCCCGGCCAGAACCTGTGGACAACCCGTCCCCCGAACCGGTCACCACTTTTCCAGCAGCTCATCGGACGAATTCGCGGAGTTATCCACAGGGCTGGCGGACCAGCGGCACCCCGCGAGATCTTCGCCCCATGACACACAACACCGAATCCTCACCATCCCACCCGCCCCGCGAACCACGGGTCACCCTGCGAGGCCCCGCCGACCTGGCCGAGGCACTGCCCTTCCTCCTCGGCTTCCACCCCGACGACAGCATCGTCATGGTCACCCTGCACGGAACCCGCGGCCGCTTCGGCGGACGACTACGCGTCGGCATCCCCTCCGACCCCGCCGAATGGCACCACATCGCAGCCCAACTCGCCGACTGCCTGATCGCCGAAGCCGGTCGCCCCGGCCGCCCCGACGGCATCGCCGTCTTCCTCTGCCAGGACCCGCACCCCGGCGAACGCCCCCAACAAACCATGGAACGGCTACGACCACTCGCCCAACACCTACGCACCGCGTGCGGCGCCCTCGACGTACCAGTCATGGAAGCCCTCTGCGTCAGCGACGGCCGATGGTGGTCCTACTGCTGCCCCGACATCGGCTGCTGCCCACCCGAAGGAACACCCATCCCACAAGACGGCACCTCCGTCATGGCTGCCGCCGCGGCCTACGCCGGTATCCAAGTACGCGGCTCACTGAAAGAAATGCAGGCCCGCTACGCACCACTCGGCCCACCCCGAGCCGCCCCCCAGGAAACCGCCCTCGACCAGGCCTGCGCCGAACTCGTACCCCGCATGCTCCGCGACGGAGACATCCGCACCGTCCGACACGAGACACTCGCCCTCGCCGAAGCCGCCCTCCACCGCTTCCGCACCACTCGGCCCACCTCCGACGACACCGCGGGCGACGCCCACGACGACAACCTGCTCGGCGACGCCGAGGCAGCCGCGATCATCCTCGGCCTCCAGGACCGCGACACCCGCGACCAGGCAGCCGAGTGGATGGAAGGCCAAGACGCCGCCCCCGCCCTACGACTGTGGCGCGCACTGGCACGCCGCTGCGTCGGCGCCTACACCGACCACTCCGCCGCGCCGCTCACCCTTGCCGGCTGGGTCTGCTGGTCCGTCGGGGACGAACCCGCCGCCCGCGTCGCCTTCGACCGCGCCCTGGACGCCGACCCCGAATACACCTTCGCCCAACTGCTGCACCGGGCCTGCAACCACGGCCTGGACCCGGAACCACTGCGCCAGTGCCTACGCCAGGAACGCCGAAAGCGCCTGTCACGCGGCACCACCAAGCCGCGGCCGACCAGCGGCCCCCAAAAACGCCCGGCCACCGACACCATCCCCGCCAACCACCCAGGCAGCCGCGGCCGAGCGCACCGCCCGGCCCGAACCAGGAAGGGAGACGGACGACGATGCTGAGCGCACCCCAAGAACACACCGTGCCCCGCGACGGCGCAGCCGGATCCCCCTTACAGCTCGCCCCGCGCCAGGCGGATCAACCGATCCAACACCCGACCGCTGCTCACCCGCAGCCCGTCATGCTCGTACTCGTCCGTGACCCAGGTGCGCAACCCCTTGACCGCGGCGGCGGTCTCCAACGAATCGGCGGTGTCGACGTACATGTCGTCGTGGTAGATGGCGGCCACCACAGGCACCTCGTTGCGCGCGAGCTGCTCGGTGTCGTACAGATCCGGCCAGTCCTCACGCAACGCGAGGAGTTGCGCCGCCTCCCACAGCGGTTCAAGGGCGGGATCGGTAGAGAACATCCAAGGATAGATCATCTCCCCGGTGAACAGCAGGGGGTCAGCACCCGACAGCGCCTTGTCGGCGTCGAACTGCGGGAACTCCGCGCGGACCGCCTCCGCCGCCCAGCCCGTGCACTGGCCGGAGACCGACCGCTGGCCGTAGATCGACTCGTGCAGCACCGCATAGAGCGGATTGGCCGCGAACGACAGATGCCCCTGCACCTCGGACAGGAAGGAGTCGGAGAGCGCGGGATCACCCACTCCCGGAACGAAAGCGTCCTCCAACAGGTAGTGCAGCGCGTGCGATCCGTTACCCGTCCCGAGCATGATCCCCAACGACTGGAAGGCCGCTGGCGTCAACACACCTCCGCCGGGCAACCGCACCTGGCGGTCGCGCAGATGGCGAACCACCGCGTGGGCGATCTCGGCGTCCTGCGGATAACGCTCGTAGTGCCGCCGGTTCTTGCGCTCCACACGCGGGTACGCGGCGCGGTAGACGTCCCGGGCGCTGGAACGCAGCCCGGCGAGCCCGCCGGTGATGAACGCCTCCCGCACACCCTGTGGGGCGAACGACAAATACGTCAGCGTGCAGAAGCCACCGAAGCTCTGCCCGAGCACCGACCACTGGGTATCCTCACCCAGCAGTTGACGGCGGATCAGTTCGCAGTCGGCCACGATGGCATCGGCACGGAAGTGTGCCAGATACTCGGCCTGCGCGGCGGCGTCGCCACGACTCGGCAAGGTCTGCCGGTTCGCCGGGGTGGATCGACCGGTGCCCCGCTGGTCCAGTAGCAGCACCCGGTAGTCGTCGAGCGCCCGGGTCAGCCAACCGTCCCGGCCCATCGGGCGGGGAGAGCGCCCGCCCGGCCCGCCCTGCAGGAACAGCAGCCAGGGCAGCGGCTCGCGCTCCCGGCCCACCGCCACCACCTCACGGGCATAGATCTCGATCCGCTCCCCGTCGGGCCGGGAATGGTCCAGCGGAACGCTGAAGGTGTGGTCGGTGAGCACAGCGCCGGGCTGGCGAAGGA
>NZ_JANFNH010000035.1 GCF_024436055.1 Streptantibioticus rubrisoli | reverse complement strand
CCCCGCTCCTGGGGGCTGCGCCCCGAGACCCCGCTCCCGGGGGCTGCGCCCCGAGACCCCGCTCCCGGGGGCTGCGGCCCAGGCTTCGCTTTTCCGGGGCTGCGCCCCAAGCCCCCTCCCGGGGCCTGCGGCCCCAAGACCCCGCTCCCGGGGCTGCGGCCCAGGCTCCGCCCCCCAGGGGGCTGCGCCCCAGACCCCGCTCCCGGGGCTGCGGCCCAGGCTCCGCCCCCCCAGGGGGCTGCGCCCCAGACCCCGCTCCCAGGGGGCTGTGCCCGAGAACCCACTCCCCGGGGCTGTGCCCGAGAACCCACTCCCCGGGGCTGTGCCCCAGACCCCGCTTGCACCCTGGGGCTGGCGCCGCCCGGCACCCACGCTCGGGCTTGGCTCCCCGGGAGCCCCCGCCCCCACCCTGGGGCCGCGCCCCCGGCACCCGGCCGCGCCCTGGGGGCTGTGGCCCAGACCCCGCTCCCCAGGGGCTGCGTCCCCAGCCCCCCGGCCTCCGCGGGGTCCCGAGGGGCCTGCGCCCCCGAAAGGGAGCCCCGGGAAGGGGGGGCTTGGCGCAAAGAAAGGGATACCGCCTCACGTGTGAAACCCCCGCCGGGGCGGGGGTTTCGGGGGCGGGCTGAGTGCCTAGCGGGACTGTTGGGCGGGGACGCCGCGGGAGATGGGCTCGTCGTCGGGGGTGGCGGCGGCGGCGACCGCCGCGCCCGTGAGCGTGGCCAGCATCTCGCGGACGTTGGTGAGCTGCGCGTTGATGCTGTCGCGACGGTTCGTCAGCGCCGCCAGCTCCCGCTCGGACTCGCTGCGGATACGGTCCGCCTTGGCGTTGGCGTCGGCCACGATGTCCTCCGCCTGCCGCTGGGCGGTCTCCACCGTCTGCCGGGCCCGGCGCTCCGCGTCGGTGCGCAGCTTCTCCGCCTCCATGCGCAGCTGCTCCGCACGGTGCTCGATCTCGGCGAGACGCTTCTCCGCCTTCGCCTGACGCGAGGCCAGGTCACGCTCGGACTGCTCACGCCGCTTGGCGAGGTTCGTCTCGAAGTCGGCCGCGGCCTGCGCCGCCTTGGCGCGGGTCTCCTCGAAGAGGGCGTCCGCCTCCTCACGCTTGTTCTGCGCGTCTTTGTTGGCCTCGGCCCGCAGCTGGTTGGCGTCGGACTTGGCCTTCTCGACGATCCGCGAGCCCTCGTCCTCGGCCTTCTGCTTGCGCTCGGCCGCGTACGCCTCGGCATCCGCGCGCACCTGGTTGGCGGCCCCCTCCGCCAACTCCCGGTGCTGCTCGGCGGCCCGACGGGCCTCCTCGCGCAGGTCCTTGGCCTCCTCCTCGGCGAGCCGGAGGATCTTCTCTACGCGAGCGCCGAGACCGGCGTACGACGGTTCCGCGTCATTGATCTGCGCCTGCGCGTTCTGGGTTTCGAGGTGCAACTCCTCGATGCGCTTCTCCAGCGCGCTGATCCGGGCCAGTGCACTGTCTCGGTCGGCGACGAGCTTCGTGATGCGGTCGTCCACCTGTCCGCGGTCGTAACCACGCCGCACGAGCTCGAAGCCGAAGGGGGAGGAAGTGTCGCTCATGGGGTTCCTGTCAATTCAGGCCGGTGAGGTGATGGAGGGAATCCTAGGGGTGGGAACGGCGTGTCATCGAGTCATTGCGCTAGGGATCTGGAAAATGTGCGCTCAATCGAGTGGTGGGTCATTGGAGCGTTTGCCACTCGAACGAGTGACTCCAGCACCGGCTCCCGCCTTCACCACGGTGGGTCCGTCCCTGCGGTCACCCGACTTCTTGCCTCCCGGGGACGACGTTCCCTCGAAGGACTCCAGCGCCTCCAACACATCCTGAACTCGGGAGATCTCCGCGTTGATGTCCTCGCGGCGGCGCTTGAGGACATCGAGTTCGCGACGACCCTCGTCGACAATACGCTGCGCCTCGGCCCGCGCCTCGGCGATCGTACGTTCCGCGGTCCGCTCCGCCTCGGTCTTCTTCTGACCGGCCTCCTTGATCAGCCCCTCGGCCTTCTTCACCGCCGCGATGCGGACCTTGCTCGCCTCGGCGTTCGCCTGCGCCGACAGCTCCTCGGCCGCCTGCTCGGCGTCCGCGACCAGCTTGCGGGCCTTCTCCTCGGCCTCGGCCAACTGCTCGGTGGCGGCGGCCACCAGCTTGTCGACCCGCTCGCCAGCCGACTTCATCGCCTCCGCGGACTCCTTGCGGGCCCGCTCGTGCAACTCCTCGACCTCGGCCTCCACCCGGGCGCGCAGCTCGTCGGCCCGCTCCCGGATCGAGGTGGCGTCCCGGCGCGCCTCGGCCAGCAGCGTGTCGGCGTCGGAACGGGACCGCTCCACGATGGCGTTGGCCTCGCCGCGCGCCTCGGTGATCACGCGCTCGGCCTCGGCGCGGGCGGCGCCGACCATCGCGTCGGCCTGCTCCTCCGCGGTGGCGGCGGCCCGCACCGCGGCGTCCTGCGCCTCGGTGGTGATGCGCTCGGCCTCGGTGGTCGCCTCGCCGATCAACTCGTCGGCCTGCTGGGCGGCTTCGCTGCGCTTGCGGTTGGCGTCGTCCCGGGCCTCGTCGACGATGCGCTCCGCCTCGGCGGCCGCGGCGGCCGCCGCCCGCTCGGTCTCGGCACGGGTCTGCTCGGCGTGCTCCTCGGCCGCCTGGCGCAGATTCTCCGCCTCGATGGTGATCCGCTCGGCGTCCCGCTCCGCGCGCGCCACCCGCTCCTCGGCCTCGGCGTGCAGCCGCTCCGCCTCGGTGGCGGCGCCGGAGACCAACTCGTCGGCCTGCTGGGCGGCTTCGGCCCGCTTGCGGTTGGCGTCCTCCCGGGCCTCGTCGCGAATCCGCTCCGCCTCGTCGAGCGCCTCGGCGACCGTCCGCTCGGCCAGCGCCTTGGCGTGCTCGGCCTCCTCGTTCGCCTCGCTGCGGATGCGCACCGCGTCCGAACCGGCCCGCTCCCGCTCGGCGTTGGCCTCCGCGTGCAGCCGGTCGGCGTCCTCCCGGGCCTCGGTGCGCAGCCGCTCCGCGGCGTGCTCGGCCGCCGAACGCAGCCCGGCGATCTCCTCCTCGGCCTGCTCGTGCAGCCCGGCCACCGCGTCCCGCACCTGCTGGGCGGTCTGCTCCGCGGCCGCCACCAGATCGCCTGCCCGCTGCTCCGCCTCGGCCACCAGCCGAGAGGCCTCCGCGTCCGCGTCCTCCACCCGCTTGCGCGCCGCGGCCAGCAACTCCTCGCTCTGCTCGCGGGCCTGGGCACGCTCCTGCTCGGCCTCGGCGCGCGCGTCGGCCAGCAGCTCCTCGGCCTCCCTGCGGCGCCTGGCCGCCTCCTCGCGGGCCGCCGCCAGCTCCTCGGTCGCCTCCGCCTCAAGGCGCTCGGCCGCCGCCGCGGCCTCGGCGCGCAGCCGGTCCGCCGCCTCGCGCGCCTGGACCCGCAACTCCTCGGCCTCCGCGGCGGCTTCACCGCGCAGCCGTACCGCGACCGCCTCGCCCTCGGCGCGCGCCTGGGAGGCGTCCGTGGCCGCCTCGGCGCGCAGCCGCTCGGCCTCCTCCTCGGCCTCGGCGGTCAACGTCCGTGCCCGCTCGGCGGCTTCGGCGCGCAGCCGCTCGGCGTCCTCGGCCGCCTCGCGGCGCAGCCGGTCCGCCTCGTCCGCCGCGCTGCGCAGCGCCTCCTCGGCGGCGGTCAACCGCTGCCGTGCCTCGTCGCGCTGCCGGTCGAGGTCCTCGGCCGCCTCCGCGTGCAGGCGGCGGGCGGCCTCCTCGGCGTCCGCGCGCAACCGCTGGGCGGCCTGCTCGGCGTCCTCCCTGACCTGACCAGCCGCCTCCTCGGCGTCCGCGCGCAGTTCCTCGGCCTCACCACGGGCGCGCTCCAGCAGTTCCTCGGCCTGGCGGCGCAGCGTCGCGGCGCGCTCGGCGGCCTCGGCGCGCACCCGGTCGGCCTCGCCCGCGGCGCCCTGGCGCAACTCGTCCGCGTCGGTACGGGCCTTGGCGAGCAACTCCTCGGCGGTACCGGCCGCCTCCTCGATCTGCTGGAGCGCCTCGCGGCGCGCCTCGCCGCGGATCCGCTCGCCCTCGGCGACCGCCTCGGCCCGCAACTGCTCGGCCTCGCCGCGCAGTCGGCGGGCCTCCTCCTGCAACTCGACGGTTTTGGCGCGGTATTCCTTGGTGTCGTCCTTGGCCGCACCCTTGAGCTGCTCTGCGGCCTCCTCGGCCTCGGCGCGCAGCCGTTCGGCCTCGCTGGTCGCCTCGTGCCGGATCCGTTCGGCCTCCTCGGCCGCCGATCTGGTGGTGGTCTCGGCGTCCTGGGAGGCCTTGGCCAGGATCTCCTCGGCGCTGCGGGCGGCCTTGGCCAGCCGCTCGGTGGCCTCCTCGGCCGCCGCGGAACGGGCCGCCTCCTGCGCCTCGGCGACCGCCCGCTCGGCCTGCGCCCGTGCGTCGTCGCGCAGTTGCTCGGCCTCGGCCTTGAGCGCCTCGGCTTCCTTGGTGGCCTCGGCGACCAGCCGGGCGATCTCGGCGCGCGCGGTACGGGTGCGCTGCTCGTTGTCCGCCTCGGTGTCGGCCAGCCGCTTGGCGGCGGCCTCCTCGGCTTCGGCGCGCAGCCGTTCGGCTTCGGCGCGCGCCTCGCGCAGCGACCGTTCCGCATCGGCCAGTGACTGCTCGGCCCGCTGGTTCAGCTCGGTGGCCTCACGGCGCGCCTCGTCGGCCTCCGTACGGGCTGACGTGCGCAACTGCTCGGCGTGGTCGGTGGCTTCCTGGGCCTGCGTCCCGGCGGCGGTCAGCAGCCGCTCGGCGTCGGTACGGGCCCGGCGCAGGATCGCCTCGGCCTCGGCGCGCGCCTCGGTGGCCGCCGACTCCAGCCGTTCCCGGGCCTGTTGGGTCAGCCGGGACGCCTCCGCGCGGGCGGCGGACAGCGCCGCCTCGGCCTCGGCGCGCGACTCGTCCATCAGACGGCGCGCCTGCGCCTCGGTACGGGCCCTCAACTGCTCGGCCCATGCCACGTTTTCGTTGACGTGCGTCTCTACGGTGCTGCGGCGCTCGGCCAGTTCCTCGTCCAGGCGGCGGCGCCGGGCGACGGCCTCGGCGTGCCACTCCGCCTCCAGCTGGGACTGGCGCTCGGCCTGCTCCTGCAGCATCCGCTGGGTGTTGGCCCGGGCCTCGCGCAGTTCGCGTTCGGCGTCCGCGCGCAGCTGGTCGGCCTGGATCTGCGCGTTGCGCAGCAACTGCTCGGCCTGGTGGCTGACGTTGTCGTACGCCCGCGGCTGGGCAAGCTGACGCCGCGCCTCGTGCAGCTTGGCGCGCAGCACCTCGACCTGGTAGCCGAGATCGTCTGCGTGGTCGACGGCCTTGTCCCGCTCCGTCCTCAGCCGCTCCATCTCGGCCTCGAACTGCGAGAGGTGGTCGTCAGCCTCGTAGCGGTCGTAGCCCCGCACTCCGCGGTCCCATCCGTCTCCTGGACTGCCCACCCGCCAACCGGGTGAGCTTTCCGGTGAACATAGCCATTCAGGAGAATGGTGTCAGATCTTCACCGCAGTCCGGGCCCGTCCCCCGGCGCCCAGCCCCGGGGGACACAGTACCGGGGCGGGACCCTCCCGGTCAGTGAACCTGGTCGGTGGTCCGGCCGGTCAGTGCTCGTCGGTGGGAGCCTCGGCCGCCGTCACCAGTTCGGTGAGCACCCCGTGGCAGTCCTTGGGGTGCAGGAACGTGATCCTGGAGCCCATGGATCCGGTGCGCGGCTGATCATAGAGGACGCGGATGCCCTTTTGTCGGATGTCCTCCGCGTCCCTGTCCACGTCCGCGGTGCCGAAGGCGATGTGGTGGACCCCCTCGCCGTTCTTGGCCAGCCACTTGCCGACCGCGGAGTCCTCGCGGGTCGGCTCCAGCAGTTGCAGGTAGGAGGCGCCGCCGTCCGAGGTCTCGTTGATCTTCAGCATGGCCTCGCGGACGCCCTGCTCCTCGTTGACCTCGGTGTGGAACACCTCGAAGCCGTACGTGGCACGGTAGAACTCGACGGTCTTGTCCAGGTCGAAGCAGGCGATCCCGATGTGGTCGATGCGCGTCAGCATGTATCCAGTGCACCGCTCGCACGCGCGATCACGCAACGTGCGCGCGATCACACCGCATCGCCGGTGACCGGCGTGCTACCCGTAAGTACATTGGCCTTAACCCTCGTTAACTCCCCACCCGCAAAGGGGTCAGCGCCATGACCAGCCAGTCAGGTACGTCCGTGATCGTCGCCGGTGCGCGGACGCCCATGGGCCGTCTCCTCGGATCCCTGCGCAGCTTCTCCGCCTCCGATCTCGGCGCTGTGGCGATCAAGGCCGCGCTGGACCGGGCGGGCATCGGCGGCGACCAGGTCGAGTACGTGATCATGGGCCAGGTGCTGCAGGCCGGTGCGGGCCAGATCCCGGCCCGGCAGGCCGCGGTGAAGGCCGGGATCCCGATGAGCGTCCCCGCGCTCACCGTCAACAAGGTCTGCCTGTCCGGCCTGGACGCCATCGCCCTCGCCGACCAGCTCATCCGCGCCGGTGAGTTCGACGTGGTGGTCGCCGGTGGCCAGGAGTCGATGACCAACGCGCCGCACCTGCTGCCCAAGTCCCGGGAGGGCTACAAGTACGGCGCCGTCGAGATGCTCGACGCGATGGCGTACGACGGTCTGACCGACCCGTGGGAGAACATCCCGATGGGCGAGTCGACCGAGAAGCACAACACGCGGCTGGGCATCGGCCGCGCCGAGCAGGACGAGATCGCCGCGCTGTCCCACCAGCGGGCCGCCGCCGCGCAGAAGGGCGGTCTGTTCGAGGCGGAGATAACTCCGGTGGAGATTCCGCAGCGCAAGGGCGAGCCGGTGGTCTTCAGCCGGGACGAGGGCATCCGCGCGGAGACCACCACCGAGTCGCTGGGCAAGCTGCGCCCGGCGTTCCGCAAGGACGGCACCATCACCGCCGGGTCCGCCTCGCAGATCTCCGACGGCGCCGCCGCCGTGGTGGTGATGAGCAAGGCCAAGGCGGAGGAGCTGGGCCTGGAGTGGATCGCCGAGATCGGCGCGCACGGCAACGTCGCCGGTCCGGACAACTCGCTGCAGTCGCAGCCGTCCAACGCGATCAACCACGCCCTGAAGAAGGCCGGGTTGACCGTGGACGACCTCGATCTGATCGAGATCAACGAGGCGTTCGCGGCGGTCGCCGTGCAGTCAATGAAGGACCTGGGCGTTTCCGTCGAGAAGGTGAATGTCAATGGCGGCGCCATCGCGCTGGGTCACCCGATCGGGATGTCCGGCGCCCGACTGGTGCTGCACCTGGCGCTGGAGCTCAAGCGGCGCGGCGGCGGCACCGGCGCCGCGGCGCTGTGCGGTGGCGGTGGCCAGGGTGACGCGCTGATCATCCACGTACCGGCCAAGAAGTAAGCGGCCGGTCACTTCCAGGAACCTACTTCCAGGAACTTCAAGGATCTTCCAGGAACGGAGCACCGATGGCGGACGTCCCCACACTGGTCGAGCAGGCGCGCGCCGGCAGGCCGCGCGCTGTGGCGCGGCTGATCTCACTGGTGGAGGGGGCGTCGCCGCAACTGCGCGAGGTGATGGCGGTGCTCGCGCCGCTGACCGGGAACGCGTACGTGGTCGGGCTCACCGGGTCGCCGGGCGTCGGCAAGTCCACTTCGACGTCGGCGTTGGTCACCGCGTACCGCAGGCGCGGCAAGCGGGTCGGCGTGCTGGCGGTCGACCCGTCCTCGCCGTTCTCCGGCGGTGCGCTGCTGGGGGACCGGGTGCGGATGTCGGAGCACGCCTCCGATCCGGGCGTCTACATCCGCTCGATGGCGACCCGCGGTCACCTCGGCGGGCTCGCCTGGGCGGCCCCGCAGGCGATCCGGGTGCTGGACGCGGCCGGGTGCGAGGTGATCCTGGTGGAGACGGTCGGCGTGGGCCAGTCCGAGGTGGAGATCGCCGCGCAGGCGGACACCTCGGTGGTGCTGCTGGCGCCGGGGATGGGCGACGGGATCCAGGCGGCCAAGGCCGGGATCCTGGAGATCGGCGATGTCTACGTGGTCAACAAGGCCGACCGGGACGGCGCGGACGCCACGGCGCGCGAGCTCAACCACATGCTGGGGCTGGGCGAGGCCCGTGGCCCCGGCGACTGGCGGCCGCCGATCGTCAAGACGGTCGCGGCGCGGGGGGAGGGGATCGACGAGGTCGTCGAGGCCCTGGAGAAGCACCGCGCCTGGATGGAGGAGCGGGGCGTGCTGGCGGAACGGCGGCTCCGGCGCGCGGCTTTGGAGGTCGAGCACATCGCGGTGACGGCGCTGCGGCGGCGGATCGGCGATCTGCACGGCGATCGCCGCCTGGACGTGCTGGCCGAGCGCATCGTCTCCGGGGAGACGGATCCCTACACGGCGGCCGACGAACTCGTTGAGGGGCTCACCAACGGGGCGTAGCGGGGCGGGGCCGGGGCCTCCGGGCAGACAGGCGGTTCCCAACCCACGCACCCGCAGCGCAGCCGCCGACCTGAGCCCGTAATCCACTGTGCGCTGCGGCAGGCAAAGGCCGACGGCGAACGGGTGGGCGGGTGCGGAAAAGTCTTACGCCCGCCCCCGCGCCCCCCGCAGATGCTTGGCGACCGGCTCCAGCGCCGCCTGCAGGGACTCCAGTCCCTGCGGCGACAGCAGGTCGATGAAGTGCTCCCGCACCGCGGCGACATGATGCGGTGCGACCCGCTTCATGGTCTCCCACCCGTAGTCGGTGAGCACCGCGAACAACCCGCGCCGGTCGGACTCGCAGTTCTCCCGCCGCACCAGCCCCGCGTTCTCCATGCGGGTGATCTGGTGGGAAAGGCGGCTTTTGGACTGGAGCGTGGCGCGGGCCAGATCGCTCATCCGCATCTGGTGGTCTTCCGCCTCGGAGAGGTTGACCAGGATCTCGTAGTCGTTGTAGGTCAGGCCGAATGGCTGCAGATCCCGTTCGAGCTGGTACGTGAGCAGCCGCGACACCTCAAGGTGGGTGCGCCAGGTACGCTGTTCCTCGTCGCTGAGCCAGCGGGCGCCGTTCTCGGTCTCCATAGCGTCCAGTCTACCCAAATTAAGTTGAATATTGAATGAATTCAACAGCGGTTAGTGATCATGCCGACAATTGTTCGACATTACACTCCGCAGACCACTCCTCACAATCTGAAGCCGTCCCGGCGGACCCGGACCAACGCGATCAAGCCATCGCCGTGCCCTGCGCCCCCGCCGCGCCCGCGCCTGACGGCGCCTGAGCGGCCTGCTCGACCTCCAGCAACGAGGCCCCGCGCCGCTCGGCCTCGAACGCCCTGGCGCCGCCGCGCAGCCCGAACAGCCGCTTGGCCACGGCGATGTAGACCACCGCGAGGATGTTGATCAGCAAGGTGGCGATCTTCAGCCCGCTGACCTTCTCGCTCAACTCGTAGATCTCCAGCGGCAGGAACGCGGCGGTGGCCACCACCGTCAGGTACTCCGCCCAGCGCTTGGCGAGCCACAGCCCCACGCCCTCGACCAGTTCGATGAGCGCGTACGCCAGCAGCGCCGCCGCCACGATGAGCAGCGTGGAGTGCTTGTAGTCGAAGGTCTCGCGGATGGTGTCGACCACGGGGGAGTGGTCGATGTCGTAGCCGAAGTGCTGGGCGACCGGCCGGAAGACGGTCAGGTTCTGCTCGAAGAACTGGCGCACCGCCGTCTGGGAGTTGCTGAACTGCCACACCGCCGCCGCGGCCAGCACGATGAACACCCCGCGCACCGCCCGCTCGACCGCCAGCACCCGCAGGATGAACAGGTCCCGCAGCGCCTTTCCGCGCGGCACCACCGGCGCCTGGTCCGCCGGACCCGAGCCGTGCGGTGTGCCCAGCGCGAAGTCGCCGCAGCGCAGGCAGCGCCACGCCTCTCCGGCCACGGTGGCCGCCCGCAGCCGCTCGCGCAGCGCGCCCTCGTTCGGCGCGTAGGTGATGTGTCCGCGGCGGGCGCAGGTGCGGCGGTTCCAGTCGAGCTTCATGCGGGTCGTCCCCCGTGGTCCGTAGATCACTTGACGGCACGATGCTAGGACCTGCCCGGCGGGGCTCGGGTGGGAGGCGACCCGCTTCCGGGGTTCTGGTGCCGGACTGCGACAATGGCCCGAGCTTGTGCAACTGTTCACAAGATCGACCGGACAACCCCAGCTTCCAGACGAGGTACCTCGTGGACGTGAAGACCGCCGCCGCCCTGCGCCGACTGGGCATCATCTCGATCGCCGAGGCCATCTCCTTCCTCGCGCTGCTGATCTTCGGCACCGGGCTGAAGCTCCTGATCGGCTTCGACACCCTGGTGTTTCCCCTGGGCATGATCCACGGCGTGCTGTTCATCATCTACCTGGTGCTGCTCGCCGATGTGTGGAGCAAGGCCAAGTGGACCAAGGGCCGGGTCGGTCTGTTCTTCCTGCTCTCCATCCTTCCGACCGGCGGCTTCTTCGGTGACCGCATGATCAAGAAGGAGGAGGCGGCGAGCCTGATCGCCGCCAGGGCGCGAAAGGAAGGCGTGGTCAACGCGTGATCGTCGCGTTCTCCGTCACCCCGCTCGGCGTCGGCGAGGACGTCGGCGAGTACGTCGCCGACGCGGTACGGGTGGTCCGCGAGTCCGGGCTGCCGAACCGCACCGACGCCATGTTCACCTCCATCGAGGGCGAGTGGGACGAGGTGATGGACGTCATCAGGCGCGCCGTCGCCGCCGTGGAGGCCCGCGCGCCACGCGTCTCCCTGGTGCTCAAGGCCGACATCCGGCCGGGCGTGACCGACGCCCTCACCGGCAAGGTGGCCACCGTCGAGCGGCACCTGTCGGCGGACTAGAGCCAAGGGGGCCTGGGAGCTCGCCCCAAAACCTCCCAGCCGGGGACCCTGGGGGCTTGCCCCCAGGGTCCAACCCCGCCGCAACGGCGAGCAACCCCGACGAGGCGGCCCGGCGGTGCCAAACCCACCGCACCCCACGCCCAGGAATCGTCAGGGGCCCCGGACGCCCGTCCGAATCCCGGAACCCGGCGGCCCACGATGTGACCGCCGGGTAGGCTCCTGAGCGTGTCAAAGCCGTTGAGCCTGCCCTTCGATCCCATCGCGCGCGCCGATGAACTGTGGCGGCACCGGTGGGGCGACGTGCCCTCCATGGCCGCCATCACCTCGATCATGCGCGCCCAGCAGATCCTGCTCGGCCAGGTCGACGCGGTCGTCAAGCCGTACGGGCTGACCTTCGCCCGCTACGAGGCCCTGGTGCTACTCACCTTCAGCAAGGCCGGGGAACTGCCCATGTCCAAGATCGGCGAGCGGCTGATGGTGCATCCCACCTCGGTCACCAACACCGTTGACCGGTTGGTCCGCTCCGGCCTGGTCGCCAAGCGGCCCAACCCCAACGACGGCCGCGGCACGCTCGCCTCCATCACCGACAAGGGCCGCGAGGTCGTGGAGGCGGCCACCCGCGACCTGATGGCGATGGACTTCGGGCTCGGCGCGTACGACGCCCAGCAGTGCACGGAGATCTTCACCTTGCTGCGTCCGCTGCGGATAGCCGCCGGCGACTTCACCGACGACTGATCCGAGCGGGCGGCGGGGCTGGCGGAAAGATCGCCCAGCGGGCCGCGTACGCTCGACTGTCATGAAGCGGAGTGTCCTGAACCGGTACCGCGTGATGGCGTATGTGACCGGTGTCCTCTTGATCCTGCTGACGATCGGCTGCGTCGCCAAGTACCTGCTCGATGTCAACGGAGCGACGGCGTTCGTCACCGTGATCGGCATCGCGCACGGCTGGCTCTACGTGCTCTACCTGGTGCTCGCCTTCGACCTGGGCAGCAAGGCGAAGATGCCGTTCGGCAAGCTGCTGTGGATGCTGCTGGCCGGGACCATCCCGACCGCCGCGTTCTTCGTCGAGCGCCGGATCACCCGGGAGCTGGAGCCGCGGTTCGCGGAGGCCCCGGAGCTGGCCAAGGCCTGAGCGACGCTCCCTGCGAGCCGGGGAGCGGTTGGCCATCGACAATTAGTAGGACGTCCAAGTAAATTTGAGTCATGGACGCCGAAGCCATTGAGGAAGGCCGCCGTCGCTGGCAGGCCCGCTACGACCAGGCCAAGAAGCGCGAGGCCGACTTCAGCACGCTGTCCGGGGACCAGGTGGACCCGGTGTACGGCCCGCCCAAGGGCGCGGTGGTGCCCGGGTTCGAACGCATCGGCTGGCCCGGTGAGTACCCGTTCACCCGGGGCCTGCACCCCACCGGCTACCGAGGCCGCACCTGGACCATCCGCCAGTTCGCGGGCTTCGGCAACGCCGAGCAGACCAACGAGCGCTACAAGATGATCCTGGCCGCCGGTGGCGGCGGCCTGTCCGTCGCGTTCGACATGCCGACCCTGATGGGCCGCGACTCCGACGACCCGCGCTCGCTGGGCGAGGTCGGGCACTGCGGGGTGGCCATCGACTCCGCCGCCGACATGGAGATCCTCTTCAGGGACATCCCGCTCGGCGAGGTCACCACCTCCATGACCATCAGCGGCCCCGCGGTGCCGGTCTTCTGCATGTACCTGGTGGCCGCCGAGCGCCAGGGCGTCGACCCGGCGGTACTCAACGGCACGCTCCAGACGGACATCTTCAAGGAGTACATCGCCCAGAAGGAGTGGCTGTTCGCGCCCGAGCCGCATCTGCGGCTGATCGGTGACCTGATGGAGCACTGCGCGGCCGGAATCCCCGCGTACAAGCCGCTTTCGGTCTCCGGCTACCACATCCGCGAGGCCGGTGCGACGGCCGCGCAGGAGCTCGCGTACACCCTGGCCGACGGCTTCGGCTATGTCGAACTCGGCCTTTCCCGGGGCCTGGACGTGAACGCCTTCGCGCCGGGGCTGTCGTTCTTCTTCGACGCGCACGTCGACTTCTTCGAGGAGATCGCCAAGTTCCGTGCCGCACGCCGGATTTGGGCCCGCTGGATGCGGGACGTGTACGGGGCCACGTCCGAGAAGGCGCAGTGGCTGCGGTTCCACACCCAGACGGCCGGGGTCTCACTGACCGCGCAGCAGCCGTACAACAACGTGGTGCGCACCGCGGTGGAGGCGCTCGCCGCCGTGCTCGGCGGCACCAACTCGCTGCACACCAACGCCCTGGACGAGACCCTCGCACTGCCCAGCGAGCAGGCCGCGGAGATCGCGCTGCGCACCCAGCAGGTGCTGATGGAGGAGACCGGGGTCGCCAACGTGGCCGATCCGCTGGGTGGTTCGTGGTACGTCGAGGCGCTGACCGACCGCATCGAGGCGGACGCGGAACGGATCTTCGACAAGATCAGGGAACTCGGCGCCCGCGCCGTGCCGAACGGGGAGCACCCCGTGGGGCCGATCACCTCCGGCATCCTGCGCGGTATCGAGGACGGCTACTTCACCGGCGAGATCGCCGAGTCCGCGTTCCAGTACCAGCAGGCCCTGGAGAAGGGCGACAAGCGGGTGGTGGGCGTCAACTGCCACACCGGCTCGGTCACCGGGGACCTGGAGATCCTGCGGGTCAGCCACGAGGTGGAGCGCGAGCAGGTCCGCGTGCTGGCCGCCCGTCGGGCGGAACGTGACGATGCGGCGGTACGGGCCGCGCTGGCGGCCATGGTGGACGCGGCGCGGGGTGACGGCAACATGATCGCGCCCATGCTGGACGCGGTTCGCGCGGAGGCGACGCTCGGCGAGATCTGCGGCGCCCTGCGCGACCTGTGGGGCAGCTACACGGAACCGGCACGCTTCTAGCCTCCGGCACGGGTCCGTTGGGGTTGCGGTCCCGCCTGCGGCGGCCTTTATCGGCCGGGTTGCGGTGCCGACCGCCTGCGGCGGCGCTTCATCGGCGGGTTGCGGTCCCGCCTGCGGCGCGCTTTTCCGCCGGGTTGCGGTGGGTTCGGCACCGCCGGGCTGCGACGCCGTGGTTGCTCACCGCCGCGGCGGGAAGTGCTTGGGGGCTTCGCCCCCAAGCCCCACCGGGTGCCGCCGTCGCAGCCTGAGGCGCGCCGCATGGCGCTACCGCGCGGCGACTGCCATCGCGGCTGGGAGGCCGCCTACGAGGAGGGCGGAGAACATCCGGGCCCAGGCGAAGTCGACGCGTTCGCCGCTGACCAGGATGCGGTGCACGACCGCGCCCGCGATCACGTCGAAGATCAGGTCCGCGTTGCGCGCGGCGGCCTGCTCGGCCAGCGGATCCCCCGCGCGGCCGTCGGGCGGCACGTCCGGCGGCAGCTCCCCGCGGGCCTGGGCCCGCTGACGGCCCAGCACGACCAGGCGCTTCTGCCGGTCCACGATCGCCTCGCGGATGCGTACCCGCAGCGCGTCGTCATGCGTGGACTCGGCGATCACCGCCATCAGCGCGGTCTTGGTCTCCGGCCGCTCCAGCAGCTCGGCGAACTCCATCACGACGCCCTCGACATCGGCCACCAGGCTTCCCCTGTCGGGGAGTTGGAGTTCGTCGAAGAGGGCGGCGACGGCGTCGACCACCAGTTCGTTCTTGTTGGCCCAGCGTCGGTACAGCGTGGTCTTGGCGACCCCGGCGCGCGCCGCGACATCGCCCATCGTGAGCTTGCCCCAACCCAGCTCCACCAGCGCGGCCCGGGTCGCGTCCAGGATCGCCAGATCCGTCTCCGCGCTGCGCGGGCGTCCGGTTCTGGTCACCCATCGGACACTACCGCCAAGTAGCCAGTGAGGGAGATCACGTGAAAGTCACGTTCAGCACTTGCGGCGCGGGGGTGCCGCACAGTTACGCTACGACCCGTAGCGTAAGAGCGACGACCACGCGTGCGGATGGGGATCCGCGCGGACAGGCACTACAGACGTAACGCACAGCGTGCACGCTTTACGGATATCCCGCATTCCGGTGGGGTATCCAGGGGCTGTTCACGCTTGTCCCGGCGAGGGGGGAGGATTGGCCTCATGCAGCCACGGAACATGTCCATGAGCGGCGTGGTCGATCTCGCCGCGGTGAAGGCGGCCGGTGAGGCCAAGCAGAAGGCGGAGCAGGCCCGGCGTGAGCAGGCCGCCCGCGGTGACCAGGGTGCCGCCCCCTCCCAGTTGGTGATCGACGTCACCGAGGCGACCTTCGAACGCGAGGTGCTCCAGCGCTCCGCCGAGGTCCCGGTGGTCATCGACTTCTGGGCCGAGTGGTGCGAGCCCTGCAAGCAGCTCGGCCCGCTGCTGGAGCGGCTCACCGAGTCCTACGCGGGCCGGATCCTGCTCGCCAAGATCGATGTCGACGCCAACCAGCTCCTCTTCCAGCAGTTCGGTGTCAGCGGCATCCCCGCGGTCTTCGCGGTGATCGGCGGCCAGATGATGCCGCTGTTCCAGGGCGCCGCCCCGGAGGCGCAGATCCGCGAGGTGTTCGACCAGCTGATCGCGGTGGCCGAGCAGCGCTTCGGCATCACCGGCATCCAGGTCGACGGCGGGGCCCCCGCCGCCGCGCCGGAGCCGCCGATGGACCCGGTGCTGGCCGCAGGGCACGAGGCGCTGGACCGCGGTGATCTGGGCGGGGCGATCCAGGCGTACAAGAACGTGCTGTCCGACGACCCGGGCAACATCGAGGCCAAGCTGGCGCTGGCGCAGGCCGAGCTGTTGCAGCGGGTGCAGGGCGCCGACCAGCAGGCGGTGCGCAAGGCGGCGGCCGACAACCCCACCGACCCGGCGGCACAGATCGCGGCGGCCGACCTCGATCTGGTCGGCGGCCACGTCGAGGACGCCTTCGGGCGGCTGGTCGACACCGTCAAGCGCACCGCGGGGGAGGACCGCGAGCGCGTCCGGCTCCATCTGCTCGAACTGTTCGAGGTGGTCGGCGCGGAGGACCCGAGGGTGACCTCGGCCCGCACCGCGCTTGCCCGCGTGTTGTTCTGACCGCACGTCGAAGATCGATGACCGGGTGTCAACCCCCGGTAACCCGCCGCCATCGCCAGGCGGCTTGAAGGTGTGCTTGGCAGTCGCCTTTATCAAATCTTGATGAAAGGCGACTGCCGTTACCTCTAGTAAGTCAAGCGACTTTTTCTGTCCGGCTATGCCCCGCGATGTCGGGCTCCGTCGACCGCGCCCCGAACACTCAGCGTGTTCGCAGTAGGCTGTCCGGTCGCGCAGCGGTTATCTCGGCGTTACTCACTAGTAACGAAAGGCCTTGTGCCTCGGCCCCGAATGGACCACGATCAGGCCCACGCTCGGTCCTCCCCCCAAGCCCGGCAAGCCGGTCGGTGCGCGGGTGAAGGATTCCCCACCGAGCAGGACGCGCGGTGACGACCGCCGCCCGTCCTAGGACAGGGGGGTCCCCGCCACACCAAGGCAGGGCCTGTCCAGCAGGTTGCGCGAGAGCGTGGCCAGTGGTTGTCGCTCGGGGGTGATCGCCGGTAATTCGGACCCGTCGTCCGCCTGAACGCGACGGCCCCCGATGACGGCGCTCTCCTTCCCGAGGACGTAGCACTTCTCCCATCCCAGGTTCGGATCCCGAGTCCGGACCGGAGATGTACGTCCGAGAAGGAGGAAAGTCATGGAGTCAGAGCCGACTCGTGGCGGAACCAGATGGAAGCGGTTCGCCGTCGTCATGGTTCCCAGTGTCGCGGCCACGGCCGCGATCGGCGTCGCCCTCGCGCAGGGTGCGCTCGCCGCGTCGTTCAGCGTCTCCGGCCAGAATTTCAAGGTCACTACCGACAGGCTCGACGGCACGGGCTTCCTGCAGTACGGCGCCTATGACGTCCAGCACGGCGGTAAGAACATCCCGGTGGCGGTCTCGGCGTTCAAGAACGCCAAGATCACCAACATGTGCCAGTCCGTGGTCATGCCCGTGCCGCTGGTCGGCGACGTGACCATGAGGCTCCAGGCGGGCGGCAACGGAACCCCGGTCGAGGCGAAGAACCTCTACATCGACCTGGACCAGCTGAACGCCGACGCCCAGTTCAACAACATCAACATCGGCGTCGCCGCCGGGGACCAGACCAAGGGTCCCGGTATGAAGGGCGGCAACGAGCACGCGGACCCGGGCGGTTTCGCCCAGGAAGCCGACTCGGCCACGCTGACCGGCGTCAAGCAGACCGCTTGGGCCACCAGCGCGGGCACCTTCAAGCTCAGTGGCCTGTCCCTGCGTCTGCTCACGGGCAAGCAAGAGTGCTACTGACGCACTCCCACTGAGTAGGGCGAGTGAGGGACGGTTCGCTGTCCCTCGCTCGGCCAACCTCCAACGAACCACCGATCGCCGGTCGCAGGGAGCTGTTTTCAATGAGCGCCGAGTCGCTAGGACCGCGTGACCGAATCGGCAGTTGGCGCCGGTCCTTCCGTACGTGGCGTGGCCAACGCCCGTTCTGGGCAGGTCTGCTGACGCTGCTGGGCGGACTGCCGATCATGTACTTCCCCTATGCCAACCTCACCCTCGGTCAGTTGACCGTTCGGATGGCCACCACCGCCGGTTCCGGCTCGCTGATCATCGGCGTCCTGCTGGTGGTGCTCGGCTTCACCATGTGGTTCCAGTCGACCGCCCGGGTCTTCGCCGGGGTGGCCGCCATCCTGCTGGCCCTGGTGTCGCTGGTGGTCTCCAACTTCGGCGGCTTCCTGGTGGGCTTCCTGCTCGCCCTGATCGGCGGCGGCCTGTCCGTCTCGTGGGCGCCCGGTGCTCCGCCGACCCAGCCCGCCGCCGACGGGGACCCCGAACCGGTCATCGCCGGGCCGGTGCTCTCCGGCACCGGGTTGGACGACGATTCCACGAACGGGAGGCACCGTGCGGGGTGATGAGTCCCAAGCCCACAACGAGGGCAGCGCCGCTCGGGCCAGAACCGGGCCGAAGCACGCGGCCCCCCGCAAGTCACTGCTGACCCGGGCCCCCGTCGGCAAGGCGATCGCGCTGGCCGCGATGCCGACCGCCGTACTGATGGGCATGGGGCTGACCCCGCGACTGGCGCAGGCCGACGAACTGCCGCAGAACCCATTCAGCGGTGACCACTGCGTCAGCCAGTCCGACAGCCCCTCCCCGTCGAGCTCGCCGTCCGCGACGCCGTCCGCCACCCCCTCGCCGTCCGCGACCGCCCCGACCGCGAGCGCGTCGCCCTCGACGAAGACGGACACGTCCAACAGCGGCCAGTCCACGACCGGTTCCACGCCCAGCACCACGGCACCGGCCAACCCGGCGCCGCGCCCGGCCAGTCCGTCCCCCTCGCCCACCCAGTCCCACAACCCCCTGGACCCGCTGGGCCTCGGCAACACGCTCAAGGGCCTGCTGGGCGGCGGCTCCTCGACGAACCCGGCGCCCAGCGCCACGCCCACCCCCAGCGCCACGCCCACCCCGAGCGCCAGCCCCACGGCCAACACCCCGGCCAGCGCGGCCGGTTCGACGGCCCAGGGCACGACGGACGCGGTCAAGAACGCCGTGCAGAACGCCGCCAAGCAGGCGAAGTCGGCGACCCCCACCGCGACCCCGTCGGACAGCCCGTCCGCCGCGCCGTCGCCGTCGTCATCCGGTGGACCACAGCCGTTCCCGTGCCCGACGTACAACGCCAAGGCGCTGGCGGACGCCGGACTTGAGCAGACGCCGTCGCTGCTGCCCAACCAGCCGTGGATCCTCAAGACGGACCTGCTGACCCTGAAGGGCCTGGACTACCACGGCATCGTCAAGGTCAAGACGGCGAACGGCACCGTCAAGGACGTACTGAAGTTCACCGCCAGCGCGGGGGTGGACATCAAGAACCTCCACCAGATCACGGAGGGGGAGCTGGGCACGCACTGGAACGTGCAGGCCCGCGACGGCAGTACGTCGACCATGCGGAACGGAACGGTGACGATGTACACCGAGAAGATCAGCGGCAACCTCTTCGGGCTGATTCCGGTCACCTTCAGTCCGCAGAGCCCGCCGCCGCTCAACGTCCCGCTGGCCATCTTCAGCGACTGCACGGTGGTGCAGGCCGGACAGTTCGGCGGCACGCTGACCATTCCCGGCATGCACGTGTACCGCAGCTGACACCCTACGGACCACTCCGGGAGCCGCACGGTGGGCGCCGGTCCCTTCACCGAGGGGACCGGCGCCCACCTGTGTAGGGTCTTGGCCATGACGACGAGCGAACAGCCTGCGGTGACGATCGTGGTGATCGGCTACAACGACGCCGCGCACATCGCCGACGCGGTGCGCTCCGCGCTCGCCCAGGGACCGGCCGTCGCCGAGGTGATCGCGGTGGACGACTGCTCCACCGACGGCACCGGCGAGGTACTGGAACGGCTGGCCGCCGAGGTCGCAGCGGCGCCTGGCGCCTCGTTTGAGGGTGGTGGGCGCCGGGCGGGACACCGGCTGCGCGTGCTGCGGCGGACCGAGAACAGCGGGGGCTGCGGCACCCCGCGCAACGACGGCATCCGCGCCGCCGACTCCGGATACCTGATGTTCCTCGACAGCGACGACGTACTGCCCCCCGGCGCGGTCGACGCACTGCTGACCGCCGCCCGCGCCCAGGGCGCGGACGTCACCGCGGGCCAGTGCGTCCGGCGCGAACTGCCCGAAGGGCGCGACACGTTGTGGCGGCCCGAGCTGTACGCGCTGCCCGCGCTCGTCGAACGGCCGGAGGCCGAACCGCGGTTGGTGGACGACACGTTGTGCGTCAACAAGCTCTACCGCACGGACTTCCTGCGCGAGCACGGCATCGTCTTCCCCGAAGGCCGGTTCGTCTACGAGGACTTCGTGTTCACTGCCCGCGTGCTGGCCGCCGCGCCGCGGGTCGCCCTGGTGCCGGACACCGTGTACGTGTGGCATGTTCGGCGCGCCGCCAAGCGGTTGTCGATCTCCCTCGACCGGGCCGGAATCGACAACTGGCGCTCCCGGATCGAGGCCCACCGCCAGGTGGGGGCGATCCACACCGAGGCGGGAGAGAAGACGCTGGCCAGCGCCGCCCGGGCGAGCTTCCTCGACCGCTCGGTGCGGATGTACGTACGTGAGCTCGGCGGGCGCGGCGCCGAGTACCGGCGGGAGTGGTGGCGGCTGGCCCGGGAGTACCTCGGCGGCTTCGAGGAACGTGACTTCGCCGCCGCACCGGCGCCCGCGCGGACCATCGCCCAGGTCGTGCTGGCCGCGCCGGAACCGCGCGACCTGCCCCGGCTCGCAGCCCTCGCCGCCCGCCCGGCCCGGCTGCTGCCGCCGTACGCCTCCGGCGCGGTGTGGAGCGAGGACCTGCCGGAGGTCGCCCTCGGCGGGCTGGTGACCTGCCCGATCGGTGAACTGCCGCTCGCCGCTGAGGCGTTGCTCACGGTCGGTCCCGTCCGGGGGACGCTGCGGGTTCGGGTATACGAGCTGTACGGGCGGGTGGCGGCGGCTCGGCCGGTCGCGGTCGACGTCGAATGGGTCGACCGCCACACCGGCCGCACGGTCACCTCTGACACCACTGGCCTCAGCGCGCAGGGGTCGGCCTGGTCGGCCGAGGTGCCGGTCGACTTCACGGCACTGGCCGAGGGGGACCTGGCGGTCCGCGACCTACGGCTGAGGGTGTCCTTCGCGGACGGCGGCCACACGGTCACCGCCCCTCAGGCGGTCAGGACCGGCCTGCGCCGCGCGGCCGTCTTCAGCAGGCGCTCCGGCGCCCTGCTGGTCCAGCCGTACGCCACGGTGGACGGTGCGTTGGCCCTCCGCGTTGCTCCGGGCCTACGGGGTGCACTTTCTGTCGTACGGCGCCGTCTCCGGCGCTAGCCCGCGCTACGGCGACGCCTCCGGCGGGGGCGCGGGTTCGGGGGTTGCGGTGGCGCCTCCGGCGGGGGTCGCGGGTTCGGCGGCTTGCGGTTCGTTCGGTTCCGCCGGACTCCGCCGTCGTGGTTGCTCGCCGTCGCGGCGGGTTTTTTGTTGGGGCTCCGCCCCAAGCCCGGGTGATCATTGTGGGCTTGGCCAAGGCCCGGGCGGGGTCGTTTGGGTTCCGCCGGTCTTCGCCGTGGTGGTTGCTCGCCGTCGCGGCGGGTCTTTTTGGGCTTCGCCCCAAGCCCCGGCGGGCCTTCGCGGGGGATTGGGGGCGAAGCCCCCTAGAACCGGCACCGGGGTTTGGGGCGGAGCCCCAAAAGAAGACCCGCCACGACGGCGAGCAACCACGAAGAAGCGGACCGGCGGTGCCGAACCGGCCGCAACCGACCCGGCCGGATCGCCCACCCCGCGCCGGAGGCGGTACCGCAACCGACCCGGCCGGATCGCCCACCCCGCGCCGGAGGCGGTACCGCACCGCAACCCGGCCGGACGGCCCACCCCGCGCCGGAGGCGGTACCGCAGCCGACCCGGTCGGACGGCCCACCCGCGCCGTCAGGCGCGTGCCGCTCGCCAACCGGCCCAGGCCGAGGCGATCATCTCGGTGACGTCGTACTGGGCCGACCAGCCCAGCTCAGCGAAGATACGGGCCGCGGAGGCCACCACTCGGGCCGGGTCGCCGGGGCGGCGGTCCAGGATCTTGGGCTGGACGTCCTCATGCCCGGTGACGGCACAGATGCGCCGGACCATCTCGCTGACCGACACCCCCTCGCCGCGCCCGATGTTCACGGTCAGATCACCGGTCGCCCCGGCGGCCAGCCGCCGCGCCGCCGCCAGATGAGCGGAGGCGATGTCCCGCACATGGATGAAGTCCCGGATGCAGGTGCCGTCCGGCGTCGGATAGTCGGCGCCGAAGACCATCGGCGGCTCGCCCGCGTCCAGCTTCTCGAAGACCATCGGCACCAGGTTGAACACGCCCACGTCCGCCAGCTCGGGGCTGGCCGCCCCGGCCACGTTGAAGTACCGCAGGCACGTGGTGCCCATCCCGTACGCCTTGCCCGCCGCGCGGACCAGCCACTCACCGGCCAGCTTGGTCTCCCCGTACGGGTTGATCGGCAGGCAGGGGGTCTCCTCCGTGACGAGGTCCACATCCGGCATGCCGTAGACGGCGGCGGAGGAGGAGAACACGAAGTGCCGCACCCCGGCGGCCGCGCAGGCGCCCAGCAGCACCTCAAGGCCGTGGATGTTCTCCCGGTAGTACATCAGCGGCTGCTCGACCGACTCCGCCACCTGCTTCTTGGCGGCGAGGTGGACGACGCCGGTCACGCCGTGCTCCGCCAGGGTGCGGTCCAGCACCTGGCGGTCCAGCGTGGAGCCGGTCACCAGCGGGATGTCCTCGGGCAGTCGCTCCGGGATGCCGGTCGACAGGTCGTCCAGCACCACGACCTTCTCCCCGGCCTCCGCCATGGCCCGCGCCACATGGGCGCCGATGTACCCCGCACCGCCTGTAATCAACCACGTCATGCCAGACACCCTAAGGGGCCGCTCCCGTAGGGTGTGGCCGGTCCGTGCTGCGCCCGGGCACACACATGTGCGGGGCATGGACTGCCTACCGTAGGATTTCAGAACTAAAAATTCACCCAGAACTCATCGCCGCTCGTCACCCCGTACCCGTCGCGCCCACCCAGGAACCGTCACTCCATGACAACGTTCAGCGTCATCGTCACCGCCCTCGACGCCCAGGGCTACCTCCGGGAGTGCCTTGACAGCGCACTCGGCCTGCCCGCCGAAGAGGCCGAGGTCATCGCCGTGGACAACGGCTCGACCGACGCCACGAGAGCCATCGTCGACGAGTACGCCGAGCGGGACGAGCGGGTACGCGCCGTCCACCTCCCCGAGCCGCTGGCCTCCGGTGCCGCCAGGGCCGCCGCCGCAGAGCAGGCCAAGGGCGAGTACCTGCTGTTCATCGACGGCCGCGACTGCCTCACCGAGGGCGCGCTGAGCGCGCTGGCCCAGCGGATCACCGAGACCGGTGAGCCGGACGCGGTGGTCTTCGACCACGTCCGCTCGCACTGGTCGAACGACTCGATCGCCAGCGGCGACGGCCGCCTGTTCATCGCCCCCGGGCGCGAGGTCTTCTCGGTGTACCAGCAGCCGGAGACGCTGCACCTGACCCCCACGGTCAGCAACCGCGTGCTGCGCGCCGACTTCTACGAGGCGCACCGCGAGCTGTTCGACAAGGACGAGTACGCCGAGGTGCTGCCCGCCATCGGCAGCCTGCTGGCCGCCGACCGGATCGCCATACTCGACAAGGTCTGCCTGCGCCGCCGCGAGCCGGAGACACCGGTGCGCGAGCGCGGCCAGTTCAACCTCTTCGACCAGTACGACGCGCTGTGGGAGCTGCTGGAGCGCCGCCCCGTGCTCGCCGAGCACCGGGCGATCGTCTTCAGCGGCATGATCCGCCGCTATCTGAAGGTGCTCACCCTGCCGGGTCTGGACGAGCGGGAGCAGGCCGCGTTCTTCCACCGCGCCTCCGAGCACTTCCTGCGCTACAAGCCGAAGGACTACCAGCGCCCGTCGAACCTCAACGGCGTGCGGCACGCCATGCTGGAGCGCGACTCGTACTCCGGCTACCGCGCCCTGCAGTCCGCCAACCGCAAGCGCCGCACCGTGCGCACGCTGGCGGTGAAGGCCAAGCGCAAGGCGGTGGACCTGGCCAAGGAGAGCGCCTACCGCGAGCAGTTGCGGCACCCGCTGGAGGAGGACCTGGCGGTCTTCTCCGCGTACTGGGACCGCGGTGTCGCCTGCAGCCCGGCGGCGATCTCGGCCAAACTCTCCGAACTCGCCCCGAACATCCGCCAGGTGTGGGTGGTGCGCCGCGCGGACGTGCCGCTGGTGCCCGCCGGGGTGGACTACGTGGTGCCGGGCAGCCGCCGCTACTGGAGCGTGATGGCGCGCGCCAAGTACCTGGTCAACAACGTCAACTTCCCCGACTCGGTGATCAAGCGGCCGGGCCAGATCCACGTACAGACCCACCACGGCACCCCGCTGAAGCGGATGGGCACCGACCAGATCCCGTTCCCGGCCACCTCGCGCGGTGTCGACTACGAGGCGCTGCTTGAGCGTTGCGCCCGCTGGGACTACAGCGTTTCGGCCAACACGCACTCCACCGAGACCTGGGAGCGCGCCTACCCGGTGCCGTTCACCTCGCTCGACTACGGCTATCCGCGCAACGACGTCTACTACACCGCCACCGCCGAGGACGTGCTGCGCATCCGTGAGCGCCTCGGCATCGCCCCGGGCCGCAAGGCGCTGCTGTACGCGCCGACGCACCGCGACTACGAGGCCACCTGGACGCCGCGCCTCGACCTGGAGCGCATGGCCCGCAACCTCGGCGAGGACTTCGTGCTGCTGGTGCGCGGCCACTACTTCTACGACCGGGGCCTGTCCCCGCTGGAGGAGTTGCACCGGCGCGGGCTGATCATCGACGTCTCGCGGTACGACTCGGTGGAGGAACTCGGCCTGGCCTCCGACGCGTTGATCACCGACTACTCCTCGGTGATGTTCGACTACGCCAACCTGGACCGGCCGATAGTGGTCTTCGCGGACGACTGGGAGACCTACTCGGTCACCCGTGGCGTCTACTTCGACCTGACCGAGCTGTCCCCGGGCGCGGTCGCCCGCACCCAGGAGGAGGTGGAGCGGCTGTTCCTGGACGGCGGCTGGCGGGACGAGCACGCCACCGCCAAGCGCGCCGCGTTCCGCCGGAAGTTCTGCGACTTCGACGACGGGCACGCCGCCGAGCGGGTGGTACGCCATGTCTTCCTGGGGCAGGCGAACGTACCGCCGGTGATACCACTGGAGGAGCGCACTCCGGCGCCCGCGCCGGAGGTGGCCGCCCGACTCGTCGCCGACGGCGCACGGTGAGCGCCGCGGCGCCGGACAGCTCTTGTAGTGGATTTTCCCCGGGGCCAGCCCCCGGACCCCCAGCCGAGGAAGTTCCCGGAGGACCCATGGCCCCGACGGCCCCCGATGTCACCGTCACGGTGATCGTCTACAACGACGCCGAGCGACTGCCGCGTGCGGTGGAGTCGTTGCGCCGTCAGACGCTGCGCAACATCGAGATCATCATCAGCGACGACCACTCCACGGACAACACCCCCGAGGTGGCCCGTGCGCTGGCGGCGCAGGACGAGCGCATCGTCTACAACCGCCTGCCGCAGAACAGCGGTGGCTGCAGCCGCCCGCGTAACTCGGCGATCGAGATCGCCAAGGCGCCGTACCTGATGTTCCTCGACAGCGACGACGAACTGCCCGAGAACGCGCTGGAGTTGCTGCTGGCCGAGCTGCGCGCGGACGACACCGTCGACTTCGCGATGGGCGGTGTGGAGCGGGTACGCACCGACACCGGGTCGGTGTCGGCCTGGCATCCGCACCTGTTCACCAAGAGGCAGACGGTGCGCGGCATCGAGAACCACCCGGGCGTGCTGTTCGAGCACCTGTCGACCAACAAGATGTACCGCCGGGAGTTCATCGACCGGCACTCGCTGCGCTTCCCCGAGGGCATCCACTACGAGGACCAGCTGTTCTCCGCCCAGGCGTACTGCCTGGCGCGGGCGTTCACCATCGTGCCGGACCCGTGCTACCGCTGGTACATCTCGCCGTACGAGGCGGTGGGCGCGCTGTCCATCTCCAACCAGCGGCACCGGATCGAGAACGTCCGGGACCGGATCAACGTCGCCCGGCTGATCGACGACTTCCTGGTCGAAAGCGGCCATGAGGCCATCAAGGCCGACAAGGACTTCAAGTTCCTCAAGCACGACCTGCGGATGTACACCGGTGACCTGCCGTACCGCAGCCACGAGTGGATCAAGCAGTTCGCCGACGAGGTCGGCCCGTACCTGGAGACGCTCGCCCCCGAGGCGTTCCACCGACTGCCGCGTGACCAGCGGGTGGTGATCCAGCTGGTGCGCGACGGGCGGTACGAGGAGGCGCAGTTGGCCTCCCGCGGCATGGGCCGTGAGGTGGCGCCGCGCGAGGTGACCGAGGACGGCGCGGGGCACGTCTACTGGGGCTCGCAGGTTCCGGCCGACCCCGCCTCGGCGCGGGAGCTGGAGATCTCCGACCTGGACCTGCGGACCCGTCCGTTCAAGAACGCGCTGCTGCGGCACGAGATCACCCGGATCGTGCCGGAGGCGGGGTCGCGGATCACGCTGGACGTGCGCACCTATGACCCCGGCAACCAGTTGCCGATGGCCCCGGTGGTGGCGACGGTCCATCTGGCGCCCGCCGCCAAGCGGTTGAGCGCGTCGTTCCGGCTGGATCCGGTGCGGCCGGGGCTGTTCGAGGGCACGGTCACCATCGACCTGTCCGCGGTGCCGCTGCCGCCGCACGGCTTCGCCGGGGTACGGCATCCGGTGCTGGCGATCACCCAGCACCGGCAGCACAACACGGGCCTGCTGCTGGCTCCGCTGGAGTTCCCGACGCTGAGCAAGCGGATCGCGTACCACCGCGGCATGGCCGAGCACACCGTCACGGTGGAGCCGGAGGGCCACGGCGCGGGCCGCATCCAGGTCCGCTGGGAGCGGGCGGGCCTTCTGGCGAGGGCCGAGCCCCACCTGCCCACGCTGGCCCGCGTGGCGGGCCCGGGCCTACGCAAGGTCTCCGGCCTCGTCCGAGGCCTGACGAAGTAGGACCGATGTTTTGCGGGCTCCGCCCCCAAACCCCCAAAGTAGCCGGGGGTTTGGGGGCGGAGCCTTCAAGAGGTTCGGGGGCGGAGCCTTCAAGGGGTTCGGGGGCGCAGCCCCCCAAAGGGGCCGGGGGCGGAGCCTTCAAGGGGGTCGCGGCGGGGAGCCCCAAGGGGGCCGGGGGCGCAGCCCCGAGGGGGGCCTGGGGGCGCAGCCCCCAAGGGGGTTCGGGGGCGCAGCCCCGCAGGGGGTTTGGGGGCGGAGCCCCCAAGTACCTGAACCTCAGACCACCTTAAGCAGCATTTCCCCATCCGGGCCGGAGGCCACCTTCTTGAGGGCGGGGTCGCCAGCGGCGAACCCGCCGTCGCTACGGAACTGGATGACCCAGCGCACGTGGTACTTGCGCAGCAGCGCCAGCCGCTCGGCACGCGAAGTGGACTTCGCGAAGAACCTCCTGGTGTCCTTCGCGCGCTGCGCCTCGTTCTTGAGGAAGAAGTCGGGGTAGCCGGACTCGACCGTGTACGGCCCGTACGCGGGCGCCTGGCGGAGGGCGAAGTAGTCCTTCGTCATGATCACCTGGCCGTACTTCACATGCTCGGTGATCCACTGGTAGCCGCCCCACTCATGCTGGGTCGGCGCACTGCCCAGTACCGGAACCGACTCCATGGACGCCACATAGTTGAGCGCCCCGACCTGTGACCAGCAACCGACCAGCAGCGCCGCCGCGGTGACCGGCACCAGGATCCGCCGCACCCGCCGACCCGCCTCGCCCGCCAGCTCCACCGCCAGCGCGACCTGCGCGGAGATGAAGACCGCGGGCAGCACCCGCCCGTACGACCAGTGCTGGGTCAGCCCGCCCACCGCGTACACCAGCGCGCCGAAGGCGAAGAACAGCACCAGCGGATCGCGCCGGTCCCGCCGGAACCGCAGCGCCAGGGCCACGATGCCCAGTGCCAGCAGACCGAACCGGGAGACCAGGTGCTGGTAGAGCGGTTGGTGAACGGCTTCCAGGCCGCCGACGCTCAGCAGCGAGAAGAACGAGTAGTAGGGCCAGACCAGCAGGATCGCCAGCGCCAGCGCCGCCGCGGCGCCGATCCGAAGCCAGGCGGCCTTGCCCGGCCAGGGCCGCGCGCCGAGCAGTATCGCCAGCAGCCCGAACACCGTCACCACGCCGGTGAACTGGTGGCTGAGCGCCACCACCGCCAGCAGCGCGCCGAGCGCGAGGTACCGGGCCAGGCCCCAGTCCCTGGCGAGGGCGGTGCGCAGCATCGCCCACAGATGGAACGCCGTCCCCATGGCGAAGGTGCTGGGATAGGCGATGCACAGTGCCAGTGAGGTGGCCCCGGGGAAGCCGCTCCAGGTGAACAGCTCCCAGCCGTACAGCAGCGTGACGCACAGGATCGCCAGCGGCACCGCCGCTCGACGGGTGGTGAGGGTACGGACGAACTGCCGGATGCCGGTGACCAGCAGCACCAGGTTGATCAGCGCGGCGAGGTGCAGCACCTGGAACGTGGTCGCGCCGCTGATCTTGCCGATCAGCGCCAGGAACAGCATCCACGGTGAGTAGTACGGGCTGTTGACGTCCGCCTTGACCAGTGGATCGCCCGGGTTGCCGAGATCGTGGCGCAGCCGCTCAAGGGTGGCGGCATGGATGCCCAGGTCGCCCGCCCAAGGGAGCTTGACCACCATCACGGCGAGGAACACGACGACCAGCAGCGCGGCGGCGGACACCGCCTTCTCCAGCAGACCGGCGGCCTGCCAACGGGTCTGGGCGGACCGGCCCAGGCGCGCTATGCGCCCCTCCGGTCCGCCGGTTCCCGGCGTGGTCCGCTCAGCCGCGGCGGGCACGTGAGGAGTCCAGTCGCAGACGCCAGGGCAGGATGGCTGACTCGACCTGCACGCCCAGGGTCATCTTGGACGCGCCGATCTGC
This sequence comes from Streptantibioticus rubrisoli, assembly GCF_024436055.1. Taxonomy (GTDB): domain Bacteria; phylum Actinomycetota; class Actinomycetes; order Streptomycetales; family Streptomycetaceae; genus Streptantibioticus_A; species Streptantibioticus_A rubrisoli. Next base: position 47,420 of record NZ_JANFNH010000035.1, on the reverse strand, counting down.
CGTTCCTCGAAGTGGATCGGCACCTCGACGCCCGTGTAACCGGCGCGCACCGCCTGGTACTTGAGCTCGACCTGGAAGCTGTAGCCGTTGCTGCGCACCTCGGACAGCTTCATCTCGGTGACCGCGTCGGCCCGCCACATGCAAAAGCCCGCGGTCACATCGCGCAGCCCGGTGCGCAGCACGGTGCTCACATAGGCGTTGGCCCAGCGGGAGAGCAGCCTGCGGTGCAGGCCCCACTCCTCGGCGAGCCGACCGCCGCACACGTAGCGGCTGCCGACGACGAACCCGGCGCCGGTGGACAGCGCCGTGCCCAGCATCTGCGGCACGTACTCCACCGGGTGGCTGCCGTCGGCGTCCATCTGCAGCACGTACTGGGCGCCGTCCGCGACCGCCTGGTCCATGCCCGCCGCGTAGGCGCGGCCGAGGCCGTCCTTGGCGGTGCGGTGCAGTACCGAGATGCGGGTGCGGTCCGGCTCGTTGTACCGCTCGGCCAGCCGCTCGGCGACCTCACCGGTGCCGTCCGGGCTGTTGTCGTCCACCACCAGCAGCCGCAGCCCCGGCAGGTCGAGCGCCATCAGCCTCTCGGCCATCCCCGGCAGGTTCTCGGCCTCGTTGTAGGTGGGCATCACCACGGTCAGCGGGATGCCGCTCCACTGCGGGGGGAGCTGTACCGGTCGACGCAGTGCGGTGGTCGTCGGGACTGCCTGGGGGGTCGTCGTCGTCATCAGGTGGTCTTCTCTGTCGGGCCGCGCCCTTATGGCTTCGGGGAGAAGCGGATCGCGGCGTCGGGGATCGTCGAGTGGCACCACACTCGCGCCCCGCCCTGCAGTTCGTTGTCCTCGCCGACCTCGGCCCGGTCTCCGATCACGGCGTTCTCCAGTACGGTACGCGAGCCGACGCGTGCTCCGGCGCCCACCAGCGAGGCGCGCACCTGGGCACCGGACTCGACGCGTGCGCCGTCCAGCACGATGGAGCCCTCGATCACCGCGTCCGCCGCGACGAACGAACCGGCGCCCACCACGGTCCCACCGGAGAGCTTGGCGCCCTCCTCCACGGTGGCGCCCGGCAGCACCAGGAACTCACCGTTCTTGCCCGGTACGGCGGGCGAGCGCACGACACCGCGCACCAGGTCCGCGGAGGCCTGGATCAGCGCCGCCGGGCGACCGAGGTCCAGCCAGTACGTCTGGTCCACCACACCGTGCAGGTGCGCACCGGACTGGAGCAGCCCCGGGAACGTCTCGCGTTCCACGGAGACCACGCGGCCCGCCGGGATGGTGTCGATCACCGAGCGGCGGAAGACGTAGCAACCGGCGTTCACCTGGTCGGTGACGATCTCCTCGGGGCGCTGCGGCTTCTCGGTGAAGGCAAGCACCCGGCCGGCTTCGTCGGTGGGGACCAGGCCGAAGGCGCTGGGGTCCTCGACCCGGGTCAGGTGCAGCGAGACGTCGGCGCCCGCCGCGCGGTGGCTGTCGACCAGGGCGGCGATGTCCAGGCCGGTGAGGATGTCACCGTTGAAGATCAGTACCGGCTCGTCGGGGCCACAGGTCAGCGCGTCGGCCGCGTTGCGGATCGCGCCACCGGTGCCCAGCGGCTCGGTCTCGTGGATGTACGTGACGCGCAGCCCCAGGTCGGAGCCGTCACCGAAGTACGGCTCGAAGACCTCGGCCAGGTAGGAGGTGGCGAGCACCACGTGGGTGACGCCCGCGGCCCGGGCCTTGGCGAGCTGGTGGGCGAGGAACGGCACACCGGCGGTCGGCACCATCGGCTTGGGCGTGTATTCCGTGACGGGGCGGAGACGGGAGCCCTTCCCGCCGACCAGGAGGATCGCTTCCACTGACAAGTACCTCAATCACTTACGGGTCGACGGACGGGTAGGGATACTACCTACGCTTTTGCAGCGGGTTGTCCACACGGGTGGTGACACCGCGTGGAACAACGTGCCGGGCATCGTAGTGAACGCCGCTGTGGCGGGCCGGGTCACGGCGCCCGCGCTCAGTGAGTTCTCACCGGTTCTCAGGGACTTTTCACCGGATCTGCTCACGGTGACCACCTGAACAACATCAGCAGCCCGACCCCGTACCACCCGGCGAACACCGCCCCGCAGCCGTACAGGCACCCCTGCACCAGCCGGGGCAGCCGGGCGACCGGGCGGGCCACCAGCAGGAGCAGGACCGGCAGGAACGGCAGCATGAAGCGCGGCTTGGACAGCGGGGAGCCGGGCGTGCCGAACATCAGCTCCCAGGCCCCGGCCAGCGCCAGCACCAGCGGCCACGGCACCTTGCGGTCCATCGCCAGCGCCACCACGGCCACCGCGACCAGCAGTATCAGCGCCAGCACCACCGGATAGCGGATGTCGATGTGCTGGTAGGTCGCCACCTGCTTGAGGAAGTGCAGCGAGCCGCGGCCGAAGTCGAAGGACTGCCCCCAGGCCTTCTCCGCCTCGAACCAGCCGTCCCACCGGCCCACCCGGCTGCCCAGGTACAGCCAGCTGAACACCAGCCCGAGCGGCGCCAGCCCCAGCGCCAGCCACGGCCGCCAGCCGTCCCGGCGCCGCAGCAGCGCCCAGATCGCGCTCAGCACCAGCACGCCGACCAGTACCGACGCGGTCGGCCTGATCGTCCCCGCCAGCGCGGTGAGCGCCCCCGCGGCCACCCAGCGGCGGGCGATGACCGCGATCAGCGCCCACATCAGCACCGCGCTGAAGCACGCCTCGGAGTACGGCACCCACAGCGCGAACGCGTACGGGGAGCACGCCCACAGCCCGACGCACGCGTATCCGACGCGCCGCCCGAGCACCGAGCGGGCCAGGGTATGCACCCCGACCGCGGCGGCGGTGGCGGCCAGCCAGGAGACCACCACGCCCGCGTACGGGTAGCCGAGGCCGGTGACCAGGTGGACGGCTCTTATCAGCGCGGGGACCAGCGGGAAGAAGGCGAGCGTGGACCACTTGGGTATGCCGTCGCGCTGGTAGCTGAGGTGGTGGGGGTAGCCGTGCTCGGCGACGCTGAGGTAGTTCTTGCTGTCCCACTTGCTCAGCACCTGCACCACGCCGTAGCCGAGGTGGTGCGAGAGCAGCAGCAGCACGGTGAAGGCGAGCGCCGAGACGGCCAGGTAGATGCCCGCGGCGTTGAGCGCCTCGCGGCGTGCGAAACGTATCGTCACCGGCTCGCGGCGCAGCAGCTCGGCGAGCCGTACCCGCCAGTCGGCGACCGTCCCGCGCGTCCCGGAGCTCCCCGCGCCGTTTTCGGCGGCGGAACTGTCGGGCGGCGGGGCTACGTCGACCATGGGGCTTCTCCGGGGCTGGGGGAAACGGACATCACCGGGGCGATGGCTCGTGCGTCCACCGACGAGCGAGCCCGTTCACCTTAAGGTCGGGCGTGTCGCCCACTCAAAACGCACCGGCACCCCACTCGGGCGCGGGGTGCCGGAGACGGGCGGGTGGGCGCGGTGCGCGGGTCCGCGTACGCCCCGGCCCGAGGGTCAGTCCTGGGCGCCGCCGCCGAGGTGGTGGACGCGGACGAGGTTGGTGGTGCCGGGGACGCCGGGCGGGGAGCCCGCCGTGATGATCACGGTGTCGCCCTTGCCGTACTCGCTGAGCTTGAGCATCTCCTGGTCGACCAGGTCGACCATCGCGTCGGTGTGGTCGACGTGCTTGACCAGGTGGGTCTGCACGCCCCAGGTCAGCGCGAGCTGGTTGCGGGTGGCCGCGTCCGTGGTGAACGCCAGCACCGGCACTGGCACCCGGTAGCGGGCCAGCCGCCGGGCGGTGTCACCGGACTTGGTGAAGGCCACCAGCGTCTTGGCGTCCAGGAAGTCCGCCAGCTCGGCGGCGGCGCGGGCCACCGCACCGCCCTGGGTGCGCGGCTTCTTGCCCGGCGCCAGCGGCTGCAGGCCCCGCTTGAGCAGCTCCTCCTCGGCCGCCTCGACGATCCGGGCCATCGTCTTGACGGTCTCGATCGGGTACTTGCCGACCGAGGACTCGGCGGACAGCATCACCGCGTCCGCGCCGTCCAGCACCGCGTTGGCGACGTCGGACGCCTCGGCGCGGGTGGGCCGAGAGTTGGTGATCATCGACTCCATCATCTGGGTCGCGACGATCACCGGCTTGGCGTTGCGGCGGCACAGCTCGATCAGCCGCTTCTGGACCACCGGCACCTTCTCCAGCGGGTACTCCACCGCCAGGTCGCCGCGGGCCACCATCACACCGTCGAAGGCCGCGACGACATCCTCCATGTTGGCCACCGCCTGCGGCTTCTCCACCTTGGCGATGACCGGGACCCGGCGGCCCACCTCGTCCATGACGCGGTGCACGTCACGGACGTCCTTGGCGTCCCGGACGAAGGACAGCGCGATCATGTCCACGCCCATGCGCAGCGCGAACCGCAGGTCCTCGATGTCCTTCTCGGACAGCGCGGGGACGTTGACGGCCGCGCCGGGCAGGTTGATGCCCTTGTGGTCGGAGATGATGCCGCCCTCGACCACCAGGCAGCGCACCCGCGGGCCGTCGACTTCGATGACCCGCAGCGCGACGTTGCCGTCGTTGATCAGCACCGGGTCGCCCTGGCTGACGTCACCGGGCAGGCCCTTGTACGTCGTCCCGCAGATGTGCCGGTCTCCGGGAACGTCCTCGGTGGTGATGACGAACTCGTCACCGGCCACCAGCTCCACCGGACCGTCGGCGAAGGTCTCCAGGCGGATCTTCGGGCCCTGCAGGTCGGCGAGGACGCCGACGGCGCGGCCGGTCTCCTCGGAGACCTTGCGCACCCGGTTGTAGCGCTCCTCGTGCTCGGCGTGGGAGCCGTGGCTGAAGTTGAACCGGGCCACGTTCATACCGGCCTCGACCAGTGTCTTGAGCTGGTCGTAGGAGTCGACGGCGGGACCCAGGGTGCAGACGATTTTCGCTCGGCGCATGTGGACGATCCTATCGATGTTTTGTTCCGGCCCGGAATTTACCGGGTTGCCCCCCTGCGGAGGCCTCCCGTTCCGGCCCGGTTCACGGGCGGACCAGCGAGTAGGCCTGCTGCGCGATCTCCAGTTCCTCGTCGGTGGGGACGACGGCGACCGCGACCCGGCTGGTCCCGGTGGAGACCAGCCGTGCCACGTTGCCGCGCACAGCGTTGCGTACCGCGTCGATCTCGATGCCGAGGGGTTCGAGGCCTTCGAGCGCGGCCTCACGCACCGCGGCGGAATTCTCGCCCACTCCGGCCGTGAAAGCGATCGCGTCCACCCGCCCGAGTACCGCGGTGTAGGCGCCGACGTACTTGCGCAGCCGGTGGATGTAGATGTCGAAGGCGAGTTGGGCGTCGGCGTCGCCCTCCGCCATCCGGCGGCCGATCTCCCGCATGTCGTTGTCACCGCACAGCCCGACCAGGCCACTGCGCTTGTTCAGCAGCGTGTCGATCTCGTCGACGTCAAGCCCGCCGACCCGCGCGAGATGGAAGATCACCGCCGGGTCGATGTCGCCGGAGCGGGTGCCCATCACCAGGCCCTCCAGCGGGGTGAGCCCCATGGAGGTGTCCACGCACACCCCGCCGCGCACCGCCGAGGCGGAGGCGCCGTTGCCCAGGTGCAGCACGATCACGTTGACCTCGGACGGCTCCTTGCCCAGCAGCGCGGCGGTGGCCCGGGAGACGTACGCGTGCGAGGTGCCGTGGAAGCCGTACCGGCGCACACCGTGCCGGTCGGCGGTGGCGCGGTCGATGGCGTACCGGGCGGCGGCCTCCGGCATGGTCGAGTGGAAGGCGGTGTCGAACACCGCGACCTGCGGCAGGTCGGGCCGCAGCTCGCGGGCGACCTTGATGCCGATGACGTTGGCCGGGTTGTGCAGCGGCGCGAGCGGCACCAGCTTCTCGATCTCGGCCACCACCTCGTCGGTGATCAGCGTCGGCTCGGTGAACCGGGTGCCACCGTGCACCACCCGGTGCCCGACCGCGGCCAGCTCGGGGGAGTCCAGGCCCAGCCCCTGCGCCGACAGTTCGTCGGCCACCTGCTTGAGCGCGGCGGCGTGGTCGGCGACCCCGCCGGGCTCGCCGATCCGCTCGACGATGCCGCAGGCCAGACGGGAACCGTGATCGTCGCTGTGCGGCGCAGCCGCTCTGTTGAGGGTGGTGGCGGGCGAGGGGCTGGCCATGTCCAGGAGCTGGTACTTCACCGACGAGGAGCCGGAGTTGAGGACGAGGACGCGGGTCGCGGTCACGGGTTCGGTTTCTTCCTTCGTGAACGGAACGGAATTCACAGAGAGTTGGCGTCGCCCTGGGCCTGGATGGCCGTGATGGCGACGGTGTTGACGATGTCCTGGACCAGCGCGCCGCGCGAGAGGTCGTTGACGGGCTTGCGCAGACCCTGCAGCACCGGGCCGACGGCGATCGCTCCCGCCGAGCGCTGCACGGCCTTGTAGGTGTTGTTGCCGGTGTTCAGGTCGGGGAAGATCAGCACCGTCGCCCGGCCCGCCACCTGCGAGCCCGGCAGCTTGGTCGCCGCGACCGCAGGGTCGACCGCCGCGTCGTACTGGATCGGGCCCTCGACCGCCAGGTCGGGACGGCGCTCCCGGACGAGCTCGGTGGCCCGGCGCACCTTGTCCACGTCCGCGCCGGAGCCCGAGGTGCCGGTGGAGTACGACAGCATCGCCACCCGCGGCTCCACCCCGAACTGGGCGGCGGTGGTGGCCGACTGGATCGCGATGTCCGCCAACTGCTCGGCGTCCGGGTCGGGGTTGACCGCGCAGTCGCCGTACACCAGCACCTTGTCGGCCAGGCACATGAAGAACACCGAGGAGACGATCGACGCGCCCGGTGAGGTCTTGATGATCTCGAAGGCGGGCCGGATGGTGGCCGCCGTGGAGTGCACCGCGCCGGAGACCATGCCGTCGGCCAGGCCCTCCTGCACCATCAGGGTGCCGAAGTACGACACGTCGGCGACCACGTCGTGCGCCAGCTCCACCGTCATGCCCTTGTGGGCGCGCAGCTTGGCGTACAGCTCCGCGAAGGTCTCGCGCAGCGGCGAGGTCTGCGGGTCCACCACCCGGGCGATGGCGCCGGAGCCATGGTCCTCGACGTCCAGGCCGAGGTTGACGCCCAGCTCACCGGCGCGCTTGCGGACCGCGTCCGGGTCGCCCAGCAGCGTCAGGTCGCAGACGTTGCGGCGCAGCAGCACCTCGGCGGCGCGCAGGATGCGCTCCTCGGTGCCCTCGGGCAGCACCACGTGGCGGCGGCCGGACCGCGCCCGCTCCAGCAGCTCGTGCTCGAACATCATCGGCGTCACCCGGGCGCTGCGGGCCACCGACAGCCGGTCGGTCAACTCGCCGGTGTCCACGTGCAGTTCGAACAGGCCGAGCGCGGTCTCCGCCTTGCGCGGCGTGGCCGCGGTCAGCCTGCCCTCCAGCGCGAACAGCTCGGCGGCGGTGGGGAACGAGCCGCCCGGCACCGAGACCACCGGGGTGCCCGGCGCCAGCCGCTCGGCCAGCGCCATGATGTCCCGGCCGGGGCGCTCGTCCAGGGTGAGCAGCACGCCCGCGATGGGCGGCGCGCCCGCCGAGTGGGCCGCGAGCGCGCCGATGATCAGGTCCGCCCGGTCGCCGGGGGTGACCACCATGCAGCCGGGGGTCAGCGCGGGCAGGAACGTCGGCAGCATGGCGCCGCCGAACACGAAGTCCATCACGTTGCGGGCCAGCCCCGCGTCATCGCCGAGCAGCACCTCGGCGCCGAGCTTCTGCACGACCTGCGCCACGGTCGGCGCGGACAGCGACGGCTCCTCCGGCAGTACGTAGACCGGCACCGGCAGTCGGCTGGCGAGCCGCTCGGCGGCGATCTTGGCGGCGTCCGGGGCGACCCGGTTGGCGATCATGGCCAGGATGTAGCAGCCCTCGTCGGCGTAGGCCTGGTGGGCGTTGTGCACCTCGGCGACGACGGAGTCGGCGCTGTGGTCCAGGCCGCCGACGACCGGCAGGACGGAGGCGCCGAACTCGTTGGCCAGCCGCGCGTTGAGGTTCAGCTCGGCGGGCAGCTGGGTGTCGGCGTAGTCCGAGCCGAGGACCAGCACGAACTCGTAACTCCTGGCCACCGCGTGGAAGCGGTCGACCAGCCGGGAGACCAGTTCGTCGGTGCCCTGCTCGGCGGCGAGCCGGGCGGCCTCGTCATAGCCCAGGCCGTAGACGGTCGCCGGGTCCTGGCTGAGCCGGTAGCGGGCGCGCAGCAGCTCGAACAGCCGGTCGGGACCCTCGTGCATCAGTGGCCGGAACACCCCCACCCGGTCGACCTGGCGGGTCAGTAGCTCCATGACCCCCAGTTCCACGACCTGGCGGCCGTCGCCGCGTCCGATTCCGGTCACGTACACGCTGCGCGTCACGCGCGTTCTCCATCCTTCTTCGCGATCGGTGTATCGCGCCTGCTCTGCCCTTCGAAGCTAACCCGCACCCCTGTGCGGCGCGCGCCGGGCCGGGGATGCGCTCCGGTCCCCGCCATCGCAAAGTTCTCATAAGGTATGAAGGATCTGGTAATCCGATCACGGTCACCCATCGTGACCCCTGGGCCCACGGGCTCGAACGGCCGCCCCCGACACAGGAGATTGACCGCGATGCGCATCGGAGTCCTCACCGCCGGCGGTGACTGCCCGGGCCTGAACGCCGTGATCCGCTCGGTGGTGCACCGCGGCCTGGCCGGGCACGGGGACGAGGTCATCGGCTTCGAGGACGGATTCAAGGGACTGCTGGAAGGCCGCTACCGCCCGCTGGACCTCAACGCGGTCAGCGGCATCCTGGCCCGCGGCGGCACCATCCTCGGCTCCGCCCGGCTGGAGCGCGCCCGGCTGCACGAGGCCGCCGACAACGCCGACGAGCTGTGCCGCGCGTACGGCATCGACGCGCTGATCCCGATCGGCGGCGAGGGCACCCTGACCGCCGCCCGGATGCTCGCCGACGCCGGAATGCCGGTGGTCGGCGTGCCCAAGACCATCGACAACGACATCTCCGCCACCGACCGCACCTTCGGCTTCGACACCGCCGTCATGGTCGCGACCGAGGCCATCGACCGGCTCAAGACCACCGCCGAGTCGCACCAGCGGGTGATGGTGGTCGAGGTCATGGGCCGCCACGCGGGCTGGATCGCGCTGGAGTCCGGCATGGCGGGCGGCGCGCACGGCATCTGCGTCCCCGAGCGCCCGTTCGACCCCGCCGACCTGGTCGCCATGGTCGAGGAGCGGTTCGCCCGCGGCAAGAAGTTCGCCGTCATCTGCGCCGCCGAGGGCGCCCATCCGATCCAGGGCACCATGGCCTACGGCTACGGAGAGATCGACGCGTACGGCCATGAACGGTTCATGGGCATCGGCACCCGGCTCGCCGAGGAACTCGCCGCCCGGCTCGGCAAGGAGGCCCGGCCGGTCATCCTGGGCCATGTGCAGCGCGGCGGCGTGCCCACCGCGTACGACAGGGTGCTGGCCACCCGGTTCGGCTGGCACGCGGTGGAGGCCGCGCACCGGGGCGATTTCGGCCATATGACCGCGCTGCGCGGCACCAACATCGAGATGGTGCCGCTCAAGGACGCCATCACCGAGCTCAAGCGGGTCCCGGAAGACCGCATCCGGGAAGCCGAGTCCGTCTTCTAGCCCTTGATCGCTCCCCCCAGCGCGAACCCGCCGCCCAGCCGCCGCGAGATCAGCGCGTACAGCAGCACCACCGGCAGCGAGTACAGGATCGAGAAAGCGGCGAGCTGGCCGTACTCCACCGTTCCGTAGGAGCCGAAGAAGGAGAAGATCGTCACCGAGGCGGGCATCTTGTCCGGGGAGAGCAGCAGCATGAACGGGACGAAGAAGTTGCCCCACATGGCGACGAAGCTGAAGATCGTCACCACCGTGACACCCGGCCCCATCAGCGGCAGCACAACCCGCAGCAGCGTCTGGGGGAATGACGCCCCCTCAGTCCAGGCCGCCTCCTCCAGGATCATCGGCACACCGTCCATGAAGTTCTTCATCAGCCAGACGCAGAACGGCAGTTGGGCGGCGGCCAGGAACAGGATCGTGCCGTACACGGTGTCGATCAGGTTGACCTGAACGAACAGCCCGTAGACCGGAATCATGATCGCGGTGATCGGCAGACAGGTCGAGAAGAGGATCGTGAGCATGAACGGACGGTTCAGCCGGGACCGGTACCGGGACAGCGGATAGGCGGCCAGCACCGCGCACGCCACGGTGAGCGCGGTGGCGCCGCCGCACAGGATCAGACTGTTCAGCATCGGGGTGAAGGTGATCTCGTCGGTCAGCACCGCCGAGAAGTTGCCCAACGTCGGCGCCGACGGCACCCGCACCCGAAGCCCCGCCTCGGGGTCCACCGAGGCCAGCACCAGCCACGCCAGCGGCACCGCGAACCCGACGGCCACCAGCAGCAGCGCCGCGTCGGCGGCCAGCCGGTGCCGGGTCGGGCGGCGCACACGCGCCCCGCGCCGGGGCGTCCCTCCCTCGCGCCGGGCGGCGGTCATCGACCGGCCCCCGCCCGGGCCGTCGGTGTGCCAACGGTCAGATCCTCAGGTGGTCGACCCGTCGACTCGTGTGTGCCTCGATGTCCAACGTCGCGGTGTGCATCAGCTGGTGGGTCAGGTCGTTCAGCGCGCGTGCGGTGGCAAGCTCGTCGCCGATGTCCGGGATGTTCTCGTCGCCCGGGTTGCAGCGTGCCGTCCCCCGGCCGACCAGCTCCGAGGTGCCGATACCTCTCAGATGCGCCTCGGCCTGGGTGATCTGTTCCACCTCGGTGATGCCGATCTCGATGGTGAGGGACTTGTCCGCCATGGCGATCCTCCTCTCCCACACCATCCTCGCTCGCGGCCACCAGCGGCGCATGCCGGGAAGCCATCATCACACCTCCGTCCGTAGCAGCCGCAGATACAGCACTGAGAACAGCGCCCCCACCGCCAGGAGCAGCAGCGCCACCGCCGTGCCGTAGCCGATCAGGCTGTCCTGGAACGCCTTCTCGTACATGAACAGCGGCAGCGTCTGGCTGCGGTTTCCCGGGCCGCCACGGGTCATCGCCCACACCAGGCCGAAGACCGACAGCGTCTGCAAGGTGTTGAGCATCAGGTTGGTGCCGATCGAGCGGCGGATCATCGGCAGCGTCACATGCCACATCCGCTGCGCCGCGCTCGCCCCGTCCACCTGCGCCTGCTCGGCGACGTCCTGCGGGATCTCGGCGAGCGCGGCGGAGTACACCAGCATCGAGAACGCGGTGCCGCGCCAGACGTTGGCCAGCGATACCGCCAGCACCGGCAGCGTGAACAGCCAGTTCTGGCCGGGCAGATGGAGCCAGCCGAGTATCGCGTTCAACGTGCCCTCACGGCGGAAGAACGCGTACAGCAGGAACGCCGCCACGATCTCCGGCAGCACCCACGCGACGATCACCACACCCCCGGTGACGGTGCGCACCGGCCGGGAGGCGCGGCGCATCACGGCGGCCAGAGCGAGCCCCAGCGTGTTCTGCCCGACGATCGAGGACAACACGGTGAACAGCAGGGTCAGCAGCACCGCGTTGCGGAAACCCGGGTCGGCGAAGGCCTGCCGGAAGTTGGCCAGCCCCACGAAGTGCGTGCCCGACGCACCGGTCAACCGCATGTCGGTGAAGGCGATGTACGCGCAGTACGCGATCGGCCCGGCCAGGAACAGCAGCAGCAGGAGCACGGCGGGCAGCACCGGCAGCCCCCGCACAAGGGCTCGCCTCACCGCTTCTCCACGGCCCCGGCCGTGATCGACGACAACTGCTGGTCGTACGCCTTGGCGGCGGCCGCCGTCGAGGACTGGCCGGTGGAGACCGCCTCCATCGCCGCGCCGATCGCCGTGGACACCTGCGGATACACCGGCAGCGCCGGACGGTAGTGGGTGTAGCGCACCAGCTTGGTGAAGAAGCCGATGCCCGGCATCGAGCTCAGATACCGGTGGTCGGCGGCCACGTCCTTGCGTACCGCGATGTTCGCCTGGCGGATGTCGTACTCGGCGGCGTTCCGCTCGGTCTGCATCGCCTTGATGAAGTCCCAGGCGATGTCCGGGTGTTGGGCCCTGGTGGGGATGGCCCAGGTCCAGCCGCCGGACATGCTGACCGCGCCGGGCGCCTGACCGTGCTGCGTCGGCATGGCGGCGGTGCCCATCACCTGTGACCACTGCGGCCAGGGCTTGCCGCCGGTCTTGATCCAGTTGTTCCCCAGCCATGACCCGTCGAGGTCGATGGCGAGCTTGCCGGACGGGATCCACTCCGTGCCGACCACCGGCTGGATGTTCGGGTCAAGGGCGTCGGAGATGTCCGGCCCAAGCTTCTCGGTGTACACGGTCCGTACGAAGTCGAGGGCATCGGAGAAGCCCTTGCTGCCCTGGACCCACTTCTGGGTGCTCGGGTCGTACAGCGGATCGGCACCCGTCCCGTACGCGAGCATCTCGAAGCCCTGCATCACGGCCGCCTCGCCGGGCGCCTTCCCGGTGTAGACGTTGATCGGGGTGACACCGGGGACCTTGGCCTTGACCGCGCGGGCGGCGGTGAGGATGTCGTTCCAGGTCTTCGGCTGCCAGTCGGTGGGCAGCCCCGCCTTCCGGAAGATGTCCTTGTTGAACCACAGTCCACGGGTGTCGGTGCCGTCCGGCACCCCGTACGTCCTGCCGTCCTGGGCTCTGGCCGCCGCCTTCGCGGTGTCCACGAACTGGCTCCACGCGGGCCAGCCGGACAGATACCCGTCGAGCGGCCGCAGATATCCCGCCTTGATGTCCGAGTTGATCAGGAACGTGTCCTCGTACACCAGGTCCGGCGCGGTCTTGGGGGACCGCATCATCTGCTGCAACTTGGCGTAGTAGTCGTTCTCCGCCGCGGTGATCGGGATCAGCTCGATGTGCTTGCCGGGGTTCGCCTTCTCGAACTGGCCCTTCACCAGGCCGAGATAGTCATCCATGATGCGAACGTTGTCATCCGGCACGCGCTGGTAGGCGACCTTGATCGTGTTCTTCGGTTCGGTCGAACTGCCGCACGAGGTAAGGGCGGTGGCGGCGAGCGCGACGGCGGCGGCGAGCACGGTGATGGAGTGGGCGGGGCGCACGGGTCCTCCTTCGGTACGTGGACGGAAGGGGATGCTGCGGGTTGCCCCGTGACGGTAAGGGCGTGCCGGGGACGGGTCAATGGGTGCGAACGCGGGCCAACTACGTTGCGGTGGTGGCGCCGAGCCCGTGTGGTTGGCCGGAGGCGCTCGGCGCGCGCTCGCCCCTCCCGGCGGCCTCAAGAAGGGCGCGGCGTGCCTCGGTGTGGGGTACAGGGGCATCTGTGCGGCCGAGTGCGCGGTCACGCTCAAGGCGGGTGAGAGCGAGGGCATGTTCAAGGCCTTCAAACGGCTCGGCGAGCAAGGTCGCCCAGCTCTCCTGGCGCTTCGGCATTTCAGGCGAAAACCAGCGTCGTCGGCCCGTTGATCGCCTCGACGCCCCTGTCAGTGGCGCAGTCCAGTGGGCTGAGGGTGAGCTGGAGGCCGGGCGAGGCCACCGTGCGGCCCTTGAACCTGCCCTCGACGACCCTGCCCTCGACCAACGACACCGTCTGACCGGCCAGTTGCTCGACGAGGTGGTGGGTTCGGTAGAACACCCTGCTGTGTTCGCCGGTGTTCCAGGTGATCCACTCCACGGCGGTGCTGTCGAGGGAGAGACAGCTGGCCTCCCCGGCGCCCTCGATCACCGACTTCGCCCACTTCACCTCGGGGTCCGTGCCTGTGCAGGTGTATCCGGCGTAGCCGCTGATGCGCGAGTGCCGGGCCTGGAGCGTCAACCCCGGCTGAAGACGGATGGTCTCGCCGCCCACGCAAGTGACCACGGCATGGGAGCCGCCCGCCGTGTGGGCCGACGCGGGAAGCGCCGCGGGCCCCGCCAGCAGAGCCGATGTCGCGGCCACATATCCCAAGGCCCTACGGGCCTTGCGCCAAGAACGCTTCACATCCACCTCTTCACCACGAAACCGGCAGGATGATCAACATCCTGCCGGTACAGGTCGTACGCTTTGCATGCTTTGAGGTGGTTGGGGCGGCTTCGGCTCGCTCGGTAGTGTGAACGCCCAACTCGCCTGAGGTGGACGGCGGTTGATGGCCCTCGTGGGCGCCCCCGCAAGGGTGGAAGCGGGCTTCGCGTCAGCCCTGGGCGCGCCTGTCGATGACGCAGTCGGGTCCGGGGAAGATCAGCGATTCGCGACCGTCAGCGAACCGCACGCGATAGGGCGGCTCGCCCCTGGCGCCCCGCACCTCGATGATCTCGCCGGAATGCTCTTGCAGCCCGACGTTCCGGCCCATGATGCGGATCCGGTCACCAATGGTTGCGTGCATGTCCCTGACTCCCTCGCTCTCGCGGTCGAACGGGTGGCTCCACGATTCAGGATGGGGACTCCCACCGGCAAGAGCGCGCTGACGCGGCCGGGACTAGGCCGAACGGGGTGCGCCAGCGATGACCCGGGCACGTTCGTAGAGCGCCCGGGCGGCAGGATTCTGCTGGTAGCGCCGGATCAGTTGGAACATCGTTCGCACTCGCTGGTCCGCGCGTCCGGACTGCACGAGAGGGTAGTCATCCAGCACCAGGTTCCACGTGGCGCATGCGGCTTCCAAATGGCCGATTACGAGTTGCCGCTCGGCGAGGAGGGCGCGTTCCTTCACGCGTGTGCGTCGGTACACTGCGTAGCGCAACCTGTCGGATTGCTGCATCGCTTCGACGGCGCCGTGCACGTCTCCCAACTCGTAACGCACTTGGCTTGTGTGGTAGTTCAGGGCAGCGGGGTCGTATGAGCCGAAGGCTTTCTCTCTGGATTCTGCCTTGTCCATCGCCGCCTCCGCCTGCCGGAGATATGCCAGCGCGTTGCTGCGATCACCGATCTGGGCGGCGGCGTGGGCCTGCTGGCCCGCGAGGAAGGCCCGCATCCGGGGGCCAGCCTGCGGGGACGCGGCGGCTGCGGCATCCGCCAGCCGCATCGCTTCTCGGCTGTGCCCCAGGTCGACTGCCTGGACGCTCATTCCACGCAGCGTGGTGCAGTACGTGAGGTGGTCTTCCGACGCTCCGGCGAGTTCCAGCGCTTTGAGGTAGTACTGCTGCGCCAACCCGTGAACACCTTCGTCCACCGCCATGTAGCCAGTGAGATAGCACAGATCCGAGGCGGCCGACATCATCGCCTTCCGGACTTGTTCGGGAGCGTCTGCCCGTAGGTAGGGGGCCACCGTGTTCACGAGGAACGCGGCAGCCATGGGGCGTGCGTGCCGTCCGCCGAACTGGTCGTCCAGCTCGGACACTCGCTCGGTCATCGCGATGACCATCTCGACTTCGGGCATGCCGATGCGCTGCGTATGGCCGGTTTGGATCGCTTCCATGCGGCCGACCACGTCCTGCCAACCGGGCACTGTGAGGGCGACGGAGAACAGACCCGCGCCGAGGACGCTGCGGCGGGATGGGTCCATGTCCTGCCTCCCCAGATCGACCAACCCCTCCAAGGTACTTGGATGGGTGTTCGACTGGCCGGATGGCGAGGGGAACCCCGCCTCGGCCTGGGTGACGGGACGGTGCAGCCTGCGCGAGAGGGCTTCAACGATCAGAGGACGCACATCCGCCTTCGGCATGTGGCCCTTGAGCCACTGATGAACGGAGGGCTCGCGGTACTTGAGGGGAGTCTTCCGCTCGGTGCCGATGCGATTGACCTCCTGGGCGAACTGGCGCAGTGACCAGCCGGTCTCCCGGTACAGCCGCTCCAGATCCTTGTTTGGCTTCGGTGCGCCCACTGGCTATCAACTCCTCTGCCTGGTGGCCCACTTAAAGCTCTTAAGTCCTGCCGCTGTCGCCACAGTACCGCTGTGGGTAGCCAGGGAGTTACCTGGAGCGAGCAAGGGGTTAGGGGGAAGGCCCCACAACCGCCGCATGAGGGAGGGAAAGACCGTGACAGTCGTTCACGAACGACCCGCAACCAATGCCCGAACACTGCTCAGCGCAGAACTGTGGGACTCGCTGGTCGAGGACGTCCGTCGAAAGCACCCAGAGATGTCAGAGAGCCTGGCCGATCGGGGCGTAGGGCAGATGGTGGGCTTCCTGGTCGCCAGCACCCGTACGCATCTGCCCCTCAGTCCGTCCAAGCTTGTGGACGACTTCTGGCACGCGTTCATTCTCCGGACGCAACCGTACGCGGAGTTCTGCGAACACGTGGCAGGCCGGTTCATCCACCACAACCCGGAGCTGACTTCCAGGATCGGCCAGGGCTCTTCGGAGATCCAGCTTCGCCAAACTCTGGAGGCGATCACGGCGGCAGGCTTCGCGGTTGACCCCGAGCTCTGGCCTGTCGCCGCCAAATGTACTCAGTGTCACGCGGGATGCAGCAACAGTCCCAACAGTGGCAGCGGCAAGAAGTAACCGCACGAGTGCCTCTGAGTGAACACGTCAGCCGCTTGGCGCCGAGTCGGGCGGCTGACCCAACGATCGAAATGGGGAAACGAGTGACCGACGCAACTCCTTGGGACGCTTACGCTCAGACCAAACCGCATCGACGCGAGACCAACGCGGCGGGGGAGCGCACCTGGTTCAACTGGACCCAGTTCCCCGATCACGGGCCGGGGGCGGAACTGCTGCGGCTTGGTCAGGGTGCGTCGGTCCTCGAACTGGGCTGCGGGGAGGGCGGAAACCTTGCTCATGTCGCGACCCTTGGTGTGCGGGCCGTAGGTGTGGACGTGTCCCTTGTTCAGATCAAGGCGGCTGAGGAGCGGTGGGGTGGTGCACCGGGGCTGGAGTTGCACCGCTGCGACGCTGTCGACTACTTGACCGAGGTGGATGGACTCTTCGACGCGGTGTATTCCGTATTCGGTGCTGTGTGGTTCACCGACCCGGATGTGATTCTTCCCAAAGTGTCTGAACGCCTGCGCCCGCGCGGAGTCTTCGCGTTCTCCCAACGGCCACCGATGGAGGGCTGCTACGGATGCCAGGCCTCGTACATCTCTGATCCCGATTCGGAAAACCCGCTGGTGGTGAGGCGTTGGGACTACACGGCGAACATGTGGATCGCACGCTTGCGCAAGTACGGGTTCGTGGAGGTGAGTGCGCGGGTCATTCCGGCTCCGGTTGACGGCCGTTCGACGGGCACTTTGCTGGTTCATGCAGTGCAGGCGGCGGAGTGAGCCGGTGCTCGAAGTAGGGGCCGTAGTGCGGGACATGAAGGCGGGCCGCGTCGGGGTCGTGCTCGGGATGAACGCCGGGCGGGTGAGTCTGCGGCCAGCGGGGGGTGGTGCCCCCTGGAGTGCGCGGCGGGAAGACGTGTGTACCGCTGAGCCGATGGAGGAGTTGCGGGCGCGGGTGGCGGAGGCCAACGCGTGGGGGAGGTGAGCGGCTGCGATGAGTGCGCGCGGCTGCGCGTCGCCGAAGAGGTCGCCCGGCGCGAGCGGGACCTCAGCCGTGCGACCGACTGCCGGGTGCTGACCCAACGGCACCTGCGCGCAGCCCATCTCACGGCGACAGCCGGTAGCACAACTCCGGGCGGCCCACCTGACCGTACTGCGGACTGCGTACCGCCTGTCCCGTCTCCACCAGGTGTTCCAGATAGCGGCGGGCCGTGATGCGGGAGACGCCAACCGCGGCTGCCGCCTGACCGGCTGACAGCCCGTCAGCGGACGCGTCCCGCAGCGCGCGCGTCACCGCGTCCAGCGTCGGCGCGCTCAGGCCCTTGGGCAGGGTGGCCGCCACCGGGCTGCCGCGCAGTACGGACAGGGCGCGGTCCACCTCGTCCTGGCCGACCGCCTTGCCGCCGCCCGCCAGTTCGTCGCGGAAGCGGGACCAGCGCTCCATCCGGTCACGCAGGGCCGGGAACGTGAACGGCTTGAGGAGGTACTGCACCACGCCCACCGAGACCGCCTGCCGGACGACGTCCAGGTCGCGGGCCGAGGTCACCGCGATCACATCGGCCGTGTGCCCCGCGGCCCGCATCGACCGTACGACGTGCAGCCCGTGCCCGTCCGGTAGGTGCAGGTCCAGCAGGACGAGGTCAACGGCGTTGCGGTCGAGGAACCGCAACGCCTCCGCGCCGGAGTGCGCGACGGCGCTCACCTCGAACCCCGACAGCCGCTCGACGTACATCCGGTGTGCGCTCGCCGCCACCGGGTCGTCCTCCACGACCAGTACCCGGATCATGATCGGGCGGCCTCACGCACCGGCAGCCGTACCGTGAACACCGCGCCCACCTCGCGTTCGACCCGGACCGTACCGCCGCACCGGCGGGCGGCCTGCTCGACCAGGGCCAGGCCGATGCCGCGGCCGTGCTCGCCCTTGGTGCTCCAGCCGCGCCGGAACACCGCGCCGAGCGCCCCGGGCTCCACCCCGCCGCCGGAGTCGGCGACCCGCAGCAGCAGTTCGCCGCCGTCGACCCGGGCGGCGACCTCGACGTAGGGGCGGCGGGCCGCCGCACCCTCGACGGCGGCGTCCAGCGCGTTGTCGACCAGGTTGCCGAGGATGGTGACCAGGTCGCGGGGGTTGAGCGGAAGGTCGTCCGCGATGCGGGTGTCCTCGGTGATGCGGAACTCCACGCCGCGTTCGCTCGCCTCCGCCGCCTTGCCGAGCAGCAGCGCGGCCAGTACCGGCTCGGCGACCGCCGCGACCACCCGGTCGGTGAGCGCCTGCGCCAACTCCAGTTCCGTGGTGGCGAATTCGACCGCCTCGTCCACCCGGCCCAGTTCGATCAGCGAGACGACGGTGTGCAGCCGGTTCGCCGCCTCGTGGGCCTGGGAGCGCAGCGCCTCGGTGAATCCGCGCTGGTTGTCCAGCTCTCCGGCGAGCGCCTGGAGTTCGGTGTGGTCGCGCAGGGTGACCACGGTGCCGCGTTGCTGTCCGCCGCTCACCGGCTGGGTGTTGACCACCACCACGCGGTCCTCGGTCAGGTGCAGTTCGTCCACGCGGGGTTCCGCGGCCAGTAGCGCCCCGGTCAGCGACGGGGGCAGGCCCAGTTCGGACACGTACCGCCCGACCGCCCCCTCCGGCAGGTCCAGCAACTCCCGGGCGGCGTCGTTGCACAGGGCGACGCGCCGCTCGGCGTCCAGCAGCACCAGCCCCTCGCGCACCGCGTGCAGCGTCGCCTGGTGGTAGTCGTACATCCGGCTCAGGCCCTCGGCGCCCATGCCGTGGGTGTGCCGCCGCAGCCGCCGGTTGACGACGTACGTGCCCGCGTCGCCCACCGCGAGGGCGGCCAGCGCCACACCGATCAGCGCGGCGAGGTGGCCGCGCTCCTCACTGCTGATGGCGGCGACCGTGATCCCCACGCTGACCAGCGCGGTAACCCTGCCGCCGTCCTGCACCGGAGTCACCACCCGGACCGAACGGCCGAGGGTGCCGGTGTAGGTCTCGGTGAACGTCCGGCCGTGCAGCGCGGGCGCGGTGTCGCCGAGGAAGTGTCCGCCGATCTGCCGGGGGTCGGGATGGGTCCAGCGGACACCGGCCGGGTTCATGATCGTGACGAAGGTGACGCCGGTGTCCTTGCGGACCCGCTCGGCGTACGGCTGGAGCACGGCGGTGGGGTTCGCGGCGTGGACGGCGGTGTGCACTGTCGGTGAGTCGGCGATGGCGCGGGCGGTGGCGGTCACCTTGTCCCGCGCGTCGCTCTCGGCCTGCCGCTGGGCGTAGCTGTAGGCCAGTACGGCGCAGCAGATGAGGACCACGGCGACCACGACGACCTGCATGGCGAACAACTGGCCCGCCAGGCTGCGCGGACGCCCGGCGCGGGGCTTGGGCGCACGGCGGGCTATCGGCATGGGGCCAGTGTGCACAGGTCGCGTGAACTCTATGAACGCAAACGTGACCGTCGTCACGTCGGGCGCGCATAGTCGCCGGAACCGACCGGTCGGGACACCGGTGGTACCTCAGGAGGAAACGATGGCAGAGCCGACGCCCGCGCGCCCGCGCCGCGACCGGACCCACTACCTGTATCTGGCCGTCATCGCCGCGGTGTTGGCCGGAATCGCGCTGGGGCTGGCCGCGCCCGGTGCGGCGAAGGAGCTGAAGCCGCTCGGCACCGGCTTCGTCAGCCTGATCACGATGATGATCTCGCCGGTCATCTTCTGCACCATCGTGCTGGGCATCGGCTCGGTACGCAAAGCCGCGAAGGTCGGCGCGGTGGGCGGGCTGGCGCTCGGCTACTTCCTGGTGATGTCCACGGTGGCGCTGGCCATCGGGCTGGCCGTGGGCAACTTCCTGCACCCGGGCAGCGGTCTGCATCTGACCGCCGCGGCGAAGGCCGCCGGGCACGGTCAGGCCGCGGGAGCCAGCGAGGGCGGTACGGACTTCGTCCTGGGGATCATCCCCAAGACGCTGCTGTCCGCGTTCACCACCGGGCAGGTGCTGCAGACGCTGCTGGTGGCGCTGCTGGTCGGCTTCGCGCTGCAGGCGATGGGCGGTGCGGGGGAGCCGGTGCTGCGCGGCATCGGGCACATCCAGAAGCTGGTCTTCCGGGTGCTGTCAATGATCATGTGGGCGGCGCCCGTTGGGGCGTTCGGCGCGATGGCGGCGGTGGTCGGCGCCACAGGCCTCGGGGCGCTCAAGGCACTCGCCGTGATCATGGTGGGCTTCTACACGACGTGTCTGCTGTTCGTGCTCGTCGTGCTCGGCGGCGTGCTGCGGCTGATATGCGGGGTGAGCGTGTTCTCGCTGCTGCGCTATCTGGCCAGGGAGTTCCTGCTGATCCTGTCGACCTCCTCGTCGGAGTCGGCGCTGCCGAGGCTGATCGCGAAGCTGGAGCACCTGGGCGTGAGCCGCCCGGTGGTCGGCATCACCGTGCCGACCGGCTACTCGTTCAACCTCGACGGCACCGCGATCTATCTGACGATGTCCTCGCTGTTCGTCGCGGACGCGCTCGGCAAGCCGATGGCGCTGGGGCAGCAGATCTCCCTGCTGGTGTTCATGGTGATCGCCTCCAAGGGCGCGGCCGGTGTCACCGGCGCGGGCCTGGCCACCCTGGCGGGCGGACTGCAGTCGCACCGTCCTGACCTGGTGGACGGCGTGGGGCTGATCGTCGGCGTCGACCGGTTCATGAGCGAGGCACGGGCGTTGACGAACTTCGCGGGCAACGCGGTCGCGACGGTGGTCATCGGCACGTTGACCAAGGAGTTCGACCGGGACCGCGCGCGTGCGGTACTCGCAGGTCAACTCCCGTTCGAGGAGGTGGAGTTGGACGAGAACGTCCAGTCGTCGGGGGCCGAGGGCGCGAAGCGGCCCGTGGCCGCCTGAGGAGGCCCAGCACGCCGAAGGGTCCGTCAGCAGGCTGACGGACCCTTGGCGAGGTTGCGCTAGCAGTTGTTGATGTACCAGATGGGCTTCCAGTTGCCGTTGGGATCGCTGGAGGGCGGGGGCGGCGTCTGGTACACGAAGTTCATGTGATGGTCGTACATGAGCCCGGTCATCCACGACTGGGTCTGGTTGTTGATCCAGGAGCCGGAACCGCCCCATCCAGAACCGGGGAGTTCGTAGGTTCCACACGCCCCCATCTTGAACTGGTAACCGGTGTAGTCGGTGCCCTTGTAGGCGCAGAAGTCTCCGTACGGACAGGCTGTGTCCGGCTGGAGGGTGTGCGGGTTTCTTACGGAGTTCTCGCCCGGCACGGTGACGACCAGAGTGCCTCCGCTGGCGAGCTGCACCGAGTTGGCTGCCACCTGCTTGCCGCCGTACTGCGCCACGGTGGTGTCCACGCGCCGCTGCAGCCCGGTTGCCTGTGCGGTGGTGAGTCCCGCATTGCGGGCCTGGGCCTCGAAGTGAGCCGCCGTCGGGCTGGCACTCGCGGCGTGGGCGGACGGGGCGAAGACGAGGCCGCCTCCGAGGGCCGTGGCGGCCACGGCGAGGGCCAAAGCCTTGCGTGCGTTCATGGTTGGGTTCCTCCCCTGGTGCAGAGCGGCCCCTGGGGTCCTCTGCCGAAGGGCTGAGGAAGGCAGGTCGCCCTGCTTGCGAGTAGGCGTCAAAGAGTTGTGGATCGACGAGCTTCCGTCAGAACTTCGGTGACTCGCCTTTGGCGACGAGTTCAACGATGCGTGGGCTGGCCACCAGGGCCCGGAGGTCGGACAACCCGGCTCTGGCGCTGCCATGCGATATCCGGACATGCACCAGGAAACCCGGTCCCGAGTCGGCCGTCGAATGATTCGATGAGATTCAAAAACGATCGAAGGGGGGCCTGTGTGATCCGAATCGAGCTAGGGGCGCAAGGGCTCGGCCGGGCCAGATTCGCGATCTGTCCGCTGGGTGCGGCCGCCGATCTGCTCTTCGCTCCCGGTCGCGCGCCGCAGTCGCTCGATGCGCGTTGGGGCGCGCGGGCCACCGAGGTCATGTCAGGCCGATGTCTGGGGCTGCTGGCTGTAGTTGGCAGCGGCGGTCCCCTCGGCTACCAACCCGACTTCTTACGGCCCGAACCGCTTTCCTTCGACGCCGAGCCGGACATCGCCTTCCACCAGGTGGCCACGGCCTCCGCGGAGCGCATCCGCTACGAGATGTCCGGGGCCATCGGCGGCCACTCCTGGGACCAGTCCACGGCGCGCAAGCCGCCGCGACTGCTCCTTACGGCCTTGGACCGAGGAGAGGGCCACTTCGCCCGACGCCTCGCGGACGAATTGGAGCAGTTCTGGCGGGCAGCCCTCGCCCCGCACTGGCCAGGCCTCCGCGCCCGGTTGGAAGCCGACATCACCGTCAGAGCCGCCGCAATCGCCCGACGCGGCTGGGCGGACACGATCAATCAGCTGGCCGGCAACCTGCAATGGCGCGACGGCGGATTGGACCTCCGACTGCCCACGCCCGGCCCGCACCAGATGACGATCGACGCCGACAGCGTGATCTTCATACCCAGCGCCTTCGTCAACCGAGCGGTATTCTGCGCGGGCGCCCCCGACGACGCCCCGGACCCGCGCACGCCGCTGGTCGTCTACCCAGCGTTACCGCTAGACGTCGACCGCCCCAGGCAGGTAGAGCAACTGATCGGGGAAACCCGGACGCGCGTGCTGGCCGAACTCGCACAGCCTCGCACCACCGGGGACCTCGCCAGGCGCCTGCACCTCAGCCCGGCGACTGTCTCCTACCACCTGCAGATCCTGCACCGCGCTGGGCTCATCCGGCGCACCCGCAGCTCCAGACACGTCCTCTACCAGCGACTTCCGGTAACCACCCTGGTCTGACCGACCGCAGCCGACCGAGCACGCGACATACGAAACCGCCGGTGGAGCGGCGGGACAACGCCGGTTCCGGGATGAGACGTCAGGAGAAGACGATCTCTTAGCTGGCCGAAGTGCTCACCGCGTCCGCCAGCCGTGTGGCGCGGTCAGCGGGTACGCCCGCTGCCGTCAGTGCGGTGACGGCGGCGGCGCTGCCCGCACTCTCCGGCGGTAGCGCACCGTCGTTGACCGCCTCCATCAGGCCGAACAGCACCTGCTCGTGGACATGGGCGAGCGCCTGCGCGGGCAGCGGCGAGCTGAACACGCCCTGCTTCAGGCCGCGTTGCAGCAGTTCGGTGCAGGAGCGGCGGACCGGTGCCAGCCGCTGCCGGATGCCCTCCATCGTCACGCTGCGCTGGGCGAGCGAGACCAGCAGCCGGTAGCGGTCGGCGATCTCCCATACGGCGAGGATGCTGCGGGCCAGCGCCTCGGCCGGGTCCTCGACACCGTCCTGCGCGGCGAAGTGCGCGGCGGCCACCGCGTCGGCCGCGTCGTCGGTCAGTGCGCTGATCAGCGCGTCGCGGCTGGGGAAGTGCCCGTAGACGGTGCGGCGCACCACGCCCGCGGCGCGGGCGATCTGGTCCATGCTCGCGTCGGGGTCGCGCAGCAGCTCGGCGAGCGCGACGTCCATCAGACGGCGGCGGTTGGCGTCGGCTCGGCCGGTCATCCCCGGTTCCTTCCGTGGGTGCAGCGGATGGGTGCCCGCGAATCCTACGGGTGTCCGCCCTCCCCTCATTTTGCACATCGCTGTGCAATGACGTAACTTGCACATGGCTGTGTAATTGCACGGTCATGTGCAAGATCTTCTGAAGGGGGAGAGCCGTGCGCCTTGTCCTGACCGAACCGGTCGAGCCGACGGGCCGACCGTACGCCCGCCGGTGGTGGGCGCTGCTGGTGCTGTGCCTGAGCCTGCTGATCATCGTGATGGCGAACACCTCGCTCACTGTCGCGGCTCCCGACATGACCGCGGATCTCGGCCTGACCAGCTCCGATCTGCAGTGGGTGATCGACGCCTACACCGTGCCGTACGCGGCGCTGATGCTGCTGCTGGGCGCGATCGGCGACAAGTACAGCCGTCGGGGCGCGCTGCAGCTCGGGCTCGCGGTCTTCGGTGGGGCCTCGGTCGCCGGGTCACTGGTGCACAGCGCCTCCGGGGTGATCGCGGCGCGGGCCGTGATGGGTGTCGGCGCGGCCATGATCATGCCCGCCACGCTGTCGCTGCTGGCCGCGACCTTCCCCAAGGCGGAGCGGGCCAAGGCGATCACCATGTGGACGGCGACCGCGGGGCTCGCCATCGCGGTCGGACCGCTGGTCGCGGGGGTGCTGCTGCAGGACCACGGCTGGTCCTCGACGTTCCTGATCAACGTTCCGGTGGTGGTCGTGGCGATGGCCGGAGCGCTGGTGCTGGTGCCGCCGTCCCGGGCGGGGCACCAGGGGCGGATCGACGGGGTCGGCGGACTGCTGTCGGTGGTCTCGCTCGGCGCGCTGGTCTACATGATCATCGAGGGACCGCACTTCGGGTGGGGCACCGCGGCGATCACCGCCGCCGTGATCGCCGGGGTGGGCCTGATCGCCTTCGTGCTCTGGGAGTTGCGGCATCCGCGTCCGGTGCTGGACGTACGGCGGTACCGCGACCGTGGCTTCGCCGGGTCCAACCTCGCCGTCGGGCTGTTCTTCCTCGCCGTCTTCGGGGCCTTCTACTACCTCACCCAGCACCTCCAGTTCGTCCTCGGCTACAGCCCGTTGGACACCGGGGTACGGATGCTGCCGCTCGCCGGTGCGGTGTTCGTCGGCGCCGCGCTGACCGGGGTGCTGACGCCGCGGCTCGGCATGAAGGTGACGGTCACCGCGGGCATGGTCGGCGGCACGGTGGCGCTGGCGCTGCTGACCCGGGTGGACGCCGGGTCCGGGTACTCGGACCTGGTGGTTCCGCTGGTGGTGCTCGGCCTTGCGATCGGGCTCAGCCTCTCGCCGTGCACCGACGCGATCATGGGGGCGTTTCCGGAGTCGGAGTTGGGGGTCGGTGGCGCCGTGAACGACACCTCGCTGGAGCTCGGTGGGTCGCTGGGGATCGCCATCCTGGGCTCGGTGCTGTCCGGTTCGTACGGGTCGCATCTCGCGGAGGCGGTGCGCGGTCAACTGCCGTCCGCCGCACTGTCGGCGGCGCGGGACTCGGTTGGCGCCGGGCTCGCCGTCGCGGGCAAGATCGCGGCCCAGGCGGGTCCGCGACAGGGGGCGGCGATGGTGCACGCGGTGCGGGGCGCGTTCGCTGACGCGGTCGCGCACACCAGCCTGGTGGGGGCGGTGGTGTTGGGCGTCGGCACGGTGCTGGTGGCGGCTTTGCTGCCGCTTCGCCGCCGGGCGGAGGCTTCGGCTGACGCCACCGTGGAGCGGGAGTTGGAGGGGGCGCGAAGGTAGCGCGCCGCCGTAAAAGCCGCCGTGACGGCGAGCAACCACGATGGAGTGGTCCGGCGGTTGCGAACTCACCGCAGGTCACTGTGCCAACTCCCAGAAGCGGTCCAGGATCCGGGCCAGGAACGGTCCGCCCTTGTCCTCCGGGGAAGCGGTCCCGCTCCAGCTCAGGGTGGAGGTCATCAAGGAGTGGTACTCCTCGTGGAGTTGGCCGAGGGCGCGCTCGATCCGTTCCCGTGGCAGCGCCACGATGCCGCTCACCGGCCGAACGTAGGGCTGCCAGCGGACCGAGGCCGCTGAGCGCAGGTATTCGGCCAGCTTCTGCTCCCGGCCGGTCACGGCCACCACCTGGGCCGGGGTCAGGCCCAGAACCTCCGCCAGCGCCGCCGTCTGGCGGGCGTCCCCGGTCCAATGGTCCTCGTCCTCCATCCGCGCGTACCGCGCGGCCCGCAGGCCCACCGCGAACGCCACGTCCTCCAGCGCCAGCTCCCGGGCCCAGCGGTACTCGCGCAACGTGGTGGGCGCCCCCAGCAGGTCCGCGGGCGCGCACCACAACGCGGCGGCCAGCGCGGCCAGTTCCTGCTCACTGGGCACGGCCTGGCCGCGCTCCCACGCCAACACCGTCTCGGGCAGGACACGCAGACCATATGACGCCCACATTCCATGGGAAACATGGGCATGCGACATCCCAAGTTGCTGGCGAAGGCGCCGCGCGGAGGCAGGATCGAAGGGAGGTGGCACTCGGTCAGCGTACGACTGGCTACCGCCCGTAACTCACCGTGTGTTCCGCTGAATCATGGCCGAAAACCGATGACGGCTTTCGGAGGTTCACACCGGCCGCAGCCAGACGGTCGCCAGCGGCGGCAACGTCAACGACCCGGACACCGCGACGCTGTTGACGACCCCGCTCCCGCCGTACGCCAGGCTGTCCGTGTTCAGCACCTCGCGCCACTCGCCACCGCCCGACGGAAACGCGATCTTGTACGCCTGGCGCACCACCGGTGAGAAGTTGCTGACGCAGACCAGCGCGTTCCCGTCGGTGTCGTACCGGACGAACGACACCACGTTGTCGTCCGCGGCGTGCGCGTCGATCCACGCGAAGCCCGCGGGGTCGGTGTCCAACTGCCACAGCGCGGGCGTGGCCCGGTAGCACGTGTTGAGGTCGCGTACCAGGTCCCGTACCCCGGTGTGGTCACCGGCCGCGCTGTACCCGGGGTCGGTGAGCCACCAGTCGGGCCCCGAGTCGTGCGACCACTCCGCGCCCTGCGCGAACTCCTGCCCCATGAACAGCAGTTGCTTGCCCGGATGCGCCCACATGAAGGCCAGATAGGCGCGGGTCGTGGCGCGCTGCTGCCACCAGTCCCCCGGCGCCTTGGCGACCAGGGCGCGCTTGCCGTGCACCACCTCGTCGTGCGAGATCGGCAGCACGTAGTTCTCGGAGTACGCGTAGACCATGGCGAACGTCATGTCGCCGTGGTGGTACCTGCGGTGCACCGGCTCATGGGAGAGGTAGCGCAGCGTGTCGTGCATCCAGCCCATGTTCCACTTCAGCCCGAAGCCCAGGCCGCCCGAGTCGGTGGGACGGGTCACCCCGTCCCAGGCGGTGGACTCCTCGGCGACGGTGACGACGCCGGGGCAGCGGCGGTAGACGGTGGCGTTCATCTCCTGCAGGAACGCGACCGCGTCCAGGTTCTCCCGGCCGCCGAAGGCGTTGGGCGACCACTGGCCGTCCTCGCGCGAGTAGTCGAGGTAGAGCATCGAGGCCACCGCGTCCACCCGCAGCCCGTCGATATGGAACTCCTCAAGCCAGTAGACCGCGTTGGCGACCAGGAAGTTGCGCACCTCGGTCCGGCCGAAGTCGAACTCCAACGTGCCCCAGTCGGGGTGCTCGGCACGGCGCGGGTCGTCCGGCTCGTACAGCGGGGTGCCGTCGAACCGGGCCAGCGCCCAGTCGTCCTTGGGGAAGTGCGCGGGCACCCAGTCCATCAGCACCCCGATCCCGGCCCGGTGCAAGGCGTCCACCAGGTACCGGAAGTCGTCCGGGGTGCCTAGCCGGGCGGTGGGGGCGTAGTGCGAGGTGACCTGGTAGCCCCACGAGCCGCCGAACGGGTGCTCGGCGATCGGCATCAGCTCGACGTGGGTGAAGCCCAAGTCCCTGACATAGGCGGGGAGTTGCTCGGCCAGTTCGCGGTACGACAGGCCCGGCCGCCAGGACGGGAGATGGACCTCGTAGACCGAGAACGGCGCCTGGTGCACCGGCCGGTTGCCGCGGCGGGCCAGCCACTCGGCGTCCTGCCAGGTGTGGCGGGAGACCTCCACCACCGATGCCGTGGCGGGCGGCGCCTCGGTGCGCCGGGCCATCGGATCGGCCTTGACCACCTGGCCACCGTCCGGGGTGGTGATCCGGAACTTGTAGAGCGTGCCCTCGCCGATCCCCGGCACGAACAGCTCCCACACCCCGGTGGCGCCCAGCGAGCGCATCGGATGGCCGGTGCCGTCCCAGTAGTTGAAGTCGCCGACCACCTGCACGCCGCGCGCGTTCGGCGCCCACACCGCGAACCGGGTTCCGGTCACGCCCTGGTGGGTCATCACCTGTGCGCCCAGCGCCCGCCACAGCTCCTCGTGGCGTCCCTCGCCGATCAGGTGCAGATCCAGTTCGCCCAGCGACGGCAGCAGCCGGTACCCGTCGTCGACCTGGTACTCGCCGTCGTCGTACGTCACCGCCAGCCGGTACGGGGGGATCTCCGCCAGCGGCAGCACCGCGCTGAACAGCCCGCGGCCCTCCGAGTGCAGCTCCACCCGCGCCCCGTCGACGAGCGCGGCCACTGCCCGGGCGTACGGGCGCAGCGCGCGCACCACGATCCCGCCGTCGGTGCGGTGCGCGCCCAGCAGCGCGTGCGGGTCATGGTGCGCCCCGGCCAGCAGCCGGTCCACCTCGCCGGGGTCCAGCGTGCCGCCCGGCGTCGCCGGTGCCGGTGGTGCGTGGCGCACGGCGGGGGGACGGGACGGCGCCGGACCGCCCGCGGGCGCGGGCGTGGGCGGCCTGCGGCGGGGGGCGGTGCCGGAGGCGGGCGGGCGGTTGCCGGGGGTGTAGCCGCGGGCGGAGGCCTCGGGCTGGGTGCCGGGGGCGTACGGGAGGAAGGTTGCCGGTACAACGGATGCCGTCTCCCCGGGGGACGGGCGATTGGAGTCGCGGGGAATCACGGTCAAGTCCTCCTGATCGGCGTTGGATTGGGGGTCAGCGGTCGGCGGGCTGGCTGAGCCGCTGGATCGCGGCCATCGGGATGGGCAGCCACTCGGGTCGGTGCCGGGCCTCGTACAGCACCTCGTACACCGCCTTGTCGGTCTCGTACGCGCGCAGCAGCACCCGGGCGTCGCGCGGATCGTGCCCGGAGCGCTCCGCGTACCCGGCGCAGTAGGCGGCGCGGTGCCGCTCGGCCCAGTCGGCGGCGCCCGGCGCGGCCGGATCGCGGTGCCGGGCCGCGTAGTCGAAGGACCGCAGCATGCCCGCGATGTCCTGTACGAAGGGCTGCGGACGGCGCCGTTCGGCGAGCGGACGGGCGGGTTCCCCCTCGAAGTCGATCAGCACCCAGCCCTGTGCGGCGGTGTGCAGCGCCTGGCCGAGGTGCAGGTCGCCGTGGATCCGCTGGGCGGGCAACTCCACACCGGCGTCGGCGAGTTGGTCCAGGTCACCGAAGGCGCCGCGCAGCCCCTCGGCGTAGCGGGCCAGCGCCGGGACGGCGGCCACGGTGGCGTCCAGCCGTTCGGCCATCGCGCTGGCCAGCAGCCGGATCTGCGGGCGGCGCAGGGTCGCCCCGGGCAGCGCGGTGGCCAGCGCCGTGTGCACCTCGGCGGTGGCGGCGCCCAGCGCGTGCGCCTGCCCGGTGAAGTCCGAGCCCTCGGCCACCGCGGTCAGCGCCAACTGCCAGCCGTCGGCGGAGCCGGGCAGGTACCGTTGCAGTACCCCGAGCGTCGCGGGCTCCTCGTGCAGCCCCAGCGCCTCCATCCAGGCCACCGGAGCGGCCACCCGGTCGGATCCGCCACGGGCCAGGGCGAGGGAGAGTTCCAGGTCGGGGTTGGTGCCGGGGGAGACCCGGCGAAACAGCTTGAGGATAAACGTATCTCCGTAGACCACCGAGGAGTTGGACTGCTCGATGCCGGAAAGCCGGGGCGGCAGCCCGGACGGGATCGTGGCATCGGACTCGGCGGAGAACCGCAGCGGCCCGGTGCGCCCGGGGGTGCGCAGCCGCTCCAGCAGCAGGGTGGCCAGCCGGGCGTCGTACAGCGCCTCGTACACCGTCAGCCCGGCCAGCGGGCCGTCGGTGGCGTGGCCGACCAGTGCGGGGGCCAGCGCGGGTGGCAGCAACCGGCGGGTGCCGAGGACCAGTTGGTAGCAGTCCGGTGGCAGGTTCGGCTGCTGTACGTCGAGCAGCAGATGCAGCAGGCCCGCGCCGCCGAGCCGCCCGTCAAGCGGCAGCAGCTCGACCGCGCTGACCAGCGCGAAACCGGAGATCGGCCGCCCCTTTCCGGCGAACCACCGCTGCCGCGGCAGCCACCCGCGCAACAGCGGCGTCAGCGACCGCAGCAGCCCGGAGGGCGCGAGCGGCCCCCGCGCCCGTACCGCGGTGTCGGTGGTGGTCTCAGGGCGGAGCCGCGAGGTATCCGACATGGTGTCCTTTCTTCGGGGGCGCGCCCCCGAATCCCTTGGGGGACCGGGGAGCTGCCCCCGCATCGAACCCATCGCGAACTCCAGCCGCCCTACACGTCGCGGCGCAGCCGGAACCAGTAGAAGCCGTGCCCCGCCAGCGTGAGCAGGTAGGGGAGTTCGCCGATGGCCGGGAAGCGCACGCCGCCGATCAGCTCGACCGGGTGGCGCCCTTCCCAGGTGTGCAGGTCCAGTTCAGTGGGTTGCGGGAACCGCGAGAAGTTGTTCACGCACAGCACGATGTCGTCGCGCTGCCCCTCCGCGGAGGGTGCCTCGCGCAGGAAGGCCAGTACCGCCGGGTTGCTCGACGCCAGTTCGGTGTAGGAGCCGAGTCCGAAGGCGGGGTTCTGCTTTCGGATCTCGATCATCCGGCGGGTCCAGTGCAGCAGCGACGACGGGCTGCTCATCTGGGCTTCGACGTTGGTCACCTGGTAGCCGTAGACCGGGTCCATGATCGTCGGAAGGAAGAGGCGTCCCGGGTCGCAGGAGGAGAACCCGGCGTTGCGGTCCGGGGTCCACTGCATCGGGGTGCGCACCGCGTCGCGGTCGCCCAGCCAGATGTTGTCGCCCATCCCGATCTCGTCGCCGTAGTAGAGGATTGGCGAGCCGGGCAGCGACAGCAGCAGGGCGGTGAACAGCTCGATCTGGTTGCGGTCGTTGTCCAGCAGGGACGCCAGCCTTCGTCGGATGCCGATGTTGGCGCGCATCCGCGGGTCCTTGGCGTACTCCGCGTACATGTAGTCGCGTTCCTCGTCGGTGACCATCTCCAGCGTCAACTCGTCGTGGTTGCGCAGGAAGATGCCCCACTGGCAGTTCGCTGGGATCTGAGGCGTCTTGGCCAGGATTTCCGAGACCGGGTAGCGGGACTCACGGCGCACCGCCATGAAGATGCGCGGCATGACGGGGAAGTGGAACGCCATGTGGCACTCGTCCCCGCCGCTGGGGAAGTCGCCGAAGTAGTCGACCACGTCCTCCGGCCACTGGTTGGCCTCGGCGAGCAGCACGGTGTCCGGGTAGTGGGCGTCGATCTCGGCCCGCACCCGCTTCAGGAAGGCGTGGGTCGCCGGGAGATTCTCGCAGTTGGTGCCCTCCTCGGCGTACAGGTACGGGACCGCGTCGAGGCGGAAGCCGTCGATGCCGAGATCCAGCCAGAACCGCAGCCCGGCGATCATCTCCTCCTGCACCCGGGGGTTCTCGTAGTTGAGGTCCGGCTGGTGGGAGAAGAAGCGGTGCCAGAAGTACTGCTTGCGCACCGGGTCGAAGGTCCAGTTGGAGGTCTCGGTGTCGACGAAGATGATCCGCGCGTCCTGGTACTTCTTGTCGTCGTCGGCCCAGACGTAGTAGTCGCCGTACGGACCGTCCGGGTCGGTACGGGAGGCCTGGAACCACGGGTGCTGGTCGCTGGTGTGGTTCATGACGAAGTCGATGATGACGCGCATGCCGCGTTGGTGTGCGGCGTCGACGAACTCCACGAAGTCGGCGAGGTCACCGAAGTCCGGTAGTACGGCGGTGTAGTCGGAGACGTCGTACCCCCCGTCACGCAGCGGCGAGGCGAAGAACGGCGGCAGCCACAGGCAGTCGACCCCGAGCCACTGGAGGTAGTCCAGTTTGGCGGTCAGGCCCCGCAGATCGCCGATGCCGTCGCCGTTGCTGTCCTGGAAGGAGCGGACCAGCACCTCGTAGAAGACCGCGCGCTTGAACCAGTCGGGGTCACGGTCCTTGGCGGGCGTGTCCTCGAAGGTGTCCTGGACGGGTTCGTTGACTGTCAATTGGGTGACCCTCCGATCGTTGAGGACGGTCGCAGGGACAGCACGTGCGCGGGGCGGGAGCCCGGTTCCAGGCGCACATAGTTGTCCCTGCCCCATTGGTAGGTCTCACCGGTGAGCTCGTCGCGCACCGGGACGGTCTCGTGCCAGTCGAGGCCGAGCTCCGGCATGTTCAACGAAACGGTCGCCTCACGGGTGTGGTACGGGTCGAGGTTGACGACCACCACAACGGTGTCGTGTGAACCCTCCGGCGTGCGGGCGCGCTTGGAGTACACGATGATCGCGTCGTTGTCGGAAGCGTGGAACCTCAGGTTCCGTAGGTACTGCAGCGCGGGGTGGCGCCGCCGCAGTCGGTTCAGGTGGGTGATCAGCGGCGCGATGGAGCGGCCCTCGGCCTCCGCACGCGCCCAGTCACGCGGCCGCAGTTGGTACTTTTCGGAGTCCAGGTACTCCTCGCTGCCCTCGTGCACCGGGGTGTTCTCGC
The DNA here is from genome assembly GCF_024436055.1 of Streptantibioticus rubrisoli. Classification (GTDB taxonomy): domain Bacteria; phylum Actinomycetota; class Actinomycetes; order Streptomycetales; family Streptomycetaceae; genus Streptantibioticus_A; species Streptantibioticus_A rubrisoli. The sequence continues at coordinate 14,879 of NZ_JANFNH010000035.1, read as the reverse complement.
ACAGCTCGTAGCCGGAGTAGATGCCCCACGTCGGCGAGAGCGTGGCGGCCAGCACCGCCCGGACCTCGAACGCCGGGCGGCCACCGTGCTGCAGATAGGCGTTGAGGATGTCCGGGGTGTTGACGAAGAGATTGGGCCGCATGTAGGCGGCGGCCTCCCCGCTCAACTCGGCCAGGTATTCGGTGAGTTCCGCCTTGCTGTTGCGCCAGGTGAAATAGGTGTACGACTGCTGGAAACCGATCGCGGCCAGCGTGTGCATCATCGCCGGGCGGGTGAACGCCTCGGCCAGGAAGATCACGTCCGGGTCGGTGCGGTTGATCTCCGCGATCACCCTTTCCCAGAACACCACCGGTTTGGTGTGCGGATTGTCCACCCGGAAGATCCGCACCCCGTGCTCCATCCAGTGCCGCAGCACCCGCAGGGTCTCCCTGGTGATGCCGCGCATATCCGTGTCAAATGCCAGCGGGAAGATGTCCTGGTACTTCTTGGGCGGGTTTTCCGCATGGGCGATCGAACCGTCGATACGGTGTGCGAACCATTCGGGGTGCTTGTCGACCCAGGGGTGATCGGGAGAACACTGCAACGCGAAGTCAAGTGCCACCTCCAGCCGCAGTTGCCTGGCCCGGGACACGAACGCGTCGAAATCATCGATCGTGCCCAGGTCCGGGTGGACCGCGTCATGCCCACCGGCGGGCGAGCCGATCGCCCAGGGCGAGCCGACGTCGTACGGCCCGGCGGTCAGCGAGTTGTTGGGACCCTTGCGGAACGCGGTGCCGATCGGGTGGATCGGCGGCAGGTACACCACGTCGAACCCCATCGCGGCGATCGCGGGCAGCCGCTCGGTCGCGGTGCGCAGCGTCCCCGAACGCGGCGGGACGCCCTCGCGCAGCACCGCGCCCTCCGAGCGCGGGAAGAACTCGTACCACGAGCCGAACAGCGCCCTGGTGCGCTCCACCTGAACCGGCATCGGCCGCGAGGCGCTGACCAGCTCACGCAGCGGGAACCGGTCGAGCACCGCCACGACCTCCTCGGCCAGGGCGGCGGCCAGCCGCTCCTCGGCGGTGCGCTTGCCGTCCCGCAGCGCGTCCACCGCGTCCAGCACCACCGAGCGGCCGTCCTTCTTGGGCACCCCGGCCGCCGCACGCTCGTGCAGCGCCGCGCCCTCGGCCAGCATCAGCTCGGTGTCGATCCCGGCCGGAACCTTGATCCGGGCGGCGTGCCGCCAGCTGCCCAGCGGGTCGGACCAGGCCTCCACGGTGTACGTCCAGCGGCCCTCGGCCGTCGGGGTGACCTCCGCGCCCCAGCGGTCGGTGCCCGGGGCGAGTTCACGCATCGGGGTCCAGGGGCCGGACCGGCCCGCCGCGTCCCGCAGTACCACGTTGGCGGCGACCGCGTCATGGCCCTCGCGGAAGACGGTGGCGGAGACCTGGAAGGTCTCGCCCACCACGGCCTTCGCGGGACGCCTGCCGCAGTCCACCAGCGGGCGGAGATCCAGTACGGGGATTCGGCCGATCATGTGTTCACCTGGACTTGCCTCGTTACGTTTTCTTGGTGCCCCCATTGCCTTTTCTATCTGCTCCCTCGACTGTGCACTCGTGCGCATGGCCGCTCCTGTGCGCGTTCACTCGGTTGGAATGGACGAGACATGACGGAGTAACAGGGTGCGGGGCGTTCTGGAAGCCTTCCCGCAGGCTCCTGTTGAACACCATCTTTCGGACCGAGGACGCTCGTACGAAGGGGTGAAGCGGTGACGAGTCGATGACCGGGGAACCGCGGCCAGATGACGCGTCAGGGCCGTAAGGGTGAACCGGTTGTACCGCACCCCCCGGAGCACCGCGGGTGCCACAGGGAAGCCTTACGTAGGAAATCGTCCTGTACAAGGCACCGGTAGGGAAGGGAATCGGCCAAACCGCGGACACGCCGCTGACGCAAAAGATCTGCGGATCCTCGACGAGGAAAGCGGACTTCGAGTGAAACCGGCCTTCGCGCCGCTACCGTCGTACCGTGAAGGCTATCCGTCGATTCACCGTCCGTACGGTCCTCCCCGAACCCTTGCGCCCGCTCGGCGAGCTGGCCCAGAATCTGCGCTGGTCCTGGCACCAGGAGACCCGTGAGCTGTTGCAGTCCGTCGACCCCGGCGGATGGCGGGCCGCGGGCGGCGACCCGGTGCGGCTGCTGGGCTCGGTACCAGCGCAGCGGCTGGCGGCACTCGCCGAGGACCGCCGTTTCCTGCGGCGGTTGACCGCCGCGGCCGAGGACCTCTCCGACTACCTGACCAATCCGCGCTGGTACCAGAGCGCGTCGCAAGGCTCTGAACTCCCGTCCGCCATTGCCTACTTCTCGCCCGAATTCGGTATCACCGCAGCCCTGCCGCAGTATTCTGGTGGGTTGGGCATCCTGGCCGGTGACCACCTCAAGGCCGCCAGTGACCTCGGCGTGCCGCTGATCGGCGTCGGACTGCTCTACCGGCACGGGTACTTCCGGCAGTCGCTGTCCCGCGAGGGCTGGCAACAGGAGCACTACCCGGTCCTGGACCCGAACGAACTCCCGTTGACCCCGCTGTGCGAGCCGGGCGGCAGCCCGGCCCTGGTCACCCTGGCGCTGCCCGGCGGGCGGTCGCTGCGCGCCCGCATCTGGACGGCGCAGGTGGGCCGGGTGCCGCTGCTGCTGCTCGACTCCGACGTGGAGGAGAACAACGCCAGCGAACGCGAGGTCACCGACCGGCTCTACGGCGGCGGCAGCGAACACCGGCTGCTGCAGGAGATGCTGCTGGGCATCGGCGGAGTGCGCGCGGTGCGCACCTACTGCAGGCTGACCGGGCACCCCGAACCGGAGGTGTTCCACACCAACGAGGGCCACGCCGGATTCCTCGGCCTGGAGCGGATCCGTGAACTGCACGACGGGCCGGACGCGTTGGAGTTCGACGCGGCATTGGAGGCGGTGCGCGCCGGAACCGTCTTCACCACCCACACCCCCGTCCCCGCCGGGATCGACCGGTTCGCCCTGGAACTGATCGGCCGCCACTTCGGCGACGGCGGCGAACTGCCCGGCGTCGACCTGGACCGGGTGCTGGAGCTGGGCCGGGAGAACTACCCGGGCGGTGACCCCGGGGTGTTCAACATGGCGGTGATGGGGCTGCGACTGGCCCAGCGCGCCAACGGGGTCAGCACCCTGCACGGCGCGGTCAGCCGCCAGATGTTCGCCGGGCTGTGGCCGGGATTCGACCCCGAGGAGGTGCCGATCCGGTCCATCACCAACGGCGTGCACGCGCCGACGTGGGTGGCTCCCGAGGTGTTCCGGCTCGGCGCCCACCAGGTCGGGGTGCAGCGCACCGAGGACGCCCTGGCGGTCGGCGGCTCGCACAGCTGGGAGTCGGTGGCCAACATTCCCGACGCGGCGATCTGGGAGGTCCGGCGGAACCTGCGCGAGCAACTGGTCGAGGAGGTACGGGCCAGGCTGCGTGCCTCCTGGCGGCAGCGCGGCGCCGGGGACATCGAACTGGGCTGGACCGACGAGGTGCTGGACCCCGATGTGCTCACCATCGGGTTCGCCCGCAGGGTGCCCTCGTACAAGCGGCTCACCCTGATGCTGCGCGACAAGGAGCGGCTCACCCGGCTGCTGCTGCACCCGCAGCGGCCGGTGCAGATCGTTGTCGCGGGCAAGGCGCACCCGGCCGATGACAGCGGCAAGCGCCTGGTGCAGGAACTCGTGCGGTTCGCCGACGATCCACGGGTGCGGCACCGCATCGTCTTCCTGCCCGACTACGGCATGGCGATGGCCCAGCGGCTCTACCCCGGTTGCGACGTCTGGCTGAACAACCCGCTGCGGCCGTTGGAGGCGTGTGGCACGTCGGGGATGAAGGCGGCGCTCAACGGCTGCCTCAACCTGTCGGTGCTGGACGGCTGGTGGGACGAGTGGTTCGACGGCAACAACGGCTGGGCGATTCCTACGGCTGATGACGGATCTGGTGGACCCGCCTCGAATGAGGAAGATGGGGCCCGGCGGGACGACATCGAGGCGGCCGCCCTGTACGACCTGATCGAGACACAGGTCGCACCCCGCTTCTACGACACCGACGGTACGGGGCTGCCACGGCGTTGGATCGAGATGGTCCGGCACACCCTGGTGACCCTGGGACCCAAGGTGCTGGCCGGGCGCATGGTGCGGGACTACGTCTCCGAGCTGTACGCGCCCGCCGCCCGCGCCCACCGTACGGTGACCGCCGAGGCGGCACGGGACCTCAGCGCCTGGAAGGCCCGGGTGCGCGAGCAGTGGTCCCGGGTGGCCATCGACCATGTGGAGGCCGGATCGGCGGGCGGCACCGTCGAGTTGGGCTCCGCGCTGGCGCTGCGGGTACGGGTGGCGCTCGGCGGTCTCGACCCGGCGGACGTGGACGTGCAGGTGGTGTCCGGGCGGGTGGACGACTCCGACCGGATCACCGACGCTTCGGCGGTCTCCCTCAAGCCGGGGGGCCGCCCGGACCTTGACGGGCGCTGGCTGTTCGAGGGGCCGCTGGAGCTGGACCGCAGTGGGCCCTTCGGGTACACGGTGCGGGTTCTGCCGGCGCATCCGCTGTTGGCGTCCGCCGCTGAGCTCGGGCTGATCGCCGTTCCGGCGGAGGCCGAGGGGATGACGGCGGGGGTCCTGCGGTAGCTGGCCTGCCCGGCTGCGGATTGTGTGGAGTTCCCCCGCCCGCCCTTTCTTCAGTGGGTGGGCGGGGGGCTCTCAGCCGACCAGGCTGTCCCGCCAGGCCTGGTGCAGATGGGCGAAGTCGCCGCTGGTGGCGATGAGTTGGGACGGCGTGCCGTCCTCGATGATCCGGCCGTCGGCCATGACCAGGACCCGGTCGGCGATCTCCACCGTGGACAGGCGGTGCGCGATGATCAGCGCGGTGCGGCCGTGCAGCACCGTGGCCATGGCCTGCTGCACCGCGCGTTCGCCGGGGATGTCCAACGAGGACGTCGCCTCGTCCAGCACCAGTACCGCCGGATCGGCCAGCAGCGCCCGGGCGAACGCCACCAACTGGCGCTGCCCCGCCGATATTCGGCCACCGCGCTTACGGACATCCGTGGCGTACCCCTCGGGCAGCGCCGCGATGAAGTCATGCGCGCCGATCGCCTTGGCCGCGGCCTCGATCTGTGCCGGGGTGGCGTCCGGGTTGCCCAGCGCGATGTTCTCCGCGACCGTGCCGGAGAACAGGAACGACTCCTGGGTGACCATGACCACCCCGCGCCGCAACTCCGGTGTGGGCAACTCCCGTAGGTCCACGCCGTCGAGGGTGATCCGGCCCTCGGTGGGGTCGTAGAACCGGCACAGCAGCTTCGCCAGCGTGGACTTGCCCGCCCCGGTCGCACCGACCAGCGCCACCGTCTGGCCCGCCGGTACCGCCAGATCGAACCGGGGCAGCACCTCGCCGCCGGTGCGGTAGGCGAACCGCACGCCCTCGAACGCCACCGCCCGGCCCGGGCGGTCACCGCGCTTGGCCGGAAGCTCGCGGGGCGTCGCGGGCTCCGGCACCGACGGCCGTTGCGCCAGCAGTCCGGCGATCTTCTCCAGCGAAGCCGCGGCGGCCTGCCAGGAGTTGAGGAACATCCCCAGCGGATCGATCGGCGCGTACAGCCGCCGCAGATACAGCACGAAGGCCGCCAGCACCCCCAACTCCAGGGAACCGGCCGCCACTCGGTAGGCGCCCCACAGCACCACCAGCGCCACCGAGGTGTTGGCGATCAGCCAGGACAAGACGTTGAACCGGCCCATCTCCAAGATCGCGTCACCGTTCGCCCGCTCATGGACGCGGTTGAGCTCCACGAACCGCTCGTCATTGGCCCGCTCCCGGCGGAACGCCTGCACCGGCCGGATCCCGTTCATGGTCTCGGTGAACCGCACGATCACACTGGCGATCGCCGCGGACCGGCGCGAGTAGGCCTGTTGGGAGCGGCGGCTGAAGGACCGGGTGGTCCACACCAGCGGCAGCGCGGTGGCCAGTGCGAACAGGCCGAGCCCCCAGTCCAGCCAGAGCAGCACCACACCGATGTAGAGCACGGCCAGGCACACGCCGAGCAGTTCCTGCAGCCCGTCGGTGAGCAGTTCGCGGAACGCCTCCACATCGGAGGTCGCCCGGGCGATGATCCGCCCCGAGGTGTAGCGCTCGTGGAAGTCCAGGCCGAGCGCCTGGGCGTGCCGGAAGATCCGGCCGCGCAGATCCAGCAGCACGTCCTGGCTGATCACGGCGGACAGCCGGATGAACGCCCGCTGCAACACCCCGCCGAGCAGGGCGAAGCCGACATACCCCACGGCGGTGGCGACCAACGGCCCCCGGTCATGGCCGCGCAGCGCCGGGATCGCCCGGTCGATGGCGTACGCCACGAGCAGCGGGCCGATCTGCACAGCGGCCTGCTGCACCACCAGCACCACCGCCGCCAGCCAGACCCGCGCCCGATACGGGCGTGCCAACTGCCTCAGCAGCGCGCGCGAGGCGCCCTTGGGCGCGGGCAGTACATCGCGGTCGTACGCGTCGTCGCGCGGTGGCCCGGGAGCGGACTGGTCCGGCTCCTGTGGGTGGCTCCCGTCCACCGACGGGTCGGCGAGGGCGGTCATCAGGCTGCGCTCCTGTCGTCGGCGTCACCGGACATCAGCTGGCGGTACTCCCGGCATTCGGCCAGGAGTTGGTGATGGGTGCCGACGGCCGCGATGCGTCCGCCGGACAGCAGCGCCACCCGGTCGGCGAGCAGCACGGTGGACGGCCGGTGGGCGACCACCAGTGCGGTGGTGGTGGCCAGCACCTCCCGCAGCGCGCCCTCCACCAGCGCCTCGGTGTGCACGTCCAGAGCGGACAGCGGATCGTCCAGCACCAGGAAGCGCGGGCGGCCCACCACCGCGCGGGCCAGTGCCAACCGCTGCCGCTGGCCGCCGGACAGGCTCAGCCCCTGCTCGCCCACCTGGGTGTCCACCCCCTGCGGCAGCTCGTGCACGAAACCGCACTGCGCGGTCTGCAAAGCCCACCGCAGATCGGCCTCGCCAGCCTGCTCCGCGCCCATCAACACGTTGTCCCGGACGCTCGCGGAGAACAGCGTCGGCTCCTCGAAGGCCGTCGAGACCATGGCGCGCAAACGCTCCTTCGGCAGTCGCGCGATGTCCATCCCGTCCAGCGTGATGCGGCCGCCGGTCGCCTCGTACAGCCGAGGGATGAGCGCGGTCAGCGAGGTCTTGCCGGAGCCCGTGGCGCCGACCAGGGCCAGTGTCTGGCCGGTGGGTATGTGCAGGTCGAGCCCGGCCAACAGGTCCGGGGTGCCGTCCGGGGCGTCCGGGTAGCGGAACTGGACACCGGTGAACCGGATCCCGTCACCGGCCCGACTGACCGCGTCCGGCCCGGCGGTGTGGTCCGGCGGCAGCTCGGTGTCCATCACCTCGAAGTACCGGTCGGCCGCGGTGGCCGACTCGCTGCTCATCGACAGCAGCCAGCCCAGCGACTCGATCGGCCAGCGCAGCGCGAGCGCCGTGGACAAGAACGCCACCAGCGTGCCCGCTGACAGCTGGCCGTCGGACACCTGCACGGCGCCGATCACCAGCGCCACCCCGAGCGCCACGTCCGGCACCGCCGTCACCAGTAGCCACACCTCGGCCAGCAGCCGCGCCTTGCGCAGCTCGGTGCCGAGCAGTGCGTGCGCGGCCCGGCGGAACGCCTGGCCCTGGCTGCGGTGTCGCCCGAACGCCTTGATGATCCGGATGCCCAGCGCCGACTCCTCGACCAGCGTGGTCAGATCGCCGATCTGGTCCTGGGCGCGGCGCGAGGCCAGCGAGTACTGGCCCATGAAGTACGTACACAGCACTATCAGCGGCACCGCGGGCACCAGCAGGATCAGCCCCAGCGTCCACCGCTGGGTGAGCAGGATGGTGAAACCGACCAGTATCGTCGCCGAGTTGACCACCAGGAACACCAGCGGAAAGGCCAGGAACATCCGCAGGATCTGCAGGTCGCCCGTGGCACGGGAGAGTAACTGCCCGGATCCCCAACGGTCGTGGAAGGCGACCGGCAGCCGTTGCAGATGCCGGTAGAGGTCGGCCCGCATGCGTGCCTCAAGTGCGGCCATCGGCCGGGCGGTCAGCCAGCGGCGCAGCCCGAACAGCCCGGCCTCCAGCAGCCCGAGCAGCAGCACCAGCCCGCCGCCCAGCCACACCCCGCCCGGATCCCGGTGCGCGACCGGCCCGTCCACCGTCCACTTGAGCACCAGCGGGATGAGCAGCGCCATGCACGACGCGCCGACCGCCACCGCCATCGACCCGAACAGCCGCGGCGCCAGCGGCCGTACGTACGGCCACAGCCGCAGCAGTGACCGCACCGCCGACCGCCGCTCCGCGGCGCTCCGCCGGGCACGCCACGCCCCGCCTCTTTCGTCCCCCATGGCCGTCCCCTCCGTCCCTGCCACGTTTCAGAGACTAGAGGCGACCACCGACAACGCCCATCGGGTTTCAGCGGTGTTCGGCCCGCAGCAGCATCAGGCACCGCTCCGGCACGGTGATCGTGGCCCCCGCGCGGTGCCGCCCTGGCCCCGGCGCGTCCGCCGCCCGCGAGGTGTCGACCAGTACCTCGTAGTTCCGTGCCCACGGCGGGCCCGGCAGGGTGAAGGGGCACGGGGTTTCCGCGGCGTGCAGCACGATGAGGAAGCTGTCGTCGTGGACGCGGCGGCCGGTGGCGTCCCGTTGGGGAATGTCGCGGCCCGACAGATACATGCCAAGCGTTGCGGCCGGTGCGAACCAGTCCGCCTCGGTCATCTCCGTACCGCGCGGGGTGAACCAGGCCAGGTCCCGCAGTCCGCCGGGATCCTGCGGCAGCCCGGAGAAGAACGCCCGGCGGCGCAGCACCGGATGGTCACGGCGCAGCCAGACCAACCGCGCCGCCAGTTCGAACAGTTCACGCCATCGCGGCTCGTCGAGCAGCGACCAGTCCACCCACCCGACCTCGTTGTCCTGGCAGTAGGCGTTGTTGTTGCCGCCCTGGGTGCGGCCCATCTCGTCGCCCGCGACCAGCATCGGCACCCCGGTGGACAGCAGCAGCGTGCTCAGCAGGTTGCGCAACTGCCGCTGCCGCAGGGCCAGTACCGGCTCGGAGTCGGTCTCGCCCTCCGCGCCGCAGTTCCAGGAGCGGTTGTCGTCCGAACCGTCCTGGTTCTGCTCGCCGTTGGCCTCGTTGTGCTTGTGGTTGTAGGAGACCAGGTCGCGCAGGGTGAAGCCGTCGTGCGCGGTGACGAAGTTGACCGAGGCGTACGGATGGCGACCGCTCCACGCGTACAGGTCGCTGGAGCCGGACAGCCGGTACCCCAGATCGGCCAGGTCCGCGCTGGCGCCCCGCCAGAAGTCGCGTACCGCGTCGCGGTAGCGGTCGTTCCACTCGGTCCACAGCGGTGGGAAGGCGCCCACCTGGTAGCCGCCGGAGCCGATGTCCCACGGCTCGGCGATCAGCTTGACCCGGCGCAGCACCGGGTCCTGGGCGATCACCGCGAGGAACGGCGAGAGCATGTCGACATCGTGCATGCTGCGGGCCAGCGCCGCCGCGAGGTCGAAGCGGAAGCCGTCCACGCCCATCTCCGTCACCCAGTACCGCAGCGAGTCGGTGATCAGCCGCAGCACCTGCGGCTGCACGACGTGCAGGGTGTTGCCGCAGCCGGTGTAGTCCGCGTAGCCGCGCGGGTCGCCGCCCAGCCGGTAGTAGCCGCGGTTGTCGATGCCGCGCAGCGACAGGGTCGGCCCCAACTCGCCGCCCTCGGCGGTGTGGTTGTAGACCACGTCCAAGATGACCTCGATGCCCGCCGCGTGCAGCGCGCGCACCATCCGCTTGAACTCGCCCACCTGCTGGCCGCGGGTGCCGGAGGAACTGTACGCGGCGTGTGGCGCGAAGTAGCCGATCGAGTTGTAGCCCCAGTAGTTGCGCAGGTTCCGGCGCAGCAGGTGGTCCTCGTGCGCGAACTGGTGCACCGGCAGCAGTTCGACGGCGGTCACGCCCAGCTTGTTCAGGTGCTCGATGGCCGCCGGATGCGCCAACCCGGCGTAGGTGCCGCGCAGTTCGCGCGGTATGCGCGGATGGCGCATGGTGAAGCCGCGCACGTGCAGCTCGTAGATGACCGTGTCGGACCACGGGGTCTTGGGACGGCGGTCGTCCGCCCAGTCGTCGCCGTCGTCCACCACCACACCCTTGGGCACGAACGGCGCCGAGTCGCGGTTGTCCCGCACGGTGTCGGCGACCGGGCGGTCCGGCCAGTCCCGTACGTGCCCGTAGACCTCCGGCGGCAGCGCGAACTCGCCGTCCACCGCCCGGGCGTAGGGGTCCAGCAGCAGCTTCGCCGGGTTCCACCGGGCGCCGGTCCACGGGTCCCAGCGGCCGTGTACCCGGTAGCCGTACGCCTGGCCGGGGCGCACCCCGGGGACGAAGCCGTGCCACACCTCGTGCGTCAACTCGGTCAGCGGCAGCCGGGTCTCGCCCCCTTCGGCGTCGAACAGGCACAGTTCCACCGCCTCCGCACCGCCCGCCCACAGCGCGAAGTTGGTGCCCCGCGTGCCCTCCGGGCCGGTGTGGAAGCGCGCGCCGAGCGGCTCCGGGGCGCCGGGCCACACCGGGCGTGGCGGGGCGCTGGAGCGCCGCTGGGCGGTCCGCGCGTCCTCGGTGTCCGGTTCCGCCGTCCGGGTGGCGGTCAGTGTGGTCGTCGCGGAACGGTGGCCGTCGCCGTCCGCGGTCCCGCCGGAAGCCGCGGCGGCCTGCTCTGGTTCGGGTGCGCTCGACACGTAGTGGCCTCCCGCGGCTCTACGGCACCGTTTCGCGGTGTCCCGTACCGCGCGCGGTTCCGTTCTCCGTTGTGGCTTCATGGTGTCATTCCCGGTTAAGGCGCCGTCCTCACGGAACCCGTGGTCCCGGAAGTCGTTGACCCCGGCGTGACGAGTGCAGTGGTTGCGTGGGTACGCCGGGCGGTACGAGGACTGCCGGGTACGGGATCGGTGGCCGGACGCGTGCTGGGGTCCGCCCGGGGGACCTTGACGGGGTCGCGGCTCCCGCGGCCGCGGGCCACCGGCGGGACGCCGCGGTGCCGCCGGTCGCGCGCCGCCGTGGCACAGACGGGACCGCGCCGCGACGCAGGGCAAGCACGACGCGGGGGACCGGCGATGCCGCCCCGCCCCACCACGCGTCCGGCACGGTTCGCGGCACCGGCGCTGGTCGCCGCCCTGGTGCTGACCGGGTGCACCGGGGCCGCCGGGGGCAGCGGTGGCGGGGCCGGGGACGGGCGCGGCGCGGGCTCCGGCGGACCGGCGGTCTCCCAGGCCACGATCCGGATCACCCCGAACGACGGCGCCTCCGGGGTGCCGCCCACCGGGGTGCTGGGCGTGACGGTGGACAGTGGCGTGCTCACCCAGGTCAAGGTGGCCGACGCCACCGGCGCCCAGGTGCCGGGCCAGATCGACTCCGGCGGGCACTCCTGGCACCCGACCGGCAAGCTGGCGCTGGAGACCCGGTACACGGTGGACGCGCTCGCCGAGGACTCCGGCGGGCGGCGGGCCGCCAAGCACGCCGAGTTCACCACATTGGTGCCGCAGCACCGGCTCATCGCCTTCTACACGCCCGAGTCGGGCGCCACCGTCGGCACCGGCATGATCGTTTCGCTCACCTTCAACCGCCCGGTCGTCGACCGCGCCGCCGTGGAGCGCGCGGTCACCGTCACCGCCCAGCCCGCCATCGAGGTGGCGCCGCACTGGTTCGGCGCCCAGCGCCTAGACTTCCGCCCGCAGCACTACTGGACCCCCGGTACCAGGGTCGACCTGCGGATGCGGCTGCGTGACGTACAGGGCGCGCCCGGTGTCTACGGCAGCCAGTTCAAGGACGTGGTCTTCACCATCGGCCGAAGCCAGACCAGCGTGGTGGACGCCGAGGCGCACACCATGACCGTGCGCCGGGACGGGGTGGTGGTGCGCACCCTGCCGGTGAGCACCGGCAGCCCCGAACACGCCACGTACGCGGGGAAGATGGTGATCTCCGAGAAGCTGCCGGTGACCAGGATGAACGGGGACACCGTCGGCTACGGCGGCGAGTACAACATCCCCGACGTGCCGCACGCGATGCGGCTCACCCAGTCCGGCACCTTCGTGCACGGCAACTACTGGTCGCCCAAGGAGACGTTCGGCACCGCGAACACCAGCCACGGCTGCGTCGGGCTGTACGACGTCAAGGGCGGCGGCGCGCAGACGCCCGCGGGATGGTTCTTCGGCACCTCGCTGGTGGGCGACGTGGTCGAGGTGGTCAACGCGCATGACGCGACGGTCGCCCCGGACAACGGGCTCAGCGGCTGGAACCTGACCTGGGCGCAGTGGCTCGCGGGGTCGGCGACGGCGTTGGCGGCGCCCTCGCCCTGAACATGTGCGCCTGACGGCGGCCCCCGCGGCGGCAACCCGTTCGCCGTGAAACGTACGAACGGCCGCCCCACCCTACCCAGTTGCGGACGGTTCGCGGTGGACTGGGACGGAACGGTGACAATTCCGTGGCTTGGTGACCATCAAGGGTGTGGTTATCTATCGACGAGCGTGGAGGGCGCTTGTTCAGGTAAAGCCAAGGGGGGAGAGGCGAGTTGCTGTCACATCAGCCGGGGGCGCGGCGGGCCGCGGGGGCGGCGTCGGGCGTCAGGCGGGGTCTGCTGGCCGGGGCGCTCGGCGCGGTGCTGCTGTTGGCGACCGCGTGCGGCGGACACGATTCCGGCCAGGGCAAGAGCGGTTCCGGATCCGACCAGCAGGCGTCGAAGGCCGTGGTGAACGTCGCGCCCAAGGACGGCGCGACCGACGTAGCCACCAGCGGCGCGCTCAAGATATCCGCGGACCAGGGCAGGTTGACCCAGGTCGAGGTCAAGGACGCCAAGGGCACCGCGGTCGCGGGCAGGATCTCGTCGGACGGCACCAGCTGGGTGCCGGACAGCAACCTCAGCACCTCCACCAAGTACACGGTGGACGCCATCGCCAAGGACGCGCAGGGCCGTGAGTCGGCCAAGCACGCCACGTTCACCACGGTCGTCCCCAAGGACGGCTTCATCGGCTTCTTCACGCCCGACGACGGCTCCACGGTGGGCGTCGGCACCGAGGTGTCGATCAGCTTCAACCGGCCGATCGACAACACCAAGGCCGTGCAGAACGGCATCAAGGTGACCGCCTCCCCGTCGGTGCCGGTCGTCGGCCACTGGTTCGGCAACCAGCGCATCGACTTCCGCCCGGAGAAGTACTGGGCGCCTGGCACCAAGGTCACGTTGAGTCTGCGGCTCAACGGTGTACAGGGCGCGCCGGGGGTGTACGGCTCGCAGTCCAAGGACGTGCACTTCACCATCGGCCGCAACCAGGTCAGTTACGTGGACGCCGCCTCGCACGAGATGACCGTGACGCAGGACGGCAAGACGATCAAAACCATCCCGATCTCCGCGGGCGCGCCCGACCACACCACGTACAACGGGCAGATGGTGATCAGCGAGAAGGACCCGGTGACCCGGATGGACGGCTCGACCGTCGGTTTCGGCGGTGAGTACGACATCAAGGACGTGCCGCACGCGATGCGGCTCACCCAGTCCGGGACGTTCATCCACGGCAACTACTGGGGCGACACCTCGGTGTTCGGCAGTGAGAACACCAGCCACGGCTGCGTCGGACTGCACGACATCCGCGGCGGCGGCGACAACGGCACACCGGCCGCCTGGTTCTACGACCACTCGATGATCGGCGACGTGGTGGTGGTCAAGAACTCCAACGACAAGACGGTGGCGCCGGACAACGGCTTCAACGGCTGGAACATGCCCTGGTCGCAGTGGACCGCGGGCCAGTAGGGGCTCATTCCGGGGGCTTCGCCCCCGGAACCCCCGTGCGGCCGGAGGCGATACCGTTCGGCCATGACTGTTCACCTTGAGGCCGCCGACGGCGTCGGCGTCATCCGTCTGGACCGTCCGCCGATGAACGCGCTGGACACCGCCACCCAGGACCGGCTGCGCGAGGTCGCGCGGGAGGCCGCCCAGCGCGACGACGTACGAGCCGTCGTCGTCTGGGGCGGCGAGAAGGTGTTCGCGGCGGGCGCGGACATCAAGGAAATGCAGGCCATGGGGTACGAGGACATGGCGGTACGGGCCCGGGCGCTGCAGGACTCGTTCACCGCCGTGGCCCGTATCCCCAAGCCCGTGGTGGCCGCGGTGACCGGCTACGCGCTGGGCGGCGGCTGTGAGTTGGCGCTGTGCGCCGATGTGCGGATCGCGGCGGAGAGCGCCAAGCTCGGCCAGCCGGAGATCCTGCTCGGCCTGATTCCGGGCGCGGGCGGCACCCAGCGGCTGTCCCGGCTGGTCGGCCCGGCCAAGGCCAAGGACCTGATCTTCACCGGCCGGATGGTCACCGCCGAGGAGGCGCTGACCATCGGCCTGGTGGACCGGGTGGTTCCGGCCGAGAAGGTCTACCAGGAGGCGCACGCCTGGGCGGCGAAGCTCGCCAAGGGACCGGCGCTCGCGCTGCGCGCCGCCAAGGAGGCCGTTGACAGCGGTCTGGAGACGGACCTGGAGACCGGCCTGGCGGTCGAACGCGGCCTGTTCGCCGGGCTGTTCGCGACCCAGGACCGGGAGATCGGCATGCGCAGCTTCGTCGAAGAGGGGCCGGGCAAGGCGAAGTTCGGCTGAGCCGCACAGCGGCAGTTCGGCTGAGCCCACCCGTCGCCCTCCACCACCCTCAACGGAGGCCCTCCGGGCCGCTGCGCCGATCTCGTCGCCCTCCACCACCCTCAACGGAGGCCCTCCGGGCCGCTGCGCCGATCTCGTCGCCCTCCACCACCCTCAACGGAGGCCCTCCGGGCCGCTGCGCCGATCTCGTCGCCCTCCACCACCCTCAAC